>NZ_JBIWER010000002.1:0-942576 GCF_044762655.1 Psychrobacillus sp. NPDC096623
CTAAGCACGAAGCCCCCCTCAAGATGAGATTTCCCATTACGCAAGTAAGTAAGATCCCTCAAAGACGATGAGGTAGATAGGTTCGGGGTGGAAGCGTGGCGACACGTGCAGCTGACGAATACTAATCGATCGAGGACTTAACCAAATTTGTTTAACGTAACAATGTCGTTTATCCAGTTTTGAGTGAACAAGCACTCTATTTATATGAGGGTTTCAAGATACAAGCAGTGCTAGGAAACGATTGAGAGAAGGAAGGAACGTACTAACGTACGTGACTAACTGAACGAATGAAGTTGACAACGCGATGCGCCGTATATTGAAAGCCGAATTAGTCTAGTGATGATGGCGAAGAGGTCACACCCGTTCCCATACCGAACACGGAAGTTAAGCTCTTCAGCGCCGATGGTAGTTGGGGGTCTCCCCCTGTGAGAGTAGGACGTCGCTGGGCACAAAGAAAAAGTCGTTACCGAGTTTATCGGTAGCGACTTTTTTGTTTTGAAAATAGTATCACTCAATCTTCCACATAAATCGTTATTTACTTGCTGTATTACAATTAAACAGACACAATATAAAATAACTACATGCATTTAGGAGGGGTCACGGTGGTAGTAATATTAGCAGTTGATGATGACATACATACACTTGAATTAATTTCACTATATTTATCTCAATCTGGGTACCGCGTTATTAAAGCTGTAAATGGAAAAGATGGATTAAACATATTGGAACGGGAACTACCAGATTTAGCAGTAATAGATGTTATGATGCCAGTTATGGACGGTCTTCAATTAACCAAGTTAATACGTGAACAATACAATATTCCTGTATTGCTCTTAACAGCAAAAGGAAAACTAGAAGATAAAGAAAAAGGCTATATTGCTGGATCAGATGATTATTTAGTAAAACCTTTTGAGCCAAAAGAATTATTATTTCGCATCCGTGCTATTTTAAGAAGATATGATAAAACAAGTGATGTTAACATCCGAATTGGTAATATGTTAATCAATCGGAAAAGCTTTGAGGTTCAGATTGGAGATGAGGTCTTAGTTTTACCCTTAAAAGAGTTTGAGCTACTTTCCAAGTTAGCTTCTATGCCAAACCAAGTCTTTACTAGAGACCAGTTAATTGAAACAATTTGGGGAATAGATTTTGAAGGAGACGAGCAGACATTAAGTGTTCATATTAAAAGGGTAAGAGAGAGATTATCAAAATCAGAGACGCAAATACAGATTAAGACCGTGCGTGGAGTTGGTTATAAGTTGGAGGAGTCTACATGATGAGAACTTTGTATAGCAAGTTCGTGTGGATGACACTGCTTATAATGTTTGCTAGTGGAACATTAGGATTTATGATAGTAAATACATATTATCATCATAATCTTAAGGAAAAAAATGATGAAAAAAACGTATTAGTAGCAAAATCAATTGTAAATAGTATAAATATGTCTAATAATAGTGAACTGGACTCTTTTCTCCAGTCAATAGGCAATACTGGGTATCAATTATACGTCGTTGGTGAAGACGGGCTAGAAAGAGCTTATGGAGGTAAATTTCGGGTCCAGAGGATTAATAAATCAATCGTTGACAGAGTTTTAAATGGAGAAACATACCACGGAATGAGAGAGTTCCCTAATGAAACCTTTATAACAGGTTACTTTTCTAATGAATTAACGAATACCGTTGGAGTTCCATTTACTTATGAGGGGAAAAATTACGCATTGTTTCAACGACCGAATATTAAATTCTTATTTAATGAAATTCACTTGTTATTAGGTGGATTAGTAGCAATAATGATTATTCTTAGTGTGATAGCTATGTTGATTGTTGCTAAGAAAATGATTAATCCGTTAACTAAATTGACGTTAGCAACAAATAAAATAGCTAACGAAGACTTTCAAGCAGAGTTATCGATCTATCAGCATGATGAAATAGGACAACTAGCAGATAGCTTTCGGAATATGGTTAAACAACTGGATGCGAGCGATCGATACAAAAAGGAGTTTATCTCCAGAGTATCACACGATTTTCAGACACCGCTATTGAATATACAAGGATATGCTCATTTGCTTGAAGGTGGAGAGCTAAGTGCAGCTGATCATTTAAAGTATGTAACGATTATTCAACAAGAGTCAAAACGGCTCTCTAATGTTATGAAGCAGTTATTAGTTCTTACTTCCTTTGACCAAGCAAATAGTCGAACCAAAAAAGAACCCTTTTCACTAGATAGGCAGTTAAAACAGGTCATTCAGAAATTTAGATGGCTACTAGATGAAAAAGAGATATCTATTAATATAAAGTTAAACCCAGTAAATGTATACGGTGACAGTGAAATGCTTGAGTATGTTTGGGAAAATCTACTTTCAAATGCTATAAAGTATAATCACTCTCAAGGAGAAATACAAATTGTTTTAGAAGAAAGTGAAGAAAATGTATGCGTGTCAATTCAGGACACAGGCAGTGGGAATAAAGATACTAATTATAACCAATGGACGGAAAGGTTTTATAGGGAAGACGAAGCTCGCTCCACGCAAATTGAGGGTAGTGGACTTGGCCTAGCAATTGTCCAGGAGGTTATCCAGTCACATCAAGGTATGCTTTCTTTTGAAAGCGTAGCTCCTCATGGAACTAGAGTAATCATTCGATTAAATAAGCTGTAATTATCTGTTCATCTTCTGTTCACTTTCAACTTGTATAGTACCTCTTATAAGGAAATACATAGGAGGTATAGTGATGAAAAATAAACGGAGCTGGCTAGTTATAATAGTCAGTTGGCTTATAGCGCTAGGATTACTTACACTCTTTGCTCCTTCTAGTAAAGAAGTGTCAAGTACATCAAAAAATTCAGGACTTCCAGATACTGCATTGTCTATTCAAGCAGATAAAGTTATGAAAGAAAACTCATCTAGTAAAGAAGGAATACCTTTAATAATCGTTTTTGATCGTAACAAGAATAATACTGAGGATGAAATTCAAAGCGTATTAGAATTAATGGAACAAAATTACTCAAGTATACCGAAGTTTTCTAAAATCCCAAAGGAGCAACGAAATTCTTTTGTGTCTGAAGATAAAAAAACATTCTTTGTACCATTAATTTTGGAAGGACAGCTAGAAAGCAAAGAGGTTCATAAAAAAGTAGAAGAAATAAAAAATAATGTATCTAACATTATTCCATCAGATTTTACTATTTATTATACAGGACCGGCTGGTATAGCAAGCGATACAATGGAGCTATTTTCACAGGCTGATGTAGTTTTACTACTAGCAACAGTAGGAATTATTTTTATCCTACTAATTATTATTTATCGCTCATTCATTCTTGCTATCATACCCTTAATTGGAGCAGGAATAGTGTATGGAGTAGTGGATAGAATTATTGGTCTTATTGGTAAGTTCACATCTATTACGATTGAAAACCAGGCACTGTCGATTATGATGATTTTGTTGTTTGCCGTGATAACCGATTATTCCCTCTTGCTATATGCAAGATATAAAGAAGAGCAGGACATGAGGGTTGCACTTGCTAAAACCAGAGAAACCATTCTTTTTAGTGGTGGAACCATTTTAGCGGGAGTTGCAACACTTGCTTTAGCCATATATGAACCATATCGTAATTTTGCACCAGTGTTCGCGATTGCAGTGATTATTATGCTAATTGCCGGACTTACTTTATTGCCAGCTTTGTTTGCAGTAGTAAAAATGACGAAAAACAAAGAAAAAACTACAAAAATTTGGGCAAATGCGGGAAATGTAAGTACAAAAAAACCATGGAGAGTAGCAATACCCATTTTGATACTGCTAGGGATTGGCACATGGCATGCAACAACAATCATCTACTCCTACGATCTACTGGCATCTTTCCCAGATGAGTTATCATCAAAAGAAGGTTTTACAAAACTTGGTGATGCATTTTCAGAAGGAGAAATAGCACCAACAACGATTCTCGTAAAATCCAAGGATGAAAAAGAAGTTGCAGCTATTCGAGAGTGGATAGAAGATAGATCACTTGTAAGTCAGGTACGTGCATCGCCTTCAGGAAGTGATCTATACACACAGTTCTCTATTATATTAAAAGCAAACCCTTATAGCCAGGAAGCTCTGGATGAAGTGGATATGATTAGAGATGAATTAAGAGATCAACAGGTTTTAGTAAGTGGAGAGACAGTGAAGCAAGTGGATATTCGTCATATTAATAATAGAGATACATTACTAGTAATGGGGTTAATGACAGTACTGATCGGATTAATGCTTGCTTTCCAAACTAGGTCGATGCGGGCATCATTGTTGATGATGTTCTCCATTTTATTGTCATTCGGAGCAGCTTTAGGATTATCTACATGGATTTTTGATGTGTTCCTCGGATATAAGTCCTTTAGTTATCGAATACCACTTTACACGTTTGTATTTTTAGTAGCACTAGGTGTAGATTATTCAATTATGTTAATGAGCAGATTGAAAGAAGAACGGAAAAAGCGTGATGAACTAGAAGCTATTGCGAAAGCTGTTGAAAAAACGGGAAGTGTTATTTCATCAGCAGGATTAATACTTGCGGCTACATTTGCCGTTTTAATATCGCAGCCAGTTATGGAGCTTAAAGTATTTGGTTTTGCTGTAGCAGTTGGTGTACTGTTGGATACATTTATCGTTCGACCATTATTATTACCAGCGTTATTAACAATTACAAAGAAAAGTAGGGGGAAATAAATATGCAAGAAAGATGGAGTATACGTTTTGTACGAGCAGGGGCATTATTTGGATTATTAGGAGCATACCTTGGTTCTCATATGGCGGGGGCGGGAACCTATGCACTACGCCCCATTCATGCACATATTTTACTGGTTGGCTGGTTGTCGTTATTTGTATATGGACTGTTTTATAAATTATATAAAGTGAAGTTCCCTAAACTTGTTGCGTTTCATGGATGGTCAGCTATAATTGGGGCTATTGGCTTAACACTTGGAATGTATCTTCAGTTTATACAACCGTTTAATATAAATGAAACATTGGCGTTAGTAGCATATATAATTGGAGGTTCAACGCTGTTACTAAGCTTCGCAGTATTCGTACTCGTGACATTTACAATCGAAAAATAACAATAAGCTGGAGGTTATGTATTAACCTTCAGCTTTTTGTTTTTTCGAATATCTGCATATGTTGGAATACACATTCCCAATAAAATGATGACTATTCCTACTACTTGTATTATAGAAAGAGCCTCACTTAACACGATGACTGATACGATAACAGCAACCGGCAACTCCATCGCACTTAATATAGAAGATACCGCGCCACCTACTTTAGGTACTGCAATTACAAAGAAGTAAATCGGGACAATAATACCTAATAACCCGAGGGCTAGTCCATAAAATAGGAGTGATTCAGTAAATAGTTTTCCATTCCAAATAATTTCTGGATTTTGGAATAAACCAATCATGAGCGCTGCGATAAAGGAAACAAATAATAGACGGGTTGTAGTATTCATCCCTTTGACTTGCTTCGTATTCACATTCATATTCAATGAGAAGGAAACAGCAGCAGCAAAACCGTAAACCCAGCCTCTCCAATCGATTCCACTTAAATCTACATCCAATACTCCAGCAGCTAAAATTGTCCCTACAAATAATATTACTAGAGAAATTTTTTCTGCTCTGGATGGAAATCTCTTTCTAATAATACAATCGATTAAGGTGCCAATCCATGTAAATTGGAATAGCATAACAACTGCAAGAGAGGCAGGCAAGTATATAAGTGACATACCATAAACAATTCCTGTAGTAGCTGTAAACACACCTGCTAACAAAATAATTTTAAACCCTCCATACAAACGAGGAAGTTTTCGTTGGGTAATGAGGTATAAAATTAAAGCTAATATAAATCCAACAATATATTGACTAGAAACCGCTTCAGAGGCTGTATAGCCATCTTGGATTGCTAGTTTAACCATAGTTGATAACGTCCCATAGCTGCTTGCAGCAAACACAACCATAAGAGGGTATATCCAAAATTTCATATAAGTTTCTCCTTTAATCTACGACTATGGTTTTCACCATATGATGAAAAGGCTCACCAATAATTGTCCAAGGACATAGGGTATCAAATCCTAGGCGATTATACAAGCGAATAGCAGCTTCTTTTTTAATCTCAACATTCAAGGCTAGTTTACCACCACCAGAATTCTTCACTAATTGTTCCGCATAGCTTAATAATTTAGTCCCGATTCCATGACCACGATATGTTGGGTCCACTACGACCGTGTCGATATACCATTCTCCGGGAGCGGTTTCGGGGTCTATTATTACTACTGTGCCTTTTTTGTTAGATAAATATGCTTCTAAGTTTGCATCTAGAGTAACTGCCTGTTCCGCGGAATAAAATACCATTACTCCTGCAACATGTCCGTTCAATTCAGCAATATACGTATATAAATAGGAATGTCGATTATCCGTACGTGTAAATAGTTGTCTAAACTCTTTAGTAATGGCAGCTTCTTCTGTTTCACCAGTCATTTGCATGGAGATGTCTCCGATGGCATCCATTATTAGAGGGATAGCTTCATTTGCATCTTTTTTGAGAGCTTTTCTGATTAAGATTTCCATTATTAATTCACCTTCCAACTGATTATTATAACATAATGATGATTGTTGAACTAAATAGCAGTCGAGGTAAAGTAAAAATATAAATATTAAAAAAATTAATTGAAACTTTTCTGTTCTATATGTAGTAGAATAGAAGAGAGAAAAAAAGGGGGAAGAACAATGGACTGGGATTCAATACCTTGGATGCTCATCTTACCTGTTATCATCATTCAACTATTATTAGTCATAGTTGCAGTGATTGATCTAGTTCGCGTGAAGTACACCAATGGGCCAAAGTGGATGTGGGCAATTATTATTATTTTTATCAATATTATTGGACCTATTATTTATTTTATCGTAGGGAGACGGAATGAATGAAAACATTACTACATGTGCATGGGTTAACAAAGGAATATGGGAATGAAATAGCAATAAATCAAATTACTTTTTCGCTTAACAAAAACACTGCTACAGCTTTGATAGGCCCAAATGGTGCAGGTAAGACTACTACGCTGTCTATCCTAGCAGGACTATTAAAGCAAACAAGTGGTTCAGTTGTCATTGACGGGGATTTGAAAGGTGACATTCGAAGAGAAATAGGCTTCCTGCCACAATATCCGCAATTTTATTCGTGGCTAACAGCACTTGAATTTACTGAAATGGTAGCAAAGCTAAGTGGAATAGAAGGCAAAATGGCCAAATCACAAGCAGAAAGAACGCTAGACTTTGTTGGTTTAGGAGATGCAAAGAATAAAAAAACAGGTACCTTTTCTGGAGGAATGAAGCAAAGGCTTGGATTAGCGCAAGCTATTGTGCATAAACCAGGATTGCTTTTGCTAGATGAACCTGTATCTGCTTTAGATCCCGTTGGTAGAAGAGAAATAATGAATCTTCTAAAAGAGTTACAGGAACATACGACTATTTTATATTCCACTCATATTTTGAATGATGCAGAGGAAATGACAGATCAGTTGCTGTTTTTAAGAAAGGGGCAACTAGTAGAACAAGGTTCATTGAAGGAAGTACGAGACAAGTATGCAAATCCTCTATTTAAAGTCATTTTTGCAGACACGGAAGAGGCAGCAAAGTTTGTCGAAATCTCTCCTTGGTCAGCTAGACAAGAAAATGAGGTTGTTTTTATACATCTTGAGGACAACAAGCCAATGATGAATGAAGTATTACAGGTACTTGCTAATAGCAATCTACGATTATCAAAGGTAGAGCGGGCTTCTGCCAGTTTAGAAGAAATCTTCATGCAGGTGGTGAATAAGGTTGAATAATTTCTTTATAATGTTTCGAAAAGAGTGGCGTGAAAATGTTCGTAACTTTAAGATTTTATGGATCCCTTTAGTGTTTATTTTATTTGGTATTTCTGAACCGTTGACTTATTACTATTTACCTCAAATTCTAAATGCGGTAGGAAATATACCGAGTGATATGGCGTTTCAGCTCCCAGAATACAAACCTGAACAAATAATCATGTCTACAATTGGTCAGTATCAATTTATTGGTTTGTTAATAGTAGCTTTTGGATTTGCTGGTATCATTGCTCGGGAACGCAAAAACGGGACGGGAATTATGTTATACGTAAGACCCATTTCTTATTTTGGATATGTGTTTAGTAAAGCAGCTATTATGAGCATCCTAATAATAGGAAGTGCATGTATTGGTCTTTTAGCGAATGTCTATTATACGTATATATTGTATGGAGCAGTAGATGGAGCTGCATTTATTGGGTTTTTAGGAACGTATAGTATTTGGTTGCTATTTGCTATTAGTGTTGTAATTTGCTCCAGTGCAGCTTTTTCTACGGGAGTAGCTTCGGTTATATCAATCTTCATACTAATAGTCGTACAATTGGTGGATAGTCTGCTAGGTACTTACTGGACCATTTCACCTTGGAAGCTACCAATGTATGCAGGACAAATCTTAAGTGGTAATTTAGACAAAGTGCCATTTTTCTGGAGTTTGAGTGTTACGTTAGTGTTAGTTGTGTTGTTAGTAATTGGTGCAGTTTATTTGGCCAAGCGAAATGTAGCAAAAGCAAAAATCTAGTTGAGAGGTGATTTAGTTGGTAGCACGTAATTCGGATCGATTTACCGTTTCCTACAACCGAATAGATCAATTGATGAAGGATCTTATTGGTACGAATGAACATATGGCATTTTTTCGATTAATTGATTTTGCTAAAAAGAAAAATGCAGTTATTAGAAGATATGAAGCAGATTTAAGAGAGTATGGCGATTTGAGAAATGCTATAGTACATCACCGTACATCTATAGAATTTGCCATTGCTGAACCCCATGATGATGTTGTGGCGAAAATGGAGGAAATTGAAGGTGCCTTAGCTAAACCCATTACCGTAGCTCAAATGTTCCGGACAAATGTGACAACCTTTCAAGAAACGGACTCACTAAGCTATGCCTTAAAGGTGATTAAAGATAAAAAGTACAATCAATTTCCCGTATATAAGGGGAAATCCTTTAAAGGACTTATCTCTCCAGTAGGTATTACTATGTGGATGGCGAGTAAAGTGGATTCTGAATCCTTTTCGAGAAAAAAAACGGTGTTATCAGAAATACTAGCACATGAAAGTAATAGAAATAATCATCAGTTTATACATGCACAGGCCTCTGTTTTTGAAGCTGTAGAAATATTTAAGTCATCTGTAATACGGGGAAGACGGTTAGAAGCACTTCTAATCACGGAGGATGGAAAAGAAAGTGATAAATTAATTGGAATTGTAACTCCTATTAGTTTACTGAAGGTAGAATAATTTCGTAAGGTAGTCTTTTTCTTGGAATCTGTCATAATATTAAGATGGGCACTAAAATGTCTATGAAAGTCGAAAAGGAGGGATATGATGGAATCATTAGAAAAGGCTCAAGAACACAGATATGATACCCATGAAAAGAATGCGAAAGATATGACAGTTGGGGAATGGCTGATTACAATGCTTATAATGGTCATTCCAATCGTCAATATTGTCATGTTATTCATCTGGGGATTTGGAAATCCCGATCCAAGACGTAATTATGCCCGTGCTTCTCTTATTTGGATGGCTATTTGTATCGTACTTATGATTATTTTTTATGGAGCAGTATTTGCATTTATTTTTTCTATGAATACTTATTAATTATTTCCTGGGAAATAACATAGTTCGACAAAAGAGTGTTCCTTTGTAAAAGAAGGAATACTCTTTTTGATGTTATAATTAGAAAAGCCTAAGCGCTTATGCAAGCCCTGAAAAGTGCAACCATCTATGATAACCCTAAAATGCAAAGTTAAAAAAATAGAAAACTGGAGGTAGGATAGATGAAAATAGCCCTCTTTGGAGCAACCGGACGTGTGGGACATGCTATTCTCACGTTACTACTAGAACAAGGTATAAAAGTTAATGCATTGATAAGAAACCCTGAAAAATTGCAACCCAAGGATGGTCTAACCGTCCTACAAGGAGATGCAAGAAATTCTTCGGATATAGTAGCAACGTTATCGGAAGTAGATGCTGTTATAAGTGCACTTGACACAGATAAAACAACGGTATTAACAGAGTCAATCACACATATAATTTCCAATATGCAAAAGCAACAGGTAAAGCGAATTATAACGATTGGTACTGCAGGTATATTGGATAGTAGAGCAGAGCCCGGAATTCTTCGATATCAATCATCCGAATCTAAGCGGAAATCTACAAAGGCTGCGCAGGAGCACCATAAAGTGTATGACTTGTTAAGAGATACTTTACTAGATTGGACTATTGTTTGCCCGACCTATTTACCAACAGGAGCTTCGACAGCTGAATATACTGTTTTGCGCAATAAGTTACCAGAGGGTGCGGTGCAAACGACAACAGGGGATACTGCTATGTTCACTGTAAATGAGTTATTGAACAAGGAGCATATTGGTTACCGAGTAGGAATCATGAGTCCATTATTAGGAGAAAATTAAATGAAAAAATTATTATTATTTATCGTAGCGATCATCCTGTTGCTATTCATAAGTAATAGTTGGATTCAAACGACTAAAATTACTGTGGAATCGGATAGAATTCCTACTAGCTTCAATGGGTTAAAAATCCTGCAAATTTCGGACTTACATGATGCAACCTTCGGAGACAAGCAAGAAAAATTAGTAAAAAAAATACAAAAATCAAACCCGGATCTTATTTTTATCACGGGTGATTTGATTGATAGTAACCGTTATAATTTAGACCAAAGCTTAGAATTAGTAAGAAATATTGTGGATATAGCCTCCACTTACTATGTAACGGGAAACCATGAAATTGCTACTAATGACATCGATAACATAAAGACCTCTTTAATAGATTTAGGGGTAAAGGTACTTTCGAATGAAGAACAAATAATAGAGCATAATGGAGATGAAATTCGAATTATTGGTATTGAGGATCCTCTAAATGGAATTTCGGTAAATGAGGCTTTGCGTGAATTTGAGGAAAATGATCTGTTTACCCTAGTGCTTTCCCATCGACCTGAGACTTTTCAAGACTACATAGATTATAAAATGGATGTTGTTTTTTCAGGACATGCACATGGAGGTCAGTTTCGAATTCCTGGTCTCGGTGGTCTTGTAGCACCTGGACAGGGTCTATTTCCTCGCTATACAGCAGGAATGTACACGGAAAATACTACGCACATGATTGTGAGTAGGGGGTTAGGAAATAGCGTGATTCCTGTAAGGGTATTAAATTCACCGGAGATTGTCCTTGTAACGTTAAAAACCTTATAAATGAAAGGACCACTGACTAAAAAATATAGTCAGCGGTCCTATTTTAAAAAAGTATCTATTTTTTTATCAACATCTGATTGTCCTTAGTTACTGCGTGCATATTAACGTTCGTCTTTTCGGTCGTAGCGATCTTTTAACTCGCCGACTTCTTCTTGAACTTCACCCTTTAATTTATCGAATTTACCTTCTGCTTGTAATTTGTGATCGTCGGTAGCATTACCGAATTGATCTTTTGCTTCACCTTTTGTTTTGTTCACGGCACCTTTAACTTTGTCAGATAATCCACTCATGTGTATTCCTCCTCCAATTTTTAACTCTACTATTTATTTACCCCAGAGGGTGAAGTCTAAACTTATTCTATTATTTCAAATTCTTTCAGCATAGCATAGAATCTAGCACCATGACCTTCTGCAGCTTCTAAAAAGTATTTCTCCGTAATAACAAAGCTTCCTCCATTTAGGTTGTCAACAACATATACATTCGTTACAGGGCTATCCCATTCCGAACCACTAATACCATGTAATTTATAACCGTTTACTGGTTCCGTAACAGTTTCTGTTGCTGTTACCTTTGTATATTCAGAAGCAAGCTCTGTTTCTAAAGTAGAAACCATATCCTCTGGAGTAACATTCTTAAACTGTTTGATTTCCATTGAAACTTCAGGATATCTTTCTTCCAAAGGCTCTTTTGTTGTTATAATATCCGATTCTACCCCGTTCAACAGCTTATACCGCTCTTCATCTATATAAATAATATACTCGGAATCTTTACCTTCCTGCAGGTTTACGTTAGTTTCCTCCTCATTGCCTTCGATACTTTGCGTAATTTCCTTTTCCAGAACGAACAAATCCTTTATTTGTTTAATAAAAGCACTACCTGTTTCTGTTTGTGTACTAAATAGAATCATCAATCCGGCAGCTGCAGCAATAACAATTGGAATTACCTTCGATTTTTTTTTCACTTTCTTCGCTCTTCTGCTTTTCGTATGAAATAGCTCTTGATCTATATGATTCCATATATCATTTTTTAATATAGAAGGGGTTTCCTCCGTATGATCTAAAATTTCCTTCTTTAATCTGTCGTCTAATTGGTCCATTATTAATTTCCCTCCATTTCCATCATCTCTAATTGAGTCTTTAATAAGTTCCGCCCATTAAAAAGTCTGGATTTCACCGTGTTCTGATTCAAATCTAAAATATTGGCGATTTCTTTTTCAGAAAAACCTTTTATATATTTGAGTAAAATAGGAATGCGATATAAGTCAGCCATATTTTGAAGCATGCTATATAAGTCGGACAAATTTTCTTTCGAATGCTCTGTCAGTTGTGTGTTATTTTCTATTGTAGAAGTATCCAAGGGGGTACTTTTCTTCTCTTTAGTTAAAATACGATAACACTCATTTACTAAAATACGATAAAACCATGCATCAAATGATAAAGTGGAATTATAGGAAGATATATTGCGGAAAACTCTTATAAAGGTCTCTTGCACTGCATCTTTTGCATGCTCATCATTTCTTGTAATAGCTTTTGCTGTTCGAATCGCATAATTTTCATACGTATCGTAAAACTGTTTAAAAGCATCACGACTACCATTTCTAATTTCTCCTAAGATGTCATCATTCATGTGCACTTTTTCACTCCTTTCACTATATATACCCTGCAAGCTGTGAAAAAGTTTAGTCAAAAATAAAAAAAGCTCAAAGCAATTAGCTCTAAGCTTTTAAAATTATTATTTAAACCATCCTTTTTCTTTAAACCTAGAAATAGCCTCAATTCGATTTCCAACGTCTAGTTTATCTAAAATGACCGAGATATAGTTGCGGACAGTACCTGTTGTGATAAATAGCTCACTAGCAATCTCTTTTGTATTTTTTCCATTTGCGATTAGCTCTAGAACCTGACTTTCACGTTCTGTAAGTGGATTTTCCTCTTCGTAAGCCATGTCAACCAGTTCGGGGGCGTATATACGTCGACCATCCATGATGACCCGAATTGAATTAGCTAGCTCCTCACTAGGGCTATCCTTTAATAAGTATCCATTAACGCCAGCTTTACGTGCACGTTCGAAATACCCTGACCTAGCAAATGTGGTCAATATGATTACCTTACAATTACTTTCTTTGAGTTCTTCTGCGGCATCCAGCCCAGTTTTGATAGGCATCTCAATATCCATAATACAAACGTCTGGTTGCAATTGTTCAATCAGTTTCAATACTTCTTCTCCATTATTGGCTTTCCCGACAACTTCCATATCCTCTTCCAAATCGAGTAGTGAGCCTAGAGCACCTAGCACCATTCGTTGATCTTCTGCAATGACAATTCGTATCATGTCTATTCCTCCTGACTGGGTTGTTGTATAACATTAGGGATTCGTATATTCAATGTTGTTCCATTTTCCGAATGAATTTCTAGTGTTCCATTTACAAATTCTAATCTTTCTTTAATGCCGCGTAGGCCATGTCCTTTAGACCAATTTACTCTCTCTCCCAACCCTTTGCCGTTGTCGTACACTTTTAGCAATGTTTCTTTTGCCGATTGTTTAATAGAAATGGAGCAGGTAGAAGCACCACTATGCTTCACTACATTATTTATCGCTTCTTTTAAACACATACTGAGTACATTTTCTACAAGCAATGGCGTGTTCACTAATTTTGGTGTGCCACTAACGGTGCACTTTATCTGAGCGGCTTTCAGAATTTGATTGATTCGGAATAGTTCATCCTCTAGTTTTGTTCCACGCATATTTGTTACGAGTTCTCGAACCTCTTTTAATACTGACCGTGCTGTTTGGTTAATATCCAATATCTCTGTTTTAGCTGCCTGTGGATTTTTCTCGATCAATCGGCTCGCTAAATCACTTTTTAGTCCTATTAGTGAGAGCTTTTGTCCAAGTGTGTCATGTAAATCTCTTGCAATTCGTTCTCTTTCCTCAATTATAATATACTGAGAAATTTTCATTTGTGCTTCTTCTAATTGATCTTCTAACGCCTCACGCTGATTTCGGGTATATGTATTAAAGGGCAATAAAATAACCCCTATCAAACAAATGATAAGAAATGGTAGGTGGGAGAGGAATAATTCGGTTTGGATGAAAAATCCTATAGCAACGGCAGCAATAGTAACTACTAAATGAATACTATAAATTACAAAGAAGCCCACTCGTCTTTTTATATTCCCGATTAAAAAGGATAAGAAGATGGAAAAATAGATGTAACCGTATAAATAAGTCATCCAAACACTTATCGAAATTTCTAAAGCAACGGAGATATATAATAACCAACCTTTAGCTGAAAAAGAAAGTCGGTATGCGATAAAAAAAAGTAATGTTAGTGCTAATCCTATAACAATCTCTATAGGAGCTGTGGATCTAAATATAAAAAAGAATGGAAAAATGCAAAAAACAATCCAAGCATAAATACTTAGCCAAGGATATTTGGGGAATATTTGATACCATTTGGACATCTTCTTCACCTCTTAGTGATACACTTTCACTCATTATAATGCAAAAACCATTCCTAAGTAATTACTGGAATGGTTTTTACACAAATTTTACTTACTTTCAAAGGATGAATTTTTTGAATTTACATTTACAGTTTGCTTAGCGTTCTTTAATAAGTGTTTAATTTCTTTGAAGTTCACAAAGCTTTTATTATCTTCATCGAATAATCGGAAATGGATAGACTCTAAGCTCTTACGCAAGTTAATCGTCGTAGCCTTGTGTAAAGGTGGTGTTGAATCATGAGCTTTTTCTAAGTTATAGTTAGGAACCCTTGGACTTAGATGGTGCACATGGTGGAATCCGATATTTCCAGTTACCCATTGTAAAACCCGAGGTAACTTGTAATAAGAGCTTCCTTCTATAGCAGCTTTTACATAATCCCATTCAGATTCATCTTCAAAATAGGAATCCTCAAATTGATGTTGAACGTAAAATAACCAAATTCCTAAAGCACCTGCAACGAACAGAATAGTACCTTGAATGATCGCAAATGCTTGCCATCCGATTAACCAGATCATCAATGCATAAATAACAATTACAGAAATATTGATTAAATACGTATTGTTACGTTCTTTTCCAGGGGCACCCTTACGGTTAATCCGATTGCTTACTAAGAACAGTAACGCAGGTCCTAAACCGAACATCACGATCGGATTTCTATAGAGACGATAAGAAAGTCGTTTCATAGGTGATGCTTCAATATATTCTTCGACGGTCATCATCCAAATGTCGCCGACTCCACGTTTGTCTAAATTTCCACTAGTAGCATGGTGAATATTATGCTCGCGTTTCCATTTTTCATAAGCGAAGAGCGTAATGATTCCAGTAATAGTACCGGTAATGTTATTTGCTTTTTTATTTTTAAAGAAAGATCCATGTGTACAATCATGAAAGATAATGAAAATACGAATGACAAATCCAGCTGCGATAACAGACAAAGCCACGGTTAGCCAAATAGATACATCTAAACTTTTATATGCTAAAAACCATAGAATAAAAAATGGTGGGATAGTGTTGATTAGTTGAACAATACTTTTTTTAAGTTCGGAGTTTTCAAAGGGTTTTACATTTTTACGTAATGCGAGTGTTTTTTCTCTGCTCATTATATTCCTCCTGTTGTGAATTATTATCTTAATAATAATAAAAATCACAAATTAGGAGTAGGCATAAACGTCAAGTCATAAGTATGACAAGTGTCATATAGGACATATAGGTTACATTTTTTAAAAATAAGAAAAACCGAGCAAAAACACCCCGGTTCTTTAAGAATAAAACGCAGATATTCCGTTGATTGTAGCTCCGGTCGGACGCTTCCGTGGGTCAGGCAGGAGTCACCGACCTGCGCTACAATCAGCAAAACAACTTTATATTCGCGAAAAGTTTGGCTAAATCTTTTAATGTACTATTACATATTTAGGGATTGTAGTGCAAGGTGGCGACTTCGGCGGGAAGAGTGAGACAGATATAATAACACTCACGACGCGGTAGCGACGGTGATAGCTCATCGCTCACCCAGCTAAAAGCGCTTCCACCTGAAACGGAAACCATAGGATTATTTATTCTTGCTAGTCCCTTGAACATAGTGCTCACGAGACATTTTTATATATTTTCTTATCATTAAAAAAACTGACCGAAAAATCGGTCAGCTGCTAAATCTTTCTATTTAACGATCTTTTTTCAACAAACGTAATGTTTCATCGAATTCTTTTTCAATCTCCGCATTCGGTTTGTATGTCATTAAGCTGACTACAACAGCGACGATCAACGCAATTACAAAACCAGGGACGATTTCATATAATGCTCCTGAAAGTGTATCATTTGTGCCCCAGATTACTACTACTACAGCACCAGCGATCATACTTGCTAATGCCCCAGCTGAAGTGATTTTTCTCCAGTAAAGTGTAAGTAAGATAACTGGACCAAATGCTGCACCGAAGCCTGCCCATGCAAATGCGACAAGACCTAAGATTGTTTCATTTTGTTCCCAAGCAAGGATTGCAGCGGCAATGGAAACTACTAATACAGCGATTCGACCATAATTCACATACGTTTTATCGGATGCATCTGTTTTAATAACTGCTTTGTATAAATCTTCTATTAATGCTGAAGATGTAACGATTAATTGAGATGAAATTGTACTCATAATAGCCGCTAATACAGCTGCTAATATTAAACCAGCAATAAATGGATGGAAAACAACTTGCCCTAGTACAATGAATACTGCCTCAGGACTTGATAGTGTTACGTCAGGATTTTGTTGGAAGTAAGCAACTCCAACTAGTGCAGTAGTAATTGCACCAAGAAGACTTAAAATCATCCAGCCAATACCGATTCTGCGGGCTTGTTTAGTTTCTTTAACCGAACTAATTGCCATAAAGCGAACGATAATATGTGGCTGACCAAAATAACCAAGTCCCCAAGCTATAGAGGAAATAATGCCTGCAGCTGTTGTCCCAGCTATTAGGCTTAAATGAGTAGGGTTTACAGCTTTAATCGATTCCACTGTTTCACCAATTCCACCAGTCATAAATACACCAAAGATCGGTACACATATTAAAGCAAGGAACATAAGTAACCCTTGAAGGAAATCAGTATAACTAACTGCAAGGAATCCTCCAAATAATGTATAAGCTACCACTACGGCTGATACGACTAAAAGTCCTGTATGATAGTCTAAACCGAATGAGCTCTCAAAGAAAACTCCTCCTGCTACCATTCCAGAGGATACATAAAACGTGAAAAATAGTAAAATGATTAAACCAGATGCAATACGTAATAATCGAGATGATTGCTTTAAACGGCTTTCTAAATAACTAGGAATCGTAATAGAATCGTTTGATACTTGCGTGTATACACGAAGTCTTGGTGCTACATAAAGCCAGTTTAAATATGCACCAATTGTAAGACCAATTGCAATCCAAGCTTCACCCATACCTGATAAATAAATTGCGCCTGGTAATCCCATTAGTAACCAACCAGACATATCCGCAGCTCCAGCACTAAGTGCAGTGACTGCAGGACCTAGTGAGCGTCCACCGAGCATGTAATCCGTTAAATTGACGGTTTTTCTGTAAGAGTACCATCCAATTGCTAACATAGCGATTATATAAATAATAATGGCTATAAGTTGATAAGTTTGATCTGACATAAAACATCCTCCTCCCACTTGATATAATAACATGGTAAGTATTAAGGCGCATCAAATATTTTTCAATACCCATAATTTACTATTATTTTAGAATAATTAAAAAAAGTATATTAAAAGAAGGAGTGCATTTCAATGAAATTTTTCCACACAGCAGATTGGCATCTTGGTAAATTGGTACAGGGTGTTTATATGACGGAGGACCAACGTGTTGTCTTGCAACAATTTCTTCAAGCAATGGATATAGAAAAGCCAGATGCCGTAATTATTGCAGGAGATTTGTATGATCGAGCAGTTCCTCCAACGGAAGCAGTCCATCTACTAGATGAAATGTTTGCTGAGATTGTATTGAAACGCAAAATTCCCTTATTAACTATTGCAGGTAATCATGATAGTCCAGGACGCCTAAACTTTGGAAGTAAACTAATGAAAGAAACTGGCTTACATATTGTGGGTCAATTAAGTCGGGATATACAGTCTGTCATTTTAAATGATCCTTATGGTGAGGTGCATTTCCACCTTGTACCGTATGCCGATCCTTCACAAGTCCGATACCTATTGGAAGAAGAGGCAATTATTACACATAATCAGGCTATGAAAAAAATAATAGAATCAATAGAAGAGAAGATGGACAGAACGAAAAGGCATGTATTTATAGGCCATGCATTTGTGACTCCTCATGGTCAGGAGGAGGAAAATACAAGTGATTCTGAACGACCTTTAGCTATAGGCGGAGCAGAATATGTAGATGCTAGTCTGTTCCAACCGTTTCATTACACAGCTCTGGGTCATTTACACCAGGCTCACTATGTATTAAACGAAACGATCCGATATTCGGGATCTCCACTGAAATATTCAATTTCGGAGGAGCACCACAAAAAAGGCTTTTTCATTGTAGAGATGGATGGAGAAGGTAACACGACTGTAGAAAAAAGATTACTTGAACCCAAAAGGGATATGCGAACTGTAGAGGGATTCTTACAGGATATATTAAAACAACCAGTTAGTGAAGACTTTGTGTTCGTGAAGCTTTTGGATGAAACTCCGATTTTATCTCCGATGGAACAAATACGAACGGTCTATCCAAACGCTATGCATGTGGAACGAAAAGCGTTCCAATTAATAGCTCGGTCAGAAGAAAAAGAAGTTGGACGGACGAAAAAGGATGAATTCACATTATTTCGTTCGTTTTACACTGAAGTCAGTGGAAAAGAAGCATCTGAAGAAACGGAACAAATTTTTAAAGACGTATTAACTTTATTAGCACAGGAAGAACGGGAAGGAGGAAAAATTAATTGAAACCAATTCAACTGAAAATGAGTGCTTTTGGTCCATACAAATTTACCGAAACGATAGATTTTACGGAGCTAAACGGCAATCGTCTATTTGTTATTTCTGGGGCAACTGGAGCAGGTAAAACGACTATATTTGATGGGATTTGTTTTGCATTATATGGAGCAGGAAGCGGAGAGGACCGTCGCGATACGAAAATGATGCGGAGCGATTTCGCAACAGATGATACACATACTTCTGTTGAGTTGATCTTTGAGATAAATAATCGACGGTACCGTATTTTAAGGCAGTTAGCTCATGTGAAAAAAGGTAATAAAGGTGCAACAGGTGAACGATATGAATTTTTTGAAGTACAAGCAACTGGAGAAGTGCCTGCAGTAGAAAGACAGATTGTATCGGAGATTAATAAAAAAATAGAAGAAATCATTGGATTGACTTTAGAACAGTTCAGTCAGATTGTCATGCTTCCCCAAGGGGAGTTTAGAAAGCTCCTGACGTCTACTACAGAAAACAAAGAGGCAATATTACGTAAAATTTTTAAAACAGAGCCGTACAAAGTGATTCACGAAAAGCTAAAAGAGAAAAAAGTAGTTGCAGAGGCAGAGCTAAAAAAAGAACAATTGGCGCAAGAAAATTTTACGGAAAAGATTCTTGCTACATTTCCTAATCGAGCATCCAATCTTTTTCAACTAATAGAAGAAGATAATTTTAATACTTTTCAATTAGTGGAAGCGCTAAAGGAAGAGATAGATTTTTATAAAGAGAAGATAGCAATAGACGAACGTAATTACAAAGAAGCATATGAGCGACATATGAACAAGCAGAAGACTTACCATGACTCAAAAGCTATCAATGAACGCTTTAGTGAACTCGAAGTAAAAGAGCGACAGCTGGAGGTATTAAAAGAACGTAGCGAGGAATTCACCCAGAAACAGCAACAATTAGACTCTGCTAACAGAGCAAGCATTATAGAACCTATCGAAAGTTATTATAATGAGCTCGAGTTAGAGGTTAAAGGAAAGCAGAATCAATTGGAGAAAGCACAGAAAGAAAAAATCATTGCAGAAGATAATTTGCAGCAAGCAGAAGTTATCTATGCTAGGGAATCGAACAATATAGGGTCAAGGGAAAAAAGTGTGGAGACAGTTATCTACTTAAATAGTCTACTACCTATATTTGAGGAGTTAGAGATTAAAAGAAACGAGCTATTGTCACTAGAAAAAAGCAGCACAGACGTAGAACAAAAGCTTTCGACAATAGCAGTAAATCTCCAAAATCAAAAGGAACTGGGTAGAGTACAGAAACTAGAAATAGAGAAACTAGAAGAACTAATAGAACCATTAGATAGTAAAGTCCAACAACTTACTTTGCTACAAGCACAGCACAACAAACTTCAAGAATATAAAGTCGTTGATCAAGAACTACATATGCTAATTACGAAAGAAACAAAACAACAAGACAAGTTTGAACAAAGTAAAGAAGCATATGAAGACATTGAACAACTGTGGATAGGGAGTCAAGCAAGTATACTTGCATCTAAACTAGTAGAGGGTGAGCCATGCCCAGTATGTGGAAGCAAAGAGCACCCCAATACCCACACTGAGATAGATGAGCGGTTTGTTGATGAAAGTGCGCTTCGAATGGCAAAAGCAACATTAAATAAGGAAGAATCTACTTTATTAACCTTTAAGGCAAAAAAAGAGACAGTGGAAGCCCAAATCCAAAAAGTGCTCGTTCAACTCGAGGAATACGAAGTAGATGCTGGTTTAGTGGAGCAGGTAGAAACGGATTTGCTGGATCTGCAAAGAGAGGTTCAACAGCTCCGTTTACAAAAAGAAACGCTTTCTTCATTGAAACAGCCTTATAAAGAGACAGTTGCCAAAGTAGAAAAACTAGAACAGGATAAACTAGAGGTCGAGGCATTATACAGGGAGCACTCTAGCCAAGCTAAGCAAGCAAAAGCCGTATATGAATCCAAGCTTGGGACAATACCTAGTCATATACCGACATTACAAAACCTCCAAATTGAAATTGACTCTGCGAAGAAACAAAAAGAACAATTGGCACTTGCGTGGGAAAATGCACAAAATAGGATGAAATTTTCAAATGAGGTTTGTACAACAGCTCGTTTAGCATTAGAGCATACAAGTACTTCTTTACAGGAAACAGAAGTAAAACGAGACAAAGCACTAGCGCAATTCAACGAATCTTTAAGCAAAGCATCCTTTGTCACACAGGATGCATACTCTGCTGCTAAATTGACAGAAGCAGAGCGATCCGCCTTGAAAATACAATGTGAAGAATATAAACAGCGGACTCATACATTAACGGAGCAGGTAAGAGAAGGACAAGTCCAATTGTTAAACAAAACTAAAGTGGATTTGTCTCCTCTAGAAGCAGAATTGGAGCAGCTAAAAGAAGCATATGAAAAAGCACTGACTACTAGTAATAGTACAAAGGAATACGAAAAAGCAGGAAGAGAAATAGAAGAAAAGATTGCCTCTACTAGTGAGCGAATCACACTGTTGGAGGAAAAAGTACACCGAATTATGGATCTCTACGACATATTAAGAGGTCATAACCAACTAAAAATATCATTTGAGCGATATGTACAAATTGAATATTTGGAGCAAATTGTACTGGCGGCAAACGAACGCTTAAAGCATATGGCGAATGGTCAATTTCAATTGCTGCGAAGTGAAAGACAGGAAACGCATGGGAAACAAAGCGGCCTTGGTCTGGATGTATATGATTCGTACACGGGTCAAAAACGAGACGTAAAAACATTGTCAGGCGGCGAAAAATTCAATGCCTCTTTATGTCTGGCGCTTGGAATGGCAGATGTCATCCAAAGCTTCCAAGGTAACATCCGTATCGAGACAATGTTCATCGATGAAGGTTTTGGATCTCTCGATGAAGAATCTTTAAACAAAGCAATTGATACATTAATTGACTTACAAAGATCAGGTCGTATGATTGGCGTCATCTCCCATGTAGCAGAGCTAAAAGCAGCCATCCCTGCTATTTTAGAAGTAGAAAAACAAAAAGAGGGCTATAGTAGAACAAAATTTGTCGTTAAATAAAGGAGATATTCACATGGAACAGGATAGATTCTTTTTAGAGTTGGCATTGGAAGAAGCAGAGAAGGCATTGCAGGAGAACACGTATCCTGTTGGTGCGATAATCGTAGATGAAGATTTCAATGTGATCGGAAAAGGTAGAAATAGAGTCCATTCTAGCCAAGATATCACAGCCCATGCTGAATTAGACGCTATGCGAAATGCGGGATCCGCAATGTTTGATGCCAAAATTAACAACAAAAAATTCACTATTTACAGCACATTGGAGCCTTGTCCTATGTGTACGGGAGGAATTTTATTTGCTAAAATTCAGCGAGTTGTCTGGCTACTAAATGATAATCCAGGGTTTGGTGGATATAAGAAGATAAAGGATTCTTCCGTTTTTCTGGAGAAGTTTAATCGAATTGAGATGGTTGAAGAACCAATAGAAGATTTGAAAATAAGGCAGCTAGATTTAATGGCTAATTGGGCAACGAACCTTAACAATGTGACCTCACTTCGTAAGAAGATAGGGGTGCTATAAAAGAGAAAAAATGAATATTGCAGAGTAATATTCAATAAGAAAGTCCTAGTTGATTATCTAACTAGGACTTTTCTGCATTACTTGCAACCTTCTAATAACTAACACGTTGCTATTTTTATAGATTTATAACAAAAGAGGCGGTGTAATTTATGAAAAAGTTACTTATCCTTCCTTTATTACTGGTATTCCTCGCTGCTTGTCAAGAGAAGGAAAATAATTTAATTTTTAACGGTACAAGTGAAAACTGGTCAGTTCAACTAACTGTAAGTGTCATAAATGGTTCCGAAAAGAACGAATTAGAGCTAAAATACCGGGGAAATGATTTAGGTTCAGTTGAATCAGTTAATTACTATTTGGAAAATACAATTCGAGGTACAAATTTTGAAGAAAACAACGTTAGCTTAAACAAAAATGGTATCTATACAAATGAGGATTTGAGTTCTAATAGCCCTATAACCATTAGCAAAAATACCTTTATTATTTCTATAGATTGGAATGGAAATCGTGAAGATATTGTTTTAAATTAAGAAATTGTTTTAACACACTACGCACGTAAACAAGTGATATTGGTTATGATGTCCATCACAACCAACACGATAATAGTTATAGTAAGACTTCTGTCAAAAGCCCTTCCAAACAATAGAAACAGTTTTTCTTACACTTGATCTTAATATCTATTTGATAATATTTAAAAATTCTTCCTCGTTATACACCTCAAGCATGTTTAAAGCCGAATAGCCTTGTGGATCTTCGATTTTTGGATCTGCCCCATATTCATATAGGAGAGCGGCCATCTCATAGTTATCGTATTCCAATGCAGCAGTTAAAGCATTGGAGTAATTATCCGATGTATTTGGATTAGCTCCAGCATCCAACAATATTTGTGCTATCGCTATATTGCCTCCGTATATTGCATAATGGAGAGCAGTTGTCTGTTCTGAATCCTTCTCTTCTAAATCAGTTCCACTAGATACTAGATTATTAACTTGTTCTTCATCGCCATCTGAAACAGCTTCCATTAATGGTGTTAATGTCAAAGAATAATCGGTACTTAAATAGTCTTCTTCAGGAGATAGTTCTTTTAAAAAACCTTCAGAAAATAAACTAGCATACGTTAAAGTTCCGGCTGTAAATAAAGCTATTACAACAATATAACCAACAAAGAAAATTCCAAAGAATGCACCTATACCAAGTGCGATCTTACTTGAGTTTGAGTAGTATTTTGGTGTGCCTTCTATTTGCATAAAGTTCCCAACTGCTTGAATACGTTTGGGTAAAAGCGGATGGGTAGATAACACTTCGCTTAACCATACGGCAACATTTGATTCCATATGGATCTGTTCTAAATAAGCGTCTTCGTTTACCTCTGTATATAACCTTTTTCCAATTCCAAGAATTGTAAGTGCTTGTTTAGCAGCCACACCATTTTGTATAAAATAGGCAGCCTCTCGATCACAGGTATATTCACATGATCTACTATACGCTTGTGCAAGAAATGGTATGAACTGTGCAGGCATGATTAAAATATTCTTCCACACATGTCTCCTTTTTACATGAGAAAGTTCGTGCGCAATGATAAAATCGAGCTCTGCTTCTCCTTTTTCTCTAGCAAGCTCAAAAACTTCCGAATAAATAACTACCATATTTCTTCCCAAAAATCTTGTGGCGAATGCATTAAATGCTCCTTCGGAATGAATCACGAACACATCAGGTACTTTTTTTATGTTCATTTTTTCAGATAAATACAAGACACGCGCGTATTCATCTGGAAACTGTTTTTCGCTAATACGTATCCCATTGCCACGAATAGATCCGAGCATAATAGCATTTGCATAAAGTAAAAATGCGAAAAGAATTAGTAAAATAGCGATTCCGAATAAAGATACAATAGCGAGTATGTATAATAACAAACTAAAAATAATGCTAATAACGAAATAAGGAATTTCTCTATTAGAAGTTAACGCCCTGGATGACAATTAATAACCTCCCTACTAAATATTTATTAACTTACCAAACTATGTCTTTTTCGTCAATTTGAAAAATCTTTGTAAGAAGGATATCAGTTAGTATTTCATAAGTCCTTTCACACAAATTCCACTTTCGTCATATTATTTTTACAAGAGGTGGTGAAAAATGCAGGAGGAAAAAGAGGGCAAATTATACAATCCCTACGAAACGGAACAACAGGAATGGAAGAAGCGACAGGTAAAAGAACGTGGAAAGCAATTACTAACTATTATTTCTCCTATTTTCATTCTTTTACTATGGGAAATTTGTTCGAGAACAGGAGTACTTGATATACGATTTTTTCCACCACCATCTGCCATTGTTTCTACGTTTTTTGAATTGATGACCAGTGGGTTGCTATGGACTCATATTTCCGTCTCTTTATATAGAATTGCCGCTGGATTTTTATTGGGGGTAATACCAGGAATACTCATCGGACTTCTCATGGGATTGTATGCACCGATCCGGCATTTTATCTCGCCGATTATCATGGCATTTATGCCTATTCCAACTTTGGCTTTACTCCCAATTATCATTATCCTTTTTGGTATTGGAGACTTTTCAAAAGTTGTTACGATTGCAGGTAGTGTATTTTTCCCAGTGGTTATCAATACTGTCGCTGGTGTATTGAATATAGAAAAAGTTCACTTAGATGTAGCCAAAAATTATGGAGCAAGTCCAACCGACTTCTTTCTTAGAATTGCATTCCCAGGTGCACTTCCCGTAATGCTAGAAGGTATTCAGATGGGGCAGGCGATTGCACTTCTTACAATTGTCGCGGCTGAAATGATGGGTGCCACATCAGGTATTGGTTATTTGATCTGGACCTCCTACAAAGCATTTATGTTAAAAGAGATGTTCGTCGGATTGATACTCATTTCTTTCTTTGGATTTTTGTTTTCTCTTTTCTTACGTGGTCTACAAAGAAAAATTGTCCCTTGGAGGTGATTAAATGGACCAACCATTTAAAATTTCTATCGATAATCTCACGAAAGTATTTTATAAGAAAAATAATAGTGTAACAGCTATACAAAACATTACGTTAAATGTTGCTGAAGGCGAGTTTGTCTGTATAGTCGGTCCAAGTGGATGTGGGAAAACAACTTTACTGCGAATTTTAGCTGACCTGGAGCAGCCAAGTTCGGGTACATTTTCAATCGAGTCGGATACTGACTTTCGACCACTACAATCGATGGTCTTCCAAGAGAAGGGAGTCATTCCCTGGTTGACTGTGGAAGAAAACGTTGCATTCGGACTGAATATGCGTCATTTGCCGAAAGAATTTGTTCGTAAGCAAACCAATTATTATTTAAAAAAAGTTGGTCTTACCAAATTTTCTAAGCTATACCCGAACGAACTCTCCGGAGGTATGAAACAACGAATAAGCATCGCAAGGGCATTTGCAAATGACCCGGAAATTCTACTAATGGATGAACCATTTGCAGCACTGGACGAACAGAACAAATTCATATTACAAGAAGAACTCCTTTCTATTTGGTCCGAGACAAAAAAAACGGTGATATTTATTACGCATAGTATCGATGAAGCTTTGTTATTAAGTGACCGTATCGTGTTGATGAGTGCTCAACCAGGAAAAATAGTAGAAGAAATAAAAGTTCCTCTGCCAAGACCACGTACGATCGAGCAAGTTCGTGCAAATCTTGAAATGGCGGAGCAGTTTATAACAATTTGGAATCACCTGCAACAGGAAGTTCAAAAGTCGAGAAAGTAAGGAGGAAATATGTGAAAAAGTGGTTTTTTTTAATAACCGTGTCTATTGTACTTCTACTTGGTGCATGTAGTTCCAAGGATAAGGACAGTACATCTGGAGTAAATGATGAGGTGAGTAAAGACAATCCTTCGGGAGATCTTGCACCTCTAGATAAAAAAGTAAAGGTTATTATTGCAGAGGATGGATCTGCCTCTGGAGCGGGGTTTTATATTGCAAAAGAAAAGGGATACTTTGAGGATTACAATATAGATGTAGAGTTTGCAGTGTTCTCGAATAGTGATGAAATGTTGCCAGCTCTTGCGTCTGGAGATGTAGATATCGCAGGAGGGGTATCGACTGCGTCGTTCTTTAATGCTATTGCACAAGGAATTGACGTGAAAATAATTGCAGACAAAGGGCATAATGTTCCAGGGAAATCCTATTTTTCATTTGTAATAGGAAATCAAATGGTAGATGAAATTAAAGATTATGAGGATTTTAAGGGTAAAAAGATTGCCATATCCTCTAAAAACTCGATTGATGAATATATTTATTTGGAAATGCTAAAGCATGCTGGACTAACGTCTGAAGATGTGGAGTTAGTATTACTTGCCGATTTCGGAAGTATGCTAGGTGCCATTGAAAACGGATCGATTGATGCAGCACTTCAAATAGAGCCTTTAATAGCACAAGGGATTGAAAATGGATTTCATCATCGCTTTGGAGATGCAACGGATTATGCACCAGAATCTCAAATCGCTATGGTTCTAGGATCTCCACAATTTATGAGTGATGAAAAAGATGTATCTCTGCGGTTTATGGCTGCCTATTTAAAAGGAGTTCGTGACTATAATGATGCCTTTATCAAAGGTGAAAACAAAGCTGAAATTATAGATATTATGACTAAGCACACATCTTTAAAAGATTCTGCTCTTTGGGAAAAAGTATTTGTAACTGGATTAGACCCAGATGGGAAAATGTTTTTAGACGATGTGTTAAAACAATATAATGCTTACAAAGAAAACGGAGCTATTAGTGGAGAAGTAGACTTTGATAAGGCTGTGGATACATCTATGACTGAAAAAGCGGTAGAAATATTAGGAGCATACGAAAAGTAAAACGTCCAGTATCTTGGACGTTTTTTTCACAGACGAAAATGGAGCAGCATTTTTTCTAATTCATTGTACTTTACTAAATTGGATATAATACAATGGAATGCAAGCAAGTTAAAATGAGGTGCATAAAATGGTGAATATTTTAGTCGATGCAGATGGGTGTCCAGTAGTGGACTTAACTATTCAAGTGGCAAGGAAATTTAATATGAAGACAACTTTACTTTGTGATACCGCGCATTATATGCAAAGAGATGGTGCAGAGACAATAATGGTATCTAAAGGAGCAGATGCAGTAGATTTTGTTCTAGTTAATAGAGTAAAAAAAGGTGACATAGTCGTGACCCAAGACTATGGTTTAGCTGCGATGGTTTTAGCTAAACAAGGGTTTGCAATCGATCAAAACGGGAGATGGTATACACCTGAAAATATTGACCAGCTTCTCGATAGTCGCCATATATCCAAGAAGATTAGACAGGCTGGTGGTCGTTTGAAAGGACCAAGAAAACGTCAAAAAGAAGACAATGAAAAATTTGAAGCAAGCTTTCATAAATTATGTGAGCATGCTTTACAAGCTGGATTCTAACCTCCTTCCTTTAAGATGAGCTCACTTAAAGTTGGATTGTCTATAAAGATTCCGTTTGCATCAAGTTGAATCGCATTTTTCATATCTATTTCATTTTTAATAGAAAAAAGGTGAACCTGCAAGCCATTCAATTGTGCTTCATGAATAAAATCTTGGTCAGCTGATTTTAAATGGACCCCTATTCCACTAGCATATCTTCGTAAACGTTCAAAGTCCAAATTAGATAAAGTAGCTTTCTCTTTGAAACTAAACAGTTGAATAAGAGGAAGCGACGGCTCTAGTGCGTGGAGTTTTGTTAAGCTGTCTTCATTAAACGACTCTAAAATAACTTTTGGCAAATTGTTATCTTCTTGTATTAAATCATATTTTTTTATTAGAGCAACAACCTTTTCTTCCATTCCTTCATAAATACGTGGAGACTTCAATTCAATATAATAGTTCACATCATCTCCAAAATGCAGAAAAATCTCCTCTAAAGTAGGCACCTGTTCTTGTTCAAACTCTCTATTAGCCAACCCGGGATGCGCTTCATTAAACCATTTCCCAGCATTTAAATTTTTTAACTCCTCCAAAGTGTACTCCTTTACAAATCCAGTTCCGTCAGTTGTACGATCCAACTTTTCATCGTGCATGGCAACTAGTACTCCATCCTTCGTCATTTGTAAATCAATTTCAATGTAATCTACGTCTGCTTGATGAGCTATTTCGTATGCAGTCATTGTATGTTCGGGTGCAAAAGCAGAAGCTCCACGGTGTGCAATGAACAAAATCTCTTGAGTTTCAATAGGCTGTATTGAATCCTGACTGGCACAGCCTGAAATTAAACTTAGGATAACAAGGAATGAGAAAATTAACCGCATTAGAGCCTCCTTTCTAAGCTTAACTTGTTGGAATTATTATATATATTCGAATACACAAGACGATATTTAAAAGTACAACCATATTTTAACTAAACAATCTATTTAACAAGTAGCACTTTTTTTGGTATATTAGACGGTGGACAAAATTAGAAAAGGTGGAGTAAAAAATGGAAACAAATGCATACAGAGTATTACTTTACTATAAATATGTCCCGATTGAAGATCCGGTAACATTTGCACAAGAACATCTTGCAGCATGTAGGGAAATTGGGTTAAAAGGGCGTATTTTAGTATCAGACGAAGGAATAAACGGAACGTGCTCAGGAACAGTTGAACAAACTGAAGCATATATGAACATGATGAAAGCAGACGAACGCTTTGCTGACATGGTGTACAAAATAGATGAAGCAGAAGGACATGCCTTCAAAAAAATGCATGTTCGTCCGAAGAAAGAAATCGTACATTTAGGATTAGCAGAAGATATCAATCCAAATGAAATAACAGGAGAATATCTCTCTCCAAAAGAGTTTTTTGAACAAATGCAGGCAGAAGATACGGTTGTAATCGATGCTCGTAATGACTATGAATTTGATCTTGGACATTTCCGCGGAGCAATTCGTCCGGATATCCGCAACTTCCGTGACTTACCAGACTGGATGCTGGAGAACAAGGAAATGTTCGAAGGTAAAAAAGTACTTACGTATTGTACTGGTGGGATTCGTTGTGAAAAATTCTCGGGTTGGTTAGTAAGAGAAGGTTTTGAAGGTGTAGGTCAACTACACGGTGGAATCGCTACTTACGCCAAAGATCCAGAAGTACGCGGTCAACTTTGGGATGGTCAAATGTACGTGTTTGATGAGCGCATCGCTGTGCCGATTAACCAAGTGGAGCATGTCATCGTAGGAAAAGATCATTTCACAGGAGAGCCATGTGAACGTTATGTAAACTGTGCAAATCCTGATTGTAATGATAAAATTCTTTGCTCAGAAGAAAACGAACACAAGTATTTACGTAGCTGTTCGGATGAATGTCGTGAGCATCCACGTAATCGCTATATCGTAGAACATAAATTATCTGAAGATGAAGTAGAAGCTAGATTAGCTGCTATAAAATAACATACGAAAGCCCATGCAGGTTGACTAGCATGGGCTTATTTTTTTTATAAATTTCAATGGGTCTTACTTTTTAAATATAGTTTCGTTGAACCAATTAATGATTAGATTGCGTTCCATTAAGCCACGCTTTAATCTAACGTGTAGCGACCACGTGACAGTATAATAAGGGGATGATTTAAATATATTAAACGTATAGAGGGGATTCGCCTTCCTGTATAGAAAGTAACAAAGAGTTCATTTTTCAAAAATAGAATGGAGGAACGTATATGTCAATCGAAGTGAAAAATATTTCAGATTTGAACACAGTCAACGTATCCAAGCTAATTCAAGAAAGTGAAAAAGAAGGGTATCGCTTCGTGTCCAGATTAGTATCAGAATATGAAGACGGAACACATCGTTTCAGTGAACGGGGAGAGGCAATTTATGGAGCATGGGATGAAGATGAACTAGTAGCAATTGGTGGTTTGTTTCGAAATACCGCTAGCGAAGCTGACAACTCAGCTCGACTATTCAGATTTTACACTTTACCAGCGTATCGTCGAAAAGGTGTAGGAAGTGAACTATTAAAGGCAGTTTCTGAAAACGCAAAAGGTCATTTTAAAGAAATCACGACAAAGACAGAGTCCGCAAAGGCAGATTCATTTTACCGTGCGAACGGATTCATATTTGATGAGCGCTCACCAGATGTCACGCATGTGTTGAGCCTAGAATAGAAAGGGTTTACATTATGGATATACAACAATTAGGAATGACTTTTCCTTTAATCTTCAATATGCAAAACAAAGAAGAAATAATTTGGTTCAATCCAAATCAAATAAAAGCAGAAGATGCATTAAAAAACGTATCTGTTACTGCTGAAATGGTGCAAAATGCGAGCGATCGTTTAGATCGCTTTGCCTCTTATTTACGTATTGCTTTTCCGGAGACAGCGAAAGCAGAAGGTATAATTGAGTCGCCACTTGTGAAAATTCCAAAAATGGCTTCTGTCTTAAAGGAATTCTTTCAAACAGAGTTGAATGGAGAATTGCTATTAAAATGTGATAATGCATTACCAATATCGGGATCTATTAAAGCTCGCGGTGGAATTTATGAAGTACTTAAAATTGCAGAGCAGCTGGCGCTACGAGAGGGTTTGTTGAAAGAGACAGATGATTATGCCATACTCTCCACCGAAAAATTCAAGCAATTTTTTTCTAACTATTCCATTGCAGTGGGCTCCACCGGGAATCTAGGACTCAGCATAGGGATAATGAGTGCGAAGCTTGGATTTCAAGTAACTGTTCATATGTCTAGCGATGCGAAACAATGGAAAAAGGACATGCTTCGTTCAAAAGGGGCAACGGTTGTTGAGTACAATTTTGATTATAGTATTGCGGTAATGGAAGGTAGAAAACAAGCGGAGAAGGATTCATCTTGCTTTTTTATAGATGACGAAAATTCGGTCGATTTATTTGTAGGCTATGCCGTTGCAGCAAGTAGGCTACAAACTCAATTGGAACAATTGAAAATCATAGTTGACGCCGAGCACCCACTGTTTGTATATTTGCCTTGCGGAGTTGGTGGGGGTCCAGGTGGAGTCGCATTTGGACTAAAGTTGTTATTCGGAGATCATGTGCATTGCTATTTTGCGGAGCCAACAAGTTCTCCTTGCATGCTACTAGGGCTAATGACGGGATTACATGAGAAGATTTCCGTAGCGGATATCGGACTTGATAACAAAACGGATGCGGATGGATTAGCTGTCGGCCGACCGTCTGGATTTGTGGGGAAAACTTTGGAGAAACTCATTAGTGGAAGTTACACGATTAATGATAAAACGTTATATGAGCTACTAGCTTTATTGGCAGATACCGAGAATATTTTATTAGAGCCATCTGCACTCGCTGGAATGACAGGACCAATTCATCTAACAAAAGAAGGTGTTTCCTTACAAAAGGCTACACATATTGTTTGGGCAACAGGTGGAGGAATGGTTCCTTCCCAGGAGATGGATGCCTATTATGAAAAAGGCAAGCAATACCTTAAATAGTAATCCCCAATCCTACTTTTTTTAAAAGTAGGATTTTTTATTCCATTTTGCTCTACTATATATAGAACAAATGTGTTATGCTATATGTATAACAGAAATAAGAGAGGGTTACTTCATGTTTATTGAAATAAATTCTAATTCTGATGTCCCCATCTATTTGCAGCTGGCTCACCAACTTATGGAAGGGATGGTACGAGGTGAACTTAAAGCAGGAGACTCCCTACCGTCCGTAAGAGCTTTTGCGAACGATCTCGGGATGAATATGCATACAGTTAACAAGGCTTATCACTATCTGGAAGAAAAAGAGCTTATACAAATAGTGGCAAAATCAGGTGTTATTATTCAGCCAAATGGTATCCCAGAGGCGTCAGAGGAAAAAAAGCAAAAACTAGCAGCACAGCTACGTCCATATGTAACAGAAGGATTAGTTCTGAACCTCCAAGAAGAGGAACTAGTACAAATGGTACGTAAGCTTGTACAAAACATTGAGGAGGGGAACGAATGATTATTGCGCTTTTTGGATTCATTCTATTATTTATCACTGTTTTACAAGCATTTATGCCAAAATTCTTAAAGCCAACAGAAGCATTTGGTGTGTATGTGCCAGAGGGACATACGAAAGATTCAGTGGTGGTAAAACTCAAATCCAATTACACAAGATTTGTATTAACATTCGGTATAATCTTATTTATAGGCTACCTATGGTGGGGAATGACACAAAATCCATCAGAGGAAATGCTAGTTCTAGTGAGCGTGATTGTTCAGTTTATCACTTTATTCGTAAGCATAAGTTACTATTTTATGATGCATGTTCGAGTGAAAAAACAGAAAGAAACGCAAGGATGGTTAGATGGTAAGAGCGAAGTGAGAATAGTGGATGTAAAGTTTCAAGAAAAGCTCAAGCTAATACCTCGTGTAATCTTTATCATTCCTATGATTGTTACTGTAGGTTTAATCATTTATACATTTATGAAATATGATCAAATGCCAGAAATGATTCCTACCCATTGGGGACCAACTGGGGAAGCAGATGCGTTTAGTGAAAAAACATATTTTAGTGTAATTGCACTGCCGCTTATATTACTCGTAATGCAAGGTATGTTTCTTTTAATGAGTGAGGGGATGAAATTTTCTGGTGCCCGTATTAATCCAGCCAACAAAAAAACCTCTCTTGCACAACAGCTTGCTTTTAGAAGATATACAAGTTTACTTGCGCTTTTCATCACTATTGGGATAACACTTCTGTTAGGGTATTTCCATTTACAAACGATTCACCCTGCAATCTCATCAGCATTAGTCATGTGGTTTTTACCTTTAGCTTTTTTAATACTAACATTTGTAATTATAGGCATTTATGCTGTTAAAGTAGGGCAAAGTGGATCTCGGTTAAAAGTTGAAGGAAACAGCCCGACGTTAGAAAACAAGATAGCTATTGACGAGGACCAATACTGGAAGGGCGGGATGTTTTACATCAATAAAAACGACCCAAGTATCATGGTAGAAAAGCGGTTTGGAGTAGGATGGACATTAAATTTTGCTCATCCAATAAGCTGGATTGTACTATTTGTGCCTCTAATTCTTATATTGGGAATAACGTTTTTATTATAAGAAAAGCAGCTACCCAAGTTTTTGGGAGCTGCTTTTTGCAAAGTTTTTTAAAATCAATATCTGTCTAGCTCCAGCGCCTTGCCATTCGAGTCACTTCAGAATTTTAGCAAAGGCAAAGTACGCCTTTACATAAAATTCTTCCAGCGCTTTTCAGGGGTTTCATCGGCGCTTCCGCAACTCTTATTCAGCGTCGAAAACTTCTACTTTTTCCATTTTAGCGCCGTTTTTCATTGCTTTTGCTACTTCAAGCCCACTTGTTACTTTACCAAAAACAGTATGAACACCGTCTAGATGTGGTTGTGGCTCATGCACGATGAAGAATTGGCTAGAACCTGTGTCTTTACCAGCATGCGCCATAGAAAGGCTTCCTGCTTCGTGTTTGTGTGGGTTTCCAACAGTTTCACACTTAATCGTTTTTCCACTTCCGCCCATACCAGTACCAGTTGGGTCTCCACCTTGGCTTACGAAACCAGGAATAACACGGTGGAAAACTACTCCGTTATAAAATCCGCTGTTTGCTAATTCTTCAAAGTTTGCTACTGTATTCGGTGCCTCATTTGGGAATAAATCAAATTCAATTTTTTCTCCAGAATCCATTAAGAAATAACCCTTTTTTGTCATTTAAAACACTCCTTTTTTCGAATAAATCCTTCATCAGTATAGCATGTACCTGGTGCATTTTCCAAAACAGAGCTGCCCAAAAAATTAAATTACCATACATAGCTATTTAAGGATAAAACAATCAAGCTGTTATTTATGCTCATTTATCAGAGTCTCTTTGAAATACAGTCCAGCCAACATTGTTTTTTGCTTGATTAAATGTATCCATTAATTCCTGTCCGCTTAGTCCTTTCGCTTTCATACTTTCCATTAGTTGCTCAGCAAAATCATCTGATATTTTGGTAATTGGTTTTATTAAGAGCCCTTCTTCTGTCATTTCGACCGACACTTCATCTTTGAAATCGAAGGCATCCAAGAATGATTTAGGAATAGTTAATTGTCCTTGTTTCGAGATTTTCACTTTTTTTATATCTTTCATCGTACATCCGCCTTATCTATCTAAATGCGACTTTTTCCATTCATTGTAACGAACTTTAGATAAAAGTGAAATCTTCTTCTCAGTTGTACAAGCTTAAGGTAAGGGATATGTCAATATTCCTGTTTCCTTGATGGACTAAACATTACTGGACATCATGTAATATAATACTGAAAGGGAAGAGAGAAAGTGGTACGATACAAAAAGAGGTGAAGCTAAATGAATGGGCAAAATAGAAAAGACGTAAAACCAGGGTTGGAAGTATATATTATTTTAAAAAAAGACCAACGATCAGGAGAGAAAACAAGAGGTATTGTGAAAGACCTATTAACGAATTCGTCTTTTCATCCACATGGCATAAAAGTGCGATTGACAGATGGACAAATAGGACGAGTTTGTGAAATCATAGGATAAATTATCGCGCGAAAAAGGAGTGTAGTTAAGTGCAAGTAGAAGGTCAAATTTTACAGTGGTTTAACCACTTTCATAAATATCCAGAAATCAGCTGGAAGGAATACGAAACTACGAATAAGCTAGCGGAAATTTTAGATGGTTTAAATATTTCCTATCGAAGATTTGACGATGTAACCGGATTACTAGCAGAAATCGGAGAAGGAACAGAAGTAATTGCTGTTCGTGCCGATATTGATGCGCTTTGGCAAGAAGTAGATGGAGAGTTCCGTGCAAATCATTCTTGTGGACATGATGCCAATATTTCCATGGTATTGGGAGCATTATTGCTATTGAAGGATGAAAAACTAAACAAACGAATTCGCTTTATCTTCCAGCCGGCAGAAGAAAAAGGTAATGGGGCAAACTCCATGATAGACCGTGGAGCCTTGGAAGACGTCACGCATCTTTTTGGAGTACATTTACGACCGATTGAGGAACTTCCATTCGGAAAAGTTGCACCTGCTATACATCATGGGGCAGCATTGTTTGTAGAGGGTAAGATAAAAGGAATTGATGCTCATGGTGCTAGACCTCATCAAGGAAAAAATGCAATCGATGTAGCAATGGCCATTCATCAAGCGTTGAAAAATTTATACTTTTCGCCATTCGAATCATATTCTGCGAAGTTAACGAAGATTCAAGCAGGTGGAGAAAATTCAAATATTATTCCAGGTATTGCTACGTTTTCAATCGATGTGAGAGCAGCAAAGAATAGTATTTTATTTCAAATGAAAGATCGAATCGACAAAGACTTAAATACAATTCAACAATTATTTGATATAGAAATCGAGTGGGAATTTCAAGACATTACACCAGGTGCTGAAGTATCGAAGGAAGCATCAGCAGTTGCAAAAGCAGCAATTATTGAAACTATAGGTATGGAAAACTTGGCAGAGGAAGTAATTACTTCAGGTAGCGATGATTTTCATTTTTATACTATTAGACATCCTGAAGTAAAGGCTGCAATGATTGGCATTGGTGCTGACTTGTCACCGGGATTGCACCACCCTAATATGACTTTTAACAGAGATTCGTTACTTATGGGAGCTAAAGTGATAGCGAAAACGCTTTCAAGTCTATCAAAATAGTATTGACTAGCTCCCCATTTCCATTTATTATTACACTATTAACGACTATTAAACGTCAATTTAGAATTGTCCTAATAGTTGTGAGGGGGAAATGTCATGGAAGAAAAGAAAGCGGTTACTAAACGGGAAATGTCTTTGCTTTGGGCGATTACGCCATTACTAGTCATGGTTATTACTATGGTTATTACAATTATAAATTTAGAACAGGGACCACATATTCCATTAATCGTTGGAACAACTGTTGCTGCGATTGTTGCATGGAAACATGGATTTAAATGGTCTGATATCGAAGAAATGATGTACAAGGGTATTAAACTAGCATTGCCAGCAGTAGTTATTATTATTTTAGTAGGATTAATAATTGGTGCATGGATTGGCGGCGGCGTTGTTGCAACTATGATTTATTATGGTCTAAAAATTATTACTCCTGCATTCTTCTTAGTAACTATTTGTGTTATTTGTGCTATTGTTTCTCTTGCAATCGGTAGTTCTTGGTCGACTATGGGAACAATTGGTGTTGCGGGAATGGGTATTGGACTTAGTATGGGAATTCCAGCTGGAATGATCGCAGGAGCCGTAATTTCAGGCGCCTATTTTGGAGATAAGATGTCACCATTATCTGATACAACAAACCTTGCAGCAGGGTTAACAGGAACAGATCTTTTTGTTCACATTAAACATATGTTATTTACGACGATACCAGGAATTCTAATAGCCCTTGGAGTATATGGGTTCCTAGGAAACAGATATAAATCAAGTAATATTGACCAACAAGATATTAATCAAACAATTTCCATGTTAGATCAAAGTTTTGTCATTTCACCGTGGTTGTTATTAATTCCACTAGCAGTAATAGTACTAGTAGCATTTAAAGTACCAGCTATACCGGCATTGATCGTGGGAATTTTATTAGGCTTCTTATCTCAAATACTCATTCAAGGTGGAAACGTTGCAGATGCGGTTGGAGCTTTACAAAGCGGGTATGTTATCAATACTGGAAATGTGATGGTTGATGATTTGTTTAACCGTGGTGGTTTAGATTCGATGATGTACACGGTATCCATGACGATTGTTGCCATGACATTTGGAGGTATCTTGGAATATTCTGGGATGCTACAATCTATCATGCGTCAAATCTTAAAATTCGCAAAATCAGCAGGGTCTTTAGTAGCTTCAACAATTGTTGCTTGTTTTGCAACAAATGCTACTTGCTCAGAGCAATACATTTCCATCGTTGTTCCAGCGCGTATGTTTTCAACTACTTATACAAAAATAGGGTTACATTCTAAAAATCTATCCCGAGCTTTAGAGGATGGGGGAACACTTACTTCGGTCTTCATTCCTTGGAATACGTGTGGAGTGTTTATCTTGGGGACATTAGGAGTAGGGGTAGCAGAATATGCCCCATTTGCTATTTTAAATTTTGTGGTACCAGTTATTTCTATCATCTATGCAACAACAGGCTTTACAATTCAAAAAATATCTGAATCTGAAAAAGTGGCGATTTTAAACAAAGAAGCAGCAGAAGCATAAAAAAATGTGCAAGCACAAAACATAAAAAAGGGGGTTCTCGTGGAACCCCCTTTTGTTGTTATAATTCACCTAATTATAGGTTGGAAAGTTTAGCTCATATATAGCGCGTGGTCTGCCTTGCTGATAGGTCATTTCTTCCCCTATGACTTGCGCATATCCATGATCCACAAGTTTTTTTAATATACGTTCCGTCGTACGTCTACTAACCTGTAAATAGAGTTCTAAGTCATAGGCTGTAAACTCTGTGGATTTTCTTGAACGACTAAACTGTATTACTTTGGATAAGTTTGCTGGACTTAATGTAGTTTCTTTCGCTATTTGCACCAGTAGAGGTTTATTATTTTTTAAACGTACCTGCGTAATACTATTTGGATATGGTCCAAGTAATTCTTTGGAATCGGTTAATAAGTACACGGTATTATCGGTTGCATAAGACAATGCATCTTTTGCATTTTGAGTAGCCTCTATCACCGTTTTACCACAGCCAAATGCAATTTTGAGTGGTGAAGAAAAATTCATCCAGGCAGAAACAGTATTTTCAGTTAAGGCTTCCTGAACATCACCTTGAGTAGAAAACAACGTATACATATTATCTGTTTCCTTTACTATAGTTGCCTGAATAGAAGCCGCAATTTGCTTAATGTTATGCTCGGAAACGGGATCATTTATAGTTGATTGGATATAACCTACTGCAATTTTAGCAGACTGACTTTTGAAAAGAAGTGCGAGTGACTTTGTGTCTTCTATTCCTTTAATAATAGACCTTTTAGGGTCAATCATTCGAATTACAGAAAGATTGTTGTCTCTTAACGCCTGATAAACTGCATGAATACTCGTTAATGCTAGTACTGCTTCACCACTCTTTTGCAAATTGGTATGAAAGGCGACAATCTCATCCAAATCAAAAGAAGTATCAATTTTCATCAAAAAAGGTGTTAGATTGGTTTGTCCGATATCCTCTAAAACACTCTGTACACTTTCAGGATGTATTAAATCGATAGAAAGCTTCTGGATGGAGGTTGGACGAGCAGAGCAAAGAGATAATAAGGTGGTCGTGATAGCGGTTTCATCTTGTTTCAAATAATTAACTGGTACCGGTAGTTTTTCGATAGTTTCAGTTGCGTAGATAAAAGGAAATGATCCTGAAAAAAATACTGCATCACATGGCTTAATATCCTGAACTATATTTTTTGCTTCAGACGGCTTATCATATGTATAATAGTCCAAACGAATGGATGAAAGTTCATGCTCGAACCGCCTTAAACGTTTGATGAAATCAACTGATCCTAATACAGCAATACGTATTACCATTTCGGCACCCCTTACTAATTTTTAACGACTATTTACCGACAACTATACCGATAACTATAACACTTTTAAAGAAAAGAGGAAATTACACATGAAAATTAAAGAAATAGATATTTACGCAATTAGATTACCTTTAATTGATCCATTTATCATAAGTTACCATACTTATAATGATATGCCATCTATTATTGTTAAGCTTACAACTGATAATGGTTTAGTGGGTTACGGAGAAGCTGTTGCTGATGAGCATGTGACAGGTGAGACTTGGGAAAGTACATATGCATTATTGAAATATACGTTAGCGCCAGCTGTTATTGGAGAAAATCCTATGGAGTTTGAGCGCTTACATGAAATAATGAACAAAGCGGTTTATCAGGCACCAGCAGCAAAAGCGGCAATCGATATTGCCTGCTACGATTTGGTAGGGAAAAAACTTGGTGTTCCTGTATACCAACTATTAGGTGGTCGTTATCACGAAAAATTCCCTGTCACACATGTATTAAGTATTGGAAAACCAGATGATATGGCGGAGGAAGCAGATAGAAGGATTAAAGAAGGATATTCCTCCTTTAAGATGAAGGTCGGGACAGACGTGCAGGTTGATGTGAAACGTATTCAAGCGGTGCGTGCAAAAGTCGGAGAGGAAATCGCTATTCGTGTAGACGTAAATCAAGGCTGGAAAAATAGCGCTACAACTATTATGGCTATGCGTCTGTTAGAAAAAGAAGGGCTAGATTGGCTAGAGCAACCAGTAATAGCTGATGACTTCAATGGAATGGTAGAAGTAAAAGCAAAAACAAGTACCCCTCTTATGATGGACGAAGGCTTACGAAACTTCAGGGATATGCGCGAGTTAATTGAGAAACAAGCCGCACATAAAGTGAATATTAAACTGATGAAATGTGGCGGAATTTATCCAGCGATGAAACTAGCTCATATGGCAGAGATGGCAGGCATCGAGTGTCAAATCGGTTCCATGGTGGAATCCTCTATTGGATCGTCTGCAGGATTTCAAGTAGCATTTTCTAAAAAAGTATTTACTAGCGTAGAGTTAACGGGTCCATTGAAGTTCTCCAAAGATGTTGGGAATTTACATTATGACGTTCCGTTTATACAATTAAATGAACGTCCTGGACTAGGTATAGATGTAGACGAAGAAATACTACAGGAATTAACTGAGTTCTCTACAAAAGTGACAAAATAAGAGGAAGTGTTTGCATGAAAGAATGGCAAGGTAAGCTTGGAGATAAAGAATATATTGTTCGTGAATTGACGCTAGAACATTTGGATAGCATTTTACGCTTGCAGCATATCGTGTTAAGAGCAATGGAAAACGATAATTTCTTATCTCCATTAACAATAGGAGAATATGAAGACTCAATCGTTCGTAACTTAATGATTGGAGCATTTGTAGACAACGAACTAATTGCTTTCCGAGCTTTGGCAGTACCACCCGTTGATGAACAGCATTTAGGCTATGATATTGGTCTGTCTCAAGAGCAGCTTGAGAAGGTAGTTTACCAAGAAATCACGAACGTTCATCCACAATTTCGAGGATTTGGTTTGCAAAAAAAACTTGGAGCAATCATCATGGAACTCCTTGACGCTTCACCCTATACACATGTATGCGCAACAGTTGCACCATTCAACATTGCTAGCTTAAAGGACAAACTAAGCCAAGGAATGATAATAGGCGCATTAAAAAAGAAATACGGGGATATGCTTCGATACGTGTTTTATAAAAAAATTCATGTGGCACGTAATAACGGAGATAAGCTTATAGAAATACCTATGGATGCCATTGAAAACCAGCAGCAACTAATTGCGGATGGATGGATCGGTACAGCCATTTTACAAAAAGAGAACACCTGGTATGTAACTTATGAAGAAAAAGGAACATACATCTAATAGAGACACTCCCTGAATTAGTTCAAGGAGTGTCTTTTGATTTGGTTATGTTAAAGGGTAAGGTTGATTAACCATAAATGAATATGAAGAATAGGTTTCTCTATATAATTTTTCGTTGAATATTTATATTAAAAAAACATAAGGTTGTGAAGGTGTGTTTACTTAAACTAACGCAGTAGGTTAGTTGAATAAGAAGGAGTATATAGAAAGTTGTCGAAGTTGAGATATTATGAGGAATATTTATGTAAATGGGTAAGGAGGGGGTATAAATTGGATGAAAATTTTATTTCTGTATTTATTGCTTATAATAGCAATATAACTCCCATTTATTGTTATAAGTTTTAACTTTGGGTTTGTAACAGGGGGACCTCCTGGAATCGTTGGGTTGATAAATACTATTGTTTTCTTATTCATTTGGTTAGCTGTGAGTATGATGATGGGATACAAATTAAAAAAGTGATTTAATCTATTCGAGATTCATTTCGATTTTTCATTTTTATACACCTACACATGAATTTATTATGCTTGCTAATTAAGTGTAAAAAAAATAAATAACCGTAATTAATGGTTATGTTAATTGCCTCGTTTTTTTAGTTTTTTTATTTCAGAATATAAATAGTCAAGTTGTTCCTGCACATTTTTATTCTCACTTTGTTCTTGTCGTTCTTCTTCTAATGCTAGGACAGCGGATATAGTGGATATCACTTCACCGACTGTCGAGAATAGTTCGCCGATTACAGCAAGTTCAGCAGCACGAATAGATGAATTGGAATTTTGTTTATTTTTATTATTACTTTCACTATTGTTCATTTAGAAAGTAGCCTCCAATACGGACAAATTATTAAAAGATGTCTTTGCTCTTGTAAATTTGTTGATTAAGATTCTTTACTTTTTCAGTTAAATCGCTGACATGTTGTATCATATTTTTAAGGTCGTCTATTTTACCTTGTTGTTCTTTATGATCTTCTTCTGATGTAAGTATTATAGATGTGTCTGAAATTGCACCGCAAATTGTAGTTATTAATGCGTCCATCACAGCACTTTGTATCGCGTGATTTTCGTAATCGGGATTTTGATCGACACTTTCACCGATTGACAATATTGGGTATCCTCCTACTAAAAAAAAATTAATAACTCAACATAATTGTATGCTTTGTAACAATTTATATGAAAAAGATTAAATTGAAAGAGGCAATGTTGGTATTAACTATCTTATGCTTCTCTAGAAAGTATTAATAGGAAGGTAAATGTACACATTGCGAACATAATGTGTAATAGAAAAGATGGCCTTATTCAACTAACGGGTGCTTTAGTTTAGCAATTGGCTGCCTATTTGGACTACTTATTACCTTTTGAATTATTTTGATAAAAATAAAAAAACGAAAAAATAATGTCTATAAATATTCTTATGCACGTTTGAATCAGTTTTGCTGAGTACCCAGATGTAGATATTAAAAAAACTATTGTGTTCAGAAGAAATGTTTAAAAGGAGTTACGGAAAAGTCCTTCTTCAACTAACGGGGCAGGTTAGTTGAACAAATTAACACAAGATTTATTGAAACGAAAACTATGAAATTCTGTCTAATTATAAAAGGAGTGATGATACTGAAGAAACTTAGCTTAATTCTGTCTTTAATATTTTTATCAATAGGGTTATTGGGCTGCCAACAAAGTGGTAAAGAGAAGGAAACCAACACTAAAAATGTGACCAGCTCTCCTACTAAAAATATGCCAAAAGATATGCCTAGTGATTTTGATTTTTCTATTCAGTTCGGTGTTCAAAAAAAGAATGAAATTAATACTTTCGAAGGAACAGTGACTAAGGATTTAATAGCAGATGGTACTGCAACCACAGAGTTAATCTTAACAGAAGAAGAAATGAAAGATATTTATGAGAACATGCAAGGAATTAATATAGCCGAAACGAAGGAATTTACACCTAAACCTATAAACGGAACGGCTTGTATGCAAGAACCGCACGGAGAAGATGAATGGAAAATTATAATTAATGGTGAAACGGTAAAACACTTATTTTCAGAGGAATACTGCGAACCAACGAACGATGCAAAACAGCTAATTGAGTTGAGAAATTATGTCTTTAATATAATTAAAAGCAAGAGTGAATATAAATCACTCCCAGAGTCCAAAGGTGGGTACGAATAGTTATTCAAATAACGGGTGCTTTACTTCAACAAGGAATAAAGCATTTTTTCTTATTAAAATAACGAAGCAGTTTAGTTAAACAAGAAATTTGTTACCTCACATATCAACTTCTTAAATTCCTTAATAAAAGGGGGGCTCATTATGAAATTTACAAAGGTTTTATTTGTTTTATTGGCAATGACTTTGTTTGTTATTACTGGATGTTCTAGTGGAATAGAAAACGAAGGACAAAATATAGAAGTTCAAATGCGTATTGGTGATGAAAATAAATATGAAGACTTCAAAGAAATTACTGATAATAAGCAAGTTCAAAAGGTGAAAGGTATATTAGATAAGGCTGATTGGCAAAATGCCAAAGTAGATATGGTACGTCCTGCTGATTACAGGTTTGGATTTCAATTTAAAAATCCTGAAATAGAGGCAAAAGCAGTATTGTATGAAATTTGGATAAGTCCACATAAAGATAAAGTGGAGGTTGTAAAAGGTGATAATGAGTATGTTCAACTAAATGAGGAGAATTCTACTGTTTTATTTGAAATATTAACAGGAGAAGAGCTTTCTGATTTGTGATTGGATAATACTAATACAGATACAGATATTTTAAAAAAACTTGGAGCTTTAACTTTAATCCTTCTTCAACTAACGGGTGAATTACTTCAAGAAAGGTAAAGCCTTTTTCTTATTGAACTAAAGGTACAGGTTAGTTTAATACGGAAAATGAAATTACAAAGATTATAGAGGTTTAGAAAGTAGGTTAATCAGATGGTTCAACGCTTAAAAAAAGGAGATAAAATCGGGATTTTTACCCCATCTTCTCCTGCAACAGTTACAGCCTATCAACGCTATCAACGTTCTAAAGCTTTTATAGAAGAAAAAGGTTTTGTTATAGTAGAAGGAGAGTTGACAGGGCAATCAGATGTGTATCGTTCTGGCACACCCAAAGCACGTGCAGAGGAACTAAATAAATTATTACGAAATCCAGATATTAAGATGATTATGTCTACTATAGGTGGCACAAATTCAAATAGCTTGTTGCCATACATTGATTATGAAGCATTTAAGGAAAACCCAAAGTTAATCGTTGGATATTCTGATGCAACCGCTGTTTTACTTGCCCTTTATGCAAAAACAAGTATCACAACATATTATGGTCCTGCTCTTATTCCCTCTTTTGGTGAATTTGAGCCTCTTGTAAATGATACCTATCGTTATTTTGAACAATATTTCATGGAAGAAAATAAGCTTCCATACGAAGTTCCAATGCCATCATTTTGGTCTGATGAGCCAGTGAATTGGCTTGAAAAAACAACTGATAAAAATCTTTATCGTAATGAGTGGGTAACTGGGCATAGTGGAGTAGCAGAAGGGCGATTAATAGGTGGTAATGTAATTTGTAAATGCAATGTACGGATTTATTGGTTCGCCTTATTTCCCAACAATTGAGCATGGCGACATATTATTAATTGAGGACTGTATGAAAAATGCTTCTGTTGTTGAGAAAAACTTTGCAATGCTTAAGTTACATGGTGTTTTTGAAAAAGTCGCTGGCATAATTTTAGGTAAACATGAACTATACGATGATTTAGGTACAGGAAAACTACCATTAGATTTATTGATTGAACAATTAGATGGACTCGACATTCCAATTTTAGCTGAATTCGATACATGTCACACTCATCCGATGCATCCATTAGCTATAGGTAAAAAAGTGAAGTTAGATGCAGATGCTAAAAAGGTAGTAAGCATAGAAAATTGGTTATAAGGCTGCACTCCTAAAATAGTAAAGTTCTTATTCAACTAACGGATGCTTTACTTTAAGAAGGAGGAAAGCTTTTTTCTTATAGAACTAACGCGACAGGTTAGTTCTATAAGAAAATGGGAGTTTTTATGTCGCATTAGGCTCATTAAGTGTAATAGAAAGAAAGGCGCAAAAAATTACGCCTGTAACTTAAGTAGTAAAAAAAATTTTTACTGTTCTGGGTGAAGGATATTGCAGGCACTTAACCAATTTCCAGAAGGATCTTTAAATCCAAAACCACCAAATTCGCCTTGTAAATTTAAAGGACCAACTTCAACTTGTTTTCCTTCAAGCCACTCATATAATTCTTTTAAGGAAGGGGTATAAAAGTCAATTATGCTATGAACGATATTAGTATTTGTATTTCTGAATGATAATCCATTAATTTCTTCAGTTTCAACCAAGAAAATCGTTGGAACTCCTTTTGATTTCATAGTAAGCATAGCATTTTTTTCACCTTGAAAGTGGACTTCGGCACCAAGGATATCGATATAAAACTCTATAGATTCTTCTAAATTAGTAACTGGTATTTCCAGTGTAGCAATATGTGAAATTAAATTAGTCATAGTAGCCTCCTGTGTTTTGTTTGCACATATATTTTTCTACACTCAATTAAGAAATCCCTCTTAAGTTTCATTAAGAATAGAAAATAGTTTATCGCTAATCGGTCTTATTCAACTAACGGGTGCTTTAGTTGAAGAAACGGCTGCTTTAAAAGGGCAGCGTTTTCTTATGGAGTAATAAAGTTGATAACTTCCAAGTAACTTTGTGTTTAGAGAAATATGTCAAAGGGTAAACCTTCTTTAGAACTACCAATACATTTAAAGGAGGAACTAACATGGCAGATTGGAAAAAGAAATTATTGGCTAGTGGATTGGCAGGCGGGTTAGTGCTTGCTGGAGTGGCTGGTTGTGGGGATGGCGTTGACCAGGATAATGGCGTTGATGATGGTGAAGAGATGGATGATGTAGATGATGAAAATAAAAATGATGAAGAAGAATAAGTGAACAAGTGTCAAACTATTGAGTTATTCGATAATCTTGAAGAATCAGCGGAGGTCATTCACCTTCTAATAAATGAAAATCCAACTATTTAAACCTCTTATTCTTAAGAGGTTTTTTTACATAGTATGGTTCAACTCTACAATAATCTTATTCAACTAACGATGCAGGTTAGTTGAATAAGATTTGATATACGGAAAGTTATTTTGTAGTTGGTAATATCAGGGGGTATTATGTGTAACCAAACACAAATACTGTTCCTGTAAACAAGACTTTAGATGGCACAATAAAAATACATAGGAGCATTTTTAGTGGTTTTGATAATTTGACATAGCCAGAACACCCCCCTACCAAATGGAAAGGGGAGTTCGTAAGCATGTAACAATTTAATCTAATGTATCTAATTTCCCTTTTATATATTTCGACCTCGCTTGAATAAAATCCAATATATATGACGGTTCATTATCCAATAAATGGATACTATCTTTTTTATAAGGATCTTTTTGAATATATGGTCTTATCAAGTCATGGAGACCTTGTATTTTCTGTTTCAAATATTCTACATTAAATTGGTTGTTTAAAATAACTTCTAGCAAGTTTTTGTATTGATGCCGAAATGTTTTCACGTCTAGAATCCTTGCCGTTAGCGTATTAAATCCTTCAATTCTTAAATAGTCTTCCTCCATCACTTTCCCATTTACATCTCTACCCCATGTTGCATCGTAATCCCATGGAATGACTTCGAATAGCCTCGTTTCGCTATTCTGGTATAGTGCGTAATTATGAACAAAACCATCGAAATTTTGGGTGAAAACAACGCCAGCCAACCAGCGAAGATACTGATCAACATTGAGATATTTCACAATTTCATTTTCAAATTCAGCTCTTGAAATAGTATTAATTTTAATAATCATTTCTTGTAAATAAAATTCATCTTGTTCTGTCCCATATTTTTGTTCATAGCCAAGCTTAAGTGATTTCTTCACTTCTTTATCAAGATCACTCATTAACGAAAAGTTAGCATCGCCGTCTACCGCATAAAATATAGGACCTTTTGGTAGTTTTCGATTCGCAAGGAAATACTCATCCACTGACTCTAATTCCAAATAAAGCCCCTCATTTTTCCCATTCAGTTTCAGATATACAAATCGAGACTTTGGCGATAAGCACCCTATTTCACTGAAAAAATCGAGCGATAATTTATTTCTTAATAGAGAAGGATCTTTATATTCTGCGTTTAAATGAATTTCTTTGGCATTTCTATACGTACTTGGTTTATAAAACGAAATGTGATAGGATTTCTTTCGAAAATCACGGATGTGGGAGCCACGATATGCAATATCGATTTCATATTTCTTTTTGTTTATCGTAAGCTTCGCGGAAACCGGATCATCTATCCAAATATCTTTTCGAAGTTCACTTAAATCGATAGGATGAATAAAAAGCTGATATTCTGGTATTTTCATACCATTATCCATAGGAATTCTTCCTTTCTTTTTTATTATATTCAATGACCCTAAAATGAGAGATACCACGAAAAGATTCGAAATTATTAATTATTGTTAAATAGTAGTCGTTTGTCTCAACTATTGATATAACAATTTCGTATCTTACTATATGGGAAAGAATGTGTATTTGCACAAATTTTAAAAAAGATATTGATTTACCATCTTTCTCTAATATAAATGAAAGGAGGATTAATTATGTCAAATTTTTCTGTTTACGGCATACAGAATGCAGCCAAATTGGCTAACGATAGTGGGTTAGGTAACTTCATGGTCCAGGATCCTTTTAGTAACAAACGAACGAGCAATCGGCGCACTTCCCGGAACCAACGACGCACGAGCAGCAATCGTGGCACTTCCCGGAACCAACGACGCACGAGCAGCAATCGTGGCACTTCCCGGAACCAACGACGCACGAACAGCAATCGGCGCACTTCCCGGAATCAACGACGCACGAGCAGCAATCGTGGCACTTCCCGGAACCAACGAAGCACGAGTAGCAATCGTGGCACTTCCCGGAACCAACGACGCACGAGTAGAAATCGTTGCACTTCCCGGAACCAACGAAGCACGAGCAGCAATCGTGGCACTTCTCGGAACCAACGACGCACGAGCAACAATCGTGGCACTTCCCAGAATCAACGACGCACTAGGAGAAATCGTCTTAACTACGATAGCGATGGATGCGGCAATAGAAGGAACCTTTGGGATGACTAGTTATTTTAAATCTTCGAAGCTATTTTTCACTATCTGAGGAGTATCACACTTTATTTTCTTTAAAGCACTATTGAGTGCAACGTGAGCTGTCTTCAAAAGGCAGATTATTTTTATTGAATTATAAAGTAGTATACGACAGCTCGAAAAAACTTCTTCAACTAACGGGTGCTTTACTTTAAGAATGGGTAAAGCCCTTTTTCTTATTTAACTAATGCAGAAGTTTAGTCGAATAAGATATAAATATTTGTTGGAAACTTTGAAAATAAAAAGGATAAATAGAAATTGTAGATACAACTGAAATTGTATGAACCCGACAAGTTGAAACCAACAGTCCGGGTTTTTTATTGTTTTATTGGCTCATTAAGAAATCTTTGCTCTTTCTAATAGTCACATATAAAAATGTTAAAATGTAGCGAATGATAAAAATAAAAAAAGTTTGTAACGAAACGATGATTTTTTAGATATATAGGTTGAAAGGAGGTAGAACATTGGGGGAGCTTACGGAAGTCTATGAACAATATGCTGATCAAGTTTTTAAATATTTAATGATCCTTTGTCGTAATGTAGACATAGCAGAGGAACTAACACAAGAGACTTTTTATCAGGCTGTTCGTTCAATCGACACTTATAATGGCGAATGTAAAATGTCAGTTTGGCTTTGTCAAATTGCAAAGTATACATATTATAAGTACGTTGATAAACAAATCAAACAACCGCAGTCACCACATCTACTGAACCAATTACCTTCAGTAGAAAATAACCTCGTCGAAAGTGAAAATAAAATTGCACTTTATCGGATGATTCATTTGTTAGACGAACCGTATAAAGAAATTGTGTTACTTCGTATACTGGGCGGCTTAACCTTTAAAGAAATTGGAGAAATACATCTGAAAAATGAAAATTGGGCAAGGGTAACCTTTTACCGGGCAAAGTTAAAATTAAGAGAGCGAGGGAATATGAATGAAGAATGAATGTTATATTGTGCGTGATTTATTACCATCATATATAGATCAACTATGCAGTGAGGAAAGTTCAAGATTTATAGAGCAACACATCGCTACTTGCGAACAATGTGCTGAGCTTCTGAATCAAATGCGTGTAGAATTTGATATTCAAGAGCATCCAGAAATTAATGCTCGCATAGATCAAAAAAAACCTTTTCAAAAACTTGCACATTTTTTCAGTGCACAGAAAAATTTCACGAAATTTTTAAGTATTTCCTTTTGGGTTGCATTCCTCGTGACGGTCGGTTTTTTTATATACTCTCTGAACGTGTTGTCCGAACTTAACGATGAGCGAGAAGGGGTAAAAGTAATTGAACAGCAAAAGCAGGATATTATGGAAAAGACATTCTCCGTATTATCGGCACAATCTAATATAGATGAAATAGCACTACAAGCCGTTTTCCAAAAATATAGTGGGCAACTGGAACATTTGGCTGTATTTACTATTGAAAATATAGATGATGTCACATATTTACAAGAAGGTCCTAAAAATTTCTATCCAATAGATTATTCACAAGCAGAACTTGTTATTGGTGAAAATGGGAAGATTACTGAGTCTATCATTCCAAACGATTATGATTTAGGAACTGTTGCAATGGCCAACGATCAATGGATTGTACAATATGAATATCAGGATTCATATCTTGAAAAAATTGAAAATGCGCACCAAATTAAATATTATTCACCTTCTATTTGGACAGTATTTCAGTTGTCGATTGTATTTTTCATCATTACTGCGTTCATTTTAGGAGTCTGGCTAATTCAAAAACGTATTACAAAACCAGTGGAAAACATTTTGGACTAACTAAAAAAATTCGGTTTTCTTGTTAAACTAACGAGTGCTTTACTTCAAGAAGGAGTAAAGCTTTTTTCTTATTGAACTAGTGTGGTTGGTTAGTTGAACTATGAATAATATATTGACTCCGGATATTGTGTTTGTTTATAAATAAATTTCGTTTAAAAGATTGGGAGGAATTTGATAGTAACTTCTTTCACCAACGGTGCTTTACTTCAATAAGAGGGTATCTTCGGAATAGTGTCGAAGTAGACATTATAAAGGTTTATTAAACGAATATTACTTAGAAAAGTAGGGATGATTTTGCAATTGCATACTGAAGTTTTTGGAGATGGCGAACCTATTGTATTTCTTCATACAGGCTTACAAACAGGTTTAACTGATTTTGAATACCAGAGAGAATATTTTAAAAATAACTATAAAGTTATTCTTCCAGATTTAAGAGGGCATGGTAAGTCATTTGAAAATAATTTTAAAAATTTCCTAGACGATTCTGCAACAGATATGGAAGAAACACTTAATAAATTTGGTGTGAAATCAGCTCATATAGTTGGATGTTCGTTAGGTGCTTTAGTGGGATTATGCTTCGCAAAAAAATTCCCCTATAAAGTTAAAAGTTTAACTATTTCTGGAGTTCTAGCTGAGAAGCCAGAAAACTGGTTTGAGACGCATAAAGAAGATGTAGAATCTCAAGCAGAATTATTGGTAAATAAAGATGTAGTTAATTACTTTGATAATTTACATATGTCTGATTGGAGACAGTTTATATATATGGGACAAGATGATGAATGGTATCCATTTCAATTAACAAAAGATTTGGATGGTATTAATTCACCTATTTTGTATATGGTTGGTGAAGGGAATAAGGGTGAAACAAAAGGTGCTTTATTGTACCCTTTATTGAAGGAGAACGTTCACGTGTCTATTATTCCATTCGCATCGCACCTAGTTCATTCTGAACAACCAGAAATATATACAAAAGTATTAGATGTATTTATAAATAATATCGAGAAAGTATAACTCTTCTATTTCAACTAACGCAGCAGGTTAGTTTAACAAAGGGATTATTTTATATTAAATACAGTGTGACTCAGAAACGATATAAGGTTTATAATTAATAATTTTTATACAACCGATGCAAGAGTTGCTGAGCAGATATGTTTCTGCAGCTCTTTTTCTAATTGTGAATTTACAAAAAGGGATTTGTAATTTTATGTAGAATTGGAATATGTCTGGCTGTTGTTTTTTTATAGCCAAAACTTATGGAAGGGGTGACATATTGAAAAAGAAAAAATTTCAAAATAGCATGCTAATGAGAGGGATTACTTCTTAAATAAGGTATCATCCTCTCAAAGGTAATGGGAGGAAAAATAAGAGATGATGAAATTAGAAAACATGGTACGAGGATTAGCTTCCGATACGATCGCCAAGAGACTCATTCAATTCTGGGAACATGACAAGGGAACTTTGGAGCTGTGGCGTGCAAGTTCAAACTTTGTTTATGCTTTTGAACGTAATCAAGTTCAATATTTTTTGAGATTTAGTTTTGAGCAGGATAACTCTATTGAACAAATAAAAGCTGAATTAGAGTATATGCAATATTTAAACTTAAATGAATTTCCATCTGTAATACCAATTAAATCACTAAGTGGAGAACTTATTGAAACACTAATGTCTCCTGAAGGAACGTATATTGCTGTTGTCTTTAGTGCAGCTAACGGCATTAATTTGGATTCCGATACAATTACCGAAAAACAGATGGAGGAATGGGGAAAATCTCTAGGCTCACTACATTGTTTGTCAAAAAATTTCGAGCCTGTATCTGAAAGAAGAAATAGTTGGGTGGACACAGTACATTTCATGGAAAGTGTATTTCAAAAGCATCCAACTGAACTTATTGCCCTTGAGGAGCTAGGTAGGGTTAACACTTGGCTGCAATCAATACCTACTGGAAATGATGTGTACGGATTGATACATTATGATTTCCAATTAGATAATATCTTTTTTGAAGAGAATAAGAATTATAGTTTCAATGTAATCGACTTTGATGATGCAATGTACCATTGGTATGCAATTGATATCGTTACAGCCCTTGATGATTTTATTGACGATGATAATCCACATTCAAAACTACTGATTCAGTCTTTTTTGAACGGATATCGTTCGAAAATGGTCCTAGAAAATGATGTAGTGACTCAATTTCCGCAATACCAAAGATATTCAAACTTATATAAGTTTGCCAAATTGTTAAGAACTTTGGAGTGCGAAGAAATTAATGATACTCCACCTTGGTTTGACTAAAGGTAAAGTTAGTTCGTGTTGCAGATGAATTAAGAAAGACCTTTCAGGAATCACGGTAAAAGAATCATGAAATTACATGAACTGTTTATTGCAGTTCATGCTGCAAAGAAGCTTAATAATTTAACGAGCTTTGCCCCTTTGACTACCATATCAAAGGGGTTTTTTTATAGTGCAAGAAAAAGAATATCTAAATTTTCGGGTGACAATAAAGTTGTTCCGCTAACGGGCGTAATAGTTGAATAAGCGTCTCTGTTCTTAATTAAGTAAAAAAAAGACATCAAAATATAATGAGCTTGGAGATGAATTTATTCCTCCGTCAAATGTATGAGAAAGACTCAAGACCAATGACTGAACTAAATAGCTGAATTTTCAATTATAGTGAAATAATAAGAATAAGTTAAGGGGTGTTTCAAATGAAAGATCTATACAAAGACTCTCGATTTCGTCTCATTATTTCTGCTAATATTGCTTCCTCTATTGGTTCAGGAATAACAATGATTGCGATACCATGGATGCTTGTATCAAGTGATAATGGCAATAAGGTATTTGGGTATATAACGATCTGTATGACCATATTAAGCTTTGTCCTTACACCATTTGTAGGGAATCTAGTAGATAGAGTTTCTCGAAAGAAGTTATTAATTATAAGTGAAATTATATGCTTTGCATTATTGTTTATATTTTCCCTAATAGGTTTTATTGGCTTATCCTATGAAATTTGGCATTATACAATTATTTATATGATTGGTAGTTTATATTACACCATTTTTTATCCGACGATGTTTGCTTTAAATCAAGAGATATTTACGAAGGAACAATATAAATCCTTAAATGGAACGATGGAAGTACAGGGGCAACTTTCGAGTATGATTGCGGGGGCTTTAGCTAGTATTTTATTGGTAAAATGGGATTTACATTATATTTTGTTACTAAATACGATATCATACGGTGCTGCCATCTATTTTTATTTGAAATTACCGTATGCTAGGTTATCCATTGAGAAGGCAGAAAAAGTTGTTAAGTCACAAGTAAGTGAAGGACTAAGATATATGTTAGCGCGTCCTTCCGTGTTTATTTTTTTATTATTTTCTTTCATGCCTTTTATTGGAGTGATGCTAACGAATTATTTGTTTCCCGTCTATCTAGTGGATGTATTTAAAGCGGACGCGAGTATTTATGGGATTGAGGGAATGATTTATGCAATAGGAGCAATAATTGCAGGGGTATTCGTACCGACATTATCCAGTAAAATTGGAAATGAAAAGACGATGATCTTCGGAGTATTTGTATATACGATTGCTATATCATTAATTGTTTTGGTTAATTTACCGGTATATCTATCACTAATGTTATTTTTGGCAATAGGTAATAGCAGTACTAGGGTCGCTAGGAACTCTTTTTTAATGGACCATATTCCTAACAATATAATAGGAAGAGTCGATAGTTTGTTCCGTACACTAGGCCTTTTAATCAGAATTCTATTACTTGCTATCTTTACTAAAATGGTTTCCTCTGAACTCATCATTTATTGCTTTTTCGTGTTAAGTGGGATTTTAATGCTTTCCTTGTTTCTCGTAGTTGCATCATGGAGAAAGAGCTTTCAGGTAAAAAAGAAAGATTGTCCTGTCATAGCAAACACCTAGTGAGAAGTATCACTAGGTGTTTTATTTTTAACGAGTATTTGAGAAGAGAACCGGGTATAGGATAGCAAAATCTAATCTCTATTCAAGAGATAGAAAGAAGGTCCAGAGTGAAACAATTTGCCATAATCATACCAGCTTACAAGCCCGGTGAAACATGCAGAAAGCTAATAGATGACATCATTAAGGCAAATTTTCAATCTATCATAGTAATTGACGATGGTAGTGGTAAGGAATTTGAACCAATCTTTCATGCTATTTCTTCAATTCCGCAAGTAACCCTTCTTCGTCACGCGGTCAATCAAGGGAAAGGGAGAGCTTTGAAAACAGCTTTTCATTACATACTTAATAATTCTTTGCCTCATAAAGCTGTCATTACTGTAGATGCAGACGGGCAGCATCTTGTATCGGATATGATGAAAGTTGCTAAACAGATGTCCCGAAAAACGAATGCTGTAGTACTAGGCAATCGAGACTTCTCGGAAAAAGAGGTACCTTTCCGCAGTTTTTTCGGAAATCGCTGTACTCGTTTACTTTTCCGATTATCAACAGGTACTGTTCTTACAGATACTCAAACGGGGCTTCGTGGAATTCCTACAAAGCATCTTCCTCAATTACTACGTGTTACAGGGGAGCGTTTTGAATATGAGATGAATATGTTGGCTGCGCTAAAGCCCGAAAACATACCAATAGAAGAAGTGCCTATTCAAACCGTATATCTGGAAGAAAACAAATCCTCTCATTTTCACCCACTGAGAGACTCATTTCATATTTATAAGGTGTTTCTATTCTATGCACTGTCTGGAGCAGCTTCTTTTGCTATAGATATCGGTTTATACGCCTTATTTATAAAGCTTTGGAGAGAAGATGCACCCGAACTATTTATCGTTATCGCTACTATCACAGCTCGTTTTTTATCGGCCCTATTCAACTATTATGTAAATCGCAATAAAGTTTTCAAACAGGGCTCCCGAAATTCGTTTATCCGCTATTATTTACTCGCTGCTTTTATCATGTTAATATCTGCCGGCTCCGTCCATTTTCTATATGCAGAATGGCTTGGAAGAGGAGAAATTGTATTGAAGGTTATAGTAGACGCAATTCTTTTCATTTTTGGTTTTATCATACAACGTGCTTGGGTATTTCGAAAGGAGTAACGAAGTCCAACTGAATTATTTCTGTGTTAAATAGTGCATTTTTTACTTAGTATCTGTCTAACTTAGGCGCTTACGCTTTTCTTTTGTGAAACCATTTTCCTTCTCACCCGTAAATTAACTATGCTTAAAAAAGAGAAAGAGGGTTTGAGAAAATGACCAGCGTATTTATTATTTCTGCAGTTGCAGCGATACTTACCGCATTATTAGTAGTCCCGTTGACAGCTAAAAGAAAAGACATGGTAACTTCTATCATTGGTCTGACGATTTTAACTTTTATCGTACTCGCGATTATATATTATGTAACGAACCTAGATCGTAATTGGACCGCGTTATGGCCATTGCTAGTTATCGCTACTTTAGCGGGGATGATACTCACTAAAGGCAAGGAACAAAAAGCAAAGGGTATTCTGTTCCTAGGGAGCTTAGGTTTAGCTATCTTTATGCTAACAGCACCTTTTTGGAATGCAGATGAAAAATATAAAGTGGCGGAAATGCAGCAAGAGGTTGAGATTGAAGCGTTTGATGAAACGAAGACGCCTGCTAGCGTACCACCAAAATTTGCGCGCAATAAAATGAAAAAAGCTTTTGGGCAAGTACCTAATACGAGCTATTTTGAATTAGGTAACTTACAAATTCAAAAGGTAAAAGAGGAATATGTATATATTGCTCCAGTAGAATTTTCTGGACTGTTCAAATGGTGGAATGGAGATGTCACACCAGGTTATTTTACAATGAGTGCAACCGACTCGTCGGATAATCCGAAATTTATAGAAGCAGAAATGAGCTATACTCCGTCTTCTTATTTCCATAAAAACTTAGAAAGACATATGCGTATGAAGCATCCGACAAAAATTTTCTATGGGGATCCTCAATTAGAAATTGACGAGGATGGAAAACCTTATTACATCCGTTCCTACGGTAGCTTCATTTCTGCGCGAAATGGGTTTGATGTAAAAGGAATTGTAGTGGTAGATCCAGCTACAGGTCAGACAGATTCCTATAAAATTGGTGATGTACCGGCGTTTATAGATGGGGCAGTATCTCCGGAAACAGTAAGCTTACAAAATAGCTATTTTGGTAAATATGTACATGGATTTATTAATAGTCTATTTGGTAAAAAAGATGTGAAGCTTCCATCCGATGAAGGAACCGAGGCAAATGTAAGTCCTATTTTTGCAGAAGATGGGCAAATGTATTACTTTACAGACTTTACGAGCCCAAAAGAGGGAGTAGACTCAATGCTTGGTTACTCTTTGACAGATGGTCGAACAGGAGAGGCGACTTACTATACAGGGAATCTAGAGGAATCTTATATGGATTCCCAAGGGGCACTACAAATTATTGAAAAGAAATTTATCGAGAAAAAGTGGTCTGGTGAAATGCCGGTATTATACAACTTTTACGGAGAAGCTAGCTGGTTAACACCCGTATTAGACTCTAATGGATTTCTGCAAAATTACTTTATAGTGTCAGCTGCAAATCCAGAGATCTCGGTCTATGGAAATACGCCAAACGAAGCTTTAAAACTATATAAAACTGCTATTCAACGTGGAGGAAGCTCTGTAGATGGAAACTCCAATGCCGAAGAGAAATCGGTAGCTGGTACGGTTGTGCGTGTCTTTAAGGAACGTGTAGGCGACTTTACACAAGTTTCGTTCTTATTAGATAACAAGCAAAGCTATATTGTATCTTCCGAAGTTGCACCACTGGCAGTTTATATGCAAGAAGGGGATAAAGTGCAAGTGACATTCCTAAATACAGAAGAACTTTTCTTGCCAGTAAAAGAGGTAATAATTCAAGGAATTGAATAGTAGTTAAATAAAAGCTATCCTAAATCAAATAGGATAGCTTTTATTGGAGTTTAAAACAAATGGAGGGATGATTTGAAGATTCATTATTTGACAATAGGTGAAGTAGCGAAGCTAAGCAATATATCTGTTCAAACTTTACGTTACTATGATCAGATAAATTTATTTAAACCTTTCGAGGTTAGTACGAGCAATCGATATAGGTACTACCAAAATACACAACTGTACTATTTAGATATTATTAAATCATTGAAATATCTTGGATTATCACTAGAAGAGGTTAAATCAGTATTAAAATTAAAGCCTGAAGAATTAGTCATATATCTGGAAAATCAAGAAAAAAGAATTGAAGAACAATTTCAAAGACTCAACAAAACAAAGCAGGTATTACAACGAAAAAAAGAGCAAATACAATCTTTCGTGCTAGAGCCAAATATGATGACTGTTAGCAGAAAGATCTTAACTGCACAAAAAATAGTAAAGATAAAAACGCATAATATGAAAGTTGATGATATCCCAAATAGGGAATTTGGACGTATCAGTAAAGTGTTAGAAGATGAGGGAAGCGTATTCGATACATTATATGGCGGTTCCTTTCCTCTTCAAAGGTATGAATTCTTAAATGATATAAACTATGATTACTTATTTACATATATTGTGACAAATAAAGATTTTGAAGTGAAATATGAAGATGTGGAAATTAGTTTGTTACCTGCTGGAGAGTACCTTAGTATTTCTTTTGTTTTAGACGACAACGAATATATTGAATGCTACCAGAAGTTAATCGATTATATTGAGGAGCACCAATTAGTCGTAGATTCGATTGTATATGACGTCTGGATGCCGATAAATTATTCAGCTTCCAAGGAAGATGAGTTTTTAGTGGAACTCAAAATACCTATTCAAACTACTTGACCCTATAGTAACTATAGGGTTTATTTTTATTTATATGCTGAATAGAATTAGAAGGAGTTTAAAGATGGTTTCTCAAAAAAGTGGTCTAAATAAAGTGATTTATTTAGTATTAGTAAATTTATTTATCGTTTTTTTAGGAATAGGACTAATTATTCCAGTTATGCCTACATTAATGCGGGAGATGAGCTTAGAAGGCGCTACAATGGGTTATTTAGTTGCCGCATTCGCATTCGCACAGTTGTTAATTTCTCCAATTGCAGGTAAATGGGTGGATTCTTTTGGCCGTAAAAAAATGATTGTAATTGGTATGTTCATATTTGGAGTCTCAGAAATGCTCTTCGGTCTCGGCCAAGACGTGAAGATATTATATATTTCAAGAATATTAGGAGGTATCAGTGGAGCATTCATTATGCCAGCTGTTACGGCATTCGTTGCAGACGTCACTTCTTTAAGAGAACGACCAAAAGCAATGGGGTATGTTGCTGCAGCAATCAGTGCTGGATTTATTATTGGACCTGGAATTGGTGGCTTTTTGGCAGAACATGGTACAAGAATTCCCTTTTTTGTTGCTGCAGCTCTAGGATTTTTAGGTGGAGTATTTTCGCTTATTATTTTGAAGGAGCCAGCGAGAGAGAATTTAGAAAGCGAAGGAGAGCAAATTAAACCAGGTTTTCGTAAAGTATTGGAGCCAATTTATTTAATCCCGATGATCATCATTCTAGTATCTAGCTTTGGTTTAGCAGCTTTTGAAACCGTTTATTCTCTATTTGTAGACCATAAATACGGATTTACACCAAAAGATATTGCTCTAATCATTACGGTAAGTGGTGTTCTAGGAATCGTCTTCCAAGTCTTAACCTTTGATCGCATTGTAGACAAAATTGGGGAAATTAGGTTGATTCAAATTTGTATAGGTGTATCAACGATTTTCATCTATGCGATGATTAAGGTCTCAGCTTACTGGTCAATTTTACTTGTTACCTTTGTGATTTTCTTGTTGTTCGACTTAATGAGACCCGCGCTGACAACGTATTTGTCTAAAGTAGCAGGAAATGAGCAAGGCTTTGTTGGAGGATTAAACTCCACATTTACAAGTATAGGAAATATTATTGGACCTAGTATCGCAGGGATTTTATTTGATGTGCATATTGATTATCCTTATGTATTGGCAATGATTATACTTGCAATTAGCTTTGTAATATCATTATTTTGGAAGAAACAAAAACCGGTTTTTAAAGAACAGTAGAATAATTAAAAGCTGTAACTCTTACAATTGTCCTGCTCATAAATGTAGTCATTTTATCTTTTTGTGAAAATCCTATACAATAGACTATATAGGATTGAAGTTAAGTCTTGGGGAATCCCGCCAAGGCATAACTGATTGAAACGGAGGACTAGTCGTGCATGATGTAGCAAAGTTACAAAAAGAAGCAATGGACATGCTAAAGAAAACAAGTAGAACTTTTTATATCCCAATCACTTTTTTAGAACCAAAACTAAAAAAGGCGGTTGCCTCTGCTTATTTATGCATGCGTGCAATAGATGAGATTGAAGATCATGAATCGCTAAATCCAGAAGAAAAAAAACATATATTAGTATCCACAAGTAAGTTATTATTAGCAGATTTCGACAAGGAGGAATACGAGAAGTTAGTAGGACCCTATCGTGAAATACTGCCCCCTGTATCCATGAGACTAGCGGACTGGTTGGAAATTTGTCCGACTGACTTATTGAAAACGGTAAAAACGTATACGAGTGAAATGGCAGAAGGAATGGCAAAATGGGTAGGTAAGAACTGGCAAGTAAAAACAAGGGAAGATTTAGATGAATATACATATTACGTAGCTGGTTTAGTGGGTGTTATGCTATCGGACTTGTGGAAATGGAGTGCAGGTATTACGACAGACCGTAATTTAGCTATTGCATATGGTCGTGGCCTGCAAGCAGTTAATATTTTGCGCAACAAAGATGAGGATAGCGAGCGAGGGGTACAATTCTTCCCAGAAGGATGGACTCGAGCAGAGATGTTTGACTATGCAGAGGAAAACTTAGCTCAAGCAGATGAGTATATTAAGAGTATAAACCGCAAAAGTATATTATTATTCTGTAAATTACCTCTCGCACTTGCTCATAAAACACTTAATGCATTGAAGAGTGGTAAAGAAAAAATGACCCGCTCTGAGGTAGAGCAAACTGTTGAGGAAGTACAAGCAGAGGTTTAAAGGAGAGGGAGAAGCATATGTTAAAAACTATCGTTTTTGATCAAATAAAACGCGCCATGAAAGAAAAAGATGTGCTAGCTAAGGGAGTATTGACTATACTCAAATCAGCGTTAGATAATGCAGAAAAAGAAAAAGGGTCTGCACTTACCCCGGAAGAAGAAATTGCGATTGTAAATAGAGAAGTGAAACAAACTAATCAAGCTTTAGAGGGTGCAAAAGAAGCTAATCGTGAGGATTTGATAGAAAAAGAAAATGCAAAACTAAAACTACTATCAAGCTTCCTACCGACCCAATTAACAGAAGAAGAAATTGTGAAGTTACTAACGGAAGCCGGTGTTTCAAAAGGCATGAACATGGGAGATGCAATGAAAATTGCCAAACCTTTACTTGCTGGAAAAGCAGATGGATCAACGATGTCTAAAGTAGTGAAAAGCTTACTATAAAAAGGAGGACGCAAATGCGTCCTCCTTTACCGTTCCACTGAATTATTTCGCACGTATAAAAAGCACCTTCAAATAATTACCTTCTTTAAAGAGCGGAGAAGTTCTAAAATCACTTGGAAGAGAGAACTCGTCTTCAATCGAGTATTTTCGATTACTCTCCTTGAAAGCTTTTTCCACAAACGATTTAAACTTTTTCATCCCGAATGTTGCGTTATTGGTAGAAGCTACAATCACACCGTTTTTTTCCGTAATATTAATGGCATCCATTAATAATTTTGTATAATCCTTGGCTGAACTAAACGTATACTTTTTGGAACGGGCAAAACTAGGTGGATCGAGAATAACCATGTCGAAGGATAATTCTTTGCGTTTCGCATACTTGAAATAATCAAATACATCCATCACGATAATATCTTGTTGTTCTACATCAATTCCATTTACTTCAAATTGTTCAGTTGTTTTACTTAAGCTACGTTTTGCAAGATCCACACTAGTTGTTTTCGTAGCACCACCCGCAGCTGCAAATACAGAGAAAGCTCCCGTGTACGAGAATGTATTGAGAACCGTTTTTCCTTTCGAATAGCTATCTCGTATTGTTTTCCGAACATCGCGTTGATCTAGGAACACTCCTACCATTGCCCCATCATTTAAGTAAATAGCAAAGTTTTGCCCATTTTCTTTTACTAGGAGAGGAAATTCTCCGCGGTCTCCTGTGACGAAATCATCATCTTCCACATATTGCCCTTTTGTATCAAAACGTTTCTTTTCATAAATTCCTTTATACGGAGTAGATGCCTCTAGTGCTTCTAAAATCATCTCTTTAAAGGAGTAGATTCCTTCGCTATACCAACTGATTAAATAGTATCCGTCAAAATAGTCAATGATTAATCCACCGATACCGTCTCCTTCACCATTAAATACACGAAAGGCTGTTGTATCGGTATTATGGTAATAGTCATCTCGGTATTTGATCGCAGAAGCTATTTTCTTTTGGAAAAACAATTGATCAATTTTTTCGTTTTCATTTTTTGTTAGAAGCCAGCCAATGCCTTTATTTTGTTTTCCGACATAACCTTTTCCGATAAATTTACCTGATGGATTTTGTAGATTTAAAATTGTTCCTTCTTCAAGAGATTCCGCCTCATGGAAGCCGTCTATCATTAAAATAGGAACGCCCTTTTGTAAATCCTGGGCTAGTGTTTCAGTTACTTTGATTGATATTTCATTTCGCATTATTGTAGTCATCCTTATATGTTTTTTTGTATATTATCTCATACCTATGAGTAAAAACCCTTGATAGTCTTATGGTACAATATACTATACATGCGCAGAGGAAGGAAGTTTGCTATGAAAAAGTCAAAAATAATCCCGCCAATTATGATTGTTGTGGCGGTGTTGGCAACAATTATTTTAAACCAAGAAGAATATTCGGAAGTAACAATTATAAATAAAGTACTTATTATTATAGGAGCGGCTATATTATCTTCCGTAATCGGTTATTTATTATTAGGAACAGTTGTAAATAAAGTTGACCCAAAACCAACTAATAACACAGTGAACAAGACTAATAAGAAAAGTAGGAAAAGAGGATAAAAGGTTTCAAATAAACGACTGGAGTGACCTAAGTGTTAGATAAAGCACGTCAATTATTACAAACTTATTTTGGATACGATTCATTCCGCGAGGGCCAAGAAACAGTTATAAACTATGTATTAGATGAGAACTCTAGCCTATGTGTAATGCCCACTGGAGGTGGGAAGTCTTTATGCTACCAAATTCCTGCTCTTATGTTAGAAGGCACTACGATTGTTATCTCTCCGTTAATCTCCCTAATGAAAGACCAGGTGGATACGTTAATTCAGGCTGGGATTCCTGCAACCTTCATAAACAGTACATTAACAGCAGAAGAAGTAAGAGAAACAATGGAGGAAGTGCAAAATGGCCAATATCGTTTACTGTATATAGCTCCCGAGCGTTTAGAGTCTCCTAACTTTTTAAATCAGTTAAAAAAAGTAAAGGTTCCGTTAATAGCAGTAGACGAGGCACATTGTATCTCCCAATGGGGACATGATTTCCGACCAAGCTATCGTGCTATTCATCGTTTAAAGGATGTATTTACAGAACAACCAACAGTGCTCGCCCTAACAGCAACAGCTACACCAGCTGTGCGAGATGATATATGCCGATTACTACAAATTCAAGAAGATAATACAGTTATCACTGGGTTTGCAAGATCAAATTTAGCATTTTCGGTGGTATTAGGACAGGATAAAAATAAGTTTTTAAAAGAATTTATTAAGAAAAATGCGAACGAGGTAGGAATTATTTATGCTGCTACTAGAAAAACCGTAGATCTGTTATATGATTTACTAAATAGAGCAGGAATTCAAACGGCAAAATATCATGCTGGTCTTCCAGAAGCATTTCGAAACAAAGAACAGGAACGTTTTCTAACAGATGAAGCACAGGTAATGGTTGCAACCAATGCTTTTGGTATGGGAATCGATAAATCCAACGTCCGCTATGTAATTCATTATCAATTACCGAAGAATATGGAAAGCTATTATCAGGAAGCTGGAAGAGCGGGAAGAGATGGATTACCAAGTGAATGTGTCGTTTTGTACGCATCACAGGATGTTCAAACGCAGCGGTTTTTAATTGATCAAGCAATGGATCGTGAAAGAATTCCTCAGGAGCTAGAAAAGCTACAGGGGATGGTGGATTATTGTCACACTGAAAATTGTTTGCAGCAGTTTATCGTTAGTTATTTTGGAGAGCCAGATGCTACAAGATGTGGTCGATGTGGAAATTGCACAGATTCCAGAGAGGTTCAAGACGTTACGAAAGAGGTTCAAATGGTTCTTTCATGTGTAGTTAGAATGGGACAAAGATTCGGTAAGACGCTGACTGCACAAGTATTGACAGGTTCTGAAAACAAAAAAGTGATAGATTTTGGTTTTACGAAGCTATCTACTTATGGAATATTAAAGGGCAAATCATTAAAAGAAGTGTCAGGCTTAATGGAGTTTATGATTGCGGAAGGGTTTCTTTCGGTAAAGCAAGGTAGTTTACCAACTATTTATATATCAGATGCAGGAAAAGAAGTATTATTGGGGAAAAGAGTAGTGAAGCGTAAAGGTGTAGCTGTAACGAAACAAATCGCAAAGAATGATCCGTTGTTTGAAAGACTAAGAATACTTCGGAAAAAAATTGCGGACGAAGCAGGTGTACCACCATTCGTAATTTTTTCTGATAAGACTCTACAGCATATGTGTGCAGAGCGTCCGCAAACCGAAGAACAATTATTAGAAATTCACGGAATAGGTGAAAACAAACGAGAAAAATATGGACAAGCTTTTCTCGAGGAGATTCACAATTATACGACCGTGTAGTTTTTATGAGATACTACTGTAAGATTAGAAGGGACATTAATCTTTTTGGCATCTTCGGTAGAGATTTCAACTATCACCGATTGCTCTAAAATTTTAAAAATAGTGCCTTGAACTTCGTGATCATTACGAGTGAAAGAGATCTTCTCATCAATTTTCCTAGCTGCCACGAAGGGTGAAACTTCCTTAGGTTGTCGTTGGAAACTCATGTGTCTGCCTCTTTTCTAGTTTTATTACGCAATTTGCGATAGTTTAATTATACCATAGTTTTGGATTGAAAATCTGTAAAAGAGATTATAATTACTCGAATACAAGGGAATCATGTCGAAGAGTGCAAATGTTTGAATGGTTATACGAAAAGGGAAAGTATTAATTAAATTAGTTTGTAAGAGGAGATTAAGCATAGTGCATTTTAAAGAATTTAAGCTAGACGAGAAGATTTTACGTGCCATAGAACAGTTAGGTTATACAGAACCAACAGAAGTGCAACAAAAGGTAATACCGGTCGTTTTAGAGAAACGGGATGTATTAGTGAAGTCTAAAACAGGAAGCGGAAAAACAGCTTCTTTTGCGACGCCATTATGCGAGCTAGTAGACTGGGAAGAAAACAAACCCCAAGCTTTAGTATTAACGCCGACACGAGAACTAGCAGTTCAAGTTCAAGAGGATATTACCAATATCGGACGTTATAAACGTATAAAAGGTCTTGCTTTATACGGGAAATCACCTTTCGCAAAACAAAAATTAGCTCTTAAGCAAAAAACACATATTATTGTTGGTACGCCTGGTAGAGTGTTAGACCATATTGAAAAAGGAACACTAGATGTGTCTAAAATCAAGTATTTGGTAATTGATGAAGCCGATGAAATGCTGAATATGGGCTTTTTAGAACAGGTAGAATCTATTATTAAGTTACTTCCAAAAGCTCGTACGACAATGCTGTTTTCTGCAACTCTTTCCGAGCAAATTAAAAAACTAAGTACGAAATACATGAAAAATGCAGTTTCTATTGAAATTGATGCATCTGAGGAAAATGCGCCAGATATAGAACATGTGAAGTATGTTGTAGTGGAGGAGCTAAAGCTTTCCTTGCTTGAAAAGCTAACAATTGTGGAAAACCCAGACAGCTGTATTATTTTCTGTCGTACAAAGGAACGGGTAGAACAGCTCGTTGATGTATTGGATGAAAAGGGCTATACAGCTGACAAAATTCACGGTGGTATGATGCAGGAAGATCGCTTCGAGGTGATGGATGATTTCCGAAAAGGAGAGTTTCGTTATCTAATCGCCACGGATGTTGCTGCTCGTGGGATTGATATTGATGATATCACGCATGTAATTCATTATGATGTGCCATTAGAGCAAGAAAGCTATGTCCACCGTACAGGTAGAACAGGGCGAGCGGGTCGAAGTGGTAAATCAATCATGCTGGCAACTCCTTTTGAGGACAAGTTTGTAAGAGAGATCGAATCATTTATTGGTTTCGAAATTCCTACTGCATCAGAGCCTACAAAAGAGGAAATTGTAAAAGGTCGTGCTGCATTTGACGTGAAAATGCAGGAGCAGCCAGAGATAAAAAAATCGAAAGGCGAACAGCTAAACGCGAATATTACAAAACTGTATTTCAATGGTGGTAAGAAAAAGAAAATACGTGCAGTCGATTTTGTAGGAACTATCGCTAAAATCGAAGGAGTCACAGCAGACGATATAGGAATTATTACGATTCAAGACACAGTATCATATGTAGAAATATTAAACGGCAAAGGTCCACTTGTTTTGAAAAACATGCGAAATACAACCGTCAAAGGTAAACTATTGAAAGTTCATATTGCCAATAAATAAAAAAGAGGCTTTCCACAGCGGAAAGCCTCTTACATGTTGGTGAAATTACCCGTTCCGAGAGGAAAAAGTAGTGAAGCCATAGTAAATATACACTAAGCGCAAGCAAACTCTTCACGAACGAGAGTAAGCTACCGTTGAAAGTGAGTAAACTATACGCAAGCACTAGTAAATCAGAACTAAAGCAAAGCATCTTCAATAAACTTACGATAACTCACCATAATACCATCTGGCAATTGAGTTGGAGGGAAAAACTGAAGACTAATGGATTCATTGCCATCTGCCAAAATCTGTCCGCTATATTCAAAGGTTTTATAAACCGCAGAAACTGAATAGAACGTATCCCCATTTGGATTTTCAATATAATAGTCTGGGCCAGAATAGACTTGGCAAAGCTGAAGTGCTCCAATGTGAAGCCCGGTTTCTTCCAACGTTTCACGTCTGGCTGTATCTTCAAAGCTTTCACCAAGTTCCATTAACCCTCCAGGAAGACCGTAAATACCCGGCTCTCTTTCCTGCAGTAATACTTCCCCTTTATCATTCAAAATGAGCACATTCGATCCAGGTAATATGAGCGGTTGATGTCCTACATATTTTCTTAGTTGTTTATAGTATTCCATATACACTAATCTCTCCAATAAGATTTTATTTAAAATTGTACCTTAATAATGGTACGATAAGAAATAATAATTGAAACTTTCAGTTAGAAATTGCGTAGAAGTAGTAGTTATTAATAATAGAGGATGTGAGCATCACATGACAAAGAAACTGTGGTTTCAAACAGGAGTAGCCATACTACTGACGTTAGTTATTATTCGTATGTTCATCGAAGTCAAAGGCATTTTTTCACCGCTTTTGATAATTGGACAAACGATATTTTTACCTTTACTTATAGGTGGTGTGCTTTTTTATCTATCACGTCCGCTCTTAAATTGGTTGGAATCGATTAAGTTTCCTAGATGGGTTAGTATGCTGTCAGTATTTATTGTAATTGGCCTCCTAGGTTGGTTGTTTTATGCATTAATTGGCCCACCACTTACAAAACAAGTGAATACATTAATTGATAACACTCCAGGTATTGTTAAAGAGGTGGAACAATTTACGAAATATATGCTTTCTCAGAAGGATCTTTTACCAGAAACACTGCAAGAAACGGTAAATGAGGCAACAGGAAAGATTAATGATATAGCGGTTTCAGCGGGCTCATTCCTTATTCAATTTATTCAAAATGTATTCCAAGGAATTTTCTTGCTTGTACTTGTGCCATTTTTCCTTGTGTATATGTTAAAAGATCATGAAAAGTTTGCCCCTTTTGTCTCTAGCTTTTTTAAAGGGGAGAAAAAGACGTGGATACGTAAAACACTAGTTGATATTGATGATACATTACGTTCGTATATTCAAGGGCAATTATTTGTTAGCTTTTTAGTTGGCTTAATGCTATTGATTGGCTACTTTGCTATAGGTTTAGAATATGCTTTATTACTAGCAGTTTTCGGTATGATGATGAATGTAATACCGTTTTTAGGACCATATATTTCAGTAATCCCAGCAATAATTATTGCACTTATCCAAGAGCCTAAGCTGGCAATTTATGTTGCAATTATCATGCTAGTTGCACAACAAATTGAAAGTAACTTTATCACGCCAAATGTGATGGGGAGATCATTGGATATTCATCCATTGACTGTTATTACTATTATTTTAGCGGCTGGAAATATCGCAGGCTTATGGGGAATTATATTGGCTATTCCGACCTACGCGGTGATTAAAGTTATTTTAAAAAATATTTATGCACATAGAGAGGGCATTAAGGACGCTGCTACAAAGTCGGTATAGGAGGAAGAAATGATGAAGTTCCGTTCAAAAATTGATCGGACATTTATTATCATGATGTCGGTTGCACTAGTTATCATTGCGTTAGCGACATTGTGGCCGGTAGCATATGAATTGTTTAATACAAATTCACCTGAATATTTGGCTATCTGGATTATGATTGCTTTGTTTTTAGTATGTACAGCTTTTCTCTTATGGATTTTCTTAGATATCCATTACACATTTTTCGATGACTATTTGTATGTCAAAGGTGGTCCTTTTCGAAGTAAAATAAAATATAAGGATATGACTATGGTAAACGAGTCATCCAATATATTAGTTGGCTATCGCATCCTTTCTTCCAAGGATGCACTAGAAATCCATTATAAATACTCATTAATGGGGAGTATAATAATTTCTCCCGACAATCAAGAACAGTTTTTAGAAGTATTATCACAAAAAGCGCCACATATTGCTAAAGTAAGATTGTAATCATTCTCGTACAAAGAAATGCATTCCAAGATGAATACCAACCATTCATGAAAGAGGTGCACTATGGATAATGATAACTTCAATAAGCCAAGTAATGATTTGATAGGAGATATTCTTAAAGAATATGCAAAAACAGGCGGGATGGATAACTTAAAGGGTACAGGGAAGCCAATATCAGAGGAGTACTTCTCCGGCGACATCTTTCAACACTTCCAAAAAATTGCGAAGGAAGCGGGATTTAAACCACACTGGTTAAAGCTTCAGCATGAGATAAAGGATGAACTGCATGACATTGCGAAAAAATATGCAGCTGATGAAAAAGATGGCCTACAGTTTAGAGTGACAAAAGTGAATGAAAAAATAATGCAGTACAACAAAGCTTGTCCACCACCTATGCAAAAAGGAACGGTTAGATTAGAAACAATAGATACTGCTAGTAGTAGCTGGTAAAAAGGAATCGCCACAAACCTTGAGTTTATGGCGATTTTTTATTTTCCAGGAAATATTCCTAATAAAGATTTGTATTGACGAGCAAGTATGGAACACTTGCCGTAACTGTATATGTATTGATGGGAATAATGGGAATCCCAGTATTCGCTGGGATGAAAGGTGGATTAGGTATAATACTTGGTCCAACAGGTGGATATCTAGTTGCAATAATACCTGCTGCGCTATTTGTTGAGTGGTATTTAGATACATTTCAGTATTCCAAAATACAAGCAATTATTGCCAATACTAGCGCATAAATAGAAATTTAAGAAGCTCGTCGCAGAAAAAATTGCATAGCTCGCGTACAAAAAAGCTTGCTCCAGTGTGGGATATCGGAGCAAGCGTTTTTTTATTTGGGGTATCGTTCTGAACTGAGTGAACGATTTTTTGTGTGGTTGTGGTCTTTTTCATCTAGAAATTCAATGTTTATATCCTCGACAGGGAGGGCATCTACAGTTTGCATGTCCTCATGCATATCAAATAAGCTCTCCTTGGTAGTGCGTACACCATCGGGATTGTCGAGGATCCTTCCAGTTGCGTCCTTGCGAATATCAGTCATTTTTAACCATGTTTAAAAGCATATGACTAAGCGCTTGCTGCTGATCTTTGTCTCCGCTTTTCCACAATTGTTGAAGAACATGTTCTTCTCGGTTACGTGGTTCTTCATGGTTAGCTAAATAGCCAGCTACTTTTTCAGTAGCTTTTGCTAAAGTTTCATCACTAAGTCCCATTTTTTCACCGGCTGCTACTTTTCCAGATAAATACGATTTAAAGCTAGAAAAGTTCTTTAGAATTTCTTCTTTTTCTTCTTGCCCAATGCTATCAAGCTTTGCTTCGATACGATCATCTATATTGCTTCCCAATCTTCCTCACTCCTTTTTATTTGAACTCTTCTTAGGTATGTCCAAAGAGTGAGCAATCATGCATATATTTTATAAAATAATTATTTTACTTGGGGGCAAAAACCACACTTTTGCAAACCGGGTACATCCTTTGAAAAGCAACAGGTAGTTCTCACAGTAGTGTTTAAAAGATCTGCTAGATCTCGATCCTTTAAGTAAAAATGTAAATACTCTTTAGCAGAAAATACCTTCCAAATGACTGGATCCTTTAATAGTTTCCAATCATTTTTCGCTTTGTCTTCTAACGCTGGATTTTCAAAAAACATGTAATAATGCCAAAGTAAGTACCCAAAAACATTTTCCCAGAGTGTTAATGGAGAAATACTGCATTGAGAGCGGAGTTGATCAATAATAGGTGAACATTGTTGCTCCCAAATAAGCTGGACATCCACATCACGTTTTTCATTAACATCTCGAAAAAATTCCTGCGGAGCAAATGTACTTATTGTTTTGTTCCCATATTCGGTCGTACCAAAAAACTGAAGCGTTTCTAGAGGACCATCCCAGATTTCATCATACATTGTCATCATGTAAAACTGCATAGAGATGAACATTCCCACTCTCCTCATAAAGAAAGAAGCGGCAATGGGATCGTTTGGTGCTGAAGAGATTAGTTTAATAATGGGTAGTGCATGAGTGACATTACTCCCTGTGAATAATATTGTTCCACTAGGCTGGGTAAAAACACTATAGTTATTTAATTGTTGGATTTGGGCATTAGATAAGTTTGTCATGTAAATAGTATACAATTTTTTGTACAATTAGTTGACTTTTTAATTGAAAATGATTATCATTACCATAGAGAGTTTCTCTTAATGAAGAAGTTCTAACAGCGACTTTTCTCCAAATCGTAGCTGATATAAGGTGTGCACACCTTAACCCCCTCAAAGTTAAGATAGTGCATGAATATGTAGGTAGCCAGTTAAATGGCTACCCTTTTTTATGAGGATTTTTAATAAAAACCTCTATAATTTTTTAAAAAATAAACTTTATTTTCCAATAAAATATAAACATAGGAAATTACTTGTGAACATATTCACTAAGTATTAACCGTTGACATGTAGTTTAAGAATAACTATAATTTTGAGAATATAAAGATTGTTGGATAAAAATTCAATAATCCTTATCAAAGGGGAAAATACGAAAAGGATGGTGTGTGAAGATGGATTTGAAATCAAGGGCGTTACGATTACATCGTGAAAGTAAGGGAAAGATAGAAGTTGTCTTTAAGGTTCCAATGGACAGCATGGAGGATTTAAGCTTAGCCTATTCACCAGGTGTTGCAGAACCATGTATTGAAATCCATAACAATCCATCCACTATTTATGAATATACCGCTAAAGGAAACTTAGTTGGTGTAGTAACAGACGGTACTGCCGTATTAGGCCTCGGTGATATTGGACCAGGAGCTGCCTTACCCGTCATGGAAGGAAAGGCAATTTTACTAAAAAGGTTTGCTGACGTTGATGCATTTCCGATATGTTTGGACACAAAAAACGTTGATGAAATAGTCCAAATTGTAAAAGCATTAAGTCCAACTTTCGGTGCTATAAACCTGGAGGATATTTCTGCACCACGTTGTTTTGAAATTGAAGATCGTCTTCGCAGTGAACTGGATATTCCGGTATTTCATGATGATCAACACGGCACAGCAATTGTTGTTGGAGCAGGACTTCAAAATGCGATGAAACTTGTAAATAAATCAAAAAATAATGTAAAAGTTGTTATTAATGGTGCTGGAGCTGCCGGAATGGCTATCTTGAGAGTTCTTCTTCAGTTAGGATACACTAATATTATTATGTGTGATTCTACAGGAATTATTTATGAAGGACGAGAACAGGGCATGAATCCTATTAAACAATCAATTGCAAATTTAACGAATCCACTTGGTTTAACTGGTTCATTAAAAGACGCAATGGAAGGTTCAGATATATTTATTGGTGTATCCATAGCTAATTTACTCACAAAAGATTTAGTCCAATCAATGAATCCTGACTCTATAATTTTTGCACTTGCTAATCCTACTCCCGAAATTTCGTATGACCTTGCAAAAGAATTGGGCGTGAGAGTAGTAGCAACTGGTCGATCTGACTATCCAAACCAAGTAAATAATGTATTGGCGTTTCCAGGCATTTTCAGAGGTGCCTTAGATGTGAGGGCAACAGATATTAACGAACAGATGAAGCTGGCTGCTGTTGAGGCGATTGCATCGTTAGTGAATGAAAGCGAGCTTAAAGATGACTATATCATTCCACGAGCGTTAGATGAGAGAGTTGTTCAAGTAGTAGCTGCAGCAGTAAGTGAAGCAGCAATTTCTTCGGGAGTGTCCTTACTTTATCAGCCGGTATTAGAGAGGTAAAAAACCAAAAGAGGATTGACGGCTTATGGAGCTATCGAACCTCTTTTTTTATGTTTATGGAAATAGTTTGTACGATATATAAATTACATAAAACCTCCTACAAAATTGAGAATTGGAACAAAGACCTATTCCAACTAAGCTTCTCAAAATTCCAACTAAACTACCTATTTTTTCAACTAACTCAAATGAGTGCACTAATTTCTGCTTTCGTCAGTTGTGCTTCAGTAAGTTTGAAGGAAAATGAACCAAAAATAATAAAAAAATAGAGTACCGTGAATTTACTCACGACACTCTACATTATTACTGCACTTAGTTAAAGCTTTAGTATTTAATATTTTCGTATAGTAACTATGCAAGAACATACCTAGAATAATAATTCCAAGTCCGATAAGTGCAATCGGTGCTGGTAGAGGCACATGCAGTAAAAACATTTCGCCAATAATAACGAAAATGATTTCGGTAGACTGTGTTGCTTCTACAGCTGCCAATTTCCCTTGATGATCTCGAACTCGGTCCGTTGCCATGAAGAATAATATAGTAGCTATAACTCCCGAACTGACAGCTACAATAAAGGATTGAAATACTTGATCCGAAGATGGTAAGCCTACAGTAAAAACCGCATAAATCCCCAATAAAATCCAAGCGGGCATAGAAGCAACAGTCATACCTAAAACACGTTGAAATGTATCCAAACGTCCATTTAAATGTCCCATCATTTTACGATTCCCTAAGGGATAGGCAAAAGCTGCTACTATCACAGGTAAAATACCTAAAAAGATCATTCGCCAATTGACTGAATCCGTATTTGGAATTTGTATAAGAATGATTCCTATTAATATCAGGAGAGAAATAAATAATGAGACAATAGGGATTTTTTGTTTAATGATTTTATTATCCACTTTTATCATAAATAAGGGTGCAAGTAGAACCCCAGCGACAATCGTGAACTGCCACATTCCTGATATTAGCCAACCAGGTCCATAAGCTGCTGCAAAAGTGAGTGGTGCGTAAAATAATACAAAACCTACGAAGCTCCATAGTAACCAGGCTGCTGGTGCAGATTTTATTTCTTTAAAAGTAGCAGATAAACCTTTTCGATAATAAACAATGATGAATAAAAAAGGCAGCATGAAAAAATATCGAAGGGAGGAGCTCCAAATCCAGCTTCCTCCCGATATTTCCATAGAACGATTAAGTATAAAGGTAACAGCAAAAAACAAAGAGGCTAAAACACCTAGTAATATTTCACGCATATCTGCACCAACTTATGCTTGTTTTTCAAACGATTGAATGATCCCTTTTACAACTTCCGTTGATTTCTCCATTACATCTACAGAGATAAACTCATATTTTCCATGATAGTTTTCTCCACCAGTGAAGACGTTAGGTGTTGGCATTCCCATATAAGAAAGTTGAGAGCCATCTGTTCCTCCACGTACTGGAATAATAAGTGGTTCAATGTCTAATGCAATCATCACATCTTTTGCTGCATTTACAATTTCCATAACGGGAGAAATTTTTTCACCCATATTGTAGTATTGATCGTTTAACTCAACAGAAATAGCATTTTCTCCGTATTCTGCTTTTATTTTCTCAGCTGTATCAAGGAATAATTGTTTTTTAGCTTCGAATTTTTCACGGTCATGGTCACGAATAATATAGCTAAGCTCTGTTTTTTCAGTATCTCCAGTAATATTCATCAGATGAATAAATCCTTCATAACCATCTGTCTTTTCAGGGACAGCATCTGTTGGCATATGAGATTGGAATTTCGTAGCCATCGTAATGGAGTTCACCATTTTGTCTTTGGCAGAACCTGGGTGTACACTTTTCCCGTTTGTGATAACTTTGGCACCAGCTGCGTTAAAGCTTTCAAATTGTAATTCTCCTAATGGACCACCATCCATCGTATAGGCGAATTTTGCACCGAATTTCTCTACATCAAATTTATGCGGACCACGTCCGATTTCTTCATCCGGTGTGAAAGCAACTCGAATTTTACCGTGCTTTACTTCTGGATGCTGGATGAAATATTCCATTGCAGTCATGATAATGGCAATTCCAGCTTTATCATCAGCACCTAGAAGCGTAGTGCCATCTGTAGTTAAAAGAGTGTGGCCAACATAATTTTTTAATTCTGGGAAGTCTTGAACAGTCATGATTGTGTTTTCATTTAACGTAATATCTAGTCCATCATAGCTTTCGATTCGCTGTGGGTTTACATTTTTCCCTGTATAATCTGTAGCTGTGTCAACATGAGCTAAGAAGCCGATTGTTTGAATTTCTTTATCTGTGTTAGCAGGTAAAGTGGCAAAAAGGTATCCATTTTCATCTAATGTAATTTCCTCTAAACCAACAGTAGCCAATTCTTTTTGAAGCTCATGAAGTAAATCCCATTGTCCTTCAGTAGAAGGGCAAGTTGTACTTGAAGCGTCTGATTGTGTATCTATTTTTGCGTAGCGAACTAAACGTTCGATTAAAGTTTCTTTCATGAGATAAAATCTCCTTTCGATTTTGCAAAGCTATTTCCTATTTTATCAGATTCTTTCGACTTACGGAATATCGAATACTAAGTGCGAACATAAATTGTGCCCCGTAATAGGAAATCATAATCAGGGCACCCGAGAAAGGAACTTCAACTATAAACTTATTAATAGCCAGTATGGAATCCGAGAAGATAAATAAAATAGCGCCGAAGATGGCAAACTTATTAGCAGTTTGAAATGCGTTCCAACCCATCGTCAAAATAACTCCAATATACAAAATAACTGCACAAGCTAACACTATATCACCTTGAGACCAAAGGGTTCCTGCTAGCCAAATAACCATCGCTAGTCCATATGCTAATAACAATACGATCACCCACTTAGGAAGTGACATATGCTTGATTTGTTTAAAAGCAAAGATATACCAAATATGCCCGATTAAAAATGTAATAAGTCCGACAATAAACCAATAAATCAATCCATCAGCGAGCATACAAATAGTAAGACCTATTAAAATAAGTGTCTTGTATTTTTTTGACTCTCCGACAGGCTGTAGAAATGCAAATAATATAATGAGTAGCATCGGTATAAGCTTAAAAACAATCTTTGTTGAAACAGGATCAGTTGGAATGAAGAAAATATAAATAATGCCCATAGCCGCGATTAAAACCCCAATAATTTTGCTCCACATAAAATAAACACTTCCTTTCCTTTAAATTCGTCGCAAGAGGAGAAACTCCTGCCTTATTGTATGCAAATTTAAATAAGGAAAATAACAGATTCAATTAACAAGAAACAACCAGTCGGCGATTAAGTAAAGGCAACTGGTTGTTTTAAATTGTTCTGTATAGTTTTTACTTGAGATTTAAACTTAGTAAGCAGTCCAACCAGCATCAGCGGCAATTACCTGCCCATTGACGAAGCTAGACTCGTCAGAGCCTAAGAATACTGCAAGTTGTGCAATTTCTTCGGGTTGACCAACACGTGGCATTGTTCCACTACCAGTTTGCTGACGCCCCATCCCGAATTCGGAAAGGCTAGTCATAGAAGACTGAATATTTGTAGCAACGCCACCTGGTGCGATACCGTTACAACGGATACTCGAGTTTGCATACATATAAGCTGTATTTTTAGTTAAGCCTGTAACAGCGTGTTTAGACGCAGTATACGCTGCACCAGCACGAGCACCACGTAACCCTCCTGCAGAGATGTTGTTCACGATTACTCCATGTCCTTGTTCTAAGAAAATATTAGTGGCAATACGCATTGCACGCATAACACCAGTCGTATTCACTGCGAATACTCGATCCCATTTTTCATCGGAAATTTCCCCAACAGGCTCCATTCCATCCATGATTCCAGCATTATTTACTAAAATATCTAATTTACCGAATGCATCTTTTGTTTCAGCGAATAAGTTTTCTAAATCAGCAAGTTCTGCCACATTTGTACGGTTAGCAATTGCTTCACCGCCAGCTGCTTTAATAGCTGCAGCTACAGTTTCTGCACCTTCTAAATTGTAGTCGGAAACAACGACCTTCGCACCTTGTTTTGCATAAGCTTCTGCAATAGCTTTGCCCATACCTGAAGCTGCACCTGTAACGATAGCTACTTTGTCTTGTAATCTCATTATCATTTCCTCCTTATTTTTTATCATACAGTTGTACAATAACAGTATAATTTATAATGTAAACGCATTCAATCAACAGTTTTCACAATTATTGTATAATATTAAACAGATAATGATATATGTGTTCGATAAAGGAGAGATATTTTTGAAAGCAAATGATTTAAGAGTCGTAAAGACAAAGAAAGCTATCTATCAAGCCTTAACTCATTTATTGAAAGATAAGCTTTTAACAGACATCAAAGTATCTGAGCTATGTCGAGAAGCAAGTATAAATAGAGGAACTTTTTACTTTCACTATGAAGAAGTTGGTGATGTTTTTAAGGAGTTTTTTGAAGAGGTAATTAGAGATTTACAAGAATCGTATAAAGAACCTTATAAGCATATTTCTGCAGTCCAATTAAAAAATTCAGCTTATAAAAATTTAGATCCAAAAACGGTTCGTATTTTTCATCATGTCAAGAAGTTTGAAGATTTCTATCGCATTATTTTATCAGATAATGTATCGACAGCTTACTATTACATGTTCTTTGATGCAATTCGCACTAATTTTATAGAGGATAGTAAAATTGGGATATACGACGAATCAAAAAAATTTGTCTATTCCTATATGACCAATGCTATTATAGGGCTAATTATTGAATGGCATAGAAATAATTTTGACGAGTCCGTTGATGACATGAATATTCATTTAGTCGAAACATTGAATGTTTTAAAGTGAAGTTAGAAAATAGGGTCATAGAAAAATAGCATAAATTAGTTGGAGGTATTAATTTGTCGTTAAAAGTAGGAGATATTATTACATTTGAACGGACTTTCGGAATAAAGGATGTTGAATTATTTACAAAGGTTTCAGGTGATGAGGGGATACATCACCTAACTCCGGATGAGCAGGGAAGACTTGTAGTTCAAGGATTACTAACGGCAACTCTACCAACAAAAGTAGGTGGAGACCATAACGTGCTAGCTCGTACCATGAATTTTGAATTTATAAGACCAGTATTTACTGGTGATTCAATCATTTGTGAGGTAACAATCGAGCAATTCGAAAAGCAGGATAATAGAACACGTATTACTGCCTCTTTTAAATGTATTAATCAACATGAAAAGGAAGTATTAAGAGGGAATTTTGCTGGAGTAATTTTATAAGCAATACCCTGTAGGGTGAACCTATATTTTAACTGGGTAAAAATACGGATATTAGAAGTGTACAAAAAAACTCACCCCTTAGGATGAGTTTTTTTGATCTTGCACTGCCCATATAGTTACTTGCGTACAGTTTTTAAAGCAGTTGTCCAAGGAATAACTTGGTCTAGCATTTGGTTTACTGAATCTGCTTGAACTGCAGCTGGTTTGAAGTCTGTACCATTTTCGAAATCTGTGAATAATGATAGTGCAGGATGTACACGTACATGCGCTACTAATAATTCACTTAAAATACCACGTAAATGTTCTGTTGCACGAGCTCCACCTACTGAACCGTAAGATACGATACCTGCAGCTTTGTTGTTCCACTCGTCACGTAAGTAATCTAAAGCATTTTTAAGTGCACCTGTAATAGAGTGGTTGTATTCTTGAACGATGAATACGAATCCGTCTTGTTTCGCAATGATTTCTGACCATGCTGCTGCACCTGATGCATCGCCGCCTGCTTCACCTAAAAGTGGTAATTTGAAATCTGCAATGTCGATAATTTCATATTCTGCGTCTCCACGCTTGTCCGCTAGTTCTTTTACCCATGCTCCAACTTGTGGACTAACGCGTCCTTCACGTGTTGAACCTAAAACAATACCAATTTTCATCATGTCATTTCCTCCTGTTTGTTCTTCATTTGAATTTTGTCCGAATAATTTTTGCAAAAAGCTCATGTTTATACCTCAAATCATTATCTATTTTTTTGTGACAGTTTTTCATCGAGTGATAAATTAATCGGGTTAGCTAAGACAAAATAAACACCGATTGCTAAAAAGACTAATTCTAGTTCGTATCCAGCTGAAACACCATCGCCTAATAATCCTAATGATAATTTCGCTGAGAAAATTGCTCCTAGCATTATTACCGCAAATAGAGCACCAATTACTCGTGTTCCAAGCCCAATTATTAATAATAAACCACCAACTAATTCAATAATTGCAATTGCGTATGCTAAAGCTCCTGGTAAACCCAGTGAATCAAAATATCCAACTGTATTTGAAATACCTCCTTGGAATTTTGCTATGCCATGCATTAAGAACGTAAATCCAAACACGACACGTAAAATAAGTGTTGCAAGTTGTTGCTTTTTCATAATTATAAATCCTCCAAATAAGTTACTTAACGTAACCTACTATAATATAGTTATTACCTAAATACAATACATTTGCTTACAAAAAGTAATTTAAACAGAAAAAAAATGATTTTCTGCATATTTACCAGAAAATGCTCGATTGAAGAAAGCTATAGAAATGTGAGGAATATCAAAGAAAAACAAGCATCCTGATGGATACTTGTCATTGTAAACTATTTTTGCCAAGGTGGATTGTAGGATACATACGTTCCTGCTATAAAGTCATGAATTGCTCGTTTGTCTTCGCGAAAACCTACCATAAAGGCACTAACAATAACACCAATCCCTAAAGTGAGTGCGTATATGAAACCAGCTACAAAATGTCGCATAATCATAGTCCATAAACTAACATCCGTATCATCTAATTTCACGACCCGAATACCAAGGATTTTCTTTCCTACAGTGTATCCAACCCAAAATGCAGGGAGTAATATGAAATATAAATATGATCCCAAGGTAGTAAACCATGTATCACCGTCTCCAAAAATAAGATAACTTATAATGGCTAACGGTAAACCCATAATAATACCATCTAATATACTGGCACCAAATCTAATCCAAAAACCAGCTGGGTTCAATTTATTTAGCTCCTTTCATTAACCTATAAAGCAGAGTCATCGACACTATTCAAATATTCCTCAATCGAACCAATGACGGATTCCACACAACCATCCTCAAATGGAGAAATTAAATTTGCTTCTGCTACCAATTTAGTGAAAGATTTCGATCCACCAAGCTGACAAAGGTGTAAATAATCCTTCCAAGCAGCTTCATGATCCTCTCTTGAACGTTTCCAAAATTGGAATGCACAAATTTGAGCAAGTGTGTAATCGATATAGTAGAACGGGCTAGCATAAATATGTGCTTGACGTTGCCAGAACCCACCAGCCTCATAGTAACCATTTCCATCATAATCGCGGTGAGGTAAATAAATCTTCTCAATTTTCTTCCAAGCGGCCTTACGCTCAGCAGGAGTCATCTCCGGATTTTCATATACCGCATGTTGGAATTCATCCACTGCAACACCGTATGGTAGGAACAGAAGTCCGCTACTTAAATGTGCAAATTTATATTTGTCCGTTTGATCCTTAAAGAATAATTCCATCCATGGCCATGTAAAGAATTCCATACTCATCGAATGTATTTCACAAGACTCAAAAGTTGGCCAAACATACTCAGGAATCCCAATGTTACGACTTGTATACACTTGGAAAGCGTGGCCAGCTTCATGTGTTAGAACATCAATATCTCCTGATGTACCATTGAAATTTGAGAAAATATATGGAGATTCATAGTTATCGATAAACGTACAATAACCACCAGCTTCTTTTCCTTTTTTCGCAACTAAATCCATTAAATCACGGTCAATCATAAATTGGAAAAACTCTGCTGTTTCAGGAGATAGCTCCTCATACATTTTCTTTCCATTTTCCACAATCCACTCTGGAGAACCTTGTGGAGTTGCATTGCCACTAAGGAAGTTGAATGGTTCATCATAATACTTTAGGCTTTCTACGCCAATCCGTTTCGCCTGGCGTTCATAAAGCTTCGTCGCAACAGGAACAATATAGTCACGCACCTGGTCACGGAAATTTTTAACCATCTCTGCATTGTAATCGATACGATTCATCCGGATATAGCCGAGCTCTACAAAATTTTTGTACCCAAGTGTCGTTGCAATCTCATGGCGAACTTTTACTAGTTGATCATAAAGGTCATCAAATTTCGCTTCGTTTTCGTGGAAAAATCCGCCACTAACCTCTCTAGCTTTTTTACGTGTTTCACGATCTATCGATTCCGTGTGTGGCCCTAGCTGTGCGAGTGTTAATGTCTCTCCATTAAACTCCACCTGTGCAGATGCAACTAGCTTCGAGTAGTCGGAAGAAAGTTTGTTTTCCTTTTGCATTAGCGAAATAATTTCCGGCGAGAATGCTTTGATTTGGAAATCTGCCAAGTCAAACAGCTGACTGCCCCATTTTGTTTCTAATTCATCTCGATATGGTGATTCCACTAAAGCCTTGTAATATTCAGTAATCATTTCTTCAATCTCAGGGTTCGTCTCATCAAAATAATCGCGCTCTTTTTGATAGAACTCATCGTTCGTATCGATAGAGGCACGAATATAAACTAAGTTTGCCTGAGTAGAATAGTTATTGCGGAAGTCATTGAGATGCTCAATTGCTTTACTCTGTTCTTCTACTGATGACGCCTCTTTAAATTTAGTTAATAACGTTTGAAATGTAGCTTTGTCCTGCTGTAAATTTGGACGTTTGTATTCATAATCCTTAAATGTAACCAATGGAATTCCCCTCTCTGTCGTTTCGATTTCCGAAACGTCTTATTTATATTGTTTATTATTTTCAGATAAATTGCAATCAATATTTGTGGATTGACATATAATAAACGATAATATATATTGTTTGTAAATAAATAAACAAAGAATGGTTGTGTTTGTAAATGGATATATCGGAGTTAATGTGGAATGCATCTTCAGAACAACTGAAGAAAGGTTATATCGAAGAGGAAGAAGTATATGTGTGCCTATTGTGTGGAAGTAAAGTAGAAAAAGGATTTATTTATCCAAAGAATAATATGTTGTATGAAGCAGAAAAATTCATGAAGTTCCATATTGAAGAAGAGCATGAATCGGTTTTTCATTATCTAATAGGGTTAAACAAAAAGTTGACAGGTTTAACTGATCACCAAAATAGCCTATTGCGTCTATTTTATGAGGGGAGAAGTGATGTAGAAATACAGAGCGAACTAGGAATTGGAAGCTCTTCAACAATTCGCAATCATCGTTTCGTGTTAAAAGAAAAAGAGCGACAAGCAAAAGTATTTTTAGCGATGATGGAATTGTTAAAGGAAAAGGATAATCACGCTCCTACTTTCTTACCTCTTCATAAAACAGCAACGATGGTGGATGATCGCTATAACATCACGCAAGAGGAACAGGAAGATGTCGAAAAGAAATTCTTTCCGGATGGTCTTGATGGTCGTCTGATGAAATTTCCCAAGAAGGAAAAGCAGAAGCTGGCAACGTTACGGGTCTTAATTCAAAGATTTGAAAAAGAAAAAACCTACACGGAAAAAGAAATAAATCATGTCCTAAAAAATGCATATGACGACTTCGTAACTTTAAGGCGTTATTTAATAGAATACGGATTTTTAGATAGAAAAGACGATGGTAGTGCATATTGGGTAAAAAACTAAACTAAAAGGATATTTTAAAAGTGAATATTGAATGCACAAGATTTCGAGTGAAGAAAGTTAAAACTACTAAAGTAAATGAGTGGTTAACTTTTTTAAATGAAAATATAGAGGAAGTACTAGTTACCCTTGAAGGTGAAAAAATGTATATAGAAACCATTTTTAGGGAATTTACAAACGAACATGAATATCTTTATTGGTATTCTGTCCAGGGGAAAGGTAGACAAGTTGTAGAAGAATCCAAGCATTGGATTGATATAAAGCATCTCGCCTATTGGGAAGAATGTATAGATACATCATATCGAGCTGTAGACCTACAAACAGAGGTAGTAATGATTCCTAATCGAGTTAGTAATTCGATGAATTAGTTAAAAGAAGGGTGAAAGAAAGTAGACGCGAAATTTTCTTTACTCCATCCTTTTTAAGTTAGGTTATGTTAAAGCTAATGGTTGGTTTTGTTTAGAAAAAAGAGGGTGGAAAAGCATTTCCAAGCTCTTTTTTTCGTATTCCTTTTTACTAAAGTAACCGTTTTGGATAATCCATTTTAAAAACATTATGGATTGTCACTCATTATCCCTTGTTCAATTAGTTGCACTTTTTCTCCTAAAGAAAAAACGCCTGGTTCCCAGTTTTCTAATGCTCCATAACCACCCACTAATTTCCCATCTATTTCATAAATTGTCGCTGATAGTTTATCTCCGTTTTGTTGTTCTTCCTTTAGAGTATAAGTAGTTATTTTAGCTTCTTTTCCTTTTTGGTTATACGGTTCTAAATTTAATCCACCACTTTGTAAAGTCATTATGAGCTCTGGGTAATAATCTACTACCTCTTTGCTTGTGCTACATTTTGATTTAATATGCCAACCGTATTGTAATAAATATTCTTGATGACTTTTAGAGATGGTCTCATTTGTGTTATTGCATTCTCTATTGGTTTGTTGTTCGTTCATACCATTAGTATTCACTGCTACCCAAACGATAATAGACAAAGTCATTACAAAAAAAGCCGATAGAAAAAAATATCGCAAGTAATAACCTCCTTCCCTATACAATTTCAAACTCTTCTTACAGAATCCTGCCGGGGTAGTAAAAATAGAACCACTATCTCTAATTAAGCTGGAGGCTAAGGAAAGAGTATTATCAAAAGTACTTTTAAATATAAAAGGAGCAACAACTTAAAAGACGTTCTCTATTTGACTAAAGCACCCGTTAGCTTAACAACTATTTTTGTATTTACCGATAAAATAACTTCAAATTATTCCAATAATAAAAGGAATTACTGGACCTCCAACCTGAATCCTGTGGAAGTTTCTTCGTAAAAACTAAACATGAATAATTTGAGTAAAAGTAAACTGCTAACACCTATAAATGATATTATTTATTCCTTAAACTGCACCTTTAGTTCAATTAGAAAAAAGGCTTTACCCCTTTTTGAAGTTAAGTACCCGATTGTTTAAGAAGAAATATTTAAAGTTTAAAATCTAAATTATTAAAGTCCATTCAATATTATCTGAGTTTCTCCGCCAACTCTAAAATAATACCCTCTGGTCCACGAACGTAACATAACTTATAACTTTCTTCATATTGCTGTATCTCACTAAAGATTTCCGTACCCCTCTTTTTCAATTTTGCAACAACAGCTTCAATATCTTCAACAGCAAAGCAAATATGTCGGATACCCAACGTATTTGCAAAAGGTTGCTGAATATCTTTTTCATCTGATGGCGTATAAAATTTGACTAGCTCTATCCATGTCTGTCCATCTGGCATCCCCAATCCTACACATGCCGTTTTAACATTATTAAGCCCAACTATTCTATCCAACTGTTCACCATCCAACTCCCATTCCGCTTGCACTTCAAGTCCTAAATCAAGAAAAAACGCCTTAGCTTCTGAAAGATCATTTACGTTTATACTTACATGATCTATTCTATTGATCTTCATATCAGATACCTCCTATTTTCCGGTTATTTTTAATACCTGTATTCGTGTAAAGTTTGTTTGAAATTCTAATTCGTTTAAAACAGGAAATATCCTTCTTCAACAAACCTGTGGCAATAGTTCAACAAGAAAAAAGGCTTTACTCAATCTTGAGGTAAAGCATCCGTTAGCACAATCAGCATTATGCCTTAATTATGCCTTAACATCCGATTTTATTTTTTCAACAATTACAAATATAAAATATAAAAAAATTAATGCGATAGAAATGCCAAGATATAATTCAAATTTTGATAAAAACAATTCATTTGTCCAACCATCTGTTGGCAATAAAAATGTAGCTAAAAAATTTGAAATTCCTATACCATCATTAGCTTCAGGAATTAAACTCACTGTATAATTTTGACCCAAAGCAACACTTGAAAGTATTGAGAAAGCTACCATTGGTATTGCAGCTTGGGACATTTTCATTTTTCTTTTTGAAATGAAAAATCCAGCTATAATTCCGTATAACACTAATATAACCAAAATCATAAAAGTCCTCCCTAATTAGTCCTTTTAAATTAATCATTACGATAAGGTAGATATTCATTTTAGACATTTAAACCCGATTTATTAAGGATAAATTAACTTATTCCTTTAACAGAGCCTTAATTTAATACAATTACTTTCCTAAAATATATGCCTTTAACAACGCCACGCGTTCTCGCATACGAACCTTTTGTTCCACAACTTTTGGAGTTTTGGCAGCTACAACATCAGACTCCCAGCCTAGTTTACTTGCTAATATTTTAGCTCGCTGCAAATGGTAATCACTGGTAATAATTGTCACGGAATGTATATCGTCTGGTATAAATTCCTTTGAGAATAGCAAATTTTCATATGTTGAAGTGGCTTTGTCCTCTATAATGATCCTACTCTCTTCTACTCCATTATTCAGTAGAAATTCTCTCATCACGATAGCCTCTTCGATATCTTCATCCGGACCTTGACCCCCTGAAAGCACCAATTTTACATGGGCAAATTCCTTGGCGTAGGCAAGAGCTGCATCCAATCTATACTGTAAAGCCAGAGAGGGGACGTTCCCTTTTTTCACCTTGGCTCCTAGCACAATGGCATATTCATTTGTTCCGTCTGCTTTAGGATCCAGACCATCCTCAAGCCATTTACCCGTGAGTAACCAAATCCCAATTCCACTAGTAGCCACTACTATTAAAGGGATTAGCACGATCCACCTCATTTTAGTTTTCATGATATTACCTCATTTCACAAAGGAGCCTTCTTCCTACTTAGAAAAGTGGAGATTTTCATTTCTTCCCTACGCAATAAACGACGGAAGTTTTCAATATGCAAAACAACAGCCATCAAAAATAAGAATCCCGCAATTGCCATTGGCCCAATTCCTTCTGCATACCAAATAGATGCCGCGATAAAAACAAAGTAAAAAACAAATACACCGATTAATAAATAGTCCGTTAAAAATGTAGTCCCTATTAATAATAAAAGTCCAATTAAACCAAGTGGCCAATTAAGAGCAAGTAGCACTCCGATAAGGGTGGCGGTCCCTTTTCCACCTTTAAATTTAGTATAAAGAGGAAAGTTATGCCCGAGTATTACAGCCGCACTTGCACTATAGAGCAGAACGTCCTGTTCAACTGAAGAAAAGTCTGCGTACTGTAAAACCCAAAAACGCGTCCCGACTACGACTAAAACGCCTTTAAAAATATCAATAATTGCAACTAAAATACCATATTTTGCACCGAGAACAATAGCAGCATTTGAAGCCCCAGAATTTTTTAAACCTTCTTTTTTAATATTTACGCCACTAAAATATTGCGCTATTTTAGAACCGTGAATGGATCCAACCAGATAACTAATAATGGTGATATAAATTACTGACACAACATTTTCTCCCTCCGCTAACTTTAATATATTTAACGAATGAAAAGTTGAGAAGTTTCAGATATTTAAATTAGTGGTAGTGCACACAGAAGTGAAGGGAAATGGCCAACAATAATATTGCTAAAATACGTAAAATAATTTAAAATATAAACTATAACGTTACGGTTTGGGGTGATTTTGTTGGGAAAGAGAAATTTAAAATTGGTGAATTAGCTGAAAGAACTGGGATTACGAAACGTACCATTGATTACTATACAACTCTTGGATTGTTAAAAGCTGAACGTTCTGCTTCGAATTATCGATATTATTCTTTCGAAGCTATTGATAGACTAAGAGTTATCGAAGAACAGAAGTCTAATGGTATGTCTTTAGAAGAGATTAAACATGAGCTAGAAAAAAATTCGGTAGAAGAAATAGATATACAAGAAATTCGATTGCACATGAAATATTTAGAAAAGGAAGTTTCTCACCTATTAGAACAAATCAATAACAAAGAACAAAACACACAGCACACGATTAAAGAGAAGATATCTTCAGAAAGCGTTGCTTTAATGCAATCATTACTATTACTTATCACTTAGGAGGTGAAGTCTTACTTTTTTAGTAAGACACTTATTGACCATATTAAATCTAACAATTTTTATAATATTATTAGCGTTAACTGCATTCTTTGTAGCAACAGAATTTGCGATTGTAAAAGTACGACAATCTCGAATTGACCAAATTGTTGCGGAAGGTCGTAAAGGATCTCTTGCTGCAAAACATGTAACGACACATTTGGATGAATATTTATCTGCCTGTCAGCTAGGTATTACAGTAACAGCTCTTGGAATAGGTATGGTAGGAGAATCGACATTTGAATTCATTCTACATCCGTTGTTTGAAAGCGTTGGTATTGGTACAGATTATATTCACTATTTCACTATTGGTGGTGCATTTGCAATTGCGACATTTTTACACGTAGTCGTGGGAGAATTAGCACCTAAAACAGTTGCTATTCAAAAGGCTGAAGCAGTGACACTAGTCTTTGCTAAGCCAATTATGATTTTCTACAAAATTTTGTATCCATTTATTTGGTTCTTAAATGGATCTGCCCGGATATTAGTTGGTCTGTTCGGTATGAAACCAGCCTCTGAACATGAGTTGTCACATACGGAGGAAGAGCTCCGTATGTTGCTTGCTGACAGCTATAAAAGCGGCGAGATTAATCAGAACGAACTAAAATATGTTAATAATGTCTTCGAATTTGATGACCGTATTGCTCGTGAAATTATGGTGCCGCGCACTAAAATCATAGGATTTGAAAAAAAGGCAACTTTCCATGATGTCTTAACAATTATTTCTGAAGAACGGTATACCCGATATCCTGTGTATGAGGAAGACCGTGACAATATAATCGGTTTTATCAATATTAAGGACTTTTTAACACAAGGTATTAATAACCGAATTACATCAGAGTCATTCGATATTGAAAAATTTATGAATCCTGTAATAAATACAATTGAGTCAACTCCAATTAATAACTTGTTATTGAAAATGCAAAAAGAACGTACGCATATAGCTATTCTTCTGGATGAGTACGGAGGGACTTCCGGACTTGTTACGGTAGAGGATATTTTAGAAGAAATAGTGGGGGAAATTCGCGACGAATATGATGAGGATGAGATTGCAGATATTCGCAAAATAGAGGATGATCATTATATTATCCATTCCAATGTGTTGTTAGAGGATGTATCAAGATTGCTGAGGATTGAATTAGTTAATCCAGACGTAGATACAATTGGCGGATGGTATTATTCACAGGATATTGAACTAGCAGAAGATAATCAAATTGAACAAGATGGCTATACATTTACGATTTATGAAAAAGAGGATAATCAATTAAGCTTTATTGAAGTGAAAAAAACTATTACTTTTTCATAAATTTTCCAGCTTCATTCTATTGTTATTTTGATTAAAAAAAGAATCAGTTAAAAAAAGTTTTTTAATTTTTCGAAAAAGTGTTGACAAATAGATTGATAGAAATCTATACTGTGTAACAAGATGGAAAACTAAATCTAATACTCTTATCAAGAGTGGCGGAGGGAATAGGCCCTACGATGCCCGGCAACCAACAAGTTCTTAACTTGGAAAGGTGCTAAATCCTACAAATTCTAATGTGAATTTGGAAGATAAGAGGAGGAACATGCGAATTTGCACCCTCTTCTTAAGTGAAGGGGGTTTTTGTTTGTTCTAATCCTCCCTCGCCTCCAAAAGCGTCCATCTAAACTACATTTTAGGAGGAATTCAAATGACAAATCTTCAAAAAGAAACACTACTTTTACACGGTGGTCAACAACCAGACCCAGTGACAGGTTCAAGAGCAGTACCGATTCACAAAACAACATCCTTTGTATTCAAAAATACTGAACATGCGCAAAACCTATTTGCTCTTGCGGAAACAGGTAATATCTATTCCCGTATTACGAATCCAACTGTGGATGTTTTTGAACAACGAATTGCATTATTAGAAGGAGGAACAGCAGCAGTTGCACTTTCTTCGGGAATGGCCGCTATTGCATTCTCAATTTTAAATATTGCAGGAGCAGGGGACGAAATTATTGCTGCTGAAAATTTATACGGTGGTACATTTAATTTATTTGCTCATACATTGCCGAGATATGGAATTACTGTGAAGTTTGTAGATTCTACGGATCCAGAAAATTTCCGAGCAGCTGTTACAGATAAAACAAAAGCATTTTTTGCTGAAATCATTGGAAACCCAAGCTTAAATGTATTAGACGTTGAAAACGTGGCTGCTATCGCTAACGAAGTAGGAGTTCCATTATTGGTAGACAATACGTTTGCTACACCATATGGTTCGAATCCGATTAAACATGGTGCTCATGTAGTGATTCACTCTGCAACTAAATGGATTGGCGGTCATGGTACAACTATCGGTGGAGTAGTGGTAGATGGAGGAAACTTCAATTGGGATTCTGAGAAATTCCCTGGATTCACACAACCAGATGTGACCTATCATGGGTTAAGATACGGAATAGATGTTCCGAACGTAGCATTCGCAGTGAAATTACGCGTTCAATTGCTTCGAGATTTTGGCCCAACTTTAAGTCCTGAAGCTGCTTTCTCCTTTCTACAAGGATTAGAAACACTTCATCTACGTGTACCAAAGCACAATGAAAATGCACAGAAAATTGCTGAGTACTTAGAAAATAACGAAGAAGTGACTTGGGTTAACTACTTAGGTTTAGAAAGTCATCCTTCGCACGAGCTTGCAAAAAAATACTTACAGATCGGTTTTGGCTCTATACTAACTTTTGGAGTAAAAGGTGGTAAAGAAGCGGGTCGTAATATTATCGATAATATTGAAATTTGGTCGCATGTAGCTAACGTTGGGGATGCTAAATCACTAATAATCCATCCTGCATCTACAACGCATCAGCAGTTAACGCCAGAAGACTTGGTAAAATCGGGAGTTACAGAAGACTTAATCCGCTTATCAGTAGGGCTTGAGGCAGTAGAAGATTTACAGGATGCACTTGATAAAGTACTCGTAGGGAAAACAAATGTCCTCTCTAGATAGAATTTTATTGATAATTGGGTAAAGATGGGCTACAATATGTAAAATAGTTCTTCGTAAATAATTGCGATTTAGAATTTTACTAATAGAAGCAAATTGGAACTCAATTGTGCGGATTCAGTTGGAGGAGATAGCATGGCGACAATAAAAGCAGCAATCCTAGGTTTCGGAACAGTCGGGCAAGGGATTTACCACATTGTAAACGAAAAAAGAGAAGATCTTAAAAAGTCGTTAGGATTAGATCTGGAAATTAGTGCTATACTCGTAAATAACGTTGGCAAAGAAAGAATAGCTACACCGGGTGTCTTAGTTACTGATGACTTTGAGGATATTATCAATATTCCTGGGCTCCAAGTAGTATTCGAGGCAATTGTTAATGAGGAACCAGCATATAACTACCTATGTAGAGCGATTGACAAAGGATGTCACGTAATAACGGCAAACAAAGTGATGTTCTCTAAATATAGTATCCCATTGCATGAGCGCGCGAAGTCTCGTGGAGTATTTATAGGATATGAGGCAACAACAGCAGGTGGAGTCCCTGTTATTAAGACATTGAAAAATCTATTACAAGTGAACTCAGTGAAAAGAATTCAAGGAATCTTAAATGGTACGTCGAATTACATTTTGACACAAATGCGGCAAGATGAATGTCAATTTGATGATTCATTGAAAGAGGCACAGGACCTTGGCTATGCAGAAGCAGATCCTTATAACGACGTGTCTGGTCAAGATGCATTCCGTAAACTGATGATTCTTAGTGCACTAGCGTTTAAAAAACAACCTAATTGGAACGATGTTCGTGTAGTTGGTATTGATGAAATCTCATTAGAGGACGTCCGTAAAGCAAAGGAACAAGGACTGCGTTACCGTCATGTGGCAGAAATTGAGCAAGACGAAAACGGAGAACTTTACGCTTCTGTTGGTCCACAATTAGTAGGAGCAGACCATCCATTATATTCAATTGAAGGAGTAAACAACGCAGTTGCTCTAGATACAAACTATATTGGGACATTAACATTAGTTGGTCCAGGAGCAGGTATGTACCCAACTGCAAGTGTGATGGTAGAAGATTATGCAGAAATTATCGGCAAACGAGCTGGGTTCTTTATTACGATCTAATTTTTATAACAAAAGGACATTCTCCTCATTCGGAGAACGTCCTTTTCCTTTGTATTAATCTTCATCTTTAACATCAATATCATCCGGGATTGGAGTATTTCGCCATTCGTCGATTTGTTGTTTCAGCTCCTCAAGCTGCTGTAAGTGTGTTTCAAACTGAGCGCTATTAACGTAATACTCTTCACCATCAAAAATAGCACGAATCTTCTTTTCTGAAATATATCGTTTTACTTGATCAATAGGCATTGATAAATAATTCGCAGTTTCTTCTACTGACATATACATGTAAAATGCCTCCTATCGTTATTAGTATAAGATACGATTGGCAGTAACTCAATATGTGCTATATTGGAAGTTAGAAAATGTGGAAAGGTAGGGGAATAACTTGACCGTATTACCATACATATTTGTACTATTTGGTGCTATTTTGTGGGGAACAACTGGAACTGCACAAACATTTTTACCTGACAGTGCTCACCCATTTATCATTAGTGCTGGACGTTCTGCAACAGGAGGAATATTCCTTTTGATTATTATGGTTCTATTAAAAAAAATTAAATTCCGTTCATGGCCCTGGAAACAAACACTATACGCCGCTATTTGTATTTCATTGTTTCAGCTCTTATTCTTTTCATCGGTGCGTTTAACTGGGGTAGCAATAGCGAGTGTGGTTGCAATCGGAAGTGCACCTGTATTTTCAGGTTTAATAGAGTGGATATTTTTAAAAATGCGTCCTACAAAGATTTGGGGAATCTCCACTGGCTTAGCTATTACTGGCTGTATGTTTTTATTTGTTACAAAAGGTGAAGTGAGCATTAATCCATTAGGGGTTTTGTACTCGTTGGTCGCAGGACTTATTTTTGCATTATATACAATGACAAGCAAATCGTTGTTGCAAAAAGAAGATGCTATCTCAGTAGTTGCAATGACTTTCTCGCTTAGCGCATTATTGTTAACTCCCTTCTTTTTTATATTTGATGTAAGTTGGTTGAAGGATACTGGAAACATAGGAATCATTTTTTATTTGGGAATAGCAACTACTAGTATTGCTTATGTATTATACGGATGGGGACTACGTAAAATCCCCGCTTCCTCCGCGCTTACTTTATCTCTGGCAGAGCCGACTACAGCGGCTTTACTTGGGGTTGTTGTAGTGGGAGAAATACTTAGTGCAACTTCTTGGGTAGGAATTGGTTTATTACTAGGGAGTATAGCTATTTTAACGTTTGGAAGTAAATCATCTAGCCGACAACTTGAAAAAGAAGGTAAAGTGTCTGTTTAAATAGAACGAAATAAATACAAAAGGCTGTTTCGGGATATACCGGAACAGCCTTTCTTGAAAGATAAGAAAGTATATAAAAATGTCCTGTGAATACTGGGTTAATAGGACTTAAAAAATGAATAATACTACTGATTTCCGTTTCAGGTGGACGTCAGCATTTCTAATAACTCCCTTGGAAAACATATAGCAAAACGTCTGTCCAAAGCTCTTCGAAAACGATCGAAAATGGTTTTGGACATAAAAGGACCGGGCGTCTTTTTGCCCGGTTTTTCTTGTACGTAAAAATTAAAAATTGTTTTGGAACATTTGAAAACGTCATGTAGATGAGTATCGTCTATTAGTTAAAGGCAAGGTTAGGGGAGTGTGAGATGAATCGTTTTTTGGCAGAGCAACATTTTCAAAAAGTTATGGAAGAATATACCGACTATTTGTTAAAGCTTGCCTACTTGTATATAAAAGATTGGTCGGCTGCGGAGGATATCGTACAGGATGCATTTTTAACCTATTATCAGAAATTTGAACAGTTTGAAGAACGTTCTTCATTGAAAACTTATTTAGCAAAAATAACGATTAATAAATGTAAGGATTATTTAAAAAGCTGGCGGTATCGTAAGCAAGTGTTAACGAATAACTTTATAAATCCTGCAAAAAAGAACAGAAACCGAATCATAGAAGAGGATGAAAAGATAGAACTCGCAGATGCAGTCCTCCTGCTACCAGTAAAGTATCGAGAAGTCGTTATTTATTATTATTTTGAAGAATTATCCGTGTTAGAAATTGCTCTACTACTGTCCATCCCAGACAATACCGTCAAGACAAGGCTCAGAAAAGCGCGGTCACTTTTAAAGATTCAGTTGAAAGGGAATGATTGGGAGGTGCTAATCCATGAATGAAATAAAACAACAGCTGCTAACCAAAATGGGTGATACATCTGAACGAGTACATCGGATTCAAAAGCAGGTGAACTTAAAAAAATCAAAAAAGACTAATGAAAATAAGGAACGCTGGGTGTACTACGGGATACTCGTTACATTTATAGGATTACTCGCATTTAGCGCAAATTTATGGTCTTCAAAATTAATAAATGAAAATGGTCAACTAACAGAACCCGGATTAGTCTTACCACCAGAAGAAGAGGACACTGAAATCACTTTTGAAAAAGGGGATGATTACGAGGAACTAAAACAATATCTTCCTCCTCATGGAGCTGAGGCTGTTTTTTTAGGTGGCTTCGAAAATGGTGGAAGTACTACTCAAACGTATTGGTTGGATGATCATTATGTTCAACAGGTTATGAGTAATGATGGTGGGAGTGTAGAGCGTGTTTATCGATTAGATGGAGATCAGATCGAAATTGTTTATGAAGAGATGGTGGACGATGTATCAGGTCGATTGCAATGGTCAAGTGAAGAATTGAACAAACTTCCCAAGGGAGAGCTTTTTTTGGAAGCTCCTTTGAAAATAGGAGATGAGTATGGAGATTGGACTGTTATGGACACTTCGGGAAAGGTCACTACTACGTACGGCGATTTTACAAATGTATTGATTTTCGAAAGTATAAAAGATGACCATCGAATGAGAAGATATTATGTCCCAGGTTTTGGTGAGGTGAAATGGGAAAATGATTTTCTGGATAAGGAAAGCGGTGAATATGAACCGATGATTTACACGGACTTGGTTACATTCACTTTAACGGAAGAAGAGGTAGTAACCCCTGCTCATTTTGATGTAAAAATTGAAAATAATTTTACCCCTTCTTATAATACTCCCTGGCAGCCTTCGCCAAGTGGAAACCAGCAAGCAACAATTGAAGGAATACATGCACAGGCAGGGGAAGAAGGAGAAGATATATTAGTTATAGAAAACTTGGAAACGGACGAAACCACTATTTTTAAACTAAAAGATAATGAGCACGGGCAATATACTCCTAAGAAAGTTGAATGGATTGATGAGGACAGAGCGTTCGTCATCATAGGAAATGCATATGGGATGGTAACTATGGGGGGGAAGCTATACGAGTTAAATATTAAAGATAATATCGTTACTCCGATTATTACAGACTTAACACCGAGAGAAGAGATTATGTCTGTTAAAGTTAACCAAGATGGTACATTCACTTATGAGAAACATGTGTATGATACAGATAATATGGATCCGAGTGAAAGCCATGTAGAGGAAGGGAAACTTCCTATTCCAGCTAGGGATAAAAATATGAAAGTTAGCTTTTGGGAGAATCTAGCTCATTTAGAGACAATAGACTTAACAGGAAATGCAATAGAAAGTCTACAAGGGGCAGAAATACTGAAAAATACAGAAAATCTATTCTTAGCAAACAACAATATAACGGATATAACTTCCTTGAAGAATTTAGAAAAACTGAAGTATCTAGAGTTAAGTAACAACCGAATTACTTCTATAGATGCACTAGAAGGTATAACTGATTTAGATAATCTCCTATTAAACGGTAATCCCATTAATGATTTTACTGTTATCAGTAAACTCGAGCATTTAACTTTTCTATCTTTAGAAGAGACACAGTTAGATACGCTTACAGTTGTTCACAAACTGAAATACTTAAATCGAATAAATATTTCAGAGACTAAAGTGTCAGATTTGACACCTTTAGAAAACTTAAAGGAATTAACGTATCTAGATATTCGAGGAACCAATATAACAAGCATTAAACCATTAGTAAAGCTGGATAAGCTAAAATATCTTTTATTGGACAAAGACAAAGTATTAGATTGGGAATTATTAGCTAAAAAAGATGGCCTTCGAATATCCGAGGAAATTATTCTTGCAGAATAAAAAATTATTTATTCTAACTAAAATTTGTGTAACAAGAAAGGGAGGGTGTGACGTGAGTCATGCCCTCCTAAAAAGCTTTCTTAATTAATATTATTGTTGTTCTGTAGTCCGTCTAGCTTTCTAGAAATCTCTCTTAAAAGCATATTGCGTTCATTACTAGATTTAACAAGTGTTAATAAAAACCAAATAACAAAAATCCAAAAAACAAAGAAAATAAGTACCGGAATAAGTGCAATTATACTACTCATAAAGGGCTCTCCTCCTTTAATTAAAACTATAGAATAATTGGAAAATACCGTTAAATTATTTAGGAGACGGGCTTAAATGTTCGTGTATTAAAAGCCATTTATCGTGAGTTTTCACAAATACATTGGTAGCTCTACCTTCACCACTGGCATAATCTCCGTTAATATAGCCTTCGTAGAAATAAGTATAAATACATGTAGCAGATGAATCTCCTTTGAAGAGCCATTTAATTTCACGTGCTTCATAGTTCTCGTCCCTGACATAAGTCCAAGCGTTTTCAAAATAGGACTGTATTTCTTTGTGATTAGTACAAGTTTGATTTGAGAAAAAATACATAGCCTCTGGGTGTAAAACCTTTCGGACTTCTTCAAAGTCATGTGTGTTCGTTGCTTTAATATACTCATGCAATATTTCCATTATTAACCTCCTTTATGTATTAATTTAATATTAAGTAAAACTACTAATTTAGACAATTCTTTATAGGTTCCGGCTTGGAGGACTATTGCCAAAGGAAAAAAGAAGCTTACCATGTTGGTGAGCTCTTGTTTAAGAGTGATTTTGTTTAATGAACGATAGGGACATTTCTCCGTGCTTAAAAACCTAAAGCACTGCGAACATCTGCCATATAAGATTGACTTACAGGCAATTCGGTCCCATCCAGTAACTGAACTAGTAAATTGGAAGAAAAATCGCGTACAATTCGGTCGATAAATGAAATGTTTACAATATAAGAGCGGTGAATCCGTAAAAAGCTATCGGGTAGTCGAAGTTGTAAATCTTTCAGGGGGATACTTGTTTTATAAGGTTCCTTATTGGCATAGAACCATGTCTTTTTTTGGAGACTTTCTATATGTGACACTTTTTCAATTGGAATAGGCTTCCATTCATCTTCTTGCTTCCCAGTCAAAAATTTATAAGGAGCAGTAAGGGGGACTGAGTGATGAGGAGGGAGTATAACTACTAAGGCAGCCTTCTCTCCGTTAATCTCAATCGGATAACCGATTCCGAAATAAGGTGCTTGTGAAAATGTATCCACCAGTACAGCTTCTGTTCTACATCCTTTTCTCAGTACCAGATCTGCAATACTATTGGTCTGAAATTTTTGTCCTTCTTTTATATGAAGACCATGTCCCCTTGCCAAATAGTAAATATACTGATCCCCTACTGCAATAGCGATAGAGGCCTCTTTCGGAGCCCATTCCTCCATTATTAAACTGTACTGTTTTAATTGTTCTTGTTTAAATTCCACTAATACACCTCCAAAATCATAATATTCTGCATTCGTCATTCTGATTCTTCTTTCATCCCTAAAAAATGGTCTTTCATCCAAAAATCAATACAAGAAATATCATTGTGTTATATATTAGATTACAAGAAAAGGAACTGTTATGATACAGTAAAAAAGTCGTATTTTTAAACAATGTTCCTCTAAAAAATATTAGGGAGTGTATGTAAATGTCAAAAAGACAACAACAGGTAGAAGAGCTTCAACAACAATGGAAAGAAGAAAGTCGCTGGAAAGGAATTGAACGTCCATATTCAGCAGAGGAAGTAGTGAAACTAAGAGGATCTGTCATCATTGAACAAACATTAGCTCGTAAAGGAGCAGACCGTTTATGGAAGTCGCTTCACCAAGAAGACTTCATCAATGCCCTTGGAGCATTAACTGGTAACCAGGCAGTACAACAGGTAAAAGCTGGACTTCAAGCGATTTATTTAAGTGGTTGGCAAGTGGCAGCAGATGCAAACCTTTCGGGACAAATGTATCCGGACCAAAGCTTATACCCAGCGAACAGCGTACCGGCCGTAGTTAAGCGTATTAATCAAGCGTTACAGCGTGCAGACCAGATTGACCAAGCAGAAGGTAGGGAAGATGAGTTTGACTGGTTCGCGCCTATCATTGCAGATGCGGAAGCAGGGTTTGGTGGACCATTAAATGTTTTTGAACTAATGAAAGGTATGATTGAAGCTGGAGCAGCTGGCGTACATTTAGAGGATCAACTTGCATCGGAGAAGAAATGTGGTCACCTTGGAGGTAAGGTTCTTCTGCCAACTCAAAATGCTATACGTAATTTAGTATCAGCTAGACTTGCTGCAGATGTAATGGGTGTACCAACTGTACTAATTGCACGTACAGATGCAGATGCTGCTGATATGGTTACAAGTGACATTGATCCACGTGACGCGGATTTCTTAACAGGCGAAAGAACACCTGAGGGATTCTTCAGAACAAAACCAGGAATCGAACAAGCAATTGCACGTGGCTTAGCTTACGCGCCATATGCAGATCTTATCTGGTGTGAAACGTCACACCCTAGTTTAGAGGAAGCAAAACAATTCGCTGACGCTATTCATGCACAATTCCCAGACAAATTGCTAGCTTACAATTGTTCGCCATCATTCAACTGGGAAGCAAACCTGGATCAAGAAACAATTGCAAAGTATCAAGTAGAGCTAGGGAAAATGGGCTATAAATTCCAATTCGTAACACTAGCCGGTTTCCACGCTTTGAACCACAGCATGTTTGAACTAGCGCATGACTATAAAACAAACGGCATGGCTGCTTACTCTAAGCTTCAACAAGCAGAATTCGCAAACGAAGCAAAAGGGTACACGGCGACTAAACATCAGCGTGAAGTAGGAACTGGATACTTCGATGAAATCTCACAAATCGTTTCGGGAGGAACTTCTTCTACTACAGCGATGAAAGGTTCTACAGAGGTAGCACAATTTGCTTAAACCAAACATGGGGATGGGAGGTTAATGATAAATGGAACAACTAACGACGAGAAGAATTGAAATCGTAGGGAAAGAAGTTGAAGGGATTCACGAAATCTTAACGCCAGAAGCATTAGAGTTCGTGGCTTCCCTCCATTACCTTTTTGATAATAGAAGAAAAGAATTGTTACAAGCTCGCCAAACTCGTCAAGAAAATCTAGATAGTGGTGGGACATTAGACTTTTTACCGGAAACTAAAGCGATTCGAGAAGGGGATTGGACAATTGCTCCTCTCCCCGAAGATTTACAGGATCGCCGAGTAGAAATAACCGGCCCAGTAAATCGCAAAATGGTTATCAATGCACTAAATTCAGGTGCCAAAACATTTATGGCTTGTTTTGAAGATGCTACTTCTCCAACTTGGGAGAATATGATTGAAGGTCAACTCAACATGCGCGATGCTGTGCGTAAAACAATCTCTTATACACAGCCTGAAACCGGTAAAGTGTATAACCTGAAAGAACAGCCAGCTGTACTTATTGTAAGACCAAGAGGATTTCACCTTTTGGAGAAAAATATACAAATTGATGGTAAGCCGATATCAGGTAGCTTCTTCGACTTTGGACTTTATTTCTTCCATAATGCAAAAGAAGCAATCGCTCAGGGAACTGGTCCTTACTTTTACTTGCCGAAGCTAGAAAGTCATTTGGAAGCACGATTATGGAATGATATTTTCGTATACACACAGCAACAATTAGATGTTCCTAAGGGGACGATTAAGGCAACTGTTTTAATCGAAACAATTATGGCAGCATTCGAAATGGATGAAATTTTATATGAGCTTCGTGATCATTCTGCTGGTCTAAACTGTGGACGTTGGGATTATATATTCAGTTATATTAAACGACTTCGCAATCAATCACAGGTCATCTTGCCAGACCGAGGCCAAGTAACAATGACGTCACCATTTATGCGTGCTTATTCGCAATTATGTATCCAAACCTGCCATCGACGAAATGCATCCGCTATTGGTGGAATGGCCGCACAAATTCCTATAAAAGGGGACGAAACAGCCAACGCCGCAGCTTTCGCCAAAGTAAGCGAAGACAAACGTAGAGAAGCGACGGACGGACATGATGGAACATGGGTAGCGCATCCTGGTCTAGTACCGGTGGCTTGGGAGCAATTCCAAGAACATATGCCTACACCAAACCAGATTCATCGAAAACGAGAGGATGTTCACGTAACCGCTCAAGATTTACTTGAAGTACCTAAAGGAACTATTACAGAAGAGGGGCTACGCATGAACTGTAGCGTAGGGGTCCAATATATCGCATCTTGGCTACGTGGAAATGGAGCAGCGCCGATTAATAACTTGATGGAAGATGCCGCGACAGCAGAAATTTCTAGGACACAAGTGTGGCAATGGATTAGACATCCAAAAGGAAAACTGGAGGATGGTCGAAAAATTACCATACCTTTAGTAGAACAAGTGTTAACAGAGGAATTAGGAAAACTAAAAGCTTCGTTTGGTAATGAAGCTTATGGGAATGGTCGCTATACAGAAGCTGCGGAGCTATTTCTATCATTAGTAAGAGAAGATAAATTTATCGAATTTCTCACATTGCCAGGCTACGAAAAGATTAGCTAAACAAACAATCCATTCAAGGAGGTGATTTGCATGAAAACAACTACTCAAGAAGTAAATACAAAGCATTGTCGTGAATGTGGATGTGTTATTAATGAGCAAGTAGAATCATCCCTTTACGAGTGCGAACGTTGCATAGGCATGAACGAGGAATAACTATAACTAAATATACAAAAAACCAGTGAGGACGCATATAGTTCCACTGGTTTTTTGTGTATTACACTATTATTATTAATATAAAATTACCTTTGAAAGGTGACATATAAAATGGCAACTTCTGAAAAAGAATTAAGGACTTGTAGCAAAGGACATAAGTATTATAAAAGCAGTGACTGTCCGACCTGTCCAACTTGTGAGCAAGAAAACAAACCGGATAGCGGATTTCTATCGCTGCTCTCAGCACCAGCAAGAAGGGCGTTAGTGCATAATGGAGTAACCTCTTTGCAGAAACTCTCTGCATTCAGTGAAAAAGAAATCTTGAAACTTCATGGTATAGGTCCAGCTTCATTACCCATACTTAGATCTAGCTTAGAGGAAGAGGGTTTGACCTTCAGAAATTAATAACACCATACAAAATGCATCGCAAAATCGCGATGCATTTTGTATGGTGTTTTAGAACCCTATTCAGCAGGATACGTAGTTTGAATGATTTTTTGCCCATTTTCTTCTACATATTCAATGATTAGTTGTGTGCCTTTCTCAAGGTTTTCAAACTGAGGCCTTGCTACCACAGATAATTGCATTACTTCCATACCGCCTTCTAGATTTTTCACTTCAATGGAGTGAGGATCTACTAGTCCGGTAAAAGTGACTTCCTGTGTTTGAACGACTAGTTTTCCAGGCGACTTCAATAATTCATACGCGACCTCTTCCTTTTGCTCATTTAATCCTTCTGCAGTTGACCAAACGACCAATGTATAGGACCCCGCAGGCACTCCCGCAAGCTCTTCTGCCAGGTTGAGTGGAATCTTCCATTCTTCACTAGGCTGTAGTTTCTTTTCTTGCTTTTCTTGTATGAATAATTTATTTGCTGAATAAGTGTAAATGACTGCATTCGCTTTGTTTAATAGTTGGAATTCGATTTGTTGACCACTCGACATCTCCAAAACAGCTTCTTCTGATGATTCATTTTTAATCGTAAAAGATCCTAGCCCATCTGCTGTTACATCAAGCTGCGTGGATAAATGTGCTTTTTCGGGTACACTTCCAGTAGTAGAGTCCGTTGCACTTGATCCGCAGCCAGCTAAGATAAAGAAAGGGATTGCAAATAGTAAAAACAGACCAATTTTGTTTCCTATTCTCATGTTGTACACCTCCTGTATAAGAATTAGACCATTTTTTGGATAAAAAGTTACACCCAGAGAGAACAATAATTTTTACACAAAAAAACTTCCCTGTGTAAAACACAGAGAAGTTTTTTTATGCTTTTACAGGGCTGAATTCATGTACCCATACAGTCATATGAGGTAACCACGGCATACCTGGGTGATAAGACAAAATGGATTGTTTATAATCCTCTACCGATTCAAAGCCCTCTTGTTTTGCGTGTTCATCCGCCAAATCACCTAGTGTTTGAATGTATACACGGTCTACTACAAAGGACTGTCCTTGAAGCTCCATTATTTCGCCTACATCTGCATAGCGACCATTACGGCGTGTAGCAGTTTTTTTTCCTTGTAATACTAAAGCAACATCTGATTCCATTGTTACTAATCTTTCGACGGAACATGTTTTTGGAGGTAAATTTGTTTTTTCGTGATTTGTCATTTATAGCCCACCTTGTTTAAAAAATTTCTACTTCTTTCAAGTGTACATGTTAAACGTATTGCAGACTATGGTTAAAAAAGCTCTTTTTTAGAAGACCAGAAAGTATCTACTATTTAGTTATTATCTGTCCAGCTGGAGCGCTTCAGACTTGTAGAAAAGGCAAAGAGAGCCTTTTACTTCAAGTCGTCCAACGTTTTCGCTGCAGGGCGGGTCTGCTACTTTTCTTAGTTAGGTCTAGTGTAGAGTTTATCCCGTGTGAATGGCTCCGTCACCACTATATGCGCTAGTTCCACAGGTGCCTTACCTTCTTTTTCAAAATATATTTCCTCTAATTTTGGGAAATTTTCAAAGTAGGACTGAACAATTGTCCCAATAAATATATTTTCTCCAGCACTTCCTTGTACATTAACCAGTCCATTGTCCATATTCAAGATTAGTTTCATGTTATTATTCTCCAAACGGTAATCAATTAACCCAACATCGAGCACCATAATTTCTTCGAATATTTGACGCACTAAATCTCCTGTAGGATCAATAGTTACCTCGTATGGTTCTACATATTCCGCATTTGCGTCTCCTCTATAGACAGTAATTGTTCCCTTGCTTTCTTCCGTTGATTCACTTCCTGACCATTCATAAGCTACCTCTTGTTTTTGATCACTTAACGTTTCTGCAGTCGACCAGGCTACAAGCGTATATGAACCCGCAGGTACTTCTGCGAATTCTGTTTTTAAGTCAAGAGATATGACAATTTCTTCGTTTGGTTGCAGTACTTTTTCGGAAATCATTAGAATGAATACTTTATCGGCCGAATAAGTGAATACAGTATCACCTTCCTTGTCTAAAAGCTGATATTCTATTTCCTGTCCGCTCGGATACGTTAAAGTCGTTTCTTCCGCTGTTTCATTTTTTATCGTAAACGTACCGTTACCATCTTCTTTAACTTCTAGTTTAGTTGTGATACTTTCATCCTCCTGTTGTTGCGATTCACTACCGGTATTGCTATCTGAATTATTCGTTCCACAGCCTGCTAGGACCAAAATAATAAAAAACGAAAATACACTCCATATATGTCTTTTCAATATAATCACTCCTTTATAAGATTAGACAGTTCAGCTCGTAGAAAGTTACATAGTAAATTGTTAGAAAAATAAGATATTGGTATAATTGTGTCATAGGGGGAGATTCAGTGAACAGAAAGGTATTAATTTTATTCTTACTGATAGCTTTTGTAATGGTTGGTATTTTTGTTTATAACGAACAGTTTAGTGCAGAGGCTATTAAAAAGAAAATAGTTAACCAAGAGGGCTATACATTCGAGCTTCAAAAGGAGAATGTCCCAATTGAGTTCTTTATCAAACCAGATTGGATTCCTATCTCATCAGAAGAACCCTTAACAATTGATGAAACAGTTTATTCGGATGAACAAACAAATATAGTTCTAATGGAAGTGAACAAAAGAGGCGAGCATTTAACCTTTTCTTTTGATACAAAGTATCGGTTGAATCGAGAAAGTGGGAATTTACTCGTAAATTATACGATGAATCCAGGTGGAGGGATAACAACTAAGAGCAGTATGGATGATATTCAACTAATTGATAAGAATCATAATAAGATAGAAACAAACGGGGAAGGGAGGGGACCTGACGAAAAGTTTGGCTTTGATATAGACCACGGACAATACGCTACAATTGCAGATGGTTTTTTTGTTAGATACAACTTATTCAATAAATATTCATACAAAAAAATTAAATAAAAGTATTAAATGCGTTCATTAGTGGCTAACCCATTTAGAACGCATTTATTGTTTTTATATAGTAATGGTTTTCTTAAGAATTTCTTCATATTTTCCCTACTGGAATGTTAAGGAATGAAGGGTACAATAAGTAACATAAGAACGCCATGCCAGGAGGTAAGTAAATGACACAGCTTACAGTATTAGTAACCGATGATGACCAAGATATTCGAGATGGCATCGAAATTTACTTGAAAAATGAAGGATATCGTGTTTTAAAGGCTGCTGACGGATTAGAGGCTTTGCAGTTAATAGAAGAAAACGAAGTTCATGTCATTGTGTTGGATATTATGATGCCGAAAATGGACGGTATTTCTGCAACATTTAAAATTAGAGAGCAAAGAAATATCCCAATTATTATGTTGAGTGCGAAAGCCGAGGACTCGGATAAAATTCATGGATTGTCTGTTGGAGCAGACGATTATGTGACGAAGCCTTTTCATCCGATGGAATTGGTGGCACGAGTGAAGTCACAGCTAAGAAGATATACGAAATTAGGGAATTATCAAGGACAGCAGCAAGTGATTGAAATCGATGGATTAGTATTAAACAAAGAAGCGAAGGATCTTTCAGTAGAAGGAGAGTCCGTTAAACTAACGCCGATTGAGTTTAAAATCACAGAGCTTTTGATGACAAATGCAGGACGTGTTTTTTCCATCAATGAAATATACGAACGTGTGTGGAATGAACCCGCCTATAACGCTGAAAATATAGTAGCAGTTCATATCCGAAAAATTCGAGAAAAAATAGAAACAGATCCTAAAAATCCTAGATACTTAAAGGTGGTGTGGGGTGTTGGCTATAAAATCGACAAGTAAAATGAGTTTTCTTCTATCTATTGTGGCAATTGTCTGTGGGATACTTTGCTTGTTTTATTGTATAACCAACCTAATGCCTTTAGTAGAAATAAGAGAGAGCTTTGTGAAAATCATCCAAAACATGAAAGGGGGCGTAGCAGGGTGAAAAAACCGATGATAAAGGATATAATGCTATCTTTGCTAGCAGTAATGATGGTTTTAGCCTTCATAACGCTAATTAGAGATGGCGGCAATTATATAGGGAAGAACTATTTTGACAGTGACGAGTTTAATGCAGAATTGAGTAGCTTTGAGTCTTCCATTGTGTCTCTTATTTTAGCAGTTCCAGATAGTGAAGAATTAAAGAAAAATATTACTGTAACAGCGGAGGAAATAGATGAGCACCGTTACCGGTTTGGCAGTCTACAAAATCAACTCGATTCCATCATATCTCAATATGAAGGAAGAACGGACGAAGCATCTCTAGCGGAACGCAATAAAAAAATGGAAGACATTACGAAAAACTTCGAGGATAATGTGTATGTAGCAGATAAGATACGACTTGAAAAAGAAAAACAAGTGGATGAATATTTCCTAGTATTAGAGCGTCGGAAAAATGAATTCTTAAATTATGATAAAGGTTTTATTTATAAATTGAAAAATAAAGAGACTGGTGAAGAATTTACAAATGGAGAGATGAACACCAATCTTGCTTATAAAAAAGAATACTCTAGTAAATCCAATTATTTAAGAGGAAATGTTATAAATGATAGTATAGATAACTCTTGGTACGTACAAAATTTAGTAGGCTATACCCACCCGCAATTCGAAGGAACTATCGCAGTATCAGAAGCAAATATTAAGAATGGTGATAGAGCGAATAGCTATCAGTATTTTAAAAAAGAAGAGAGATTCTTTTTTGGAATACTTATCCTAGGTGTTATAGCGGCTATTACATTTATATTCTTTTGGAGAAAAGACAAGAGTCATTTTCAGCTTGAGGAAGGAAAGCGGAAGTATCATAGCTTGCCTATAGATGTACAATGGGTATTATTTTTTGTCAGTATCTTTATTGTATTTACTGCCACGAATGAATTGAGGATTGGTATTTTACATTATGGAGGATATGATATACCAATTTTTACGTTAATCATTGCACTTCTTGCAGCCACTTTTGTATTTTATCAGTGGGAATGGTTAAAAGGTGGATTTGGAAGCTTTGATTGGAAGAATACGCTTTTGTATAGTTGGTATAACTCATTAGAAGGCTTTTTCTTAAAACGCACTATTGGAGTTCAAACGTTAATCATGCTTATTGTCATATTCTTCTGGGGATTTGGTACTTTGCTAACACTTGTTCAACCATATGCTATTATCGTCTGGGTTCCCGCAACGATTTTAATCGGCATTCCAGTACTCATGTTTTTATTGTCCAGAATGTCATATCTGAACCGAATTATGGTAAAAACCGAGGAAATGGCAAGAGGTGTGATTGGAAACGAAGTCGAAGTGAGAGGGAAGTCACCAATTGCTGAGCATGCGGCTAGCTTAAATGGACTTCGTGATCGCATAAAGTCATCCCATTCCGAGCAAGCAAAAAGTGAACGCTTGAAAACGGAGCTTATCACAAATGTTAGTCATGATTTGCGTACACCGTTAACATCTATCATAACGTACACCGATTTGTTGAAAAATCCAAGTATTACAGATGAAGAAAGAGCATCCTATATTGCGATTTTAGATAAAAAATCGATGCGTCTGAAAACGCTCATCGAGGACCTGTTTGAAGTATCTAAAATGGCGACGGGAAATATCGAGTTAGATAAAAGAAAAGTGGATTTAACCCAGCTACTGCAGCAAGCAATCGCTGAACACCAGGAAGACATTGATAAATCCGGGCTAGAGTATCGGGTAGCCATTGGCACAAAACCAATCATGTCCTATGTAGATGGGCAAAAGTGGTGGAGAGTTCTCGATAACCTGATCATCAATACGCTAAAGTATGCCCTACCTAATACTCGCGTGTATCTCAATTTGGATCAAATCGACGGGGAAGCTGTTTTCATCATCAAAAATATAGCGAAGTATGAGCTAGGAAACGATGTAAATGAATTAACGGAGCGATTCAAACGAGCTGACACATCTCGTCATACAGAAGGTTCCGGACTAGGCCTTGCCATCGCACAATCTATCGTAGATTTACACGGAGGCAGCTTGCGAATGGAAGTAGACGGAGATTTGTTCAAAGTAACCGTGAAAATTGCAGTAATCGTATAAAAAAGAGAGAAATCCTGTTGGGGGTTTCTCTTTTTTTGTGGAGAATTACGTTAGTTGGAATTTTAGGGAGTTTAGTTGGAATAATTGAAGGCGTAGTTGGAATCTGGGGAGATTTAGTTGGAATAATACCCCCACTAGTTGGAATAGTAAAAAAAATCCATGAAAAATTAACCGAATTGATAGTAATCGGAGAAATCCAGGTGAGAAACTTCTCTTTTAGACGTAGAATTTGTGTTAGTTGGAATTTTAAGGGAGGGAGTTGGAAAAACGAAGGGTGTAGTTGGAATCTGGCGAGGTTTAGTTGGAATAATGAGCCTCGTAGTTGGAATAGCAAAAAAACGCATCAAAAAAGACCGCCAAGATTAGCGGTCACGCTGTAAAACATAATGTCGTGCTTTATATTTGTTCACAGGCTGAAGTGAAAGTTTATTCAACAAATAATTTCCGGCATACTTGTCCTTTAATTCGAGGAAATAGACACATTCTTTGTTGCTTATGCTATTTTTCATAAGATAAAACCAATCTTCTACTGCTTGCTGCTGCATAACAAGTTTTGGTGTGTTGCAGATGCGACACCTTGTCTGACCACTCATTCTCTTCCGGCAAGTGGGACAAATCAAACCAGTTATTACTTCAGAAAGGTTCACGTGAAATATTTGTGCTATTGGATTAGGGACAAAATCAAATGATCTGGATAAAAGTAGAGTGAGTAATTGACTAAATTTTGCAGTCGATATAACATCGGGCATTTGATTGTAATTATCTATATAGAAAGAGATGTCACAACCCATAACAATTGTGGTATATTTTGGAGGAAGTACAACATGCGTGTTGCTATAAGCAATAACAATGAGTTTTTTTATAGGGAGATTTATTTTTAATACCTGTAGTAATGATTGAAGTTTTTTCGTTTGACGAGTTACTCGCTGCTCGGGGCATTTAAAGGATGTAATTTCACCTTCGAATTCTCGGATCAATTGGTCGGGGTTCTTTTGAAAGGAAATTTTACCTCGGATATTTTTTATTTCTAAGAGTGCTAAATATTTTTTGGTAAGAATAAGTGTATCTATTTGGAGATAGCTATTGGAGTCAAGCGGGATGTGAATATCTTTGAGAATGGCATAGTTTTTAGGGAAGTGCACCTGCTTAAGAAAGTTGTCCACATAGCTTTCTCCGAGAAACCCTGCTTCAGTTGCTTTTATTCGTTTCTCTATTTCTAGATACGTAGGGTGATAGGTAGGTAAACGTTGCAGAATTCGCTTGTAGATTAAAATCGATTTTGGTGGTTTGCGTGGTATATCGATGATACATTCCTCCTTTTCATCGAAAATACAATTTTTATAAATATATAACAAGTACAAAGGGGATGAGGATTTGGAAACATTGAACCAGTTAAACTTTGCAAGAATCTACACATTAGGGAGAATTAACCAGGTAAAAGAAACTTCATGGGATATCCAGCCACCTGGTTTCAATAATACAATTCGCTGGAACGTAGGCCATGTATATGTGAATGCAGAGGTATTTACGCAAAAGGCAATTCCTCCTTATGAAATTGTACATCCAGAATGGGTTCCCCTATTTGTTCCTGGTACAAAACCAAGTGATTGGAATCTGGAGCCTCCAACTTCAGAAGAATTAGTCAGTGCTTTAAAGAAACAAACGGAACGAATAATAACAGCGCTGGATAACAATTTATCAAATACTCTAATTGAGTCTATGGCCATAGGCAACCTACATGAAATGAAGACAGTCGAAGCACTGGTACAATTCATGATTTGGCATGAAGGGGTGCATGCAGGAATTATTCACGCTTTGAATCGTGCTACAAGTGAGTAATGATGAAAATTTATATTGTAGGCTCCGTGGGGAGTGGTAAAACTACACTCGCTCGTAAAGTTGCCACCAAACTTCAAATACCACATTTTGAAACGGATAATTTTGTATGGAACCATAAGCCAGCAGGTGATATTCGAAATGAAATAGATGTTAGAAACCAATTATTTAACGATGCAGTAAAACTAGAAGAGTGGGTCATAGAAGGTGTACACATCGATTGGACAGACGAGGCATTACTATCTGCCAACCAAATTATATTCTTAGATATCCCTGTGAATAAAAGAACATGGCGCATAATTAGGAGATACCTTCGTCAGCTTCTAAAAATAGAAAAGGTAAACTATAAACCGACCTTTACTATATTCCGGAAGATGTTTCAGTGGAATACATACTTTGAAGAACAAATGAAACCATTATTCCTAAAAAAATTTGAAGTCTTTGGTACGAAAGTGCGTTACTTTAATACAAATGAAGAAGTAGAGAATTGGTTGCGGCAGCTTAGCGAATTAAACAAATGATGTAAAAACTAGGCTGTATAAATAAGAAGTATAAATTGAAGGAGAATTAACTATGACAAAAAATTTTTGGATCAATTTGCCAGTTCAAGATACAAATAAATCAAAAGAGTTTTATAGCAAACTTGGATTTTCGACTAATACACCACCTGGCAATAGCGATCAAGTGCAATTAATCATCGGAGATAATAATGCTAACGTAATGCTTTTTCCTGTTTCTACGTTCAAAAATTTTACCAAACATGAAATTGTCGATACAAAACAAGCTACTGAAGTATTATTTTCCATTGATGCCGAGAGCAAAGAAGAAGTAGATGAAATAGCGAAGAGGGCAGTAAAGGCTGGAGGTACAATTTTTGGTGAGCCTTCGGAGAACCAAGGTTGGATGTACGGCTGCGGTTTTACTGATTTAGATGGTCATCGCTGGAATGTGTTGTATATGGATATGAGCAAGATGCCAAAGGAGTAAGAAATAAAAAACAACTCCTTTATCAAAAAGGGAGTTGTTTTAACAATCATTTCTTATAAAAAATCTCTTCTTAATTCTTCTGATGATCTTGGTGAAATATAACTAGGTGCGACATCAAAAACTGTTTTCGCACCATACTGTTTTTCATCATTTAATCGGTAAGCTGCTCTCGCATAGGCTACTAATACGCTTGCAGTAAATTCAGGATTGCTGTTTAGTTTAAGGGAGAATTCGTAAATTTGCTTGTTGCCAGCTCCCGTATTGCCACCTCGGATGACAAATCCTCCATGTGGTGATTTGGAGTGGTCGCGTTTTAATTCTTCTTCTGAGATAAAATTGACTTCTGTATCATAATCAGCGAAGTAGTTTGGCATTGTTTTGATTTCATTCTCGATTGCTGCTTTGTCTGCGCCTTCTTCAGCAACGATATAGCAAACACGGGCGTGCTTTTCGGCAGTTGTTAGTTCAGGGTTTGCACCACTACGAACTTTTTCGATTGCGTCTGCAGCTGGAATTGTATATTGTACACCATTTTTTACACCATTTACTCTTCTTACTGCATCCGAGTGTCCTTGGCTCAGTCCTTTACCCCAGAAAGTATAGTTTTCACCATTCGGTAAAATTGCATCTGCCATCACACGGTTGATGGAGAATAAGCCTGGATCCCATCCTACTGAGATAATTGCCGTTGTATTATTTTTTGTTGCAGCATCATTTACAGATTGATAAAACTCAGGAATTTTTGCATGCGTATCAAAACTATCAACAGTGTTGAACATGCTTGCAAAGTAAGGAGTTTGTTCAGGTAAATCTTTTGCTGAACCACCACAAAGTAACATCACATCAATTTCATTTTTGTAATCAATCGCATTTGAAATATTTACAGTTTTTATATTGGGGTCATCAAGATTTAAGTCTTTAGGATCTCTTCTAGTGAAAATTGCTACTAACTCCATGTCCTGAGTTTGTTTAATAGCTTCAGTTGCACCTTTCCCGAGATTGCCATATCCAACTATGCCTATTTTAATCTTATTACTCATATACCTATCTCCTTCTTCTTTACTAAATTTTTAAAGTGAAGAAATGAATAATTATTTTTAGTGGTTTCCTTTATTATAAGTGGATTAAATATTTTATGTAATAATATTTGGTTTTAAATAGGTTTAAATCTAAAAAAAGTAGTTTTTCATAGTCCAAAAAGTGTTTCGGTATTACACCTGTGATCCGCAGAAATAATAAGCGACAGGTCATGTTTAACCTTCCAAGGGATTTTGAAGGGTTATTTGGCATGTGCAAAATAGTATATATCCTATTAGCTAGTTAGTTGAAGCATGGATATTTTTATAAGAATTGTATTATACTTTAGAGATAGATATGAAAAGGAGTAGATTTATAATGGAGAAGGTAGCATCATTCTTAATGTTTCAAGATGACAATGCAGAAGAGGCGATGAATTATTACACATCCCTCATTGAAGATTCTCAAATTACAAGTATTGTTCGATACGGACCTAATGAATCTGGAAAAGAAGGAACTGTAATGCAGGCTACTTTTACTTTAAAAGGGCAAGAATTTATGTGTATTGACAGTAACGTGAAGCATCAATTTTCTTTCACTCCTTCTTTCTCAATCTTTGTTACTTGTGAGACTGAAGAGGAACTTGACAATCTTTATCATAAACTCAACGAAGGTGGACAAGCACTCATGCCTTTAGGTGATTATGGTTTCAGTAAAAAGTTCGGTTGGCTAAATGACCGCTTCGGAGTTTCGTGGCAACTAAATCTTCCTAAATAATAGGAAGAACTTAGTATTGTCCTCCTTATAACAAAATAAAAATGTAATTTCTTCAGTTAAACCGGTGCTTTAGTGAAACAAGATAGTCAAAATAGCCTTGTTAAAAGTAATTTAACAAGGCTATTTTTGTATCTCCTTAATTATCAATTTAAACTGTTCAAATTGAGTGAAAACATTCTCAGGGCTTTCCGCTTGTCAAAACTCAGTCTGCTTCTATTCGAAGAGCTTGAATAAATTGGCAGTCTACGATAAGTGTTGAACCTGGTTCTGTTGTTGGATCATTAAAGAATGCACAGCAATTATTCTGGTCTAAGTTAATAAAAACAACATCTTCTAACACAATACCGCTTGATAAGAACACATCGACTTCAGTCTGTACTTGTAATCTTCTTAACTGATCACAAATACAACCTCTACAGCTATTGGAATCTTTCTCGTGATGTTTATTCGGCTTATCACATTTATTACAATCATTTTTCATTCTCAAGACCTCCTTTCATTTTATTGTAAATTTAGCCTTGCATTAATAACTTATGATTTCAAAGTGAAAAGAGATTGTACATATTGTCCAATATTAATAAAGATGTTTAAATTTGAAGTTTTAAAGCTACAATCTTTCGATTAAAAAATCTATAGCTCAAGGTGCTTAAACTAACGGGTTGCTTTAGCAGAACAAGACCATCTTTTTTCGGTGGTCTATTTATTTATCCAATACAATAAGTAGATCATAGAAATCCATTGTGAAATGTTACACTTAAACTTCTTCCACAGTAGGATGTTTCAATAACACATTAAAGAAAGTAAAGGAGAAAATGATGAAGAGATTTTTATCTAAAAATATACATTGGCTATTACTTATCTTTGTAATTATCAATTTGATTATTGGTTTTATTAACTTTACATATTCAAAGCAAGATTTTATAGCAATAATTTTTGGGATAGTAGGGCTATTAGGGGTTACTTATCTTGTTATTCACATAGAATCGCAGAAAAGAAAGGAAAAAGAGAGGGAATGATTTTTTTACATAAACAGTTTTGAACATTAAATACAATGTAAAAACAGACTATTCTTCTTCAACTAATGAGGTGCTTAGAGCACAAGGTAATACAGTAATTATTTAACAACTGATTCAAATCAGGAAGTAATAGAAGTTCAGGTGGATGGTAAAGCAATACCTTTTGATGAGGTAACAATTTAAGGGGGTTTTTTAATAAGTTTGTTAATTGTTATCTTCAGCATTCGAGTGCGTTTTTTAATAAGCGTTGCTGTTCTTATTAAGCTACAGGTGCTTTACTTCAAGAAGGAGTAAAGCATTTTTTCTTACAGCAGTTTAGTAGAAGAAAGAATGCCAATTAAATTTAACAGAAAATAAGAGAAGTTTTATAGAAAGGATGAGGATTATGGAGCAGTGGCTTAATGTTCAAACACTTATCTGGTTATTTCCGATTATGTTTATCCTTCATGATTTTGAAGAAATAATTATGGTTGAGAGGTGGATGGAGAGAAATTCAACTTTGATATACGACATATTGCCCAAAAAAATTGCGGATAGAGTCATTAAACAATTTTCTATGTCAACAGCCCAGTTTGCCGTTGCCGTATTAGTTATATTTCTATTCGTAAGTATTGCAACTGTTATGGCAAATCAATATATGATTCAAGGATTACATGGTAATATTTATATATTTACCATTATTACATTGGTTTTTTTTCTCCACGCTTTCACTCATATAGGTCAATCTATCATTCTTCGTTCCGTTACGCCTGGTGCATTTACTTCGTTAATTGTTATCATTCCATACAGTTTAGTTTTATTTCAATCATTATTAGTAAATGAAGTAATTACATGGAAAATTATTTTTCTGTGCTTACCTTTTTGTCTCTTAATTATCCCGGTTGCATTGCTTGCTCATTGGATTGGGAAAAAAGTAGTATAGAAATCTAATATGCTAATTTTACGAACGGGTGCACTAATAAAAAACACAGGTAAATAATCAACCATCAGCTTTAAAATACACAAACAAAAAAGGAATCACCATTTTCTAAAATGGCCATCCTTTTTTTTCATCATGTCTATTTCTTTTATTAAATAATCCAATTTATGCTGTATATCTGATAATTGCTGCTGATTTACTTGTTTTGTTTGTTCCACATTTTTTTCTTCCTGAGCTAGCTCGGAAAGGGCGATGCCTTCACCAATGGTTTCAATAATGTATCCGATTGTTACAACAACACTACCTAAAAATCCAACCTTTTCAGCAAGGTTAGTCTTTTGCTCATTCTCCGGCTCGTTTTGGTCTAGCGGGTTCATGCGCAGTATCATCCTTTATGCTATCTTTTTATCTTTATTGTCCAGCTCCAGTGCCAGTGCAAAGCTCGTTGCAGAAGAACGTTGTCCGGGCTAACATAGACACTTGCGCTTTTCATATAGTATATGTTGACGGAAGTGAATAAGTTATTTTTTTGTGGGGACCAATTTATGTTCAAAAGCATAGATAACCGCTTGTGTACGGTCACTAACCTCCAGTTTCGATAAAATATTGCTGACATGTGTTTTAGCTGTTTTCAATGCTATAAAAAGAGTGTCTGCTATATCTTGATTTGTTTTGCCTTCTGCCATGAGTAAAAGTACTTCATGCTCTCGGTCCGTTAAATCCTCATGGAGAGCATGATCCGAGCCTTGACGCATACGTTTCATCATTTTATTGGTTACTTCAGGTTCTAATACCGCATCTCCATTTAACGTTTTGCGTATAGAGTCTGCAATATGAGAGGCTTTTGACGTTTTTAACAAATAACTGATAGCCCCCGCTTCTAGTGCTGGATATACTTTGTCGTCATCGATAAAGCTTGTGACAATCATTACTTTTGCTTCTGGCCATTGTTGAACAATTTCGCGTGTTGCCTCTGCACCATTCATAATGGGCATAACCATATCCATTAAAATAATATCTGGTTTGTGCTTAAGCGCCATATCCACCGCTTCTTTTCCATTAATGGCTTCTGCAACTACTTCCATATCCGGCTGCGCCTGCAAGTACGCGGAAACGCCGATGCGGACCATTTCGTGATCATCCGCTAATAAGATTCGAATCATTCTCTCGCTCTCCTATCTCTAACTGGATTGTTTCAATGCTTTTATTCTCGATCGGCAGCTTCACTTCTACAATTGTACCTTGAGAAGGAACGGAAACAATCTTACATGTTGCGCCGATTTCAACTGCTCGTTCCTGTACACTTTGCAACCCATAAGAGCCATTTTTAGAATCAACCTGTTCAAATCCGACACCGTTATCCTGAACTCGGAAAATAGCAAGATTATCTCGTTCGACGAATAATATATCGACTTCAGTAGCGTTTGCATGTCGCAGTGTATTGGACAACGTTTCCTGTGCGATTCGGAATAAATGATCCTCGGCCCCTTTAGACAAAGGAACGTCTTCTAAGCGATAACGAATTGTGAAAAATACCTTTTCCTGTAATTCCATTAGCAACTCTTCTAAACCTTCTTTTAACGTTTTATCATGAAGCGCTGCCGGACGAAGATGTAGTAATAATGCTCGCATTTCTAATTGAGCCTGTTGTACAATTTTTTCGGTTTGTAACAATGTTTTTGGGGCTTTTTCATGCTGTGATTCTTCTATTTCTACCATAGCTGATAGAAGCATAGATGCAGCAAACAATTGCTGGGAGACAGAATCGTGCAGCTCTCTAGCTAGTCGTTGTCTTTCTTGTATGATTTGTTCCTGAATAAGCTTATTTTGAGCCTCCGCTTTTTCATTGGTAATGCGTTGTAAAGTCTTACGTTGAGTCATGATCAGTTGCTCTAACTGAGTTGTTGTTACATGTAATCGCTTTGAGTAAGTATACTTTTTCTTCGCTGGTACGAATGTTTCCGCTGCTAGCAAAGGGCGTAGGCTAGTATCAATCTTTTTTTCCTGATCACGAACCTTTTGTAGTGTATTCAATGAAAAACTAAAGCTCATAATGGCAAGAATGATAATAATCCAAGCTCCAAAGGGAACCTCTGCGTATTTCAATTCTAGTAAGGACCACCAAGCATCTTCATTTGGCCAATCCCATAATACATACAGCAAGAGTGCTGCTAGTGACAATAAAATGATGAAAATAGAGAGTCCTTGCCCCACAATAATTTTCATTTGCGAATCACCTCAATATCCCCAATCCATGTGGATACAGTAATAACTAATTCTGATGCATACGTAACATCCTCTAAATAACCATCTTTCACAAGCACGGACTGATTCCATAACCGCTGTACTCCGCGACTAAAGATGTTTGCCTCTCCAATAATAGTTGCGTAATGTAGCCTTACCGGAATTTCGTATGGTACATAGATGGTCACTTTCCCAAGGGACTGACGAATGGAAATGAAAGAAGTGCCCTTTGGCAATACTGTTTGTGTTACATCAATAACTTGTTCTCCATAAAAGCTTTGCACATGAACATCCTGCCACTCATACGAATTAAATGGAGTCGTTTGAGAAGAAAATAACTTATTTTGAATAATACTATTCGGAGTTTCTTTATATACGGTGTCAAATGGACGTACCATTTTTTGAATAGGTTCATTTTTCCAAAGCTTATATAGGATATAACCCATAATAGCGAGTAGTAGAAGCCGCAAGCTCCACATCGAAAAAACTGCAATGATTAAAAGAGTAAATCCAGTCCAAAATAAAAAGCGATTACGTTTTCGCATGCTAAAATACATCATCCCGATGCCAAGAAGAACTAATACAATACTGCCGTTTCCAAAAATTGTAGCCTCTATGAACATAAGGAAAACAAAACAAATGAGTATAAATGCTAATCTGTTTGTCTGGTTTTCTTTCATAACGAGTATTCCTCCTTCTTCGCATAAGGTGAAACTTCCATCAGCGGGGGTTTCTTTACCTCTTGCTGATAGAAAAATTGAACTCTGGTAAATAAAGCCGCGTCTTGCGGCAATGCCCGAGTGATCAACCTGTTAAACCGGGATAAAGATTAGTAAGGAGAAGGCGAGTGCCTTCCCCTCTAATTGAGCTTCTAATCTCTTCTATTGGTATGCTCCAGACGCCAGCTGCTCGATCACTTCAGGCTTGCTAAAAGGCAAAGGACGTCTTTACTTCAAGTCTTTCAGTGTTTTGCGCAGCATTGTGGCGTCTTGCGCCTTTCTTATAGTTTACACAATTTCTTCTTTAGTTTGTGCGTTTTTTTCTAACATTTCTAAACGTTGTTCCATAGAAGTGATTTCATGCTCTTTTTCAATCTTTTGTCCAAGGCGTTCAATGTATTGCTCCATGTCTTGGAAAGTGCCGAAACTCTTTTCTTTTTGCTCTGGCTGTAGAATGCGGTCCATTTGGTGATGTGCGCGAGTAACATTTTCTTTCCCCATCAATTGCAATTGACGAACCTTCATGTCTTTGATTTTATGTTTCATCTCTTCGTATTTACGCTCTAACCCGAAAAGCTCTTCTGTTGTTTGGTGTATGCTGTTTTGTAATACAATGGCACGTTCCTCATATGCGTTAACTTCTGCTAAAGCAAATGCAGCTAAGTCCTCCTCGCCACTTGCAGTTGCAAGCTCTACTTGGGCTCTACGCTTTTCCACCATTTGCTTTGTTTCAGCAAGTTCTTTTTCTAGTTCTTGTTTCAAATTCCCTTGACGCTCTAACCATTTGCCGGTTTGCTCTGTTTGTCTTTCTGCTTCCCGAATATATTGGTTTAGCATTGCAATTGGATTTTTCTCTTCTTTTCTGTCAAAAAGCTTGTGTAAGTCTGCTTCTATTGAGTACTTTAATCTGTTTAATAGTGATGTCATTTTCGTTTCCTCCTTATTTTGAAAGCTCATTCCATTGTTTTTCAAAGTTTACAAAAGGGTCATCTGTTTTAACGATTGGTGATGAAAAGCTTACTGCTTCGTTGTTCCATTTTTTCACTACATACCAAACTGCTAGTATTGCCAAGATAGCGAAGAATCCAGGTACGTTTACAACCGCACTGATTAAACCAACGATTCCTACGCTTGCCCAAAAGATTTTTAAAAAGGTTGAATCACTCTTCAAGTAAAAATGTACTCCTGCAAAAACGATTGCCGCGGAGATCCCAAGAGCTAAAAGCGAACCTAAGTTAGCTAGAGCTACAATCCCTGCGATAATTCCTAACGTTAATAAACCAAATTTTTTCATATATTTGTTCCTCCTCTCGTTTGTATTACAAGCTTAACAATTCTAGAAACATATCCAAACGGGCTTAGAAATGATTTTCCTATCGGTCTAGAGACTTAGGAGTACTAAGAACTTGGACAAGCGGAAAATTAGACTTATAGTTACTACGTAAAATTTACCCCAAGGAGATATGGTTTTTTTGCGTGATTTATTTGCCAGAAGTGCAAAGGATGATTTTCATAATTTATAGTCAAACCCTTGTGCAAGCAACGATTTTTGAAATATCTTAAGTCATGCTATACTAATGAAAAAGCGTAGAATTGTCCTTTTAGAAATCAGTGTAGTTGCAAAAAAGTATATTTAAAAATACATACATTGGAGAAATGATACATGAAAAGAATCGCTGGAGCTGCAGTAGCCATCCTCATATATTCTGCAATTGTATTTTACTTTGGCTGGAGTGTTGCCACTTGGTTAGAGCTTTACTTTCCTATAAATAATTGGTTGTTCGGTATTGTTTGGGGACTAATTACTTTTGGGTATATCATTGGGAAAGTAAGTCACAAGCTACGGATTTTTAGTGTGATAGGCTCTTATTGGATGGTCGTAATGGAGTATGGCATTCTCCTTTTTCCTCTAGCGGCAATATTCACATGGATTTTTCCAACACATTTAAACCTAATCGGCTGGATAGTTACTGGAGCTTTTCTCCTTATTTTTATAATGGGTACCTATTATGCATACACACCTGTTGTTCGAGAGCTTGCAATTGTATTGCCAAAAAACGAATCTAAACTAAAATCTATAAAAGTTGTAGTTGCATCTGATTTTCATCTTGGTCTATTGTCCAATAAGGCGCATTTAACTCGCTTTGTGAAAAAAGCAAATGCGGAAAAACCAGATTTAGTATTGTTAGTTGGAGACTTGGTAGATGATGATCCAATTTGGTTTGTTCAAAAAGGCATGTCCGAAGTGATGAAACAGCTCCAGTCTACGTATGGTATATATGGGGTGCTTGGAAATCATGAATACTATGGAAAGCAAATTCCGCTTTTAGTGGAAGAGATGGAAGCGTCGAATGTCCACATGCTATTAGATGAAACTATTTTAGTGGCAGATTCGTTCTATTTGACAGGTCGTGAAGATTTAACGAATAAAAACCGAAAGCAATTATTCGAGTTAGCACCAGAAAAAAAGGATTTACCGTGGTTTGTAATGGATCACACACCTTCTAATTTATTGGTACCTGAGAAGGAAAAGGTAGATTTTCATGTGTCTGGTCATACACATCTTGGTCAAATGTGGCCAAATCATTTATTGACCAGAAGGATTTTTGAATTAGATTATGGGTATAGGAAAAAAGGAAGTTTACATGCAATTGTATCTTCGGGATTTGGCTTTTGGGGACCACCTATAAGGTTAGGCAGTCAATCGGAGCTATGGTCAGTAAACATTAAGTTAGAGGATGGGGAAGTATAATGGAAGCATGGATTACAGACTGGATGAATCAGTTTGGTTATCTTGGAGTATTTTTATTAATTTTGGCAGAAAATATTTTCCCACCGATTCCTTCTGAAGTGATTTTGACACTGGGAGGATATATGACGACTACTACTAGCATGACGAAGCTCGGTATTATCATTGCATCCACAGCGGGTTCTGTTATTGGAGCTGCAATTTTATACGGTATCGGTAAACTACTAGATGTAGAGCGTTTGGAGAAAATTATAGGAAAGTACGGCAAGTTTCTACGATTAACGATCAAGGATATTCATAAAGCAGACGCTTGGTTCGATAAATACGGGGTCTGGGCAGTGTTTTTTGGAAGATTAATTCCACTTGTAAGAAGTCTAATTTCGATTCCTGCCGGGATGTCGAAAATGAATTTTGGACTATTTCTTCTATTTACGACACTTGGAACATTGATATGGAATACGGTATTAGTTTCGGTGGGGGCCGCAGTAGGAGATAACTGGGATGTAATTGTTGGATATATGGATATTTACTCCAACATTGTATACGCACTAATTGCTATTGGTGGTATTGCATTTCTTATTTGGTATTTCAAAAAACGAGATTAAGGAGATAATATGGAAATTTTAGAGTTATTAAAGGCACTTATACTTGGATTTGTAGAGGGAATGACAGAGTTCGCACCGGTATCATCTACGGGACATATGATTATCGTGGATGATATGTGGTTGAAAACAGAGGAATTTTTAGGAATGTATTCTGCTAATACGTTTAAAATTGTTGTACAACTAGGTTCGATTTTAGCGGTAGTTGTTGTGATGTGGAAACGCCTATTTAGTTTAGTAGGGTTATATAAAATAGAAAGTGAACAGTCGAGTAAACAGTTCAACTTACTGCATGTAATCGTTGGAATGCTACCTGCTGTTATCTTGGGATTTGCGTTTAAGGACTTTATTGACGATCATTTATTCGGTGTAGAAACAGTTATATATAGCCTAGTAGCAGGGTCTATTTTAATGATTATTGCGGATAAATTGGGACCAAAAAATCCGAAAATAATTAGTTTAGACCAGATTACATATGCACAAGCATTTAAAGTGGGACTTGTACAATGTCTATCGTTATGGCCAGGATTCTCTCGTTCAGGAGCGACAATTTCTGGTGGTGTATTATTCGGAATGAGCCATAAAACAGCAGCAGATTTTACATTTATAATGGCTGTACCAATTATGGCTGGTGCAAGCCTGGTATCTGTTTTGAAAAACTGGGAACATATTAATATGAATGATATGGGCTTTTATGTAGTTGGGTTTATTAGTGCATTTGTATTTGCCCTTATCTCCATCAAGTTTTTCTTAAAGCTAATCTCTCGAATCAAATTAATGCCATTTGCTATTTACCGCCTAGTTTTAGCGGCAGTTCTAGCGATTATCGTATTTCTTTAAAAAAGATTGCCAATTTTATAAAGTAATCCCTATCAGTGATACAAAAACTATAGGGAAAAAAGCATTGCCTATCGGCAATGCTTTTTTTTCAAAGAAATTCGTTCTAAGTTTGAAACTCAAGCAATTTCAGCGATACATTGGAAATGTTCCACTTAAACTTGCGTAAGGTTAGTCAAAATTATTGTTTTTTATTTTGTGATAGCAAATCCTTTGTACGATTGAGTATACATGGTAAATTGGTATGATTAAAATAAATGAAAATTATAGAACTTTGTAGGTGTTTAAATGTTTAGTAATTTAATTTTTTCTTCCAGTTTAAAGAGAATAAACTAGAAGAAATAGTAATTATAAAGAGTACAATCACAATAATGAAAACGGTATAGTAAGAACCGCTCGAATCGTAAAGATAACTAAATAATGTTGTGCCTACTGCTACACCTAACGTAGAAGCTGACATAATTGTTGTATAAATTGATGCGTAATCGCGTCCGCCGAATACTTCACGGATTACTACTGGAGGGAGTAAGGTAGAACCTGAGAACCCAATACCAAACAATAATGCACCAGCATAAAGCATACCAATTCCGAATGAATCAGAAATAAGTAATGCAACTACACCAATCAAGCCACCGCCAATTCCAGCAAATAGAGCTACTTTTATGCCGAATTTATCATTAATTGCCCCAAGTAAGAATTTACCAGCTGTTTGACCAATCGTTACAAAAGTTACTCCAGTAGCAGCCATCGTAGCTGTAAATCCTACTGATTGCACAAAGTTTGGTACGTGGAAACTAACCGTTGAAGCCAGGCCAAACAATCCAGTAAATAACATAACTAAGTAAAATGCAGGAGATTTCATCGCAACTCCTTTTAAAACTCCTGTGTCAGGTGCTTTTTTTACCTTAGTAGCATTAACTTCAACTTCATCTGCACCATAAGCAGTCATATTTAGTTGTTCTGGTTTTGAACGAATGACAAAAATAGAGAATGGTAAGATTAATATTGCAACAATAATAGCTAATACTATATATGTTGAACGCCATCCAATGGAATTAATTAAGACACCTGTAACTTGAGCAAATATTGCACCACCAACTCCCATAAAAGCCATAGCGATACCTAATGAAGTTCCAACTTTTGCTTTAAACCAGTTGTTCATGATTAATGGAATAGAACCGTAAATTAAGAACGTACTACCAATACCTAATGCGATTCCCGAAATATAAAATGGAAAAACAGAATCATAAGTACCCATTAATCCAAATGCTAACGCGTTAAGAATACCGGCGATAGTTAAAATATAACGTATATCAAATTTATTTAATATTTTTCCTGCAAAAGGTAGTAAAATAGTAATCGTTAAATACATTAATGATGTATACAAACTAATATCAGAAACACCCACATTAAAGTCTTCAGCTACTGCACGATAAAGAATCGGTGCGCAGCTAACGATAATACCAACGCTTGCGGCATAAATAGCAGCACTCGCAACCATAATCCACCAAGCATAATGTATTTTGCCTTGCTTTTTCATATTTTCACCTCAATAAAATAGAGAAGCATTAACTATTGCTTCTCCATTTTTTATTTTTAAGTTAATAGAGTTTTACAGAAATTATTGAATTGTAAATCCGCCATCAATTGGAACAATTGCACCATTCATGAATTTCGCTTCATCAGATGCTAAAAATACTGCTAAATCTGCTACTTGTTCTACTTGTCCAAATGTACGAGTTGGTACTAAATCTTTAGGAATATCTGCTAAAACATCTTTAGTTAAAGGTGTTTCAATTGTACCTGGGCAAAGGGCATTAATTTTAATGCCATAGCGAGCATATTCGGAAGATAAGTGTTTTGTATATCCAACTACAGCATGTTTCGTAGCGGTATAAGCTGCTCCACCCTTACCAGCAACAAGACCTGCAACTGAAGCAATATTTACGATTGAACCAGTACCACGTTCGATCATGCTTGGTAATACAGCATTTGAAAATTCGAAAACACTTGTTAAGTTAATATTTATCAAGAAATTCCATTGATCTAATGTTGTATCTAAAGATTTCGCGTACTTGTCGAATACACCTGCATTATTTACTAATATATCAACTGGACCAAATGTTTCTTCTGTTACTTTTACGCAATTTAAAATATCTTCGGTTTTCATAACATTTACTGATATAGCGATAGCTTCGCCACCAAACGCTTTAATTTCTTCCGCAACGGCTTGTGCACCTTCTAAATTTAAGTCAGCTACAATTATTTTTGCGCCTTCTTTTGCAAAGCGGATAGCTTCTCCTTGCCCCATACCTGACGCTGCTCCTGTAATGATAGCTACTTTGTCTTTTAATCTCATATATGACATCTCCCTCTTAGTTTGTTCATATTTTATTCACACTTGTACAAGTTTCATGAAATGTTCACATGTCAGTGACAATTTACATCTTAAACTCGTATTGATATAATGTGAAATACTTATTAATTATTTGTATATAACTTAAGGTTATAAGAGGTGAGGCTAATTATGGACTTAAATAAGTTAAAATACTTTTATATAACAGCAAAATTTGAAAATATGTCATTAGCTGCAAAAGACCTTTTGATTTCGCAGCCAGCGTTAAGCAAGGCAATTACAAACCTCGAGGCAGAGCTAGAAATGGACTTATTTTTCCGTAATGGTAAGAACATTTCATTAAATGAAAATGGCAGGTTTTTATATAAAGAAGTAGAGCGTGTTTTCACAGTAATACGTAATTTAGAGCGTGGATTGGAAGAGAGGCGAGGTGAAGGAGATGGTAATTTATCAATTGTTACAACTCTTCCATATACATTTACAAATATCATTGATTTATTTTTTGATGATTATCCTCATGTGAAATATCAACAAGTTCCGTTATCGAAAGAAAACTTGCAACAGTTTATTGAAAATGGCAAATATGATTTGTGTATTACAACAGAGAAAATAGAACATTCGAATGTCGAGTGGGTGCCATTATTTGAAGAAGAAATTTATTTAACTGTACCAAAATCATACAAAGAAGCAAAAAAAGGCACAATTGACTTGATGGAATTGGGGAATATATCATTTATAGGATTAACAGACCAGTATAGTTTTCGTCAATTTACGGATCAATTTTGTAAATCAGTAGGCTATACACCTACTTATCAAGTAGAAGTAGAAGAAGCAACAACGATTTTGCAAATGGTGAAAAATGGACGTGGGGCAGCGTTTACACCTGAAACATCTGTAAATCTATATGAAGATAAAATAAAACACTTAAAAATTGAAAATGGGAAGTTTACACGTACGATTGGCTTATTAAAGCATCGGTATACATACCCGACAAAAATTTCAGAGGCATTCGTTTCGCATTGTCATAGCTATTTTCAGGATATAAAAAAAGATAATTAATATTATATTTATTCTTTCATTTTCTGTGGTGTAGTAATTATTTTGTTTATCTTAGAGATAGGCCGTGCTAAACCATATTGTTAAGTACGGCTTGCTTTATTGATTGCAGTGGCATCGTACGCCTGAAAGGGAAATCAGCGATATCGTTTAAATAAAGCCTATTCTTTTAAAAAATAGAAGCACTGAGTTCTAAGTGCACTTATACTTTCATAAAAAAAACCCCATAAATGGGGTTTTTAAAAATAAATTTATTTAGCTTTGTCAAAAAGTTGAACTGCTTCTTTGGAAACATAGAATTTACCATTGCTTTGAACAGTTATACTTTTTAGTTCCATTACTTTGCCGTTAACTTTAATAATATTTTTGTTTACAGGGAATTCGGCAACTTTTTTTCCTTTTGTTACAACAAGTACGGGATTTTGTTTATCAGATTCATCAATCTTAACTGTTGCCTTATTTGATTTAAATGCTTCTGAAGCTTCCGTATATAATTCTTCACTTAACTTTTTCAAATCGAATCCCATGGTTGAAGCCATAGTATGAGCAATGGCTGTATTATCAATTAAGCCGACGGGTTTATTTGGTCCGTAAGAATATAAGAATACATCCTCGCCTGTATGCCCACCGGTTGAAAATCCGATGTTTGCGCGGTTTGATAATAATTGAACAAATGTTTTACTTAGGTTTTCTGATTCGTTAAGAGCTGTCTTTTCAGCTTCGGTAGGTTTGTCAATACCGTATAGAGTAGCTACTTCTAATAGATTTGATTTATCAGCTTTTAACTTACTTAAAGCACCTTCAAGAGTCATGGATGCTTTTTTCAAAGGATTAATATATTCAGAAACAGGAATATTAGAGTAAGTACCAGATGTGTTTATATTACCAATTGTAATTCCGCTGTTGCCATGATCGGTAACTGCAATAACAAGTGTATTTTTGTCCTTTTTAGCAAATTCTAGTGCTTCTTTAACTGCATCATCAAATGCCAAAACATCACTAATAATACCAATTGGGTCATTTGCATGAGCTGCCCAGTCCACTTTACTTCCTTCTACCATTAAGAAGAAGCCATCTTTATCCTTTGATAATGTTTTAATCGCTTTGTCAGTCATTTCAGCGAGCGTTGGTTCTTCTGATTTTGTTTTTTCACGATCCATATCATATGCAAGTGCATTTGGAGCAAATGACCCCCATATCTTGCTAGATTTAGTGTTTAATAATTCATTTCTATCTTCCACAATGTCATAGCCTTTGTCATTTAAAACTTCTACTAGATTTTCGCCATCCTCACGGTTATTTCCTGCAGTGCCCGGTACAAGTGCTTCCAGTCCACCACCAAGTACGACATCAATTCCTTGATAGACTTGTTGTTCAGCAATATTATCGTATTCACTACGCTGTGTTACATGTGCTGAAAAAGCAGCTGGTGTAGCGTGCTGAATCTCAGAAGTTGCTATTAATCCAGTTGCTTTTCCATTAAGCTTAGCTCCTTCGAGGACATTCGCTACTGGTTTATATGGATTATTTGCTAATGATGAGTCAATACCAGGTGTATTTACTACTTTAGGTAAAACACCAACAAATTTATCGTTGGTTTTGTTTCCAGTTGCTAATGCAGTTCCAGCAGGGGCAGAATCGGTAATAGCAGATTCTGCAGAGTGTGTACTTACTCCGCCTGTCATAATACTATCTAATGCAAGTGGTTCACCCTTGTACCATTTAGCTAAATTTGTAGCACCAGCACTCGTGCCATCCATTACTAGCATGATAACATTTGCGTCTTTTTTGGAATCATTTTTAGCTTCAACTTTGTCACTTTGGCCGTAATAACCTAATGATCCCAAAGCTACAGCACTTGCGAGAGTTACTCCCATTACTTGTTTGTTTAGTTTCATTGTGTATTCCTCCATCTTCATTTTGATAAAAAATTTGGTGAATATTTCACAATCACGTACATAAATGATTATATAGTTGTTAAGTAAATGGGATATTAATAGAGTGTAAAAACTACTAATTACTTCTTAGGTTAGTAATATAAATATGTAACGCCTTTTGAAGAGTGACGTCTAATTGTAAAAGGGGGAGTACATCATGAAAAAGGTCTTTTTACTCTATATTTTATTTATTGAACTCATATTTGGGGGTTGTCAAAATGAAGATAACTCAGCTAATACAATTGGGGAACATAAAAATGTTCCTGACTATACACCTTCATCGGAGGATGTTGTAGATATGCATGGTGAAATAAAAAATAAAGAGAGATTTGAAGTGTTTCTAAATAATGTTGAAAAAGGCAATAATGATAGTATTAGAGTAGTTAGGTATACGGAGGAAGGTGATCCGATGCTTCATGATCTTGAATATGATGGTGAAGTCATAAAATCCACAACAGACACACGAAGAGATAAATTTGGAGCGGGAAGCATTAGCAATGCAACTTGTACTTCAGCAGAGATTGTAGAAACCACGGAAAGAACTGAATATGTTCTAGAGGGCTGCGATAATACAATAGATAATATTATTTTAGTCACTTGGAAATAGTAGGAGATGGGGTTTTCAAGAGATTTTTATTTTTAGAATTACATTATCTATTGCTCACTTAAACACAATATGTTAGATTATATAAATGAACTTAACACAATATATAGTATGTTAACGATGAAGAGGTACCTTTATGGTTTAAAAGGGAATTCGGTAAGATGCCGAAGCTGTCCCCGCAACTGTAAGTGTGGACGACTGTTGAAATAGCCACTGCGAGCAATCGTGGGAAGGTCAGCAGGAGAATGAAACACGAGCCAGTAGACCTGCCTCTTCATCGGTAAGCAACACTTTCTTCGGGGGTTGAGAGGTGGGAGCGAAGGCCTCTATCTCGAACGATTGATATGTCTTGTTGTTTCCTACTTTTTAAATCTTGAGCGATGGCTCAGCCGAAGATGGCTGTGACATCGCTTTTTTGTGTTATACACGTTTAAAAATAGGAGGAACTCAAATGACAATCATCTCAAACACAACGAAACAAGAAGTATTACATAATCTAATCAAAGAATTTGGGGAAGAGAAAATTGCTCCGCTTATCAAAACACATGAAAGATGGACACAAAAGCACCCCGAAGGTACAATAGCCGCTTGGTCGAAGTCAATGTCACTGGAAGCTTTAAGCTTTCTAGATGAGCAAGAAACGTACTGGACCTTTGTAGCTGCACGAATCCATCTAGCAGAAGTTTACGAACAAGTAGCTGAACGAAGAAAAACAACTGCCGATGCGGTATACACAAAATTTGCAAAAAATGTACATCTCTTAAGTGAAAAAGGCATTTATGATAAACGACTTAAAGAAGCATATTCCCTACCAGAACTTGAACAGCTATCAGAAATCCTCGTACAAGAAAGAGATTATTTATTTACTTATATCGGTGTAAAGACGTTGTTGGATCGCTATGTAGCAAAGGACTTTGATAAAACAATTGTCGAGTTGCCTCAGGAGCGCTGGTTAATAATTGCGATGACTCTTATGAAAGACGAGCAAGAAAATCGTATAGAGAAAATAAAAGAAGCCTATTGGGCAATGAGCAGTCTGTACATGACGGTAGCAACACCAACACTATCTAATGCAGGGAAGCCTCATGGACAGCTTTCTAGCTGTTTTATCGATACGGTAGACGACAGCCTTCAAGGAATCTACGATAGCAATACGGACGTAGCAACCCTTTCAAAATTTGGTGGCGGTATTGGCGTTTATATGGGCAAAGTGCGTAGTCGTGGGTCTTCTATTAGAGGTTTTGTTGGAGCTTCAAGCGGTGTACTTCCTTGGATTAAGCAACTTAATAATACGGCGGTAAGTGTGGATCAGCTTGGGCAACGACAAGGAGCAGTAGCTGTTTACTTAGATGTGTGGCATAAAGATATCTTTACATTTTTAGACCTACGTTTAAATAATGGGGATGATCGGTTACGTGCGCACGATATTTTTACAGGTGTGTGCTTGCCAGATTTATTTATGGAGAAGGTAAATGCTAGAGAAGAATGGTATTTATTTGACCCGCATGAAGTGCGTCAGCTAAAAGGCTATTCTTTAGAAGATTTTTATGATGAAAAACGTGGAGATGGTTCATTCCGCCAAAAATATGAAGAATGCGTATGCGATCACCGTTTGTCTCGTGAAACAGTTCCTGCTATCGACTTGATGAAGCGAATTATGCGTTCTCAGCTTGAGACAGGTGTGCCGTTTATGTTTTACCGCGATGAGGTCAATCGCAGCAATCCAAACAAACATGCTGGGATGATTTATAGTAGTAACCTTTGTACAGAGATTTTCCAAAATCAAAGTGCGACCACATTTGAATCGATTAAACTGGAGGACGATATCATTGTCACTCATCGGAAACCAGGGGACTTTGTCGTATGTAATCTATCTTCTATAAATTTAGGGAAAGCAGTTCCAGCAGATGCATTGGAAAAGCTAATAAAAATTCAGGTTCGAATGCTCGACAATGTGATAGACCTCAATATGATTCCAGTTCCTCAAGCTCAGCGCACAAATTCTAGGTATAGAGGAATTGGTCTAGGAACATTTGGCTGGCATCATTTGCTTGCACTGAAGAATATTCGCTGGGAATCGGATGAAGCAGTGGAGCTTGCGGATACGTTATATGAAAAAATTGCTTACTTGACGATAAAAGCATCTGCAGAGCTTGCAGAGGAAAAAGGGGCATATCCTTTATTCGAAGGGTCGGATTGGCAAACAGGAGTTTATTTTGACAAACGTCATTACGATAGTGAATCGTGGAATGAATTACGTGAGCAAGTAAGCGAAAGTGGAATACGAAACGGCTATTTAATGGCAGTTGCTCCGAATTCATCGACGTCCATCTTAGCAGGAAGTACTGCAAGCATAGATCCTATTTTCCAAAAATCTTACTCAGAAGAGAAGAAGGATTATAAAATTCCGGTTACAGTACCGGATTTAAATTCCGAAACTACGTGGTATTACAAATCTGCGTATTTCATTGATCAACACTGGACACTTAAACAAAACGCTGCACGCGGGCGTCATATCGACCAAGGTGTATCGTTAAATTTATATGTGCAAAATACGATTAAAGCTAAAGAATTATTAGATTTACACCTAGACGCATGGAATAGTGGGCTAAAAACAACTTATTACGTTCGTTCTACTTCCGTAGAGTTAATAGATTGTGAGTCATGTTCCAGCTAATGAAGGCCATTATTTGTTATTTAAGCTATAGCGGAAACACAGAAGAAATCGCGGAGCTTTTAAAAGTGCGATTGGAAGCTCGCAACTTCCATATAGATATGTATAGCATCGGCTATGGAGTGGTTCCGAATTTATATGAATATGACCTTATTTTTCTCGGAACTTTTACTTGGGATAAAGGAAGTACGCCGGAGGAAATGAAGGATTTTGTAAAAGAGGTTGGAGGCAAGCCAAATAATGTTTATATATTTGGCTCTGGTGACACGCAGTTTGGTGGAGACGGGCTGTTTTGTAAAGCAGTGGACAAATTAGTTAATTTTTATAACTGTGATTATCCGGGTTTGAAAATAGAACAATCACCGAGAGGCAGCCAGGAGCAGCTAGTAACTAAATGGCTAGAAGGAGTTTTGGAACATGCAAAAAGCAAAAACATTAGAACCTAGAAATCCAAATAAATCGACAGGAATTTTCAACGGTCAGTCAAGCGGCATATTAAACTGGAACGATATTGCGTATCCTCACTGGCATAAGATGTACAAGCGTTTGCTAGGTAACTATTGGCAGGCAGATGAAATTAATATGTCCAATGATATTAAACAGTTCGCGAGCCTTAGTCAATCGGAGCAGGATGCCTATTTAAAAATTATTGGCTTACTTGCGACATTAGATGCACCACAAACACGTACAGCACTTTTACTATCACTTTACGCAACCGACCCATCAGTTCAATCCATTATGGCAGTCATTGCACAGCAGGAAGCGGTACATAATGAAAGCTATTCGTATGTACTATCTTCAGTAGTATCACTTGATCAGCAAAATAAGTCATTCGAATTTGGGAGAACAGACGAAATTTTACTCAAGCGCAATCAAAATATCGCTAAGTATTATAATAATTTCGTAGAAAATCCTACGACAGAGAATATAGTAAAAACCTTAACGTATACAACTTTGCTAGAAGGATTATTTTTCTATTCAGGCTTTGCCTACTTCTATAATCTTGCTCGCTATAACAAGATGGTTGGGACTTCTACAATGATTAGCTATATTAATCGAGACGAGCTAGAGCATGGTAGATTTATATCGGAATTGTTTAGAGCGACTCTTTCTGAAAACCCAGAGCTGAATAACGAAGAACTAATTGGATGGGTATACGAACAATTTAAAGAATCCGTAGAATTAGAAATAGAATGGTCGGAGTATGTACTAGCTGATATTGAGGGAATCGAATTAGATGAAATGCATGGGTATATTAAATATCGTGCCAATAAAATGCTTCGCCTTATTGGGCTGGAAGAAATCTACCCGGAATATGTAGAAAATCCAATGAAATGGATACGTGCCTATGCTGATAATATCGATGGTACAAAAACAGATTTCTTTGAACAAAAATCACGTCAATACGTAAAAGTAAATGCAATTGATAATGGATTTGATGATCTATAACAAGGAAAACGCATGGATGGTCGTAAACCATTCATGCGTTTTTGTTTTGGAAAGATTTATATAACATCTAACCATGAAGTTTTCAATGAGCCTCATTTTATTTATACAGTTGCATCGACCAAATGTGCTGTTTCTAAGCGACGTCGTATGACAACACCAAACCATGCAGCTAGTACTGCTTTAATCACTCCTACGATAATAAATGGAGCCACACCACCCATAAATGCTGCTGTCCATGTCAAGTCAGCTATGATTTTTAACCAAACTGTACCGAACACCAATGTAACAACCATACCAATTAAGTTTGCTGCAATCGCATGTGAGATTGTGATGCCAAACTTTCTCATGTAAATTCCCATAATAATTGCAGATGGCAAGAATCCAACAATATAGCCACCTGTTGGTCCTACTACAATTCCTAGTCCGCCTGACATACCACTGAATACTGGCATCCCTACTGCACCGATTAAAATATATACGATTACCGATAATACACCTAATCTCATACCTAAAATGGTAACAACTAAACCGATTGCAAAAGTTTGTCCTGTGATTGGTACAAGTGGTAAAGGAATCGTCACCTGTGCGAGTATAGCAATAATTGCTGCACCAATTGCTGCTAATACGTATTGATAAGTATCACCCTTTTTCAAAATAAACAGCCCCTTCAAATGTGTTAACCTATTTCAATAAATAGGTTAACACAAAGATGTGGAATTGACTAGTGAGTTTCCGGATTTTTTTAATGGAACAAAACACTTGATATACTTTTTATACTTGATATAATAAGTATATCAGAAATATAGAAAGGAGCAATCTATTTGGCGATTTGTCCCAATTTAGAGTTTGCATTTCAAATATTAGGGAAAAAGTGGAATGGTTTTATTTTGCATTATTTATCAACAAATGAACAAATGGAGTACTCATTTAGTGAATTGAAAAAAGGTATAACAAATATTACTCCTCGGGCATTATCAAGCTGTTTACAAGAACTTATGGAGTATGGATTAGTAAGCAAAGAGGTAACGCTAACCCCCTCTACTACTATTTCATATCGTTTAACAGATCAAGGAAGTGCATTAGTGCAAGCTTTACGCCCGGTACAACAGTGGGCATACGACTATAAAAAAAGTGAAAAGGAGAATTCAAATGAAAAATAATCCAATGGCATGCGATTTAGAGACAGGTATTTGCGGAGTTACAGAAGATAATGAAACAGGTCTAATGGACTTTAGCCGTCCAAATAAAGAGGTGGAGGTATACTTCTTTAGTGATCCGATTTGTTCGCATTGTTGGGCTCTAGAACCCGAAATAGCTAAATTTACTGCAGCTTACGGCGATACGTTTAAAATGCATACAGTGATGGGCGGACTACTGCCTACGTGGGATGGTTTTGCCGATGTTAGCAATGGAATTGGTGGACCGAAGGATGTTGCAGGACACTGGCGAGAGGTAGGCGAACATTACCGTATGCCAATAGATGGTTCTTTGTGGTTGGATAATCCAGTGCACTCTTCTTACCCCCCTTCACGTGTATGGAAGATCGTACAATCCGTGAAGGCGGACGCTGCTGAAATCTTTTTACGTAAATTAAGAGAAGCGGTATTTGCCTTCAATGAGAATATTGCCGACGAGGAAGTATTAGTGCGCCTCGTTAACGAAATAGGATTAGATGGTAAAGAAATTGTAGAAAAAGCGAACAGTGAAGAGGGAGAACGCCTATTACAACAAGACTTTGAGATTGCTCAACGCTTTGGTGTTCGTGGTTTTCCAACGATTATTATAGTTAACAAAGAAAACAAGGGGGTAAAACTGGTTGGTCAACGTAGCTATGAAGATTACACAAATGGATTAATGCAAGCATTAGGACAGGAAGAATTGCTACAAGCAAATAAAGCTCCAGCATTACCAACTTTGCTTTCAGATGGAAGACGATTATTCTCAAAAGAAATTGAAACCATTTATGGTATTGAACAAGCGGAAGTAGAGGGGGTTGTTCAACAATCTTTCCCGGAAAACGCAGTTAAATCAGGAACTGTTCTTGGCGAAACATATTATGTACTAGCATAGATAAATTCATAAATGAACAACAAAAAGGCCGTATTTTTGTGTAATGGAATACGGTCTTTTAGCATGCATATTTATTAATTCCACTCTAATATTTCGATACGATTACCAAATGGGTCATGTACATATATTCGATCTGCTCCTGGCAGGTCGGTATCTACTACAAAACTTACTTCACTTTTATACAAATGTGCCTTTAATGCCTCTAAATTTTCTATTTGAAATGCGGGATGTGCTTTTTTTGCAGGTGCAAAGGGTTCTTCAATACCTATATGGATTTGATAAGAGCCGAATGAAAACCAAACGCCACCTCGTTTTTTAAGAAGCTCTGGCTTTTCTACTTCTGTAAATCCTAAAATTTTCCCATAAAATGTTCTTGCAGATGACTCTGAACCCTTTGGAGCAGCTAATTGAACATGATCGATTGATTGAAATACAAATGACATCGTTAATCCCTCCCTATACTTACATTTTAATAAAAAGCTAGTGATAAGGATAATTTATAAAAGTCATTAATAAGTATAAGGAATTCTTATGAAAGTTTTCCTAATATTTTGATAACCGTATTTTTATTCCGAGCTGTGGAGGGAATACCGAGCTTTCGCTCAAAAAATGCATTTGTAAATTTCGTTTGATGATAATTTTTAGAGAGGTTAATAATCACATTTTGTTTATTCCAAACAACAAACTCATCATCAATTAAGCTTGAAAGCATTTCTTGTTGTTCTTCAGAAATTTCCTGAACCAAAAACATCACATACACTTGCTCTTTCGAAAAGATTGGAAGTTGTACGATTTCCGCTAACTCTTCTTTAGAGCGGACTGCAACAGGTATTTCAAATCCATACGATTCTCTGAGAGCAGCCTCAATCGACGGGGCATCAGCATCAATAACAGATTGTTCTACAAGTACGTTTCCTGTCTGAATATAGGTTTGGACATTTTCATAGCCCATCTCCATAAAAAGAGCCTTCAATGATTTCATGTCTACTTTATTTTTAGCTCCAAGATTGATCCCACGAAGTAATACTACTGATGGCATCTTCATCACTCCTTTGCGAATCTCGATTTGCAGCACATTACGTCGTCAATTTCATTCGTTCAGTCAGTCACGTACCTAAGTATGCTCCTTTCCTCTCTCAATCATTTCCTAGTACTGCACTACATCTCAATATTCGTTTAAAATCAAAATCTCTACCTCTATATTAACCAAGCCAAAAGGAATTCGTACAGCTTAAAACTAGCACGAATAAAAACAGTACTATTAGCAAAGCATCCACTTTACCAACTGTAATCACATGCAAGTAACTACTTCTTCGTTCTCCTGTAAAACCTCTTGCTTCCATCGCAAATGCAGATCGCTCCGCTTTACGAACAGCTCCAGCAAGCAAGGGAATGAGCACTAGACGGGTTGCAAGAAGCCTTTGGAAAGCATTTTTCTTTTGGACAACTCCTCTCAACCGTTGTGCCTGCTGAATTTGTTTAAACTCATCTTTAATAACGGGTAAAAACTGAAAGCCTACTAAAACACCATATGCAATTTTAGGCGATAGTTTTAATTGTTGCATTAAACTTAATATGAAAGTATCGGGATTAGTCGTTAACGCAAATAATAGAGATAGAGAAGAAAAAGCTAAAACACGAAAGCTTAAAGAAAGTGCATGATCTAGCTGAATTTCTGTCACATTAATAGATCCGAAAGACCAAATGATAGGACCAGTCGTTTCTTTAGCAAACAGAAGTGTCGTCCAAAAATAACCGAAAGCCATGATAACAAAAGGAAGAATGAACAAAAGCCACTTTTTCCAGTCAATTTGACTGAACAACAGCTGTAGCAAAAGTACTCCGACCCAAAATACAAGTGGCGTCCATGGATCAAAGAAAAAAGCCATCGTGAACATGCAGAGAGTGATTACGACAAACTTCACCGAAGGATTCATCCTATGCAAAAGATTTCTCACGTAGCATCAGCCCTTTCGGAGGAAGTAAATGATGATCAAGCAATAACCGATCATTTTCCCAAACATCCTTCGCTGGAAACTTTCCGGTTAGCCTACCATCATCCATCAATAAAATCGAATCTGCTAAATAATAGGCAAACTCCATTTCATGTGTGACGATTAAAAAAGTAGTTCCTTCCTGAGCACGCATATCAATCAATTGGAATAACTCGGACAATGCCACAGCATCCTGACCTGAGGTAGGTTCATCCATTAAAATTACTTCTCTACCGTCACAAAGCATTGCAGCAATGGCAACTCTACGCTTTTGACCATGACTAATAGAAAATGGATGTGAGGGGGCAATGTCCATTAGCTTTAATCGATCCATCAGGTTATCCACATCATATCCACCGCCATATGCTACTTCGTCTTTCACAGTTTTCGTTAAAAATAAAAACTCGGGAGATTGCGGAACATACCCTAGAAACGACGGCTCTACTAAGCCACTAGTAGGGATCAATTGACACAATGCTTTTAATAATGTGGATTTACCACTACCATTTGGTCCAGCAAGGATTGCAATTTCTCCACGCTGTAATGTAAAGGAGGTAGGTTTTAAAAAATTCTTTGTTTCTATTTTAGTTGCTTGAAACGAAGTCTCCGGCTGCATAGAAGTCATTCTTTTTGAAAGCGCAGATACTTCCTCGCTTTCATTCAAAGGAATAATTCTATCAAAAAAATCTCCCCATAAGTCCAAACGATGTTCGATTGCAACAATCGTCAGTTTACGCTTTTGTTGTAGCTGATCTAGCCATTCAATATAATGCTTAGCAGTATAAGGATCCAAATGGGAAATTGGCTCGTCTAATAACAAAACCTCGGGTTCCATTATAAGTGCGCAAGCAGTGGCTATTTGTTGCTTTTGACCACCAGAGAGCTGTTGAATAATAGAATATCGAAATTCACTCAAATTAGTTAGTGCAAGCACTTCGGTTATTCGATTATCCATTTCTTCACGTTTCACGTGTAAATTTTCTAACGTAAAAGCGAGCTCCTCTTCCACAGTTTGCATACAAAACTGCGCATCTGGATCCTGAAAAACAGTGGCAATTCGCTGATTTATTTCCCCGGGAATGAACGAAGAACTATCCTTCCCAAAAAGCTTAATCTTACCTGCCAAGATACCATCGCAATTATCCGGGTATAATCGATTACACAAGTAAAGTAATGTCGTTTTCCCACAACCACTCGGACCAGTAATCACAACCTTGGATCCTTTCTGTACGGTAAATGAAAAGTCATTTAGAATGCACTTTTCTTCATCCGGATACCGAAAGCTTACCTGTTCAAATGAGATGACATTATGCACGAGCATCACCTTTTTTCGGACGTGCAATAGCATATCCGCGAAGCGAGCCTGTTGCAAGTAATCCATCGGCAACAGCCTTACCTCCAACGCCGGCTAGGAGTGCTCCACTTAATATACGAATGCCCAGCATTAAAGCAACATAACCGGTACTGAATACTGTGAATCCACCTAACAAATACCCATAGGCAAAACTAAATACTGAAGATCCGACACCTGCTAGTATTAGAATCCATAGATCAAAACGTTTATATCTAGTCGCAGCAAACACTGCTTCTGCACCTAACCCTTGAATGACACCAGAAAGTATCAATCTTGGACCAACAGCATTTCCTAACAATACCTCGATAGCAGCTGCAATTGTTTCAGAAATAACTGCAGCACCGGGCTTTCGGATAATATACATACAAATTATAGACACGATAAACCAAATACCAAAAATCCACTCATAAGCAATCGGTCCAATAAACCCAGCCCAAATATTACCGACATGCAGGAACAGTAGATACACAATCCCAAAGACAACCGAAAACAAAGACATAAGTACGATCTCTTTTAACTTCCATGATTTCAGCATCTTAAACACCTCCGTGAGAAGGACTATTAATACTCATAGAAACGGTCATAACCAAATGTTTATGTTCTTCTGATCGTGCGTTCGTGAATGATTCTTCGTAAAATGCAAACACATCATGAATATCTCCGTGAATGCCACTTGCATAATGCATAGATTCATTGAATACACCCTGTTCTTTAGCACGATCCACTTCACGATAAATGACGTCCATATAATCCAGGTTATTCATGGGATAGAGAGCAAATTGCGAGGAAACATATTGCTTTGTAGTATCTATGTTGGCAATTAAATCACCCTTATCTAGATACACATCCCCTGCAGAATCACCGGGGCAGCCAGCAGAAAAAGTACCAGACAGAGCAATATGCTCTCCTGTTTTAGCCGCATGTAGTGTAATTGCTTTTGCCACATTAAACACATGTACCTGTTTCCCACGAATGACCGTTGATACATCATCCGTATGCATCCACACATTCGAAGTGTCCGTTTCCTTCAAGGCACCTTTAATCACCTTAATAAAATCATTTGTCATTGGATGTAGCGAAAAACGAAATCCGATGATTGGGCTCAATCCACATTCCACTTAAAAAACCTCCCTATATTTTTTCATAAAAAAAGACCACATCCGTGAAGATGCAGCCACTTATCCAATACAATAATATTAGGGAAGTCACCGCACTTCCTCACGCAGGTATTATCCTGATCGAGTTTTAAGGGATCGGAGCAAAAAGCTCGCATCTCAGCCAAAGTGGGCACCCCTAGTGCGCAAAACGGTATGTAGTTTTTTAATATGCTCAGAGTATAACGTAGCTATTTGAAGTTGTAAATATGTTTGCAAAATTTCGTACTTTCGTCCATGCTTAATTTAACCCAACTATTTGTATAGGGAGAAACACCGGAAAGTTGGAGAGAATCACCTAAATCTAGCTGAGAATCATCCGAATGTGCGAGAGAATCACCCGAATCCACCAAACAAACACCAGAATAAATAATTTAAGGAGGAAGAAATTTTGGACAAAATATACATAACACGTAAATTACCTGAAGAAATCGTCGAACCGTTAAGAGAAAAATTTGAAGTACAAATGTGGCATAGTGAAGAAAAAGGAATGACATATGAGGAAATAAAAACAAATGCTAAGGACGCACATGCTCTTTGGACAATGCTGTCTGACAATATCGACCGTGCACTTATAGAAAGTCTACCTAATCTAAAAGTGATTAGTAATTTCGCAGTAGGCTTTAACAATATTGATATAGAAGCTGCAAAGGAACACGGTATAGTCGTAACAAACACTCCCGGTGTACTGACAGAGACAACTGCAGACCTAACATTTGCATTACTTTTAGCTACAGCTCGAAGAATAACAGAAGTTGAACAAGAAATTCGTTCAGGAAATTGGACTTCCTGGTCGCCAATGAAGTATACAGGAATGGATATTTTCGGTGCAACGCTCGGAATTGTTGGGATGGGACGGATAGGGGAAGCCGTTGCAAGACGTGCGAAAGGCTTTGACATGAATGTGTTATATCATAATCGCTCTAGAAAACTAGATGCGGAAGAAACGTATGGCTTTACTTATGCAGAATTAGACGAATTGCTAAAGCAATCTGACTTTGTGATTCTGTTAACTCCGCTGACTCCCGAAACAAAGGGACTAATAGGTGAGCGAGAACTGAATCTTATGAAGGAATCTGCAGCTATCATTAATGTTGCCCGAGGTGGCATCGTAGACGAACAAGCTCTGTATGATGCTCTTGTTTCCAAAAAGATATGGGCTGCGGGAATGGATGTATTTGAACAGGAACCTGTTCCGATCGATCATCCACTTCTTACGTTACCTAATGTAACAATGTCACCTCATATCGGCAGTGCTAGCATACGAACTCGTCTTGCTATGATGCAAATGAACGCAAAAGATATAGAAGCAGTATTAGAAAGCAGAGAACCTCAAAATCGAATTGTCTAATTTCTATGATTTTCACATGGAATTATGAGTGGTCCTATTATTCCAGGACCACTCTTTTTTTTCGCAAATAAAGTTATAGATTAAATTACCACAGATTCTCCTTCTTATTACTATAAAATTCAACAATAAATCAAAGATCGGATCAAAGTACCTGCTTAAAGTTAAAAAAACATAAAAAACACCATAAATATATAATTAATTAACAGGATGTGGGGATATTAATATTCGAGTTTCTTCAAAATCTCCCATATTTTAATGTCGATATTTGCTTCAATTAAATAAAAAATCTAGTAACATAAAAACCCTTAAAGTAGACATGTAAAAATTATGGGAATTTTGGTGGTGTAGTCCCATAAAGATTAATAGGATTAAACTTTAGAAAAAAGGGTATGTAATAGGAGGGTAGGACTAAATGTCTAATTTATTTAAATAGAGAAAAGGGGAAAAAAGATGAGAAAATTATTGTTGTTTATTTCAATGTGCACACTTTTAGTATTGGGCGCATGCAGTAGTGAATCGAGCAAAGACAGTATTGAAGTGATCAAATTTGCAGATGCAGGATGGGATAGCATTCGTGTCCACAATAGTATAGCCCAACTAATAGTTGAAGAGGGTTATGGCTATAAAACCGAAGTTACAAGTGGAACTACAGCAGCTACGTTACAATCACTTGAACAAGGTGACATCAATGTTTATATGGAAATATGGACAGATAATACAAAGGAAGTTTATGAAAAAGCAATTGATAGTGGAAAAATTGTGAAGTTAGCAACTAATTTCAATGACAATTCGCAAGGACTATATGTTCCAACTTATGTGATAGAAGGAGATGCAGAAAGAGGAATTGAAGCAGTTGCACCTGATTTAAAAACTGTACAAGACCTTGAGAAGTATCCAGAGCTTTTCCAAGATCCTGAAGATAGCACCAAAGGAAGAATAATTGGTGCACCGTCTAGTTGGGTAGTAAGTGAACACTTGGAGACGAAACTTGAAACATATGGCCTTGATGCAAAATACAATTACTTAGCACCAGGATCAGACTCTGCAATTGTAGCAGACTTAGCGGGAGCATATAAAAAGGGACAACCTTGGGTAGGGTATTACTGGTCGCCCACGTGGGTAACTGCAAGCTATGATTTAACATTGCTTGAGGATGCACCATATGATGAAGCGACTTGGGAAGAATCGAAAGGAACGGAATTCCCTCCAAATGATGTAGTTATAGCTGTTCATAAAGATTTACCAACACAAGCAAAAGATGTTACGGATTTCTTAAGCAAATATGAAACTAGTAATGAATTAACAGAAGAAGCACTGGCTTATATGAACGAAAACGAAGTAGAACCAGATGAAGCCGCACTATGGTGGATGAAAGAGCATGAAGACCTTTGGACAACATGGGTGTCTGAGGAAGCCGCAGAAAAAGTGAAAGCAGCTTTAAACTAATTCATGATTAAAGTAATCTATCCCAAAAAAGGTGAGGTGAAGGAGACTGTTCTTTTTTGATACAGTCCAAAGTGTATGACAGAATTTCCTGATGTACGAATTCCAATTGGGGATGTAGTAGAAAATTTCATAGATTTTTTAGCTATGAATTTTGATGCGTTCTTTGATTTTATCTTTGTTATTTCTTCTTCCATGATTAAGGGGCTAGAAGCTGGTCTTCTAGCGATTCCTTGGTGGATTTTTATCATTATTATTTTTCTATTAGGTTGGTATTTTACTAATTTGTATGGAGGGCTTCTTTTTGGAGCTTTTATATTTCTTATAGGCACATTCGATCTGTGGCCTGAAACAATGACCACTATTTCGATTGTATTAATATCCGTAATACTTTCACTTGTTATCGGTATTCCACTAGGTGTTGGGACCGCATTTAGTAAAACGCTGTCTACAATTATGCGACCAGTTTTAGATGCGATGCAAACAATGCCAAGCTTTGTCTATTTGATACCTGTAATTTTCTTCTTCCCACTAGGAAACGTTCCAGCAGTAATTGCTACTATCATATACGCTCTTCCTCCCGTTATTAGATTGACCGAGCTAGGAATTCGTAATGTAGATAAAGAAGTAGTTGAATCCGCACAATCATTTGGTTCTTCCACATCTCAAATGCTCATGAAAGTACAATTACCTCAAGCATTACCGACTATTATGGCTGGTGTGAACCAAACGACGATGATGGCGCTATCTATGGCAGTTGTTGGATCGATGGTAGGTGCCCAAGGTCTTGGAGAACGTGTACTATATGCGATTAATCGAATCGATATTTCGCTTGGATTTGAAGCAGGAATAAGTATCGTATTTTTAGCAATTATTATTGATCGAATTACCGGTGGAATTGCAAACCGCCTTCAGAAACATAGGAGGGATGCAGCATGACAGTAAAACTCAAAGTGGAAAATGTCTCTAAAATCTTTGGACCAAGACCTAAAAAAGTCATTCCAATGGTTGAAAAGGGTGTTCCAAAGGATGAGATTCTAGCAAAGACGGGGCATACCGTGGGTGTTTATAATGCTTCTATGGAAATTATGGAAGGCGAAACTTTCGTCATCATGGGACTTTCCGGGAGTGGAAAATCGACCTTAATCCGTTGCTTAAATTTACTGAACAAACCAACGTCTGGAGCTATTTATGTCGATGGAGAAAATGTAGTTGGATATAATAAAAACCAATTAAAATATTTCCGTCAGAAAAAAATTGCGATGGTATTTCAACATTTTGGCTTATTCAGTCATAGAACCGTATTAGAGAATATTGAATATGGTTTGGAAATAAGAGGAATGTCGAAAGCAGAGCGTCGTGAAATTGCCGGGAAGCATTTAGAAACAGTAGGGCTAAAAGGATACGAAAATCAATATCCAGATGAATTATCTGGTGGGATGCGCCAGCGTGTAGGGATTGCCAGAGCACTCGCAAATGATCCGGATATTTTACTAATGGATGAACCGTTTAGTGCACTCGATCCTTTAATACGACGTGAAATGCAATTAGAGCTGCTGGACATTCAAAATAAATTACAAAAAACAATTATTTTCATCACACATGATGTAAATGAAGCTTTTAAAATTGGTGATCGTGTAGCAGTGATGAAGGATGGAAAAGTAGAACAAGTCGGTACTCCAGAAGAAATTTTAGAGAAACCGGCAAGCAACTACATTTCAGAATTTATCCGTGATATTGATCGTTCCAAAATTTTGCAGGCCGAGCATATTATGTCCAAGCCATACGGTTTAGTTTCCTTGAAGGATGGTCTTAATGTGGCTATCCAGGTTATGAGGGAAAATGGTATTTCCAGCGCATTTGTTACCGACCGCAAACGCCAAATTCAAGGAATTGTAACAGTAGACCAGGCAATTGATGGTCTTAAAGAAAAGAAGACATTACAAGAAGTCATGTCTACAGAAGTGAAAACTGTACGTCCTGACGAATATGTCCAAGATATTATCCCATTTGTCTTAGATTCGAAATATCCTATCGTCGTTACAGATGAAGATCGAACGATTAAGGGAATCATACTGCGGGTTCACGTATTAGCAAGTTTAATCAGCGAGAGTACCGACGAACAAAACGAGACACAGAAACTTTAACAAGTTTCTGTGTTTTTATAAGTGAAAAATTACTTAATTTCTAGCCTTCATCAAGTCATGGTATAGTAATAAAGATAGACAGGGGTGGAGAATATATTCAATTTTAATAACGAAAGTTCTATTAATAATGTAGAAATTCACGGAGAATACTCCTTGATTATAGTTATATTATCAATCATCATAGCGGTAGTGGCATCTTATACAGCCCTGTCTTTGAATAAACGAGCAAGTGAAAATAGTTTTTTTCATAAGAACTTTTGGTTATTTTTAGCCTCTCTTTGCTTGGGATTTGGTATATGGTCCATGCATTTTGTTGGAATGAGTGCTTTTTCATTACCTGTAAGTATGAGTTACAACAATATCATTACAGTTATTTCAATCATACCTGCGATGTTAGCCTCATTTATAGCGTTCTATTTGGCAAACCTGCCGAGACAAAACTTATGGACATATTTTTTTGCTGGAATAGCAATGGGGACTGGTATTTCTTCTATGCACTATTTAGGAATGTATGGGATGGAAATGGATGTAGTCCATACATATAACCCTATACTTTTTTTAGCCTCTATTTGTATAGCAATTGTTGTCTCCGTTATTGCCGTGTACATTTTTTCAACAGTACAAAAATACGAAACGAATTATAAAGTGCAATTAATAATATCTTTAATCATAGGTTTAGCTATATCTAGTATGCATTACACAGGAATGGCTGCTATAAACTTTTATATCCCAAAAGGGTATGAAATGAATTTATCGCATTCCCATTCGACAGAGATGTATGGACTAGCGATTATTGTCACGTTAGGAATGACTATTCTATTAGGTATTTTATTGCTATCCAGTTTTATAGATCGTTTTATCGAGTATCGTGCAAATTATTATGATTCATTTACTCGATTACCGAATCGTCGTTTATTTGAAAAAAAATTGCATTCCCCTAAAGTTTTAGCTGTTTGGCATATGCATGATTTGGAACATATTAATAGAGAGTTCAATTATGCTTTCGGTGATGAAGTGATTCGGAGGTTAGTATATATCTTCAAAACGTTAACTCCCTCCAAGGTCGAGATTTATCGTATAGAAGGGCATCGAATTGCACTCATTGCTAGGGATGGGGATAGTGCCAAGCAGTTAAGAGATTCATTGAAGGAAATAGCGACGGTTCTTCGTAAGCCTATACTTGTGAAAGGTCACGAAGTTTACTTGTATGGAGTTTGTGCTGTCTCGGATGCAAACCACTTTGAAAATACGCCAAATATATATACAAATGTACTTGCGGTTCTAAATTACCCATCTATTACATATAATCATGATATTGTTTACTATGATTCCAGTATTCATACGTATACATTTGAACGTGAAATAGCAGATGACGTTAATCGAGCGATGAAAGATGATGAGCTGTTTCTGGTGTACCAACCGAAAGTGTGTTTAAATCCGAATGAAACGGTAGGACTTGAGGCATTATTAAGATGGAATCATCCGAAGTATGGATTTCTATCACCTGCTGTGTTTGTTCCTATTTTAGAGGAATATGATCGTATGGTTAAAGTGACAGATTGGATAATAGGTCGAGTATGTCAGCAAATAGCCAATTGGAAACTAGAAAACATTTCTTTTAAACAGGTGGCCATTAATATTCCAGGTGAGTATGTCACCTCTCCATTGCTTTTAAAGTTATTAACACAAAAATTAGATGAGTATGGTCTGGAGCCCTCACAAATAGAATTAGAAATAACGGAGAATAGCTTTGTAAAAAACATGGAAGAAGCTATGCGTGCAGTAGGTTCGCTTAGAAAAGAAGGTTTCTCGGTTGCATTAGACGACTTTGGAACTGGTGTATCATCACTTTCTTATTTAAAACAAATGCCGATATCGACCCTAAAAATAGACAAATCATTTATAGATGATGTACCTATCTCACCTAAAGACTCTGCTATTGTTCAGGCTATAGTGACATTAGGAGAATCATTATATTTAAACGTAGTCATTGAAGGAGTAGAAACGAAGGAGCAAGTAAATTTCTTGAAGGGAGCTAGTAGAAAACCGATTTTTCAAGGATATTATTTTGCGAAGCCGATGCAGCCTCATGACCTTATTCAGTGGTACAGTGAAACCAGAGTGGAAGATTGAATTCTTTCTATTTCTGGTTTTTTATTGTTAAGATTTCAAATGGTTTTAGACACCGAGAGCGTGAAGTATTACTATAAAGTTAGGAGGTGCTATTGAAATGTCTAGATATGAGATAGAACATAATCCTATTTCAAGTATCGATATAAAAGCTCTTATTCCGTTAATCAGTAAGGAATTTAGAAAATACTTTACAAAAAATATAAAAGCGTTATATCACTATACAAACTTAGAAGGCGCACAAGGAATTATTAGCAACAAAACCTTTTGGGCTTCCCATATAAAGTTTATGAATGACTCGAAAGAATATAGTCATGGATTAGAGATTTGTGAAAGTATCCTCCAAAAGCTTATTCAAGAATTACCAGCAGATAATCCTAGGCGAACATACTTAGAAGAAGTCTTTACAATTCTCGAGGAGCAGGATACAGATATTTTCGTTGTGTCCTTTTGTGAAAGTGGAGACCTCCTAAGCCAGTGGAGAGGCTATAGTCGAAGCCAGCATGGTATTTCGATAGGTTTTGACTTTTCGGCTTTATTTGATGTTTCGTTTCATTTAAGTGAAGAGAACTTTTTTCCTCGAAAAGTAATATACGATCACAAGCTGCAGGAACGAATTATTCGTAGGATTATAAACGTGTCGCTTCTTAGCTTAGAGCTAAGTGGACAGACGCCTAAATATTCACCTAAGGAAGTGGCAAGAACAATTGGATACTTTCTCCCGTTATTTAAGCACGCTACTTTTTCAGAGGAAAAAGAATGGCGAATTATTGTGACGAACTCTAAAAGCATGCCGTATCAGCATGAGTTGAAATTTCGTGCGAGAGATAATATTATTCTGCCATATATCGAAATAGAGACACATAACAAAGTTCTCCAAAATGACAACAGACTTCCGGTCAATCAAATCATTATTGGCCCTTCTGGAACCAACGAATTCACTGCTAGAAGTATTAACTACTATTTGAAAAATGTCGGTTATCCCACTGTACCTATAAAACTTTCCCATATTCCTTATCGATAGAAAGAAAAGCAAGCACCTATATAAGCCTCGAAAAGCGTTGGAAGAATGCGGTAAAGGCGTCTTTGCCTTTATCCGACATATCTGAAACGACTCAAGAGGCTAGGTGCTGGAGTCTGGACAAAAGAAGAAAAGCGCAAGCGCCTATGCAAGCCTCGAAAAGCGTTGGAAGAATGGTGGTAAAGGCGGCCTTTGCCTTTATCCGACATTCTGAAACGACTCGAGAGGCTAGGCGCTGGAGTCTGGACAAAAGATGAGTAAAAAGTGAATACTTTCCTTAAATAAATTGAAACCTATCCGTTTGTCCAAGAATTTGAATTTGTGCCGATAAGCGGTTCCTATAGAGCAAAACTTGATGAACTTGAGATCCTATTACTGTCTCATTACACCAATCAGCTGAGAATTTAATGCAGGTCGACCGCAGAGCAAGAGGTCTTGGGGACTTTTAGCAGAAGCATTGAAGATGGATGAGAAGTTCATTCGAATGACCCTTAATTCACAAGACATACCAACTATTAAAAAGACAAACTAAAAAGAGCTATTGGCATTTAGCACATAATTCTTTCTAGGCGCATATAAAATAATAGCACCTCCAACTATTTTTCAATGGTTGGAGGTGTTTTGATGAAAAGTGAGGGAACTGTTTATTGTTTTCCGCTTTTGTGAAGGGCTTCCTGGAGATGGTGCACCTCCGCTTGTATTTTAGAAAATCCAATGATATTAGGCATCTCTTTTTTGGATAATATTCGCTCTTGCTCTGCTGATTTTGCCAGCGTTTCAAACACTAGAAGTATTTTAGATAAATCGCTATCCGCTTGTATAGGGCGATTTTTATATTTAGCAGCTGAATTTAGTAAATATCCAAGGTGTTCGATGGAATGAATTGCAGGAAATAGCAAATCTAGCTTTGTATTGTCTCGTGGGATCTCCCCTAATGCTGTAAAATATACAATTTGTAAATTAGATAAGTTTGTTTGCATTTTAATAAGTTCTTTTGAATGCTCAGGCTCGACTAATGATGGTTCCTGTGAGAACAGAGTAAATAAAAATTGCTGTTCACTTCGAATCGTTTTGGCCATCGTATGAGCAAGTAAACTAGCTGCACTTTTTCGATTCATTAAAAAAGCACCTATAAGTCCAATGGCACTCCCAATTAGGACATCTATTACGCGAGCAGAAGCAAAATAGGAAATATCATGAATTTTCGTAGTACTCTCAGCAAGCAGAAGAGCATTAGGTGTGATGAATAAAGCAGCAATTCCATAATTTAATACGATGGCAAGCTCTGTTAGAAAAGTGAGGAAGAAAATAGCAATTGCAATAATATAACCTTCGGGTTGAAAGTAGAGAATCGATGTCGCGGTCAAAATCCCAATAATGGTCCCTAAAGATCGTTGAATTGTACGGTGGAAGGTTGCCATAATAGTTGCACCTGATAGCACTGCTGCGCATGATAGCGTAACCCAATAGGAACGTTCAAAATCAAATGATTGTGCGATTATAGCTGCTATAAACAACACAAATCCATATCGAAAAGCATTTAAAAATACGATTGAATTTTTATCAAAAGCACCGCCTATCACAACTCGTAGTGACGTTTTAGAAATAACTATTTCTCTTTGAATATCAGATATTGATTCGCTTGCAATAATTGCAGTATCTTTAACTAATTCATGAAAAATAGTTAAATCATTTGTACTGTCACCCTGTGGAATTTTTATTTTAGTTTTAGAGTTATCAATTGACTGTGCGATGGACCGGATGGATTCACTTAGTTCTATAGGTAATGGCTGATCTCTCGATTCCATCTTTTCAATGATATGTAGAAAGATATTATTCGCCTGTTCATTTAGTAAATAAAGTCGTTTATAGGGTTCTGTTACCCGCCACGGAATATAGCCAGACTGCATTATATTCCCTGCCGATTTTAATGAGGAAATAATTTTTTGTTTGGACTCATTTAATTGGTCTGTTCCAACTAGTTCTAGGAAGCTAGCTAGTTCAAGGTATACTTTTTTCACGGCCATCTTTTCGGGTCCATGAGGATTATTTAACCAACCAATCATCCCCATAATCCATGAAAATGCTCCACCTAAGAACACAAGTCCCGCTCGAATAGGGGCTAGCTCAGGGTCAATTGGCATACCTGTACCCATTAGAAAGGTTAGTACAATGAAAATAGCAGCGGGTCCAGTGATTTTTAGCGCTCCAAATAAGAAAGTGACAAGCGCACCAATAATAGCTACTGCTATTGCAGCTAAAAAGGCATAGGGCGCCAGTAACGTTCCTAGACCCATAGCAAATGATAGCCCTACTACTGCAAACAATAATTTTTTTGCTCTAAAAGCATAAGGGATATTAAAAACATATAGATAGGTCAAGCCGCCGATTCCTACTATCAGACCGTATTCCAAATTTCCCAATAAGAATCCTATGAGGACAGGTAAACCTGCACAAACTCCTGCAGTAAAAGCTTTAAGCCATGGAAGTGGGTTTTTATTGACGATAAAAGCTTGTTTAATAGTTAAGAGTAGCGTAGCCATAACTGACTCAGTAGGTTTATTTTTCAAATAGATTCCGCCTTTTCACAGTTACTGAAAGTTAAGATAACTAATTATACTGCTGATATGATGAAAGTTGAAATTATTGGCACTTGCTGGATGAAGTAGATGAAATGTACAAAGTGAATAATTTATGTTGTGCGTATTTTAATGGAGTAACCACTTTTTGACATAAAACTAACCGTTGGTTATAATATAACCAATGGTTAGTTTAGTTGGGAGAGGTCACATAATATGAAAAGTAAACAAGAGCAACGTTCAGATGAAACGAAAAAATTGATATTGGATTCTGCCGCAAATTTATTTGCCAAAAAAGGATACGATGCAGTAACGATTCGAGAAATTGCGAGAGATGCAGGTTGTTCACATACCGCGATTTATCTATATTTTAAAGATAAGGAGACATTGCTTCATCAGCTCTCTTTGCCGCCATTGCAGCAGTTATATCAAAAACTACAAGGCATCTCAGAGTTGGATTCATTATCATCTGAAAGCAGGCTTAAAGAAATTAGTTTGGAATATATTTCTTTTTGTTTAAAAAACCGCAGTATGTATGATATTTTTTTCAACGCTAAATCCTCGAGAGTGGATGAAAAACCTGAATTAGAGATCAATCAACTTCGGATAGCGATTTTCGAACTATTGAAATCTACCATTCATGAAAATTTCACTACCTTGAATGAGAAACAGCTTTTGGCATTTTCTCGAATTTATTATTACCAATTGAATGGAGTATTGAGCACTTACTCCTATCAGCATGAACCGCATGATGTACTGATCGAAAGGTTGATACCAACATTTAACCTAGCAATAGAAATTTTACTTTTAGGCTTTCAAGAAAAATTAAAGTAAGGGGTAATGAAGATGCAGGTGAAAAAGATTTCGGAGCATATATGGAGCTTGAAAACATGGATGATTATTACTATTCATGTATGGGTCGTTGCTGATGAGGAGGGCATCACATTAGTAGATGCAGGAATGCCAATGATGACAAAAGGAATCATGAAATTTATAGAACAACTAAATGCAGGTCCTTTACAGAGAATTCTCTTAACGCATGGACACTCCGATCATGTTGGCGCAGTAAAGGGAATTTTGAAAAAGTATGAAGTTCCAGTGTATGCTCATCAAATCGAAATCCCTTACATGGAAGGAGAAATTATTTATCCAAAACGAAAAAAGTTGGAGAATAATCTTCCGAAAACTTTAACTAAGCCGTTATTAGAAGACGGCTCCAATAAATTAATGAAAATTGGGGGGCTCACACCTTATTTCACACCTGGGCATTCTCCAGGCCACGTCGTCTATTATCATGATCAAGACCAAGTTTTGTTAGTTGGAGATTTGTTCACCTCTAAAAAAGGAAAACTCAAACCTCCTATGCCTGCGTTCACAGCAGATATGAAGCAAGCGGTAGCAAGTGCTAGTATAGTAAGCCATTTAAAACCAAAGCGGCTAGAATTATGTCATGGAAATACAGTGTTTCAACCATCCGATCAACTAGAAGAATATATAAAAAGTATGGATAGAAAGCTAGGGGGTCAATAGGGATGTTGATATTCAAATATACAGTATTTGGCTTATTTTTTGCTATGGAGCTATTTGCGCTTGGAGCTTTTTCTTACTGGGGCTTTCACATGAACAAAGGGTGGCTCATCAATACTGTATTAGGTATTGGAACACCACTACTAGTTGCAATATTTTGGGGAACTTTCATTGCTCCGAAAGCCACTTTCCCGGTGACTATTCCTATTCGAATACTACTTCAAATAATCGTATTTGGATTTGCTACCACTGCACTTTTTGTGGCAGGAAAAGGTAAGCTGGCTATTATATTTGGTTTTATTGTTTTAATAGAAATGATTTTAATGTATTCCATAGAGGAATGAAAATATAAGGTCCAAACTATTATTTAATAATGGTATGGGCTTTTTTTATTGTTTTCTATTGATCTCATTAAGCATGGGGTATTTATTTCAATAATCGAGGATAACCATTTGAAGGGAATTTTGGAAGCAATGTTGAATTAGAGGATATACAAAAGATGAAAAGAGGGAGTTATTATTTGGTATAGTGTTGAAATGGTTGAACAGACAATGATTATTTTAGGCTGGATTGTAATTGGTATAATTGCCACCCGTTTATATAAAGTTCAACTAGAGAAGCCTTTGATTTGGAAAGTAATCGTAGTTCTTCTCATAGGTCTATTTACGTTTTCCATTAACTTGGATTATTTTGGTCATGTCATACAAATTCCTATCCTTCCCCTTGGTGTATGGTTATTATATGTGTTTCTAAGCAAGAATAAGGAGAAATGGCAAAAGTACCGATCCTTTGCTTGGTTAGGTTTTGGGGCTAATTTCATTTTATTAATATTCCTGTTAGTTGGAATACCAATAAATAATTTACTTTATCCCGGAAATGACCCAAGTACATATATTTCAAATGTGAAGGGTGCATATATTATTAACACGCATCCTACAGCAAACGAAGTCTCGCTTGTTACGGAAAAATTAGCAGCCTCTCTACAAGGTGCTGTCCAAAAAGATTACTATAGTGATAGTTGGTACAACGAGATATATATGGAACCAATTAAAAAAACTGAACGTTTTCCTTATATACTGGCAAATACCTTACCGAAATGGGGAAGCGGGATTCGTGCTACTATTTTTCTAGAGAACAATGGAAAAGGAATATTGATAACTTCACAGGAGAAGCAGCTCTACTTTCAAACGAAGCAATCTCTGTTTGAGGAGGGAAATAAGTGAAAAAAACTAAATTGATTATCTCCATGCTCAGCGGAGTTATCTTACTTTCCGCATGTTTCTGGTATTACAAATCAGATCCAACATCATTTCCAAATGATGAACAGTTAGTTAAAGAGATGACTAATCATTTTTCATATGTTTCTAACAGCGAAATCCAAGATACAATTTTTTTAGATGACCGTCATGTATTTGTTCCTTTTCAAGCAGAGGAGAAACTTTATGGGCTAAGTTTATGGGAGTGGAAAAATCGTAAATGGAATGTAGTGCTTGTTTCGACAAGCGGTGACATAAAAGTGTGGAAGATTAATAGCAAGGATCCATCAACCTTCCATACTGTTTGGAACTACCCACCCCAAAAAAAGGTGAAATATATGAAGTTATACTTGATTAATAAAAGAGGATTTCAAATTAGTGGTGCGGAAGAACAATATGAACCAGGTGTGCAACTTGAACAAAAGATCACCTTGTCTGAGAATCCATATGGGACTATGAAACTTTCGAAAGATTGGATAACAGTTATTAATTCATTAACCGGTTCTCTAACACTCCCACAGTATTATTTTCGTTGGAACGCGTATGATAGCTTAGATAAAATTACATATCCTGAGGTAAATGATAACGGAAGTTCTTCCTGGGGAGGGGCTACACAGATTGAATTTGCAGTTTTCATAGAGGAGTCCGAACTAGAGTAAGATGTGTAATTTAATCATATTATTGATTCAATTATCTGTTTAAAGAGGATTTCTTGACCTACACCATGTTGGTCCAAGATTGAACTCGTGCCACGGAAAGCACCCGCTTGGAGTGGAAATCAACTTTTTAAGGATTCTAATGCTAATTGTTTCATCATTAAATTACTCTTCTGTAAAAGAATAGTTGTGCAAGCGCTTGCATAATTGTTGAGAGAAGATTAAAATAACTCTATTAAGTTACATTTTAGGGCGGTGGAAAAATGGAGCGACAAATGGAACCTTGGTGGAAGAAAAGTGTTGTGTATCAGATATATCCTAGAAGCTTTATGGATTCGAATGGAGACGGAATAGGGGATATTCCAGGGATTATTTCTAAGTTAGATTATCTAGAAAAGTTAGGAATTGATGTTATATGGTTGAGTCCTGTCTATGATTCTCCGAATGATGACAACGGCTATGATATTCGAAACTACCGAACGATTATGGCTGAATTCGGCACAATGGAAGATATGGAACAGCTAATTGAGGAAGCTAAAAATCGAGGCATTCGAATTGTAATGGATTTAGTAGTCAATCATAGTTCAGATGAGCATGAATGGTTTGTAGAATCTAGGTCTTCTAAAAATTCTAAGTATCGAGATTACTATATATGGAGAGATGGGAAAGACGGACAGCCTCCTAATAATTGGGGCTCCGTTTTCTCTGGATCTGCTTGGGAAAAAGACGTGTTGACCGATTCATATTATTTACATTTATTCTCCAAGAAGCAGCCAGATTTAAACTGGGAGCATGAGCCTCTAAGAGAGGACGTGTACCAATTAATGACGTATTGGTTAGAAAAAGGGATTGGTGGCTTCCGCATGGATGTTATCAACTTTATATCGAAGGATTCGGACCTGCCTGATGGTACCATTCATCCGAATAATTTGTATGGGGATGGAAGTCCTTACTTCATTAATGGACCAAAAATTCACGATTATCTACAGGAAATGAACAAAAAAGTACTAAGTAAATATGATGTAGTCACAGTCGGTGAAATGCCTGGCGCGACCACTGACGATGCTCGAATATACACAAATGCGGATAACAAAGAAGTAAATATGGTATTTACATTCGAGCATATGGACTTAGATAGTGGCCCAGGTGGAAAATGGAATGTACAGCCGTTAAAGCTAGTCGATTTAAAAAGAAATTTTGAAAAGTGGCAGCTTGCACTTCATAAAATAGGATGGAACAGCTTATATTGGAACAACCATGATCAACCACGAGTAGTATCTCGTTTTGGTAATGATGGAGAATATCGAGAGCTTTCCGCTAAAATGTTAGCAATCTGTTTGCATATGCTTCAAGGTACTCCGTATATATACCAAGGGGAAGAGCTCGGCATGACGAATGTGGTATTCCCTTTGCTTGAGGATTACCGAGACATCGAAACATTGAATATGTATAAGGAAAAAATTGAGCAGGGGATATCTCACGAAGACATTATGTCTGGTATTTATGCAAAGGGTCGAGATAATGCAAGAACACCTATGCAATGGACATCAGAGGGGGGCTTTACGACAGGTACGCCATGGATACGAATGAACCCAAATACCGATGAGATAAATGTCGAACATTCCATAAATGATTCCACTTCTATTTTTTATACGTATCAAAAGCTAATACAACTTAGAAAACAGCATGACATTATTATACATGGAAGCTTTCAGCTATTATTTGCTGATCATCCGAGCTTATTTGTTTATAAACGGCAGTCGGCTGATGAAGAATGGCTAGTAGTTACAAATTTCTCTGATCAAATGGAACAGCTAGAATGGAAAGACTGTGATGTGACTTCAAAATCACGAGAAAATATTATATCGAACTATGATACGCTAAAAACAAATGAGAAAACAGTAGAAATTCGTCCATATGAAGCCTTTGTGGTCGCATTTAAAAAGGGGATAGAGAATTGAAAAAGGTACTAGGAGTAGACATTGGAGGAACTAAAATCCGATTGGGTGTCGTAAATGAACAGGGTGAAGTTCTAGTTGATAAGACGATACCAACTGTATTGCCTTTATATCCATATTTAGAGGAGCAGGTTCTTGCGATGAAGAACGAAGTCCCTGACATTGCTGGAATAGGAATTGGAACTCGAGGGATGGTAGATGCGGTAACGGGTGTCATCACATTTGAAACAGAAATGCCTGGGTGGCAAGGGACACCAGTCAAAGCTTTGCTTGAAGCAGCAACCGGACTTCCTGTTGAGATAAATAACGATGCCAATTGTGCTGCGCTAGCAGAAGCTAGACTTGGTGCAGCTGCAGGGTTCAATCAAGTCGTTTGCCTAACAGTTGGAACAAAACTTGGCGGGGGCATAGTGCTTGATGGAAAAGTGATGAATGGAACAAATGGTGGCGGTGGCGAGGTTGGTCATTTAATATTGTATCCAAACGGTATAGTATGTGGATGTGGCAGACCTGGCTGTAGCGAAGAGTACGTTTCTGGAACAGCTATCAAAAGACTTATTCAGGAGGGGAATGTCATCAATGCTGAGACCAATGAATTGGCAAAGCCCCATGATGTATTCCGTTTAGCGGCAGAGGGAAATACTGGGGCAATAGCAGTTAGTGAGCGTTTCCTTTCTGACTTTGCGATAGTTATCTCTAGTCTTCAAGCAGTGCTCGATATGGACTGTGTTGTTATAGGTGGAGGGGTTTCTGACTCTGCAGATTACTGGTGGGAAGAGCTTCTTGCTAAAGTAGAGCCTTTAAAGCTAAAGCCAGTTCAAGTGACCCGTGCAAAATTTGGCAATGAAGCAGGAATGCTAGGAGCAGCGATGCTTGTAATAGATTCAACGAAATAAGCTAAAAAAGTGTGCATAAATTATGCTCACTTTTTTAAATGGTGAAAGTATATAAAAATGTCCTTTGACCACTTGGTTTAAGGAACTTGTAAAAATGAATAATCCTATGATTCCCGTTACAGGTGGGGAATAAAGGCTAAGAACACGCCACCTCGTGTGGCAACGCATTTGTGACCAACATCCTGTTTGCCTCCGAGGGGTGAGCGATTTATTATTAAGGTTTGATTGGAGCGTAGGACGACGACTCCTGGCCCCAGCTGTGCCTCCGGAAAGCATTCGCTCTGAGCGGAAATCAACGACTATACTAAAGGGAATTTACTCACTGTTTTTCTTCCTCCCTCATATTCTAAAAAAACGAATATGGATGAATTGGTGGTTAATAGAATGAAGACACTTGTATTTATCGGGAGCTATAAATTTGGCACAAGTAGAGAAGCACTAACGGTTGCTAAGGAAATGGGATATGCCGTTATATTATTCACAGATAAACAAAGCCATCTGGAATTCGCAGAAGTAGACCAGGTTATTCTCATCGATGACTTGTTGAACGAGCAGCGCATAATAGACAAAATCGTATTGCTACAGAAAACGGGTAAACAAATATGTGCGTGTGTTAGTTTTATAGATCCGTATGTTGCATACGCAGGACGTCTTTCAGAACAGCTTGAATTAACAGTAGTCTCCTTACAACCATTAAGCGTAATGGAAAACAAAATAACATTAAGAGAAGCATTAAAGCATCTCCCCATAAGCCCCGCATATTGGATAATACCTACAGAGGACTCCCTTCAAAAGATAAAATATACCTCTCATCTACCTTTAGTCATAAAAGCACCTGTTTCAAATGGCTCCAAGGATGTTTTTATGGTCAAAACACCTAACGAGCTGACAAAAGCAGGACGATATTTGAGAGATAAATATCCACATACTAGCTTACTAATAGAAGAGTTTTTAGAAGGATCACAGTATCTCGTCGAATTGCTCATGCAAAATGATGAGCTTAAATTTATGGCGGTAATGGAGCAGGACATAATCTATAATGGAAAGTTTATAGTCGGTGCTTACAAGTATCCTGCAATATTAGGAGAAACTTTGCATAAAAGCCTAATAACTCATATTTCAGACATCATAAAGGAGCTAGACTTTTCAAACGGCTCCTGCCATATAGAGTTAAAGCTAGTGCAAGATCAATGGAAGCTAATTGAGATAAACCCAAGAATGTCCGGAGGTATTATGAACCGAATTATAGAAGAGGGTACGGGAATTAATCTTCTAAAAGAAATATTGAATATGTATGTAGGAAAAGAACCTACATTCTTCCAAACGAGAAGCATGTTCGTAAACGCAAAATATTTAACACTTCAATCGCGAGGCAAACTTCTAAGAGTCAAAGGGCAGGAACTGGCGTTAACGCATTCTGGAGTAAAGTATGTGTATGTAAAACCTGTGAGCGGTGCGGTCCTAAAAAAACCTTCTTCAATGGGCGATCGGTATGCTTGCGTCATCGCAGCTTCTGAAACAGAAGCCCAAGCAGAAGAGATTGCTCGAGCTGCAGCTCAGGAAATAAAATTCTATATCGAACCATTTTAACGAGAAAGTAGATGCTTTTAACCCGCATCTACTTTTGTGTTCTTAATATAATAAGAACACCAAGGTAGGGAGGGAGTGAATAAGTAAATGAATAGTGAACGTCTAAGTAATCATTGTGTTTGTGAAGCACTTTTTGAATTAAAGACACTCCAGGATTTACTACAAAACTCTCATACTAAATTTTTTGGAAACCTCCTCGGTAAAATAGTTGGAGCCGATACTATTCCCTTCCTCCTGGTTACACAAAAAGGTGATTTCTTGAGTCTGCGTAGTCTTATGGAATGTATTGAAACAAATTTTTTTCGAATTGAATCGGTGGACCTAGAAAATTGCTGCGCTACCGTTTCATTACTGCGCCCGCTTGATATAGAAGGCGAGCTAACTAATTCGCTTTGTGATGTAGTTAAATTAGAGAAAACCTCTATCTGTAAAATTGTAGATGTCACCTGTATATGTGCAATACAACCGTTAGATACAGAAATGCTGAAAAGAAAAATTATAATTGAACCAAAATGGTAAAACGAAGCGAGGTGCTCTTAAATAAGTCCCGAACATAAAACAGATGGAGAAAAAGAAGTCGTTTTTCTCCATCTGTTTTATGTTTTAGGAATTTTTCTCGATAGTAGCTGGTGAATGGCTGCAATTTTCAGTATATCATTTCCCTTATAATTCCAAACTTAGCGTTATTCCAACTAACCTGCTCAAAATTCCAACTAACGCTAACAGTATTCCAACTAACCTCCCCAAAATTCCAATCAACTTCCCCAAAATCCCAACTAATGAAATTTCCTACACAAAAAGAGTAGCACCTTTGGGGGAAGCCCCTTTTAAGTTGAAATTTACATAAACTGAACGTTTGTCCATATACAAAGCTTTATCACTGAATTTAATAGATATATAGCTATGTAAAAATTTAAATATTAAGGAGAAATTCAATGACAACAATAGGAATGCTACATCATCGCAGGAATCCCACAACTGTTATAAAGTCCTATGCATATGCAGCAGTTGCTAAGGCGGAAGGAGTTAACTTTTTTTTCTTTTCACCAGGCACTGTAAACTTTGTGAACCGAACAATCCGAGGGCAAGTATATGAAAGTGGGGCCTGGAAGGAAAGAATTATGCCTTTTCCAGACGTAATTTATAATGCCGGAAGTCCTGAAAAACTAGCAAAGTCTAAGGGAATTATTAATAAATTAAAAAGTGAAATTCCATTTACAACAAACTCAATAGGAAACAAATGGAATATCAATGAGCGGCTTAAGGAAGCAAAAGAATTTTCAAGCTACTTAATTCCCGCTGAAATAATAAAGAATACAGAGGGCTTTCATAAATTCATCTCTTCATTTCAAAAAATTGTCCTTAAACCGATTGATGGAAGAAAGGGGAAGGGAATCTATTTTATCAGTAAAGCAGGAGATAATTATATAGTTAGAAAGAATTCTGAAGATGTAACCTATACGAAGCAAGCGTTAAATAGCTTTCTCGAAGGAAAACTATCCGAAGGAACCTTTATCGTCCAGCCATATATAAATTCCACTACAAAATCTGGTCAGGTATTTGACTTTAGGCTTCATGTTCAGAAAAACGGAGAGGGTAAATGGGTAGTCACGACTATTTATCCGAGAATTGCACCAACTGGATCTATCATTGCCAATATAAATAATGGTGGGTTTACGAATTATTTAGACCCATTTCTTCAGCAGGAATTTCCGGATGAGGCATTTAATATTAGGCGTCTGCTGGAGCACTTTTCTTTGTCATTAGCAGAACATCTTGATCAAATTCAAATGGAAAAGTACGGAGAGGTAATTGATGAAATAGGAATAGATATTGGATTAGATGAAAACCTAAAAATTTGGATCTACGAGGTGAACTGGCGCCCTGGATGTCCACCAGCCTTCTATTTAGAATTAGACGTCGTGATAAATTCGATAAAATATGCTAAATACGTAGCAGAAAACCAACTGCAAATTAGAAAGGAAGTAGTAGCAGCTAAAAAAAGAAGTAGAAAGGCCAAAAAGAAATTACCGATTATCGCAATAACAGGGAGTGCTGGAAAAACAACATCTAAAGCATTTCTTGCATCTATTTTGGCTAAAAAGTGGAACATTTTTGAGTCAAAGGATTATTGGAATACAACGGAGCATACAAAAAAACATGCAGAGGAAATTAACGAAACACATGAAGCAGTTGTACTCGAATACGGTATGGCCTACCCTGGTGTAATTACAGAGCATTGTAGTATTATTCAGCCTACTATCAGTGTTGTAACGAATGTTGGCCTTGCACATGTTGGAAACTTTGATGGAGATATAAAAAAAGTTGCACAGGCAAAGTCGGAGCTAATTCACGGCATGGATCAAACAGGTATATTAGTTATCAACAAAGATGACGATAATTCGAAGTATTTGGAGACGACTCAATTTAAAGGGAAAATTATGACTGTTAGTACAAAATCACCTGCCAATTATAGAGCTTACGGCATTAAATATGTAGATAACGGCATGAGCTTTAAGATTAAGCTACAGCAACAAGAAATAGAGATGTTTATCCCTATTTTAGGGGAGCACCATGTTTATAACGCATTAAACGCTATTGCAGTTGCCGACTACTTAGGGTTTACACCAATGGAAATAAAGGCGGGTCTAATTTTTAGAAAACCACCTAGAAGATTAACAGTTTATGATTGCAAAGATAACATAACCGTAATTGATGACACCGTTCACTCACATCCCCAGGGCGTAAGGGCTGCAATTGATGTATTAACAAATATAGGGAAGAATCGTAACATAGCGATAATCGGTCAAATGCGTGAATTGGGAGATTTAAGAGAGCAGGAATATCGTAAGGTTGGAGATTATGTATATGAGCAGGGTATTGATGTGTTAATCACTTACGGTTATCGGACAGAAGAAATTGGAGCACAAGCAATTGCAAGGGGCTTTCCAGCACAGCATACGTATCATTTTACGGATAAGGATAAAATGCATGAGCTTTTAAAGGAGATCGTGAAGAAGAATGATACTATTTTAGTAAAAGGGGCAAGTAAAACAAATATGTTTGATACAGTTCAGTTTTTGGATAGGTTCTTTAGAGAATAAAGAACAAAATCGGAAACGCAGTTCTATATAGTAATACCCTGATTTCCGTTTCAGGTGGACCTCGTGATATCTCATCTTTCTTACTTACCCCACCGAGGTCACCACTTGTAACGAAGATCAAATACTCCCTAATTAGGTTGAGCACAAAAACGCACTAACCTGTTTCAAGAGTTGGAGGAGGGCGACAGACAGGTAGAGGCTATAAAATTATCTAAAAAGGAGAGGATGATTGTGACGTCAGTCACGATCATCCTCTCCTAAAAAAATTATTAATCATATAGAAAACGTCTGTCCTAAGCCCTTTGAAAACTATAGGAACAGCTTTTGACCTTAAAGTTTCGGGCATGTCTTTTGTCAGGGTTTTCTTAGTTGTAATATTCTACTCCTTGCAAGTAAATGTAACTAAGCAAAAAAAAGAGCACCTATAAGGTGTTCTAATTTTCGTATCCTTGTATATGGAATTCAATTTCTGATGCTGCGGTATTTGCATTCATTTTGGCTTCTGCTAAGCTACTTCCGGTTGCAATGATATATGCATATCGATGTCCCATGGATAATGGTGGCATTATAAGTGTTCCTTTTTTAGGTTTAACATAGAGGTCTACTACTCCCGGAGATTTGCTTGCTCTCCCTTTTCCAGTCACTTTTTCCAGTATTCCTTTTTTGCTAGAAATAATGTACTTCGTAAATACATGTTTTTTATGTCTTGGTGTAAGGTTCGGCTGTTCTCCTACAAATAACTTAATTGTTTCTTCGACTAAACTAAATCCATATGCTGCCTCGATCATCTTATTCATTGCTCCGCCTGATATCCTTGGGTTAATCTCGATAAGCTTCCAGCCACTTTCAGATAATCGAATCTCGAGATGTAATGCGCCGTTTTCGATGTCAAATGCAGTAACGATCGAATGAAGTACATCCTCTAATTCCTTTTTAAAATTGTCTGGCACGTCTATTATTACTCCGTAGCCAGTAATGATAAATCGTTTTCCTTTCGTAATTTCTTGCTCAATAATCCCAACAATATTTGCACGTTTCTTATAAATAATAGCTTCTACTAAGCATTGCTCTCCTTCAATATACTCTTCCAGCATGATTGTTTCTTCGGGGTACTTACTGCGAAGGGTTTGAATATTTTTTCCTAGCTGAGCCTTACTGCGAGCTAATAGAACGTCCTTAGAACCCGTAGATTTTGGAGATTTTACGATGATGGGTAGGTTTATTTCCTTGATCAGTGACTTAGTGGAAATTATGTCATCTGGATGAATAGATATAAATTTTGGTGTGTATGGTTTATCCGCTAAAAACTTCCGTGTCTCCTCTTTATCTTCCATAATTTTAATGGCATTGGATGAATTATAGTTTTGACAAAATTCATCGCACAGAATAGAGGCGATATGAACAAATGGGTCGATAAAACTTACAATTGTTTTTATGTCTATGCTTTTGAGCAATAACTTAGAAATTTCCTCTCTCATCTCCTCTAAGCTATTTGTGTTCACAGAAATCATTTTGTGAACTTCTATATATTCTTTTCTTTGCTCAAGTTGTTTCTCATTATTTGTGAAAAGAATCGTATAGTACCCCAATTTTTCAGCTGCTTTAATAGCTTCCCTACTGGAGCCTGACTTATTTGTACTTATAAAAATAATTGCTTTCAAATAGTTCACTCCTTTTTTATACAGACTCTCTTTATATGTATGATTGGTCTAATTGTTGCGATGGTTGAATATCACGTAAATTATTTGAAAATTATCCAATCCACTTATAGATAACAACATATGATGAGAGTGAAGGGGGTGTTTAGAAGTATGAAAGCCCATACTGTAAGCAAAATTAGAGGAATTATTGACGGTAAGTTAGTACAAGGAACAGATGAAACGAAAATCTATTTTGGTGCCTACCGTATAAAACAAATTAAACACAAAAATACAATTCTATTTACAAATAAAAGAATTGTTAACTGGAAAAGTCTGGAGGAGTTTTTTCCTTTAGTGCTAGCGACAGAATGGAACTATAAAGAAAATGAGATTCCTGATAATGTAACGCTCATCTATGTGGCAAATTCGGAGCACGCCTATTGGACATTTATCCATTATTATCGAAGCTTATTTGATATTCCAGTAGTCGCTATTACAGGAACCTCAGGTAAAACAACCACAAAGGAAATGATTAAGCATATTTTGTCCTTTGATCATAAAGTGACCGCTACAAATCTCACGAGTAATTCACGGACAGCCTATTTACAATATCTTTTAAAAATGGAGGAAGACACGGAAGCAGCGGTATTTGAAACGGCTGTAGGTGCACCAGGAGACGTTTTAAAAGCTGGAGAATATTTCAAGCCAACCATAGGAATTATTACAAATATAGGTGCTCATCACCTTAATTATTGCAAAACCCTGGAAGGCTATATTGCTGCAAAGGGAGAAATGGTCGAAATTATTGATCCTACAGGTGTACTAATTATTAACGGAGATGATTTTAATACACGAAAAATTAATGTAAAACGTTTTTCCGGAAAAATCGTAAAAGTTGGCAAGAAAAGAAATTGTCAATTTAAAGCAATGAATATCCATTACAGAAATGATGGTATGCAATTTAGTGTCCAACATAAAAACAAAAATTATCAAGTATTTGTACCAGGTTTTGGAGAGCATCAAGTATACAATGCGCTATATGCAATTGCTGCTGTTTATGAAATGGGAGTAAGTGTGACGGAGGCAGCAAAACGTTTAAGGTCTTTTATAAAATATGAAAAGCAGCTTCAAGTTTTAGAAGGCATAAATGGGTCCCTAATTTTAGATGATACTTGGAGTTTGACGACGACATCGTTGGAAGCAGCGTTGAAGGTACTGAATGAAGTGGGTGTAGAGAAAAAAAAGATAGCGATAATTGGGACGATTACGGATTTAGGGTCCTGGGGTTACATTATCCATAAAGAAGCAGGAAGTATCGTTTACCAAAATGGAGTAGATATATTAATAACAATAGGATTCCATGCTAAAATAATTGCTGACCATGCAGTGGAAGTAGGGTTAAAATCACCTGTCTATAAATTTAATAATGGTATCCTCGCCTATGATTTGTTAAAAGAAATTGTGGATGATGAAACAATTATTCTTATTAAAGGTGATATGTACTCCCAAACCATTAAAGAATTAGCTTTTAAACTACGAAATAAGCCAAATTAGATTTGGAAGATAGAAGTCTAATAAATTTAAATATGCTCTGTATGGACAAACTGCCTTGCCAAAACAAGTAGATTCTTAATATGTTACAGTATTCTACTTGAAAGGAGGGATAACTATGGGAAATGTTTGTCCATGTGGAGTATCTGTAGATGCTTTTTCTGAGGATAATAATGTTAAGTTTGAAGGTCAGAACGGTACGATTGAAGGAAACTTAACGTACCTGGCGGAAGTATGTGTTACGACGCTAGCTGCTTCTACTCTGTCATTAGATTTTGAGGATACAGAAACACCTGGTGAAAACGATTTCACTTTTACTGCAAACGAAATTACTTCGGTTGAATGTAAAAGAGAAGGTCAGAACTGTGTCGTAACTGTAACTGGTACAGGACTTGTGAATGGAATGGAATTTCCGTTTGAAGCTGTTTTTAGAGACCAAGTTGCAACAGCAGCTGTCGATATTGTGCAAAGCTTCGAAATAACTGGTTTCTTTGACCAAAATGGCGCAGCTCCAGTTGAACAAGGTTCAATTGTAGCTTTAGGCTGTCAAGAACTGTAATAGAAAAATGATCAATTAATGTAGCGCTCACAAGGCAACATAGTCATTCTTCATTACAAACCCAGACTCTAGCAAAGGTAAAGGAGGCCTTTTAGCGAAATCTTTCCAACGCTTTTCTGGGTTTGAATGAAGTTTGAGTAAGTGAAAAGATGAATTTAAAGGAGGTATACAAATTGGTACTAGGTAGGGGCAGACTCAGTCAATATAAACTATTGCAGGAAGAAAAAAAGTTGAGAAATCATCTGTTGGAAACTGTTTTATTTTCCAAACAAGCATTATTTTCTCTTTTAAATCAGCACAATACAGTTGTCATAAAACCCACTTTTGGCCCGGGGAAAATTATCATATCCTTAGAAAATAATTGGTTTAAGATAAACTCCCAGCAGAAGGTGGTAAGTGTCAATGACAGAGAAGAAATGTATGAGTATCTAAAGCAATATGAATTAACACAAAAATACTATGTCGTTCAGCCTTTAAAATTTACTACCCCTCTATCACAAATCCCTTGTCGTTATTTCGTTACTGTCCATCGACAAAATTCCTCCTCCATGTGGCGTTCAGTATCTGTTACAAATAGTAAAGATTCCTCGGTTTTTATTAAACTTTTCCAAAGTCTAGTTCTAAACAAATCTAAAAGTCTATCTGTTTTAGTAGCAAAAAAATTAGGGAATTCCTTTCCAAGCTGCAACACGATTGTAGTGGAAGTCATCTACGATTACAAAACTGGCATTTGGATTTATGATTCTATGCTCCATTTTGCCATAAGTAAATGGGATCAGTATCAATTCCTTCGTAAATCCGTGGTTCCAAAGACAGATTTACTTACACGTTTCACGTTTAAAGACTATCTATATAGGTTTAGTGAAGTCATTATAAAGCCATGTGTAGGTCAAAATGGAATTGGAGTTGTGCAAATCAAAAGAAAAGGGCCACAAGTCTATGAAATCCATTCAGGAATAAGAACTATTGTAAAGACTAATTTAGATGAAGCTTATAGATATCTGGAAGATACTTTTCTAAACAAAAAGGATTATATAATCCAGCAAAGAGTACCACTAGCTACGATTGATAAATGTCCAATGGACGTTAGAGTCATAACTCAAATAGATGAATCTACCTGGAAAATAACCGGTAAAATAGTTAAACTAGCAGGGAAAAAATTCATCGTAACAAATGCGGCTCAAAAGCTGCTCACTTTAGATGAGGCTATTCAGAATTCCACTATCTTATCTAAAAGCATCGAGCCATTAAACACTAAAATAAATGAGCTTTGTCTGTCAGCATCCCAAATGCTTGATAAAAAAAATATAGATCTGAAAATCATTGGCTTTGATGTTGGTATTACAAACCAAGGAGACATTTGGATTATTGAAGGGAATTATGTTCCTGATCTTAAAATGTTCAAGGACTATGAAGAACAATACCAAAATATTAAAAAGCTCAAAAACAAAAATAGAAGAAAGTAAAGGAGGTATATTCTTTGAAACAACAACTTGGAAAGTGGAAACAGTACTTATTATTGAGGAAAAACCCCTTAACCGCTAATAGTATTCCAAGGACGGCTTTATACAATATGACTAACCTAAAGGATTTCATCAATAGTTTTGATTATGCCTATGTAAAACACGATACAACTGGACAGGGAAGAGCAATATATAAAGTATTTCAACGGGAGGATGGACGATATTGTTATGATGGCTATTCTATCCAGGGTGTACCAATTAGTAATTGTGTAAAAACATTAGAAAATTTCCATCAAATGCTGCATCCATTTGAGCGTTTGGGTCGTATGGGAAATTATATTGTTCAAGAGGGAGTCCTGAGTTTTACACCACAGGGACTGCCAGTGAGTCTACGAGTCCATATGCAGCTTTTAAAAGGTAAATGGCTTGTTGGTGGCATCAACGCAAGTATTGGTACAGTGGGATATTTGGGAAACGGTATTCTAAACTCTCATCGAGGCAGTGCAAAAATAACAATAGATGAATTATTGTCGGCTCATTGGCAAATGGATGAAGCAGAAAAGAAGCGAATAATTAAAGAAGTAGGAAAAGTGGCTACTTCAGCAGCAAAAGTGATAGCTGAACACGTTCCATCGAGAGAATACGGCATAGATCTAGGACTGAACGCACATCTTAAACCAATCATATTTGAAGTAAACAATACTCCTGGTATAAGTGGATTTGCAAAACTCGAGGATAAATCTATATGGAGAAAAATCGTTGAAAATAGGAAACTACAAAATGGAGAATAATTTTCCAAACTGTTTGAAGGAAAGGAGGAATTAGTATGAAGCCTATACTTGTAAAGGACTTACGAAAGTTGCTGAACGGGGAACTAGTTAGTGGTTCTGACACATGGTTTGTCAGAAATGCAATTTATTATAAACGGCATGATCTTACAAAACGAAATACGCTTTTGTTTGTGAGCAGAGGTGATTCTATCAACTGGCAGGAAATAAATAATAAGGGACCAGCTCTTGTAATCACTGATAAACCCCATGCAGAGCTTAAAGAAGCGATGTCCAACACAACTGTTCTAAAGGTTAGTAGTCTTGTGCAAGCATATTGGAGTTTCATGGATTATTATCGAAAACTGTTTCCAATACCTGTAGTTGCTATAACTGGTACTTGTGGTAAAACTACTACAAAGGAAATGATGAAGCATATTTTAAGTATTGATAGAAATGTACAGGCTTCCATAAGCAGTAAGAATGAACCGCGGCAATCATTACCTTACTTAACTGGCATCTCTGACCAAACAGATGTCGCCGTATTCGAGCTTGGCTTAGGAAATTCAGGTAATATCAAACATCAATGCCTAATATATCAGCCTACCATTGGAATCATTACAAATATTGGAGTACACCATTTAGATGGCTGTGGTAGTCTGGAAGGATATATTAAAGCTAAGTCAGAAATAGTTAGCGGAATAGAAAAAAACGGAACATTAATCCTAAATGCTGAAGATCTTAATACGAAAAAGGTTTCTTTACGAAATTTTAAAGGAAAGGTAATCTATTTTGGGGTTAGCAAGAAGGCTAATTTTAGAGCATCCAATATAGAATTCGCAAATAATGGCATGAATTTCTCCATCCATTATTTAAACAAAACATATAAAGCTTTCATACCGGGATATGGAGAGCATCAAGTATATAACGCTCTTGCAGCAATTGCGGCTGTGCATGAAATGGGGATGGATTTAGATGTTGTCATACCTCGACTAGCAACGTTCCAAAATATGTCCAGACATCTTGAGTTTTCGAAGGGGATTGGTGGAAGTACAATTATAGATGATACATGGACGAATAATCCTACTTCCGTAAAAGCAGCATTAAATGTTTTAGAATCCATTGGAGCTGGTAAAAACGTTATTTTAGTCTTAGGAGATATTAATCGATTAGGTAATTTTGAAAAGAAATATCATGCGGAAATTGGAAGTCTTGTTGCCGAAAAAAATATTCATACGCTAATAACCATTGGAAGCAAGGCGGAAGAAATAGCTCGGAAAGCGTTAGCGGATGGAACGAACGCGGACGTGCATATTTTTAAGGATACAGAAGGTGTAATGGAAGTCATAATACCAAAGCTAACCAAACAAGCAATATTGTTAATAAAGGGACCTATGTCCAGCCGTTCCATGATTGACTTCGCAAACCAATTAAAAAAGAATGATGAGTAAGAAATACGAAAGCGCCTATGCTTTGGAAGTCAATTGCATCTTAGAGAGCACCTTTACGAATAGGAAAGCAACTTTTCTTTAGTTAAACAAAAACGCACTAAAAGGGAGGCTGGTTGTGACGTCATCACAACCAGCCTCCCTTAAAAATCACTCGGTGATCAAATAGCAAAACGTCTGTCCAAAGCCCTTTAGAAACGATAGAAACAGGTTTTAACCTTCAGGGATTCGGCAAGTATTTCGCCCAGGTTTTTTGCTTATTTTAGAACTCGACGTGCAGAAACGTAATTTTGCTTAGCAAAAGTAGAATTTAAATTATCCTTAACGACACTACCTTTAGTTGTAAGGCTTAAATATTCGTTGTTTCCAATATAAATTCCTGTTTGCGATATTTTTGATGCAGCATTATTTGTAGAGAAGAACAAAAGATCTCCCTTTTGAAGATTAGCTTTTGACACAGCGGTTCCTGCTTGTGCTTGTCTGCTAGCTAGCTTATCTTTTACATCTATTCCTTGTTTTTTAAACACATAATACGTAAATCCAGCACTTGTAAAAGTTAAGTTGCTTTCATTATAGGAATAGCCAAATTTAACTTTACTCATTAGACTAGTTGCGAAATTCACAACTTTATCAGCAGACTGAGTAGTAGATGTTGTTGGAGCTGAAACCGTCTCTTTAGGAGCTGGAGCGGCTACACTAGTCGTTGTGCCTCCTGAGATCACCCGTTTTGCAGTAATATAGTGCTGAGCATAATAATCTACAAATAGAACTCTTGTTAAAACACCACTTGAATTCGGAACGATGATACGGTGATCCCCAGCATAAATTCCTACCATTGTTGGTGTACTAGAACCTGTAACCCCATTAAAGAAAACTAAATCACCTTTCTTTAAGTTGGATTTAGAAACAGTCGTACCTTTTTTCATTAACTCTTTTAAATTCGTCGTACCTAAAGTTACACCATTTGATTTATATACATGGTCAACAAATCCAGTCGCAGTAAAACGTAACGAGGAAGCGTTATTAGTAGTACCCATTGTTACTTTGTCCTTTAAGCTATACGCTTTACTTACAATATTATCACCTTTTGTTGCAGGGTTAGAAGGAAGTAGTGTAGGTAGGACTCTACGCGCAGTAATATAACTATCTGTATAATAAGGCTTGCTATCTAAATCTGTAATAACTATCTTTTGAGTAGGATCAGCCATTTGAATTATTTTATTGTCGCCTATGTACATACCTACGTGATTAGGGACATTTCCACCTCTGCTATCAAAGAACAGAAGATCACCTTTTTGTAATTGGCTTTTAGCAACATACGTACCTTGCTTCATCATATAATCTTCGTTATAAGTGGCAAGATCGACTCCATTTTTCTCGAATATGTACATCAGAAAAGTAGCACAGGAGAATTTATATGGATAAGTAGGCTTATAATCTGTGTTACTGTAAGTAGCTTTACCTATTAAACTTTTTGCAGTTTTTATTAATTGGTCAGCCTTTGCTTCCACAGCAACCTGGTTGTTTTGTGGATTTATTGTAGCAGCTGAAGCTTGTATGTTTTGCATTTCAACAGGGGCAATACTACCAAGTGTGCTTAAACTGATAATCGCTGTTAAAGTAGTTGCAACGAATTGTTTTTTCATCGTGTACCTCCTAGTTTTTTTGAGCAACTTGATTTTAGCATGCAAAAGTAAGGGAACTTTGTGGGAAAATATTCCGAACCCGTTCTTTATAGCTACAATCCCTTATACTAAAGGAGTTTTGAGTGAAGTTTACAGTTTCATTACAAATATTTCAAAAGTGTAGCGAAATAAGTGTTTTTATCTAAAAAAGAAGCTCTCACAAGGAGAGCTCCGGTCCATTAATATCCTGGTTTTTTAAGAATTTTAAAGATATTATTCTTATAATCTTCCACACCTGGTTGATCAAATGGGTTAATATCTAGTAAATATGCGCTGTATGCACATGAAATCATATAGAAGTACAACAAAAATCCGATATGCTCTTCGTCGATTTGCTCAATGGACAAGGAAACTTGTGGTACGCCGCCGTCTAAATGAGCGCTAGCGGTTGCTTCATGGCAGGCGTGATTGAATTCATGAAGTGTTAACCCACTCAAATAATTAAGCTCATCGCCATCGTTTTCTGCTTCAAACACAGTTAAATCCTCATTTGCTTTTTCTACAGTTAAAAATGTTTCGAATAACATGCGTTTTCCGTCTTGAATGTATTGACCTAATGAATGCAAATCGGTCGAATAGACAACAGATGCTGGGAAAATCCCTTTACCTTCTTTGCCTTCGCTTTCACCAAATAATTGCTTCCACCATTCTTGGATATAGCGTAGTTTTTCATCAAAAGTAGCCATAATTTCAACTGGGTATCCAGCATCATACAAATGCTTGCGAATAATAGCATACTGAATAGCACCATTGGTTGTTGTATCAAATATGTTGTATTCCTGTTCTGCATTTTTAGCCCCAGCCATTAATTTTTCGATATCATATCCTGCGGCCGCGATAGGAAGGAGACCAACAGCAGTAAACACCGAATATCTTCCACCTATATCGTTTGGTACGACATAGCGCTTGTATCCTTTTTCTATCGCAAGTGATAGAAGTGCACCTTTTTCTTCATCCGTTGTTACGATTATACGAGATGTCGCCTGATCCCCATATCGTTTTTCCATATATTGCTGCAAAAACCGAAATGCCAAAGCAGGCTCAGTTGTTTTACCGGACTTGGAAATAACATTTAATGAAACTTCTTTTCCATCTAAATAAGAAATTAGTTGCTTTAAATATTCTCCGCTAACCATATGACCTGCAAAAATAACTTCCAAACCATCCTTTTTATCAAATGGTGTCGATAATGCTTCAATCACTGCTTTAGATCCTAAGTATGATCCACCTATTCCTATAACGACCAGCACATCCGAATTAGAGCGTACTTGTTCGGCAGTTTTTTGAATATCATGCAGAAACTCAGTGCTCATCTTACTTGGCCAATCCACCCAACCTAAAAACTCAGCACCTGTTGCTGATTTTGTATGTATTCCCTGATGGATTTCCTTTAATTTACTCGTTACTTCTGTTGTTACTAGCTTTGCAAAATCCCCTGAAAAATTCACTTCAATATTCATAAGCATCCCCTTTATAAACTATGTGATTAAGACTAATTTTACCATTATATATATAGAAAAACGAGGAGATGATATAAGAAGATATAGAATAAATAAAACCCCTAAACAAAGTAGTTTTTGTCTAGGGATAGTTCCGAATATATTAAGAAAATTAGCGCTCACCACGGTCGCTTAATGGGTATTGATTTAATCTGTTTTCCACGTCTCCAACACGAATCGATTCACTCGTTTCGCCGAAATCGGTTCCTTCATAGGAGGAGTCCGACTGATTTTTCGCATATTCATCGTAAACTGTACCATAATTCTTATCTACATAAAGGAGAATTCCGCCGTTTTTGACTACGCTATAGTAGCGCTCAGACTCCTCGTCCGTAAATCCCATTTGACTAAAAGCGGCACGAACAGGCTCATCTCCTGTTAAAAAGGCCTTGAATTTATCTAACCAGTTACCTTCAACCGATTCCAACTCTACATTAGTTTGGCCACGAACAATCGAAAGTGATTCCTGATGATTAGTGACTACATAAATATCGTCCTCTACATAGCCTTCTAACTTTAATTCATTAATCTTATCGAGCACCTCTTGCTCTGTTTGGAAAGATCCTACAAATTTTTTTTCTGCCATGATTGATTGCCTCCTATTTTATAAAATTTAACCTTGGTTTATTATTACCCTTTTAAAATTGTATGAAACGACATGTGATAAACTAAAAGGTAACGAACCCTAGGTGACCAATAGATACTCTATATATAGGTTGGAAAGGATATGCAATGAACTTTTTAATGAATGAATCAAAAATAAAAAAATTATGTGGTGGTACAGCTTTTAAAAAAGGCAAATCTTATTATCAAGCTGGAAAAGTACAGGTGCAATCCTTTCAACCCGAAGAATCGCTCATCAAAGCTACAGTGCATGCAGTTGATGATGTGGAAGTCATGGTGGCAGCAGATTTGAATGGAAAGGTCGGTGCCACTTGTACATGTCCGCCCATAGGTTTTGTCCAAACGTATTGTCAACATATTGCAGCGGTATTATTTGTAGTAGAGGAAAAGGAAACAGAGGAACGGCTAGCAAAGAGAATGCTCGATCTATTTGGAAATAGTTCTATGCAACCAACTGCAAAGCAATTGCATTTTGACAAAAGACTGCCACTTCAAGTGGAATTTATATGTCTTCCCGTATCTCTAGAGAAAGGTGAGTATGGATTTGGAGTACAGATGAATGTGGGTCCAAATACATTACATCATATTTCTAACGTGAAGGAGTTTCTACTTCATCTCGAGAAAAAAGAGCCGTTTGAGTTTGTAACGGGGCAGTATTATGCGCAGGAAATTTACAGCTTTTCTAAAGCGACGGATGAAGTTCTTCAGCTTTTGTTAAAGGGACAGCATGAGCAAGCCGTACAAGCGGATACTCTAGTTATATCTGCATCTGATTGGGAGCAGATACTTCCTCTATTAACGAAAGTGCCGTTAGTAAAATTCATGTTCGAAGAAAAAATATATGAAGGTATACAATTTGGAAAAGACCTGCCTCTTCGTTTTACTTTTGATGAAGCGAATACAACAAATTATCAGCTGAACGTGAAAGGACTCGATCGAATTATTGTGTTCAAAGGCTATGGATATGCATTTTCAGATGGTATTTTGTACAAACTTCCTCCGGCTGAATGTATCAGACTAGCAGAGTTAAAGGAAATGCTCGATCACTCTGGAAAGCATGAATTAATCATATCAGAGAGTCAAATCGATCATTTTATGGAGAAAACGATACCTGGACTTATGAAACTTGGTTATGTACATATAGCGGATTCTATTTCAAAAAGAATGGGAGAAACGCCGCTTCGCATTAAGCTGTTTCTAGACCGTGTCAAGCACCGAATACTAGCAGGTCTCGAATTCCATTACGGACATCTAGTTCTCAATCCTAGTGAGGAGATGGAGCTGGAAGTAATGCATTATCCAGGTATTAGACGCCAGCTCGATAAGGAGAAACAGATAATCGATGTACTAATAGAGAACGGATTTACTCAAACTCCAGGTGGTTTCTACTTATTCGATGAAGAGGCTGAGTATCATTTTTTATATCATGTACTACCTGACTTGGGGAAGTCGGTGCAAATCTATGCATCAACAGCTGTTAAAATGCGTATACAAAGAGGATATATTGGTCCAAGGATACGAGTGGAAGTCAAAGAGCGAACAGATTGGCTAGAGTTTAAGTTTGATTTAAAAGAAATTCCTGAAAAAGAAATCCAAAGACTAATGGCTTCCATGGAAGAAAAGCGAAGGTTTTATCGTATTCCAGGAGGCAGCTTAGTTTCACTTGAGACTCCTGAATACCAAGCGTTATCTAGCTTTATCATAGACATGGGAATCACAACTGATACTCTTGAAGAGGAAATCCATGTTCCGTTGATAAAAGGAATGCAATTAATCGACTCTTTGGAGCAAAGCGACCTGATGGAACCAGGTGAAAAGTTTGCTAAGCTTATGAAAAACTTGCACGATCCCGAAATATTTGAGTTAGATACTCCAATTCCTTTAGAAGTGGTACTAAGAGATTATCAAAAAGTAGGGTTTCGATGGTTCCAACTTCTAGCGAAATATAAATTTGGTGGCATTCTAGCAGATGATATGGGACTTGGTAAAACGCTTCAAAGTATTGCTTTCATAGAATCTGTACTTTCAGATCTTCGTGCACGCAGTTTACCAGTGTTAATCGTATGTCCTGCATCGCTTCTATATAATTGGAAAAATGAGCTAAAGAAATTCACGCCACATATTCAAGTGCAGGTAATAGATGGAGATAAAACAAACAGAAGTAATTTATGGAAAAAGACTATCCAAACTGATGTAATAGTTACTTCATATCCAACACTGCGAATGGATAAAGATCTATATGGAAACCGCCTTTTTCATACATTGTTCTTAGACGAAGCACAGGCTTTTAAAAACCCATTAACGAAAACAGCAAAAGCGGTGAAGACGATCCAGGCAGAAAATCGATTTGCCTTAACAGGAACCCCAATCGAGAACGCTTTAGATGAACTCTGGTCCATATTCCATGTTGTGTTTCCAGAACTATTGCCTGGCAGAAGAGCCTTTAGTGAATTGAGCCGTGAAAATATTGCAAAAAGAGTACGTCCTTTTATATTGCGCCGGATGAAACAAGATGTACTAAAGGAATTGCCTGCGAAGACGGAAACGATGCTGTATTCCGAATTACAAATGGAACAAAAAACATTGTATGCGGCTTATTTAGCTGAGCTCAAACAGGATGCTTTGAAACATTTGAAAAAGGGCAGTCTCCAAAGAAACCGTATAAGAATATTAGCCGGATTAACTAGACTTCGCCAGCTATGCTGTCATCCAGCTCTTTTCGTAGAAGGATATAAGGGAAGCTCAGCTAAATTTGAACAGTTGATGGAGTTGTTAGAGGAATGCCGTATTTCAGGTAGACGGGTGCTTATTTTTTCTCAGTTTACACAGATGCTAAGTATTATTAGAGGGCAACTTATACGAGTGGGAACCCCTTATTTCTACTTAGATGGCCAAACTCCATCTGAGGAGCGAGTAGAATTATGTGATCGTTTTAATAACGGAGAAGGTAATCTATTTCTTATTTCGTTGAAAGCAGGGGGGACTGGGTTAAATCTGACTGGAGCAGATACAGTTATTCTTTACGACTTGTGGTGGAATCCGGCGGTGGAGCAGCAAGCTGCAGACCGTGCTCATCGAATGGGACAGGAAAACGAAGTACACGTCATTCGTTTAATTGCCAAGGGTACAATTGAAGAAAAAATTACTCAACTGCAACACAAAAAGAAAAACCTTATTGATGAAGTCATTCATTCTGGGCAGGACACTTTGTCTACTATGACAGAGGAGGATATAAAAGAAATATTAATGATTGAATAGGTATGGTAGATCATAGAAGAAAGGTCCAAGTTAAGCGTTCAACGTTTAGTTTGGATTTTTTATTTATTAAATTTTGATTTAAGTAAACTACTTTTTTCTAAACAATAATAGTATTAAGCTTTTCCCCTGCTAATTTGACTTTAAATAAGCCATTCTAAGTTAATCATCTTTAATTCTCAATACCAGAAAGTCTTAGTCAGTTTAAAAGCCTTGAAAGCCTCTTTAATGGCTTAAAATAAGAAATAGGTAATTAAAACAATATTAATATCCTTTTATAAAGTTATAGTTATTAGAATTTTTAATAGGACTGTTGGAGAATAAGCAATTATAAAACTTATATAATTTTTTTATTTTCACAATAAAATTCAGTGTATTCAAAAACGTATACAAGTATACAAAAAGAAAACATAATGTGTACAATTTAGTGTACGTGTATACAAATATGTGTACATATTGATTTATAGGCATGTGTACAAGAGTGTAAACAAGTATACGAAATTATATTATTTGTGTACGAAGTTAGAGGGAATGTGTACAATTTGAATACAACTTTTGGTGGATTGACCGAGCTTTGCCAGTAAGATAATCTTTAAAGGGTAAAACATATAGTTGAAGGGATGATTTGATGAACACTTCAAGAATTTGCGCAATCGATGTAGGAAATGACTCAGTCAAAGCTTTATTTGGCAAGTTAGATTATGAACTAAATATTCCAAATGTCATAGCAGTATCAACAGAGGATAGACCGGTAATAGGTATAGAGGAACTGAATGATAAGGATCCAATTGAAGGAATTCATATTAAAGTGCACTCCCCTGCCCTAAACGAAAATAATGTAATTTACCGTGTTGGAAGCTTAGCAACAAAAAGTGATAATGCAACTGAATTAGACCCTGGCAGCAACAAATCAGAGGAAGATCAAACATTAGTTATGTTATTTGCTACTTTAGCTTTAGATGCAGTTAGAGGAGAAAACGCAGAAGCTTTTAAAAAGAACAATAATGTAATTGATGCAAACTATACACTAGGAACTGGTCTGCCACTTCGAGAAGTAAAAGAAGGAAAAGATGTAGGCTATCGCTCGCAGCTATTAGGATCAGTTCACCAAGTAGAGTTTTTAGTAACGCCTAAATACCAAGGGTTAAAAGTGAATATTAAGTTTGATGAAGTTAAAATATATCCTGAAGGATTTGCAGCATATATTAACTTAGTAATGGATAACGATTTAAACATTATTAATAGAGATTTAGTAGACAAAAGTATCCTTATACAAGATATTGGTGGCTTATCAACTGATGTTGCGGTCATTAAGAATCGTAATGTAGATGACGATAAAGCACAGGGATTCAATTTAGGTGTTTCTGAAGCACTAGAATCCATTAGAGAAGAAATTAGATTAAAACATGGTGTGGAATTAGATAGTCGGAGAGATGTTGTAGATATCATCACCAGAAAAAATGACAGAAATCATATTATGGTCAATGGTAGCCGTACAAGCGTTCACGATATTACAGATCGAATTCTTTTAGACTTAGCGAAAAAAGAATATCGCCATTTGCGTAATGTTTGGCAAAAAAATTCGCAAACAGAAATCTGCTATTTTGTAGGTGGCGGTGCGATTGTATTAAAAGAATATATTAAAACACTAAACAATAACCTAAATGGCTATAATATCGAATTCTTTGAAGATGAGAAGGAAAGTATTTGGATGATGGCAAATGCTTACTACAAATTAATCTCTGATTTTGTTAGAAAGAATAAGAAGGATATAAAAAGCAATGAAGCAACGAAACAAAAAGTAGAAAAATAGGGTGATTTTATGGAAAAATCGAGGAACTCTGGTATCCAAAGGGGTCAAGCAATTACTTTTCGTCTGCCTTCTGACACTCCTGATCACATTTTAAAGCAAATGCAAAAGTTAAAAGAGACTGAGAGAAGAAACTTTTCTAGCAAAATAGCGGAGTTTGTTTTGGAGGGGGTAAGTACTTCCTTATCTAAGGATAGAGAAACTATCACTATTCCTATGCCGAAACAGTTAAGCAAAGAACAGCGTAACTGGCTCAAACACGCACACTCCGAGGCTATGTTAGGAAATATTGTATACCATTTGTTGTCAGATCCAGTTCGTGCAATGTCTATTCTTGCCTCTCTTAACAGTAATGCCTTAGATATTGACCAAGCCCTATATTTACAACCTGAGCCGACGGAAAAAGTAGAACATGAGTTTACTTCTAATATTAATTTTTCGACTGAACCAAAGGGCATTCAATCAGAACTTCCAACAGATGAACTTGAAGATGATTTGATGAACTTTGACTGGGAACAAGCAAAACAAGAGCATGTTGCAACGGAAGAAGATTCCGAACAGCATGTCGAAACTGAAAGCTTAGATGATTTACTTGGAGATTTTCTTTCAAGAATGAATAAATAGGAATAGAATAATGTGTAGTAATAATTCTAATCAAATAAAGAAATCAAAATCCCCTGGAACCAGTGACAATTCATTCCAGGGGATTTTGTATTTTATCATAAAAAATAATCGACATATCCACAGATTATGTTGATTATTCAACGTTTCACTATCTTTTGCTGATAGCATTTAGTCATCTTTTCTTTTATATTGAATATTGTTAAACAACACAATGTTTATTAATTGGAGGGGAAATGATGAAGAACATTTTGGGTAAAGCAAATTATTGAAAAGCCATCTTAATCAGATGAAACAAATACGGAAGTTATAGAATAGGATATAATTCTACCAGACCACAGCTCTATTAAAAGCAGTGGTTTGTTTTTGATTATTCAGTAGAGGGAAGTATCCCAAAAGCTCCTATGGGGCCTTTAAAAAAATATCCCAAATCAACAGTGTGTTCAGAAATGAATTGTATAAAAATGCTAGTTATGATGATATTATTGCAGAAAACAACTAAATTCCTTAAAGATAGAAGGAGTGAGAAGATGACGATGATTTCATTACAACATGTCACAAAGGATTATGGAAATGGACGGGGGATTTTTGATATTTCATTTAATGTTGAAAAAGGCACTGTATATGGCTTTTTGGGGCCAAATGGGGCGGGTAAAACGACTGCCATTCGTCATATTATGGGATTTTCAAAACTGCAACAAGGTATCATAACAGTAAATCATCTAGATAGTTGGAAAAATGCTAGTACTATCCAAGAAAACCTCGGCTATTTACCTGGAGAAGTAGCATTACCTGAACATTTAACAGGTGAACAATTCATTCGAATGATGATGGATTTAAGAAAAGTAAAAGATGATACACATTGTAAAAAACTAATAGATTTCTTTGAACTCAATGCTTCGGGGAAGGTAAAACGTATGTCACTTGGGATGAAAAGAAAATTAGCGATTGTGACGGCATTCATGCATGATCCAGATGTTCTCGTACTTGATGAACCGACAAGTGGTTTGGACCCAATTATGCAGCAACGCTTTATCGATTTCGTGAGAGAAGAAAAAAAGCGTGGCAAAACGATTTTACTTTCAAGTCATATTTTTACTGAAGTAGATGCTACTTGTGATGAAATTTCGATTATTAAAGATGGACATTTGATGTCTTCATTCAACAAACAAGAACTATTAAAAATGACAGAAAAGGTCTTTCATGTGACAGCTAAAAACGCGAAGGATTATACGCAGCTTGTGGAGAGGATTGAATCGATTGCAGAGTGCCATCTGATCAATAAAAATGAACGCGAATTTGAACTTCAAATTGGTTGTTATCCAAGTAATTTATTACAGCTCATCAAACTATTAGCTGCCATCCCTATCTTAAGCTTCACCGAAGTACCTTTTAGTTTAGAGAAACATTTCATGAAATTTTACGATCGGCGTGTAGGAGGGGAGTTGCCTTGACAATGATTGAATTACACGATGTAACAAAAGATTATGGAGACAATAGAGGTATTTTCAATATCAACCTTTCTATTGAATCAGGTGAAGCATTAGGATTTGTCGGCACAAATGGAGCGGGTAAAACAACGACGATTCGTCATTTAATGGGGTTTTTAAAACCAACTACTGGAACAGTGAAAATAAATACCCTTGATGCGTGGCAAGATGCTGCAGAGATTAAGAAGTGGATTGGGTATGTACCGGGTGAAATTGCCTTTCCTGATGTATCAAATGGTTGGGATTTCATTCATCAACAAGCAGAACTGTTACAAATAACGGATTTAAACTACGCAAACGAATTGATTAACAGGCTCCAGCTCGATCCATCAGCAAATATTAAACGTATGTCAAAGGGAATGAAACAAAAAACCGCCATTGTTGTAGCACTAATGGCCAATTCACCTATTCTAATTTTGGATGAGCCTACAACGGGACTTGACCCTTTAATGCGGGCGGAATTTATACGAATTATCAAAGAAGAAAAAGCTAAAGGTAAAACGATTTTTATGTCTAGCCATATGTTCGAAGAAATCGAAGAAACTTGTGATAAAGTGGCGATGATTAAGGAGGGTAAGATAGTTACGATCACTCCTGTCTCACAGATTACTTTAAATATAAATCAACAATTTATCATCGAGTTTAGCAATGAGCAGGAACGTACTCGTTTTATACAAGAAGAGTTAGATTTGGTGGCTATTAGTAATTCAACTGTTTCTGTAAATATTGAAAAAAATTCATTAAATCATTTTTTAGCTATTTTATCAACGTATCAATTCGATAACATAACAGAACAAAAACATACGCTTCAAGAGCATTTTTATCACCTATATACAGGAGGGAAATACCATGATTAATAGCACGATTTTTAAACAAACCTTACGCGCAAATGCAAAGCTTTGGCTAATTTTCACTATTGTTTTAACTTTATTGCAAGTAGTCATGGTCGCTGTATTTGATGATAGTACATTAACGGAGGTTAGTCATTTAGTAGAGGGTACAGCACTAGCAGGATTACTTGGACAAACGACGTTACTAAGTATGCTTGCGTCAACATTTTATTCGATTCATGGTGTCATTTTTCCAATTATTTATATCATTATGACATCGAATAGTTTAATTGCCTCACAAGTTGATCGCGGCTCCATGGCATACTTATTGTCAACACCAACGAAACGATCAACAATTATTGTTACACAGGCTTCTTACTTAATTGTAGCCTTAGTTGTGATGTTTTGTATTGAAACAACTGCTGGTTTTATTACATTACAAGTGTTCCATTCTGACATGGATATTGTAGTTGCTGATTTAATAATGCTGAATGTTGGTTTATTTTTATTAATGTTTGCTATTAGCGGTATTTCGTTCTTTTTCTCAAGCTATTGTAACTTATCGAAAAACTCCCTTGCTTTTGGCGCTGGTATTCCCATTGCCTTTTTCTTATTTCAGTTACTAAGTTCAGTTGACGATAGTCTTAATGTACTTAGCTACTTCACAATTAACGCATTATTTGATACAACTGCTATTCTAGAAGGAGAAAACTATTGGTGGAAGCTGATCATTCTTTTAGGACTTGGCATTGTCCTATATATAGCGAGTCTAGAAGTATTCAAACGAAAAGACCTTCCGCTTTAATCTTCACAAATCAAAAACGAGCATTCGAATTAAAATTCGTGAGCTCGTTCTTTGCTATTTGTTACTAAAAAATTGAAAACACTATAAATCTCAGTATACAAAACCCCAACCATTAAATAGTTGGGGTTATTGATCTATTGGAATTTAATAATTATAATCTATCACGTTTATTCAAAGGGTCATTGTCCAATCGATTTTCTTCGAGTGGATCATTATCTAGTGCCTTGTTCTCATTGTAGTTTGCTACATCATCCGTACGATGGATATCTGCTTCTTCACGACGAACAGTCTCGTTTACAAGTTCCGTGTCTGTCACTTTTCTCTTGCCTACGACGATTTCTTCACTGACTACTGGTCGTTTTGTCACTTCTACTCGTTCTTCCATGACAGGAATATGAATTTTTTCTCCATCGTCTACTATGTTCCCTGCGGCAGTCTCATCAACTGCACGTCTTTCAATATACACTTCCTCGTGCTCTACTGGGACTTCAACCCTCTCTTGTGTTTCAACAATGTGTTTCTCGACGTTCACTTCACCAGCTAGTTTCTGTTCTTTGTCGATAGACAATCGTTCCTCATGAAGTCGCATACGTTCTTCTTGCGTATGGTCATCATTCAAGGTATCTGTTGTAGAGAAATTGGTACTTGTTAGTGTTGTTCCTAAATCTCTATCCTTCCCGTCGTAAATAGTTCCGTAATCTTTATCTACATAAAGGAGGATACTGCCACTTTTTACTTCACCGTAGTATCGATCTGCTTCTTCATCTGTAAATCCCATATTCAGAAATGCCGCTCGAACTGGCTCATCACCACTCATGAAAGCTATGAACTTGTCTAGCCAATTTCCATCCACTGTAGATAAGTCGACGTCTGTATGACCGCGAACAATCGAAAGTGAATCTTTATCGTTAGTCACTACATATATATCATTTTCTACATAACCTTCTAGTTTCAACTCATTAATCTTGTTCAGTACTTCCTGCTCTGTTCTAAAAGATCCAACATATTTTTTGTCTGCCATTAATAATCTCCTCCTAAAATATCAAGTATTAATATCGTTCATGTTTTAATAGATACCCGCTCGTTTTTTAAACTAAACAAAAGCAACTTCAATCTAGCTATGACTATCTATAAATTTCTAAACTAAAAAAAACTTGTTTTTCCTTTTAGAATGCGGGTTTGAAGGATTTATTCTAGTTATTCATAAAATGAATCAATGCCAATAATTGGATGTGTTAATGACGTTAGTATTAAAAAACATCTTAGCTTATTTAGCTTCTGACACAGGGGTAAGATTTTAAGTATAATGATAAGTAATTAAGAAATCGGGAGATGATTCTTATATCATTAGATATGGAAACGCAAATAATAGATGACATTATGCAACGAATAGTTTCAAGGTCAATTGAACATGGGAAGAAACTTCCTTCTGAAAATGAGCTCGCAAAAAAGTATAAAGTCCCTCGAATGACAGTTAGAAATGCACTTACGAAATTAGAAGAACGAGGATACATATATTCTAAGCAAGGAAAAGGCAGATACTTAAAAGAAAAGTCAATGCAAATTCAATTACACCTAACCGGAAAAACAAGTTTCACGGATAAGATGAAGCAAGCAGGGTATAAGTTAAAAACAGAGAATATTGTTTGTGAAAAAATCGCTTATAATGAACAAATTTATAATAGTTTAAATATCGAAGAAGAGGAAGACGTATATAAAGTGGGGAGAATCCGCTATATAAATGAAGAACCAATAGCAATTCATTATTCCTTTGTTAGTAAAAAGATGTTTCCGCAAATTATAGAAGATGGACCAAAGATCGAGTCCATGTTTGCTTACTATCGAGAATTGGGCTATAAAAAGTTTTCGAGTAAACAAAGCTTGCTAAGTATTACATTTCCGACCTCAGATGAACAACAATTGCTATCATGTAAAAGCATGGTTCCACTCATTGTGGTTGAAAATGATTGCATAGATGTCGCTTCCAATAAAGTACTAGAACATACAAAAATACTCTATCGAAGTGATAAGTTTAAATATGATATATCAATGGATTAAATGAAAACAGGTAAAGGACGATATTGTCCTCTATCTGTTTTTTTTTTTCAAAGAAAGTATATAAAAATGCACGTGAACAATGGGTTCATGGCACTTTGAAGAATGAATAATACTACTGATTTCCGCTTCAGGTGGACGCTTTTCGCGGGCGTTGCCTCAGCCTCGGGCCAACAGGATGTTGGTCATGAAGGCGTTGCCACACGATGTGGCGCACTTAGCCTTCATACCTATAGTTGATATAGTGATAAACCGTCTGTCGAATCAAGGATACTATTCTGTAATGAAGGATGAAGAAAGTAGATTTTCTTTTATCTAGGGGACATAAAGAAAAATAGTAAGTAGTTACTAAATAAAGTAGCGAATAGCGACCGAAATTGTATCTTCGGGGTCTTCCTCTATGAATAGGAAAGTAACTTTTCTCTAGTTATCCAAAAACGTACTTACCTGTTTCTGAGAGTTGTAGGAGGGCGACGGATAGACAAACGACATAAGATTACCGAAAAAAGGGATGCTGGTTGGTTGTGACGGTCGTCACAACCGACCAGCATCCCAAAAAATTCACACGGAAATAATATAGCAAAAAGTCTGTTCAAAGCCCTTCGAAAACGAAGAAACAGGTTTTGACCTTAAAGGACCGGGCATGTCTTTTCCCGTTTTTTTATTTAGTAGATTAGTTTTTACAATAAACTGCTTCAGCTCGTCGTTTATTAAGAACATTTACAAACATTTACGATACCTTAAAACACATGCACTTGGCGACAAGTTAAGATGAATTTGCAAAGGAGGATTCTTACATATGAAAAGAAGAAGAAGAACCAAAATTCTCATTCAAGGTGATATCCATTTGGCGCGAAAGTTTGCAGAATCCATTGTGGATACTTATGAATGTAGAGAAATTATGGCTCCTCAATACGGATTGACGATGATTAAAATGCGAGAAACAGCAAAAAAATCTCTATTTTATATAGGAGAAGTCCTTATAACAGAAGCAAAAGTAGAGATTAATAATCGTATTGGTATAGGAATTGTTGTCGGCATGAAAGATGAGCTTGCGCAACATTTAGCGATTATCGATGCTGCATATAAAGCAGAATTACCTGAAACCAACACATGGGAAACCTATTTAATAGAAGCAGAAAACCAAATTACAAAAGAACGAGCGAAAAAGCAAGCAGAGCTTTTTGAGACAAAAGTTAATTTTGAAACGATGGAAATTTAACTTTATTCTGCGGAGCTGAACAAAGTGAAGCGGAAGCAAATGCGCAGAGGCATATTTGAAATAACAAATAGGAGAGATAGTATGGCGATTGATCAAGTTCATGATTTGCAGGCAGTTTACAGAAAAATATTACACTGTATGTCTAGACCCGGCACCATTTCGTCACTGACTGATATAGCAGAGCGCGTAGATATGAATCTACCTTGTTACGACGCAACTATTTTAAGTGCTATGACTTTTTTTGATGCAGAAACTACATTTCATATTCTTTCAGAGGATCAACAGGAACTAATTGAAAAAATTTCAGAATATACTTCTGCAAAATATGCACCAATTGACGTAGCAGACTTTGTCATTGTACTGCGTGAAGATACAAAGACCGCTATAAAAATTGCTATTCAAAGTTGTAAAAATGGCACGCTCATTGATCCTCAGCTGTCATCAACATGGATTATTGAAAGTGCTCCATTATCTAATGAAGGTGAATTGACTTTAACAGGACCTGGAATTAAGCACACTTCCCAGTTGCATACAAGCTTTGATCAATTGATGTGGCAGGCAAGAAATGAAAAAACGAAGGAATATCCACTAGGTATTGATTTGATCTTCACTGACGAGAACGCACAAGTAGTCTGTGTTCCTCGAACAACTTCTATTAGCCTCATGGAGGTGAGCTAATGGGATACGTTCCGGTAAAAGGTGGCACGCAGGCAATTGATGCATCTATTCAACGAATAAAGTATGAACGTTTAAAGGGTCAAGAAATAATTGAAATAAAAACAATTATGTCGACTATGCGCGGGATGGTTGATCAGGTTATGTCGGAAAGTAGCTTGTATTCGCCATACTTAGCAGCACTTGCGATCAAGCAAGCGGAAGGAAGTATGGAAGAAGCAGTATTTCTTATGAGAGCTCATCGTTCTACTTTGCCGCGTCCCTATTACAGTCAAACAGTTGAATCTGAAAAGATGCTTGTAGAACGTCGTATTTCGGCAAGTTTTAAGGATATCCCAGGTGGACAATTATTAGGAGCAACGTATGATTACACACATCGATTACTTGATTTTGAATTAATAAAAGAAAATCTAGAAAATAACCTAGATTGGCTACAAAATTATCACGATCAATTAAAACAAATTGAAGCTTTCGATGAAGTAAAGTATTTTCCTAAAGTAGTAGATTACTTGCGGGAAGAAGGAATTTTTGAAACATATGAGGCAGATAACACCTCTCCAATTGATGTTACAAAGAAAAGTCTACAATTTCCAACAACTCGTAGCGAAAGACTTCAAGTTCTAACGAGAGGACAAACGGGCGCAGTTACTTCTTTAGGCTATGCTTCACTTAGAGGATACGGGCAAGTTCATCCGACTGTGGGAGAAGTGCGAGTAGGGTCTGTTCCCATTTATGTGCAGCACCCAAATGAGATGGATCAAAGTGATGAGGACGAATTTTATATTGGTGAAATCAAAGTAACCGAAGTAGAATCCTTTGTTCCGACAACTGTGAAAAATGAAAATAACGAATATGAACTGGAACTTGAAATTGGCTATGGCATTTGCTATGGGCAAAATGAAACGAAGGCCATTGCTATGAGCATTTTAGACCAATGTCTGGAGCACCCAGAATCTGATTTTCCAACACATGATGAAGAGTTTGTGCTATTGCATATAGATTCTGTAGAATCGACAGGGTTTATATCCCATTTAAAATTACCACATTATGTGACGTTCCAGTCAAAATTGGATAGTATCCGTCAAGTGAAGAAAGGGGTGCCTACAGTTGAAAGCTAATACACATTTTGCATTTTTCGATGAGGGATCTAAAAAAGAAATTCGCCGTGCAATCATGAAAGCTGTAGCAATTCCAGGATATCAAGTGCCATTTGCATCCAGAGAAATGCCTATTGCACGTGGGTGGGGTACAGGTGGATTGCAAATCACCCTCTCCATCATTGGCAAGTCAGATGTGCTGAAGGTAATTGACCAAGGTGCAGATGAATCTGTAAATGCAGTAAGTATAAAAAAATTAGTTCATGAAACGACGAATGTTGAGCTAACAGAGCAAACCTCAGAAGCAACTATTATTCAATCGAGGCACCGTATACCAGAGGTTCCCTTAACAAATGAGCAGATTATCGTGTTACAAGTGCCGATGCCAGAACCACTTCGCGGAGTAGAAGAAAGAGAATATATGACGAAAAGAATGCATTCAGAAGATGATTATAGCGGTGTATGGCTAATGTTATTTGAGCAAATTATGAAATACGGCAAGACGGCAACATTTGCGGATCATCCGGTTTACGTAAATGGACGATATGTGATGGCACCAAGCCCAATTCCTAGATTTGATAACAATAAAATGCATCAATCGGAGTCTTTAATATTACTCGGGGCAGGGCGAGAAAAGAAAATATATGCAGTACCACCTTATACGAATGTGGAGTCTCTAGCTTTTGAGGACTATCCATTCACTGTGGAGTCCTTTGAGGGTCTCAAGTGTCACTTATGTGGTTCAACAGATATCTTTTTGGATGAATTAATAGATCAACAAACAGGAAAAACCATTCACCAATGCAACGACACAAGTTTCTGTATGGATCAGTTGAATAAGAACGAGAAAGCTGAGGTGCAAACTAGCTATGCATGAGGAGCCAATACTGCAAGTAAGGAACTTACGAAAGCAATTTGGAACAGGATGTAAAGAATGCTCGGAACTTAATGATGGAAATCTGGAGAAAAACTTTTGTAAGAGTTGTGGGACAGTTTATGCATGCCAGGATATTTCGTTCGATTTGTATCCAGGAGAAATTTTAGGAATCGTTGGGGAAAGTGGAAGCGGCAAATCTACTATGATGCAATGCTTATACTTCGATACAGATGTCTCTTCGGGGGAAGCATATATTAACGATCCTATATTAGCGGGGCAAAATGTTTTTGAATTATCCTCCCAACAAAAGCGCTCTATCCGAAATCATGTATATGGAATGGTTTATCAAAACCCGGTCCACGGTTTAAAAATGAACTTCTCTTCTGTAGGTAATATCGCCGAGAAGTTAATTGCGGCAGGGAATCGCAATGTTGCTGATATGGAAGCTACCAGTAAAAAACTGTTGAATAGTGTGCATATACCTTTACATCGCATGAAAGAAGAACCGAAAAACTTTTCCGGTGGGATGCAGCAGAGGGTTCAAATTGCAAAGGCATTATCGAATAATCCTCCTATCCTTTTTTTAGATGAAGTAACTACCGGATTGGATCTATCTGTACAAGCAAACGTATTGGATTTAATAAAAAAAATCCAACGAGATTTAGGAATTAGTATGATTGTTGTTTCGCATGATTTAGGAGTAATACGTATGCTTGCAGATCGTACCATCGTGCTATTGAACGGAAAAGTAATTGAAGAAGGTTTAACCGATCAAGTTTTAGAAGACCCACAGCATGAGTACACGCAGCAATTAGTTTACTCACTATTATAGAGGAGCGGTGACTTTGTACATTATTCATAATGGGAAAATCATAACAGAAGAAGCAATAATGGAGGGTTATGCGGTTGTAGTTGAAGGTGAAATAATTCAAGCAATTATTCCACAAGAAGCGGTGTCCACATATACAGATGCACAGCTTATCAATGCAAGAGGAGGATACATATCTCCTGGATTTATAGATATCCATTCGGATTATATTGAGACAATAGCGTCGCCAAGACCCACTAGTATGATGGATTTTAATATTAGTTTACGTGAAGCAGAGAAAATATTGATCAGCCACGGAATTACGACGATGTTTCATTCTCTTTCATTTTACCGAGAGGATATCTTCACCCATAAACCGATGCGAAATCCTAATAACATTCAGCGTATGGTAGATGCAATTGACGCAACGCACAGTGAATTGCATTTGATCCGTCACCGCATGCATGCACGTTTTGAAATAGACAATGTAGATGAAATAGACACACTTGTAAAAAATATGGAAGATGGCAAAGTTCATTTGTTGTCATTTATGGACCATACACCAGGGCAAGGTCAGTATCGAAACCTAGAAGTCTATCGTGAAACATTAAAAGGTTACCGGGACATTTCAGATGATGATGTCAATGTGTTAATTGCAGAACGACAAAGTACAGAGTTTTTAACAATCGAAAAAATAAAGGAAGTAGCAGATATCGCTATTTCAAAAGGTATTGCAGTCGCATCACATGACGATGACGAAATTCAAAAACTAGAGTTAGTAAAATCCTTTGGTACAACAATTAGTGAATTTCCTATTACTCTTGAAGTAGCAAAAAAAGCAAAGGAAATCGGGCTATATACAATTGCGGGTGCTCCGAATGTGCTGCTTGGCGGATCCCACTCAGGGAATCTTTCGGCAGCTGAAGCCATTGCAAACGACTGTGTAGATATTCTTTGTAGTGATTATTATCCAGCAGCATTACTACACGCTATCTTTGATTTGCATGAGAAGCACGGGAATGATTTACACAAAATGTTCATGATGGTCTCGTTAAATCCTGCTAAAGCAGTAAAAATGGACGATGAGATAGGCTCGATAAAAGCTGGGAAGAAAGCAGACATTTTAGTAATTGAACGAATGGAAGATGGGTATCCGATGCTAACTACAACGATGGTAAACGGAGCATTAATAACGACGACGCATTACCGGATTAAATAGTAAATCAGGGAGGTAATGAAATGACAATGCTAGAAATCAAGGATTTTGGCAAACGATTCACGATTCATCACCTGGGGAAAACAATGCCAGCAATTGAACATATCAATTTCTCTTTAGATGCAGGAGAATTCATTGGTATTGTTGGGAAAAGTGGCAGTGGTAAATCGACGATATTGAAGAGTATTTACCGCTCCTATTTACCGGATACCGGCAATATTTTTTATAACTCAGCACGTTTTGGACAAATTGATTTGGCAACAATACCGGAAAGACAAATGCTATATTTACGCCAATATGAGATTGGCTATGTATCCCAATTTTTGAACGTTATGCCTCGGACAACCTGCCGCCAGCTCGTCATTAATGCATTATTGGAAATGGGAGAAACTGAAGAAGAAGCTCTTATGGAGGCAGAAAAGGCATTAACACATTTCGAGATGGATCCAAAACTATGGGATAGCTATCCTAATACATTTTCCGGTGGAGAAAAGTTGCGTTTAAACATCGCGATGGCCACTGTGAAAAATCCGCGATTACTATTGCTAGATGAACCAACTGCAAGTCTAGACCAACAATCTAAAGTAAAAGTCCGTGAAATAATTGAAAAGCTGAAAAATAGAGGCACAACCCTGGTTGGCATATTTCATGATATTGAATTCATGGAAGGGCTTTGTGACAAGGTTTACGATATGCAATCAAGACAGCTAACCGTTGTAAAAGAGACGATTGCCAATGAAAGCTGATTTACATGTCCATAGCCGCTACTCAGACGGTTCAGAGCATGCGGAAACTGTGATGCAACTAGCTAGCCAGCGAGGTGTCACACATATTAGTTTTGTTGACCACGATACTGTGAAGGGACTTCCTGAAGTTCTTGAACTTGGTGAAAAATACGGAATTGTAGTCATACCTGGTATCGAAATCTCCGCCTTTGACTTTAAAAGAAACCGTAAAGTACATGTGCTTGGATATAACTATCATCCTAAAGCAATCCATATCCAAACTATTTGTAATCCATTGTTAAAACGAAGGCAGGAACATACGCTTTGGCAAATAGACCAAATAAGAGCTGCGGGATATGAACTAGATATAGCGACGATAAAGGAATCTGCCAAGCCGTCAGAGACAATTTACAAACAACATATTATGCATTATTTAACGGATGCTGCCTACACATCTCCAATATATAAAGAGCTATATAAAAGCTTATTTAAAGGTAATGGGGTTGCCGCAGGCGATATTCAATATATTGATGTATTTGAGGCAGTACAAGCCATTGTCGCAGATGGGGGTATTGCGGTTGTCGCACATCCTGGTCAGCTGGATACCTATGAATTGATATCTGAGCTAGTGGAGGTTGGCTTAGGTGGAATTGAAAGAAACCATCCAGATCACACAGCTGAGGATTATCAAAGGGTAGAAGTTTTGGCTGAAAAACATGGATTGGTGATGACAGGTGGCACGGATTTTCACGGGTCATATGGAGCTACTATTGAAATTGGAGATATTGTAAGTCCTTTATTTGAAGGGATCAGTTAATTTATCTCGTTTTGACAGACTGTAATCACCAACAAATAATAACAGAGCCATTTATATAGTTGTAAAGAAGGTTAATAGTCTACGAAGATACTGTAAATTTACACAATTGGAAAATAATTTATGTTTCAATATAAAAGTACAATCAGGTTTGTAAGTACATGCACTACCATTTTATTTAGCGAAAAGGAGAATTATTAATGAAGAAAAATTGGTCTATCATCAGTCTGGTTTTAGTAGTTGCTGTATTGTTATCTGCGTGTTCTGAAGGAACTGCTGGAGCGAAAGATGCAGAAGTGGACGACGTGATAAAAATCGCTTGGTATCCAAATGAATCTGGATCAGATATGAAGTCTTCACGTGATGAAATTGGACGAGTAATTGAAGAAACTACTGGAAAAACAGTGGAACATCAGTTAACTACTGATTATGCAATTGCCATTGAAACATTAATAAATAACAACGCTGATCTTGCTTTCATGGGAGCACAAGGCTATATCGAAGCTAAAAATGGAAACGATGCTATTCAACCATTAGTTGTACCAACAGGTGAATCAGGTACATTAGATGATGCATTGTACCACAGCTGGTTAGCTGTAAATGTAGATGCACAAGAAGATTTTAAAGTAGACGGAGAATTTTCATTAGATACATTAGAACAAAAAAATATTTCATTCGTATCAAATAGTTCAACATCAGGGTTTGTGGTTCCAACATCATCCATTATTTCTCACTATGTAGAAAAATCAGGATTTGAAGATTTAGTAGCAGAAGACTTGATGGAAGGTGGCCCACTTTTCTCTCAAGTATTATTCGGTAACTCTCATCAAGGATCAGCTGTAAATCTTTTAAGCAATAATTCAGAGGTTGCAGCTTTCTGTGATACTTGTGTAGAAAACTACGTAGATGTAGCAGAAGGTGATGCAAACAAAGTAGGATCAATTTATAAAGTAAAAGACGATGCAGCAGAGCCTTTTAACACAGTAACTGGAAAAGAATTTATACTAATGTCTGTTACACCAGTATTAAACGCACCATTTGCAGCGAACCTAGAAGCTTTAGGCCAAGAGGATTATGACAAATTAAAAGAATTATTTACTTCTGATGAAATTGCAAACAATGAAAAAATCTTTGTTCCAGAGGATTCAGAAGAGGGTGGATTATTCTCTAAGTCAGGAAATGAAAGATTCGCTGAAGTAAAAGACGCTTGGTTTGACCCAATTCGTGAACTTTCAAAATAGTAAAGCATGCGTCCAAGATAAGAGTATGCATACAAATAAATGCATGCTCTTATTCATCAAATTAGCTAAAGGAGTTTAGATAGATGTCCTTACTTGAAGTGGAGAAATTAGGGAAGTCATATAATGCGGATACGAAAGTTCTTAACGATGTTAGCTTTGAAGTAGAAGCAGGAGAATTTGTTTCAATTATTGGACCCTCCGGGGCTGGCAAGTCAACCCTTTTACGCTGTATAAATCGAATGGTGGAAATCGACGAAGGCAAAGTAATTTTTGATGGCTATAACGTATGTAGTTTGAACAAAAAGGAACTGCGTAAAATGCGTACAAACATTGGCATGATTTTTCAACATTATAATCTTGTACCACGCTTATCTGTTATCGAGAACGTGTTACATGGTAGATTTGGATATAAAACAACCCTTCAAGGAATATTAGGGAAATATACAGAAGATGAAAAGGAACAGGCCTTTTACCTTTTAAAAAAACTAGGAATTGAAGAGCATGCTTACAAACGATGTGATCAGCTAAGTGGTGGTCAGCAGCAACGTGTAGGGATTGCTCGCGCGCTCATCCAAGAGCCGAAAATTGTTCTTTGTGATGAACCAATTGCTTCTCTTGATCCGAATGCTTCAAAAGTAATCATGGATTATTTAAAGTCAATTACGATGGAGCTTAATATTACATGCATAGTGAATTTGCATCAAGTGGAAATTGCTCGAAGCTATTCTGATCGTATTATTGGTCTAAGTAAAGGTGGCATCCTCTTTGATGGCCCAAGCTATAGATTATCTACAGACAGTACGGATCTAATTTATGGCACAAAAACGGTAGAAAAAAGACAGTTAGTTACTGTGTAAGGAGCAATCAAAGTGAATGAAAAAGTAATGCGAAACCAACGGAAATGGCAAACGATTATTTTTGCTGCGATTATAATCGTCCTGACATACTTATCATCAGATATTACGAACTTTAATATCATTCATGGAATTGCTACGTTACCAAATGCTTTTACTTGGATAGTCTCCAATCTCTTTATTACTCAAGAAACGCTAGAAAGACTGCCGAAAATACTGGAAAAATTAGCGGAAACAATTCTTATGTCTATAGCAGCTACCACTACTGCAACGGTTTTTTCCCTCTTTTTAGGATTAATGGGTTCTAAAACAACTGGAACTAATAATATGCTTGGTGCATTTGCTCGTTTTATCGCATCTGTAGCAAGAAATATTCCAGTCGTTGCTTGGGCATTAATATTGTTACTTTCCTTTGGTCAGAATTCAGTGACAGGGTACTTAGCTTTATTTGTTGGTTCGCTTGGCTTCTTAACAAGAGCATTTATTGAATCTATCGATGAAGCTAGCCAAAGCGCAGTGGAGGCCTTGAGAGCGACGGGAGCTACCTACTTTCAAATTGTCTACAAAGCTGTTATTCCCCAGTGTTTGCCTCAAATGATCAGTTGGCTTTTGTTTATGATTGAGACAAATATCCGAAGTGCCACACTAGTTGGTATCTTAACTGGTACGGGAATTGGATACTCATTTGACCTCTATTATAAAACCCTTAACTATCATGCGGTGGCGCTTGTTACGCTTAGTATCGTCATTTCCGTTATTGTGCTAGAACTAATTTCAAACCATATACGGAAGGTGATTCTATAATGGAAGCAACAACCACATCGATATACATCAGAAAAAAATCAAACGGTCGAATTTCGATAAAATCGGGTAACAAAGTAGAACGCGTGATGAAAGGGACAGTGCTTGTACTGATTGCACTAACAATCATAGCTTTTATTTCGTTTAACTATTCGGGCTTGGATTTAACAAAGGCAATTCCAGAAACAGCATATAATTTGAAAACGATGTTCCTCGAACCTGCTTTGAGTCATTTCACATGGGGAGAGGCTGTTTATCAAATCGGCATTACGCTCGGATTAGCATTTCTTTCGACGATTCTAGGAGCAGTGGTTGCCTTTTTCTTAGCATTGATGGCAGCAACAAATTTATCGAACAAATGGTTATCGAAGACAGTACGAATTCTAGTAGCCTTTGTGCGTGCAGTGCCAACTGTTCTATGGGTATTAATCTTTGCGATCGCAGCAGGGCTAGGAAGTGAAGCTGCCGTTCTTGGTATGCTGTTTCACTCTATTGCTTATTTAGTAAAAGCATTTTCAGAGGCTTTTGAAGAAGTAGATAAGGGGATATTGGAGGCACTTACTGCAACTGGTGCAAACTGGTGGCATATCGTATCCCATGCTGTCTTACCTTCGACTTTCACTTATTTACTATCTTGGACATTCCTACGATTTGAAATTAATTTCTCTGTAGCTGTCGCAATGGGAGCAGCAGCAGGTGCAGGTGGTATCGGATTCGAATTGTTCATGGCTTCTGGATTCTACTTTGATATGCGAGAGGTCGGATTAATTACCTACATGATCTTGATCCTTGCAATAGTCTTAGAATTAACATCTACTAGGTTAAAAAGACGTTATTTCCCTGCTACGTCAACTAAATAACACAAAAATCTCATGTTCGTTTCTCGCACAGAGTCACAAAAACCCCAAATAGTGGGCGCTTTAAAAAGTGCCTCTACTTGGGGTTTTATTGTTGTGCTTATTTTTATGGGTTAATCTTTAGAATCCTCTGTACGTTTTGGAACCAAATCGAATATTCGTTGGTCCTCAAATGCATCTATGACACGTTCAAGCCAGTTGTAGTAGTCTTTCATATACTTCAGCTTATCGATATCTATTTGAACTACTTCACGTAATTCCTCACTAAGGGCGGGGTCTTTCAAAAGTTCCTCAAGTTCAGCGAGTGATTTTTTAATTGCTACCGAATGCAGTGTGACTGATCTCTGCCATTTAATAGAAAACAGATCGATAAAGCTTTGATGCCAATCGTCTGTTACTTTATATAAATCTTTTCGAACTCCTTTTTTCCATGCACGCTCAACCAATTTTAGTTCGGACAGTGCTCGGACAGAAGTGCTCATGCTTGTTTTACTCATGCCTAATTTTTCTGTCATATCATCTAATGTTAATGGTTCATTTTGAAAAAACATTGTGCCGAATTGTCTACCTGCAGAAGGTACCAAACCGTATAAATGTATATTCTGGGCAATAGTTTCGATAATTCTTTCTCGTGCTTTATCTATTTTTTCATGGTCGTCCATATACGTTCCCTCCACTGAAATTAGCTTTGTTCACATAATCCAGCTAACTAAATTTAAATGTATTATATCTATACCCAAAAAGCAATTTTTTTAAATATTTTTTGAACAGTTTTTACCGTACAAACAATTAATATGGTTTGAACTGTTGAAATTTTATAGAGTTACATCTATAATAAATTGGGTTCGGGTTTTTCGGACGGTAAGGAGTGAAGATATGAGTGAGGAATACATAAATAAAAAAATAGTAGTAAAAGATGCTACTAAGATTTTTGGTAAAAGTAGCGGCCGTGCTATACAGATGCTGAAAGATGGCAAATCAAAAGGTGAAATTTTAAAAGCAACCGGTGCAACGGTTGGTGTGAAACAAGTATCCTTTGATGTCAATGAAGGTGAAATTTTCGTCATAATGGGTTTATCAGGCAGTGGTAAATCTACATTAGTTAGACTGCTTAATAGATTGATAGATCCAACAATGGGACAAATTTTACTGGACGGTAAGGATATTGTTCAGATGAATAAAGAACAGCTTCGTGAAGTAAGACGGAAGAAAATAGGAATGGTATTTCAAAACTTTGCCCTCTTCCCACATAAAACAATCGTGGAAAATACTGAGTATGGCTTAGAAATTCAAGGGGTTTCTAAGAAAGAACGTAACGAAAAAGCAATAGAATCATTAAGGCTTGTTGGTCTTGCAGGGTATGAGGATCAGTACCCGAAACAACTAAGTGGGGGTATGCAACAGCGTGTTGGACTTGCTAGAGCTCTAGCAAATAATCCAGATATATTACTTATGGATGAAGCGTTTAGTGCATTAGATCCGCTTATTCGAAAAGATATGCAAAATGAGTTACTTCAGCTTCATCACGATATGCAAAAAACGATTATTTTCATCACACATGATTTAGATGAGGCACTTCGTATTGGTGACCGGATAGCACTGATGAAAGATGGAGAAATTGTTCAAATAGGATCACCTGAAGAAATTCTGATGAGCCCATCCAACGAATACGTAGAACGATTTGTGGAAGACGTCGACTTATCAAAAGTACTAACTGCTGGTCATATCATGAAAAAGGCTGACACGGTAAAGGTTGATCGAGGTCCTCGTGTAGCACTTCGTCTAATGAAACATTTAGGTATTTCTTCTATATATGTAGTAGATAACGCAAATCGCTTATTAGGAGCTGTAACAGCACAGGATACTGTAGAAGCAATTGAATCAGAGAAGTCACTGAACGATGTGATTATTTCTGATCTTCCGATGGTCTCTCCAGATACGGTTCTCACAGAATTATTTGATGTAGTTTCAACAGCAAGCATTCCTGTTGCAGTTATTAATGAAGAACAAAAGCTACAAGGAATTATTATTCGCGGTGCCCTTATAGGTGCATTATCCGGTGATAATGAGTTTATAAACAAAGATGGAACGATGGATTCCACAGAACAACCTATGGAGGTGGTTTAAGATGGATGAACTATTACCTCGCCTACCTTTTGCCGATTGGATTGATACTGGTGTTGATTGGCTAGTAGATACATTTGGGACAGGCTTAGACGGATTCGCTAATGTACTAGAAGGAGTAGTAGAAGGCTCAGTAGATATATTGGATTTAGTTCCTTCTATATTACTTGCTTTCATCTTCGCTTTAATAGCAGGGATTATTTCTACGAGAAAGATTGCCTTCTTTTCATTGATAGGCCTTTTATTCATCGATTATTTAGGGTATTGGTACCCGATGCTTCAAATGTTAACGCTTGTATTGACTTCAGTCATCTTCGCTTTAGTGATAGGTATTCCTATAGGGATCCTTAGTTCACAAAAAGCAGGTGTTCGAAAGGTCGTAAATCCCATATTGGATTTAATGCAAACAATGCCAGCTTTCGTATATTTAATACCAGCGATCTTCTTTTTCAACATTGGGGTCGTACCCGGAGTTGTAGCATCAGTTATCTTCGCAATGCCTCCAACAATTCGTTTAACGATGTTAGGCATTCAGCAAGTGCCAAAGGATTTAATAGAAGCAACAGAAGCATTTGGTGCAACAACGTGGCAACGTTTGTTTAAAACACAAATCCCACTAGCTAAACCTACAATTATGGCTGGAGTGAACCAAAGTATTATGTTAGCACTATCCATGGTAGTAATCGCTTCGATGGTAGGTGCGCCAGGACTTGGTGAAGAGGTTTACCGGTCCGTTACTCAATTGAAAACAGGAGTTGGCGTAGAAACCGGACTATCTATAGTAATCGTAGCGATTATTTTGGATAGAATCACACAATACGCTGGATATAGAAAGAAAAAATTAGGGGGAAATACACTATGACATTAGCAAAAAAATTAACAGGTCTAGGAGCAGTTGCATTACTTTCACTTGGGTTAGCAGCATGTGGTGACACAGAAGAGAAAAATGATTCAAAATCTACAGACTCAGGTTCGAGTTCAGTAGGGGAGTCACTTGACTACAAAATTACTGGTATCGATCCTGGAGCTGGAATTATGGAAGCAACAGAACGTGCTATTACAGACTACGAATTAGATGAGTGGGATCTTGTAAGTGGTTCAAGTGCTGCAATGACAGCTTCTCTAAAGAAAGCATATGATGCTGAAGAGTCAATCGTTATAACTGGATGGACTCCTCACTGGAAATTTGCTGAATATGATTTGAAATATCTTGAAGATCCAAAAGGTTCATATGGTGGGGAAGAAGAAATTCACACAATTGGTCGTACTGGATTACAAGAAGACATGCCAGAAGCTCATCAAGTCCTTTCTAATTTCAACTGGACAGAGGATGATATGGGTGAAGTGATGATTGCTATCAAAGATGGCGAAAAACCAGAAGTAGCTGCGCAAACTTGGATAGATGCAAATCCTGAGAAAGTTGCCGCATGGACAGATGGTATTGAAAAAGTCGACGGTGACAAAATCAAACTAGCATATGTTGCATGGGATAGTGAAATTGCCAGCACAAACGTTATGAGCATCGTATTAACAGACCTTGGCTATGACGTAACTATGCTTCAAGTGGAAGCTGGTCCAATGTGGACAGCCATTGCCGACGGTAGTGCCGACGCATCTCTTGCTGGTTGGTTACCATTAACACATGCTACGTATGCAGAAAAATTCGAAGGTAAATTTGAAGACCTTGGTACAAGCATGACAGGTGTGAAAATTGGCTTAGTTGTACCGGCATATATGGACATTACGTCTATTGAAGATTTAAAAGAATAATCAACAAACGAACCCCCTAGAGCGAGTGAACTTGTTAATCAGTTTCCTACCTGCGATGTTGCTACCTGTTCTAGGTTCGCTAGGATTTGAAGGCACTACGTTTAGAGACTCTGATTTCGGTGTAGTAGGATTATCATTGGCTATATTATTAATCTTTTTAATTAATAATAGTTAGCCTTATATATCTACCTAAAATTTAAATTAAAAGTAATACAGCCATGGACGATAATATTCCATGGCTGTTTTGTCTGTGATATGGAGTAGCCATTAGTATAAGGTTCTAATCCTGTTTAAAATCTCATTTAATTGGTTAAATATTAGGCTATATTATATTCTGCATTCATTCAACAAAACCCCGTAGGAACGAATAATACTTGTTTCTACGGGGTTTTGTTTGTTTCTTGATTTACATGTACTACCTTTTCAATAACTTGGGATGTAAGTTTATTAGATTATCTGATAATAAAAGCCAGTCCTATAGAATACATTGTTTGAAAGGGAGATAGTTTAACAAATTTATTTGGGCGACTTCTCAATGTTTTACATGATAAAGGGGGACAATCATTGAAGAAGAATGTAGTTTTGACCATTATTACTTTTATTGTCATGAGTATTGTTGCAGGTTGTGGGTTTGGAGGAGGAAAGGTACTAGATCGTATGGAAAAATCGGAAGTGCTGAATGTTGCATTTGAGGGTACGTATCCACCATTTAACTACTTAGATGACAATGGTGAATTAACAGGTTTTGATGTAGATATTTCAAATGAAATTGCGAAAAGATTAGGCGTTAAAGCCAACTTTATAACATCAAAATGGGAAGGTTTGATAGGCGGATTAAAGGCAGATAAATTCGATATTATTATTGGACAGATGACTGTAACTGAGGAAAGGAAAAAAAGTGTAGATTTCACTGATCCATATGTTATTACAGGCTCGGTGTTAATCACTCGTGAGGAAACAAATGATATTAGTAAACTGGAAGATATTAAAGGTAAAAAAGTTGGTGTTGGTGGTGGAACTACCTTTGAAGAAATCGCTAACAGTGTGGAAGGTGCAGACGTTAAATTATATAAAGCATTTAGCGATTATCTAGAAGATCTTAAAAATGAAAGATTAGATGTCATTATTAATGACCAACTGTTAGTAAGCTATAACATCAAAGAAAATAATCTGCCGATAAAAGTTGCAAGTGATATTCTCAAAGTTGATGAAATCGGAATGGCAGTTAATAAAGGTAACGAAGACTTTGTTGAGAAGGTAAATGAGGCTTTAAGTGAGATGAAAGAGGACGGAACTTATAAAGAAATTTACAAAAAGTGGTTTGGATCAGATCCTGTTGAAAAGTAGAGCAAATAGTATAGACATAGAGTAGGGAGGGAAAAACGTGCATGTAGTTGTTTTAGGTACCGGGATGATTGGAACCACGGTCGTAAGTGAACTTGCTAAATTTACTGAAATAGACTTAATCACAGCTGTGGATGTGAGACATGAAAGCATTGATAAGTGTTTAGAAATCTCCAATAGTCCAAAAGTTATTGGGAAAGTTGCTTCATTAGAAACAAAAGAAGATATAGCTGATGTGTTGAATGGTATCGATGTGGTGGTCGCTTGTCTTCCTCATTCTTTAAGTCTGGTTGCTATAAAAGCGGCGATAGAATCCAAATGTCATTTGGTAGATTTAGTAGGGTCTATGTTCAAAGAAAAAGTAGAATTACATGAAGCAGCTAGGGATGCAGGTGTAATTATCGTTCCAGGCTGTGGAGTAGCTCCTGGAATAACGAACTTTTTGGCAGCTCAAGGAATTGAGATGCTAGAAGAAGCAGAAGAAGCGATTATGATTTGTGGGGGAATTCCGAGACATCCAGTACCCCCATTGTGGTATCAAGTCGTTTTTCGACTAGAAAGTGTGCTGGGTCTTTATACAAAACCAGCTATTGCAGTTGAAAATGGGGAGCTTGTAGAATTAGCTCCTTTATCAGGATTAGAAAAGATGACATTTCCTCAGCCTGTAGGTAACTGTGAAGCTGTTATTACAGATGCGCATAGCACTGCTTATATTCTAAAAGATAGAGTGAAAAACCTATACGAAAAAACTGTTAGGTACCCTGGACATTGGGGCAAGATGAATGTTTTAGGAGAACTAGGGTTTCTCGATAATAATCCTGTTACAGTAGCAGGAGCTACAATAACGCCGCGAGCATTTGCAGAACGAATTTTGGCACCTAAAATGCTTGGTGCATCCCATGAAGATGTAACAGTGCTTAGAGTAGAAGTTAGTGGAATAAAGGATGGTATATCAACCAAATTTACATGGGAAATGGTTGATTTATACGATCATGAACGAAAAATCACGTCTATGGCTAAAACTACGGCCATTCCTGCAGCAATCATGGCGAAATGGATTGCTTGTAAAAAAGTTATAGAGACAGGTGTTGTACCGATAGAGAGCTTAATCGTTAATGAAAGGTTCCAACCATTCATGGAGGAGTTAAACAATCTAGGAGTTCAAATTGATTTTAAAGAAGAAATTATACTATAAGTGGAGTATCAACCTGTAATTCGTCGGAAAGGAGGTTGATGTATGGATGTTACGATAATTATTGATTCATTGCCATCCTTACTTAAGGCAACTCTAATGACTATATTATTGGCTGCGATATCTATTGTAATTGCTCTCGTTATTGGATTTTTCGCTGCGATTGTAAGAATAATAAAATTAAGAATATTAAACGAAATTGCGACAGCGTATGTTTCGATTATTCGTGGAACTCCTCTTCTTGTTCAGATTTTTGTTATTTACTACGGTTTACCGCAGATCGGTATTTCTCTAGACCCGATATCTTCAGGTGTAGTGGCGTTAAGCTTAAATGCTGGTGCTTACTTATCCGAATCCTTTCGGGCATCTATACTTGCTGTGGACAATGGTCAAATGGAAGCATCACTATCAATGGGAATGACGTATTCACAAGCACTTAGGAGAATTATTCTCCCGCAGAGTCTTCGAATAGCTATTCCCACCTTATCAAACACATTTATTGTACTTATCAAAGATACCTCCCTTGTTTCCGTTATAACCGTAACCGAATTACTGCAAATGTCGAGTTTAATCATTGCAAAAACATTTGAACCACTCACAATCTATTTACTAGCAGCGGCTATTTATTGGATTTTAATAACGTTCTTCACAACCATTTTAGATAAATTAGAAGTTCGTACATCAAAATACTTGGTTCGATAAAGTGTAACATTTTAAATACGAATGATAGGAGATGTCCATGAGTATCATTCAAATTAATAATTTGAAAAAAAGCTTTGGAACGAATGAGGTATTACAAGGCATTGATTTAACGATTGCTAAAAGTGAAGTGGTTGTAGTTATGGGACCAAGCGGCTCTGGGAAATCAACCCTATTACGCTGTTTGAATTTCTTAGAAGAGCCAACGGAAGGTAATATTCGTATTGGTGACTTCCAAGTAGATTCAGGTAGCAAAGCCAATCGTAAACGAAAAAAAGAAATAAGAGAACTAAGGAAGAGAACCGGGTTCGTATTTCAATCGTTCAATTTATTTCCCCATAAAACTGCCATTGAAAATGTTATGGAAGGACCAATAATAATACATGGAACCAAAATAGAAGAAGCTAGAATATTAGCGAAGGCACTTCTTACAAAAGTTGGCCTTGGAGACAGATGTGATTACTACCCTGCTCAGTTGTCAGGCGGACAGCAGCAAAGAGTAGCGATTGCACGGTCGTTAGCATTAAATCCAATGGTGATGCTCTATGATGAGCCTACTTCTGCATTAGATCCAGAGCTGGTGAAAGAAGTTTTACAGGTTATAAAAGATTTAGCGCGAGAAGGAATGACGATGATCATCGTGACACATGAAATGAGTTTTGCAAAAGATGTTGCGGATCGAGTCATTTTTATGGATAAAGGAGTAATAGTGGAACAAGGAACATCGGAAGAAATCTTCCTTAACCCAAAAGAAGAGAGAACCAGACAATTCTTGTCGATAGTAGAATAAAAAACATTGAAGCAGGAGTAGAAAACCGTAACTTTTTCTACACCTGCTTTAATTTAAGAGTTTATTTAACTCATATATCTGCGATCTTTTTAAAATCGTTTCCGGTTGGATTCTGGAAAACTTGAATTCCAAACTCAGGTGCTACGGCAAGTAGGTGATCAAAAATATCGGCTTGAACCGTTTCATACACAGCCCATTGTGTATCATTGGTAAATGCATATATTTCTAGTGGTAACCCGTTCTCGGTTGGAGCTAACTGTCTAACCATTAAGGTCATTTCCTGATTGATACCAGGATGATGACGAAGATAGTTGCTAATATACGCTCTAAATACACCGATGTTCGTAAGAGCCCTTCCATTCACACGATTGCTGTGATTAATTTTGTTTCTTAAATTGAATTCTGCAATTTCACTTTCTCTATTGGTTATATATTCCGAAAGATAGTGGATACTTTTAAAGTTATTAATCATTTCTTCCGTACAAAATGAAATACTGTTCTTATCAATAAATAATGAACGCTTGATCCGTCGTCCTCCAGAGTTTTGCATCCCTCGCCAATTTATAAAAGAATCGGATATTAGGGCATAACTTGGAATCATCGTAATCGTTTTATCAAAGTTTTGTACCTTTACTGTGTTTAGGGAGATATCAATAATGTCTCCGTCTGCCCCATACTTAGGCATTTCAATCCAGTCACCAACCTGAACCATATCATTGGTCGACAACTGAATCCCCGCAACAAGGCCCAATAACGAATCTTTAAAAACCAACATGAATACGGCAGAGAGAGCACCAATTCCACTTAGAAGAATAATTGGGCTCTGCCCTATCATGTTCGCAATCAGCAGGATGACCCCAAGCGTTATGATAACAATTTTAACGACCTGAATATATCCTTTAATAGGCTTGATCCTAGATACTTGATAGGTTTGATAAATATCATTCATAGCATTTAAAGCGCTACTAATAATTACTAGCCCCATAATTATTAAATATGCAATTGCAATCTTTTGGATTAAATCTTCAAAGGATTCTGGAAAGACGGAAGCAAGGTAGTAAATAATAATTGCTGGGACTATATGTGATAGCTTATGAAAAACCTTTCTTTCTAAAAGCATATCATCCCATCTGAATTTAGTTTTTTTCACGACATTAGAGATTAACCTGATTACTACCTTTTTAGTGATAAAATTGGCCACAATACAGATAAGTATTATAAAAAGAAATATAATAATATAAGAAAGATACCCGGCTAAGGTAAAATCCATGTCAAATTTTAAAAGTAGGTTACGAATGTAATTACGAATGTAATCCATATATTTTTATTTCACCTCATTGGACGTATTATTGTTGGTATCAGTAAGCCACTTATATTTGCAATAAGTGAAACGAGATAATTACCATTGTATCAGAAAAAATTAATCTTCACTTTCTTCGACACTTCTTGAGTTAAATTGAGCAATTTAGAAGGGATCACAAGGTAGAGGAAATTCATTGATCCCGTAAACTGAGTTTATAACTTTAAATCGTTTTTTTTATGAAAATTGTCGATTTCCCGGGAAATATTTCGAATCATGTCTCAACGCTTTCCTTCGACATATCAAAAAGTAGGAACTTTTAAATTTCACATGCAATTTAATTCATTATTTTATGAAAAGAAACTCTCCATTTAGAGAATGTTCAAACTGATATTTAAAAAATAAAACAACTTTGGTAATAAATTTGATGACTACTATATTTAAAGTGAGAAGTAGTCCGAATAATTATCAACATAATACACATCCTATTCCTGTATTTAGGAGGTGAATTTATGACTAATCAAGGAAATAATCAAAATCAAAGAAATAACAATAGTGTCGCAAAGAGCATCAAAAACACAGCAGGCTCTGCATTTGAAACAGCGCATAATGCTTTAGAGGCTACAGAAAATATAGCAATGAACACTGTTGATGCAACTGAAAACGCTACTAAGAAATTAACAGGGAATAATAAAAACAATCGTTAAAAAAGAAATGTGCAATTCTTTTACTTGAAGAATGTTGAGATAAAAACGCCCACTGGGCGTTTTTTTATTTTTTTTATTCAATGAGCTACTTTGCATTAGACCGTGAACTTATGAAAGAAGGTCTTTAAGTAATGATTAAAATCATCATGGATGCAGTATTAACTGGTTTAAGGGGTATATAAGGAATGCCATCTGCCATTACTCCAACAATTCCTTGTTTCTACTGCTAGTTATAAGCTAGTGCTTCAACAAATGGAAAGCGCTCTAGATTCCCTCCGAACAAAGGTTGTGTATTTAAAAAACAACATTTATTTATTATTTTCCAAAACAGCTTTCAATCAGATTGGGTGAAAAAAAGAATTAGTCTAGTTATATTGTTTCACTAGTAGAAAAGAAATAACAGGGGTGGAATACTTTATGAATAGAGATAGGGATGTTATGAAATCGAAAGGACGTTACTATAGCTAATTACTCGTGAAAACTTCAGTTATTAATTATTAAGTAATGCTAAAGCATTGTAGTTTTCTCTATACATTTTACTGGTGATACAATATGCTACCATTAGTAAAGGGTATCAGATACTCACGCATGGAGGATTCAAATGATTGAAGTAATAACGGTAGTAAATATGTTAGTGGAAGTAAAAAATACGAAAGATTATGAAAAAAAAGTAGAAAAAATTTTGCGGTCAAAGACTCGATCGATTCAACATATAGAGACTATTAGTATGTCTGAACCAAATGAAAAATTGATTGTAAGTGCTTTGGTGAAGTATAGAGTGCTAATAGAAGAAAGAATGGACAACAAGTTTTTAGATGATTATGTGGGTTTCGTTCTCCCGATGTTTTATAATCGTTTTAAAGCGATGCCAGTAAGCAATCAAATTTATAAAATTTCGAGAATCAAAAAAGAATATGGTGCCCGGCGTTAATATTTGTTTGGCACGTAGGAAATCTAAACAGACATTTTAACACTTAAAATAGACTTGTAATCGAAATTAGACAAGTCTATTTCTATTATAAGTTCTTAGTGCTTATCAACTCATAACAAGTTCCTTCTCAGTTTCCTTTGATTCTAACGGTTCTATAAAAGTAGGTGATAAGGAAGGGAATGTGAATTTAAATGTCGTTCCTTCTCCAATTTCACTTTCTACATGAATTGTACCATTCATAGCACGTACGATACTATACACTACCATAACGCCGAGACCTGTACCCTTGCTTCCTTTTGTTGAATAATAAGGCTCACCTAAACGGTTCACTTGTTCAAGTGTCATACCTGAACCAGTATCTTTAATGAGAATGCTTACAGTTGTTGGTGTGCTCTCCGTTTCAACCGTTAATATACCTCCCTTTGGCATTGCTTCTATTGCATTTTTCATAATATTTACAAGGCATTGATGAAATTTTTGTTTGTCTCCTTCAATCTCCTCTACCTGTGAAAAGTTAGAAACAATTTTGACCGAATTTCGCTTTGCCAATGGTTGTAGCAATTGAACTACTTGTTTTAGTTCTTCCTGAAGAACTAGGGGTTCCATCGATTTAATTTCAGGATTAGAGAAATTCAAATATTCTTGAATGACTCTTTCAGCAGATTTCAGCTCGTTTTTAATAATGGAGATGTATTGATTATGGTTTTCTTTTGAAATAGCATCATTTTGCAAAAGTTGAACAAAACCAATTGCTGCTGTCAACGGGTTACGAATTTCATGACTAATAGCTGCACCCATTCGTTCAACAGCCTCTAAACGTTTGGATTTCATAGTGCGTTGGCGCAATTGAATATTCATAAAAATTTCTTCAATAATATAAGAAATAATTCCGACTCCAATTGGTTGAATGACTAAAAAAACAAACAAAACCTTGGAACTACTGTGAGGTAAGTGCCAAATTCCAAACGAAAAAGTTTGGGCAAAACTGAACAGAAATGTAACGCCGATGGAAAAAAGAATTCGCTGCTTGGAAGAGCGTTTTAAAAACCATGGAGAGATTCGCCAAAAAAGAAAAGCTAGTCCTCCATAATAAAGGACGGTCATCCAAAATCCATAATCAATTCCCAAAAAACCTCTTACGAGCATAATGAATGCAGCCAAAAAAGGACCTAAACCCATATACAAACTGCCGATAATGAACGGAATTTTTCGTAAATCAAAAACGACATTCATGCCTTCTAGTTGATAAGTAAATACAAAACAGAGTATTAAACTAACTATTAAGTAGATGATGAAAATAGCTTGGTAAGATCCAAACCTTTTCGACTTTTCTGCCCATAAAACTGCTGAAAATAGTAATACGATTAACAAGGATAAGTTGAAAAAGAAATATACTGTTAACTCCAAGACATTATTCCTCCAATACTATTTTATGCAAAAAAGATTCATCTTCTCTTTATCTTAGTTTTATGCAGCTTGAAATGAAATTGAGAGAGGGTGCCTTTGCCAATCTCACTTTGAACTTCAATTGTTCCTTTCATAGCACGTAATATACTGTAAGCAACCATCATGCTGAGACCAGTTCCCTTGGGTCCATTCGTAGAATAATGTGGTTCTCCTATACGTTTAATTTGTTCTTTACTCAATCCTGTTCCAGTATCTTGTATAGAAATAATTATCTTGTTCTGAGTAGCAATCGTTTTGATCAATAATACACCACCATAAGGCATTGATTCGATTGAATTTCGTATTATATTAACGAAGCATTGGTGGAATTTGGATTTGTCTCCTTGGATCGTTCCATAGGTAGAAAAATCAGTCGAAACCTTTACTGAATGATAGTTAGCTAGAGGATTTAGCAATTTTAAAATATGTGTTAGTTCTTTCTGAATATCTAATTCTTCTATTGATTCAATAATTGGTTTAGAAAAGGTTAAGTAATCTTGTATGACACTTTCTGCAGAATCTAATTCATCTTTTATAATGGAGAGATATTTTATTCTTTTATTATGATCAAGAGAATCTTGGTCGAGGAGTTCAATAAATCCAATTGCTGTAGTTAATGGATTTCTAATTTCATGAGATATTGCAGCCCCCATTTGTTCGACTGCAGCCAGCTTTTCTTCGATTATTAACTGTTGTTGCAACTGTTGATTCTTTTCTCTTATTTCAATGAGGGAAGAAATCATGGCAACCCCAAGTGGTGGGACTATTAGGTAAGTGATGAATATGTCTAACAATTGGTCAGGAGATACCTTGTTTAATGCGATGGTTAGGATGGCGAAACTTATCAGTAAAGTAATACCGGTGGAAACAAGTATTCGTATATTAGCAGTGAGTTTTAAAAACCAAGGAGAAATATACCAAATAAAAAAACTAAACACGGTATAAAATGCAACTGCTATAAAGAATCCAACGTCTATTCCATGGAATGCACGAAAGAAAATCACCAAAAATCCTAGTATAGGACTGAACCTCAAATAGAGACCTCCCAATAAAAAAGGAATTATTCTCAAATCTAGAACATACCCACTTTGTATGGGATAAGTAAATAGAGAACAAAGTATTAACGAGAAAACAAAATAAAATAAGCTTGCTCGTTTGTGTAAATGGATACTACCGACTCTCTTATTTAATAGAAAAAAAATAAAAAATAAAATCATTAATAAGGAAAGATTAAATAGAAAATGCATTGTAATAACTCCCAATATATACCTCTCCTAATAATAATTTTAATAAATTAATAGTAACGAAAGAATGTGGAATATACAATACTTCTTTAAAGAATATTCAGAAGATTCATAGGGGAATTTGTATAAAAGTGGCAGAAAGGGAGTAGTGGAGGCAGGAGGAGTAACCAATAAATTATATTTACTAGAGTCAGAAGTATCCTAGGCGCCTGGCACCAGTAATAGTTCTGTAACAACCAAAAAGTGACCCCAGATACAAGTTCTGGAGTCATTTTTACTATTAACATAAACTTTTCAATAGAGTTTCTAGCATGACAGGCATTTCGACGAATGCACTGTCTACATGTAGTCTTTCTGTTCTTTGGTGTGCATCTTTACCGAATGGACCCACATTTAATACGGGACCTTTTAGCTTTGCCATATCTTCAAATGGAATACTATACTTGTCTCCCCAAACGGGCGTATTGTTTTCGAATGCAGTCCAGCCATTGCCATCATCTTCATAGTTCAAGTAGCTTAAATCACATATCCCATTAAAATAGTGGATTTGGTCAATTTTATTCTCAAACGATTGAGCCGATTCCTTCATCAACTCGACCGCTTCTATAATAAGCGGGTCATTGGAAGTATTAACAGCTGGGTAGTAGGGAGGTGCAAATAGAATGACTGTCGCAGGTGCCAGTTCTTGGCATTGAATCATTAAATTATCAACAATTCTCAATGATTTTTCCCGATCATCCCAATCATCCTGTACAAGGGCTTCTTGTTTCAAACGTTCTACTTCCTCTGCTCCTAGCTTTTGATTTGCATATGCAAGCAGTTGTTCATAACGAAGTACTTTGACTGTGCCTACGCCTTTTACTTCCTCACGTTGGCAAATTTCCTGATAATCGGCATTTAGAGCATCCATCGCCTTGGTTGCAACTTGTTCAAAAAGATCCATTACTTCTGCTGCAGTACGTTTAAATAAAAATACATTATACAACGACACAGCACGATAAGGGGTTTGGGTCGAATAAGATATCTTCAAATCCTTTTGCTGCAAAGAGACTGGAAGAGGGGTACTTTCCCCAAGATCCGTCTCACGGAATAAAGGATTCCACTCCATACGCTGCGTCAAATAGGATGCAATATAGTTCGCCGTCATTCCTTTCATCGGCTCCCCAACATGCGTCTCTTTTCCATAAAATAAAGCAGCAGGCATAATTTTGCCAATAGTTCCCGAATAAATATACTCTGCAATATCTGTAGGGTTTTGAGAAAAGGATGGTTCACTATTCAAAAACAACTTGTAAGTTAACCCAAATTCCTCACGAAGACGTACTAACTGAGTTACCGCTGCACGCATTCCAGCAGAATTCACTTCCTCATCTGGAACAGTAGTCAACACTAGATTGATTGGCCATTCCTCGACACTCGCTTTTTCTAGTAATTGCATATGAAGCGCTAGACCCATTTTCATGTCCATCGTGCCTCGACCAAATAAATACTTTCCAGTTTCTAAATCGATACGAGCCGATTCTGGTAAATCACCGGGATTTTCCATTAACTTCTGCGTAAGCTCCTCTGGGAAATAAGCGAGTGGTTGCAAGGCTCCATACTCCTCCGTTTGAACGGTATCAAAATGGCTGATTAATACAACTGTTTCCAATGCATCGGAGTGTTTATACAATGCAGTAACTGCATGGCGTCCCAGTCCTGCATCATGCAACTGTAGATGGCTCGGGTGTTCCTGATAATACTTCAATTCTCTCAACTTATCCAATACTCTGGGAGCAAAAGTAGTTTCGCCTTCTGTTAATGTAATACTATCCCAACTAACAAGTTCGCATAACAGTGCTCTTAGTGATTGTGGTGAACCCCATAATAATTGACTCATTTTAATTTCTCCTTTATTTCTGACACAAATAAAAGTATCCTAAACATTCAGATAAATTTACTTTTAACTCTCCTGAATGACTTTATTACTTACTACAGCTGCTTGTTTGTTTTTCTTCTCTAATCTAAATTTATAAAAAAGCATACAAGCGATGAAAAAGCCTACCCCATAATACAGACCAACTCGCTGTGTCGGATCAAACGCTAAAAATACTAATATCAGTAAACAAAACGCAATACAAAATAGCGGAATAAACGGATAGAAACGAACTTTATAACCCAAGTCTTCAAGTTGACCACCATTCTTCACATATTGACGACGGAACATTAATTGGGAAGCTGCAATTCCCATCCATGAGATCGTGACAGAAATTCCGGCAATCGACATTAACAATACGAAAACTGTATCCGCCTCCATTACACTTGTCAATAAGGATAATAAAGAGAAAGCCATCGTGAATAGTAAAGCGTTAAGTGGAACTTTTTGTTTAGATAGACGACCAAACACTTTAGGCGCCATACCTTCTTTAGCCATCGACCATAATAAACGTGTGGATGCATACAAACATGAATTCCCAACAGACAAAATAGCAGTTAAAATAACAAAATTCATAATACTACCAGCATACGGTATTCCAGCTAAATTCATTAAAGTAACGAACGGACTTTCAAGCAATCCGAGTTCAGATGCTGGGAAAATAGCTGATAATACAATAATAGATGCAATATAAAACACGACGATTCTAATAATAATAGTTCGAATAGCTTTTGGAATGTTCTTTTCTGGGTTTTCTGTTTCTCCCGCTGCAATACCGACTAACTCTGAACCTTGGTAGGAGAAGATAACATTCATCATTGTCACAAAAACTATAACAATCCCAGCCGGGAACAACCCTGCAGGTGCCAAATTAGTTGCAAAAGGTGTCACTCTCTCTTCCAACGGTATAATTCCAAAAATCGCTGCAGCCCCAATGATAATAAATAGAACTACCGCAACAACCTTAATACCTGCAAACCAAAATTCTGCCTCAGCAAAAGCTTTTGTTGTAAGCGCATTCAAAACGAATAATAAAACCATGAAAATCGCACACCATATCCAGATTGGAACATCTGGGAACCAATGCTGCATAAGTATTCCAGCAGCCGTAAACTCTACCCCAGCCGTAGCAGCAGAACCTACAAAATACATCCATCCAAGTGAAAATCCTGCAGATGGACTAATAAAACGGGTTGCATAAGTCTGAAAAGAACCGGTTACCGGCATATAAACAGCAAGTTCTCCAAGACATACCATTACCATATACAAGATCAAACCACCGAATAAGTAACCAAGAATAGCTCCTCCAGGACCAGCCTGATTAATCGTATAACCTGCGTTTAAAAATAATCCAGTCCCAATTACTCCACCAAGTGATAGCATGAATAAGTGCCGGCTTTTCATCGAGCGATTTAATAGATGTTGTTGTGTTGAATCCCCAATATTAGACAAAAATATTCCCTCCCCCATACAATCTATTTAACTAAACCAACGCTACTTCACTGTTTTTCTATTATTGCGAGATCATTATGGGTGCCAGGCATCCATAATGACTCTGAAAAATACTAATCTTGAATTTTTTAGTTAAAATCTCAATGATAGGCAACTTAGACCGCCGTCTTGTTTGCGAACCTCTGACATATCCAACTCAATAGTTTCATAGCCTGCTTCTTTAATTTTGCGTTTTGTTTCGCTATATCCTTCAGGAATAATTACATAATCATTTACGCGAATACAGTTTGCTGAGTATTCATCCTCATCAGATATAACAATTTTTTCGTAAGAATCAAATGCAGGGTGATCAACGAATTCACCTGCAACTACCATTTTATTGTTTCCTAAATAAGCGATACCTGTTTTCAAATGAAAGAACTTTTGTAACGGGATGATTGTTGCTTCAAATCCTTCACTTTCTAGAATTTCTTTTAACTGACGTGCTCCCTCTTCATTTGTGCGATCAGAAATTCCGATATAAAACCTATTATCTGCTTGTAAAATATCCCCCCCATCAAGTGTTCCAGGTGATTTAATGTAATGAAATTTTTTATAAAAATCTTTTAAAACGCTTTCAATTTCGACAGTTTCACCATTTCGAGATTCCGCGCCGGGATTTGTAATTACGGCAAATTCTGATGTTAGCACGGCAGCATCCTCTACAAACGTCGAATCCGGAAACTCTTCACTTGCAGATAGTAGCGTTACTTCAACTCCGCATTTTTTTAATGCTTCCACATATGCTTTATGCTGAACTAATAGTTTTTCATAATCCGGTTTTCCAAGAGCTGAAGTTGTTAATCCTTCTATATAGCTTTTACCTGGTATTTTTGCGATTACTTTTTTAAATTTACTCAATTTATTTCCCCCTTAAATTCTAATGACTGGACTTGTTAGACATGTTGGACCACCAGTACCTAATACACTGATTTCTCGTCCTTTGTATTCATAAACTGTTGCTCCTGCATCGAGCAATTGTTGTTTTGTCAATTCATTTCCCTCGACTATTACACAAACACGCGGTGCAAGCGCTAATACATTACATCCAAGATTATCGTATTCTGCTTTTAGTACCTCTACTAATTGAATACCACGCTTTATCAGTAACTGACGGAAGAATACGGGCATCAATGGTGAATGCACCACCGCTAAGTCTTTATCCACCATGCTTATAAAAGACATCAAATGTAAGCATTCAGCTTCTCCTTGATCGTGCGGAAGCTGTACTACGATGAACTCATCTACAAACGGAGCTGTTATTTCTTTGAGTTGGCGAATTGCTTCGTCGTTTGTACGGTATCCTCGGCCGACAACGATTGTTTTATCATCTAACCAGATGATATCTCCGCCATCTGATACTGCTTCTCCAGTTAATTCTCCAATGATAGGAATCTCTTTTTCTTTGAGATACTCTTTATAAGCAGCAGCTTCTGGCTGTCTTAATTTCTTCCCTGATTTTAAAACAATTGCACCAGCTGGTGTAAATTTCACCGGGTCATGCGCATAGATAGAATCTAAACCTACTTCGTCCGATGCTGGAAGATAGTCGATTTGCGGTACATGCTTCTCTAAAATTTCAATGAAATTTTTATATTCACGCACCGCTTCATCAAAATTTGGTTCTTCTAGATAATTGAATATTTTCCATTGATCCGATAAATGTTCTTGACTAATAAAAGCATGGTTCGGATGCTTTACAATTACTCGCTCTAAATTTTTATACATGGATGAGTTATAAGCCACTTTTATCCCCCTTTTTCCGCATATCGGAAAAACTTTCCGTATAACGGAAATATTATATTTAAAATATAGGTGTTTCGTGATATAATGTCAATATATTTTGAATACTCAAATGACAATATTTTAGATTAATTTAAAAAAGGTGGAACATACATGCAATCTATTACCCGTGCGATGACTGTTGCTAAAGTTTTGGCGAATAATACCAATGAAAAAGGAATTAGTATATCCGAGCTTTCTAAACAATGCGAGCTCCCACTTAGCACGATGCATAGATTATTACAAGCTATGATTAAACACAGCATGGTCGAGCAAGATGAACAATCAAAGTTGTACCGCCTCGGTGTAGTTTGGTTAGAGTATGGTTTAAAAGTGTACGATACAATAGACTATGTCAGCAAAATCAGACCCGAGCTGGAACGCTTATCAAGAGAGGTAGAGGAGAGTGTCTATTTAAGCAAGCCAATTGGTACAGAAGCGATGATTGTAGAAAGAATTGATAGCGAAAATAACCCAATCCGAATTTACGATCAACTTGGGTTGCGTATTCCCATGCATATTGGTGCAGCCAATAAGGCGATGCTTGCTGCTATGCCTAGACCTCAATCCGAAAGTATTTTGTCGCAGCTATTACCGCCCGACAAAATGCCAGAGTTTCTACAAACACTCGAACAAATTACAAAACAAGGCTATGCAACTAGCCATTCTGAACGAACAGAAGGTACATCTTCTATCGCGGTATCCATCAAAGACAGTTTGGGCCAAGTCATTGGTGCAGTCAGCGTTGGTGTCGTCAGTTTCAATCTAACGGAAGAACGTCTCGCATTCTTAACCAGTAAAGTAGTAGAGGCAGGTAATAATATAGCTTTGAGACTAAGACCTAATAATTGAAGCAGTTAAAGTAGGAAATGTTGTTTGCCTTTGCTTATTGTTTAGGGGATTAGGTTTTAAAGGGAGATTTCCAATAATAGAGTAAACAGGTATTTCAAGGGATGCCTATGAAAATACTAGACGTAGATTTGTTTAAAAACCGCCCTTATGTTAGACATAACTCCGAGCCGAATCTGAATAGTAGTTTCTAAAATAGGTTTGATGTTTCGATATTAAACTCCAATGAAGCCCTTAGTTCAAGTGGAAATTGTGCTGAGGGGTTGTGTTTAGACAAGGGTGGGGAAGTTTATAATCTTGATAATTTAATGATTACTTCACCAAAAATGCACCAAAATATTTTAGACCTGCTTATCATTTTGGAAAGAAAGGGCAGTAATTATGGGAAGGTGGAAAAAATGAGTAAAGAGTTATCTAAAGAGGAATTAGTTGAACTAGTTAATAAAATATGTAATCCTAAGCTGAATGATGAAGAGAATTAGCAGAACCTTGAATGGCTATTTACCATTCAAGGTTTATTTTTTAAGGAGCTATCTAGTGCAGCTAGTGCATGATAGAGACATACAGGGGGTAATGTTATGGATGAAAAAACTCTAAATAAAGCTATTAGAAATGCTATTGACTTGGTGATAATTTTGAGTTGTTTTAGAGCCTGCCATCTTTCTGGTACCTATCACTGAAAAATAGAGCTAATAGCTTGAATCTCCTCAGCAGTCAAACGTACATCTAATGTTTTTAAGTTGCTTTGGACTTGATCTGCACGTTTTGCACCAGGAATAATGAAATCAATTCCGTCCTGTGCTAAATACCAAGCTAAGACTACATGCGCAACTTCTTCGCCTTTTGCATCCGCGATTTTACGTACTTGCTCTACTTTTTCTAGATTGGCTACAAATGCTTCACCTTGGAAATGAGGCATGTTTGCACGTAGGTCGTGGAATACATATTCCTTATTATATTTTCCAGCTAGAATTCCTGAAGCTAGCGGGAAATATGGGATGAAAGAAATATTATGCTCACGTGTGTATGGTAAATAGGCTTGTTCTGCACCACGTTCCAATAAGTTATATTGGCCTTGGAAAACATCCACATAGCCATCTTTATTTGCTTCTTTTAATTGATCTGGTGAGAAATTTGATACCCCGATGGCTCTGATTTTCCCTGCATCTTTTAATTCCTTTAAAACTCCAATAGCTTCATCTTTTGGCGTTACTTCATCTGGATAATGTAGATACATTAAGTCGATATAGTCCGTTTGAAGACGTTGTAATGCAGCATCTACCTCACTACGTAAAAAGTCAGCTGAATTGTCTATTAACATTTTTTCGTCAACGAATTTTGGTCCGATTTTTGTGGCAAGTACAACTTGCTCACGGCAGCCCATTTCCTTTATTACCTCACCGATTAATTGTTCTGAGCGGAATGGACCATAAAGTAAAGCTGTATCGATTAATTGAATACCTGATTCAATCGCAGTTTTTACTAATTGTTTCCCTACTTGTTCATCTAAATTTGGGTATAAATTATGTCCACCAACTGCATTAGTACCTAAACCAATCGGATTTGCAAAGACTTCTGAAGAACCTAATTGTACTTTATTAGTCATTAATAATTCCTACCTTCTATAATAGTGTATTTTATGTTCAAGTACTGAGGGTTACTGCTCAACTGGTAATTTCATAACTAACACAGAACACTTCAACTGTATTTTAAAATAAACTAACAATTATTAAAAGTTACAGTATAAATGTTTCATAATGTGAAAAATTTGTACAGTAAAACGGTCAGGAAGGCAGTTGTTCCATAATTATCTGTTCCACAAAGAGGGCTTCATCCTCACTAGCTAATTCTATTATCTAAAATTCCACTCTGTGTTAGATACCAACTAACACGAATGTTAAATCTTTTATGTTTGATTCTTACATAAGGTCATTAATCATACAGCCTTGCAAATATGCTTGGTTTTTATGAGAAGAATACTGATATATATTGGTTCATAAATGGGGTGGAAAATCATATGTTTATACAAGGGGAAAATAAGTACTTCGATGAGACAGGAGAGGAAGAATGTCAAAAGTTGTTTCCATGTTAAATATGAAGGGTGGCGTAGGGAAAACTACCCTAACGTACAATTTGGCTTGTTATGCGGCTTATAAAAAGTTTTATAAGGTGCTTGTCATAGACCTTGACCCTCAATCAAATTTGACCCAAACTTTTATGGGGGATGACGGATATAGACAATTTTTAAGGAACAATAAACAATCGGTTGTGGATATATTTGAAAATAGTAACATTGTTTCGAATGAAATAATTCATGAGGTATATTATGAATGGATTGACGATGGTTTGATTCATTTAGTACCAGCAAGAGTAGAGCTATCAAAAACATTAAAAAACCCCTCAACCAAGGAACATAAACTGAGAAGATTCTTAACAGATTACAAAAATAGTTATGACCTTATTTTAATTGATTGTCCCCCTACTGATTCAATTTTATCTGTTGCAAGTTACCTCGCAAGTGACTCATTAATTATTCCTGTAAAACTAGAAAAATTAGCGATAATTGGATTGCCGTTATTGGCAAGTAGTATTGAAGAGTTTAATCATGATTATGCTGGTGAATATGAAATAAATATTGCAGGGATCATATTTAATAACGTGGAAAAAAATGATCCTCCAGAAAATCGAGTTTCTAAACAAGAAGTAATGGCCTTTGCAAATGAAAAAGGATGGTACGTCTTCGATAACGAGGTGAGAGAATCTAAAGCATTTGTAAATGGTATTCGCGAAGGAAAGCCTATGTTTTTGTCAACAAGGGTACGTGAAAATTTTACACAGGAGTTCTATCAGGTAGGGGATGAGTTCTTAAAAAGGGTGGGTCTAAATTGAATACTTCCTCAAAATTATTGCTACTTGATATATTAAAGTTAAATCTAAGCTATGGAGATAGAGAGTTCAAGGAAGTAATCGATGTATTGAAACTTAAACAAGATAATTATCTGAAAAATATTTTAGATTTGTTACAAGAGTTAGATAACTCAGTACCAAATGGGAAAAGCAAAGTTAAAGCAACTAAAATTTTGCCGATAGCATTTTTAGAAGATATTAAAGATGATTACCCTGAAAAATATACCAAGCTTTTGCAAATTCAAGATATTCTTAACTCCAAAGAAATCTTCCAAACAGTTAGTGATCTACAAAACTATATAGGTCAAAAAATACATCTAACAACTAAAAAAAATACCAAAAATAATCTAATAAACAAGTACATATCTCACTATATAAATAAATCTTTAACGGAAATTGATAATGAACTTGTATCATTACAAGAAAAAGGTAATTCGAACAATAATGTTTCAAAATTTCTTGATATGGCAAATGAAATTGTAAATTCTCGAAAAGAAAAACGATTTTAATCTTCATACTAACACGATAACCCTAACAAAAGCTTGGAGAGACCATTCAAAGTTAGATACCGTAATTATATCGGGAAGCATACTAAAAATGAGTTAGATACTGCACCAGACTCATTTTTAGTTTTTATGAAAATTGTCGATTTCCCGGGAAATATTTCGAATCACGCCAAAACTCATTCTTTTGACACTTCAGGAAGTAGAAACTTTCGGATCTTCCCAAAACGGTCATTAGATAAGTTTTGAAAAATCCTCACTTGTTCTATAACTTCAAAAAGTAATAAGTAATATTTAGTGATAAAAAGTATCTTCACAGTAATAATTACAGGTGAAGATACTTCCTATCTTTTTTTATTCCTCCACTAAATAATGATATATATCGTACTGAACGGGTTGTTCAAGAATCATGTTCATTGTAACAACCGGAATCTGTTTCCCATTTTTGTCAAACATCACTTCTTCTTTAGGGCTGTTTTCGGCAACAGAAGTTGTACCGATATAATAAAAATCGAAGCCCTCACCGTCATCTTTTTTTGTGAATAAGTGAATGTCTAAATTCGTTTCTTTTGCTCCTAAAATTGCTTTAACCTCCTTAGAATCTAATGTTAGTTTACTACGTGTAAACCATCGAAATAAATCTGGTGCTAAAAATTCATCGCCATATGCTACGCTCGAATCCACCTCGTCTTTTTTGTGATAGGTTACGAAAACTGGACAAGTACCATGCTTTACGCGATAACCATACATAGTGGAGGAATCATCCTTTTCCCAATTTAATAAACGACAAGCATCTCTCCGTGAGTATTTTTTGTATAGAGTTAGTGGCCGTGTCGGGTCATATTGTTTGTTTTTATTATGAGCGCAGGTAACTATATCTTCTATAAATGTTCTGTAGAATGGGTCACGCAAACTTGTTTGAATTTCACTATTAAATTGATATCTGTTATTATTCAACTCGATAATGGGCTTAGAACCGAATTTTTTTTGATCATTAGTAACATGGAACTTTAATGCAAATATATTTTCGACTGACTCAAGAGTTTCATCTTCTGTATATGTGCCAAACTTTTTTAGTTTAACTACATACTCATCTTTACTAATTGAATTGTTTTGGAGTAAAGAATCCACTAAAAGAACTTCATGAATTCTTTTCCCATTTAAAACTTCTTTAGAAAGCATTGATAAAATAGCTATTTCATACTCAGTTAGTGATGGCATTTCTTCCTTCATTTTCTTCAGAAATGCATAGTAATTTTCTGAGTAACTAGTGATAACTTCTGGGTCTAGTGAATTCTGTTCAATGAAATCGTACATAGTTGGTATTCTTCCAAGACGATTTTTCACTTCCACATAGGAATCTTTCAATGTTTTTAAAGTAGATAGATTTGTGTTATTAATCGCCTCAAAAATACGTTTCTTAGCAATTTCTTCAAAATTTATTGTTGAAACTCCTTGTATATAATCAGTGTTTACGGTTCTACGGCGGACATTATCCTTGTTCATGGATTGGTCGCCAGAAAGAGCAATGGGGATTAAATAATTATTTTTATAATTTCCAATGAAATCAATAATAGTTACATAATCTTTTTCATTATGCTTGCGTAGTCCACGTCCCAATTGCTGAATGAATATTATACTTGATTGTGTTTGGCGAAGCATGATGATTTGGTTTAAAAACGGAATATCAATACCTTCATTAAAAATATCGACTGTTAAAATATAATCGAGTTCGTATTGCTCTAATTTACGAATAGCATCTTCTCTTTCAGGTTGTGAATTATCACCTGTAAGTGCGACTGTTTTTAAACCTTGGGTATTTAAAATCGCCGATAGAGCATATGTTTCTTGTTTAGAACTACAGAAGATTAAACCTCTTACTCGCTTTCCTGAATAGCCATAGTAATTAATTTTTTCGAGAATATGATGGACACGTTCATGTGATACAAGATGCTGTAAAGTAGATGTATCATCAATTATTTCCCCATTCCTCTCATAATCTGTCACACCAAAGTAATGAAATGGACAAAGCATTTCTTCTTCAAGAGCAGCCTGTAGGCGAATTTCATAAGCAATATTGTAATCAAAGAGTTCAAAGATGTTAAAGCTGTCGGTGCGTTCCGGAGTAGCTGTCATTCCAAGTAAGAAATTAGGTTCAAAGTAATTAATAATATTGAGGTAAGAATCTGCACCTGCACGATGTACTTCATCTATTAAAATATAGTCGAATTCATCTTTAGCGAACTGTTGTAAATGGCGTTGAGAAGATAGAGTTTGAACTGTGGCAAATAAGTATCTTGCACTTGTATCTTTTGAATTACCTGAAAGAATTCCATATTCATCTTCATGACCACCTAATATTTTTCGGTAATCTTGAAGAGCCTTTTTTAGAATTTGTTCTCTATGGACAACGAAAAGCATCTTTTTAGGGGCGAAGTTACGTACATCAAAAGCAGATAAATATGTTTTTCCTGTACCAGTAGCAGAAATAATTAAGCCCTTATTAGCGCCAGTTTCACGAAGAGTTTTTAACTGTTTCAGCGCATCAATTTGCATTTTATTTGGCTGAATAGCTAGACTATCGGCTAATTGGTTTGTTAGATACTCTGTGTTCACTTGAAAAATATTCGAGGTTGTCTGTTTAACGAAGGGCTGCTGTTCATAATTTAAATTGTAGTTATTAATCCACTCAATGGTTAAAGGGATGGCCTCGTTCCAAGCCTCTTCAAATTGATTTTTGAAGTGATGGATGATTTCTCCGTCTTCTAAAGAAGTTAAATACACATTCCATTCATAGTTAGCTTTTAAAGCACTATCCGTTAGGTTAGAGCTTCCGACTATTAAAGAATAATAGTCTGTATGTTCGAATATATATCCTTTTGAGTGGAAGCCTTTAACGCCAGTTAGACGGACTTCCACATTTTCTAGTTTTAATAGTTCTTTAAACATTTTAGGTTGATTAAAATTTAAAAAAGTAGATGTTAAAATTCTTCCTTTGATTCCTTTTAGTTGCAAGTCGTATAGCATAGTTTTTAAAGTTGCTAGACCACCCTCGGTAATAAAGGCTACAGAAAAAGTGAAGGTTTCGCATGTTTTCAGTTCTTGAAGAAGTGTAGATAAAACATTTTCATGAGCTTTATTTGATAGCAACTTAGGCTTAAACTGTCCGGATACAGGATTACTTTGATCAATAAAACCTTTATGTAATGAACTCTTCATTTTGCGAATCAGCTGATCCATTTAAATCACATCATTTCATTTCAAATTTTCCAAACTATATTTTTCCTTTGTTAATTTTTCAACTGCAGGAATATCCGCAGCAGCAAAATTGAGTGTATGTAAGTTTTCCCGAGTTACCCATCTCATGTCGGCATGCTCTGCTGCAATAGGTGTACCTTCTATTAGTTTTGCTTTATAGGTTTCTAGTCGAACGATAAAATTTTCATATTCATATGTAGTATCTTCAACCTTTTGCCCAACCTCAATTGTACAATCAAATTCTTCTTTAATTTCGCGAAGTAATGTTTGTTCAGGTGTTTCTCCAGGTTCAATTTTTCCACCAGGAAACTCCCAAAGGTTAGGAAGTGACATTAAAGGACTTCTTAGCGCACAAAATATTTCATTCTGATCATTTTCAATAATTGCACCAACAACATGGACTAATTTTTTCATTATGTACCACCCTAATTTTAGTTTATATCTATATCATAGCTGATTTTGTAGTAATGATCAGCTAGAAAATGCAAATGATTGGAATTTACAGATTGTTATGTTTTTAAACTGTTGAGCTAAAATCTTAACGATCCTGATACATTATTTAGTAGAAAGAAATTTTGGTGCTTGAAAATTACAGATTACATTATAACAAAAACGGCTACTCAATTCTTAAATGATTCAGATCAGATAGTTATTTCTAATGGAGTATTAGTAGAAGGTAATGGTCTTTGTGCTATATAAGATAAGGAAGAGGAGAGCTTTAATTTTGTATGTACGAGCAGATTTGAACTAAGTAAAATATTATACACAGTATCTAGGTGAAAGTATTTATGGAAAATGAATTACGGAGATGCTCAGAGTGTAGGAGGTTGATGGAGGATTTTATTTTAAATCAGTCGGAACGTAGTATTGTAGTATAAACAGTTTGGAGAAGGAAATTACATGGAAAGAATATTTGAAGGTACATCATGAAGGTAATGGAGATGCTTATTGGACAAGCTGGGAATGAATATAACAAAAAGTAGATATCTCCACATAAGTAGAGGTATCTACTTTTCTATGTTTCCGAGTCTCGTTGATAATCTAAATCTCTCCTAGGCTAAAATAGTTTGCAATATAAGCTTTAATAATTCTTCTGTTGTTTCTGGTAATTGTTCTGGTAAGTAAATTGAATGTTTCATTTCTGCTCCTCCTTTAATCTCGTATTCTATTAACAATATAGTCAATCTAGTTAGAGTTTATGCATGATATTATAAAAAAAGTTTTGAATCTCTTAATAAAAGATTTGAATGTTCATTTGACTAGAATGCCTATTTGACGTTTTGGTCAATATTCTATATTATGATTTAGTACCCGTACTTGACCGGGAGAGGTTCATAGCTGATACCCTCTATAAAAAACTATGGATACATGACTATTCGCCATGTCCATATAATGTGGACGTGGCTTTTTTGTTTTTATCCTTTTGTTTGCATAGATTGGTTTTTGAAGCCTCTTTGGAAAGTGTTGGGAAACATTTTTTTAGGAGGTTTTTTTATTATGTCTGGAAGAAATCATGATGAAGGTTTGAAGGATTTAACGCTGTTAGGTAACCAAGGCACGAAATATTCATTTGATTATGCACCTGAGGTATTGGAGTCAGTGGATAACTTACATTCTACTCGAGACTATTTTGTTAAGTTTAACTGCCCGGAATTCACAAGTTTATGCCCAATTACAAATCAGCCAGATTTTGCGACGATGTATATCTCATATATACCGGATAAAAAAATTGTAGAAAGTAAGTCGTTAAAATTGTATTTGTTCAGCTTTAGAAATCACGGTGATTTCCATGAAGACTGTGTGAACATCATCATGAACGATTTAATTGAATTACTAGACCCAAGATATATTGAGGTATGGGGGAAATTTACTCCACGTGGTGGTATTTCCATTGATCCTTGGTGTAACTATGGAAGACCAGGCACTAAATATGTAGAAATGGCGGATTTCCGTTTGATGAACCATGATCTTTATCCAGAAAAAATTGATAATCGCTAAAATTTAATAAGAGGTTAATTTAGCTACCCTCTAAAGAAAAGCGAAAGAGCCTATGCAAGCCCCGAAAAGCGCTGGAAGGATTTCACGTAAAGGCGTCTTTGTGCCTTTACTGAAAACCTGAAGCGACTCGAGGGGCTAGGCGCTGGAGCTAGACAATCTTTAAAAAACTAAGAAGACAACAGCACTCCTTCTTAGGGTGCTGTTTTGTCGTTATAAGGGAGTTTATTTGGTTGAAGAATGAAAAAGCAATTATCGTATTTAGTGGAGGACAGGATAGCACGACCTGTCTGTTTTGGGCAAAGGAACGTTTTAAAGAGATTGAGGCAGTGACGTTCGATTATGGTCAAAGACATAGTCTTGAAATAGAATGTGCCAAGGAAATAACTAAGGAGCTGGGTGTAAAGCATCACATATTGGATATGTCGCTTTTAAATCAGCTTGCACCGAATGCATTGACACGAGATGACATAAAAGTTGAGGACGGAGAAGATGGTGGATTGCCGTCGACTTTTGTGCCTGGTCGAAATTTGCTCTTTCTATCTTTTGCTGGCGTTTTAGCAAGTCAGGTTGGAGCAAAGCATATCGTAACTGGTGTGTGTGAAACTGATTTTAGTGGCTATCCGGATTGCCGTGATATTTTTATTAAATCTTTAAACGTAACGTTAAATCTTTCTATGGATACTACCTTTGTGCTTGATACACCACTCATGTGGTTGAACAAAGCGCAAACATGGGAGCTTGCCGATCAGCTTGGAGCGCTGGAGTTTGTCCGAGAGAAAACGTTGACCTGTTATAACGGAGTTATAGCTGATGGCTGTGGGGAATGCCCAGCGTGTAAGCTGAGAAAAAGAGGACTTGATGAGTATTTTAGCTTCAAGAAGGGGTCCTAAGACATGACTGATTTTAGAATAGTCGATAAGCTTCAAAAAATAGATGAAGATATTCAAAGTAGTCAATTAAAGTATCATTCAAAGCGTGTTCTCGTGAGCAAGGAATTTACCTTCGATGCTGCCCACCATTTACATAATTATGAGGGGAAATGTAAAAATCTGCACGGCCATACGTATCGTGCCGTATTAGGATTGAGTGGATACACGGATGACCGCGGTTTGATGATTGATTTTGGCGATATAAAAGAAATATGGAAACAAAAGATAGAGATATATTTGGATCATCGTTATTTGAATGAAACCCTTCCAACGATGAATACGACGGCAGAGAATATTGTTGTCTGGATTTACGCAAAGTTGGCTGAGCATTTGCTTGGTGAGCAACGATATAATGGGGCACGTGTAGAATTTATCAGGTTGTATGAAACTCCGACAAGCTATGCTGAAGCAAGACGGGAGTGGATGGAAGTTGAGTAAGATACCCATTATGGAGATTTTTGGACCGACGATTCAAGGCGAGGGAATGGTAGTGGGCCAGAAGACAATGTTTGTGCGGACTGCAGGCTGTGATTATTCCTGTTCCTGGTGTGATTCCTCGTTTACATGGGACGGTAGTGGTAAGCATCTTGTTGTCCAAATGACTGCAGAAGAGATTTGGTCTGAGTTAGTACGGCTTGGAGGCTGTGGTTTTTCTTTTGTCACGCTTTCGGGTGGAAATCCGGCACTCCTTCGAAACTTGGATGCACTTATTGCTGTTTTAAAGGAAAACGACATAAAGATCGGAGTGGAGACACAGGGAAGCAGATGGCAGGAGTGGCTGTATGATATCGATGAACTGACGATTTCACCAAAGCCTCCCAGTTCTGGAATGATCACTGACTTTTCTGTGCTTTCGGATATCATCGAAAAGCTTAACAATCGAAGTAGCGAGCAGCATATATCCCTCAAAATAGTCGTTTTCAATAAAGAGGATTACGAATATGCCAAGAAAGTTCACCTTCGTTACCCGACAACCCCTTTTTATCTCCAGGTCGGTAATGATGATATCAAGACAACTGACAACCCACAGCTAATCAGCCATTTATTAGAGAAATACCAAGAGCTGATCGACTGGGTGATTGAGGATGAAGAATTAAGAGATGTCAAAGTATTGCCTCAGCTGCACGCCCTTGTTTGGGGAAATAAAAGAGGCGTATAGTGGTCAGCCCGTCAAACTGCATTTAATTTTACTAAAGGAGTAACATCATGAGAATATTATTTTATTTAATATCAATTGTCACCGCTAACGTGGTAACGGCAGCATTTGCGCCATTACAATTCGGAGCGTTTATCGTCCCTATGGGAACGCTATTAATAGGAGCTACTTTCATCTTCCGAGATCTCGTACAAAACAAATACGGTAGAGCAAAGACGTATATTTTCATTTTTGTAGCATTAGGATTTTCCGCATTAGCTTCGTTTATGTTGGGGGATACTCTATTAATTGTGCTTGCTTCAGCAATTTCATTTGTTGTCGCTGAAACAGCTGACACAGAAATTTACACAAGATTGAAACTCCCAATGGCTTGGCGTGTATTCTATAGTGGTATTGTTGGAGGATTCCTAGATTCAGTCATTTTTGTTGTGATTGGGTTAAGTCCGCTTGGAGCGAATTTTCTTCCATGGGAGGCAGTACCAGCTGCTATTGTAGGGCAAGTTATTGTGAAAACCGTTATTCAAATGATAGGAGCGCTTATTTTGAATCGGGTTTATGTGATGAAGGAAAAACGCCTTATTTCGGAATGACTATATAAAAATTGTAAAAAAATTAGTTAGCCTTCCAATATATTTGGAAGGCTATTTGTTAGGTAAGATTTTTCGCTTTTAGAATCACTAATTTTGCTTTATGGTGCCAGATTCTAAATTAATTCTGATAGGTATTAGAACCTTGTACCTCTCGCTACATGGTCTTGTCTACGCGTTTCTCCATCGACTAAAAAAGATTATTGACAGCAAACTCCTAGAAGACATAACCCATTCTATTCTCATTAACTGAAAATATCGATATATATATTCTCCCGTATTTCAAGTATAATTTAACCAATCTGTTTTAAAACAATAAGGTGGGATTCTGTTGTTGGACTTGCTTGTAATAATGCTTGAGAGAGTTGGTATGATTGTTGCAGTAGCTTTCATTTTGACTCGTTTTCAGTTTTTTAAAAACTTAATATATCGTGATAAATTGAATCGCAAGCAGGAGATTACGGCGATTTTGTTTTTTGGATTCTTTGGTATTGTAGGAACTTATTTTGGAATCGCACTCGATACGAATTCACTACATTTTAATAGTGTATCGCAAGTATTAACATCTGAGGAGGCAATCGCAAATTCGCGTGTCATCGGCGTAGTCGTTGCAGGTCTATTAGGTGGCTATCGTGTGGGGATTGGTGCAGGTCTGATTGCAGGTATACACCGAATGACATTGGGTGGATTTACAGCTATCTCCTGTGGTGTTTCCACAATCATTGCAGGATTGATTGCTGGTGTTTTTTACCGGAAAGGGAGAGCGCTTAAGCCGCTCACAGTATTTGCTATCGGGGCCCTAACGGAAGCGATGCAAATGTCTATGATTTTGTTGATATCTAAACCATTTGAGCAAGCACTTACACTAGTTAAGGTCATTGGTATCCCGATGATTTTAGCGAATGGTGTGGGTGCTGCGTTATTTATATTAATCGTACAGAATGTGATCAGCCAACAAGAGAAAGTAGTAGCATTGCAGGCGCAGAAAATGTTACGTATTGCCAATCAGACGCTAAGCTACTTACGTACAGGTATGAACACAGATACGGCACAAGCTGTTTGTAATATTCTATTTCGTGAATTACAGCCAAGTGCTGTTGGCATGACCAACCAAACAGACATTCTTGCTCATATTGGGCTAGAGAGTGATCACCATAAGGCCGGTAGCTCGATACGAACCGATGAGACGAAGGATGTTATCCATCATGGACAGGTGGTAGTTGTTAAAGATGGCACTATTCACTGTGATTATCCTGGCTGTAAATTAGGAGCAGCAGTCATTGTCCCACTCGTTCGACGGGGAGAAACGATTGGTACACTTAAGTTGTACTATCCATCTGAAAAAGTCATCACAAATGATAATATCGAATTAATCGTTGGATTGAGCTCGCTATTAAGCAACCAACTGGAAATGGCCGAAACTGATTATGCCTATCAGTTGGCAAAAGAGGCTGAGATCAAAGCGTTACAGGCGCAAATTAATCCCCATTTCTTGTTTAATTCGATGAATATTATTGTGTCGTTAATACGCACAGATCCTGATCAGGCGCGTAAACTACTGACGTCATTATCCTATTTCTTACGTCAAAATGTTACGGGGACAACTGCTTCTCAAATAACACTAGAGCAAGAGTTATTGCATGTTAAAGCTTATTTAGAGATTATAGAAGCTAGATTTATAGATAGACTAACCATTTTATATGATGTGGATGATCTTTTATTGTTTGAAAAGATTCCTCCTTTTACATTGCAGCCAATTGTGGAAAATGCTATCAACCATGGTATTAAAGACATGGAGCATAATAGTGTTGTTAAAATGACGGTGCGAGATATTGATGGAAAAATTGAAATTAAGGTGGAGGATAATGGGAAAGGGATATTGCCTGAGCGACTCACCGTTTTAGGCAACATGGAGCTTGAGTCTGAATCGGGAACTGGTGTTGGACTATTTAATATAAATCGTCGCTTGCTCATGACGTTTGGTGACTCAGCAGCTTTAACGATTTCAAGCAAAGAGAATGAAGGAACAGCTATTTCCTTTAGAATTCCTAAATTGGGGGTAGACGTTTAATGGGAACGATTAATACGTTAATTGTAGATGATGAACGATATGCACGGGAGGAATTAAAGTATTTACTAACCAAGTTTCCGAACGTCCAGGTGTTTGCGGAGGCTGAGAGTGGGGAGGCTGCTGTTTTAAAGGCACTACAGCTTCAACCGGATGTTGTGTTTCTGGATGTCGAGATGCCTAAAATGAACGGAATAGAAGTAGCTAAAACTTTAGTGAAATTAAAAAAAGTACCACTCATCATTTTTGCGACAGCTTATCCCCAATTTGCAGCGGAGGCTTTTCGAATTAATGCAGTCGACTATTTATTGAAACCGTATGATGAAAGACAGCTTAATCAAACGATTGAACGAATTGAAAAGATGCTATCTCCTGCACAAACGGTTGACAATCCAGAGAAGCTTGGTAAATTGGCAATAGAAACAGGCGGCGATATTCATTATATTCTGCCACGAGATATTTTGTATATATATCGAGATGACAAAGTAACGAAAATCGTTACGCAAACGGATAATTATGATGTTCGGACAACGTTGAAAGAGTTAGAAGGGCGTTTATCACCATTTTCTTTTTTTCGGATTCATAAAGGATATCTCGTTAATCTGAAGTACGTCAGCCGATTAACTCCATGGTTTAACGGTGCATATCAGCTTGAATTAGAAGGGTTAGATCAGAAGCTTTCGGTTAGTAGAAATTACGTGAAGGATTTACGGCAGCGTTTGGAATTGTAAGAACCTGTTATCGCCCTCTATTTGCATGTTAAACTCTTAAAATTGCATGTTGACCCGAAAAAGTCCTATTTTTGAATATTTAATCTAAACTAATTACATAGGGGAAAAAAAGAGAGTAAAAGAGGGGGATTCACATGATTACATTTTTTGGTGCAATTATATTATTAATTATTGCCTACTTTACGTATGGGAAATTCATTGAAAAGATATTTGATCCTACAGATGCTCGAAAAACACCTGCATATGCAAATGCAGATGGCGTCGACTACGTTCCTATGCATAAACAAAAAAATGCGCTAATTCAGCTTTTAAACATAGCTGGAACAGGTCCAATATTTGGACCAATTATGGGTGCGTTATTCGGACCAGTAGCTTTCTTATGGATAGTGTTCGGAGCAATTTTTGCAGGAGCTGTGCATGACTATTTAACGGGTATGATTTCTATTAGAAACAAAGGAGCGCATATTCCAGAGCTTGCTGGAAAGTTCTTAGGTAATGTTTCGAAACATATTGTAAACGTTTTCGCTTTACTGCTTCTTTTATTGGTCGGAACTGTATTTGTGACGACGCCAGCTTCATTGCTAGCTATTTTAATGGACGGTAAAGTTGCACTATGGATATTGATTACAATTATTTTTATTTATTATTTCTTATCTACGATTCTTCCGATTGATAAAATTATCGGTAGACTTTACCCGTACTTTGGCGCAATACTATTGATTGGAACTGTTGGAGTTGGTGTTGCTTTACTGTTCTCTGATTATAAAATTCCAGAATTGTCGTTAACGAATATGCATCCTGATAATGTGCCGATTTTCCCGATTCTATTCTTTACTATTACATGTGGTGCATTATCTGGTTTCCATGCGACGCAATCACCAATTATTTCTAGAACAGTCGAAAAAGAATCACAAGGTCGTTATGTATTCTATGGCATGATGATTACGGAAGCTGTCATTGCGATGATTTGGGCTGCTGCGGCAATGAGTTTGTTGGACGGACAAACTTTAAGCGAGTTTATCAAAACAGGGACACCTTCTGCAGTTGTCAATGAAGTGTCTATGACCTTATTAGGGGCTATTGGAGGAACAATCGCAGTACTAGGTGCAGTCGTACTGCCGATTACTTCAGGTGATACAGCATTCCGTGCTGCACGTTCGATCATTGCAGATTACTTAAAAATAGATCAGAAAAAAATTGCGAAACGTTTGATGATTGCAGTTCCATTGTTTGTTATATCAGCTGCTCTAACGCAAATTGACTTCAACATTTTGTGGAGATACTTCTCTTGGGCAAACCAAGCGACAGCAGCAATCGCCTTATGGATTGCGACAATGTATTTGTTCATTAAAGGAAAGAATTATTTTGTGTCGCTAGTCCCAGCACTATTTATCACTTATATGGTTTTTGTCTATATCTTAAATGCTAAGATTGGATTTAGCTTAGACTTAAAGCTCTCATTCTACGGGGGAATCGTTTTAACGGTTATTTTGACAATCATGTTCTTTATTAAGGCAAAAAATAATAAAGCGAATAAGATTGAAACGGATGTTGTCGTGGATAATGTAGACGTGAATAACAGTAAACTGGTTTAAGAGCGATTGTCATTGGATTTAAAAATTTATTTCTTTACGTACAATCAACTATGACAGTAAAAAAAGAGTGGTCCCATGGGATCACTCTTTTTGAATATAAGTCAGATTACTTCAATTAGAAACTGTCATTTTAAAATCGATAAAATTTTCATCTGTTCCTTGCCCTATTGTTACGAATTATTTTTTGTTTGAAGTGATATGGAAACGCCTATCACAATCACAAAAGCCCCAATAAGTTGAAGAAGTTGGATGCTCATACCTAACAAGAGTAGACCGAACACCATTGCAACGAATGGTTCAAGGTTTAGCAAAAGTGCAGCTTTTGTAGCGCCAACTTTATGAATAGAGTTATTCCATAAATACGTACATAAACCATGCATGATAATTGCAGTAATTACTAGTAACAACCAAAAGGAGAATGGCACCGAGAATATAATATTGGTTTTATGCCAAGGTACAAAAGGTAGTATGCCTATTAAACCGAAGACATTGCTATACCAAGTGATGCTTGAAGGATGTATTGTTTTCGATAAATGTTGTACAAATACTAAAAACACTGAAAAAGAAAGCATCGTCAAAGTGATTAATAACTCTCCTTTACCAAAGCTTGGTATTAGGAAAGAACCTTTTGTAATGACTAACCACACACCGGTTAAAGCAACTAATGAGCCAATCCAAAATTGAAGTTTCTTTCTCTCATTAAAGTAATAAGAGGAGAGTAAAGCGGTTACTATAGGTGATAAAGCGAGGATTAACGCTGCGGTAACTGGCTCCGTATATTGAAGACTTGCGTAGAAACTCCACTGGTTTAATGATATTCCTACAAAACCAGCTACAGCTAACCATATATAGTCATGGAAATTCAGTTTTTGGTTTTTTATATTTCTATATGTCATAAAAAATAGGAATATAAGGATAAATATTAATCTAATAAACGCAATGATGCTTGGATCAAAGACATCGACTAAAATAGATCCGAATACGAAATTGCTTCCCCATGCAATAACGCAAAGTATGAGAATGAAATAAATAAACCACTGTTTGTTCATATATATTAATGTATCTTCCTTTCTTTTGGATAAAACTTAGAAAGAAAATTATATTCTTTCTGCTATATTCTATCACAAAAATAGTCGTCCTAAAGACTCAGCTCACATTGGCTATTACGTAATGAGGGTACCAGGTTTAAAACGGTTTTGAATTATTAATGAACCGAATGCCTGTCACTATGGTTCACGGCAAAAAGCTTATAACGAAGGGATTTCTTGAATAACCCTAATAATTTCCCAAAGACTAAAAGCTACGAAAAAGGACACTGAAACATCCTTTCTTCTCCTCTAAGCAGCTATGGCAGCACAAAAAAGAGTGATCCATTGGACCACTCTTTTTTGCAGGTTTATAACTATCTATTTTAAATCTCTTCTAAAATTCCTTTAACTAATCCAACAAATTTCACTCTAACTTTCCCAGCGACGTCAATTACTTCCTCATGATTTAGTGGTTGATCTAATATTCCACTTGCCATATTCGTTATGCAAGAAATACCAAGTACTTTCATACCACCGTGGGTTGCTACAATTGCTTCTGGTACTGTTGACATACCTGCTGCGTCCGCTCCTAATGTGCGGAACATACGGATTTCTGCAGGAGTTTCGTAAGTAGGTCCACTCCACCAAGCATACACTCCTTCTTGCAATTGCATGTTTTGTGCATTCGCTACCTTAGTTGCGATACTACGTAGATTTTTGTTATATACCTCTGATAAATCAGGGAAACGGGTTCCTAATTCGTCATTATTTGGGCCAATCAATGGATTGCTCCCTACTAAATTAATGTGGTCAGTAATTAACATTAAGTCGCCTGGGTTAAAACTTGTATTCACGGCACCACATGCATTTGTAATAATTACATTTTCTATACCAAGTGCTTTCATTACACGTACTGGGAAGGTTACTTCATCCAAAGTAAAACCTTCATAATAATGAAAACGACCTTTCATAGCGGCTACTATTTTTCCATTTAATTCTCCAATGACAAGTTCGTTGGCATGACCTATAGCTTCGGACTTTGCAAAGTGAGGAATTTCACTATAAGGAATCTTGACTGGATTCTTAATCTCATCAGCAAGTGTCCCTAAGCCTGAGCCTAGAATCATTCCGATCACAGGACGGTGGTCTGTCTTACTCATTATGAAATCTCTAGTTTCTAAAATATGCTCAATGTAGTGCATCCGTAATTCCTCCTTGAAATGGTGCCTAAAAACAATACACCAATTATGTGTAGTTAAAAGTTTAATGGAGGAGAGGAACATTGTAAAGGAACCAGTATTTAATTTATTGGTAAAAAAGTACTGTTAATTAAGCTTTTTGGCATTTACTATTGTATAATTACATTATTTACAAGATAATTGTCGAATAATCTACTTTTAAATAGAAATAAGCTAAGGAAGTACGTATGTATATGAAAAGTCATAAAGTAAAAATAATCTTTGTCTTATTAATTGTTTTATTACTCTTTTTTTCCACTTTAAATGTGTATATCTCGTACGCAAGAATGAAAAATACAGTCGAAGAATCAATCGCAAATCAAAGTTTAGAAGCAGCTCAGTCTATTGCTTCATCTATAGATATCGAAACGTACCAGAAATTTTTGAGTGAACCGGGGAAAAATGAATACTATCAGGAAACTCAAAACTATTTGAATGATGCACGTGAAAAGCTAGGTGCGTTATATGTTTACACACTAGAAATCGATAATCCTAGAGTATCTAAAACGATGATATTGGGGTACTCCGGCGAAATAGATAGTTTGATGGATTATCCGATTGGGGAACCATGCACAGTACCGGCAGAGCAAGTCCAACAAGCCTTTGAAGGAAAGACATATGTAACGGAAGTGCTGAAGGATCCAAATTACGGTGACTATCTATCTGTCGGTGCACCTATAAAAAACGAAGAAGGCAAGATACTTGGTTACTTAGGTATTGATATTAGTGCAGATTCGATCAATCAGATTAAAGAGAAAGTATTAAAAGGAAATATTTTAAATTTTGTATTTAATGGTGTTTTTATTTTCATTGTGGTAGGTTCTTTTGTATTTATGCAGCGATGGTACCGAAGAGAGGTCACAAAGGAAGTAGGATACACGGAAATTACCTATCAAACAGAAATAAAAACATTAATAACTTCTGTTTCTTCGTTACGACATGATTTTTCCAATCATATTCTAGTTTTACATGGACTCTTAAAAATAGGCGAATCGGATAAGGCACTACAATATGCATCCTCCCTTTTTAAAGAAGTAGAAACGATTGAATCCATACAACCTGATATTGAGCATCCAGGGCTTTCGATTTTGTTACAAACTAAGAAGGTCGCGGCACTAAATCATCGGATTGATATGGATATAACGATTTCACCAGTTACATTCGAGCATATAAAAACAACAGACTTAATTATTATTTTATCGAATTTAATCGATAATGCGATGGATGCAACGATGGAACTGCCAGAGGCAGGGCGGAAAATAACGATTGATTGTTCGTCAAATAATACTCATTATTTGTTTAAAGTCACGAATACTGGACCTGAAATTCTCGATAAAGAATTAATTTTTAAACAAGGGCATTCAACAAAAAAAGAAGAACAAGGAAAAGTAAGGGGTCAGGGCTTATTTATCGTGAAACAAGTCGTGAACAAATATAACGGGAAAATTTCAATAGAATCAACGGAGAATTTTGTTACAACGGCTGTGGTGGAAATTCCGCTTAAGTGAATTAGTTCACTTCCAAGTAATGTAACGTGAAAAAAAGGCTACCAACTTCTAAATAAAAGAAGTTGGTAGCCTTTTAGGCTTTAAATTAGTGATCCGCCTTTTTCCATATACTTCAGAATACCTTCAGCCGCACGGTAAGATAATGCACCTACTGTACCAGTTGGGTTGTATCCAGCATTTTGTGGGAACGAAGATGCACCTACAACAAATAGATTTTCTACATCCCACATTTGTGAGTAATTGTTGACTGCAGATGTTTCAGGATCTGCACCCATTATTACACCACCAGTATTATGAGTGGATTGATATTCAGCCACATTATAAGGCCCTAGATCTCCACTAACATCAACATGATCCGCACCCATTTCTTTAAGGATTGCTTCACACTTTTCAGCCATAAACTTCGTCAATTGACGGTCTTGTTCTTCGAAGTCAAACGTGATTCGAACTAATGGATCACCAAAAGCATCATTATAAGTAGGATCTAGATCTAAGAAATGCTGTTTATAAGCCATAGAAGCACCTTCACCACTTACAGTCAAAGAAGCATTTGTATATTTTAGGGAAGCATCTTTAAACTCTTTACCCCAAGATTTTGTGCCTGATGGAACTTGGTTGTTGGCGATAGGTCTTTGTCCAGTTTGTCCAAGAATTATCATACCACCGTGGATAAAGTCTAAATCAGTGTGATCGAAGTTATCCCCGTTAAAGTCATCGATAATCATTCCTAAACCGCCGGCACCTGCAAAGTTGTTGAACTTATGGTCATCAAAGAATCCAGTTGCTCTACCTTTACGAATTTGGTAAGCATAGTTTTTCCCGATTACTCCAGTTCCAGTAGTTGGATCGTACGGTCTTCCAATTCCAGAAAGTAATAGAAGACGAACGTTTGTAAATACATAACCTGATAATACGACAACATCTGCTGGTTGCTCGAATTCTTCTCCAGTAGTTAAATCTGTGTAAAGAACTCCAGTAGCTTTTCCGTTAGTGTATAAAATACGACGTACTTCAGAATGTGGACGAACTTCAAAGTTACCTGTAGCTTGTGCAACTGGCAGTACAGTTACGCCAGGTTCTGCTTTTGCTCCGTATTCACAGCCGAAACGTTCACAGAAACCGCAGTATTGGCAAGCTGCACGAGAAATTCCATCTGGATTTGTATAATTTTCCGATAGATTGGCAGATGGTTGTACATATGGATGGTAACCCATTTGTTTTGTAGCTTCATCAAATAAGCGCATAGCTTCTGTTTTTTTCATCGCTGGAGTAGGGAACGGGTTAGAGCGTTTTCCACCTAGTGGATTTTCTTCACCAGAAATCCCTGCCATTTTTTCGTATTGATCATAATAAGGTTCGATCTCATCATACGTTATACCCCAGTCTTGAATAGTCATATCAGCGGGGATTTTATCTGCACCATATTTTTCAATTGTTTTTGAGCGCAATTCAAAATCATATGGAAGGAAACGGAAGTTTTGGCCATTCCAGTGGGCACCAGAACCACCAACACCAACACCAAGTAAGAATGAACCATAAGATCTCATTGGAAGAGAGCGCATTTTGTCATTATTACGGAAAGTAATTGTTTCTTTAGAAAGATCTTGCATCATTTCATGACGTACTGCATATCTAAGTTCGTCATGGGCCATATAATAATCTTCTGTTTTTCTCTCTTTACCACGTTCTAATCCAACAACTTTTTTACCTTTTTTTGTTAGCTCAGCTGCGATGATACCAGCGGACCAGCCTACACCTATTGTGACAACATCTACTTTAGGTAATTTTGTTACCATTATTGTTCCTCCTCTAACGTCAAATACTATATATCTGCGATACTATTAATGTTTGTGCTGAGAATTTAATGCCATTGGCTCAACTACAGTAAATTCTTTTTCAATGATATTTACGAAGCTCATCTGATGACCTGGGAAGTTTTTCATTTTCCAACCTTCCATATTTGCATTACCACCGTATAGTGGATCAGCATATGCACCCTCGATTGTTGCTGTTCTTAGCACTCCGAAGAAATGTGCAGAAGATGTTCCTTTAAGTTCCACGTTTCCATCAGCGAACTCGGATAATATTGCATCTTGTTCTTCCTCTGAAAGTTCTATGAAAGACTTTTCATATGTTTTTAAGCTTTGGTCTTGAATTCCTTTTAAACCAATTTGAAAAATTTGTTGTCTATTTTGACGTCCTTGGTAACCTTGGGTATCTGCTCCTTCGAAGAAAGGACCAGATGTATACTCTTTTGACCCCATGCCCCAAGCACCTGCTAATTGATGGTCAATATAGTAAGCAACAAGTAATTCTTTCGCACCAGGACCGTTTTCATCTGCAGGGAAAATTCTTTCTGCAGCAGCTTCTGTAATGCGATATTGATCGGGTGTGAAATACATTAAAGCAACGTTTGCGTTAGAAGTAGTTCCCCCAGAGTGCTCGTTTGTATTAGTAGGTGTATTTTGTTTATCGTTCACTAAAAGACTACCTAGTGCTCCTCCTAATACAACTCCACCAACTGTTAATCCTGAATTTTTGATAAAAGTACGTCTAGAAGATTTTTTATCTAAAATGGCATTACTTTTTTTCTGTTCTGACATAATATTACCTCCACAATAAAATAATTTGAGAATATTAACTAGGTAAATATTTGGTGAAATTAATGGACAATGGAATGCCAGTTATACACTACTGAATACATAGCAGTAAAAACTAACAATGATGCAATAAAGAACAGATATTTTTTTCCTGTCCAACAAAAAACAATAATTGCTAAACCAATACCTGCACCTGCTAAAGCAAACCACGGAAAAGTATTATTATAGAAGAAAAGAGCTAGTGCAAAATCCGCTACAATAAACAAAGCAAATAATAATTGATTTAACATTTTAAGTTCTTCCAAGTTATATTGTGTCACGTTTGTTCTCCTTTACTTATAGTAATAAACTACTTTATACTAATTATTAAAATATAATTATACAAAACAACCGTTCTAAGTTTACTCTATTTATATTTTGATTTCTAGACAATAAATAAAGTAAAATAATAAAAAATATTCAGAAATTTTATTGCATTTGGACTTATTTACAAATTACATAGAAGGGTGTATTGTGGAAAACGTGTAAAATAACTAATTTTATGTATATTAATTTTGCCAATGGACTATAAATAATCTACAACGAAATGGAGGAATTATTATGCCAAATATCGGCGTACCAGGCTTAATCATTATTTTAGTAATTGCCTTAATCGTATTCGGACCATCTAAATTACCGCAATTAGGTAGAGCAGTGGGACAAACATTAAAAGAATTTAAAAATTCAACAAAAGATATTGTCGACGAAGTAGCTGAAGAGTTTAAAATGGATGATCTAAATACGGAAGCTAAGAAGAAAAACTAATAGGACGAATATACGGTACCAATTTCATTTAGAAGTTGGTATCTTTTTATTTTAAAAATTTCCACCTCCTAGCAGGAGTTATCGGTACTGTTATTGAATGGATAATATAATATACTTTAGGAGGAATTGGGATGGGAATTTTAGATGGTTTAATGGGGAATGCATCAGAGATTGAAAATGACAAAGTAGAAAGTGAATTAAAGGAATTACTTGCTCCTGCTGAAAAGGTAGAGCATGCATATAAGCTTATACGGGATTTGATCGTCTTTACGGATAAACGTTTACTGCTTATCGATAAACAAGGAATGACGGGAAAAAAGGTAGAATATCACTCGATTCCTTATAAAAGTGTTGTGCATTTTTCAATCGAAACAGCTGGCACATTTGACATGGATGCTGAGTTGAAAATTTGGTTATCTGGAAGTGCTGTACCTATCCAGAAAAAGTTCAATAAATCATTGAATATATACAAGGTTCAAAGTGTATTAGCAGAATATGTGATGAAGTAAGGTGGAGGTGTTCAAGTGGAGTTACTGATCGTTAGACATGGACAGTCAGAAGCAGATTTGTTAGGGGTGCATGAAGGAAGGGCTGATTTCCCTTTAACTAAATTAGGGGAGCAGCAAGCAAGAGATATGTCCACATATGTAATGGAACACTTTCCACCTGACCTTATCCTCGCCAGTCCATTATTGAGAGCAAAAAGCACTGCCGAAACACTACAAAAATTTGTAGGCTGCGACTTGCTCTTAGAAAAAGACTTAATGGAATTTAACAATGGTGTGCTAGCAGGTCTTTCAAGAGAGGAAGCTCGGGTAAAATACCCGCTTCCTCCCTCAGGAAGACCTATACATATTCCAATAGAACAAGGTGAATCAGCATTAGAGTTTCGCTTCCGAGCAGAAAAGATTTTCCACAAAATACTACTAGATTACCAGAGCTATAACCGCTTGGCAATCGTATCTCACGGAGGGTTCATCTCTCAGTTCATAAAAGCTTTCCTACAGCAACCAAATACAAGTGAATATGAATTTGCAACAGGTGATACCGGAATACATCTTTTAGAAATAAAAGAAAAAAGAATTATTAAATTTCTAAATAGACAGGAACATCTAAAAAGGTGCTAGGTTGATAACCTAGCACCTTTATTTATTGCCTTCCCAACAAACTCTAGTCTACGTTTAATGAAACACAAAATTATAAAGAAGAAGAATTTAATACTACGGTAGATGGTGTAGCTGCAAAAGGATGGACACCCCTAGCATCTGCTATTCAGACGGTCAACGTAGCAAGCAAAAATGTGGAAGGCCCATTAACAGTTTATATTGTTAGTGACGGGGCGGAAACCTGTGATGGGGATCCGGTAAAAGGGCACAAGAATTTGCACAGGATAATGAAAATCTCAAAGTGAATATTATTGGATTTAATGTAGATCAAAAAGGAGAAGACCAGTTAAAAGCAGTAGCTGAAGCGGGTAATGGTAAATATATTTCAACTGATAATAGCATTGCTGAAAAGTGGTTTATCACAAGTATGACTGATGTAGTTTATATAAAGCATTCAGGACCTAATGGTTTTACAGTAGGTAACGCAAAGTATTCAATAGGACAACTGTCTATGAAGCTTAGTAATGCAGTCAATATAGAAAGTAGCCATTTTAGAGGAATAATACAATTATTAATTACCGAAGAGTGGATTACCTCTGAACAGGGAGAAGAACTTACCAAGAAAGTCAATCAGAAAACAGATCAAGTCGATGATGAATATAATCGTATACATCAAAATATTGACGCTTGGGTTAAGGAAGTAGAAAAAATTAGATCGGATCAATAAATAAATCCCTATGTAGCATACTATTAATGAATAGTGTGTAGCATAGGGTTTTTTTATATGGCAGATTGTTGGAAGATTATCGATAACTTCTGTAGTATTAATAGTGAAAATACATTAACCTTCTCAGGAATGGCTAGTAAAGGAGTTAAAACAATGAAGAAAAAATATGAAAAGATTTTTCAAGAATTTACTTTTCTCTCTGGAGTAGAGGTAAAAAATCGAATAATGGTCGCTCCAATGACTCACTATTCCTCTGAAGAAAGTGGGGAAGTTTCTGAAAGAGAGCTAGCTTATTATAAAGAACGAACTGGGGGAGTCGGAACACTCATCACAGCCTGTACGTATGTGAGCAAGGATGGGAAAGGGTTTCCAGGACAATTCAGTATTGACGATGATCGATTCATTCCAGGATTGAAAAAGTTAGCGCAAACTATTCAAGCGAATGGAACAAAGGCGGTCATACAGATTTTTCATGGTGGAAGACAGTCGCCACCACAATTACTGCCAGATCAACAACCAGTTTCAGCAAGTGCTGTTGCTGCGGAGAGTGAAGGAGCAGCAGTTCCAAGAGAGATGACAGAGATTGAAATAAACCGAACAATACAAGCTTTTGGTGATGCTACTAGAAGAGCTATTGAAGCAGGCTTTGATGGAGTAGAAATCCACGGAGCGAATACTTATTTGTTACAGCAATTCTTCTCGCCGCATTCAAATAGGAGAAAAGATCAATGGGGCGGTTCCCTTGAGAATCGGATGAAGTTTCCTTTAGCTATCGTGGATTCTGTTCAAAAAGCAGTGAAGGAACATGCAAAAAATCCGTTTATCGTAGGTTATCGGATATCTCCTGAGGAAGGAAGTAATCCCGGAATTCAATTGGAAGATACACTTCAATTTGTTGATAAGCTTGCAGATCAGGGATTAGATTATCTACATGTGTCAGTTAATCATTTCTGGAATGGCTCCTTCCGTGAAGAAGACAAAACAGAGTCAAGAATTATTAAGATACATGAAAAAATAGGAGATCGTACTCCGGTAGTTGGGGTAGGTTCATTGCATACAGCAGATGAAGTAGTAGAAGCGCTTGAAACTGGTATTCCATTTATAGCACTAGGTCGTGAATTACTAATGGAACCAAAGTGGATTGAGAAAGTCCTTGCAGGTGAGGAAGATCAAATACGTAAAACTCTTTCTCGAAAAGCACAAGAAGAATTAGTGATTCCAGATCCATTATGGGACAGATTGATGAATGTAAAAGGCTGGTTACCAGTCGAAGATTAAAAAGAGCCGGGAAAAGTTATCATCACTTTTCTCGGCTCTTTCAAAACAAAATAGTAGTTAAATTAACGTGAAGTATATCCTGCATCCGTTTGTATAGTTGTACCAGTCACGTAAGACGATGCGTCAGATGCTAACCCTCGAGAAGCTTGAGCGATTTCGCGTGGTTAACCAAAGCGATTTAACAAACTTAATTGAGGAGCATATTCTTCTTCATTTAATCCAAATTGCTCAAACGCTCCACGAAGCATCGGTGTATCAATTGTACCTGGTGCAATCGAATTTACACGAATGTTCAGAGGACCATTTTCTAAAGCAGCCACTTTTGTCATTCCTACAACACCGTGTTTAGCCGCAACATAGGCATTGTTATTTGGTTGTGGACGGAAACCACTTACAGAAGAGATATTAATAATAGATCCGCCTTGACCCTGTTCGTGCATTTGTTTTAATTCATATTTTAAGCATAATGCCGTTCCTGTTAAGTCAACACCGATTAAACGATTCCAATAGTCTTCATCGAAGTCATGTGCAGGCTTATCGTCCGGTGTAAGTGCTGCAAGTTGCTCAACAATTATAAAAGTAAAGTTGATCAATTGAAGTTTTCGTTTTGCAGGACTATGATAAAGGTAGATTATCAAAGGAGTTGCTAAAAATGGGACAATTATTAGAAGGTAAAGTGGCATTTGTAACGGGAGCAGGAAGAGGTATTGGTGAAGCTATTGCTATTGCTTTAGCAAAAGAAGGAGTAAACGTTGGATTACTTGCAAGAACAGAGGGAGCATTAAAAGATGTAGCTAAGGAAATAAGTGGATTAGGTGTTAGAGTGGCTTATGCACCAGCAGATGTTTCTTCATTAGAAGAAGTACAACAAGCAATAGAGAAATTAACTGATGAGTTAGGAACTGCTGATATATTAATAAATAATGCAGGGATTGGTGGCTTTGAGAAGCTAGTAAATACGGATCCGGTAGAGTGGAAGAAGATTATCGATGTTAACTTAATGGGTACTTATTATGTAACACATACAGTACTTCCACAATTAATCGAAAAAAATGGAGGAGATATTATTAATATTTCTTCTACGAACGGATTAAATGGAGCGCCAGGTTCCAGTGCTTATAGTGCATCTAAATTTGGTGTTATTGGACTAACCGAATCATTGGCTCAGGAAGTTCGTCGGAATAATATACGCGTGACAGCATTGACCCCAAGTACAGTAGTCACTGAACTAGCTACTAATTCAGACTTAGTCGATAAAGATAAAGTGGAACAATTTATGCAACCAGAAGATATTGCTGATTTCATCGTTTCACAATTAAAATTGAATCCTAGAATTTATGTAAAAACAGCTAGTCTATTAGCGACAAATCCTTTCTAATTAAAGTAAAGAAGTTTTGAAGTAAGACCAGACCCATTACCGTTTTTTGGTAAAGGGTCTTTTTTAATGACTGGAATACCCTTCAATACTTCCATTAAGTAGATGAAGTCGAATGATCTGAAAACAGTACATGCGACCTTGCTCACTATTTTTCAGTATTAAAAGAATAATATGTACAAATGCCTTGCAATTAATAAAATTCAAGCGTACAATACAATTAACAAATAACGAACTGTTAATTAAATAGAAGGGTGGGTGAAATAATGGGGAAATACAAGTCGGAAGAAGAAATGCTAGAAAACTACAATGCAAACAAATATAAAACGCCAGACGGATACACTAGCGATATTGCCGTATTTACCATCATTTCTACCGAAGTAGAAAAGCACAAACCGCCAGTAAAAGACTTGAAGTTGATGTTGATACAACGAGCAGAGAAGGATGCAGAAGGTGAGCCTAATGTAGATGGTAGTAAATGGGCGCTACCAGGTGGTTTTGTTCAACCGGATGAAACAGCATTTGAAGCAGCTTCGAGAGAACTAGAAGAGGAGACAGGAGTAACCAACCTCAAGATTAAACACTTCGGTACCTACGACAGACCTGGACGTGATAAACGGGCTTGGATAATATCGAATGCCCATTATGCTATCGTACCTGAAAACCAATTAGTCAAACGTAAACCGGCTGATGATGCATCGGATGTTCAATTATTTACTTTAGAAGAACTCGGTCGGTTAGAACTTGCTTTCGATCACAAACAAATAATTGAGGATGCTATTTGGATTATTAAAAAAGATATGGCACTCACTACATTAGCAAAGAACTTTTTACCAAAAGAATTCGTGTTGTCAGAATTACAAGGTGTTCTACTAACCGTATTAGATGATTCTTGGATTAAATTAGATTCTCAGTTTTTTAGAAAAGCACCATCCCTACCATTCATTGAAAAAGTAATGGTAAATGGGGAGTTGAAAAAAACTAATAGATGGTCAAAAAATAAAGCACAGTTATACAAATTTACCGATTTCGAGCCTTTTGTTTCCATCTATAATGCAAACTATTAATTAAATTAATATAAAGGAGTGGATAAATGATGAAAAAGGCATTATTAAACATTGATTACACAGTGGATTTTGTAGCAGATAACGGTGCATTAACTTGTGGTAAACCAGGACAAAACATTGAGGGATCTATCGTACAAATAACGGAAGATTTTATAGCTAGTGGGGACTATGTAGTGTTCGCTATTGACACACACAAGAGGGACGACAACTACCATCCTGAATCTAAGTTATTTCCCCCTCACAATATTGAGGGAACCGAAGGCAGAGATTTGTTCGGAAGACTCAAAGATGTATATGAAAACAACAAAGACAATGAACAAGTATATTGGATGAACAAAACAAGGTATTCCGCGTTCGCCGGTACAGATCTAGAGTTAAAACTACGAGAAAGACAGATTACAGAAGTTCATCTTGTTGGCGTATGTACCGATATTTGCGTACTTCATACAGCTGTAGATGCTTTTAACAAAGGTTTTAAAGTAGTCGTGCATAAGGAGGCTGTCGCAAGCTTCAACCAACTAGGTCACGAATGGGCTTTAGGTCATTTCCAAAATAGCATAGGTGCAGAGATCAGATAGATTCAAATTTTGTTACATCTAGTCATAAGAAATGGAGGGTTTAAATTGACGAACTCTTACAAAGATGATGGCTTTGCATTACACACCGACCTTTATCAGATTAATATGGCAGAAACATACTGGGAAGATAATATACACAATCGAAAAGCGGTTTTTGAAGTGTACTTTAGAAAGTTGCCATTCGGAAATGGGTACGCGGTTATCTGGAGGAATTGTCATGGCTAAGATCGGAATTTACGGGTCATCTTTTGATCCCATTACCAATGTTCATCTTTTTACAGCGAGCACTATAGCGAATCGCTGCAAGTTAGATAAAGTCATCTTTTTACCTTGCTCCAACAAAAGAAAAGACAAAATGATGAAAACCGAGGACGAACATCGCTGGAACATGCTAGAAATGGGGATTAAAACTGACGAAAAATTTACCTTAGATGATTTTGAAATGAAGCAAGATGCTTGGAAATTATCCACCTATGAGACAATGAAACACCTGAAGACAGTATATCCTGAGGATGATTTATATTTCATTATGGGAGCAGACCTGTTAGTGGATATAGGCAATGGTAAGTGGGGCACTGCGGACAAATTAGTGAGTGAAAATAAATTTATTGTCATGGCTAGAGATGGCATAGATATGTTGAAAGCGATCAGTAGTTCTCCTTTACTTCGCAATAACGACGATGGTAGTACTTTTCACTTAATCGATAAGGGTATTGCTATGGAAATCAGTTCTACCTATATCCGTGATGAATTTGCTATTGGTGGAGAAGCAAAATATCTATTGCCTACCAGTTGCTATAACTATATTAAAGAGAATGAACTATACGGGTGGAAAAACTATCCGGGGAAAATTTAGGTTAGGGAGCTTGGAAAAACATTTCCAGGCTCGCTTTTTCCTTCAAAAACCCACTAATGTACTATATCCCAAAATTGAGCAGTCACTTTTGAGGTAGGTGCATCCTTTAGTTTTAAGATGACAGGCTCCACACTATAGCTAAACTGTTTCAATTCGAATATTGTTAAATTTTCTAAATAGGTAGATGCGTAATCCTTGCTTGGTATAATGGATACTCCCAAACCTTTACTGACAAGTGATACTACCATGGATATATCCTTACATTCAATGATAATATTTGGTTCTATGTGATATTCCTCAAACGCTCTACGTATATCTCCGTGAAAAGAATGTCCTTCCATAGCACCCAACATGATAAATGGTAATTTGGCAACCTCCTTAAATGTTACGTGTGGGTGTGAAAATGTGGTGGACCAACTAGTCGGAACAATAACGACATATGGTTGTTTCTTTAATATTTTCATCTCATAATGTTCACTATTGCTTAGGCGTAAAAGCAATGCCAAATCTATCTCTCTTTGTTCGAGTCGTTTTAATAATTCCTCTGAGTTACCGTTAATAATACTGATTTTTACGTTGGGAAATTGTGTTCTATATATGCTAATATAGTCGATAAGCATATTCGAGCATGCGGAAGAAACACCAATACGTACAGTTCCGAATACACCTTGTTCTACTTCTTGGATTCTTTGCTTCACGTCCTGCATTTGCATAATCATTTGATCCGCATATTGATATAATATTTCACCTGTTTCAGTCAGTTCCCATTTTTTTCGATACCGATGGATTAAAGTTGTGCCAAGCTCTATTTCTAGTTTTTTTAAGAGCTGACTGAGTGGTGGTTGTGCGATATGAAGTGCTTCTGCAGCTTTAGAAATACTGGACTGTTTAACGATTTCTCTGAAGTAATGTAATTGTCGAATATCCATTAACGCACCTCTATTATATGTATTTGCATATGAATAGTTTATCATATATATATTTTTAATATCTCGAATACGATGTTATGATTTATAGCAGATCAAATAGAAAGCAGGTTATTTATGAATCATATAGATGTTACAACGAAGCGCCTTGTCTTATACGTGGGTGGCTTATTTTTTTTGACGCTTGGTGTTAGTTTGTCGATTCAAGCAGGACTTGGTGTATCTCCTGTTTCTTCTTTGGCATATGCACTCGTGTTAACGTCGGGATTATCAATCGGTATTACCACAGTTCTTGCAAATATATTGTTTATCATTATTCAGATCATTTTAAACAAACGTATTGATATAAAAGATTTTATGCTTCAAATAATTATTTCATTTTTGTTTGGATTCTTTATGGACGCTACATTATTCCTCGTGCAATTACTACCACCTCCTGAATCTATCGTATTACGTTTTGTTTATCTAATTATTAGTTTATTTGTCGTATCGGCAGGGTTGATTGGTTATTTCACTGCAAAACTCCCGCTAATGCCCTATGATGCGTTAACGTATGTTATTAGCGAACGATTCAAAATGAAGTTTAGTAAAGCAAAAATTACGGGTGATTTAGTAAATGTTTTTGTAGCAGCAGTGCTTTGTTTAGTTTTCATCCATTCCTTTGGATCGATTGGAATTGGAACACTGGTTGCAGCGTATTTTATCGGGAAAATTTTAGGGTGGATGATATTCCATTATCGAGAACCACTACAACAATGGGTGTATCAAAATGAAAAATTAAACGTGTAGGTGGAAAGTAAAAGTAAAAAGTAACAATACAAAAAACGGACACAACACTTTGTGGTGTCCGTTTTTGACATCTTAGATTTAGTAAGATCTATCCCTCTCACTCATATCACGTCGATTTGGAGACATTGAGCCTTGCTTCGGCATTAAAAACCCTAACTCGGCTAACTCTAGAGAAATCTCTTCTTTCTTACTAGTTGGTCGTTTCGCCATAGAACCTCTTTTATTAGCTCCTAGATGAGTACCATTTTTCATAAGAAAACCCCTCTCGACGATTTTTTGATGCCTCCTTAATATGGTTTAAAACAACAGGAACTATAACCTATATTGCAAAATATTCAATTGTAAGCGATATAATAGATAAGATCACTTATAGAAACAAAAATTAACTGAGGTGGTGACTTGTTTGGATCAAAGACAAAAGGACTTCTATCTTCGGATACAAAAAATCGGTTATGTAGCTCCCTCATTGAATCGCGGAATCGAATTTGTTTTAGTAATTGATGGGGAGCTAAAGATTGAAACAAGAAACCGGATTTATCAACTGAAGGATAAGGATTTACTTCTCATTAACCGAAATGAACTTTTTGAAATGCAAGGAAATAAACAAAATAGTGTTCTACGTTTTACCATCTCGGACACATATATGGATCAGTTTTACGGAGAGTATCGCAATCGCCGTTTTGAATGTTTTTCAGGAGATATTGATATGGGAAGAGAAGTTTTACTCGATCAGCTTCGAACATTCTTTGGTGAAATGGTGATAGCCTATTTTAGAAATGACGAAATTTATGCCATAGAAATGCAAAGACTCGTTAGTGAAGTTCTACTCATCCTAATACGCCGTTTTAAGGAAAAAGGCAGTGTTTTTGAAAAGATAGATACGGAAGATCAACGAATAATACAAATCGTGGATTATTTGGAGAAGCATTTTCAAGAGCCATTAACTTTAGAGGAGATGGCTGATAAAACGTTTGTGTCTCCTGGTTATTTATCTCGATACTTTAAGAAAGCAATGGGTATGGGCTTTAGCCGATTTCTTATGAATATTCGATTGAAACACAGTGTGAAGGATTTACTTTATACATCGGATTCAATTTCTCAAATTGCCATGAAAAATGGTTTTCCAAATGCAAAATCATTTGCAAAGTTTTTCAAAGAAATTTACGGAGAAACCCCTAAAGTATACCGCGATCAACATGTGGAAGAAAAAGTGAATACTATTGAGCTTATTCAAAAGGAAGATATAGAAACACTGACGAATTCTAACGAAATATTTTTGAAAATAGGTTCGTTACTAACAGAGAAAGATAATACGTATAGCAATACGGAAGCTCGTTATGAAGAATTATTTATAGACACATCTATTTCAACACAGGAAAAAATTTATAGACCAGATCATGTTTTAATAATACGAGAGCTAAAAGAAATTTTAAGAGAAGATGTAAGAGAGCAGGTACTAGCGGTAAAAGATGAACTTCGTCTAAATTACATAGGTATTCGAAACTTAGTAGGTAATTCTACATTTCTTCCGACGGTAGAAACGGATGAGCTTATTTCGACTTCGTCTCCTTATTTTACAGCAGATCTTGCTATTAACTTTTTAAAGAAGCATGACCTATCTATATTTAGCCGCATTGATTATCAAGATATATCCATGGATGAAGAGGCGTATTTCACCAAACTAAAAGCATTTTTACGTCATTGCTTATTAGCTTATGGCGAGTCTTATTTGAGTAAATGGCATATTCTTTACTATGAATCCTATTATTCTGCGGTTGATGGGAAAGAGCTGCAACGTATTTATGAAAAGCTTCATCATACAATTAAAAAAATTGTTCCGAAGATACACGTTGGTGTGTATATACCGTTCTCAATAGAAAAAGAAAGGACGAGCGATCAACACGTCTGGCTACTACAGAAAGCAGATAATATTGATTTTATCGGCTATCATGCAAATCAAAACAATGCGATCAATTTTGAAGAAAGTAGAAATGATCGATTTTTATTTGCTAAAGATTATATTAAAGAAAAAACAACTAAATTGAAAAATTATTTAAAACAGCTTCACATGGAAAAGCCACTCCATTTAATTTCGTGGAATACGTTATCAGGAAATACACGATACACGAATGGAACGTTTTTTCGAGGCGCATTAGTATTGAAAAATGCATTAGAGATTTCAAAAGATGTCCAGTCACTCGGATTTTGGATTAATACCGAATTACATGAGGTTGGTGATCAACACCATCGTATTCAATTAGAAGGAATGGAATTATTCCATTTTTTTAAAGGGAAACGGCCAGCCTATCACGCTATGGCTTTTGCCGAGAAATTATCTGGTAATGCTATTGCGTATGGAGAAGATTATATCTTGACGGAATATGAGGGTGGTTATCAGTTAGTGCTGATGAACTGTACTAATATAAACCCTTATTTTTCAATTGAAGATGCTTTCCTCAGACAATTAAATAAAGACATACGGGTAACCATTTCGAATTTAAAGCCCGGGGAGTATCAGATACGAAAGTATATATTCGATAAAGACAACGGAGCTCTATATAAAAACTGGGGAAACTTAGGTAGTATACACGGTGTGGATCTAGAAGTGACAAAATATATTAATCGTTTAAGTCATCCTTCTATGCAAATCTTTGATGAGACCATTTTGGGAGATTGGTCATTCTATTCATTTTTATCAATTAATGCCATTCATTTTTTTGATATCCGTAAAACGTATAGCTAATAGTTCATTAAATTATCAGAAGTCATTGGTATCTTAAGATACTGATGGCTTTTTTTATAGAATATAAAATGTTTCGCGAATAATGGATTTAAGATACATAATACTGATGATTTCCGTTACAAGTGAATGCTTTTCGCAGGGTAGCGATGAGCTATCACCTTCGCCTATGTGTCGCTTTAATATCTCATCTGTCTCACTTAACCCGTCGAAGTCGCCACCTCCCACTACAATCAACAAAGTGAGTAGTACTCCCTCGAGCGCTTTTTTTCTGAATAGGATAAGTTCTTTTCTCTAGTTAACCAAAAATGCACTAAACTTTTTCTGAAAGGTTGAAGGTGTAGACGAACAGTTAACCGCCATAAGAATGACCGAGATATATTATTAGTGACAGACGTCAACAACAGCATATTAAAAATAAAAATCAAACGGTAAAATTCTAGCTACAATCTGTCCAAAGTTTACTGAACTCGATTGAAACAGTTTTGCATTTTGTTATTCTATCTTTTGGTAAAAAATTAACCGTCTTTTTTGTACCAGTTATTTTATTATGTCAGAATGTTATCCAACGAAACCAATGAACAAAGCATAAATGGCAAGGCTTGATAGATGATTTCTAGATAAAATATACACAAGGAAAGCTTTTCAATTGCAATTAGATTTACTCGAGAGTACTTAAGTATAGTGTTAGCAGTTCTACACAAGATAAAACATAAGAAAACAAGGAGTGAAAATTATGGAGACAACCTATAAAGGTACAAATAAAATGATTTTAGGGATTGTATTCGGGGTATTAACATTTTGGTTATTTGCTCAAGCAATGGTAAACGTAGTTCCCGCAGTTCAAGAGGATTTAGGAGTTTCATCTGGTATATTAAACATTGCAATTAGTTTATCTGCACTGTTTTCGGGTATTTTTATAGTTGCAGCTGGTGGACTTGCTGATAAAATCGGACGGAAGAAAATGACGAATATCGGACTTATTTTAAGTATCGTTGGATCACTTTGTTTAGTTTTAGCAACTGGTTCAACATTACTAATTATTGGTCGGGTAATTCAAGGTTTTTCGGCTGCTTGTATTATGCCTGCAACGATTGGCTTGATGAAAGCTTATTTTGAAGGGGCTGAACGCCAACGGGCACTTAGCTACTGGTCAATTGGTTCTTGGGGCGGTTCTGGTGTTTGTTCGTTATTCGGAGGTGCAATTGCAACATATATGGGGTGGAGATGGATTTTCATCTTCTCAATTATCATCGCAATTCTTGCATTGTGGTTATTAAAAGACACGCCTGAAAGCAAGGCGAAACAAACTGGCAATTCTAAATTTGATGTTAGTGGTCTAATTATCTTCATTATAACAATGTTAGCATTGAATGTTTTCATCACACAAGGTGCTGAAATTGGTTGGTCAAATTGGATTACGATTGCACTGCTAGTTGTCACAGTAATTGGTGCGATAATCTTTATAAAAGTTGAAAATGGTAAATCCAATGCGCTAATCGATTTTGGTTTATTTAAAAACGCGCCATACACTGGTGCAACAGTTTCAAACTTCTTGCTCAATGCTATTGCCGGAACGCTTGTTGTTGCGAATACGTATGTACAAGAAGGAAGAGGTTTTACATCTTTTCAATCTGGTATGCTTTCCATCGGTTATCTAATTGCTGTGCTTGCAATGATTCGCGTAGGAGAAAAGATTCTTCAAAAAATTGGTGCAAAAAAACCGATGCTTTGGGGTACTGTCTTGACGCTAATCGGTGTTGGGGTGATGGGCTTAACATTCTTACCAGATGTTGCTTATACAGTTGTTGTATTTATAGGATTCGCTTTGTTTGGATTAGGATTAGGGATTTATGCAACGCCATCTACAGACACCGCGGTTTCGAATGCACCTGACGATAAAATTGGTGCAGCGTCAGGTATTTATAAAATGGCAAGTTCCCTTGGTTCTGCTTTTGGAGTTGCTATATCTGCTACTGTATATTCGATGATTGCGGCCCGAGGTGGGGTAGATGCAGCGGCAACTGGAGGCATTATTGCCAATGTAATTTTTGGAGTCATCGCATTATTATCGATTATTTTCATGGTTCCAAACAATGCTGGTAAAAGTGAAGTAAAATAAGGAGCGTGTTAGTTGTGAAAGATAAACTAATGAAAATGTTGGATGAACGTAAAGATGAAATAATTCAAATTCGCCGTTTTTTACATGAACATCCTGAATTATCATTTAAGGAAGAAAAAACGGCTCAATATATTGCGGACTTTTACAAAGGAAAAGACGTCTATGTACAAACAAACGTTGGAAATGGTTACGGAATTATTGTAACCATAAAAGGTGGAAAACCTGGAAAGACAATTGGATTGCGTGCAGACTTTGATGCACTTCCAATAGTGGAAGAAACACCTGTACCGTTTAAGTCAAAAAACGAGGGTGTCATGCATGCCTGCGGACATGATGGGCATACAGCGTACTTATTAGTGTTAGCAGATTGCTTAATTCAATTGAAATCAGAGTTGTCTGGAACGATTAAGCTAATTCATCAACATGCAGAAGAGGTTCCACCAGGTGGAGCAAAAAGTATAGTAGAATCTGGACAATTGGATGATTTAGATGAAGTGTATGGAATTCACTTATTACCAATCGCTCCAGCAGGGATGGTTGGTTACAACAAAGGCTATGCTTTTAATGGACGAGCATATATGAAGTTGAAAATACAAGGAAGAGGTGGCCATGGTTCGTCACCTCACCTAGCAAACGATGCAATTGTTGCGGGTGCTCATTTTGTGACTGCTGTTCAAACCATCATAAGTCGCCGTTTAAGTCCTTTTGAAATAGGAGTAATTACTATTGGATCGTTTGATGGTGCTGGCACCTTTAATGTGATAAAAGATAGTGTAGAGCTTGAAGGTGATATCCGCTACATGACAACACAAACAAAAGAAACAATTGAAAGAGAAGTAAAACGATTAGTAAAAGGACTAGAGGAAGAGTTTGATGTAACTTGTGAACTGACTTATACACCGGACTATCCACCTTTATACAATAATCCCGAACTTACAGAAAAAGTGGCAGAAGCATTAAAAAATGCAAATGTGAAAGAAATTACAGAAGTAAAAGAAGTTCCACCAATGGCACCATCGGAAGATTTTGCGTACTATGCAGAAAAATTCCCAGCTTGTTTCTTCTATATCGGTTGTACACCTAAAGGCGTTGAAAAACCATTTTTCAATCATCATCCAAAATTCGATATTGACGAGGATGCACTTTTGGTTGCAGCAAAAGCCGTAGGACAAGTTGTTTGTAGTATGCAAGAATAAAACAGTAGAGTCGTTCAAAATTTACTTTTTGAACGATTTTTTTTCAATTAATGGTCCAATGAGGAAAGGAGGAATCGCTTTGACATGGGACATTCTTAACATCATTGGCACCATCGCTTTTGCGATAAGTGGTGTGCTTATCGCAGTAGAAGAGGATTATGATATATTTGGTATTTATTTTTTAGGGTTTACAACAGCCTTTGGAGGGGGACTAGTTCGAAATATTTTAATTGGGATACCAATCGAAAATATTTGGTTACAAGATTATTTATTTGAAGTAGCTTTTTTGGCTATTACATTAGTTTGTTTATTGCCGAAAAAATGGATTAGCAATTGGAAAAATTGTGCTGTCTTTTTTGATGCCATTGGTTTAGCGGCATTCGCAATTCAAGGTGCAAAATATGCTGTATCTATAGATGCTCCATTAATTGCTGTTATCATTGCAGCTTCCATGACAGGAGCAGGTGGTGGGATGATAAGAGATATATTCGCAGGTAGAAAACCGATGATTTTCCATTCAGGAATATATGCATTATGGGCAGTATTAGCCGGTCTTGCTATAGGACTAGATCTCATACGCGGTCCCTATGCCACATTTTCTCTCTTAATCGTAATAGTTATATTAAGGATATTATCTGTTTATTTTGATTGGAATCTGCCACGAAATATTAATATTAAAAGGAGTATAGATAAAAAATAATAGGATTCTTTTCATCAACCTCATTTTCATACATCAAATTTTGAAGCGGGGAATGAGTATAAATGAAAGACATTTTTTCATTTTGAGTACTGTGAAAGAATAAAAGATGAAAAACGCCGAGAGAAGTGTAAAGACACTTCTTCCGACATTTTCTATTAGAATTAAATTTTATCTGGGTCAGTACCGATACGCACATTTGTAGCTATTGCTGTAATTGCGCTCATATCCTCAGAAGATAACTCAAAGTCAAAAACATCTAGATTTTCTTGAATACGGCTAGGCGTAACTGATTTTGGTAAAGCAATCCGTCCTAACTGTAAATGCCAGCGAAGAACAATTTGTGATGGAGATTTTCCATATTTCTCAGCCAATTTATGGAATAAGTCAATTTCCATGAATTTCCCTTGCATCAATGGGCTCCAAGCCTCTATTTGAATACCTTTTTTACTTAAATAATCAACAAATTCTTGCTGTGGCAGTTGTGGGTGTAATTCAATTTGATTGACCATAGGAGTCATCAATCCAGCATCCTGCAATTTATCCAGATGATGTTCTTTGAAGTTAGATACACCGATTGCTTTTATTTTTCCTTCTTCATAAAGCTCTATCAGTGCGCGCCAAGCTTCTACGATACCTTCAACAGGCCAGTGGAGCAAGCATAAATCTAAATAATCTGTTTGTAAACGATTAAGCGATTCTTGGAAGGCTTCTTTTGTACGGCCGGCACGAATATCATCGTTCCAAATTTTTGAAGTAAGGAAGATATCCTCACGTGGAACTCCTGAAGCAGTGATTCCTTTTGCTACGCCTTCTTCATTTTTATACACGGCAGCTGTATCAATATGACGATACCCCACGCGAAGAGCCTCTTCTACTGCAGCAGGAGCCTCAGTTTCGTTGTCAACTTTCCACACCCCAAAGCCAATTTGAGGGATTTTCAAGCCATTGCTAAGTGTTATAAATTCCATATATATCTCTCCTCTCCGAAATCTAATATTACCATTTGCATTGCTTAGTTTCTATACGTAAGGGTTTTAAACGCCAAACCTCTGTCTATATCCGCATTTTCTACACATTTCTTCAACTGCTTCTCTTCTTGTAAATCCATCATACAAATTATTCGCTCGATCACTCTCAATAATGTCTGAGAAAGAATCGTTATGAATATTACCTAAGTCAATTACACCTTCTCCATCTAAACAGCATGGTACGACGGTTCCATCCACAAGAATAGCCGCTTGGTTTCGGAGAGCATGGCAAAATCCTTTTCCATCATCCTCTGGTGCAAATAAACTCGGCCATTGAAACTCATGATCCTGGTTCAAGTATATATTATGAGCAATTTTAATACCTTTACCTGGTTGTACTTTTTCTTCGATTTTAAAGTCTAGATTATATTCTTTTTCAATTATTTCCAGCGTCTCACGGTTTCTACGTTGTGCAACTTCAGAAACCTGGTCTTTCTGTAAATTCCATAAACGATAGGAAATGATAATATTATGTTCTTTAGCTTCTCGTACAAAATCCAGAATATCTCCTAAATATTTTTCGCGATTTTCGGATCCTTCGTGACCATCGAAACTATGTAAAGAGAAGTTAATCTGTCGTAGAGCGGGTTTACCTAACAATTTATGTCTATTTTTATTGATAAGCGTACCGTTTGTCGTGATATTTACTTTAAAACCCTTCTCATGACTAGCATCCAATAATTGGTCGACCCTCGGATGTAGAAGTGGTTCACCCTTAACATGAAGATAAATATATTTTGTATGTGGTCGAATCTGATCTAATGTTTTATTGAATGCATCCAGTTTGAGAATATTCTTAGCTCTACTTGTCGGTGGGCAAAAGCTGCAAGCAAGATTACAAACACTAGTAATTTCTATGTACATTTTTTTAAAGGTTTTCAAGGTATGTTCTCCATTCCAATTCTTATTACTCTCATTTTATCAGATTATCTCCCTTAGTTGATTAGTTTTGAACATAATAAAACACCTCCAACTGGCAAATTGCCTAACTGGAGATGTATATTGGTTTTAAATGTCTAACGTTTCATCGTATCCAACCAATCTATCCATATGGCTAGCAATCATTGCGATAATAGTACTGGCTTCATCTTTTTTGAACGTAAAGGTAGTTTCATCCTCGATTTCCTCATCATCTGTCCAAATACGATTCACTCTACGGAGAACGCCATCGCCATTTGAAATGTCCACACCAAACTGATAGGTAACTTCGATCTCATCGTCTATTAAGAATGCAGTAACTTCAGGAGTTTCCCATTCCACGTCAATCTCTTCTACAGTCATTCCATCATCGTCGTCCTCACCCATGAAAACCAATTCGCGATCGCTGTCATCCATCAGAAACTCGTGAAAGCTTTCATGAACGGCTTCTACAATATCAGTAATATCGTCTAAAATTATTCTAGTAGGTTGGTGTAGTTCGACATCGAAGCTTTCTACATAGAACTCCTCATTATAAGGGTCAAATAGTATTGTACAAAAATAGTCTCGTTCTTCCACTTCTGTACTCACAAAAAACTCAATCCGCGGATGTTTAGAAGCGCGATTAATATTCATGTGACCGACTTGGTCATACTCTTCACAAATCGAGTTCAAATGATCTTGTAGTTCCTCTGTTACTCTGTCAAACCATTCCGTAGTAATAGTCATTACCGCCCTTCATCGTATTCTCCTAATATTTTGTCCTATTTGGAAAATATTATTCCGAAAAATGAAAGAAATATAAAATCGAATAATTTGGACAAGATAGGGGACGATAAAAATTGTGTTAAAAAAAAAAGGAGGAATTCAAATGTCTAAAAACAATAGACCAAATCCAGATGACCGATCAGATAATGTGAAAAAGTTAAAGAAAATGGTAAGTAATACGAAAGAGAATATGGAAGCTGCCGAAGAAACAATGGAGCACACGAGCGGAAATAATCGAGAAGCTATCCGAGAAAAGAATGAGCATCGAAAAGAAAGTATTGAAGGATTCCGAAGAGAAATTTTAGACGAAGCAGAAGCTCGCAGGAAATAACAAAAAAGAAGACCTATTGATCTTTGCATCAATAGGTCTTCCTTTATTCGGAAGCGGGTGAAGAGAATCGAACTCTCATCATCAGCTTGGAAGGCTGAGGTTTTACCACTAAACTACACCCGCATAATATGGTGGCTCAGGACGGAATCGAACCGCCGACACAAGGATTTTCAGTCCTTTGCTCTACCGACTGAGCTACTGAGCCTCTTCGATTTACGCTAAGCTGCGCATCTCTTCGTCAGCTGCACTTGCTCTTTCAGTCACGTACTTGAGTACGCTCCTTCTTTCGCTCGATTGCTTCCTCGACCTGCTTGCTTATCCTAAATCTCAAAAAAATGATTAAATAAAAAATGGCGGTCCCGACCGGGATCGAACCGGCGATCTCCTGCGTGACAGGCAGGCATGTTAACCGCTACACCACGGGACCATTTGGTTGCGGGGACAGGATTTGAACCTGCGACCTTCGGGTTATGAGCCCGACGAGCTACCACTGCTCCACCCCGCGACAATATAATATAAATTGCTACTAAACTTCACGTGAAAGATTTGTGCCTTCCTCGCTTCGCTTGCCGTCGGCACAATTCGCAGTCTACGTACTGCTTATCGCTCCACCCCGCGACAAAAAAATTACAACTATCATTATTATAATAAAAATGGAGGAGGAAGAGGGATTCGAACCCCCGCGCGGTATGACCCGCCTGTCGGTTTTCAAGACCGATCCCTTCAGCCGAACTTGGGTATTCCTCCGAAGTAAAATATTATTTGGATGAATTAATTCCAAATCATTTGCGACTTTTATATTATATAGCATTATCTACAAGAAAGGCAATGTTTTTTTGTAGAAAGTTAAAATTCTTTTTCTTTATTTCCTTCTATCAATCATACACTTCTATTTTTGGGACAACCTAAGGAAAAGTAATATGAGGTGATGGAAATGATTATAGAAAGATCTTCGGAATGGGCTGAAGGTTTCGTTAAACGATTAGAAAACATTGAACCATGGGATAATTGGACACTTTATAATATGAGCTATGATATTGCCAAAAATAGTTTAATCACGGAGTTTACAGGTCTGCAATCTCCTAAGTATTTGACCAGTTTAAAACCGCTTGAACATCAACTAAAAGTTGCAGAAACCGTTATTGAACGGATGAATGGGAAAGCAATTTTGGCGGATGAGGTGGGACTTGGAAAAACAATTGAGGCTGGTTTGATATTGAAGGAATATCTTGTTCGAGGGTTAGTAAAGAAAGCTCTAATATTAGCTCCCGCTTCACTGATCAATCAATGGGTGGAGGAGCTCCATTATAAGTTTTATATACCAGCTGTACCGTATAAGAAAAATACTCCATTAGAACTTTGTGATGTTGTCGTTCTAAGTATGGATACTGCTAAAAAAAGTCCTCATCGAGAGCTTATCTTTGAACAGGATTATGACATGATTATTATTGATGAGGCTCATAAGTTAAAAAACCACAAAACCAAAATCTATGAGTTTGTGCAAAGTTTAAAGAAGAAATTTTGCTTGCTATTAACAGCCACACCTGTTCAAAATGATGTGTTTGAATTATTTAACCTAATTTCTTTGCTAAAGCCTGGCCATCTCGGGAATTTTGAGGCGTTCCAATCGGCATTTTCTGCTAGTAAACATGATTTAGAGCATGATGACTATTTGAAGGAGTTAGTAAACCAAGTAATGGTTCGTAATCGTAGACAGGATACAGGCATTGAATGGACGAATCGCCAAGTGAATATTATTCCGATTCAGTTCACAAATGAGGAAAAAGAAGTGTATGAGATGATTATGGACCTAAAGAATATCTCTCCTGTATTTTCAGGTGCCTTTTCGATGATTACACTCCAAAAAGAGATGTGTAGTAGTAAGGAAGCTACATTTCTTACATTAAATAAAATGAGGCAAAATTGCACTAATCCTGAGGAAAATAATTTTGTTGAAAATGTAATGCAGAAATTAATGGCGTTAGAAATAAACGCAAAAGCAGAAAAAACATACGAAATAATTTCACAGGCAAAGGATAAAGTGATTATTTTTACAGAATATAAAGCAAGTCAAGCATATTTGCAGTGGTATTTGCACACAAAAGGTATTACAAGCGTGCTTTTTAATGGGAAATTCAATAAAAATAAGCGAGATTATATGAAGCATTTATTTAAAGAACATGCGCAAGTATTGATAGCTACTGAATCGGGTGGGGAAGGGATTAACCTTCAATTCTGTCATCATGTCATCAATTATGATTTGCCTTGGAACCCGATGAAGCTAGAGCAACGAATAGGACGTGTACACCGATTAGGCCAAGAACATGATGTTCATATTTATAATTTGGCAATTGAAAACACGATTGAAATAGATATTTTGCAGTTATTATACAAAAAAATTGATGTTTTTGAAAAGGTTGTAGGTGATTTAGATGATATATTGTCCGCATTTAAACAAACGATTTAATTGGTATATGCAAAGGAGGATATAAATGTATCCGCAGCAGGTTCAACAATACTTACGAACGTTCTTCTCCGAAAATAACTGTCAGATTGTAGCCGATACGGATCATTATCTTACTGTTCAGCTCACGATTGACATGGATAAACGTATTATGAATAGACCTTATTATTGGAAGTATGTGGAAACGACAGGAGGAGTACCCAGTCCAACGCAGCTTACATTAATAACTGACCAAACAAAGCTGAACGATAACGTAAGGGGAGAATTGGTCTATTTCGGATCACCACGACTCGGTCAGCTATTTCAAGCTACCCATGAAATGGGCGCTTTTATCGAAATGTTTGAGCAGGTGGAGGAAACAATTAATCGTCCTATACTAACTCCATGGCTAGGCGTGAATTATAAAGTTTCCTATTATAGCAATCAGACGAAGGAAATGCTCCATTCTTTAGGTATTAATCTGATGAATGGTCATATCACTACGGATTTTCATGCTACCTTAGGAGACATGAATATTGCTCCCACAAAAGCCAAAAATGCATTTTTGTTACCTTATATCATCAAACCGGTTAGAGGTTTAGAGCGATTAGATGGAGTGGTTGAAAATCTCATCCAACAGGATGATCATTCCTGGGCCGATCTAGCGAAAAAAAGGTGGCAGCGAGATATACGCGTATTAGAATTCTTCTATGAGGGAGTAGAGGACAAACCAGAGTGCTACGAGATGGAGAAAAAAGCACTTCAGCAACAATACGAAGCGAGAATAAAAATAGAGATAATAAATGGTGGTCTCTTTTATTTAAAATAGAACTTCTGAGTTAAACCCATCTTAAGCCTTTGTTTAAGATGGGTTTCGTTTGTGGGATAATAGAATATACAAAATACATAAAAGTAACAGGAAAGGAATCGAGGATATGCCATTAGAAATCGTTCGAAATGACATTACGAAGATGGACGTTGATGTAATTGTGAATGCGGCGAATAAGGCACTCAAAATAGGTGGAGGGGTGTGTGGTGCCATATTCCAAACAGCTGGTGTGAAAGAACTTCAGAAAGCTTGTGAAGAAATAGGTTTTTGCGACGTAGGGCAAGCGGTGATGACGGATGGTTTTCAGTTGCAGGCGAAGAAAGTCATTCATACTGTAGGTCCTATTTGGAAAGATGGCCAACAAAATGAGGCAGAGTTCTTAAAAGCGTCTTATGCAAATTCCTTGGCTTTAGCAGCCTCTCAAAACTATGATTCTATAGCTTTTCCGCTTATCTCCACCGGTATCTATGGCTATCCGAAGGCAGAGGCGCTACAAATTGCGGTTTCAACAATTAGCTCGTTTCTTTTGGCAAACGACATGCAAGTGTATTTAGTTGTTTTTGACAAGAAATCATTTAAAATAAGCGCAAAATTATTTACATCTATACATGAATATATTGATGAATATTATGTAGAGGAAATAGAAGAGCGTTTTCAACGTGGTCGTCAGCTACAATCCTTTGAGTCTCCCCTTAGTTTAGAAGCGGAGAGCTTTAGTTCTTCTAAAAGAAATTTAGAGGATGTTATGAAGCAATTAGGAGAGTCATTTTCTGAGAGATTATTTCGTTTAATCGATGAAAAGGGAATGACAGACGTAGAAACGTATAAAAAAGCAAATATGGATCGTCGACTTTTTTCTAAAATACGGAATACACCTAACTATACGCCACTTAAAAAAACAGTTATTGCTTTTGCAATTGCATTAGAGCTGAACTTAGATGAAACATTGGATCTATTATCTAAGGCAGGTTATACATTAACTCCTAGTAGTAAATTTGACTTGATTGTTGAGTTCTTTATCGAAGAAGAAAACTACAATATTTATGAAATCAATGAAGCGTTGTTTGCCTTTGACCAAGTTTTATTGGGAGGTTAAAATGTCGCTATTGAAGCGACCAATAGAGTCATCAAATTAGTTATTCTTGATTTGTAGAGAAACATACAAATGGAGGATGATAAAGATGAAAAAGGATTTAACGGAATTGGTTTTTGTTATGGATAAGAGTGGCTCGATGGCAGGTTTAGAGACGGATACAATAGGTGGATTTAATGCGATGCTTGCTAAGCAGAAAAAGGAACAGGGAGAAGCGAATGTGACAACTGTTCTGTTCAATCACCATTCAGAGGTGCTCCATGATCGTATTCCTGTTCAGGGTATTGCACCAATGTCCGAAAGAGAATACGAGGTTAGCGGGACAACAGCGTTACTCGATGCAATAGGGATGGCGATTCAAAAAATCGGAAACTCTCAAAAAAGAACTAGTGCCGATCATCGAGCTAGTAAAATATTGTTCGTCATCACAACGGATGGACATGAGAATGCAAGCAGTGAATACAACTACGACAAGATCAAGTCAATGATTGCCCGTCAAAAAGAAAAATTCGGCTGGGAATTTATCTTCCTCGGTGCAAATATTGATGCTATATCTGCTGCTGCACAGTTTGGCATCGGAGAGGATTTTGCGGTGGAATATCATGCGGATGTCGAAGGTACACGTTTAAACTATGAAGCTGTCAGTGAAGTGGTGACTTCATATCGTAAAGGCGAAAAAATAAATCGTACATGGAAACAGGGAATCGAAGCAGATTTTGAGAGTCGCAATGCAAGATCCTAATGATTGGAAATTCACTCGATTTAATCCATAAAGAGAGCCTTCCTGCATAGTTGAATGCAGGAAGGCTCGAAAGTTTATAAAAGACAAAAAGCATATGCTTTTTAATCAGTATTGTCCGGACTTTGCAGCTAGCCGATTGAGTGTCTTAGGGTTTCGGTAAAGGATGCCTGAGGCGAAATCCATCCGTGACTTGAATAAGCGCTTACGCTTTTCTTATTTCTTTTGAACAGTGATCGTCCAAGCGGCATCACCAACCTGTTCATAGTTAGTAACGTTATGCCCTTCTTCCGCAGCCCAGCGCGGAATTGTTTCCGTAGCTTGTGTACAATCAAATTCAATCACTAATTCATCCCCTGAGCTTAGCTCTGAGATTGCTTCTTTTGCTTCTACTAATGGGAAGGGACAAACCATTCCCATGACTCCTAATACTTTTTTCATATTTGACACTCCTTCTTTATGCTGTTGTGACACTTGTTTGTACAGTGGCTTTACTATTTTTTTCCTTTCTTCCACGAATGAAGACGAAGTAAACAGCTGTCCATGTACCAAGAATCATGAAAATCAATGCGATCCAACCCTGCCAAGTCATTAGAGCTGTCATAACCAACCCATTTCCGATGGAGCAACCACCTGCCAAGCTAGCTCCAAATCCCATTAAGTTACCTCCAGTAAAACTGGTTAATCCAGTTTTTACATCAGGCATTCTAAAACGGAACTCACTGCTTGCTTTAGCAGCAACAAATGATCCTACCAAAATACCAAGAACTAAAAATACGCCCCAGTTAATAAACGCCATATCCCCAGTAGTTAAAAATTGTAGTATATTTGCAGAAGGAGTAGTAATACCTAGCCCTGCAATTCGACCAGTTGCGGAGCTCAATGGCCAAGCAAGAATTGCGATAAGTCCAACAAGTACCGCCGTTACAAACGGATGCCATCTTTTTTCAAATAAAATATGTGCCATCCCTTGTTTTTTAGGCTTAAGTGTTGGAATAACTACTTTTGGTTTTGTAACTTCTTTATAAATAATCCAACTTACCACTGCAAGTAATAAGGCAATTAAAAACCATACGTTTATGCCGAGAGTATCTGCCATAGAATTCGACGGTAATTGAGACTTTTCGATGTTTTGATTTAACGGACTAAGTGGGCCTGTTTTCATAATTGCGCTCATTAGCATATAACCAGCTAATGCGATCCAACTTCCAATTAACCCTTCTCCAGCCCGGTACCAAGTTCCAGTAGCGCAACCACCAGCTAGCACAATTCCGATACCAAATATAAATGACCCTAAAATAATTGCAAATAATGGTAAAGTACCTGAGCTAATTTGAATGACTTCAAGTGCAACGAGTGTATAAACACCTACGCTTTGAACTGCAATGGCAATAAGTAATGCATAAAACATACGATTGTCTTTCGTTAGATACATATCACGAAAGCCACCAGTCAAACAAAATCTTCCTCGTTGCATAACAAATCCTAGCAAAGCACCGCACAACAATCCAGTAATAATCATTTGTACCAAATAAATACCCTCCCTTTAATTCCTATTAAACCAATAGGGATATGATATATTATTATTTTAATTATTTCAATAGTAATTTTGAAGGAAAAAAGTAACTTTCGTAGTTAAATTAGGATTTTGATGAAATGAATAATCTTGATGTGTTTAACAAATGAGGTGATTTAGTTTAATGGGCTAAAAGTGCGGCTATTGACTTATGTTATTATTTTGTTTTTAACGTGATTATTTACGACGAATACGAGAACAATTTCCTTAGAATTAACGTAAAAAAGCTCCCGAAATGGAGACTTCGGGAGTTGCAGTATTACTCTATTCAATTCGAAAATACATTATTCACTTAGAACCTATTATTCTCGAATATTTTTCGTTCTTATATTCTTTATTTATTCATATAAAGTATCCTCTACTGAACCATCTTCCTCATAAATAATAAGGATGCCATTTTGTTCATTTACATATGGTTTTGCTTTTTGAAGCAAATCCTCTTTGGTATCCTCTACAAAAATAGCACGTCTACCGTCAGCTTTCATAAGCACCCAGTCAGATTCACGGGATATAACCTCGTAGGTAATACGATTTTCATCATCTCCATGTATTGCTTTTCGGGCCTGAGAAGTAGCAATGGATATGGCTCTACCCTCCTCGTAATTATCCTTTAATAATGCATTGGCAATTTCAATGGCTTTGTCTCGTACATCTGCGTCCAAGTTTTTCATAGAATCGGGATAATCATTTTTATTCCATGGCATTTTCAACGCCTCCTTAGCATTCGTTTCCCGTTTCTTAAGGTCTGAAACGTTTTACGAATCCTCAGAAGCATTTTTGGAAAAATTAAAAGGAAGGAGTCCGATGGGATTTTAATAAAATTCTAAAAAACATATGAGTCTATTTGCTATCATTTTAATATGGTCGACTATATATCCATTAGATTATGTACACTGGATAGCAGAAGTAGTCCAGGACTCATAGGTATAATCATACTAGTCCTGTCTAATAAGAAATTCCGATTCACTACTTTGTCATACGCTAAATAGCTACGAAGATTGCGTAGGTGGCAAGTTTTCTAAAGGCTTTGTTGGTATGTAGGGGGAACAGTGGAATGATCAATGGGATATGGTATTAACATACGAAAGTTGTGTGCTTGCCTTACTAGTCTAATCAAATGGCAAAATAGATTGCAGAGCAAGTAATATTACAAATGTTGCATCGTGTCGAATTCTGTCATTTAAATGATATTTTCTCCTAATAGAAATGCAATGGTTCTGTCATCTATAAGTGGTATGATGAATCTCGTTAGTGAAAAGGAGGAAATTCATTTTATGAAAAAACACATTATTGCACTAACCGCAATCGCAACACTATCAGTAGGAGCAGCAGGACAAGCATCTGCAGCAAGTGTTCATACGGTAGAAAAAGGTGATACACTATGGTCTATTTCTCAAGCAGAAAATGTTAGTGTTCAAGATTTACAACAATGGAACGACCTCGATTCAACGATCATTTATCCATCTCAACAATTAAAAGTCGAGGAAGCACTGGAAACGTATGTAGTTGTTTCTGGAGATACATTATTTAATATTGCAGAAAAACATAATATTACAGTAGATCAATTAATGAAGAACAATCAGCTAACTAGTGATTTAATCATACCTGGAAATAAATTAGTAATAGAAGGTTCAAAGGTTATACAGCCTAAGGTAAGTGCAGCAACTACCACTTCAGCTACTTCTGCAGCTCCAGTTTCAAAAGCAGAATCTAAACAGGCTAATGTTGCGAAAGAGTTGACGATGACTGCTACTGCGTATACAGCTTCATGTGCAGGCTGTTCTGGAATTACAGCTACCGGTATTAACTTAAAAGCTAATCCAAACCAGAAAGTTATTTCTGTTGATCCAAACGTAATTCCTTTAGGATCAAAAGTATGGGTTGAGGGCTATGGAGAAGCGATTGCTGGTGATACTGGTGGCGCTATAAAAGGAAATAAAATAGATATTTTTATACCAACCAAACAGGAAGCACTCAATTGGGGACGTAAAACAGTTACGGTAAAAGTTCTAAATTAAAATGCGGCCCAAAATAGAGAGACCTGGTGAATTATATTCACTAGGTCTCTTTTTTAAAATATACTGAGCTTATTTTGAAATTTTTTTTAACTTTATGATTCTTTATTGATAGCTTCATAGTTGGTAAAGGAGTTAGGGCATAAATTTTTTTATACTAAAATTACTTATTCCCGGTGGATAGCGGATGCTATAATAATTTTTCTATGGATTCTTTTACTTCTAATAAGGCATCAACCTGTTGGGCATCAACTTCTCTTATATTTTCTAGACTAATCTTAACTTTTTCAAGTTGCCTATTTTGATTATCTGATAATTGAAGCAAAAAACCTTGCTGTCTATTGAGGCTATCTTGTAAGTAATTGTATATATCATCCTGCTGTGTTATTTGAAGTTTAATTTCCTCCAATATTAATTCATCCAATTCATCAGAAAGCTCCAGTTTCTCACTCAATCGACTATTTAATGCTTTTTGCTCTTTGAACTGATTTATGATTAAATCATGCAAAAGGTTCTGTTCTTCCAAGTTTTTCGATATCATAGTAAAAAACCGCTTTTGTTCCTCTAGTACATCTTGTATTGTTTTTGTGCGGGTATCAGATTGATGTTCACGTTGGTCAAATTGACCTTTGATATTTTCGAAAAAATTGTTTTGTTCAATGGCGAAGTTATTAAGGAAATTTCGTTGTCTATTCACACTTCCTTGTAAATTTTTTAATGCTTTCTCTAAATTTTCCGTTCGGGCATCTGTTATCTCATTAAATTCAGACTGGTTATCCCAATGCACATTGATTGCTTGAAGTGTTTGGCTAAGTTTTTGTAATTGGAACTTGGTTTCTTTTGATGTCTGTGCAAAATTGAGGAGTATTTTTTTGATGTTGCCATAATCATATCTGTGGTTGGTATTTAACTTATCGAGAATTATGCGTTGATCATGTAATTCGCGTAAAATGGTTTTACTCGATTGGTCCAACTGGGAAACAGAGTTCAATAGCAGTTGATTTACAGATGTTTGTTCTTCTAGAAATTCTATATGGTGATTGGTATAAAAATGCTTTTGGCTGTTATTCTTTTCCAGGGCTGCAGAAACTAAATGGACCTTCGATTCTTTCACTTCTTCATACTCCTTTACGCAAAAAAGTCATTATGCCTTATTTTATGAACATTATTGTTATATGTGATGAATATGGATAGGTAGAAATAACATATAAAAGGTGGTAATTAGATGTTGTATTCAAGTATTCCGTCATTTTCATTTCCTATGGTGAGAGTAATCACTGTAACTGGTAATGGGGTGGTAGAAGTCTCGCCAAATTATGTTCAGCTCCAAATTGAAGTAAGAACAGAAGGGAAAGATGTACAACAAACTCAGGCAGAAAATGCACAAATTATGAATCGTGTTATTCAATCCTTGTTAGAGTTAAATATTCCGAGGGAAAATATACAAACAGCAGCCTTTAATATCCTTCCTCAATATGATTTTATAGAGGGAAAACAAGTATTTAGAGGGTACGAGGTTACGAATGCTATTACTGTTAAGCTAACCGACATTGCAAAGGCTGGGATTGTAATCGACACTGCGGTGGCGAACGGTGCTAATAGTGTATCGTCTATTAAATTTGGGCTAGATAATCCAGAGCTTGTTTATCAACAAGCGCTACAGCGGGCTCTTCAAAATGCCCAAACAAAAGCCCAAACGATTGCCCAGACCATGAAGCTTGCATTATATCCACAACCAGTTTCCATTGTGGAGGAGCAGCATAATGTGCCAATACCTTATAAAATGTTATCGATGGCTAGTTCACAGGCAGGCACACCCATTGAGCAAGGAGAAATTTCTATCACTGCAACTGTTACTGTAAAATATCAGTATTAAGTTGGTTAATTGCCATAACTAAAAATCCCTGTGTATGCAATATATACACAGGGATTATTGCGTTAAATATGAAACTTAGATACTCGTACTTGTAAATCCTCTGCAAGGTTTGCCAAAGAAATGGCAGCTGCAGTTACTTCCTCCATGGATGCTAGCTGTTCCTCGGAAGCTGCAGCAACAGATGATGAACTATCAAATGTGTCGCTTGCTACTGTGGACATATTATTAGCATGGCTTGCAACGTCTTTTACAATTTTATGAATGTTATTTGTTATAGAAGAAATATCTCCAACTTGTTCCTTCACTTGTTCTACAGATGTTAGGATTTCCTGGAAAGTAACTTCCGTATTATGTGCAATCGTAAGTCCAGAGTCAACTTTTTCCTTTACTCCAGTAATAGATGTAACGGTTTTCTTCGTTTCTATTTCAATTTCTGTAGCTATCTCGGAAATGTCAGAGACCGATTTTCTCGTTTGTTCTGAGAGTTTTCTGACCTCATCTGCGACCACTGCAAAGCCTTTACCAGCTTCGCCAGCACGTGCCGCTTCAATGGCTGCATTTAAGGCAAGCAGGTTCGTTTGGTCGGCAATATCGGTGATTAGCTTAAGAATATTAACAATCTCCTTGGAGCGTTCATTGAGCGTAACAAGTGCCATGTCCGTTTCTAATACAGCTTCATTTATCAATCCCATCTGGGCTACTGTATCTTGAACAAAAGCAGATCCTTGCATAGTTTTCTCGTTCGTTGCAACCGTTATTTCCATGGTTTCTTTCGCTTTTTCTGCAATCAGAGTAACTGCAGCCGAGCTTTCTTCAGCAGAACGAGCCGATTCATGCGCCATGTTTGTTTGATGTTCCGCTCCTTCTGAAACCTGTTGAATTGAATTGGATATCAGTTCAGTTCCTTTCATCGTTTCATCTGCACTTGCCATCAATTCCTCAGCAGAAGCCGCTACTTGATTGGAGCTATCAGATACATGCGTAATGACTTCTCTCAAATTCAATGTCATTTGTTCGAAGGATTTTTGTAGTGCAGCGACTTCATCGCGGGTTTTAACCTGTACGATATCGACTGCCAAGTTACCATTTGCGATTTCCTCTGCATTTTTAGTAATCGCACGTATTGGTCGAACGATTCTATTTGTAAATAAAATAACTAATGCAATACTACCGACTAATAGAAGAATTACTAAAATAATTGAAATAGAAATAATGGCTTCAATCTTATTTTGCAGATTGTTTTGCATAACCGTATATTCAGTAGTGATATTTCGTTTTAATTGGATGACATCATTAATAAGCCCTTTTGTACGTGTAGACTGGCGTTTGATCTCCGCAAGGTTTTCTTCTGCAATTGCTTGATTGGAAAAGCTTAATATTTCGTCGTATTTCCTAGCTATACTGGAATCTAGCTCTTTCTGTTCCTTAGTCGTTAAGGAAGAGGCTAACTCATCATTTATGAGCTTTGTTGAAGCTAAGTCCAACTCTATATCGTTTTTATTGCTTTCAGAAATGTTGAGAGAATACGCACTCAATGATTTCTGTAAGCTTTTTGCTGAACTATTTAATTCTTCTACTTTCACTAAAGCATCTACGATTTCTTCAGTAGAGGATTTTATAGAAGATAGTTGAATGATGTTATAGCCGATAATACAGGTAGATAATAGTAGAGGAATGATCGATATCATTAATATCTTCTGTTTCAGTTTCATATTCTAGTCACCTTATTTCTTATTGGATTATTGTGATGGAACCACCTGCGATATCTTGTTGTAGCTTCTCTAAGCGGTTTTGCTCGGCAGGAGTGAGCTCAAGTACACGAATAGGCGCTAAACTTACCCCATTTTCTTTAATACCCAATACTTGATCTTTTTCTGATATTTCTCCAGTTTCCACTAGTTCTTCTATGGTATTAAAAATAGCGACATCCACTTGTTTTAGCATAGAAGAGACTACGGACTTTTCTGCCAAATAAAACTGATCGCTATCCACCCCAAAAGAATATGTACCTGAGCGTTGTGATTCATTAATAGCTCCTACTCCTGTGAACCCCGCGGCTGGATATATGAAGTCGGCCTTGGCTGAAATCATTTCTTTAGCAATGCTTTCTCCCAATTTGTCATTGCCAAAGTCACCTGCGTATTTGGTCAACACCACGGCCTCTGGATTTTCAGATTTTACTCCAGCCACAAAGCCTTTTTCAAATTTCTGAATGAGTGGAACGTTTTCGCCTCCAACAAATCCAACGACATTAGTTGCTGTTTTCATGCCGGCAATGGCTCCTAATAAGAACGAAGCTTCCTCTTCTTTGAACGTAACATTGTATACGTTAGGCAGGTCGGATTGAGCATCCACTAGTAAAAATGATTTTTCGGGATACTTTTTAGCGATTGTCTCCATATCCTTTTGGATAGAAAAACCAAGACCAATTATTAGGTCATTGCCAGTTTTAATTAGCTCCTCTAGACCTTTTTCATACGTTTGGGTATCTTCTATTTCTCGATAATCGAACGAGATGTTTAGCTCGTCACGTGCTTTTTCAAGACCTTCAAACCCTAAATCAGAAAATGATTGGTCTCCTAGTCCAGTGTCGGAAAGCATGATTCCAATTTTCACTTCATTATTTTCAGGAGTGGCTATTTTATCAGAGCACCCTGTAATGACAATTAGAAAAAGAGATAACATCCCTAATAAAACGATTTTTTTCATAAGATCAATCCTATCTTTATATTTGTCCACTTTCTTATTATCGTTCAGAAAAAGTATTGTTGAACGATAATCATTAAGGCGGATAATTCAAAATTATGTATAAACTAAGAGTTGGCAAAGAAAAAGGAGCCATTAATAGGCTCCAGTGATTCATTCTTAAGTTAATCTATTAAGTGGGGAGGAGTTATTGTTGGTTCCACACAACAAGCTTTGTTTCCGTCATTTCATGAATCGCATATTTTAAACCTTCTTTTCCGATCCCGCTTTCTTTCACACCACCGTATGGCATTTGGTCGACTCGGTAGGTAGGGATATCATTAATCATAACGCCGCCAACTTCTAATTCCTTAGAAGCTTTAAAAGCTGTCTGTATATCATTCGTGAAAATACCTGCTTGTAAACCAAAATCAGAGTTGTTAATAGCTGCGATACCTTCTTCGATAGAAGAGATTCGGTTCACAATGACGATAGGCGCAAAGACCTCCTGACAAGAAACTTTTGAAGTTGCAGACACATTTGTTAAAATAGTGGGTAAGAATATTCCATTTTCTATTGTACCTCCAGAAACAATATTAGAGCCTTGCTCGACGGCTTCTTTTACCCAGCTTAGTGCACGTTCTTGTTCGTCAGGATGAATCATAGCTGAAATCTCCGTAGATTCATCATCCGGGTGCCCGATTACAAGCTTGTTTGTTAAAGCAGAGAACTGCTCTAGAAATTCCTCGTATACTTCATCCATTACATATGTTCGCTGTAAAGAGATACATACCTGCCCTTGGTTAGAAAATGCACCCATTACACATTTGGGGACAATTTGAGCCAGATCTACATTTTTATCGATTATCAAGCCAGAGTTGGACCCAAGCTCAAGTGCTAATTTCTTCAAGCCGGCACTATCTCGAATACCCTTTCCAACGGCAGGACTACCAGTAAATGTAATCATTTTTACTTTATTGCTTTTTACTAATGCGTCCCCAACAGTTTTTCCACTACCTGTCACCACATTGAATACACCTTTCGGCAATGCCGTTTGGTCGATTAATTCCGCTAAAAATAGTGCAGAAAGGGGAGTCTGTGATGCAGGTTTTAATACAATTGTATTGCCGGCAGCTATTGCTGGACCAACTTTATGTGCTACTAAATTTTGAGGGAAGTTAAACGGTGTAATGGCTCCAATAACACCTATTGGTTGTTCAATAGTATAACCAAAACGGTTTGCTCCATTTTTTGCGGCGTCCATCGGAATCATTTCACCAGTTATTCGTTTAGCTTCCTCTGCAGAGAATTTATATGTTTCAATCGTGCGATCAATTTCTGCTAATGCATATTTAATCGGCTTTGCAGCTTCTAATGAAATAATTTCTGCAGCTTTCTGACGATTTTCGATAAACAATTGGGTGATATGCTCTAAAATGTTAGCCCGTTCATATGCAGTTAGTGCTGCCATTTGTTTTCTGTTTTCATGTGCAATGTCGATCGCAGCTTCTACTTCTTTATGAGTTGCTTGTGGAATCTGTGCGATGACTTCCTTTGTATGTGGAGAAAATAAATCTACATACTCAGTAGAAGATTTCCATTCACCATTCACGTAATATTGTTTTTTCATCGAATCATCCTTTCAAATTTAGTGCCAAAAATCAAGAATATCTTTCTTAACTCTACTATACCCATTCATAATACATATAAAAAGTCGCTTGATGTTGTACATCAAGCGACTAGCATTATATATTAATCTTCATCAAGATCATCATCGTTATTATCAAGTTCATTCTCAAGAATTTTTCCTGTACTTGCGTCGATATTGAACTCTGCTTTCCCTTTATCTGTGCTAAGCTCAATTTCATATTCATATCGACCATCATCGGAATCCAATTCGATTTCTAATACGGTGCCTTTGACTTGTTTTTGAGCAATTTCAATTGCTTTAGCTTCTGTGATGAGTTTAGTATTCGAAGCTACTTTATCATAATCCTCGTCATCATTTTGATCATCGTTTTCTTCTCTTACGTTCAATACTTTTGCATTAAAAGCATCTACACGCACTTCGTATTCTTTTGATTTTTCTCCATCTATATCTACTTCATAAAATGTTTTGCCATTATTTTTTTCCAGCTCCACACTTTCAAGTGTCCCTTTAACTTCTTTCAATGCTATTTCTTTTGCTTTTTCAATACCAATTAATTTTGCGCTTTGTGTTTTACTTAAGTTTACGTTGTCGTCATTTGCCAATGCATTAATGCCGATTCCTCCACTAATCACAAGTACCGTTGCTAATGAACCAATTAGTAGTTTTTTCATTTTTTCTCCTCCTAAGATTTGTTTTGCTTACATGTACTACTATATACAGCTAAAAAGAAAGGACGGGGAGGGGAAGGTTAAAATTTGGATAGAAATTATTAATAAATATTGGTAATAATGCCCTGTTCGCAAATAAAAGTCACCTAAAAGCGAATAAATAAAGCTTTAGCGCAAGTAAAATAAAATGAACGCTAGTAACCGGTATTGTCCGAGAATAAATACAACTTGAGCGAGAGTAATGACCAAAAAAGGTTGATCGTGACAATAGCCACGACCAACCTTATTTCGTAATGCTTCCTAGTCCTCCCAATTTACCGATTTCACCGCACCGGTATAGGCGTCCACTTCGACCACCGCTTCACGGTCATTTTCACCGTTTTCAATCTCCACTTCTACTAAATAATACGGAGTTTGGCCAGTAGGATGATGAAGCTCAGGATCGTCATCGGACACACCTTTTAAATAGTTCGCTGCAATGATGAGTACCTCCTGCTGCGTAAGCAGTTTGTTTTCCTGCGTTATAGGTGCTTCATTTGTACTTTCAGTTGAATCGATTTCCGTAGATGGGTCTTCCTTAACTTTGTCAGTAGCAGGAGGGACTTCCTTCGCTGACGTTTGTTTTAACGAAAGGATATTCCCAGTCTTCGTATCCATCCTAACAGCGTAAATTCCATTTTCCATTTGCATTTCTATTTCGTACTCGTCACCAGATTTCGCGGCATGGATGATCTCCCCAGGATATTTTGTAAGTGCAGCTGCTTTCAATTCCTCGTCTGTGAGCACTTTTGTAGTGGGGAAGATCCATAGCATACCGAATACGAGCAAAACCACTAGTATAATTCCTCCGAAGATCCAACCGGACTTTTTTATCTTCATCATATGTCACCCCATGGTTCAGTTTGTTGCTATAGTATACATCGCGAAAGTAAGAATTCGGGGAGAAGAACTATTTTTCTTTTTGTAAGTAAAGCGTCACAATTGTACCCTCGTTTTCCTTACTACTTATTTGGATGCGTGCACCGAGGGCACCTGCAATATCTTTAGCCATCGTTAAGCCGAGACCTGATCCACCTTGCTTCCGACTTCTTGCCTGATCCACTTGGTAAAAACGATCAAACACTTTCGGCAGATCATCTTGTGGAATGCCGATTCCTCTATCCTCGATTTGAATAATAATTTCATTTGCTGTCTGCCCGACATGTATTGTAATCAGCTCTTCGCTATACTTACGTGCATTGTCTAGAAAGATAAATAATAATTGCTTTAGCTTTTGAATGTCTGTATAGCCGACAATCTGTTTATCCCCTAGAACACTCATCTCTCGTTGATAAGTAGTTTGGAAGGTATTTACGGTGTCCTCTATAAGCTCCGTAATATTAATGTTCTCCATTTGGATATTCCATTGCTCATGCCTTGCAATAGACAATAGCTGCTCTGTCAATTCTCGCATGCGAATAGCCTCAGAATGAATGGCATCTATAGATTCCTCAAACAAATCCGGTCTTTCCAAACCTCGCCGCTTCAACAAATCTGCATAGTTTTCAATTATAGTCAATGGAGTACGGAGCTCATGAGATGCGTTGGAGACAAATTGTTCCTGCTTTTCATAATTTGTTTTAAGCAATGACATCATATGATTGAAGGTTTCGCCCATCTCTACTAGTTCTCCCTCAGTAGTGTCCTCAAGCTTCAATTGTTTAAATTGACCGCTTTTTTGAATATCCTTCATCGTATTAATCATCGTACGAATTGGCTCGATGATTAGATTGCTCAGAATCCGACTTGAAACAAGAGTAGGTATAATGATAATAACTGTAATAACGATTAAAACGATTGCTAAAATACGAATCATCTCTTCAGTGGACTCAATACTATTAGTCACCTGTAAATTTACAACGGACCCGTCACTCCACACAATCGGAATAGATACGAAAACATACAGTGAATCCTCATATGTCATTAATTCACGAACCTCACCTTGGTAAAAACTACTGGTTCGTGCACCAAGGTTTTCTTCAGAAGGGGAGGTGACTTTACCATCACTCGTTAAATCCTCTTTCAATAGTTGAATCATGCCATCCACTGGTACGTTCGCTCGTAATAAATCGCTTGGCGCAATTCGGTCAGCAGCACTTCCAATAGCAAGGGCAACTTTGTCGACCTCCGCCTGTGCTCGTTCTAATTCATTTTCCTTCATGAGATGACTGAACACAAAATAGATAGAAGTATTCATGAGTATGAGCAATACGATAAATAAAACGGAGGTATATAAATTTATTTTATTGCGTAGCTTCATGTTGCATCCTTCAAGACGTAGCCTACGCCTCTGACGGTATGAATGAGTGCGTCCTCGTAATCTGCATCGATTTTTTTACGAAGATATCGAATATATACATCGACGATTTTTGTATCGCCAAAATAATCATAGCCCCAAACTGCTTCCAAAATTTGACCACGATCCAAAACCTGTCTTTTGTTTTTTAATAAATATAAAAGTAAATCATATTCCTTTGGTGTCAATATAATATCGAGATCATCTCTAACCACTTCTCTTGTTTTTTCATTCACTCGTAAATTATTGAACTGAAGCCATTCGTCATCTATTTCGGCTACTGGAAGATTAGCATGGCTCATCCTTAAAATAGCACGAATTCTTGCAAGCAATTCTTCTATTCTAAAAGGCTTCGTTATGTAGTCATTGGCACCGAGGTCCAGACCAGAAACTTTGTCTTCAATAGAATCCTTTGCAGTCAATAAAATAATGGGAACCGCTGAATTTTTTCCGCGAATACGCCGTAATAATTCAATGCCACTCATACCTGGTAGCATCACATCCAGTAAGATTAAATCCCACTTTTGAGAAAGAAACATTTCAAAGGCATCAATTCCATCTAATGCCTTACCCGTTTCATAACCTTCATATTCCAATTCAATTTCAAGTAGCCTTACTATTTTTTCTTCATCTTCTACGATTAAAATAGATTCTTTAGACAAATTTAATCACACCTTTCGAACCTTCATCTGGCTCCATTATAGCAATAATTAATAATTAAGGAATTAGTGAAGCGAGGGACTAATAACACAGTTTTAATTGTTCCTTTTGGGGGAATAAGTAGTTAGAGGAATTTAAGGTAAGAAAGGAGAATAAATTTTGAAAATGTCTTATGAAGAGTGTATTCAAGCATGCCAAGACTGTTTGGAGGCATGCAATAATTGTTTTCAAGCCTGTCTGAATGAAGAGAATGTGAAAATGATGGCTGGTTGTATTAGGCTAGACCGAGAATGTGCGGATATTTGTAGCTATGCTATACAGGCAATGACCCGTAATAGTCCATTCGTTAAAGAAATTTGTGAGTTATGTGCTAAAATTTGCGAGGATTGTGCAGAGGAATGTGGAAAACACGACCATGAACATTGTATAAGCTGCGCAGAGGCTTGTCGTAAATGTGCGGAAGTTTGCCGTCAAATGATTGCTTAAAAAGAAAGTTAGTAACCCCCAAACCCTTCAGTTAGGATTTGGGGTATTTTGTATTTACAAGTTTTAATAAGTTGTTGAAGGGAAAAGATGGGGAAGAAAGCTCTAAAAGGAAGGGTGTGTATAGACATGATTAATCAATTTCCACGTGAGGAAGGACTGGACCACAGTCTGAGTTTATTAAGAGAAGGTTACATGTACATTCCAAATAGAAAGAAAAGCTTCGCCTCCAATGTATTTGAAACTCGGTTATTGGGACAAGATGCAATTTGTATGAGTGGCGAAAAAGCGGCGGAGTTATTTTACGATGAAGAGAAATTCATGCGTAATGGGGTTGCACCTAAACGGTTGCAAAAGACGTTATTTGGAGAAGAAGGAGTCCAAACATTAGACGATGAAGCACATCGTCATCGTAAGTCGATGTTCATGTCTTTAATGACGAAGGAACGTCTAGAAGTATTGCAAGCTATTACGGAAAAACAATGGCAACTTGCTGCAAAGAAATGGGAGCGGCTGGACCAAATTATTTTGTATGATGAGGCAAAGGAAATCATGTGCAGAATAGCTAGTGAGTGGGGAGGTGTTCCTGTTGAAGAAGAGGAAATTAAAGAACTAGCGGAGCAGTTAGCGGTTATGTTTGAGTCTCCCACTGCACTTGGCCCTCAACACTGGAAGGGAAGGCGTGCCCGTAAACAGGTAGAAAAATGGGTAGAAGGTTTAGTTGCTCAAGTTCGAGAGGGACATCTTAATCCTGCTGAAGGTACAGCCTTGCATGAAATTTCCTTGCACCAAGATTTGGAAGGGAAGTATTTAGAAGGAAGAGTAGCTGCCGTCGAAGTGATCAATATTTTAAGACCTATTGTGGCGATCGCTATTTATATTAACTTTACTGCACTTGCAATTCATCATTACCCTGAGCAGAAAGAAAAGCTCGAAACTGCAGATGCTAAATACTTTCAAATGTTCGTACAAGAAGTTCGTCGATTTTATCCCTTTTTTCCCATGGCTGCGGCTAAAGTAAGAAAGGATTTTGCGTGGGAGGGTTATTCATTTAAGGAAGGAACCCTAACATTACTTGATCTGTATGGAACAAATCATGATACGGAACTGTGGGATAACCCTGAAATATTTAATCCATATAGGTTTTCTGGATGGGATAAAAGTCCATTCGATTTCATACCACAGGGTGGGGGAGATTATATGATGGGCCACCGCTGTGCTGGAGAATTTGTCACTATAGAAATAATGGAAGTATCGCTTAATTTTTTAGTAAATCATCTATCTTATCAGCTACCAGAACAGGATTTGAGTTATAGCCTAGTGACGATGCCAAGTATTCCGAAGAGTGGGATTATCATAAGAGATATACAGGTAAAATAATAAATCAAAAATAGAGGATGGGACAAAACATCCCAAAGGCTCACTACAGTTGTTTTCCGTTACAGTGGACGCTTTCCGGGGGCACGGCTCGAGCCTTAGTTGGACCCCCAGGAGTTGCCGTCTGAACTTCAAACAACCAGGATATGTAGGTTTTAGAGATAATCTACTGGCTATATTTTCCCAAAATAAAAAAACGTGAAATCAAGAGAACGATTTCACGTTTATAAAATTAAAGAGTAGTTATATCCCAGCTTTTAGGGGGCTAGGTGGTTAGCTCAATCCAAATTCAGTAATAAGAGAAGCTAAACCGCCTTGGAATCCACTTCCTATTGCATTAAATTTCCATTCGTTATTGTGACGATAAATTTCTCCAACTACAAGTGCCGTTTCGATTGAGAAGTCTTCGCCAAGGTCATAGCGAACAATTTCTTCATTTGTATCTTCATTGACGATACGTATGAAAGCATTAGATACCTGACCGAAGTTTTGTTTACGTTGGTCAGCATCGTGAATAGTAACAGTAAAAACAACTTTTTGAACTACGCTTGGAACGAGTGGTAACTTAACGAGCAATTGCTCATCATCTCCGTCACCATCTCCCGTACGGTTATCCCCAGTGTGGATAACTGAACCTTCTTCACTTTGGAGATTGTTATAAAAGATAAAGCTTTTTTCGTTGAAGGCTTTACCGTTTCCGTCTACGATAAAAGCGGAAGCGTCTAAATCAAAATCTTCTCCTCCGCTATATCTATTCGTATCCCATCCAAGTCCAACTAAGACATTCTTTAATCCTGGATTCGTTTTCGTTAAATCAATTTTTTGCCCTTTTGACAGGTTAATGACTGACATAATGTTTCCCCCTCATCCATTTTAAAATTACTTTCTTTGACCATCTTCATATTTCTTTTGTAATTCTTCTAAACGAAGGCGACCTTGTTCTCTCATTTTACGATTTTCTTCTTCAATCGCTTTAGTCTCCGTCATTCCGCGCATAATCGTATCCCACGTTTGCTCGATTGTTTCGATTTTAATACTTGGCTGCCCTGACATTCTTGCAATATCCACGCTTTGTTTGGATATGTCATTGGCATTGCGAAGTAGCATCTCGTTTGTTCTACGATCTAGCTCGCTCATCGACTGTGCAACAAGATTTTGTCTTTTTGCAGAAATTGCATTGATCAGTCCAGTTTTAAAAATAGGAATAGTCGTTACGAATGCTGAATTTATCTTACCGATTAACTTTGTATTGCCTCGTTGGAGCATTCTAATTTGTGGAGCAGACTGGTAGGAAACCTGTTTTGCCATTTCAAGATCATAAATACGCTGATCTAGTAGCTCGATCGCATTTTGCAGAGAGTTAAGTTCCATAAGAACTAATTGGTCGCCATTTTCAGCTTTTTGCTGTAGATTAGGCACAAGCTGTCTTAACTGATTGACCTTTAACTCTCCAGCTACTATATATTTTTCTAATTCCATAAAGTAGTTAAAATTTTGGTCGTATAAATTTTCTAATGTAGTGGTAGATTTTTTCATCTCTGTTTCGTACTTCGTAATTTCCACAAATACTTTATCAATTTCACTACCCATAGTTTGATACTTATTGAACAGCTTTTCGATTAATTTCTCGCCTTGTTTGAAGATTTTACCGAACAGGGAGGGCTTTTGAACAAAATCCTTTTTATCGAATTTATCCATAATCTTGCCTAGCTGCTTTAATAATTCACTGGATTCTTCCATACTGCTAGACTTAATCGTGTTTAGAATTTGTCCTGTAAACTTGGAAATCTCATCTGCTGGCTCACGTCCAAATTCTAATAGTCCAACCTGATTTTTTGGATCAATTCGAGCGACTAGCTGTAGAACTTGTGGGTCACGTTTTAACTTTGCTTTTATATCATTGCTTTCTTCCATCATTTGTTCTTGTTGTTCTATTTCTAGTTTTTGTAATTCCACTTTTTCTCCCCCTGCTTCTAAAGAAATTTTTTGAAGATCTTGTGTACAACACTTGGTTCTTTAAATGGATCATTGAAGCTGCGATCGTCCATAAAGTGAATATCAAAGGTGCCTTCTTGTACCCATTTCTCCAAGTCAAGATGTCCTTTCGGATTCACAATAATAATATCTAACCCTAAATGATGCATCATACATAAAGCGTTTGCATCAGCTCTTGATAGTTCAGGACCATTCTCCTCGTTATAGATAAAAATCGTAGGAACAAATTGAGGATAATCGAATGTTTGTAAAAGGCGAATAACAAAATCAGGTAAAACCATCGACTGTGCGAATGCGTATAATTGCAAGTCTTCTATTGTTTCATTGGACTGTCGAATTAGTATCGGCTCGTTAACATGCTTTGAAATTGTCTCACCGATGACTGTTTGAGTGCCAAGTGGGAGCTTATCATACGTCCACCAATTGGAAGCTCTCATCTTTTCAGGATCTAGTTTACCATCTGATTTTAATGCATCACGGTAATGGAATAATGGATTCGATTTTTGCTCCTTCGTGAAAGGAAACTGGCGAATTACATGAGTATCATCTCGTTCTGTTAACGAATGAACATTATTCCAAAAACGTTTTCTATTCCGGTCAATACCTAACAGTTTTGCGAAAACTACAGGAATTGTTACTTGTTGGTTACTTACTTGGAAGTGAGGGCGAATCATCGCTCTTTCTTTAGAGATTAAGAAAGCCTCATCCTCTGTTGTTTTCAAGCGTATAGAGTTGATAGAGTATGATTTAAATTGGAATGGCTTGTAAAGACCTGAATCATCATGATGTAAGATCTCATTTATTTCTTGGGTTGCCTTAAATGCAACAGTCCCCGCAATTTTAGGTATCTCGTCTGGCAATAGTTTAACATCTGGGGAAACCTTTGGAAAACGATAACTTAAATCATCCTCAATAGTAAGGGAGATTTTTGGCCAAGACTCATTGGTTGGATTGAAAATTACCACATGGAATCCAAAGTCAGCTAAATATGTAAGAAACCATTTTTCACTAGGGGTTGCAGTGCCGTACCAAAGGAAAGCTGGAAGACCCTGTACGAAATCTATTTCTTTCAGAGCAGGTTCTACATGGTTGAATATCCATTTTACGAGATCGGTCGTTACTCGGCGATAATCGTGATGGAGAGTTCCTTCCGTATAGCTTTGTTGAAGCTTTTTCAATAAATCAATCAAAACTGTTCTGATTCTTCTATTTAAACCAGGATCTTTAGAAGTTGGTAATAAGGAATAGCCATCCAAAAAGGCGACCATCCGACTAGGAGAGAGTCCCTTTTCTTTTCTATGCAAATCAAATAATTGATGAATGGATCTTAGCTTTTCAGCAGAAATTTCTTTATTAAGTGCACCAGTCAGGATGCTTAGCTTTCCGGAGGAATCATTGACTTGTGTATGCAGAATCGAGAAATATTCATCATCATCTAAGGTCATGCCAATGTACTGGCAAACTAATTGAGGATACGTTAAGTTATCTCCGTCCACCGTTACGTTCGAAGAGTCTCCTAAAGAATCTTTCAACCATGTACCTGTATTTGATGAATCCCACGACTTTATCCTGATGGGATTTAAATTCACCATGGGCTTTCCCTCCTGTTCATACATATTATAACAAATAATTGCTTACTTTTATTAATATTTCTTCGCCTGCTAAGACCCCACTTTGTTTAGTTATAGAAACGTGAGGGGGGAGATGTTCACTTTTATGGGTTGCTTCTCCGTGGGAAGGGATAAATCCCTCGTCCGCATTTAAAACCATATCAAAGTCGAGCATGGAATCTCCCGCAGCAATGACCTTATTTGCAGCAATTCGCTCTGCTACAAATTGAAGTGCAGATGCTTTGTTAATGCAAGTAGGCATTATATATACTTTTCTCCCTTGGTGAGAAAGAGTGAAGCCTTGCTGATAAAAGATTTGAGAGAGATTCTCAAAATCCTCGACAGAAAATGCCTGTTCGTCAATGATTAGGTAGACAAACCATGATTCTGCTTGCATCACTTTAAGCACAAATTTGTTTTGCGTATATGCATCCAGTTGAGGAAGTACATGCGCTATAGATGTGCGGTTTTGTTGCATTTGTGCGATTACATTATCGGACCATTCTGCAAGAGGCTTGCCGTCCTCTAAAATGACAGCGCCGTTCGATACAATCGCATATTTAGGTTTTTCTATATTATGATATAGACCTGTAATTCGATTGTATTGTTCCGCAGTTCTAGTTGTAACAGGTAAAAAGGTGGTAGATGATGCTATTTGTTGAAAAAGCTGAAGACCTTTAATAGTCATGAATGCAGTTGGTTTTTCATCAATCCATTCTACAGCTGCAAAATCCTCTTCGTTCACTTCTTGCCCACGTGAGTTTTTACTATATATAAGTGTTCGATCTAAATCACTTGCAAATAGGATTGTCATAATCGATCCTCCGATTCTATCAGTCCAATGGCAAGGTAAAAGAGCCCTGGTACGATTTCTGTAGGAATATTTTTTTCTTTACATAATAGTAGAATATGACGTAGGGATGGGTGCTTATCATCGCTAAGTAATATTTTATAAGGCTTTCTTCTCAATAGTACTCTAGTCGTTTCCCCAACACTTGGCTTTACTTTGCTAATATCAGCAGTTTTATAGTACTTGCGTGCAATGGATTCCACTTCCTGCATACCTCTCCAAGTTCGTTCGTTTGTGAGGGGGAACTCTATGATGAGTTCTTTTATGACTGGCTCCTGCTCGTGGAATCGACTGGCTATATTTTCGATAAACTCGTTCGATACATCCACTTCCTCAAGATCAGCGTAATACTTAGCTCCGTGATAATCATCTGCGCCTTGAAAGGCATTATTAAGTACAGTTCTACTAACTAATCCTGAGACTGTTGAGTTCAAACAAGCGTTTGGGATAAGGAAGTCCTCTCTCGTAGCGAACAATGTGGCACATTCGCCCGGGTCGGTTAATACAGCTAAATCGTCCTTTAAGTTAAGATCATAAGCAGTATTTAACTTTTGGATAGACTTACTTAGCTCATTTTGTATAGCGCCTTTTCCCGTCCAACCATCAACGAACTGAATGTGGCTTTTCGGATATAGCTCTCTAATGGTACGGACAGCCTTTTCGTCGATACCTTTTCCTCTTAGTATAGATATACTAAAGTGGGGCCAATTAAGTTTCAAATATTTTTCGACGTACCGTTTCATTAAAATCCCAATTGGACTTCCTGCACGTGCGAGGGAAACAATCACGACGTCATCCGTATTGGCATATCGTCTAACTCTTCTACATAATATCCCAACTAATCGTGCTATATGATCAGCCGAATCAAGTAAAGCTTGGTTATATAACTCCGTATATTCAGAGGTCGGTCGTTTTTCAATTGGTAAGGATTCGGAGTAATGACTACCTGTTTGAAATAGCTGTTCTCTAGATTCTACAGAAGACTCAATCTTAACGTCCGATAAATCCTTCAGCAAAAAAGTGATATCTTCTGCAGGATAGCTAGTTTTAACCAATCCTTCTGTATTATTAGTCATTTTTATCACCTCTCTCTGGAAGAGTAAGTGACACCCAAGAGACAGGTGCTAACTTCTCTAAGTAAGAAAGAAGGGGGGACCAACTAGCACGATCTTGTACGGATTCTGAAATCACGATAATTTGTTCGGCCTCTATTTCAGCTAGATTGTATAAATATTGGTCAATCCCATTGGAATCCGGCAGCTTAAATTTACATTTATGCTGTATAGGGTAAGATTCTTCTGTTTTTGCTAAGATAGGACTTCTAGTAGTAGTTTGCACTTTTGTGTCCTTACCAAAGGATAGTCCGAATCTGAGTGGGAAATAAATGTTTTCTCCAATTCCTATTATTAGAGTAGGTTTATCTCTTTGTAGCTGAGGTAGTTTGTTGATAAATCTTTCTATCCAATCAGCCATTTCTTCGTGAAGATCACTTGTTAAACCGAATCTACCAGTGAAGGTGCTATAGGTTGCATGTTCACTTCGGTGCTTTGAAGTTATTTCTTGAGATAATTGTTCATCCGCATATACAGAGAATGTTTGCGAACTGTTAAGAAAGGGAGTTTCTTTTTCTTCGATTATTGCTTGATTTTGTAGTGTAAATTGACCACTAATAATAGTGATTATTTCAGAAGAGATATTATGTGTTTTCATCAAATCGATATAGTCTTGTTGATGTGCTTCTGTTCTCCAATCCAATATGGATAGAATTTTATATTGTTTGCCCGGAAAAGCATCATTTAAGGCAACAATTAAATTGGAAAGTGTAAGGCCAGTCGTTATTTCATCATCTATTAATACAATCGTTTCAGCATCTGTTAATGTTTGTTCAGGTGCATAGACTCTATGAGAGGTTGCGTGGGAATGCTCCTCTTCAAAATAAAAGGAAGGATCCATATGTAGGATTTCTTCTCTTGTTGTATGAATATAATGAGCGTTTTCAAAGTGTTGAAATACTGCATGGCCGAGGCCAGTTGCCGTTTCAGCAAATCCAATAAATACAGTTTTATTTGGTAAAGTCGCCTTGAATTTTAAGGAGTCCATACTCAGTTTCCGGTTTGGTTTTTCCGAATTGATCATCTCAACAAGTTCTTTTACTAGTGGGTGACCTTCCAAACCTTCATCCTCCATAAGCATGGAAGCTAAAATAGTACCCGTTCCAAGTGAGATGGCTGGATCTACCGCTAAATGCTTACCAAGGAGTCGACTTACGAATAAAAATTGTCGTTTTTTATTTATTCTTACGGCCATTTGGAAAAGAGCATCTGGCGAAAAATTATACGAATTCTTTTTTATGTCAATAACTAACTTTAAATCTCCATGTAAACTATAGGTTTTTGATGTATTGAAGGAAGTCGAGTGATGTAACATTTTCTTTTAACACCCCATATATTTCTGCTTGAGCAATAATCTTCATCGCCCAGCTGTAGTGAGGTTTTACCTCATTCATTTTGTTTCTAGCAGCACTTCGCAAAACGCCATTTGTTTCTGCACCATTTTCTACGATTAAGCAGGCATCTTCAAATAACTCCTTAGGCACGATATATCCACTATTTACAATGTCGATTTGAGAAGGGTGGATGCATGTTTTCCCGTAGAAACCATTTAAAACGTCAAGCTGAACTTCATTCCATAGAACGGATTCTATACTATATACATTTGTGAATAACTGAAAAGCATCGTGGGATTCAAAATACTCATAAACAGGACCTGAAACGACAAAGTTATCTTCTTTACGATTAAATTTGTTTAATATATCGGTCAAACAATTAGTGATTAGTTGTAGTTCGTAGATTGTTCTTTTTCCAGGACGTCTTTGACTGAAAAGGCTAGTGAAATCAGTTGCACCAACTCTTATAGTTAGTACAAGGTCCTCAAACTGCTTGAAGATTGCATATAGTTTAGAAAGTTCTTGCCCTCTAAGTTCTGTATAAATAATTTCTTTCGTTTCCAAGATGGGCAAGGCATATAAGTGAATTGAGTGTTGAAGGTTTAAATTTTTTAAACATAAAAAAAAGCTTTCGGCATTATGAGAGGTGCATTTTGGGAAAACGAAGCCAGTAATAAATCGAATGGTGCTTCCTAACAAGTTAGCTATTCTTTCTAAATGTTGAACGTTTCTAATTCGAACAAATAGAAGAGGGATTTCGTTCGGATTTAATAAGCTATTTTGTTCCAGCTTTTTCAACTCTTGTACAACGTTTTGTTCTGCTTCTAAAAGTTCTGAATCGGATACTGCATCCTCCAAACAAATAATGGAACTTGTTAAATTCTTCAAATTCCGATTGGATAGTTTGTTGATGAAATTGGGCATTGAACCTGGTAAGTATAAAGCTGCTCCCATAGCCATCCCTAATTTATTTCTTTCCATACTTCTGGAAAAGTCGCTAGGTGGTATATGAAAGAATTGACGTATCTCTTTCTCACTAACCCCTCTGAATTGTCTCATGTTATCCACTCCTAAGAATGAAGAAGGGGAGTTATTAGGTATACCCAAATACCTCTACTTTCTTCAGATACTAAAACAAAAAGCAAGGAAGCATGCCCTTGCTTTTTGAGAGAAGTTATTAATTCAAGCCGAAGTCTGAAACTAATGCTCCAAGACCGCCTTGGTATCCACTTCCGATTGCATTGAATTTCCATTCGTTATTATGGCGATATAGTTCACCAACAACGACTGCAGTTTCAATGGAGAAGTCTTCACCTAAATCATAGCGAATCAATTCTTCTTGTGTATCTGCATTTAAAATACGTACATATGAATTGCTTACTTGACCAAAGTTTTGACCTCTATCTTCTGCATCATGAATAGTGATACAAAAAGCAATTTTTTCAATTGATGAAGGAACTGTAGATAGATTCACGTTTACTGACTCATCATCCCCGTCTCCATCACCCGTACGATTATCTCCTGTATGAACAACAGATCCGTTACCACCAGTTGTGTTGTTGTAGAAAACAAAGTCACTTTCTGAAGCACATTTACTGTTACCGCCTAATAGAAATACAGAGGAGTCTAAGTCAAAGTCTTTTCCACCATCGTATTTATTTGTATCCCAACCTAGTCCAACTGTAACGTTTACTAAACCGGGATTTGTTTTTGTTAAATCTACCTTTTGTCCTTTTGATAAGTTAATGCCCATTAATAACCACTCCTTATAAGTATTTGTTTGCGATTGAACCGATATCAAGATCTAATGTACCTTCTCCAACTGCAGAAAACTTCCAATCAGAGCCATTTCGATATAGCTCTCCTGGAATTAGAGAGGTTTTACCAGCATAGCTTTCACTTAAATTATAATGTACTAACTCTTCTTTTGTGCCATTATCCACTAGACGAATAAATGCATTTTGAATTAGTCCGAAGTCTTGTTTTCTTTGTTTTGCTTGATAAATGTTTACTACAAACACCAATCTATGTACAGATGGCGAAATAGCACTTAGATTTACGTTAATCACTTCGTCGTCTCCATCGCCGTCTCCAGTTAAATTATCTCCAGAGTGGACGACACTACCATCTTGACTTGTTTTATTTCCAAAATATATAACATGTTGCTTAGATACTAATTTGCCTTTTTCATCTAAAAGAAGTACAGATGCGTCGCAATCTATGGCTGCTCCGCCGCTTCCTCCACCTAAAAGTCCACCTAAAAATCCGCCACTTTTTTTCTTTTCAACAGGGTCCCATCCTAGACCTACCATAACGCTTGATAGGGAAGACCTGCCCTTTGTTAAATCAATTTTTTGACCCTTAACTAAATTAATGCCCATTCTTTTACCTCCAAATTTTAGTCATACCATATATACGAGGAAACGATCTAATAAGTTTCAAAAAAACCAACGCATTCTTATGCAAAGGATAGTGTAATTTTATCAGAATTTTTCAGTATTTGCTATTAAGTTGAATAGGGTAAATTACGAGCTAGAAGAATAATTTTCAATAGTGAAATCCGAACAACGCTCATTTTCGCTCCAATCAGATACAGGAACCAGAAGATTTAAAACTAAATAGGCATTATGAAATTGATTCAGATGAAAAATAAAAAACAAGGCTGAAAAATATATATGCGCGTAACATACTTTTTAGCCTTGTTCAGTAATTATTTACTTTTTAAAAAAGCAACTATGTCTCGATGGTTCTCTGGAGTAACCCCGTGCCCTTCGTTATACGTTTTAAAAGTCACTTTCGCTCCCGTAGCTTCAAAAAACTCTTTACTGTCGAGTCCCCATTGTGATGGGATTACATAGTCATAATCACCATGAGAGATGAAGATGGATAAGTGATCAATATTCCTCTTGCTATATTCCGTTTTAACAAACGCAGGAATATATCCGCTTAATGCAACCACTCTACTAATTTCATCTCCCATTGTTAGTGCCACTGTTTGCGAAAGGATTGCTCCTTGACTAAATCCTAGTAATGTAATGTCATTCCGGTCTAAGTTGTACTCGACAATAGCCTCACGAATGAATGCTTGAATATGCGTTACAACCTGATCGAAAACGTCCCTCACAGGCTTGCCTATTTCTTCAATTAGGAAAAATGCGTAACCGGGTTTATGGACGATTGGACCACGTAAGCTAAAAATATGATGCGTGCCTTCGAATTCCTTCACTAGCTGTGGTAGGTCTGCTTCATTACTCCCCATTCCATGTAATAAAAATAACGCTGGTTGTTTTTGGTCAGTGTTTTTAGGTGCTGTATGGTTAAAAGTAAAAGGAGATTTCATCTATCTTCATTCCCTTCAGTTAAAGTATGTCTATCTTATCATAGGTAGAGATCGGAGCTTGTTGAGGAAGCTTTAGCTGATTTTTCTTACCGAATATATTGACAATGATGACACTCGTAATAGCTATGAATCCTCCGACGATCGAAAGGGTCGAAGGAAGCTCCTGCAACCATATCCACGTCACAATAATAGCAACGACTGGCTCTAGGTACAAAGAATTCGAAACAGAGCTAGCTTCGCTATATGACAAAGCAATAGCCCAAGTTAAATATGCAATGGCAGTAGGGAATATTCCTATATAAATGGCAGATAAATTAGCCTCTAATGTCGCTTGTTGAATTCCTTCTATAAGTCCAGGTGCGAAGAATAAAAAGGGAATAGTTCCTACCCAAGTAAAATAAGCGGTCAATTCAATAGCGCTATATTTTTTCAATAGAGGCTTCTGATAAACAAAAAAGATTGCAGTTGAAAAGGCAGCAATAAGCACTAAAAACACACCGGGAGAAATACTTAAAGAGCTTCCACCTGTTCCTAATGCAATTAGAATGATACCGATAAAACCAAATGATAAGCCCAACCAACCAATTCTGCCTAAACGCTCTTTTAATACAATAATCGCGATGATTGTTGTAAAGATAGGAGCAGAACCAATCAGCATACCAGCTGTCCCGGCAGATATCGATAGTTGTCCAAATGTAACACAAAGATGGTATATATTAATCCCAATAAAACCAAGAAGACTTATTTTAATTATATCTTCCTTTCGTGGAAGTTGAAACTTAACTCCTGGCCAAAGAGCGATAACAAGAAAAATAATAGAAGCAATTAGAAATCGTACTAATATTAAATGACCTGCAGAATAGCCACCCTGTAAACTGGCGCTAATTGCCGCAAAAGAAGAACCCCAAATAGCTACGGTGAAAAGTGCAAGTGATAATGCTTTTGTATTCATTTTACTCCACCAAACTTTCTATTTCTATATACAAAGCAAACAATTAATAGTACAACGGATTTTCGAAACAAACAAGAGGAGGGGAAGAATAATTGGTACAAAAGTCGTGATCGAGAGTATTTGATATCAGTGTGAGAGTAATCATCATATGAGAGCGAGTAAAAACAGCAGGAAAGCGAGTAAAGTAATGCAGACCGAGAGTAAAATACAAACGAATGCAAGTAAAGGAAATAAAAAAACTGGGCAAAAAACGCCCAGTCCTTTAAGAACAAAACCCAGATATGCCAGTGATTGTAGCTCCGGCCGGACGCGTTCCGTGGGCACGGCTCGAGCCTGTAGTCTCTCCCTCGTGCTGTCCCACAGGAGTCGCCGACCTGCGCTACAATCCATCGTAACCTCTGTTTTAAGCAAGGTTTCAAACCATTTCAGTTAAAATGAAAGTCTGTCCTTTACATTTATCATTGGACTACAATCCTAATTCAAAAAGATTGCCGTTAATTGGATGATTGTTTAATAAAAATTTGTCCAATTTTTATATGGTAAGGATAAGCAATGACAAATCTATTTGTGTAGTAACACACATTCATTGATTGTAGTGAAAGGTGGCGACTCCTGTGGGATGAGTGAGACGGATGAGATATCACAGCGACGCGTTAGCGACGGTGATAGCTCATCGCTCACCCCACGGAAAGCGTCCACCGGAAACGGAAATCATAGCATTATTTATTATTAATAGTCTCCTTACCCCAGTGTTAACGAGACATTTTTACAGAATTTCTTATCTTTTAAAAAAAGAACACTGCGAGATTAATCGCGATGCTCTACTCGTTTGGTTCTGTATTATCGAAGCTCGTTAGTGGACTTCAGAAATTGTGTTTTTTTCTTCTTTTCTATTCGTTCAAATGCCCTAAAACTTAGAAAAGTAGAAATATACGCAAAAATACTACCAGAGAATAAGGGGATAGCTCCTGGGAAGAGAGTTAATAGAAAATAGATTACGATCGCTGAAGCACTGATTAAAACTAATTCAATCGGCGATGTGATGGCAATGAAGAAAGATTGTCTTATGTATTGATAGAAACGTAAATTAAAATGTGTATACACTGGAAATAAAAATATTAAAGTGGCTAAAAAAGCTATTAAAATAAATAAGAAAATTGGTAACAGAAATTGAAAATCATTCTTTTGAACTACAAACATAAAGTCAAAATATAAAATGTAAACGGTGATGGCTGTTATCAAACCAAAACCATTTGCTTTCAGGAAGTCTTTTTTGAAATTTCCCCAAAACACAGAAAATATATTGAAATTAGTTTCCCCTATAATTAATTTTCGCGTGATAGCGTACATTGCGGTAGTTGCCGGAAACAGACCTAAAATTCCTAAGCCCACAATGCTAAAAAGAATCCATAGTAAATTTATGTATGCCAAAGTCATTATTTTATAAGCCAGCGTACTAAAATTTTCCCAATTCATTAGACCAGTCCCTTCTTGAAAATACTATATGTAAGAATGAAGTAAAAGGCAATAACAAATAATAAGAACAATATTTTGTCATCCTCAATTAAGGACACTTAATAGACTTGTCTCTTTATAAAAAATAATATATGCTTTTAAAAAGTTAACCAATTATTTAGTAATTTCTGTTAATTTTAAATAGATGAATTGAGATAAGAGTTATGGATGGTTATAAGTCTCTTATTTCATTTGAATAAATGTTTTTCTAATTGAAGGGAGGCCTAAATAATATAGTGATAGGTTAGCAGACACTGGGGATGTCGTATTAACTAATTTGAGAGGGGTCAAAGAGATGAAAAAATTTAGTTTAGTTCTATTACTATTGTTATTTGGTGCTTTAATAGCTGCTTGTAGCGATGAAGGAGCAGAGGGCGACAAACCAAAAGAGGGTACTAGCGAAGAGGGTCTTTCAGGAGAAATTACAGTTTGGGCACATCCATTTACAGGTGATCAGGAAACAGAAGGCGTTATGTGGGATGAAATAATAGCTGCATATGAAGAAGAAACAGGAGTAAAGGTAAACTTTGAACAAATTCCTTGGGCAAATAGAGATCAAAAGGTTCTTACCGCTCTTGCAGCTAATAATGGACCAGATGTATTCTATGTTATTCCAGACCAAATGCCACAATATGCAGATGCTGGGATGCTATTAGAATTAGACCCGTATCTTAAAGATAACGATATGGATGATTTTGTGGATTCAGCTTTAGTTTCAACAACTTGGAAAGATAAAGTATATGGGCTTCCGATTCTTCAAGAAGCATATACTTACTTATACAATGTGGACATTGTGAAAGCAATTGGTGAGGATCCAGCGAAACTACCAACAACTTGGGATGAGTTTGAAGCATGGGCGGTTAAAGCAAAAGAAAAAGGTTACTATGCAACTAGCTTCCAAGGTGGTGGATCTATGAATGGAACACTATATCCGTTCTTATGGCAAGCCGGCGGGGATGTTTTGACAGCAGACAATGAAGTATTGATTAACAACGAAGCTGGAGTAGAAGCGTTTGAATTTATCAACAAAATGTACCAGGAAGAATGGACTCCAAAAGATTCAATTACAGCGATGGAACATAATGCATTATGGGATGGCGGTAAAATGCTTTCCGTACAAGGTTCTGGTATTTCTGTTAGCCGTATGTTAGGTCAAGATACGTTTGAATTTGTCATTGCTCCACCTTTGAAAAACAAAAAGCAAGTTACTTATGGAACTACTGGGATGTTTGTAGCTCCTATTAATACAGATAATCCAGATGCTGCTGCGGAATTTATTAAAGTGATGACGAATGCAGAAAACCAAAGAAAATTTAATACAGTTACGCAATATATTCCAACAAGAGAATCTGCAAAAGATATCTTTGGAGATCAAAAGTATATGGCGCAGCTTGCAACGTATACAGAATATGCATTACCAGGAGTTATTCATCCAGAGGGTCGTACAATTATGCCTTTAATCCAAGCGGAGTTGCAAACAATGATGGAAGGCAAAAAAACTCCTAAAGAAGCTGCAGATGCTGCAGCAGAGGCTATTAAAGCCAAAGTAAATTAATAACAGTTAATAGAGAGTTTGGTCTAAGAGAGATCAAACTCTCTCTTATTAACTTACATAGGAAAGGGTGATTACACTGAGTAATACACTAACTTCTAAAGAAAGAAAGAAGCCACTTCTCATAAGATTGAAAAAAGAGTGGAAGAAGAATGCGATTGTTTATATTGTATTGATCCCTATTTTAATTCACTTTGCAATTTTTCAGGTCTATCCATTTTTGCTAAGTTTTTATCTTACCTTTATGGATTGGAGAGTAATTGGTGATCCTGAATTTGTAGGGTTAAAGCATTGGAAGTATTTGTTAAGTGATTCACTTGCATGGAAGGCTATTTGGAATACAGTCAAATTTTCTATCTACTATATTCTTCCTACAATGGCACTAGGTTTAATATTAGCCCTTATTATTAACTCAGGAGTAAGGGGAGCAAAATTATTTAAAGGGGTATTTTTCCTTCCGGTTGTCACTTCTTTTGTAATCATTGCTGGTATATGGGGTTGGTTATTTCGTGGGACAGAAGAAGGGATGATTAACTATATTATTGGATTCGTTGGAATTGAACCACAACTTTTTCTGTCGGATTCAAGTCAAGTTCTCGCTGTTTTGGCGGGCTTAAGTGTTTTTAAAGTAGCTGGTAGTACGATGATTTACTATTTTGCTGGCTTACAATCTATTGATAGACAACTATATGAAGCCGCAAGAATTGATGGAGCATCTCCATTTAAAATATTTTGGAATGTAACATTTCCATTATTAAAACCAATTCATTTTTATGTAGCAATCACTACAACGATTGGTTCATTTCAAATATTCGACTCTGCTTATTTGTTAACTGGCGGAGGACCGAATTATGCAACAACAACAATTGTATATTATTTATACTCTCAAGGATTTACAAGTCTTAATTTAAGCTATGCAGCTGTACTATCATATGTTTTATTCTTTATCATTTTAATAATTTCTCTGATACAAAGAAGGTATCTAGGCAAGGAATCCAACCATTATTGATTTTCTGGGAAAGGAGGATAAAAAACAATGAAAAAAGTAATTTCATATATAGCTTTATTTGTATTAGGTTTTTGTTTTTTAATGCCTTTTATCATTATGGTTTTAGGTTCTTTAAAAGATGTGGAATATGCGCAATTAGATCCGCTATTTTGGATTCCTGATAACCCTACATTAAAAAACTATAAATACATCTTGAGTGATGGGATGTTTTTACGATGGATATGGAACTCTGTTGTCATCACGATAATTCCTGTATTTAGTCAAATGTTATTCTGCGCAATACTGGGTTATATCTTTGCCAAAAAGCAGTTTATTGGTAGAGAGTTTATATTTTGGGTATTCATGGGAGTTATTATGATTCCACAACAACTATTAATCATCCCTAAGTACATTATGTTTTCAGATTTTGGATGGATTAATACATATTGGGCACTGATTGTACCAGAAATATGGGGTATTATGGGGGTATTTCTAGTAAGGCAATTTTTACAAGGAATACCAAACGATTTAGAGGAAGCGGCCTATATAGATGGTGCAAATGATCTGCAAGTATTCTTTAAGATTATTTTGCCCTTATCCGTACCTGTTATTGCAACAGTAGGTACCTTTTCGTTTATATCCAACTGGAATGATCTTTTCCAACCATTGATATATTTGACTCAAGAAAAGATGTTTCCAGTAACGCTAGGTTTGGCATCCATTTTAGGAAAAGAAGGGAACTTTGGAATAGAGATGGCAGGTTCAGCTGTCTCCTTTATACCGACATTTCTCATATTCCTTTTCTTCCAAAGATTTTTCACAGAGGGAATTCAAATGTCTGGATTGAAGTAAATTCAAGCTAGTTAAGGAGAGGGGTAACGATCAAACACCTATCTATTGGTATTGTTGGTTTAGATACTTCCCACGTCATTGCTTTCACAAAGCTTTTAAATGATTCGGATAATCCTCATTACATTAAGGGCGGGAAAGTAGTTATTGCTTTCCCTGGAGGATCACCAGATTTTGAACTTAGCAAATCTAGAGTGGAGAAGTTCACGAAGGAATTAAGGGACACTTACGCTATCGAAATTGTTCAATCAATTGACGACGTGGTAAGAAATAGTGATGCGATTCTACTGGAGTCCGTAGATGGAGCGGTTCACTATGAACAGTTAAAAGAAATAATAGCATGGAAAAAGCCAGTTTTTGTTGACAAACCTTTTAGTTTAAATACCAAAGAAGCAAAAAAGATGGTTCAATTGTCTAAGCGGTACGGTGCACCATTAATGAGTTCATCAGCACTTCGATATTCAGAAAGCTTAACTCGTATAATGCATAACTCTGAAAAAGGAGAAATAATTGGAGCTGATTGTTTTGGACCGATGGAGTTAAACCAAGCAGGCTACTTTTGGTACGGTATTCATATAGTAGAAATGCTATTTGCTATATTAGGGCAAGGAGTAAAATCCGTAAAAACAGTAAAGACAGTTGATCATGACGTATTTACAGCTGTGTGGAATGATGGGCGAATAGGAACAATAAGAGGGAATAGAAAGGGAAATAATCAGTTTGGTGCAGTGATTCATTTTGAAAAAGGTAGTGAATACGTGAATGCGGACTTGGATATTAAACCTTACTATGCAAGTTTGCTAGAGCAAATAATGAATTTTTTCATTGATGGAAATACTAGAGTTCCCTTAGAGGAAACGACAGAAATTATTCGCTTTTTAGAAGCAGCTACTGAAAGTAGTTATAGTGGGGAAGAGGTTATTATTTAATTTTAAAAAGAAGGGGCATGAACACCCCGACTTTGGAAGAAAAGCCTTATCGTTGTTCTTCATCAATAAAGCTTAAACGATAAATGCGGCGAGGTCTTCCTTTGTGAGTTACTTTTTCTTCTCCAACAATATCGACTAATTCAGCATCAGTCCATTTCAACAGAATACGGTTTGCGCTTCGGATTGTGACATTTAGAGTGGATGCTAATTCTTGAGCGGTATATTCAATTTTTTTATGCCTAGAGACACGAGCCATTAGTTTTGTCATATAGGATGCGGACATTCCAGCTTTTTCAGCTTTGTCTAGTAATTGCGGATCAGTAATTGCCAAATTGTATTGTTCATATTGTTTGTATGTTGTTATGTCCACTGGGCCCATGACACTTTGGTCTTCTCGTACTATGTAACAGACGTTTCCACCTAAATCGAGCGATTGTCGAAGTGCCAATCTAGCATGATTTCCTGATTCAGCAGCTGTTCGTCCGAAACCTACACCGAGACTTATCGTTACACCAAGTTCATTTTTTACGTCTTGTAATAGGGGAATAAATTTGTAACCTCTTGTTTCACGCTCGAAAATACCTCGAGTAGTGATAAAAGAATATTCATTTCCGCCTAGGTTAATGAGGTGTCCATCTAGCATTTTAATATATTCTAGTAGCATTTGTTGCAATTTCAATTTTAACAATTGCACATCATGCTCAGAGGAATATTTTGCGGTGACATTTTTAAAGTTATCGATATTGATTAATCCAAATACAATTTGAGATTCTTTGTTTCTTCTAGTGTCTGTTGCTAGTAAAGCTCTCTCAAAAGAGACAATCATATCTTGCTGTGTCGGTGTTACCCATTGATAGGGTATTTGAAGATTGTCTAATTGTTTAGCGACATCCGTAATTCCAGTAAGAGCTATTGAGTTATTACTTCTGTAGTTATCAATGTGGAAGTTAACAATCTCATTGATTCCTGAACTAGGTCTATTGCTCTTATAGACTAGTAAATTATAGTTATCCTCTTCAAGTTCTAACAAAATCTGTTCAACGTAATCTTTATCAAAAGTATCAATGGATAAACTAGTTAAATGATATGCAATTTTAATAAGAAATAACGATCTGTAAAGTCCGGTGCCCATTAGGGGCATGTGATGTACGGGGATTTTAAAATCGACTAGTTGTTTCGCAATATTATAAGCATGAAATTCTGTGAACATTAATACTTCTACATCTTTTATTAATTCTTTCGTAATGTCATGAATTTGACTGTCCTGTTCAATAATACGAAACACAGGTTTGAAATTAGGGAAAGCCATTAATGTTTCTCTTGATTCATTCACTAAATCTTTTGGTCCAATAATCCCGATTTTTATATCGGAGGTATCATTTAATGCCTTTTTACTTGTCACATGCTATTCCTCCTATAAAACACCAGTTTTTAGGTAGAGGTGTCTTTAAATGTAATGTTCAATCTATCTTAAGTTCTGTATATGAAAATGTCAAAATATATCGTAAATACTAATGTTGAAGTATCATTAGAAGTTTAGTCATTTAAAGACAGTTTAAAGACATAACCTTTAGTGATCAATTAATTTATAAAATAATATGAAGGAGTGATTAAATGAAGACGTTAGCAGAATTAGAGGATTTTATGACAAAGCCATCTGCCGAACTAATTGAGGATATTAAATTAGTTGATGGAGATATTTTGATATTAGGAGTGGGTGGAAAAATGGGACCTACTTTAGCAAAAATGACAAAACGTGCAATTATGGAAGCTGGTATACAAAAAAGGGTAATTGGCGCATCTCGATTTTCGTCAGGCGACTTAAGAAAAGAACTTGAAGAGTATGGAATCGAGACAATAGCGGTAGATTTACTCAATGATGAAGAGCTTCAAGCGCTTCCCGAAGTGAAAAACGTCATTTTTATGGCAGGAAATAAATTTGGTACAACAGGTAATGAGCATTTTACATGGGCAATGAACGCTTATTTACCAGGAAGAGTAGCTGAAAAGTTTAATAACTCAAGGATCGTTGCATTCTCGTCTGGTAATATATACCCATTAACAAACGTAATTAATGGAAACTGTTCAGAGGAAGTATCACCAAACCCAATTGGTGAGTACGCTCAATCTTGCTTAGGTCGTGAACGTGTATTATCTAGTTTTTCTCATAAAAACAAAACTCCAATGCTTATGTTTCGCTTAAATTACGCAATTGACTTAAGATATGGGGTTTTATTAGAGATTGCTAAAAGTGTTTTAGAAGGTAAAGCGGTGGATCTTACAATGGGAACTGTGAACGTTATTTGGCAAGGTGATGCCAATGAATATGCAGTTCGCTCTTTATTATACTGTAACACTCCACCGAGATTATTGAATATTACTGGTCCTGAAACACTATCGGTTCGTTGGTTAGCGGAGGAATTTGGCAAGCGGTTTAACGTTTCTCCTGTATTTGTAAATGAAGAAAAGAATACTGCATTGTTGAATAATGCATCTAAAGCACATCAATTATTTGGCTATCCAAAAGTCTCGCTTCAGCAAATGCTTGATATGACAGCTGATTGGTTAATTAACAAAGGCGAAACTTACAATAAACCAACTCACTTCCAGGAGAGAAAAGGGGCGTTTTAATGTTGAAGCAAGAGGTGAAGAACAGCTTACTGAAAGGCGCTATGATTCCTGCTCATCCACTAGCTCTTACTGAGGATAGACAATTAGATGAAGCTGGTCAGAGAGCGCTAACCCGATATTATATAGACGCAGGAGTTGGAGGGATTGCAGTTGGAGTCCATACAACTCAGTTTGAAATAAGAGACCCTCAATTTAATTTGTACGAAAGAGTTTTAACTCTCGCGATAGAAGAAATGGCCAAAGCTAAGGTACCTGATTCTTTCATTAAAATTGGAGGCATTAGTGGACCTACCGAACAGGCGATAGCAGAAGCAACGTTTTTAAAAAGAGTAGGCTATGACCTTGGTTTGCTAAGTATGGGTGGACTTCAAGACACTTCAGAGGAAGAGTTAATTGCTCGCACTAAAAAAGTAGCGGAAATTATTCCTGTTATCGGATTTTATTTGCAACCGGCGGTAGGAGGCAAGGTTCTTTCCTATGATTTTTGGAGGCAGCTAGCTAATATCCCTAATGTTCATGCGATAAAAATTGCTCCTTTTAACAGGTATCAAACGATTGATGTTATTCGAGCAGTATGTAATTCGGAGCGAAATGAAGAAATAGCTATTTATACGGGCAATGATGACAATATAGTAAATGATCTATTAACAACTTATAAAATTAGTGTTGGAGATAAAAAAATAACAAAACAAATTGTTGGTGGACTACTTGGTCATTGGTCTGTTTGGACAAAAACAGCAGTAGAGATATTTGAGGAGATTTCTAAATATAGGTCAGCGGAACAAATTCCTAGTGAATTGTTAACATTAGGTCAAGAAATAACAGATGCAAATGCTGCCTTTTTTGACCCAAACAATCAATTCAAGGGAAGTATTGCTGGGATAAATGAAGTGTTGACTAGACAAGGACTACTTCAAGGGAATTGGTGTTTATTGGATAAAGAAAAGCTAAGTCCAAATCAATTTGAAGAGATTAATCGTGTGTATACAGAGTATCCTCATTTGAATGACGATACTTTTGTGAGTGAAAATCTAACAAAATGGTTCTCCAAGTAAGGAGTGTGTCAAATGAATTCAATTGCCGCAAGTAATGGTGCAGTGCGAATATTAGAAAAAGAAAAGCCGACAATCAAACCTTCTTTTTTATTGATAAAAACGCTATTTTCCGCTGTGTCACCAGGAACAGAGATTGAAATTATCGGAGTTAGTGAGGGGAAGGAAATCTCTTTAGGATATAGTGCAGTGGGAGTCGTGGAAGAATGTGGAGAAGATGTCTCTGACTATCAAATTGGAGATATAGTAGCATGCTACGGTGCACCATATGTAGGTCATGCGGAGTACCTTCTAGTTCCTACAACATTATGCGCTAAAGTACCTGAAAATATGGAGACTAAACAAGCTGCTTTAGCAGGTATAGGAGCTATTGCTATTCATGCATTAAGAGTGGCTAAACTTGAATTTGGAGAAACGGTAGTTGTGGTCGGTTTAGGCTTACTGGGACAAATGATTGCAAAAATAGCTAACGCAGCTGCTTTCAATGTTATTGCACTCGATATCTCAGAGGAGCGAGTAAGTATGCTGCAACAGGAAGGAATAACTTCTTTTTCTTCGGTGGGCAATATGGAAGATGAAGTAATGCAAGCTACACATAGTAGAGGAGCAGACGCCGTTTTATTATGTGCAGGTGGAAAGCGTTCACCCCTAACGCACGAAAGCTTAAAGTGGATTAGAAACCAAGGGAAAGTAGTAATTGTAGGAGATATAGAGCCTGATTTTCCTCGTGAACTAATGTTTGCTAAAGAAGCGCAAATTCTTATTTCTCGAGCTGGTGGACCAGGAAGATATGATAAACAATATGAGTTACAAGCTATAGACTATCCATATGGTTATGTTCGCTGGACGGAAGGTAGAAACGTTGCTGAATATCTTCGATTAGTAAACACAAAGCGAATAGATGTTCAACCATTTTTATCAGAGACGGTTGATTTTAATGATGCTCCGGGGGCTTATAAAGATTTATTAGATAAAAAATCACAAGTTTTAACGTCCATTATTGCTTATAACAATTAGAAAGAGGAGGAAAAATTATGTTAAAGGTTGGAGTAATCGGTGGTGGCTCTATATCAGAGTTTCATATTAATCCATATATTGCTAACGAGAAAGCTCAGTTGTTTGCATTGTGTGATAGCAATGACCAACGTCTAGCTAATGCAGGTGAAAAATACGGAGTTACAAATCTTTATAACAATTATAAAGAACTACTACAAAATAGTGAGATAGATGCTATAAGTATTTGTACGTGGAATAATACACATGCAGAAATTGCAATCGCAGCCTTAGAAGCAGGGAAACATGTACTTGTAGAAAAACCACTTAGTTTAACGGTCGAAGAGGCATTGGCTGTGGAAGCAGCCGTAAAAAAAACCGGTAAGATTCTACAGGTTGGTTTTGTTAGAAGGCATGGAAGTAATACAAAAATTCTTAAACAATTTATCGATCAGGGTGAGCTTGGAGAAATATATTATGCAAAAGCTTCTTGTATAAGAAGATTAGGAAATCCTGGAGGTTGGTTCAGTGACAGCTCAAAATCTGGAGGGGGGCCACTTTTAGACCTAGGTGTGCATATGATTGATATCTGTTGGTATTTGATGGGGAAACCGCGTCCGGTCTCGGTAAGTGGGAATGTATATGCTAAGTTAGGGAACAGAAGCAATATAGAAAATCTGTCATTTTATAAGGCTGCAGACTATAATTCTAGCTTAAATGATGTGGAGGATTTAGCAAACGCGCTTATTCGATTTGAAAATGGTGCATCATTATACGTCGACGTTAGTTTTACGCTGCATGCAAAGGAAGATGAACTCTATGTGAAGCTGTTCGGGGAAAAAGGCGGAGCAGAAATAGAACCAGAGATAGCAATGGTAACCGAGAAAAATAATACTATATTAAACATCACTCCTCAAATCGATAATTTAAGTTTTGACTTTGTTAGTGCATTTACAAACGAAATAAATCATTTCGTTGATTGCTGTATAGCTGGAAAAGAGACGCTAGCACCAGTTGAAGATGGCGTTCAAGTGATGAAGATGTTAAATGCTGTATATGAATCTGCTAAAACTGGGAAAGAAATATATTTGTAAATGAATACAAAAAAATTAGATTTGGTAATCGTTGGTGGTGGGCTAGGCGGCTGTGCTGCAGCTTTATCAGCATGCGCAAAAGGATTAAGGGTAATTTTAATAGAGGAGACAGATTGGATTGGAGGACAGTCAACTTCACAGGGAGTTCCTCCTGATGAACACCCATGGATTGAAGAGTTCGGTTCAACTAAAAGTTACCGAACATATCGGGAAAAAGTGAGAGAGTTTTATACAAATTTGATGGATCCTCAACAGAAAAACAATAAATTAAATCCTGGAAATGGTCTAGTAAGTAATCTTTGTCATGATCCACGAGTGAGTCTACATGTTTTAAATGAAATGCTTTTACCATACGTTTTAAGAAACTTGCTAACAATCGAGTTAAATACGGTAGTGAAGTCCGTAAATAAAGAGGATAGAAAGTTATATGATATTTCTGTTGAGAATATAAAAACTGGGGAAGTAGCAAATCATACAGCCTTTTATTTTGTAGATGCAACAGAATCAGGTGATTTACTTCCTCTAGCGAATTTACCGTACGTAACGGGAGCTGAAGGTAAGAGTGATTGGAATGAACCTAATGCATTAGAAGAAGCAAATCCCATTGATATCCAAGCTTTTACGTATGTACTCGCTATGGAAAATCGAGAAGGAGAAAATCACATTATCGAAAAGCCGGAAATGTACACATTTTGGCAAGAGTTCCACCCGAATATTTGGCCAGACAAATATTTGAGTTTCTTTGCTCCTCATCCTATAACGAAGGAAAAAAGAAGATATACGCTGTTCCGTGAAGAAAATGGATTTCCACTATGGGAGTATCGTCGTATTTATGACGAAAGCCAGTTTCGTTCGCTTAATGATTCAAAAGACGTTAGTTTAATGAATTGGCCTCAAAGTGATTACTTCTTAGGCAATATTTACGATGTATCTATCGAAGAAAAAGAAAAAAATTTATATCAAGCAAAACAATTAAGTCTCTCTCTTTTATATTGGTTGCAAACGGAAGCTCCAAGACCTGATGGAGGGAAGGGATATCCGGGATTAAAGTTACGTAAGGATATATTCGAGACTGAGGATGGATTGGCGAAAGCTCCTTATATTAGAGAATCTAGACGTATAAAAGCTGAATATACGATTGTCGAACAGGATGTTTCACCACTATTTAATGTCGGAAATATAGGGAAGTTATATGAGGATCGAATTGGTATAGGTTCATATAGTATCGATTTACATCCTAGTATTTCTGGGCGCACATATCTTGATATTAAGGCGCTACCTTACCATATTCCACTAGGAGCAATTATTCCGAAGGATGCAGATAATATCTTGGCTGGTTGTAAAAATATTGGAACTACACATATAACGAATGGCTGTTATCGATTGCACCCAACGGAATGGAATATAGGAGAAGCATGTGGAGCATTAGTGGCTTTTTGTTTAGAAAAAGACATCATTCCCAAAGAGGTTCGAGAAAACAAACAAATGTTAGTGGAATTTCAAAAGCGACTAAGAATGGATGGTTTTGAATTAGAGTGGCCGGAATCATTTTATGAAAAATCTAAATAAATGATAGTGTGGGATAAATGATGGGAAGACAGGTTGGAGATTTACCAATAGAAGCACTAAGAGAATACAAGCCGAAGCTTACTAATAAACCTACGGACTTTAAACTATTTTGGGAGAAACAAAAGAATGACTTAATATCAATTCTTCCAAGTGTAGATGTAGGGTGGAGAAACTATCCTGTGCCGACAGTTAAGGTTGCGGATATTACATTTAAAAGCTGGGATGGTACACCATTGTCAGGTTTTGTAATAAAGCCAAAATCTGTTGATAATTGTCCCGTTATTATAAACTTCCATGGCTATACTGGAAGTCGCGGATTGCCGATGGATTTTTTGAAATGGACTTCCCTAGGTGTAGCTGTATACTCCTTTGACGTTCGTGGTCAAGGAAACTCTCCGGATTTTGCTAAATATGTAAATGGTAGTAGAACTCCTGGATGGATGTTAAATGGGATTCAGGAACCAACAAATTACTACTATACAAATGTCTATAAGGACCTAATTATGCTAGAACGATGGATAAGATCTGTCGATGCCCCAGTAGCATTGACTACGTTAGGATTAGCAGGTTCCTCACAGGGAGGTGGATTAGCACTTAGCTTAGCAGGAATCGTTGGTAATGTTGATCTTGTGATTGCAGACTATCCATTTAATGCTCATTTTGAACGTGCGTTAGAAGTGGCGAATTTAGGACCGTATATGGAGATTGTCAATTATTTTAAGCTATCTGATCCGCAATACAAAACATATGATAATGTAATGCGCACTTTAGGTTATATAGATTCAGTTCATTTCTGTGAAGAAATTACTTGTCCAACTCTAATGACGATAGGGCTCGAAGATGCAGTAACTCCACCTTCTACGGTATTTGCTGCGTACAATCATTTGTCATCAATGGAAAAAAGAATAGAGGTATATCCTCAATTCACTCATGAGAATAATCCATTTCACGAAGAAAATAAATTGTCATTTATCATGAAACATTTGGTGAATGCAATATAAAGGCGGAATTATGATGAAGGTAAGTGTAAGTATGTACAGTTTAGCTTCTACTATAAAGAAAGAAAACTGGTCTGTTCTTGATTTTATTGATTATGCAAAGAGTATTACTTTAGATGGTGTAGAGTTATTAGATTTTTACTGGAAAAATCCTGACGATAAAGATGAGGAGATTAAATCAGTAAAAGAGGCTTTGAAGAAAAATAATTTACAAGTTTCTGCTTATGATGTATCAAATAATTTTGTAAAGGAATCTAAAGAAGAGCAGGAAATAGAAGTGCTTAAAGTTTTAGACGGTATTCGGGTTGCCAAAAAGTTAGGTACTAATATAGTTCGTGTATTTTGCGGAGATATCCATGAGAATTTGACTTTTGAAAACGGTGCCGACTTAATAGTGAACGGTCTAAAAGAATGTGCCGAGATGGCTGAAAAAGAAGGCGTGTATCTTGCTCTAGAAAACCATGGTTTATTAGCGGGAAAAAGTGCTCAAGTGAAAAATATAATTCAAAACGTTAATAGTCCATATGTAAAATCGACATTTGATACAGGGAATTTTTTGCTCGTTCATGAGCCTCCGGAGGAAGCATTTGAACAATTGAAAAAGGAGATAGTTCATGTTCACTTCAAAGATTTTCGTGAAAAAGTAGACAAAGAGCAGTTGATTGGTTTTCGGTCGACACAGGGTATCGAATTAATCGGTGTGATTCCAGGCGATGGGAAAGTAAATCTTGAGTATATTGTAAATGGTTTAAAGGAAGTTCAATACAATGGATGGTTATCGATAGAGTATGAAGGTGTAGATGATGCGAAGTTGGCAAATGAAGAGGCTGTTAATCGTTTAAGAAAATTGTTAAATGAGGAGGGCGGAAACCATCGCTAATATTATTTTCTGCAATATAGAAAAACTAGATACTCACTCCACTTTAGCAAATCCAACCATATTAAAGTCTCTAGATGAAATTTCAGGTAGTAGTAATGAAAATACGAATTACGTAGTAGCTGCGACTGAATATGAAAAAGCTATAGCAAGAAAAAAAGAAAATATATATTTGCCTTACAGCTTATTAATGGAGAAGCATAGGAACGATCAAGTCTTCGTTTATTTTGAATTGGAAGCCTTTCCATTTTTCCAAAGTTTCTTCAAAATCGTAAAAAATGAAACTCATCCAAGAGGAGTTTTTAGATTTAGACGCACTAGTAGAAAAGAAAGTCTTCAATCATCGATGGCTGGAGAATTATATTTATTTTCTTCTTTGTTTGGGGAACTAAAAGATATTCATATAAAGAAAACTGATTCATCCAAAGTTCCAAGGCATATTATCATCATGATAAATTTTGAGAACGGAACAATGGCACATATCGAATATACTGTCGGTGATCAAGAGAAAATAGAACTTGAATGGAGTGGCATAAAAAATATTGTTGAATTTGATAGTGATCAAATGAAACCGATAATTCCAAACGATAAGACGAAATCTCCATTAACTTATTCGGCAGATGCTATCCTAAACTCCGCTAGGGTTTTAGATGAAAAAATGATTTTACAATTAGAAGACTTCCAAAAACTATTGAATGGAGGTGCTCAAAAATGAAGATTGGAATAATGAGCTTTGCCCATATGCATGCTTTTAGCTATGCAGATAGCTTAGAGAAAATCCCTCATGTAGAGATAGCGGCTATTTTTGATGAAGATATTAACAGAGGCAAAGAGGTGTCTGCTAAATATAATGTGCCCTATTATTCTAATCAGGCAGATTTTTTAAACCTCAATATGGACGCTGTAATTATCTGTAGTGAAAATAGTCGTCACAAAGAGATGGTATTAAATGCTGCAAAAGCAAAGAAACATATTTTGTGTGAGAAGCCTATCGCAACGAATGTTCAAGATGCTAAAGAGATGATTGAAGCTTGTAAAAAGTATAATGTTACGTTGCAAATTGCTTATCCAGTTCGATTTAGCTCTCCAATTCAGGAACTTAAAAAAATAATTGATCAAGGTGAGTTAGGAGAAATACTAGCCTTTCGGACAACAAATCGAGGCCAAAATCCAGGTGGTTGGTTTATAGATGAAGCTCAATCAGGTGGGGGAGCGGTATTAGATCATACAGTGCATATGGTGGATATAATGCGCTGGTATTTAAACGAGGAAGTTGTAGAGGTGAAATCTTACGTCGATTCATACTTCCATAATATAGATATTGATGACGTTGGCTTACTAACATTAGAATTTGCAAATGGTGTCATTGCTTCCCATGATGCAAGCTGGTCCCGATTTACTGAATATCCAACTTGGGGAGATGTCACAATTGAAGTAATTGGTACAAAAGAAACTGTGAAGGTAGATGCTTTTAAAGAGCATTTTAGAATTTTTTCTAACGGAAAGAAATCGCTTGAACACCATTTCTTTGGTAATGATATGGACTTCGGCTTAATTTTGGACTTCGTTAATTGCATAAGAGAAGGTAAACAGCCATCGATAACTGGATTCGATGGATTAAAATCATTAGAAGTCGCTTTAGCTGCTTACGAGTCGAGTGAACTGAAAAAAGCGGTCATACTAAATGATATATAAAAGCTACTAATTGTTTAGAAGGACTTTGGGGGATTTGGCTACAGAGTGGCGTCGTCTGCTGATTTTCTAAGAAAGGTGTTAATAATTGTGCTGAAAATAATTTATTGTCAAAGTCACGAGACTATTCTATTTGCAGTCGAAGAGTTAAAAAGGCTAGTAGAAAAAGCTGGCTATGAAAGCTCCATACATGATAAAACCTATCTTTCAGAAGCAAATGAAGCTGATATAAGAATTATCTTAATTACTACTATTCAATACCGGGAAATGATTTCGACAGAAAATGTTCCGAATATTAATGCTGATGGCTTCGCGTTCGTTTCAGCTGGCGAAGACTTGTGGATTATTGGAAATGAACCTAGAGCCCTTTTATACGGAGTGTACTCGTATTGTAAAAAATACTTGGGCTATCAGTGGATTCACTTGGATAAAGAGGAAATAGTAGAACAAAAACATAGTGAGAAAAAGAAATTATTTATCCACGAACCGATGTTTGTTAGGCGAGGAAATATTTTGGAAACGATAAATGACCCTGGGTACATAAACTCCCTCATTGATTGGGGTGTGAAAAACGGTCAAAATGAATTTTTCTTTACTTTATTTTTGTGGGATGAAATAAAATCCTACGTTAGATCCGAGTTAAAAAAACGTGATGTTCAAGTAACGTTAGGAGGGCATAGCCTAAAGTATTTACTTGGCATAATTCAAAAAGAAAAAGAAAATAATCAGATAGATAATTACGAGAACCTAGAGTTTTTTGCGGAAAATGTAGAGCTTCAAGATGAAGTGATTAATAAAATAGTATCGATTTGTAATGAGGAGGAAGTAATAACAAGAATTTCGCTATGGCCAGAGGATGTAGGAATAGAAGAAAAAAATGCAGATGGATTTTTATCTAATTATATTCGTTTTACGGAAAGACTAAATTCATCGTTAAAGGCTGCTGACTTAGCGGTCGAGGTTGAATATATTGTTTATAATGCCGGACTTTCTTGGTACATGCTCGAAAGGAAGAAAACGGAAGTATCTGCTGAAGTAGATGTCTTATACGCATATTGGGGGAGAGATTACTCCAATTCACTACATTCCAGGGAACCTAACCAAGTCAAGGCAAAACGTACTTTAGAGGATTGGAACACCCAAGCATATAGCAAGGGACGTTCATTAACAGTCTTAGAATATTATAGTGATCACTTTATGTTAAGTGAGCTTTTTCCGCCCCTTCTTACTAGAATAGCAAGTGATTTAGAGGATTATAAACAATTGCAAGTCCAAGGTGTATTAAATTTAATTGTTCCAATACATCGAAAGCAAGCAAATCAGATAGTAAGTGCTAATTATCCTTGGAAATGGATTCATCATTTGAATAATTACTTATACTCGCGTGTAGCATGGGGCGAAGAGCTTGAGAGTGTATTAGAAGAGTACTTCTCTGTTTTCCAGGATGAAAAAGAAACTTTTCGACAGATGCTATTAGATTTAGAAAAATTAATTTCTCCATATACTAAATGGAATGTCCCGCTATTTCCAGCACGAGTTGTTGACCCAGAAAAAGTGATGGAATATGCGAATTCAAAACAAATTTCCACTGAACTCAAGGAAGTAGATAAGTATTTATCCACTATTGAGTTATCAGAAATAGAATCATTGTTAGTGCTTCAAAGGAAGGATAACTATAATTCTTTTTCTCTAAAAGAGATGACACTATTTTATATTCACCATCTTCGACTGTTAAACAAAATTTATGCAAAAGAGTGGGGAAGCATTGGCAAATAAAAAGAAGTAGTAAAAGGAGGTCTTATTAATGGATTTTAACAATCTACATTATTATGTGCCAACTGAAAAAAAGGAAGACCCGGCTGTGATTGAAAAGGATTTGGTTATCTATGGAGGGACTCCTGCTGGAATAACTGCAGCAGTTCAAGCGAAAAGAATGGGTCTGAGTGTTGTTATTGCAGAATTCAGTGACAATATCGGTGGGATGACAACAAGTGGATTAGGAGCGACAGATCTTGGTGCAGAGCATGCAGTCGGAGGGCTCTCAAGAGAATTTTACGATGCAATCGCACATTATTATGATAAACAAAAGCAATGGAAGTTTGAGCCAAAAGTTGCTCGGCAAGTGTTTGATCAATGGATTGAAAAGTTTGATATTCCGGTCTATTATAGACAACATTTAAAAGAAGTGAAGAAAAATCAAACAAATATTTCTGAAATACAGATGGAGGACGGTAATTCATATAAGGGGAAGATTTTCCTGGATTGTACATACGAAGGTGATTTACTAGCGCTCGCTGGAGTTTCCTATTTTGTAGGCCGAGAATCCAATTCTACCTATAAAGAAATATACAATGGTGTGCAATTTGGTGCACCGCATCATAAGTTTGAAAAGTGGATAGACCCGTATGTCGTGGAAGGTCTGCCAGAGTCTGGGCTGTTGCCAGGAATTACTGAAAACAGTCAGCATTCACTTGGTTTTCAGGGGCAGGGAGATCATAGAATTCAAGCTTATAATTTTCGTATTTGTTTAACGAAAGATGAGACTAATCGTATCCCTTTTCCGAAACCCCCTGTCTACGATTCACACCGGTATCAATTGCTACTTCGATACATCAAAGCGGGTGTTTGGGATGCGATGAAACTCCATACTGCACTGCCGAATGGTAAATCTGATTTAAACAATCATGGAGCTATTTCAACGGATAATATTGGAATGAATTACGATTGGCCAGAAGGTAGTTATGAAAAACGTGAACAAATATATCAAGACCACTTGAATTATGATCTGGGGTTATTGTATTTCTTGTCAAATGAACCTGAAGTTCCACAATCAATTCGCGATGAAGTCTCTGTATGGGGACTACCTAAAGATGAATTTGAGCGAACAGGACATTGGCCACATCAGTTATATATCCGAGAAGCTAGAAGAATGATTTCTGATTATGTTATGACAGATCGAAATTGTTTAAAACAAGAATTCGTTAATGATTCTATCGGACTGGCTTCCTTTCATATGGACTCCCATAACTGTCGGCGGGTTGTTATAGATGGTAGATGTATGAACGAAGGAGACGTGCAAGTACCAATTTCACCGTATGAAATTTCCTATCAATCTATTCGTCCAAAAGCTGATGAATGTACCAATTTATTAGTTCCCGTTTGTTTGTCCAGTTCGCATATCGCTTATGGTTCTATTCGAATGGAACCGGTGTTTATGATTTTAGGGCAGTCTGCAGCAATCGCAGCAGCACTTGCTATTAGGAATAAAACTTCTGCTCAAGACGTGGAGTATGAAATATTGAAGAAGGAACTATTAAATTGCGGACAGGTATTAAATTGGAGCTCTGAGATGGAGGATGACCCAATTAAACGAATGGAAGAAACTTTTGGGGAAAATTTATAGAGTACTTTTAGAAAAGGAGACTGTTATGAAACTGATACCATGGGATAGAATTCGTGTAGATGAATTAATATCACTTTGGAACAACGAATTGGGTACTCATTTTCCAATGCGTAAAGAGTTATTTATTCAAAATAGCTTTGCAGATGTCAATGTCTTAGAGCAAGGGTCATTTATAGTGGAAGATAGTAATGGGAAAGTTATTGGATTTGTAGTCTCCAAAATGTGGCGAGAAAATACACCAGTCGTAATGGATTCGAAAAGAGGATGGATTCAAGTTCTTTTAGTAGACAGTGAGCATCGTGGACATGGTATAGGTACTACTTTACTGAAACATGCCGAAGCAGCTTTGATAGAGAATGGTGCAGAAGTATTACAGCTCGCTGGAGACCCTTTTCATTATTTTTCAGGAATTCCTGACGAATATTCTGAAGTTCAACGATGGTTTGAGAAATTTGGTTACTACAATAAAATAAATATATTTGACTTAATTAATCATATGTTTAAAAAATATCCTTTTCCTGAAAACAGCTCAGCATCCTTTTCAATACTTTCAATTGGAGAGAAAGAAGATTTTTTATCATTTTTAAAAAGATGTTTTCCGGGAAGATGGGAGTACGAGGCGATTAAATACTTTGAGATGGGAGGAACAGGAAGAGAGTTTGTCGTGGCAAAGAAAAATGGAAACATTATTGGATTCTGTAGGATGAATGATGCGTTATCACCATCTATTGCACAAAATGTATATTGGAGTCCTTTGTTTGAAAAGGAGATTGGTGGAATTGGACCATTAGGTATCGACCCACTTGAGCAAAAACAGGGGTATGGTCTAGAAGTTGTAGAAGCGGCTATGGCTTATTTACAAGAAAGAGATATAGAGACAATTATTATTGATTGGACAATTCTAGTTGAGTTCTATGAAAAGCTAGATTTTAAACCTTGGAAAAAGTATGGAATTTATTTAAAAGAATTGTAAAGGAACTTAGATTACTTATTTGCGAGATTAATTTTCTTAATATTCTGTTTGTAATTGTGGAGGACTAGGAAAATAAGTACCTCCCTATCCTTCTAGCTTAAGTGTTTGCTATGATTCACTTCAAGATTCTCAGCAACGGCAAAGTATAGGCACTTATGCTTTTAATATTTGCAATACAAAAAAATTATTAGGGGTGAATCGTTTTGAAAAATAATTATCGATTAATTGGACATACGATTATTTGCACAATGGTAGTGATAGGTCTATTACCTTCTGTACCTGCCACCACTTTTGCTGAGGAAGATTCAATTGAAAAAATAGTGTCGCAGCAAGCTGAAGAGATATCAAATGGAATTGTAAATTCAGGTTTTGAAATGCCTCTAGAAGATGAGATAACTATTACTGGGTGGACACCAGATAGTGGGACGCCTGGAGTTTCATTAAGCACTGACAAATTTAATAGTGGCACTCAAAGTTTAAAGTTTGAGGATGGATCCGATAAAGCAGGACTAAGAGTATTGAGTGAAAAAGTTGCAGTAATTCCAGGAAAGTCCTATTTGGCGAAAGTTATGACAAATGTAGAATCACAAACTCATAATATTGTATACGAAGTTCACTATTATGACAGCAATAACAAAGAAATTAGAGACAAAGTGAAAGTAGAACTATTTGGTAACCTTCCTAAAAATAAGTGGACGGAACTAAAAGTGTTTACTGACGTTCCTGAGAATGCTGCCTATGCCAGGTTAGCTTTTTATTCTGGAGGAATAAGTTTAACTAAGGCATATTTTGATGATGTGACATGGGAATTAGAGGTAGGAGATGTACCTTTGGATCGAAACTATGAAACTCCTGTTAATCATGGAGAAATGGTACAAGTTCAACTAGGACAAGCTTCCGTCATTCAAGAAAATTCCCTAGGTGAGAATGAAGTATATTATCATTCTAATGGGCTTCCAGGGACATTCTCTGTACTAGACGCGGAAACGGGTGAACTTAAGTTTTCGCAAGTGATTGCGGATACGGAAGCTCTATGGGCAATGACAGTAGGAAGTGATAAGAATGTCTATTTTGCTGGGACAGCTGATGGCAAGCTATATCGCTATTTACCTGAACAGAAGGTAGTGGAGGAATTAGGTGCGAACCCTTCAGATGCATGGGTATGGGATCTAGAAGCTTCAACAGATGGAAAGATCTACGGATCGACGTATCCACATGCTAGTGTTTTTGAATATGATATCGCTACTGGTGAATTCAAAGATTATGGAAATGTCAAAGAAGGCCAGCAGTATGCGAGAGGTATAGCTGTAACGGATAAATATATATATGTAGGCATTGGAACTACAAAGCATCTATTCAAAATAGACAGAATTACTGGTGAGAAAGAAGAGGTAATTATTGAAGGACATTCCGGTCAAGATGGAATGATTGAAAATATGTTTGTCGTAAATGGGAAGTTATTAGTTTCAGTTGGATCCATAACTATGCTTGTCCTCGATTTAGAAACGAATGAAATACTTAATACATTTAGTTATAGCAATATGATTTCAGAACCATCACCTCTAAATGAGAATATTATTTACTACAAATTTAAAAATGAATTATTCCAATATGATTTTGATCTCAATGAATCAAAGGTAATTGAAGGTATTCCGTTGTTACCTGACACGGTGCGTGTAAAAGACATGGAGTGGATAAACTTAAAGAGCGGTGAAACAATATTGGCTATGGTGACTCAATACGGAGAATATATTCTATATAATCCAACTAGCAATACAGTTGAGTTTGTTGAACTTGATATATCTTCACAAGCAGTGGCGATTCAAGCGCTTCATAGTGGAGAAGATGGAAAACTATATATGGGTGGCTACCAGCGTGGATTGAGTATATATAATCCTTTTACAGATGAAATTGAAGTAAATATACCATCTTTTGCACAACCTGAAGGCATCGGATTCTTAAATGGGAAAGTTTACTATGGTACCTATGTTGGGGCAATAATGTATAGTTATGACCCGCTAAAGCCAGTAGATTTAAATAGTAATCCTAATTTTGAGTACGATATTACAGACCATCAAGATCGACCATTTACAATTACATCTGGGGATGACAAATTGTTTGTTGGAACTGTGCCTGACTATGGAGTTTTAGGTGGTGTCCTAGCAATTTTTGATGAAAAGACGGACACTTGGTCGCAATATCGTAATGTTGTACAAGATCAAAGTATTATTGGATTGGCGTATAAAGACGGGAAGCTATATGGAAGTACTTCTGTTTGGGGCGGTCTAGGTATTGATCCAAAAGCTAAAGAAGCAAAAATATTCGTATGGGATGTTAAAACAGGACAAAAAATAGAAGAGTTTACTCCAGAGATCCCTGGAATAGATGAAACACCTAGGATGATTGGAGAACTGTCATTTGGACCTGATGGAAACCTATGGGGAGCAATTGATGGAACAATTTTTGCGATGAATCCCGATACGAAAGAAATTGTTAAAAGTAAAGTAATTCGTCCGAGTCTATATAATAGTAGTAAATGGTTACCGTACAGACTACAATGGGCTCCAGATGGAATGCTATATACAACATTATCACGTAAACTTATAGCTATTGATCCGGAAACTTTGTCGCATAAAGTACTTGTAGAAGACTTTATGAATAATATGACGGTGGGAGCAAACGGTAGTATTTACTATGCACTTGGAAGTGAACTGCACGAAATCGCAATCCCTGAGACAGATTCCACATTAGCGTCTATTCAGGTGGATGGAGAATTATTAACTAATTTCACGCCAGGATTGCAGGAATATACGGTTTCTGCAAAAGATAAAAGTAGCTTAGTAGCAGAAGCCAATCAGCCTGAAGCACTAGTTAACATAATAGAAGGTGAAGAAACATCGATTATTCAAGTTTCGGCAACAGATGGAAAGTCTGTAAAGGAGTATAGAGTTCATTGGGTAAATAAACCCGAGTACGCTTCAGACATAACAGCAACATTTGTTGGTAAAAAGAACAATGTAATCGAAAAATTATTACCTAATGAAAAGATAACTGCAAATGTTGAAGTTTTTAATAAACAGAATAAAAACCAAGATATCCTCATGCTGTTGGAACTTCTAGATGAGGAAGGTAATGTTGTGGCTTCTTCGCATTCTTCTAGAACAATTCCTAAAAACAAAACAATGCAAATGTCTACAAAACTAAACACGCCTGCATATGTGAAAGGGTACACATTAAAGCTTACAACATGGGAAGGTAAGAAAATTATAGAAAACATGGTGCCGTTATCGGATGAGTTTGTAATTAAAAATTAAATGATCAAAAACCGCATTAGAGTATCCTTCTAATGCGGTTTTTAAATTGTGCTATTTACTATTTATATTGAAAATTAATCGCAGCCATTCCTAACGTTTTTGCTGCTAGGAGCATTGCGCGTTCATCGAAATCGAACATTGGACTATGATGGGGGTATACATCGCCATCTGGCATAGCACCTGTAAAGAAGAAAGTACCTGGTATTTCTTCTAAATAGTAACCAAAATCCTCTCCAATCATCAATAATTCGGATTCGTTCACTTCTTTGACTCCAGGAACAGTTCTTGCAATCTCAGCTAAATACTCTGTCTCATCTTTATGATTAATTACAGGGGGATAACCTCTTTCATATAGGAAAGAATAAGAACAATCTGCTGTATAACATGTACCTTCAATTACACGTTTTAATTCATTTTCCATTAAGTCTCTCACATCGGGTTTAAATGTGCGCACGGTTCCCGTCATTTTCACAGTGTCTGCGATAATATTAAATGCATTGTCTGCTATGAAAGATCCCACAGAAAGTACTGCAGACTCAGTAGGATTCACACGTCTTGAAACTAATTGTTGCAAGTTACCAACTAATTGTGAAGCTACTACGATAGAATCCTTTGTATCATGCGGATTTGCCCCGTGTCCACCTTTACCTTGAACAGTGATAGAAAAACGATCTGCCGCCGCCATAATGGGACCACTCTTATATTCGACGGTTCCTAGGGGAGTTTGAGACCATAAATGGGTACCAAAAATTACATCAACTCCATCTAAACAGCCAGCCTCAATCATTGGTTTAGCACCACCTGGAGCATATTCTTCTGCATGCTGATGGACAAAGACATATTCACCTGCCAGTTGGTCCTTAAATTCATTTATTGTGCGAGCGAGAATAAGCAGTGTAGCAGTATGTCCATCGTGACCGCATGCGTGCATTACACCTGGTACAGTAGACTTATAAGGAACATTTTTTTCATCTTGTATCGGAAGAGCATCAAAATCTGCTCGCAAAGCAACAGTTTTCCCTGGTAATGCGCCTTTTACTCGTGCAACTACTCCATTACCACCAACATCTGCTTGGAATGGTATTTCTAAGTCTGTATAGAATTTTTGTATATATTTTGCTGTTTCAGTTTCTTGAAAAGATACTTCGGGATGCATATGTAAATAGCGTCGAATACTGACCATTTCTTCGTATGATGCCTCAAGCTTTTTGATAATATCCATACTCATTTTAATAATCTCCCTCTATTTTGAATTATATAAATTATAGCAGAAATTAACTTCATTTTTACGAAGTTTCGCATATTTCACTTTAAATTGAACAAGCTATTTGTATAGCAAATTATAAGGAGGAAAGATTAGATGAATAACTTAATGAAAATAGTGTTTATGATGCTACTCATCGGTTTACTGACTGCATGCGGAACGAATAATAATGACAATAAGGCAACTGACAATGCGGATAACGCAACAGAAAACAATGATATGATTGATGAAGATGTGAATGATAACGATAATGGTAACAATGATGCTGCAACAGGAAATGGTACAGAAAACAATGATGCTACAAATGCACATGTTGAACTGGCGGATGAAGTAGCAAATAAAATCACAGAATTGGAAGAAGTAAAATCAGCAAATGTACTCGTAACGGACAATAATGCATACGTGGCAGTTGAACTTAAAGAAGGTGTAAATGAAACGGAAGAACTAAAAACTAAAATTTCAGATGCAGCAAAGGCTGAAGATGCTAGCTTCAACAATGTATATGTGTCCGCAAACCCTGATCTTACAAAACAGTTTAATGAATACGGAGAAAGAGTTAGAGCAAATGAACCAGTTGAAGGATTCTTCGACGAGTTCACCGATACAGTAAAAAGAGTGTTTCCAGACGCAAAATGAGTAAAAACCGATTCCCACGAGGAATCGGTTTTTTACATAGAGATAAATATATTACTTCAACCCAATATTTGCTTTTACATCGACTTCGGCATATTTTCGTTGGTCTGCACGGGCTCCAATCAATGTTCCGATCCAACCACCTAAAAATCCGAGAGGAACCGAGACTAAAGCAGGATTAGTCAATGGGAAGAGAGCTTCCCCTGTAAAGGCCATCGAGCCGTCAGCAGACCAAAGGTTAGGGCTTAGGGCAACGAGTACAAGTGCAGTAACCAGACCAGTGATAATTGCCGTCAAAGCACCAGTTGTATTAAAGTTCTTCCAGTAAATTGTGTAAATGATTACTGGAAGGTTGGCGCTTGCTGCGATACAAAATGCAAGGGAAACTAAGAATGCCACGTTCATAGATTGTGCACCTAAAGCTAACAAAATGGAGAATAGAGAAACTCCAACAGAAGCAAGGCGTGCCGCATTCATTTGTTCTTTTTCTGTTACTTTTCCTTTTTTAATAATTTGTCCATATAAGTCATGTGCAAATGCGGATGCCCCCGATAAAACAAGACCTGCGACAACTGCCAAAATGGTAGCGAATGCAACTGCCGAAACAAACGACATCAGAATATCTCCACCTAAAGCTTGAGCAAGTAATGGAGCAGCCATATTTCCAGCGGGATTTGCAGCTTTGATTGCATCAGAACCTACCATTGCAGCAGCACCAAATCCTAAGAAAATAGTTAATACGTAGAAAATCCCTACAATCCAAGTAGCGTAAACAACCGAGCTACGAGCAGTTTTTGCATCTTTTACAGTAAAGAAACGCATTAATATATGTGGTAAACCAGCAGTTCCAAGTACTAATGCAATCATCATAGATATCGTATCTAAGCCATTTGTATACTTCACTCCGGGATGTAAATAAGCTTCACCATTAGCGGTGGCGGATTTCATTTCGGTAAACATCCCTAAAATATTAAAGTCAAATTCCCATAATACCAAGAAAGAAATTAGAACTGTTCCGACCATTAACAAAGCCGCTTTAATAATTTGTACCCAACTAGTAGCGGCCATTCCACCCCAAAGTACATAAATGGTCATCATAACGCCCACTAATAGTACGGCAATCCAGTAATCGATTCCTAACAATAATTGAATAAGTGCGCCTGCACCTACAAGCTGTGCAATCATGTAAAATAAAACAATCGTCAATGTACTAATTGCTGCTGCTGCACGAATTTTCTTTTGATCGAAACGAGCTGTGATCATGTCAGCGAGGGTATACTTTCCGAGATTTCGAAGTGGCTCAGCTACAATATACAACACGACCAAGTAAGCTACTAAATATCCAATACTATAAAAGAAACCATCGAAACCAAAAAGTGCGATTGCCCCTGCGATACCTAAAAAGGAAGCAGCTGATAAGTAATCTCCAGCAATCGCAATCCCGTTTTGCCAACCAGATAATCCTCCACCAGCTGTATAAAATTCACTTGCTGAATTTGTTCGTTTGGAGGCGATATATGTAACAAATAAGGTTAGTCCTACTATTCCTACAAAAAATGATAATCCTATTGCATTCATTCATAATCACCAGCCTTCTCTTTTTCAAAAATTTTCTCAGCTTCTTTATCAAAGTCATTAGCTCTACGCACGTAAATCATGCATAATGCCCATGTCATTACAAAGAGGGCAAGTGCATAAATCCATACCCAAGCGATATCTCCGAATGCATTGTTATTTAATACAGTCGTATAAGAGGTCAGAATTGGTAACAAAATGTAGCTGAGTAGGAAAAATATTGTCATCGGTAAAATAAACTTATTTTTTTTCCTTTTCAAGGTCTTGAATTCTGTACTTTCTGCAATTGCGGAATAGTTAGGAATCTTCGTTTCGTTTGAACCTGACACTTTCTTTGACATTTGTTTCTTTTTTTCTAGGGGTTTCACCGTATTTAAAGCACTTTCCATATTATTCGCCATCCACTTTCCTCCTAAAAAATATTCAATTTTTAGAATTTTCAACTTAAAAACTGTAAGTCTATCATAATAAACATTCATAGAGTTAGCAATAAATAGTTCACAAAATATTCATATTTATGACATAAATCCTATTGGAGTTAAATAGAAATAGTTTTAGAAAAATATAGATAAGTTGGATTATGCAATTTCTCGCGCAAAAATGATAACATAGATAGGTTGGACAAAATATAAACGCTACATTATAAAGGAGGTTTGTTCATGAGCCAATCAGCAACCTTAGTTAAAACGATGCGCTGCAATTTAATGATTACAAATAAGGCGCGCAAAGGAATTCAGGAATGGTCAACTGATGAACATGCCTTTTTTAACATACAGAGTTCTTTTGAAGTACATATTGAAAAGCGACCGGTAAATAATCATGGAAATACGTCTCTTTCCGTTTATTTTGATAATGTTACAAACGATAAGTTAGCTGAAAAAGTAAATAGTCGAGTAGTAGTGATGGAGTGTATCTTGCAAAAGGACGGCTTACTTGCAACGGGTCTTTATGTTAGAGGTCCTAAAGTACCTGTACGTAATAATCGCCGTCTTCCAGTTACTTTGACTTTTGTTACCGCTAAAAATAACGGAGCAGGAATGCCCCTTGCTTTGCACACCAAAATTCAAGATCTTCCTGTTGCAGAAGAACGTTCAGAGTATGTGAAAAAAAGAATATCTAGCTGGGAAGGTTACTTGAAGATTCAAGAGCGTAATGCAGATATCGCAGATATCACGAGTCCCTATTCTAAACTTTTTTTCAATGCGGATTTTAGTCGTATGACATTGCATGGCTGCATGATGAATGCTAACGAATGGAAAAATCTAAGAGGACTTAGTGTAACGTTAAAAGGATTTCAAAATGACGTAGGCGATATCTTGAAAGCAGATCGACTAAAACAAACAATAGAAATAGAGATCAAACCTAAATTTCGTGAGATTGCAAGAAAAAACGAGTGGAATCCTAAGTCGAAAGAAGCGGTATTCAGCAATTTCGCATCCCTCAGCCAAATAAGACGTCTCCGTAAAGGATTTGAAGATTTACAAAATGGCTTTGCTGCCAATCCAAACCTCGAGAAAATCTTATTTGAGGATCGCCCGACCATTCGCATGAACGCAAAGCGTAAGGAATTGGAATTTCATAATCAGCTAAACGAATTCCAACAAGAAGCTGTTATAGGTGCGATGTCTGCAGAGGATTTGTTTGTTATTCAAGGTCCACCCGGAACTGGAAAAACGACCGTAATTTCTGAAATATGTCAGCAAAATGCCAAGGCAGGCTTACGTACACTTGTAGCGTCCCAGTCTAATTTGGCAGTAGACAATGCTCTTAGTAGATTACTTTCAAACAAAGAAATTCGTATTTTACGATTTGGTAGGACGGAAAGTATTGAAGAAGAAGGCAAGAAGTTTATAGAAGAAAACGTAGGACATTACTGGAAAGAACAAACTTTAGCAGCTTTACAAAAAGAACTGGACGAGCATACTTTAAAAGATGGCCAACTTCTTAAACAAATAGCTGGATGTGAGCTTCAAATTGAAGTGCTTAGTAAGGAACAAATATTACTAAATAAAGCTATTGTACAAAAAGCGGATGCAAAAGTGGAACTCGAAGTAAGAATAGAAGAGATTAAACAGTTAAAAAAGACATTGGTTTTATTGAAAAAAGACCGTGAAAATCTCGAAGCGAATCTTCTGAAAGAACGAAAAAAGTTAGAAACTTTAACAGATGAGATAAATACTATGGAAGAGTTCGTTGATTCGAACCCTTCAAGAGATCAATTGCTGGAAAAGATAGAACAGTTGCAGATTGAAACAAAAGTAATACAAAACCACCTTTCATATCGAGAGGCAATAGATTCCTTAAACATAATAGAGTCAACTATGGAAGAAGCAAGAGAAAAATACGAAAGTACGCAAGTGAAACTAAATCGTCTAGAAATGTTCCAAAAAGAAATAGATTCGATTCGGAAAATAGACCAGCTAAAAAGTCAAATGGTGGAATATGGTTTGGAGCTTTCAATGTCCCTGCAACAGCAAATTGCGGAGTTAGATGAACTAATTGATCATATTAAAACCTTCGCTGATTGGCAGGATTTAAACGCTCGCCTATTAGCTGCAATAGATTACGTGGAAAAGTTACTTCGAAAATACAAATTTCCCGTGGAAAATGTTCGCAATAATATTGGGAGAAGTGGTATCCTGTTTGATTCCTCGTATACGATAAAGGAAATTCATCAATTTATGAATCGTTTAAAGAATATGATGACTTCTGGCGATGACGATCTTACTACAGAGAAATTAGCAATTTTACTAGAAGGACTCTATGTGAGAGAAAAATTTGTTATGAAGCAGAAATCGGCCGTTCAGTTGGCAAAAAATAGTTCTATAAAAAAGTTTCAAACGATTAAAACACAGGTGGTTAGCGATACTAGCAGGGAGCAATTAGCGCTTCAACAACTCAAAAGTGAATTAGTTAATAAGGCAACTAGTCAAAAAAATCAGCTTGAGCTTTTGCAAAGAACAGTGAATCAGCTAGAAACAGAAATGGATACAACCGATTTACTATCGACCTCATCAGAATTAAAAGACAAAAAATTCGAGCTGGAGGACTCTATTTTAGCATTGAAGAAAACGGATGAAACCGTTACAAGCTATCTGGAACAACTAGAAACGAAAAAGTCTCATTTACAAAAATTGGCTCAGGAACTAGAGGAGATTGAAGCGATTCTTCAAGAAAATGAAATAAAAACTAAACAAGTGAATGCAGATGGTTTAGAGCAAGAGCGTACACTAAAAGCTTTAGATGAAATTCTGCTTCAAAACCCTGAACATGCACTCGCAAAAACAGTTGAAGCGATAAAGGAAACTGAAGAGGAAATAGTAAAACTTAAGCTAGAGAAGGACCACCTCCCAATCACCCAAGCGATCCAAAAAGAATGGTATTCATTATTAAAAGAAGCAAATGAACACGATCTTGATGAAATTCGTAAACTTTACGTGCGCCATGCCAATGTGATTGGAACAACATGCGTTGCATCTGCTCGTAAAGAATTTATGGAAAACTACCCTGTATTTGATGTAGTTATTATAGATGAGGTTTCAAAAGCGACACCACCTGAATTGCTTTTACCAATGTTAAAAGGGAAGAAAATAATATTGGTAGGTGACCATCATCAGCTTCCACCACTTGTTGGGGAGGATACGCTAGATGAAACACTACAGGCAATTCTAGAAGAAAGTGAAAGTCTTGAAGAAAAAGATGAGTTAAAAAAGCTTTTGAAGGAATCCTTATTTGAACGTTTATTCAAAAATTTACCTAAGATGAGTAAAACAATGCTAGCTATTCAATATAGAATGCATAAAAGCATCATGGAGACAATCACACCATTTTATGAGGAAGAAAATTATCGACTGCAGTGTGGGCTAGTCGATTCAGATTCTGCACGCGATCACCTATTGGAATCGCGCTATGTAAATAGAAGAGACCATCTGCTATGGCTAGATATGCCAAATGAAAAAGCCTATTTTGAAGAGCGAATGAAAGATGGGAAAAGTAGGTTCAACCAAGCAGAGTTAGACGCTATCGGTGATGTACTTATAGATTTGAATGAAGCTACAGCAATTGCTAAAAAAGAAGGAAGAATGAACCCAGATGAACGTAAAAGTATTGGGGTCATTAGTTTTTATGGAGAACAGGTCAAACGAATTGACCGTCTTATAGGGCAACAGGTGAACTTATCTCATTTGACCTTCCGAACAGGAACTGTAGATAAGTTTCAAGGGATGGAAATGGATGTCATTCTATTAAGTATGGTAAGGAACAATCAAGAAAAGAGTGGAGACATTGGATTTGCCAATGACTATCGTCGCTTAAATGTGGCATTATCACGAGCGAGAGAGCTGCTTGTTTTAGTCGGGAGTTCCGAGATGTTTACCAAACGGGCAAAACAAAGAACTTCTAGAGAAATGTATGGCCGCTTGCTTCAAATTGTAAAAGATAAAAACGGTCTAACCGACCCACAAGGGAATAGGAAAAAATAGCAATTTGGTTATAGGAGTATAATAAAATGATTGAACTAGAGAAACGTCTTAAAAAGGAATTACAGCAAAATATTCAAGCTAAGATAGTTTCATCCAATGCGTGGACGATTCCACTTCATACAATTGAAGTAGAATACAAACCTGTAAAACGTATAAAAATGGATGTTTTAATGAAAATGATGTTGATAACCTGCCAAAAAGCAAAAATGACAACTGCTAAGCAAATCAGTGAGATACTACTTGTGGACCAGCTATTTATAGAAGACTTGGTCAATATTATGAAGAGAACTCGTTTAATCGAAAAAAAAGAACACGTATTTACACTAACAGAAAAAGGGATCCAACAACTTGAGGATGGAATTTTTGAAGAAGAACTAGATGCCCTCAGTCAAAATCTAATTTATAGCCCAAGTCATCACATTTTTTTGCAGGGGGAAATAAAACCTGCACTGGATGGGGAGGAAGCATTGAACCTCTATCGTTATGCCCCGGAGAAAAAGGCTAGAATAAAGTGGGACGATGCGGTACTTATAGATGCTCTTCAAGCAAACCGAATGGAGATAGTGGATAGCGAACTTCAAACGGTAGTTTCTGAAATTGTCTCCGACTCTGAACTATATGTGGATGATGTTCCTTGCTTTGAATTTGTTTTGTACAATAAATCAGAGGATCTCCTATACGCTCGAGTCTGGAACACATTCCTTGACCAATGGGATGAAACACTGGAAAACGAGCTAAACGAAAAAGAACGAGTTGTTTGGCGGGAGAAATATTTAAAAGTAGATAAATGAGTGCTGTGCGAGAGTAATTCAGTTCTAACCGAGAGAATTGCAGCCAAGCAAGAGTAAATCGGTGTTAAGTGAGAGGATAAACAGGTTCCATCTGAGAGAACCGCAATAATGCGATAGTAAAACAAGCGCAAACGAGTGTTATTTCAGCACAGCCGAGAGAAATAAAAGAAAACCCGCTTAGCAAATGCTAAGCGGGTTTTCTGCAATCATTTTTGGGTTTTATAATATTCCTCAATCGGTACAAATAGTCCAACTTTTCCGTGCTCATCATGATCAAGAGTGGCAAATACAACTCCAATTACTTGCCCGTCTTTATCCAACACAGGACTACCACTATTTCCTCGATAAACTGGGGCTTCCATCATCATCACGGGTACATCCCAATCACTTAATTGATAAGTTTCAATTAAAGATCCCTCATTCGCAATACCAGTAAATTTGAGTGGATTTCCGATAAAAGTGATAGGATCACCAAATTCATAAGAAGGGTTTTCCGAAAGTTCTAGATATGGCAATTCCTCTTCATCCACTTGCAACACTGCAAGGTCTATAGACGGATAGGTTTGTATAACATCAGCCTTAAAACGTCCTGCTTCAGGAAAACCGACTATTACGCTATCATTATCCTCGACAACATGATAATTAGTGAGAACCTTACCTTCACTTGAAATGGAAAACCCAGTTCCTTTGCTATCATCCGTTAAAACAACAACGACAGCCTCTTTATATTGAGCAATATCCTCTTGTGCCGATAACCTAGCGGAGGTTTTGATAAATTCAATGGCTGGAATGGAGTAAATCTGAAAAATCATCGCAAATGTATTGACGAACAAGACGAAAGCCATTGTCCAAAATATCCATCTTGGAAAAGGACGTTTTGGTTTTGGTCTAGTTTTTTCTAATGCCTCTTTTTCAAGTGCTTCTTGTTGTGCTTCTAAAACTAGCAATTGTAATTCTTCATCACTAATTTCTTCAATCTCTCCGTCTATTGGCTTCTTATTCATATCCACTACATCACATCCTCATCCCAGCTTCTCTATTTTCTATTATACCTGATTAAAGGTTGAAATCATTTCCATTGAAAAACTGTAGAGAAAGGTATATTATATAAACATAAGCTGCATTGTACGTATGGATATTAAGTTTTAACCTTTAAGCTGTAACAGGGAGTTTTATATAGAGCTGGAATGACAAGCCTTATTCTCTTCGGACAATGAGGACATGCAGGATAGTTTCTGCGAACACCCACTTTGAGGAGTGGTGGTTTAAAACTTTCTAATGAATGTACGGCAAAGGCGGCTTACTAAAAAAAATAATATAGCAACACTTATAGAGCACTCTTGCCAGGAATGGTAAGGGTGTTTTTTTGTGCTTAGTATTAATTACGAAGTAAATTTTATAATATCCAGAAACTAAGTTTAACAAGAATAAATGAATGCCATAACTAAAATTAAAGACTAATTGAGAAGGTGGGTATAAAGGCTTAATTAAATAAAAGACTTATTTATCTAATAATTATAGTGACTTGTACACCAACGTTTTGATAGTGCTATAACATTTTAGTTATAGAAATAATAACCTTTCTACTATTTTTCATAAAAGATATATTGTGCAATAATGTGTCTTGTGTTTAGACATCAAATATCCACATTATTGATGAATTATTGTCACAAAGCAGGAAAAGGAGATAATCAAAATGGGTACTATCGGTATAGTAATTGCGATTGCGTTAATCGTCATTCTAGCAATGAAGGGTTATAGCATCGTTTTCATAGCACCACTTGCAGCAATTGTTGTAATTGTGACAAATGGTATGGATTTCTTTCCATCATTAATAGGAAATGAAAGTTCATTTATGACAGGTTTAGCAGGTTTTATAATTAATTATTTTGCAGTGTTTTTATTAGGGGCGATTTTAGCTCAATATATTGAAAAAAGTGGGGCAGCTCAATCCATAGCGCAAAAAGTATTATCCATTACAGGAACGCAAAAACCATTTTCTGTATTGGTTGCAGTTCTAGTAATTAGTGCAATTTTAACATACGGCGGAATTAGTTTGTTTGTCGTATTGTTTGTTGTTATTCCATTAGCGAAACCATTATTTAAAGAGCTAAATATTGCATGGAACTTAATCGTTATCCCAGTATTCATAGGGATTGGAACGTTTACTATGACGATGATGCCGGGAACACCGTCTATCCAAAACGTTGTTCCAACGAAATATTTAGGAACGACACTAACCGCCGCACCATTAATGGGGTTTGTTGCAACGCTAGTAGCGATTATCGTTGGTCTTGTATATATGCGATATGCTTTGAAAAAGAGCATTGCGGAGGGTAATACTTTTGCTCCTTATGCGGAGGGAAAAGAAGAGGCGCTTGCTTTAAAAGAAAAAATTCCTTCATTCTTTTTAAGTATCTTACCAATTCTACTATTAATCGTCATCATATTTATAGGTAGTGCGATGAAAGTGGATAATATCGTATTAATCGGCTTAGGTGCAGCGATTTTGACTGCAGCAGTACTGTTTCATCGTTATATTCCTTCGCACAAAACAGCACTTAGTTTAGGTGCAAATGGGTCCATCACACCTATATTCTTTACTTCAGCGGCTGTTGCTTTTGGTGTTGTAATTACAATGGCACCAGGGTTTAAGGTAATATCAGATTTTATCTTAGGTATTCCTGGTAATCCATTAATCAGTTTAACGATTGCTTCGGCTGTACTAGGAGCAATTACGGGTTCAGCTTCAGGTGGTCTTGGAATAGCGATGGAAGCATTTGCACAGACATATTTGGATATGGGCGTGAATCCTGATGCGATGCACCGTATTTCCGCGATTGCATCCTCTGTACTGACGGGGTTACCACATTCTGGTGCAGTTTTGTCATTGTTTGCATTGGCAGGATTAACTCATAAAAATTCATTTAAATATGCATTCATAAGTATGACATTGCCAATTTTTATTGCACTAATCGTAGCATTAATAATAGGTATTACATTCTATTAATAAAAATCATTGGGGGGAAAGTTTAGAGTCTCTCCCCAGTGAACAAAAATAAACAAACCAATCAAAATAAAAAAGTTGGAGGGTATTTAATTATGAAAACAAATCGTACAGTATTAATCACTGGTGCTGCGCAAGGTATTGGTTATGCAATAGCACAAGAATTTATTGCAAATGGTGACTTCGTAGCGATCTTTGACTTAAATGAAGAGGCTGCTATCGCTTCTGCTGAAAAATTAGGTAACGCAAAAGGTTACAAAGTAAATGTAGCTGATGAATCTTCAGTTAAAACTGCTATCGACACAGTAATCGCTGAGCGCGGTTCTGTAGACGTAGTTGTTAACAACGCTGGTTTACAATTTATCTGTAAAACAGAAGATTTCCCAGTAGAAAAATGGGATCTATTAAACGATGTTATTTTAAAAGGTACATTCTTAATGACGAAACACTCTTTAAAATCAATGCAAGCTCAAAACTACGGTCGTATCATCAACATCGTATCTGCACATGGTCGTATTCCAGATGCGTACAAATCAGCTTACTGTGCTGCTAAAGCAGGACAAACTGGTTTCTCTAAAGTGGTAGCTTTAGAAAATGCTACTAACGGTATAACTGTTAACTGTATCGAACCAGGTCCAGTACGCACTGAGTTAATCGAAAAACAAATTCCAATTTTAGCTGAAAAAGACGGCACTACTGAAGAAGAAGCAGTAGCTCATCACATCTTAGGTAAACAATGGATCAAACGTTTACTAGAACCTTCTGAAATCGGTAAAACTGCGGTATTCTTAGCTTCTGAAGGTGCTGCTGCTATTACAGGTGAATCAATTCCTGTAACTGGTGGTATGTAATTTAATACGCATTTTTAGAATTGTCTCCTTTCATAGGAGGCAATTTTTTTATCCTGTAACACGAGGAGAATTATTGTTGAGTTCTTATCCTCTTATATTTCAATAGAAATTGATTATAATGAAAGTGTTATGAGTTATAGGTAAAGGAGCGACCTGGTTTGAGTCAAATGAAAGACATGTCGGCCTTATATTTAGATACAATTCTGGAATATGGGAATATTTCACATGCTGCGAAAGCGCTTTATATCTCACAACCTTACTTAAGTAAATATATTAAAAATATTGAGTTAGAACTTGGGGTTGAGCTTGTTAATCGTCAAGTGACACCATTAACACTTACTTATGCCGGCGAACGATATCTTTCATATATGAAGGAAATCGAAGAGAAATATGTGAAAATGAAACATGAGTTTGAAGCAATTTCAGATTTAAAAAAAGGAAGACTTACTATAGGTATTAATCCTACTTTAGCATCCTATACATTGTATAAATTTCTACCTAAATTTATAAAAGCTTACCCAGGATTAGAAATTGAACTAGTAGAAGAAACCGCTTCGGTTATGGAGTCCTTACTTTTACAAAACAAAATTGATATTTGTTTAAATATGCTGCCTATTACCAATCCTGAATTAGATTATGTAAAGCTATATGAAGAGAATCTGTATCTATTGGTACCGAAAGGGCATCGATTACACGAATCAAAGTATAAAGGACCTACGCATATCCCTTTTAATCCGAAATTTTTGCAGCATGAACGTTTTGTCTTACTAAAACCTGGACTTGGTTTACGTAGACTGGTAGATCGAGTTTTAGACCATTATAATATAGAGCCAGAAATAGTTCTCGAAACGGAGAACGTTGAAAATGCATTTAGATTATCGAATAACGGTTTGGGTCTAACAATTATTCCAGGCTGTGTGGTTGAACGAGATAACATTATAACGGAGGCGAATTTATTTACTTTAGGAAATCCTGCATTTAAAAATATAGTGGTTATTAGCTATATGAAAAATGCAACATTGTCACCTGCAGCCATTGCTTTTTTACAGATGACGATAGAAGAGTATGCCAGATATTAAAATTTAAATTGTTTAAGACGACTCCCATTCAAGGATTGTCTCAAGCGACAAGCATAAGAGGGAGACGAAGAAAGCCCCTGATTGAAGTTTCACTTTATAGAGCACTCTTGCCAGGAATGGCGGGGGTGTTTTTTAAATTTTGACCTGGGTAAATAAATGGGAAGAGTCAAGTTAATTCAAACCCACAGTAATGTTGTGTGTAAATCTGTCCAAGGCCCACTTGAAACGATACAGAACAGCTTTTGCCTAAAGGGCGTTAAAACTTACCGTATTTGAACAAATCAAACAGTGGTGCATATCTTAAAGTGATAATTAAGAAAGAGGAGAGTGTACTACTATAGTGGTGAAATATAAGAACAATTGGATTCCAACGAAAACACTTGAAGAGATGTCAGGGACAAATTACGATGTACTTATTGTAGGAAGTGGTCCTGGTGGAGGAGCAACACTGCAAAGGCTCTGCGAACTGTGGAAAGGTCAAGGTGCAAAAAAAATAGGAATACTTGAAATGGGTGATAAATTGTTTCATTCTCATTCCCTAAATATTCCAACGCAAAATGTTAATACAGCAAGAGATCAACTCCTTCCAGACAATTCAACAGTAGTTGGCGAACGATTGCCAGAATTCTCCGGTGCCAGAATGGTATATGCACTTGGTGGCAGATCATTGTTTTGGAATGCGGCCACTCCAAGACCAATTCGAGAAGAACTCAATAAATGGCCAATTCACCGTCAGGAATTAAATGTATATTATCGGATGGCCGAGAAATTATTGCATGTGACAACCGATTATGCGGAAGGATCATCTATGCAAAAGATTCTTTTAAGAAAGCTTCATGCAGGGGGGATCCTCGAAGCGAATGATATGCCAGTTGCTTTTGATATGACACCTTCTCGTCAAGGAGAAGTCCACTCAAATCCTTGGTTTAGTTCTATCAATGCTCTTGCAGCCGCCCTTTTTGATCATCCATATGATCTTGCAATAAATGCCAATGTGTCACGAGTATTTTTGGAAAACGGGAAAACAGCTGGCGTAGAAGTATTTTCTCCAGATAAAACAGCGCATTTTATTCGAGCTAAAAATGTAGTGTTATCTGCGAGTACTTTAGAGACACCTCGTATATTGCTTAATTCAGGAATTCAAGGTCCTGCTATTGGACGCTACTTAACTGGGCACGTGTCCATCATTGCAATTGGAACAATAGGTAGAAATCAGTTTTCCGATAAAAATGGAAATTTATCAATCTTGAAATTTGAAACAAAGGAATCTCCATATCAAATCCAAATCTTAGGCCCAGATCAGTATTTTTCTTACCAGCAATTTGAGGACAAAGAGCTAAAGGATACTTTGATAATCGCATTCGCTGCATTTGGAAGGGTTGAGCCTAGGGCTGAGAACAGAGTGTATATTGATCCAGATGAAAAGGATGAGTTCGGTGTACCTTTACAACAAGTTCAATATTCATTAAGTGATAAAGACCTTCAAGTGGCTGAACAAGTTAAGCAAGGAATTATCGAATCTGCAGCCGCTATGGGAGTTACTTTAGATACTTCTACTCTAACTCTTCGTCCACCTGGAAGTGATATGCACGAGGCTTCCACTTGTAGAATGGGTGACGATCCAAATACTTCAGCTACAAATCTCCACGGTCAAGTACATGGTGTTCCAGGACTATTCGTCGCCGATAATAGTGTTCTTCCAACGTTAACAGCAGCCGGACCCGTTCTTTCTAATGTTGCTTTAGCTATAAGATTAGCAGATCATATTGTTCGCCAATCGAGTTAAATAATCTTATTTCAGCCCCGTTCTACTATTGGAATGGGGCTATATTTGTTTAAAATAACCCAGGCCAACAGATGGTCGTTCTATGTATGATTTACTACATTTTGGGTCAAATTAAAGATACACAGCAAGCTGTCGTTATTATTTTGAAACGAGGTATCTAGATTATGTCTCAGAATGTTTTTGATTTATCACAACTAAAATTGAAATTAACGGAAAGCTTAGAAAATATATCATTTGATATAAATAAAGGAATAAAAACTTTAAACAATGATAGTTATTGTGTTTTGGGGGAGCTTAAAGACCTCAAAGATAAGTTTGAAGAAGTAGAAACGATGGCTGCTACCTTTTATCTTAATAATTATTTGGCGCCTTATACCGATAAATACTTGGAAATATCTACTTGCATTCAGCATTTGTCTCACCAAAGACATGGAGCATTAATAGTTATTGAACGTAAAGATCAAGTGGACTTATTCATTCGAGCTGGTACGTCTATTGGTGCGACATTAACACAATCATTATTAGAGTCGATTTTCTATCCAGGAAATCCATTGCATGATGGAGCAGTATTAATAAGAGGAGATAAAATATATTCTGCAGCAAACGTACTCCCTTTATCTGGCATAGGGTCAGGGGGTAAAAAACTCGGTACTCGACACCGTGCGGCAATAGGACTCTCTGAAAAATGTGACGCGTTAGTACTTGTAGTTTCAGAAGAGACAGGGGTAATTTCTTTTGCAATAGAAGGAAGTCTTTTTCCCATGAGTGTGACTAGTTCGATGATTTGATGGGTTAAATTTATTATTTATTGATATTTACAAAACTGTTGACAGCTATAATGCTTTCATGTTATATTTAGTTCGAATTAAAGATACTTTAATTGAAGATAAATTAATTATAAGTATTAAGAGGAGTGATACGATTGGATTTTGCCACAGAAAAATTGAATGCTGTTACCGATATCCTTCGTGCCTCCCAATCGATTCAAGAAATTATTAGAAAAGATGCAGCTAGATATGAATTGAATCCTACAGAGTTTGCTGTATTAGAATTACTCTTTCAAAGAGGAGATCAGCCGATTCAAGTAATTGGGAAAAAGGTACTTATTTCAAGTAGTAGTATCACTTATGTGGTAGATAAACTTGAGCAAAAGAAGTTTGTTATTCGTAAAGCATGTCCGGAAGATCGTCGTGTGACTTATGCTAGTCTGACGAGTCATGGAAAGTCACTTATGGAACGGATTTTTCCTCAACATGAGAAAATGAAGAGTGGAGTATTTTGTAAGTTCACAAAAGCCGATTTGAACAAAATGATTGAACTGCTAAAAAAAATTGAATAATTGGTTTTAAATAATATTTTTTTAATAATTATCTCGAACTGAAGAATAATTAATTCTATATAAAAATTAGGAGGAAACACGATGAATCACTTAAAAGGTATACATCACGTAACAGCAATTACAAGTAGTGCAGAAAAAAACTATGAGTTTTTCACATTTGTATTAGGAATGAGACTAGTTAAGAAAACTGTCAATCAGGATGATATTCAAACGTATCACTTATTCTTCGCAGATGATAAAGGATCGGCTGGTACAGATATGACGTTCTTCGATTTCCCAGGCATTCCTAAAGGAACCCATGGAACGAATGAGATTTATAAAACAGCTTTCCGTGTACCGACAGATGCGGCTTTAGATTACTGGGTGAAACGCTTCGAAAAGTATGAAGTAAAAAACACTGGTATTAAAGAAGTGTTTGGTAAGAAGACTATTTCATTTGTGGACTTTGATGATCAACAATATATGTTGGTTTCTGATGAATTTAATGAGGGTATTGCATCAGGGACACCTTGGCAAGATGGACCAGTTCCATTGGAATTTGCGATTACAGGTTTAGGACCAATTCATATTCGTATCGCACAGTTTGATTATTTTAAGGAAGTATTGGAAAAAGTAATGTTAATGCGTGAAATCGGACATGAAGGTTCCTTGCATCTATTTGAAGTTGGAGAAGGTGGAAATGGTGCACAAGTAATTGTAGAACATAACACGATTCTCCCAGCAGGACGTCAAGGTTTCGGAACAGTACACCATGCAGCCTTCCGCGTAGAAGACACGAAAGTATTGTATGAATGGATTGACCATATGCAAGCGTCTGGTTTTGGTACTTCTGGTTATGTAGACCGATTCTTCTTTGAATCTTTATACGCTCGCGTAGCACCTGGAATCCTTTTTGAGTGGGCAACTGATGGCCCTGGATTTATGGGAGACGAGCCTTATGAAACAGTAGGAGAAATCTTGTCGTTACCACCATTCCTTGAAGGAAAACGCGAACAAATCGAGGCAGCTGTGCGACCAATCAACACCGTTCGCAGCACGCTCAACATAGAAAAAGAGTACTTATAAGGAGGTGAAATTAAAAAATGGGCTTTTTAAATAAATTATTTGGATCACAACAACAACAACAAGAGGAGGAAAAAACAATGACAAAATCAAATATAGGTATAATTTTAGGTTCGACACGTGAGGGACGCGTAAGTCCACAAGTAGGGGCATGGGTAAAAGAATTAGCGGACAAACGTGGAGATGCAAACTACACAATTATCGACATCGCAGAATACAAATTACCACTTTTAGGTGAAGCAGGCGGAGACGCATCAGGTGCAGCAGCATGGTCAGAAATCATTTCTAAACAAGACGGATTCGTATTCATCGTTCAAGAATACAACCACTCTATTACAGGTGCACTTAAAAATGCATTAGATTACCTACGTGAAGAATGGAACAACAAAGCTGCAGGTATCGTATCATACGGTTCAGTAGGTGGAGCTCGTGCAACAGAACATTTACGTGGTATTTTAAGTGAATTATTAGTAGCACACGTACGTGTACATCCTGCATTATCATTATTCACAGATTTCGAAAATGGTACAGACTTCAAACCAGCTGCAGTACAAGCAGATTCAGTAAACCAAATGCTAGACCAAGTTATTCCTTGGACAAACGCATTAAATACAGTTCGTAAATAAGGTATTTGATAGTGAATTCTTTAAATTACAAAATGTGCATGAGCGCATGTACATTTTGTGATTTATAAGATTAAATTCTGAACAAAACGCTATCAAGTATATTGAAGGTTTTGTTCAGAATTTAAAGCAAAAAAGGGAGGAAGTAAAATGAACAAGATAGCTGGCCATCATCATATTTCCATGATTACGAAAAAAGGCCGCCAAAACAACCAGTTCTATCAAAAAGTGCTCGGGCTTCGTAGAGTGAAAAAAACGGTCAATCAAGATGATCCAAGTATGTATCACCTATTCTATGGAGATTTAACAGGAAGTGCTGGAACTGAGCTTTCGTTTTTTGAAATACCTATGGTAGGGTCTACAAAAAGAGGGACGGATGCAATTACTCGTATAGGTTTACTCGTTCCATCTTATGATAGTTTACTATATTGGAAGAATAGATTGGAATTACTCGATGTACAGCATGGAGAGATTACTACCTATGCCGGACGTGATGCACTTCATTTTGAAGATTGCGAGGGGTTACGACTTGTCCTTTTAAATAATAATGGAGATGAAGTGCCAGATTACTGGCAGTCTTGGTCGGATTCAATCGTATTAGAAGAGCATCGTATTCTTGGTATGGGTGCAGTAGAAATAACCGTAAAATCTCTTGAAAGTCTAGCAAATACATTAGAGAATTTATTTGAATATGAGCTTGTTTCACGTAATGACAACGAAGCTATCTACCAATCGGTAAAAGGTCAGACATTTGGTGAAATTGTCATAGTGGAGCAGGACGGTCCAAAAGAAAAACCGGGTAAAGGCAGTGTACACCACGTAGCTATCCGTGTAAAAGATGGAGAAGAACTGCGACAGTGGCAACAGCGTATTAAAGACTTTGGTTTTAGTGTAATGAAAATTACAGACCGGTATTATTTTGAGAGCTTATATTTTAGAGAAAACAACGGAATATTATTTGAGTTAGCAACAGACGGACCAGGTTTTACAGTGGATTCAACGATTGAATCTTTAGGTAAAGAATTAGATTTGCCACCATTTTTAGAGGGCAGACGAGCAGAAATTGAAGCAAAATTAGAACCGATTGATTAAAAATAAATTAAATTGAGAAATTTAGCTTGTTGAGAGGAACATAATAATGAAAAAACAAACAGCAGGTATTCACCATATTACAGCAATCGTTGGTCATCCACAGGAAAATATTGATTTTTATGCGGGAGTATTAGGTTTACGTTTAGTTAAACAAACGGTGAACTTCGATGATCCTGGCACTTACCATTTATATTTTGGGAATGGCGGAGGAAAACCGGGTACAATTATTACATTTTTCCCTTGGGCAAATGCTTATCCAGGAAAAATTGGGGACGGTCAAGTTGGGGTTACAACGTATGTAGTGCCATTAGGGTCATTAAGTTTTTGGGTAAATCGATTTGCAACATTATCGATTCCATTTAAAAAAGCAGAGCGTTTTGGGGAACAAGTGATTCAATTGGATGACCCTCATGGCTTGCAATTGGAGCTTGTTGAACGTGCAGAGGGTGAGCAAAACGACTGGACATTTGGCGGAGTAACACCAGAAGTTGCGATTAAAGGTTTTGGTGGGGCCGTACTATATTCAAGTAGACCAGAAGAAACTGCTAAAACATTAACAGAAGTAATGGGACTTGAAGTAGTTGGAACAGAGGGAGATTATACACGTTTTAAAGCTCCTGCTGATTTAGGAAATATTATCGATCTAAAAATGGTAACAGGAGAACGTGGCACAATGGGTGTTGGTACTGTTCACCATATTGCTTGGCGTGCACAGGATGATGCAGATCATCTTGAATGGCAACAGCATGCAATTAGTCTTGGTCAGCGTGTAACGGAAATAAAAGATCGTTACTACTTTAATGCATTGTACTTCCGTGAATCAGGAGAAATATTATTTGAAATTGCAACAGACCCTCCAGGATTTGCACATGATGAGTCTCAAGAAACTATGGGCGCACAGTTAATGTTGCCATCGCAATATGAACAGCACCGTGACCAATTAATGAATTCACTTATTCCAATTCAAGTGCGTCCAATCGACTAACAGAGGGGCTGAACTTATTGATTTCTATTGATCCTAAACAAAATAGTGAGCGAGATAATTATAAACTTTTAATTGGGTCTATAATTCCAAGACCTATTGCTTTTGTGACCACACAATCGAGCAATGGTGTTGTTAATGGCGCTCCATTTAGCTATTTCAATATTGTTTCATCTAATCCGCCGATGGTATCCGTTTCTATCCAGAGACCAAATAAGCTAAAAGATACAGCACGTAATATTTATGATAACGAACAATTTGTTGTGCATATTGTGGATGATGAGAATGTAGCGAAAATCAATGAAACAGCTGCTTCATTACCTCCTGCAGAAAGTGAAATCGAATTAGCAAATCTGACACTTGTACCTAGTACAAACATTTCTGTTCCTGGTATAAAGGAATCGAAATTTCGAATGGAGTGCAAACTTGTGCAAGCCATTCCTTTAGGTGGAGATGGACCAGGAAGTGATTTGTTCATCGGAGAAATTGTAACATTTCATGTCGATGATGCAATTTATGAAAATGGTCGTATTGATCCAAGAGGTTTAAACGCGGTCAGTCGTTTAGCTGGCTCCAGCTATGCAAAAATCGGAGAAATCTTTTCAATAGATAGACCTAAATGAGGAACCTAATTTTATACTTTTAAACTAGCTCTTTTTGAAAGGAGAGAATAATGACTATGCAACATATTTTCAAGCAAGGAACAAATAGCGAAAAACCAGTTCTATTACTATTACATGGTACTGGTGGCAATGAACATGATTTACTATCTTTAGCCGATATAGTGGACCCAGATGCATCTGTACTCAGTGTACGAGGTAATGTATTAGAAAATGGGATGCCCCGTTTCTTCAAGCGCCTAGCAGAAGGTGTATTCGATGAAGAGGATTTAATATTCCGTACAAACGAGCTTAATGCTTTTTTAGATGATGCTTCGACGAAGTATGAATTTGATCGTCAAAACATTGTTGCTATTGGTTATTCCAATGGAGCAAATATTGCAGCAAGCCTACTATTCCATTTTAAAGATGCACTTAAGGGTGCGATTTTACATCATCCGATGGTACCAAGACGCGGCATGACTCTTCCAGATTTAACAGGAACCGAAGTGTTTATCGCTGCAGGAACAAATGATCCAATTTGTCCTCAACGAGAATCAGTTGATCTTCAACAACTATTAGAAGATGCTAATGCTACGGTTGGTGTTCAATGGGTAAATACTGGACATCAACTTACAATGGCAGAAGTAGAAGCTGCAAAACAATGGTACCAACAAATTTTTAAATAAAACTATGAGGTAGTATTAGGGGGATATTTGATACCCTTTATAGAGCACTCTTGCCAGAAAAGGTGAGGGTGTTTTTTTGAGTTTGTCGAAAGGTCTAAAATAGTAAACGGGTCCAGCAAAAGTAATTGTGTATTAAAGTTCCTTTACAAAACAAGTCAAATGCTTTTTAATTAATTAGGTTAACTAACTAATTTTGATAAGTTTTTAGGAGGGTACTACTAGTATGTATTCGATGTTTGCTAAATTTAAAATTTTTCATCGACCTTATGCGAATAATTTACAGCAAGTGTTAAGCCCTTATCATATGTCAGAAGCCCAGTGGGGATTAATCCGATATATATATGAGGTTGGTCCTGCAACAAATTCAGAAATTGCTTTATATTGGAGTGTTGAGAAGCCTTCTGTCACAGTACTTGCGCAGAAACTAATAGATCAACATTTGATATACGTACTTCACGGAACAGATAAACGCAAAAAAGTAATGCATTTAACAGAGGAGGGCATAGTAAAATATAAGCAATTAAAAAAGGCAGTTCATTCTTTCCAGTCTTCTCTTTTAGAGGGTGTTACAGAAGAAGAATGTGAGATAGTGGAAAAGGTTTTAGACAAATTACAACAAAATATAAGAAAGTAGTGGTAGGTGATGAACAAGGAAAAACTTTGGACAAAGGAATTTATAATCGTTTCAACTATCAACTTTTTAGCAACATTAATATTCTTTTTGTTAATGGTAACAATCGCATCTTATGCAAAATTGGAATTTGGGGCCACTACTAGTACGGCGGGCTTAGTATCAAGTATTTTTATAATTGGTTCATTGTTAGGGCGACTTGGTGCTGGACGTTTCATCGGTCAAAAAGGACCTATTAAAATTTTATGGATTGGTTTAACTTTCTTTGCTACTACATCGGCACTTTACTTCTTGGCGAATAGTATTCCCCTACTATTGGCTAACCGATTAGCGCAAGGGATTGCCGTTGGAATTATTGGTACTGCAACGGGCACCATTGTGGCTCATATATTACCAAGTGCTCGTAAAGGAGAGGGGATTGGCTACTTTAGCTTAAGTGCTATATTAGCAACAGCTGTTGGTCCATTTATCGGGATTCTACTATTAAAAATGGATGATGGATTTAAAATCATGTTCACGATGAACCTAGTTTTGTCCGTCGTTTGTATATTATTCTTTGCAGCTGTAAAACTAAAATTACCTCCTATTAAACAGCCAGAGATAAAAGAAGAAAAAAGCTCGATTTTTTCTCAATTTATCGAACCGAAGGCAGTACCTATTTCTTTTATTGCATTGATTATCGGCTTTAGTTATTCTGGCGTTATGACATTTTTGTCATTTTATGCGGAGTCCATTAATCTAGTTAGTGCAGCTAGTTATTTCTTCTTAGTTTATGCAATTGTAATTATTTTCTCCCGTCCATTTACAGGTAAATTAATGGATACTCGAGGTGCGAATATCATTGTTTACCCTTGCATAGTTATATTTGCAATCGGCATGTGGTTCTTTAGCCAAGCTACGGCAGGATGGATGCTACTTCTTGCAGCAGCATTTATAGGATTTGGTTACGGTAACTTTAATTCAATCGCACAAACGATTGCAGTTAAAGTGACAGAGCCTCATCGTTTTGGTTTAGCTACTGCAACCTATTTTATCTTATTTGATATCGGTTTAGGTATAGGACCTTACGTTCTAGGTTTTATCGCACCAGAGACTGGGTACCGTGCAATCTTTGTTGCAATGGTTTTAGTAATTATTCTTTGTATTCCACTTTACTATTTACTACATGGTAGAAAAGATAAAGAATTAATAAAATCTGAGCTTTAAAAACACAACGCCTAACGAAATATCATTTCGTTAGGCGTATTTTCTATTTTACTTGAATTTAGGTCTTTAAAGACGTTTTGTTTCCATTTCTAACTTTCCATTCCCACAAATTTCTTTCCTTATTAAACCTTCAATCGGAAAGATAAATGTCCAAGGTGTACTTGTTATTGGATTTATAATTAGTTTTGGAACAGTAAATGTATGCTCTGCAATAATTGTTTCCTTTTCTATATAGGTAAGTTTTTGATTTTGAAATGTCAGTTCCGTATCGGTAAAGTTATGAATCAAGACAGTAATCAAAATCTCTCCTTTATAATTCATCGCTTCCCAAATGGGCTCCAATCGAATACTTTGTCCATCTCCCTCTTTACTATTTTGAAAAATATCGGTTATTAGTTCTCTATCCTTGATAGCAATAGCCTTTTCCCATGAAGATTCAAATTGTAACTTTTGCATACACAAAACTCCTTCGTTAAATAATCCACTTTAACCATACCAGTTAACTTCACACAGTAAAATCTTTCAACTTTTTAGCTGTGATACATGTCGAAATGAGCTCTGTATTATTCGACAGTTTGGAAGGAGTAGTTCTAAAAGTATAGGGATTATTAGAGTTTATAGTATAAATATACTTTCTATTCTTTGTGATGCAGAATAATTTTATTCTTAATAAAAATGATAGAAAACATTGGATTACTGTCTATTTACAAGAGATTAATTATAGTTAATAAGGACTATTTAGAAAAGTAGATAAATTTATTAGTACAGACCCGCTTTATGAAACTGGGTAGAATTAATTATTTATTTAAAAGTATAAAAAATATGTAGAAATAACAAAAAGTTATTATTTGCACTATTCATATTGGTACCAACGATTCTATGGATTTTTTTCTCATAGTTTGATTTTGAAAGCAGTTACTATTAACCTATGAAAAAAATATTAAAAATAGTTGATTATTATTAATTTTGAAAATTCGGATAATTGGCGACATAGTTCGACAGTAATTAGAATTAGTTTCCTTTATTGTTGTAGATACACCAAGAGAGATTTAGATTGTCACCATTGATTCTATTTACCAAAATATTTTGGGAAGGAGGAGAAGGTGTTTTTTTGTGGTCTTTTGTAAGTTCTTTTGGTAATAAAATCTAACAAAATTCAGGGAGGAATGAAGTTGAAGAAGAAAAAAAGTCAAACTAAAGTTCTTAGTGTTGTAGCTAGCGTACTTATGACGTTTTCACTTGTTGCACCAAATGTTGTAAGTGCTGAAACAGCAAACAAACTTCACCAATCGTTCAGGGATTCAAGCTCTAATTCTATTTCTGCGAAGGGCAAGCTGAACAGTCGATTACTGGAAAGCTTCAAAAGCGATGATAAAGTTACGTTTCTAATAAAATTCAAGGAAAAAGCAGATTCTTTACAAGTAGCTGAGGAAGCTAGGGAAGATGCTGAAAAGGCAAATTTGTCTTCTCATAATGCTAAACTTATCCAACGCTCTGCAGTTGTATCAGAGCTGAAATCTACTTCCTTAGAATCTCAACAAACCGTCACAGAGTTTCTAGAGCAAGAAGTGGCGAAAGGGAATGCGAAGGATATTGAATCGTACTATATAGTAAATGGAATGTCTGTTACAGCAACGCAGGAAGTTGCTGAAAAATTGGCTACATTCCCAGAGGTAGAGAAAATCTTGCCGAATGAAACCCGTCAATTATTTACTACAAAAACAGAAAATGCAGTCGCTCCAAAGGCGGAAACTGCAAATGTCGAATGGAATGTGGAACGCGTCAAAGCGCCGGAAGTATGGGATATGGGGATTGATGGTGCGGGAACTGTTGTAGCAAGTATCGATACAGGTGTTCAATGGGATCATCCTGCTCTAAAGGAAAAATACCGTGGCTATAATAAGGCAAGTGGAGCAGTTTCTCATGACTATAACTGGTTTGATGCAACTGCAGGACGGGCTACACCATATGATGACCAAGGGCATGGAACACATGTAACGGGAACAATGGTTGGTAGTGAACCGAATGGTGCAAACCAAGTCGGGGTTGCTCCAGGAGCAAAATATATTGCAGTTAAAGCATTTACTGCAAGTGGTGGTTCAGATACGGATTTACTCGAAGCAGCTGAGTGGATTTTAGCTCCAACGGATGCAGCGGGCAATGTACGTGTCGATATGGCTCCAGATGTTGTGAATAACTCATGGGGTGGCGGAGCCGGACTGGATGAGTGGTACCGTGATGTCGTGATCAATTGGCGTGCAGCAGAAATCTTCCCTGAATTCTCTGCGGGTAATACTACACTTTCAAACCCAGGTGGACCAGGGTCTGTAGCAGCACCTGCGAATTATCCTGAAGCATTTGCTACAGGAGCAACAGATATTAATAATGCTGTAGCTGGTTTCTCATTAAGAGGACCTTCTCCATACGCAGAAATTAAACCTGATATTTCTGCACCGGGTGTTAATATTCGTTCATCAGTACCTGGAGGCACCTATGAGGGTGGGTGGAATGGTACTTCGATGGCTGGTCCAGCTATATCAGGTGTAGCCGCTTTACTTCGACAAGTGGATGCGAATCTAACAGTCGATGAGATGGAAGAGATTCTTTTGAATACTGCAATTCCATTGACAGATTCGGTGTATCCAACAGTGCCGAATCATGGATACGGGTATGGATTAGTAGATGCCTATGAAGCAGTTGGGTCAATCATTACAGGTCTTGGAACATTAAAAGGGCAAGTTTCAAAACAAGGCGATGACAATGAGGCGCCTGTATTTGAACATACTGCACCAAGGGAAACGTATACAGGAATGGATTTACCTTTGACAATCTCAGTTACTGACAATATTAGTGTTGCTTCAGTTAACCTGAACTATAAAGATGCAGATGGTGTATGGCAAATGATTGAAGCTAGACGCACATCTGGCGACTATACGGATGGAGTATATACTGTATTGGTACCTGGAGATTTTATTACAGGTGAAACATTAACGTACAAATGGACAATAAATGACTTTGGTAATAATGAAGTAGTTAGTGAAGAATATGTAATTCAAGTGAATCCAGGTATTTCCGTAGGTTATTCAGAAGACTTTGAAACGACTCCTGTCGGCTGGACATCTTTTGGACAGAAAAATAGCTGGGAATGGGGTATTCCAACAGTAGGCCCTGAAAGAGCGGCATCTGGTGAAAAAGTATACGCTACTAATTTAGATGGAACTTATGAAAGTTCTATGAATGCGACACTCGTTATGCCTCCAGTAGATTTACCAGAAGGAAATTCATATTTGCAATTCAAGCAATGGCATGAGTTTGAACAGTCTTCTTCAGGAAGAGCGTGGGATTATGGTCATGTATTTATTTCTACAGATCAAGTCGAGTGGACACAACTGTTAAAGGTTCAAGGAACATCTAACGGATGGATCGATGCAGAAGTTGATTTGTCAGCATATGCAGGGCAACGTGTTTACATCGGATTTAACGCTTTTTCAGATGGAAGTGTTGTGAAAAAAGGCTGGTATTTAGATGATGTTGTTTTAGCAGACCTTTCTCAAACTGGAAAAGTATCAAAAGGAAATAGTTCAAAGAAGGAAAACAAAGATAAAAACAAGGAAACAGACAAAAAGTCATTAAAAGAAGCAATTGATCCTAAAACAATTAGACCTGTATTGCCAGTAAAAGAAGCACCTCCAGTAGTAGACACAATCGTTAATCCAACACTTCTACCACTAGGTGCTCAAGTAAGTGTCTTAGAATCTGGTCGTTCGGTATATTCAAGCCCAGCTGACGGGACATATTCACTAACACATGGTGCAGGAACATTTACAGCTAAAGCAGAAGCTTATGGATTTGAATCGGAAGAAAAATCAGTAATCATTGAAGCAGATGGTACTACAACTGCAAACTTTACATTAACGGAAATTGCAGAAAATACGGTAAGTGGTTCTATTACTGACCAATCGACTGGAGAAGGAATTGAAGGTGCCACAATTATCCTTGTCGAAGATGCAAATATTACACCTGTAGTTACTGATGCATCAGGTAACTACTCGCTAACAGCATATGAGGGAGACTACACATTAAAGGTAATTGCTCGTGGCTATCATAGCCAAGAAGTTACCATCACAATCGGTTCAGATGCGACTGTACAAAATGTTGCCTTAGAACCTTACTACACATATCCAGGTGGAGAAATTGGCTATGATGATGGAACTGCAGAAAATGCACGTGCTTTCAATGCAGCAGGAAACGCTTGGGCTGTGAAAATGTCACTTCCGGAAGGCAAAGAGAATGGAATTGTTACGGATGGAGTTTTCCGTTTCTGGGATACTGAATGGCCAAACCCAGGTGGTACGGCATTTGCAGTTGAAGTATGGGATGCGACTGGTGCAGATGGTACCCCGGGTAAAAAACTTGCAGGTCCTATAGATGCAACAGCACTTCGTAATGGTCAATGGACTGTAGTCGACCTTACGGAACACAATATAACCGTGAATGGTGACTTCTTTATGGTGTATCGTCAAACTTTTGCGAATCCCAATACACCTGGATTAGCAACAGATGAAAACGGAGTAAACGCAGAAAGAAGTTATCAAGGAGTTTCCGGAGCATGGTCGCCTTCTCCAGCAGCAGAAGGGAATTACATGATTCGTGCTCGTGTTAGTTATGAAGTAGTTGGTCCAATTATTACTTCGCCAGAGGCTGGTTTAGTAACAAATGAACCACAGTTTACTGTAGAAGGAACAGCTTCGCCTACAACTACAATTAAGCTAAAACAAAATGGCGAAGATGCTGGCTCTGTGGTCGTTGACGAAAGCGGTAAATTCTCTATTGAAACTGAATTGACAGAAGGGTCCAATAAATTTGTAGCAGTTTCTGTGTTAAACGATCGAGTAACAGGTCAATCAGAGCCGGCAACAGTTATTCTGGATACAGTCAAACCTAAACTAACTATCGATAGCCCAGTAAACGGTGAAAAAACAAATCGTGAAACTGTAACTGTTCAAGGGACTATTGCAGATGAAAATCTAAACTTTGTTCGTGTGAATGGAGAAGTTGCTACCGTTTCAAATGGTAAATATTCTAAACGAATTCTTTTAGATGAAGGAATCAACGAAATTGTAGTGAAGGCTAGTGATAAAGCTGGTAATAGTGAATCCAAAAAAGTCACAGTTACAGCAGATTACAATGCTCCTGAAATTACAAACCTGAAGCCTGCAAGCGATCTTTATCTAGCAACAGGTAGAAGCGTCAAAATTGAATTTGATAGTGACCCAGGATTAAAACCTTCATTTGTTATCCATATGCCATTAACAAATGTAGGGAATGTGAACAATGCAACAGAGCTACCAATGATGGAACAAGGCGCTGGACATTACGTTGGGTATTGGACAGTACCTGCTGATACTGTTGCGAATGGAGCAGTTATCGAAGTAAAAGTGGTAGATGAATTTGCAAATGAAACAAGACAAAAAGCTACAGGTAAACTATTTATCAATGTTCCTACACCAGCGGGAGGCGCTACAGCAGTAAAAGAAGAAACACCACTCAAAGATATAGCAGAATAAGTTCAATATAAGGATGCTAGAGAGGAAAATTTCCTCTTTGGCATCTTTTTGCTTGGAAAAAGATACTTGATCAAGTAAATAAAATGCGATACCAAGTATTTTTTTGACTAAAGTAGAGAGAGAGAATATTTCTCCCGGTTTAACAGGTTGTAATACCCCCACATAGAACATAAACGAAAAACGCCACAATATGTGGCTTCATCTATGTTACTCACATCCTGTGAGCCTCGGTTAAACAGGATGTTGGCCACCCAGGCATACCGCACTACGCGGCGATATTTGACTGAGTTCAATTTTTTCATTAGAGGGGAACGAAGAAGAAAGAACCCTCCACTGATGGAAGTTTCATTTTATTGGAGCATATGATGGTTTAAAAGGGGTGTAAACGTGAATGATTATGTGAATGTGCTATTGAATTTTCTACCACCAACCGCATCCATCCTTGAATTAACTGGACTTCCTAATAATCCAGCGGTGTTGTTGGCTGATATCGATGATGATCAAATCAGTGAATTAATCGGAGCATACAAATATAAAGACCAAAATTACCTTGTAATTCTAAAAAAAGTCCATGACCAGTGGCTACCTTTAATACATATAAAAGGAAGTGGATATGGCATTTCAAGCCTAATGGCGGCACCAATTACAACTAATTGGGTGAACACACTCATTGTCGGCTGGCAAATAGGTAGTGAATGGTCCGTGTTAGATTTATTACAATGGGTGGATGGTGGAATTATACGATTGCCTACATCCAATATAGCTTATAGCAAATTGGATGTAGAAGACATGCCTGGTCTATACGGCCCTGATGGTCAATATGAACTCGCTATATGGGTTCATGATACAGGAGAAGCGTATAAAGTAGATGTATACCGTTTCGAAGAGAATAAGCTAGTTTTAGCTAAGGATGTATATCCGTATTACTTTAAGAGAGTAGAGGATTATTATGAAAGACTACTACAATCCAATGATTTCTCTTATTATTGGTACTATTTAGCAGAGGCTCAGAAGAAGGCAGGTGATTTTGAACAGTTTATGATCTCTATTGATAAGGCTTTGTCTTTCAGTGAACCGTACCCTTCACTTGAGTATTTACTAAATATGAGGCGGCGAGTGTTAGAGCATATGCAAAATAATAGCCCTAACAATGATGAGATTATTGTTTATTCTAGAGGTGATTTGACCGGGAATGGATTTTTGGACACTGTTTATCTAACTGGGGAAAAGACGAAGGGAAGTCCATTTTGGCAGAACATCACTTTAAATGTTTTGTATCAACATGAAAATACGTTAGAGAGAATTTATCTGAACCAAAATGTTGGATATAATCCGACCATTTTTCTTGGTGACTTTACTGGTGATCAAGTAGATGACATTTTAGTTGTTATTGATACTGGAGGAAGTGGGGGGACAATTTATGCATTTGTCTTTTCCTATTTTGATGGGAACATGCAACAAGTATTTAACGTAGAAGAGTTTAATGAAACCTCCAAATATGAAGTTCATTATCAAAACTACTACCAAGTTAAAGTAGTTAGCTCTTATCCAAACAAGCAATATATATTAGATCTGACGTATAAAGGGAAAGAATATTTATCGGAAATTTATGATGAAGACGGAATTCTAAAGGAACCGATAGAGGGCTGGGTAGACCCTGTTAGTGGGTTGTATCCTATTGACTTTGCTAGGGACGGTACCTACGAACTAATGGCTTTTCAAGAAATTGCAGGAAGATATCATGCAGATGCATTGGGATATGTTGAAACAGTACTTAAATGGGATGGGCAAAAGTTTATATCTGATAGGCAGAATGTTTCCATTTACGGAGAGGATATCTCTTCGGATTAGTCAAAAGAATTGCTACCAAGTTCTCAATTTGGGGCAATTCTTTTTTGATGCAAGACTATTAATCCTTGGTCAACCAAGTAAGCTTGCTATATTCTCCTACAATAGCTTCATGATGAAGAAACAAATGAGAAAAAATATTGCATGTTTATGTCGCATCGTGATATAGTCGTATCGTGACATAGTGGAGGTGCGGAATTGGAAAAAATACTAAAAAAATATATACCGATGTCTGAAACAGCCTTTTATATATTGCTTTCTTTAACTGAACCATCTCATGGATATGGAATTATTAAACGTGTCGAGGATTTAACAAACGGTAGATTAAAACTAGGGTCAGGTACTATTTATGGCACTTTAACCAAAATGCAAAACGATGGAATGATTATCGTATTTTCTGACGAAAAGCGTAAGACCATTTATGAAATAACTAAGCTTGGCAAAAATGTAATGCAAGCAGAAATTGGTCGCTTAAAAGAATTGCACACGAATGCATTAAGTTTAGAGGAGGAATTCAAATGAAAAAGATGAGGTGGTTGTGGAGTTATCGAATCGATTCGACTGAAAAGTGGTTCGAAAATCTGATGGGAAAAGGTTTTCACTTAAAAAGTTTTAACCGTTTTTCAAGAATTTTCACTTTTGAGAAAGGAGATTCTATAGAAAGAAAAGTACGAATTCATTATGGTGAAAAAGTTATTGCCCCTAAGCTTGTTTCTGCTGACTGGAAAACTGCAGCGGTGTCCGGAAAGTGGCAAGTGCTTACAAATGAGAACATGGATATTTCCGTTTTTCCTAGCAAGGATCAATTATTTAAACGTACTCGAATGCATGCTTATTTGTATTTGTTACTCTCGGCCTTTTACTTATCTTCCTATTTATCATTTATATTTTTGTTTGGCATGCTTATTAATATTACTAATGAAACTTTTCAAATTGGACCACTATTAGTACCTATTATTATATATGTTGGACTAGTGACGTTAACCATTATTGTGTTTAAAGCTTATCGTAGGTTTGAAAAGCAATTACTTGGTACTGACGTCATCAAAAAGTCTGGAAATAAAATTCGTAGATTTCGTCCTGGTTGGATGTATGAACCACTACGAACCAAGATTTGGCTCGATGAAATGGTAAAACAAGGTTTTGAACTTGAGTCCGTTTTTGCAACGATTTTTACATTCCGCCCTAAGAATAAAAATAACATTGCCTATGAAGTAACATTTGAACCTAAAATTAATGCTAACTACTTTCAGCTTCACAAGGATTTTGGGTGGGAGTTAAAATACACATCCAATATTACATGGTTGAATTATACGATCTGGGGGATGCCTTATGAGGAAGAGAGCGAAAAACCTGCATTTTCCTATGATGAACTAGAGAGAAAAAAAGCGGCTAAAAAGGCGTTTATGATGAACATTGGAATGACTGTCCTTCTATTATTAGTCATGGCACAGTCTATATATATTAATATTATCGCCTTTAAGCATTCATTTTTTGAATGGTCTATTATGGGGGCCATTCGTTTAATGCTAGTAGTAATGAGTGTGTTTTGGCTTGTAATGTTTGTTCGGATTGTTATGGGATATCGAAAAGAATTGAAATTAATTAATTCATACTAATTTTGACATGAGATGTAATCCTTTTTGTTTTGCTTATACTAGATAGCAGTTCACAAATTAGACAATAATAATTGACAAATTTGTGAACGTGTTGAATAATATAAGTATAAAGGAGTGTTACAGTATGGAAAATTACGTTAAAATGTTGCACGCCACTAAATATGTTGGTGCTACTTTACTTACAATAGGAATTGCTATCTTTTTATACGGAGCATTAATCAGCGGACTAAGTACAGCTATAGGTATTGGAATAGGTGTTGTTATGGGAGCGGTTTTCATCTTTTTAATCGGAATGATTTTAGTTGCTTCGGAAGAAATGATTCTTAACTCCAATCAATGCAAAAAAGAAAGTATCTAAAATAATAATGGGTTCCTTTACCCTATCGTAAACATTCAAAATGTAGTAAAAAATGACTATCAAATTGTATATCAATTTGATAGTCATTTTTGTTGATATCTTTAAAAAACATTTTTAAAAGCAAATAATAACTTTAATACTAAAGACGCAATACACCAAGAAGATGACATTGTATTTTCATGGCATTTTTGGCGGATACAAGACATACCTTCTTCTACAGGAGGGATTATATGTTTAAAAGGATATTGATTATTTTTGGAATATTTATAGTGGGAATATCCTCATTAAACCTGTTAAATAAGCCTTTAGAAGTTAATACTTCTGTTGCAAATAAAGAGGAACAAGACCATTTATTTACTAAGGAAGAAGAGCTAAATATTTCTACAATGAACATTGTAACTGAAAAAATTCATGAGAAATATAAGGAGTTGCAGTTTGCTGTAAGCTCGAATTCAAAGAAAGAGCTGAAGATACAAGTTGAAGAGAATGAAGAATATTTTGATTCGGTTAATAAGGATATTGAGTCCATTGCAAAAAGAGTAATTATATCCTCCACATTAAAAGATTATACAGTTTTTGTAGAAAGACTAGATTTATCGTCCCTTACCGAAAAAGTTGAAGATATTAACCAAGAACTTCTCCACTTATCATCTACTTTAATGAAAGGGCTTGAAGCTTACGGCGTAATCGGAAATATAAATACTGATTATCAAAAATCCATTAACATTCAAACGTCAATAAAAGGTTCAGATAACGATGCACTTAAGCTAGCAATGCAAATCGAAGAGACAGTAAATGAAATCTTAGATTATAAAGAACTAAAATCTGTATCTCATATTGACTCTTATGAAATTAATATATTGAATAACAAAGGGAATGTAGTAAATTAGTCAGCTTATTAGGCTAAATAGTATTTGCGTATTAAGAGCTGAAAAATATTTCAATATGATTAAACGAACAAAAGGAGTTTATTTCTTTTGAGCAATCCACTCATTATCTACAATTTGAAGAAAAAGAAAAGTTTTTTGAATGGTTGTCCGATACATTTATAAAGTAAATAAAGGTAGGTTTAAGTCAATATAGTTTTAAAAAGTTAAAAAAAGGAGGATCGAGACTGTAGTCCCGATCCTCTTTTCAATATAGTTAGAGTTTGTACAAACACTCCGGACGAACTTCTTACATATCCCAAACCAACACAAGTAGTGTACCGAAAATAGTAACTAGAGCAATGAGTAGAGCATAGTAGATATTAAGATAGATTGAACCTTTATCCTTCGTCTCTCCAGCATGCATAAAGACAACTACCTGCAGTCCTGCTTGAACGAAAGCAGTTATTAGAAGTACTGTCATACCCACAGTGTAGGACATGTCAGTAAAGTAAACTAATAGTGCCACTACAGTTAGAACTAAAGAAAATGCAAAGCCCATTACTTGTTTAATAGGGAATAATTCTTTCATATTACATCATTCCTTTCAAGTAGATGAAGCTGAAGATGAAAATCCAAATGATATCTAGGAAATGCCAATAAAGTGAGAAAATAAATGACTTATTAGCTGTTTCTGGAGTTAATCCACGTTTTTTTATCTGTAGTAGTATAAAGAATCCCCAGAATAATCCCAATGTAACGTGCAGACCATGCGTCCCTAAAGTTGTTAATAGAGCTGCAGTAAATGCACTAACTTGAAGCCCTGCACCAACATGTACATAATGGGTAAACTCATAAATCTCTACTCCTAGGAAAGCTAATCCTAATATCAATGTGACGATAAAGAATCCCATTGTTGCTTTTTTCTTATTTAAACGCATAGCATGTATACCTAGACCAATGGTAAAACTGCTTGTTAAAAGTAAAATAGTTTCTATTAGAACTGGTGTGATCTCAAAAATCTCTGCACCAGTGGGGCCGTTGCCAGTACGATCTACTAAAGTGAAATATGCAGTGAAAAGTGTTGCAAAAAGCATAATTTCAGCACCAATGAAAATCCAAAACCCTAGGATCTTCAGGTTGTTTTCTTCCGTACTGTATTCAAGTGGAAGCGAGTTATCTACCTTCATTTTTTAGCACCTCGCAATCTGTTTTCTGTTTCTTTAATTTCTTCGACAGAAATATATCTTCCGTGATCTTTTTCAAATGAACGGTAAGTCATACAAGCTAATATACCGATTAATGTGATTATTGCCAGTGGCCATATACTAAAGATCATAGCAAAGCCAAATACAAAGAATATACAACTCATGATAAATGGCAAACCACTGTTATTTGGCATATGAATTTTTTCTATATCGCCTTTAAATAACTCATGTCCATTTTTCTTTGAGTCCCAGAATGATTGAGTAGAAGCAACCTGTGGTGTAATCGCAAAGTTATATTCTGGTACTGGAGTATGCGTAGCCCATTCAAGTGAGCGCGCATCCCAAGGATCACTACCGATATTTCTTGGAGAATATCGAATACTATAGTAAATGTTATAAACAAGTAGAACAAAGGCAATTGCCATAATGGCAGCACCGACAAATGAAACCATGTTCAATAAACTAAAACCAGTAGATTCAGAGTACGTATACATACGACGTGCCTGACCATCTAAACCAGTAATATACATTGGTATAAAGGCTAATACAAAGCCGATTGAAAGTATCCATGCAGTCCATTTACCAAGTCTTTCATTCAGCATGAAGCCAAAGATTTTTGGCCAATAGTACGTTAGACCAGCTAGCATTGCATAAACTACTCCTGGAATAATTACGTTATGGAAGTGAGCCACTAAGAACATCGTATTATGATATTGATAGTCTGCTGCTGACATCGCTAACATTACACCAGTAACTCCACCTAATGTAAACAGTGGGATAAAGAGCATTGAATAAAGCATTGGTGTAGTAAAATCGATTTTTCCTTTCCACAATGTGAAAAGCCAGTTAAATATTTTAACACCCGTTGGAACAGCAATTGCCATTGTTGTAATAGAGAATATACTATTTGCTAATGGACCTTGACCCATTGTAAAGAAATGGTGTGCCCAAACTAAGAAAGATAATACAGAAATAACAACCATTGAAGCAACCATCGATTTATAACCATACAGATTGCGTCGTGCAAACGTTGGAATGATTTCACTGTATAGACCAAAGGCTGGTAATATCAAAATGTATACCTCAGGATGTCCCCAAACCCAGAAAAGGTTAGCCCAAAGCATATCCATACCACCATTATCTGTTGTAAAGAAGTTTGTTCCAAATAGTCTATCCATTGTCCCCATTGCTAGTAATACTGTTAACACAGGGAAAGCAAAGACAATGATAACGTTGGCTATGAAAGCTGACCATGTGAACATTGGCATTTTCATAAGAGTCATGCCAGGTGCTCTCATTTTTAAAATAGTCGTAATAAAGTTAATACCAGTCATTAATGTACCAATACCTGCTATTTGTATAGCAATCATGTAATAGTTCGTACCAACAGACGTACTAAATTCATTACCTGCTAGTGGGAAGTAAGAAGTCCAACCTGCATCAGGTGATCCACCTACTATAAATGAGATGTTAAATAACCCCATACCCATAAAGAATAACCAAAAACTTAAAGCATTTAAGCGTGGAAATGCAACATCTCGTGCACCTATTTGTAGTGGAACAAGATAGTTAAAGAAAAATATAATGAATGGCATAGCCATAAATAGAATCATTACTACTCCGTGAGTAGTGAAGACTTCATTATAATGTTGTGAATCTAAAAATGTATTTTCAGGCATAGAAAGTTGATAACGCATCATAATTCCATCTACACCACCGCGGAACAGCATTAGTAATGCTGATAGCAAATACATGATACCAATTCGTTTATGGTCAACAGTAGTTATCCATTCGCGCCATAGGTATCCCCATTTCTTAAAGTAGGTGATTCCTACAACAATCGCAAGCATAGTTAGTCCAATACCAACCATGGATGCATATATTAAAAAGCTTGGATGTGGTACTGCAAAGCGATCAAAGAAATCCATACTTTTTGTAACTCCTTTCAAAACAATAGTGTGTAGCTATCGTGCATTAATGATTTGAATGCTCTTCTGAATTATGTGAATCGTGTTTCTCATGACCTTCTAAATCTGATTCTTCTGTATTGTTATCAGTGGAACCATGGTCATGTTCAGGTGGAGGAGCAAATTCTAAGTGTGTTCCTGTATAAGTAGAACGGCCGAGATGTCCTGGCTCTAGCAATTCTTCAAACTTTTCTTCTGTAAGAGGTGAAGCAGTTTCATGTACTTCCTCTACCCATTCCTCGTAATCTGCAGGAGACATTGCAGTAACCTCAAACGTATTTTCAGCAAATCCAGCTCCACTGAAGTTTGCGTTTCTACCCATGAATTCTCCAGGTTGATCTGCAGCTAAGTGTAAAGTTGTGATCATATCAGACATAGCGTACTTTTGACCTCCTAGCTGTGGAATCCAAAAGCTTGTAATTGGACCATATGAATATAGTTTAAATTCAATAGGACGGTCCTCGGGGATATATAAATAATTTACTGTTTCGATATTTTCTTCTGGATAACTAAAATGCCATTTCCAGTTAGATGAAGAAGCATAAATAATTAAAGGTTCTTGGTCTTCGTATCCTGCTGGAGTTGCTTCGACTTCATAGTTACTTTTTACAGAAACGACTGAAAGAAAAGCAACGATAATAATTGGAATACCGATACAAATTGCTTCAACTATTGGACTTCCTTCAATATGTGGTGGCTCGTAGTCTTTCGGTTGTTTAGAAGCACGGTATTTTAATAAAACAAACACTAAAATAGCTAAAACGACAACAACTATACCCAGCATAAGCCAAATTGATAACATAATATCGTCAGCCTGTGTTTTTGCTTGAGGGCCTTTCGGATCTAAAACTAATAATGGTTCACAACCGGTTAACACGGTGGAAATAGTGATAACCATCGTTAAAAGAATCCATTTCATTTTTAACTTCATCGTTTTACCCCTTCCTAGATTATTTAAGTAATCGCATCAGAAACAGAAGTTGTCTCTGTATGCCTTAATCTTATTACCATGGATTGAAAATACAAAATGATAAAACGCGACTTCACAAAACGTTCATGAAGATATGAACAAATTAAATAAAATTGGTCACGTAATTGTGACTTCTACTGGAATCTGTGGGAATCTAGGAATAATTAGGCATGTCAAAAGGCTACAGAACAACGGTATGTTGTTCTGTAGCCTTTGAAAGTGAAAAATATCTTTATATCATTTTTAATAGAGCTTCTCTTCCTATCATACCTTCAGTGATACCGAGTTCCTCTGCTTCATAGGTAATTGATTCGAGTGGAGCATCTAGAAGCTGGGGAATTGTTTTTACTCCTACTGCTCTTCCAGCAATGACCTTCCGATCTTTCAATTTCTCATTAAGTAATGCAACATCTAGAGCGCCGCACATTATATACCCTTTGTCATTAGTAACAACGAGTAAATTCGTTTTAGGTAGCTCCACAGAAATCGATAAAAAAGTATATCCCTCAATATTAATTGGTTCTAGGCTAATCATGACTAAACAGTCCTCCTTTTCCTATCTCTACAATTTATGTAATCAATAGAAAAAGCGTGTTTATTTTCATTTTAACGGGTTTACTTATTTAAATTGAAAGAATTTATGAAAGGGTTCTTTAGGCAGGTTTTCTAATTCCAATTCGAACTCATACCATTTCCGTTCGGCTTCTGTCATATTGCTAATTATGAAAGGGATATTGTTATCCTGTGCAATGTCTTTAATTTGATTGCCTACATGAAGATCATGTTCGTGCAAATTTTGAAATCTATAAAGAACGTCCTCATTTGAATCAGATTCTATTACCATTGTCCAAGATATATGTGTTTCATCATTTTTATTACTTAAACGAGCATAGTGAACATAAGGGTCTATATAAATTCGAGTGACATTCTCCCAGGGGATAGATTCTTCCACACCATTCCATTTATTAGTGACCAAACCTTTATCTGCATGAATTCCTCTATAATCCTCCCATAAGACATACAAAGAGATGCCATATGCAAAAAGAGTAACTACTATTAATAAATTTGGTATCCATTTCCGACGTATTTCCGTACTAAATATACGTATCCCCACAAATAATATCAGAGAATACATACAACCAAAAGAAAGACCTTCTACATTAAATGAGGAACTAGACTTATATAGAATGAAGTAATCGTTAAAAGTCTCTGATTTTAATTGTTCATAATGTGTATAGCTAATAAATAGAAGAGGAATGAACAAAGCGACAAATGCATAAGCGACAGACCACTTTATTAACTTCTCTTTGAAAATTATTAAAGTTCTATGTAATCGATGTCCTAAAATATAGAGTGGATAGCTGACTAACATTATGATTAGTATGTACGTTAGGGTATTCTCTGGAAAATTTTCTAAATTAGCATAAGCAATGACTATACTTAACGCTATAAGTATTATTCCAATTATTTCTATTAATCTTTTCATTATCTCACCTCAACTTCTCTACGAAATGAAGTTAAAATAAGTTTCGATTTGTGAAATGAAAAAAGCTAGCCTCGATATATTTTATATCTGGCTAGCTAAAAAAGTGTTATAGGTATCCTTTTAATCCTAAATTTTCTGCTGCGTTTATTTCTTTCTCCAACTCTTCTATGCTTTTTGCACGTTGTTCATTTTTCTTTTCAATTCCAGCAAGGTCTTTTGCTGGTGCGTATTCCTTCGCTATTTCAGCAGCTTCCATATGTCTGATTGTTTTCTTTAGTCTTTCTTCACTATTCGAACGATCATTTGGGCCACGTCTGGTTTTAGGCATAACTTTTCCTCCTTATAATTTGAAGCTTTCAGAAGATAGTGTTCCCGAATCTAATAAGACTATGAGCTACCATGTTAATCCACCGGTGAATAAATATAGGCTTAAGTTGCCATAGTAATCCTAATAATAACTAAGGGGGACTTTAATATGGATCACACTCAAGTAAGTTGGAAAGAAGATAATGTTATTGCTCGATTACACAATTCTGTGGATAATGTCACGCTCGCTGTTGGTCAAGCTTTAACAAATCCTACCGAAAGGTCCATCCAAAATGCAGAGGATATGATAGAACGTGCCAATCGATCAGTTAAAATGGCCTTAGAAAGTAGAGGGAACTTGGAGCCTATAAGTACACTTCAGGAGCAGCTGCATCAAAATATACAAAAACTAAATACGTTACACTAGCTAGAACCAATATGCGACAAACCTACTGCCATTTTAAAGCAGTAGGTTTTTTTAGGCTTGAATTTATTAATTGCGGCAGTTGCGTAGTTATTCAGAAGAACAATGGTAAAATAAATGAAAGGATTTATTTACGCAATATTCAAAAATATAAATATGGAGGGAAAGGAAAATGGGAAATAAGTATCCAAAAAAAATAAATGAACGTATATATTTAATCGATGGATTTGATATGGGTGAATCAGAACGTACAGGTACATATGTCATTGACGAGGAACAGCTAACTATAGTAGAAACGGGACCAAGTCCATCGATCAAGCATGTGAAAAGTGGATTGGAAGCAATAGGTTTCTCACTAGACCAAGTGAAATACATAATCCTTACACATATTCATTTGGACCATGCAGGTGGTGCCGGGCTGTTATTGAAAGAATGTCCAAATGCACAAGTGGTAGTTCACCCAAAAGGAGCAAGACATCTGGCGGAACCAGCAAGGCTGATAGCTGGAGCAAAGGCTGTTTATGGGACAAAATTTGAAGAGCTATTCGATCCGATTATTCCTATTCCAAATGAGCGACTGATTATAAAAAACGATGGGGATTTATTAAAAATAGGGGAAACATGTATATTAAAGTTTTTTGATACGCCTGGTCATGCTAACCATCATTTTAGTATATTTGATCCAATTAGTAATGGTATGTTTACGGGTGATACTGTTGGCGTTCGATACGAACAATTGATAGCAGACGGTGTTTCTTTCTTCTTGCCATCTACTTCCCCGAACCAATTCAATCCAGCTGCAATGCAAAAGGCAATAGAGCTTTTTGCTGCAATGGATCTTCAATATATTTATTATGGACATTATGGAATGACGGATACTCCAGAAGAAGCTCTTTCTCAAGTTTCCATGTGGTTGAATATTTTTCTGTCTGAAGCAGAAACTGTGTATGCAGAAAAAGGTGGATTTGAAGAAATAGCAAGTAGACTGGCTAAGCTGGTGAAAGAGCATCTGAAAAATGAAGGTATATCTAAAAGTCATCGTGTATTTAGATTGATCAAAGTGGATTTAGAAGTAAGTGCGATGGGATTGATGGATTATTTAGCAAAAAAGGTAAAAGTATAATAACCAAACGTGCCGAATGATTTCCGTCAACGGCATATGTAGTTATTTATCTTCTAAGACCGGACACCTATTTGTCCGGTTTTTTTATTTTACAAAATTTAATCATTCTTTTTTCGGTGTAATCCTTTAATCGAAGGTGATACTACAAAGAGTTAGACGAAGGAGGAAGATAGGATGACGATTAATAAAGAAATTGAAGCGTTGAAAGCATACACCACTATTGATCGAAGTGTTTTGAGTATTTATTTGAATACCAATCCGGCTGATCCTGAGCAACTAAATGGTGCTTGGGCGATTCATCTGAAAAGTGGTTTGAAGCGTATCGGTGAATATATAGAAGCCTCCGGTGATGAGAAGGAATTAAAAGCATTTAATCATGTGAAAGAAAAAGTAAAAAACGAAATGGAAAAAAACTCATTGGAGTTACGTAAGGGTGCCGTCATTTTTGCCAGTGGTGCAAATGATGATTTATGGTCTGTACATTATGTGCAGGTGCCTGTAAAAACTAATTTCTATTGGGAGAATCATCCTGTCACTGAGCAACTCGAGTATATGTATAAAGCATATCCAGAAGCAGGTATAATCATGCCTAGCTTTGGAGAAGTTCGCATTTTAGATACGGCATTAGGATTTGTTCGTGACGATGTAACATTCAAATATGACCCCGTTTCAGAAACGTGGAATGAAAAGGTCAAATTAGATAGTCGTGGAAAACGAGCAGCTGCTGACAGTAAAACAGCTGTGCTGGAACCACAATATAGAGTGAATGCGAGTACTTTTTACAAAGGGATGAGAACCACCATTGAGCAGCTAAAGAAAAAACGAGGCTGGCGTGAGTTTCATGTAGCAGGAGAAGCAGAAATGGCGAATGCCTTTACTGACACGCTCAGGGATTCACCAGCAAGCTGCATTTATAAAAATTTAAACAATAGTAAAGCCAATGAAGTGATTAATCAAATCCTTGAAAAGTAAATTTAAGCATACTTGAAAAATATTAACAAAATCTCCTGTTTTATATGGTGGTATAAATGATGAAAAAAAACACAATATAACGTTACAAGGAGGTGAACAACATGCCAAACAACAATCAACTTCTAGTACCAGGCGTAAAACAAGCTATTGACCAAATGAAATATGAAATCGCACAAGAATTCGGTGTTCAACTTGGAGGAGAAGCTTCAGCGCGTGCTAACGGTTCCGTTGGCGGAGAAATTACTAAGCGTTTAGTAGCTCAAGCCCAATCACAAATGAACGGAAATCAATATAGCTAATAAATATTAGGTCGGTGGAAAATTCCACCGGCTTTTTTTTGAATATAAGGAATATAAATTCCCCCGTGAGCACGGAGATAAAATGCTTTTTAGAATGAAAAATCCTACTGACTTCCGTTACAGATCGACACTTTCCGAGGGGTAAGCGATGAGCTAACACCGTCGCTAACGTGCACGGTGATGTGATACCTTACCTCATCTGTATCACTCATCCCACTGCTTCGAAAACGATCGTTAAACTAACGCGGCAGGTTAGTTGAAGAGTGTTGTTTAACTTGTGTTCAACAATCGGACCAGATTGTAGAGTAACTTATTTTACGAACGATGAAATTTTAAACTAATTATTGTTAAGCTAAAGAAGGGATGGTCATAAAAAACAAAAAACACCGATGGTCGGTGTTTTTGTTGTGGCTATTTTAAACGGCTTAAATCTTTGTTAGGTATTCATCTAATTGATCAAAGGTTCCGGAATGACCTTCCTGAACCATCTCTTTTGAATCCTCGAAGGTTTTGATCTCTTCCTCAGTCGGAGATATGGGAGCCACAATCATTGTAAGAGTTGTTTTATCTTCGTCCTCGGTTAACGTAATGGTATTCAGGGTTTCCATTGGCCAATTTGCGTCAAATGGAGCACGTACAATATTACCTTCTTCATCAGAAAAGAAACTGGTGTAAACAATTTTCTCTGGTGTAATAATTTCACTATATACAAATTTAACCCACATTACGTTGCCGTCAACAGGTCTCTGGCTGTAGTGAAAGACACCACCCGGACGGAAATTCGATTTAGAAACCTCAAATGTCCATCCTTTTGGACCCCACCAATTCATTAGGTGTTCTGATTTAGTTAATGACTTAAACACAAGTTCACGTGGAGCATTGAAAGTATGAGTGATTTTGATTTGAGTTGACATTGTGATTCCTCCAATAACTTTAGTTTTCATTCTCTTTATTTTCTCTCTTTTGCAGATCCTCCAAATATCGATCCAAGTTGTCGAATTTTTCTTCCCAAATGTCACGGTATTATTATAGCCATAAATCTAAGGCTTTGAAGGGCTCTGACCTCAGCTTGTAGATTCGACGATTCGCTTCAGCATCAAACTCCACCATTCCTGCTTCATGTAGTACACGGAGATGTTTAGATGCTTGAGGCTGGCGAATATGAATATGGTCCGCTATTTCCCCTACTGTTAGTGGGCCTTTACGAAGTAATTCAACCTACTGGGCTAGGCAAGAGTGCTTAGGATTGTTGAATAATCCATCTCTTATTCTCCCACTTCCTTTTAATTAGTATTCGTAAAATACCTAAAAAGGAATATTAATAATAAATGATTATTAAAATTATTAAAGTCATTACTTATATTAAAAGACTTTTGTGAAATATCATAGGCATCTATTTATCTAAAAATATTGTTGCACAATCTTCAAAGGGCGCGATTGTGGAATAAGCGTCACTTTCCTTCTTCAACTAACGGGTGATTTACTTCAATAAGGAGTAAAGCATTTTTTCTTTTTTAACTAACGAGGCAGGTTAGTTGAATAAGAAATATTTCTGGAAATTAAAATTTAACAAAATTATTAGTTCGAGAGCACCTTTCGCAGAAATCCTAATTTTTTGAAACCTTCCCGTTTTTCAATCTGTATATATTTTAGAAGGAGGAATTGTGATGAAAAAGATAGTGTTAATGTTTTTCTCAGCTTTACTTTTAGTTGCTTGTACTGATAGTTCCAAGAATGATGAATTAAAAGCATATGTCTCAGATTTTGAAAACTCAGGGTTTATAAATAATTCTAATCAAATCATTGTTTTATCAGAAGAGGGAATTATGATTGATAGTCATGTTCTGAGGGGAAAGAGTCACAGAAAAAGCAATATTGATAAAGTTCTTGAAAAAGAAAATATTCCACTTACCCAACAATTTAATAAAGTTTATAAAGACGCCACGATTAAGACAGATGGCTCTAAATACTATGTAACTCTTGACGAAAATATTAAGTTAGAGTTTGAAAAGGTAGGATTAAGAATTATCCAGGACACAGAAGGTGTCGAGTATTACACACAAGAATATTCTGAGAAGAATTAAAATGGAATATTCAACTAACGGGTGCTTTACTTCAACAAGGAATAAAGAATTTTTTTTCTTATTAAACTAACGGTGCAGTTTAGTTTAAGAAGGAGTTCTAAAGACTATTGGTGAAATAACCAATAAGTATATTTAAGAGGAGATTATTTTGATTGGGGTGAGTCACATGGTTATTAGAAAGTTTGTTGCCGCGGTAATGGTTTGTGTATTGGTTATGTTGAGTTCTTTCCTAGCAGGAGAGACCGCTTTTGCCATCGTATTAGGCATGTACCTATTGCCAATACTTTTGGTTTACGGAATACCAGCATCTATCCTTTCTGATTTTGTTACAAAAAATCTAAGCGGGCTCTCTCGAGCAAGTATTGCGTTATTAATGCACTTATTCCTAGCCACTTTGTTTGTTGTGATTCCAACCTTATTTTCAGAATTGGAAAGGAATTTGTTACTCTCTCACATCGAGAGTTTATTTGATAACTTTTTTTTATCATATCTCTTCTTTCTTCTTTTTTGTTCTACTGTTTAGATGAGTTTCTTCGGTCTAAATTAGCTAAATATTTGCATCAAAAGATACTGTTGTCTAAAAGAGCTCAAGCTCTTTGTGAAAAGATTGGAGATTTGAGAATTTAGTGAAGTTGTCTTACCTTATTGCTCTCTATTTTTATTTTACAGAGAGTAAGTTTTTTAATTTGCATTATTCTATATGCTTGATTCCTTGCTTAACCCAATTTACTAATTGCTATTGTAAAATACAATTAGATGCATTAATGCTCTGAAAAGTTAAAATAACTTTACGCACATTACGTCTGGAACCCCCTTATACTTTTTCCCCTTTAATAATGATGAAAGAGGCTATGATATAAACAAATGAAATCAAATAGAATAGACTTGCAATGGTTAAGAAATCGATTAGGTAACCGGTTAGGATAATACCTATCCCACTCCAAAGTGATATATACAAATGATAGTTTCCAATTTGTTTACCAGCAGTCTCAGTATCATTATTACGAGCCAAGAAAGCTTTTTCTGTATTTTTTTGAATCGCACCAAGAATCCCCATAACAATCTGTATCGTATAAACGTGCCATACCTGATAAAGAAGCGGGATAAGCAACATTACAGCTGCCATGCCTATTGTATAAATAAGGAGCATATTCTTATCACCATACCTATCACCAAGTCGACCGATGATTGGATAGGTAAAAGCAGCAGTTAAGGTGAACAATCCATAGGCCCAACCAAATTGAGAATAGCTATCCCCAACATTTTTAATCAATAATAAATAGAATGGAAAGACTACACTACTTGCTGTAATTAAGATACTTTGGCTGATGAGAAACTTACGGAAATTCATTGGCTATACTCCTTGTAAAAAAGATTCATAAATACTTCATTCGGATCAAATTGTTTCTTTAGCTGAAAAAACTCTTTGTTACGTGGATAGGCTTCATCCATTTGGTCTTGTGTAGGATAAGAATAATAAGGCAAATAATAAGAGCCATCGTGTTTTAAGGTAACATCGATCATTTTATGGATAACATTTTCAGTTTTTTCAATGTCATTTTTGCTTTTACCTTGATTAATTAACAAGACAAGAGCAAACATATCCTCTTTTGCATAGGATAAAACTGCCTCTTCATCCTTATTTACGTAACGCACTGTAATATTTAATAGATTTATCTCTTCCTTTTCAAGCACTTTGCGTAAATTATCTAGATAGCTAGTAAACTCGTCAACTGGGATAAAGTATTCTTGTAAGATTTCTGTTCTATATGCATTGTCATACTCCATAAATTTACTGGCACCACGCATGGCATTGTTACGAGTAATGTAGTTACCATCTTGGCCAACATATAACTTGTTTTGCAATTCCCAAAGTAGATTCTTTCCCCAGTCGTTGTAGCGTGAAAGGCCGAGCATGAATTTTTGAGGTGCAGCAAGTGTATCTCTTTTTAATTTAGCGTAATTCGTTAGGTTGTCTTGGTTCTCTATTAATTCATAATCAGTAATATACATATCTCGTAGCAAGGTCTTTGGAGCTATCGATAATCTAGCAATGTGCATTCGGATATCGTTATTTTCTTTAACATGCTCAATAAAATAATCCGGATAATCTTGATAGTCGATTGATTTTGAACGAATTTGATAGAGTTCATCTTCGGTCAAATGTATCGTGACATCTAGAATAATACCGAATAGACCATATCCACCGATTACGAGAGGAAATAGTTTGCTATTTTCTGTTCGACTGACATTGATGATCTTCGCTTCTGGAGTGAGAAGTCGGAAAGATTCAACGTTATCAATAAGCGACCCATAGCGAATATCTCTCCCATGGGCATTAACACTTATAGATCCACCAACAGTAAAAATATTTTGTGACTGCATCACACGAACTGATAGGTGATCAGGATTAATTTTCTTTTGGATATCCTCCCAAGTAACTCCACTTTGAACTGTAATAGTTTTTTCATTAGGATTATAATCAAGGATTTTGTCATAATTCTTCATATCTATCACATTACCATTAGGATAGTATGTATGCCCACCCTGGCTATGTTGCATCCCGGCGACGGAAATTTTCTCATCGTTATCGATTGATTCTTTCACCCAACTTTGCAATTCTGCTTCACTTGTAGCGCTATGAACTTCTTTTATCTTAGTGGGTAGTAACTGACCGACATCTTCAATGATCATTGGCTTGTGATTATATAGCCAAAGAGAAAATACTAATCCTATTCCATACAAAGTGCCTATGAGTAATATATTTTTTTTCAAAATAATCCTCCCTAATAGGTTTATGGCAATTAACGTAGCTGTGATGAGTATAAAATAAAAAACTCTATCCAACAATATTCACTAATACCTAATATGTATTAAATAACTTAATAATGAAAGTAGGAAATAGTTCAATAAGGGATAGAAATATAAATAATATGTACATTAAGGTGATAACTTAATTTTGGGGGTTTATATGGGCTATATTATGAATTTAAGAAAGTTAGTAGGTAGTCGGCCGCTTATAATTGTTGGTGCCTGTGTCATTGTAATAAATAAAGAGAATAGGCTGCTATTGCAACTACGTAAGGATAATAATTGTTGGGGATTAGCTGGTGGTTCCTTAGAAATGGGTGAATCTTTAGAACAAGCAGCTAAAAGAGAATTACTTGAAGAAACAGGATTGGTAGCAAATAAATTAGAGTTATTGAATGTCTATTCTGGCGAAAAGTTCTACTATAAATATCCGCATGGTGATGAGGTTTATAATGTGGTAACAGCTTACATATGTAATGATTATGAAGGAGTATTAAAAAAAGAGGATAGTGAAGTTCAAGAATTACATTTCTTTCGATTCAACGAACTTCCGTCGAACATTAGCCCACCCGATTTACCAGTAATACAAGAATACTTACATAAGTTTATGGTCAACTAACGGGTGCTTTAGTTCAAGAGTTGAGTGGTTATTCCGCATATTACTACAAAACAATTAATTGTTTTATGAGACGAAAAAATAGAGGTGTTTAGAGTGAGATTACTATTTAGTGTATTAAGAAAAATACTTGAGAAAGAGTCTTTTTCACACAAAACATACAATATTGATGAATCTGAGTTTTGGGATTTTCTGAATATGGCTATAAAGAATGATTATATTTCTGTCCTAAAGGGTCGTATTGAAAATACATATGCTCTTACAGAAAAAGGATTAGAGTTCCTGAAGTCTAATATTCGATTTAATAGGGAGGTTCCAAATGATCCTAAAGAACTGCCTCAATGGGTCCGGTTCGAAGGGGAAGTTTATACACCAAAAAACAAAAAATCGGAGCAGGAACAGAATAGGTACGAACCAGAAACTATCGAATATTTTCATTGGCGTGAAATTCTACATTCAACACTTAATTCCATTAAAAACAAGGGCGGCATAGGGGATCTATTTATTGATCAACCTGCATCAGAAAGTGACGTGCTGCAGATTGAAAGCATCATTGGGTTTCAACTTCCAGTATCATTTAAAAAGGTTGTGATAGATTTTTCGCGTCAATGTGATTTTTATTGGAATACACAAGAAAATTCAACATGTGTGTTGGATGATCCTAACATCTATTCAGTACAAGGCGAACCATATACGAACAGGAGTATATTGAATGGGGGCCTATTTGATTTTGGGCTATGGAATCTAGATAAGCTAATCCATTTAAACGCCATAAGGGTAGACCATGATTACCTTGATGAAAAGATTGAAGAATTTCACTTTTGGTCAAACTCATTTATTTTTTCTGGGGATGGAATGGGAAATTACTTTGGAATAGACCGAAAATACAATATAGGTGAAGTTGTTTATTTAACAAAAGATAAAGATTTTCATGGTTGGAGGCTAGGGAAATCATTTGAATCCTTTATGAACAACTGGATTAAAGCAGGTTGTGCAGGTGGTTTTATCAATGATTATATTGCACTATCATCACGACGCATACCTTATATTAACAATAAGACAACGAATTCTCTAAAAATAAAAAAATGGCTAGAAACTAGTTAGTTGGAGATACCAATGGGTAAAAAGCATTATATGAATATAGATATGAATTATAAATGATGAAGACAAGTGTACTTTTTTCTTTTGTGTAAATTTAGGTTCTCGAATCTTCAACTAACTGGTGCTTTACTTCAAGAAGGGGTAAAGCTTTTTTATTGTTTAACTAATACAGCAGTTTAGTTGAACAAGTTACCAGGCAACTCGTTGAAACGAATGCTACTTCATCTTCGTCTAATTTATGTAAAGAAAGAGGGATGATATTGAAAAAACATAGTTTAATTGTGTCTTTTATACTTTTAACAATTGGATTATTGGGCTGTCAACAAAACAATAACGAAAAGGTTGCTAACGAACTGCCTGCTACCCAACCCTTAGAAACAAAAGCCGAGGTCATAGAAGAAGATTTTGTATATCGACTTGTGACAGAACAAGCAGAGTACGGTAAGAATGAACCTATAAAGATTTATGCGGAATTAGAATATACTGGCGATAAAGAAGAAATTGAAATTTTTCATTCTGCTTCGCCATTCTATTTTCCAATGATTGAGACTACGAGAAATTATGTAATTGAATACGGTATGAATGAACCATTATTAAGTACGAAACTAATTAAAGGGGAACCACTTCGTGAAGAATTTAGGGGGGGAAGTGGGAGCTACGTTTCAGAGGATAAGAAAGAATATAGAGATTTTATAAGGCAAATTATGAAACAGGAATTTCCAGAAGGAAATTATGTAGTAAATGGCGTTGCAGATTTTTATGTTATAGCTAACAGGTTGAATTTAGAGTCAAAAAATATTAATTAGATAATAGACTTTTTTTACTAACGGGTGCTTTACTTCAAGAAGGCGTAAAGCCTTTTTTCTTATTGAACTAATGCCGTAGGTTAGTTCAACTAGGAGTATGTAAAGAAAAGCTCTCAAATACGATTGTGGGAACGGATTCGTATTTAAGAATTACCCCTTTAACTTGGATTAAGATTAATTGTACAATGTTACCAAACCAGGGAAGGGCTTTTAATAAGTTTGTGGAATAATAACTTATGAGCACAAAAAAAGAAGGGAGAAAATTAAATTGAAAAAACTAGTTTGTTTAATGTTATTTTTATCATTGATATTAGCAGCTTGTAATTCATCAGAATTGAGTATTAGTGAAATCCAGAGTGTACCTAATAAGGTACAAAAAGGGATTAACTCTGATTACACGCTGCAACTAATTAATGAGGGTGAAAATACTGCGTATATTCTTTTTCAATCTAAAGAAACAGTTACAGCCGAACTTGAAGTGAAAGATAACATATTAAACATAAAGTTAGAGAAATCAAATCAAGAAAATAATGAGCTAAAACAGTACGTATATAAACTGACTCGTGGTGAGGCAGAATATGACACAATTAATGTTCTAGTTAATGGACAAGCTATGCCTTTTGATAACGTTACAGGTGTTAACTGAATAAGATATGCGTATATAGACAATTTATTAACACTAAAAAATTGTCTCTCAACTTCAACTAAAGGCGCAGGTTAATAATCAAGGACTTAGTAAATTCAGAAATTATAATGGAGGTTATTAGCTTTGCAAAAATGCGAGAAATGTAATGCACATTTTAGTTGAAGTAGAGTCTATGAATCCTTCTGGCTGAGTTATAAACCTATTAAATGTAACGAATGCGATACAACACATAAGATAACAATACCAAGCAGGTTAATTTTTGTATCTTTTACTATTCTTCCAATGCTCACCTTCGGTTATTTTCTGTCTCCTTTTAGCGTTTAGCAATGGTCTTGTGACACTTGGCATAGCTATTTTTATTTTTATAATTGGTTCTTTGTTGGCACCTTTTCTTGTTATTTATAAAGAGTTTTTGTGATCTAATGTACTTAAACTAACGGGTGATTTACTTCAAGAAGGAGTAAAGCTTTTTTTCTAATTGAACTAAAGAAGTAGGTAGTTGAAGAACGTTTGATGATAAATTTAGAATATATATGGAAAATTTTAAAAATAAGTTCTATATTAACTTTGAAACTAATAATAGGGTCAGATTTTTTCAAAAAAGAAGCAATCCAACTCTATTTGAATCGGACTGCTAGTTTAGCATGTTATTTGAGGTTTAAATTCAAACTTTTCAAGCCACCTTACTATTGACTTTCATTTACATTTCCTTCTGCCGGAATCGGATGCTCTTTTAGCAACCGGGCAAAATGGAGTAAATTGTAAGCAGTTATTTTTGCGTGTTGCATCGTAAAATCGTTCTCTCTCCCGTTTGCCTCAATAAAGGATGGACCAGGGCCCGCTTCTCCAACCCAATAGGTATCCACATTTGGAGGAATCGTAAACCCAATATGCGACAATGCGTAAATTAGGTAGCTTGAGACGTTTTTCGCACCGTCTTCATTCCCGGTAACAACCACTCCGCCCACTTTGTTATAGTAAATGTACTGGCCTTTTTCGTTCGTAAGGCTGCTTCCACCATACAACCTTTCTACAACCAAAGTGGCCAGGCTACTCTGTTCGCCAAGCCAAATCGGCGAGCCAAGCAAAAGGATATCCGCCTGCTTCACTTTTTCAAAAATCTCTGGCCATTGATCCTTATCATTCACTGCCTCATGTGTAATTCCAAAACCGATATTATAATCAGCCATCCTGAGCACTTCCGTCTCCGCTCTGTTTTCATCAAAAATCTTTACAATCTCGTTAATGAGCGCACGGGTATTGGATTTCTGCGTGTTGTCTTTCAAACTGCAATTTAAAACTAGCGCTTTAATGCTCATTGCTACATCTCCTTAGTTCATGGTAATAGTATTTCTTTACCCTAAGAATTTTTTATAAAACTAGAAATCCTGTTCGTTCGCGGTATAAAAAGCTGTTGCAGCCATTATCATTGAAAGTTAGTCCCTTCCATACTTAACTAACGGACGCTTTAGCAGAAAAACGCTGTCAGTAGATAGCCTTTATTCATCTTCAATTAAAGGGGCAGTTTAGTTCAACAAGAAATGGTAAACTAAAAAAATTACTAGTGAGATTATTTTAATATGGGAGAAATTTAGGAGAGATGGGAACCAATACATAGTTTTCCTGATGGAATTTATCTAGACTGCTTAGCCGATGATAAAAACGTCTTACTTTACGATGTGAAACGGATTATGATAAAACTTGTAAGTGCTGTATTTTCAGAATATTATAAAAGTAGAATGTTGTAAGTTGGTAGTCTAAAAAGTTTATGAAAAATTATCTCTAAAGCTTCGAAGATAGGAGGTGCATAAACCTGAAACTTCTGATATTACTTCTTAACTTGTTCATCAGAGAGGTTCTTGAGTAGGTTCTTTTCTAGAAGTAAGGGTTAGTAAGTACTTTATTACATTTATTAGGTAAATAATATATTACAAGAATTGTTCTAATCATGCTGTTAGAAAAATCAATGAGTTGCTGTCTTAGAAATATGAAAATCTTTTACAGTACCACACAAAGATAAGGAGTGAAGTTATGAAATTTCTGCTTACATCTGCAGGTATTAAGAACAAGAGTATACACGACACGCTGGTTGACATGCTGGGCAAACCAATTGCCGAGGCCAATGCCCTCTGCATTACCACTGGGTTGTACGCCATACCCGGTGGTGCAGGCAAAGCATGGCAGTTCTTCAGTGGGCAGGCTACCACACCGATGTGTGAGCTGGGGTGGAAGTCAATGGGGGTGCTCGAGCTCACCGCGCTGCCCAGCATCGATAAAGAGCTTTGGGTCCCTATGGTCAAGGAGACTGACGTCCTACTAGTGAATGGCGGTGATCCGTTATATCTCTGTTACTGGATGCGGCAATCCGGACTGGCAGACCTTTTGCCTTCGCTGCGCGCAGTCTATGTGGGACTGAGCGCCGGGAGCATGGTGATGGCACCTAACGTCGGGGAATACTTCGTTGGTTGGACTCCACCCAACGGTAGTGATGAAACGCTTAGACTGGTCGATTTTGCAATGTTTCCGCACTTGGATCACGAGATGCTGCCGGGGAACACCATGGCTGCTGCAGAGAGATGGGCCGCCGGGATGCAGGGGCCGGCGTACGCGATTGACGATCAAACCGCCATCAAAGTGATTGGCGGATCGGTCGAAGTTGTGTCCGAAGGGCATTGGAAACTGTTTTCGCCCTGATATTAAGCCTCCCTCCGCTAAAAATATCAAAAAACGTAGGCGAGATTCATTGGATGCAATTTAGAGGATTGTATAGGTTTCTTGTCAATATATTTTGAAGGGTTTCACTTAAGCTAACGGGTACTTTAGCAGAAAAGGTTTTAAGTAGACAGCCTTTATTGTTATTCAACTAAAGCGGCAGGATAGTTGAAGAAGGAATTTCTCTAAACTTGGAAGAATTTATATTCAAAAATATGTTAAGGAGCTTGTGAATTATATGGAATCCATTAGCAAAAGCGAAGTGAAGCTACGAGATATCATAGAGGAAGATCTTCCTATCTTTTTCGAACAACAACTAGATTCAACTGCGAACTATATGGCTGCCTTTACAGCTAAAGTCCCCACTGATAAGGACGCATTTTTTGACCATTGGACAAAAATTATCGCTGACGAGACCATCACAATTAAGACTATATTATTTAATGGCATTGTCACTGGGCACGTCTCGAACTTTGAACAGTTCGGCGAATCCGAAATAAGCTACTGGATTGGGAAGGAATATTGGGGTCAAGGTATTACAACTAAAGCGTTGTCAGAGTTTCTGGAGTATATTAAGGTACGCCCGCTCTATGCTCGTGCCGCTAAAGATAACCTCGCCTCCAGCAGGGTAATGGAAAAATGCGGGTTTAAAATCATCTCTGAAGATAAGGGTTTTTCCAACGCAAGAGGCAAGGATGTTGAAGAATTTATTTTGAAGCTTGAACCTTATGATATGTAATTTAATACCGTACTACGATTGGAGCGGTTCTTGACTAAGAAACCTTCTGCTGTTTAACTATCGGGTGCTTTAGTAAAAAAAGAAAATCAAAAAAACAGTGAGCTTGGGGATACATTTTCCAGCTCATTTTTTATGTGTAGTTTTAAATCAACCTCTAACTTTAACATAGCCTAATAAAAAAAAGCTGGGGAGCTTCCTCAGCTTTTTATTCAAATGCTGCTTAGCTAGCGCTTTGGATGGATAGGCTGCGGCGAGCTATTTCGGATTTTAACAGTTCTAGAAATTCTGGATTTAGCTTTAGTTTTTTTGCCAACAAGTAAGACTCGATTAGAAGATCATCAGACATTCTATTCATAACCCTAGCACCTCCGTTCTCAATTTTATAAAGAAATATAGTCAATTAACTTTTGTAAGACTAATTTAACAAATATCACACATAAGAACAACCGTTCCATTATCCACAGCTAAAAGTGGATAATATGTTAACAACTTGTTAATAGGAATGAAGAAATGATATATACCAACGTGGATTTTGTGTATAAAGTTATCCACATTTTTAAAAAACTCGAATTTTGTCGAAACATTTATCTTATAAACCTAACTAAATAATGTTCTAAAAGCGTAATTCTAAGAATAAAATAGAATTTTTTTATGTTTTGTCTAAATTTTGGCTAATTTAATCTTCAAGTTAGTATTACCAGTCAAAGAAATGTTAATATCTTATTTCTTATCCACAATATACAGTGGATAAGATGTGGATTAATATTATTTTTAGTTCAATAGTATAGAAATAGTGTCATTTTAATTGTGCATAACCTTATCCACAGAGATTAATTTATTGGTGTGTCGAATAATAGGAGTAATAGGACAATCCGATACCAACATATTTTAGGTTAAATCATTAAAAGGAAGTGAATAGGATATCCAAAAAGAACTGTAAAAAATGCAATAAACTAAATGGGAAAGGAACCTGTCAATGTAAATAAAAAGGCATGACCCTTACGAAGAAAGTAAGGGTCATGCCTTTTTTCTAATAATTTTGGTGAGCTCCAATTCAGTTGAACTTTTATTCTCCGTCTTGATCTTCTTCTTCAAGCTCTTGTTCTACTTCTTCTTCTGAATTGTCGTCTACATCCGACTCGTTTTCTCCGTCACCACAAGCTGCTAATAAACCTACAGATAAGAATGCAGCTGCTCCAATTTTCCACCATTTTTGTCCTGCCACAGAATTTTTCATCATTTAGTATTCCTCCATTTTTATAATTTATTATTTAGTTACTGTACTAGTAAATAGTTACCCCCAAAGTTATCCAGCATAAACCTAAATTTTTATAAAATACACTCTTGTTACTTTATTTACATATTTGTAACATCGAGATAATGAAAAAAACTACTACTTCTCTTTATGAAGTAGTAGTTAAATCTTGAATAAGAGCTGTATCTTTCTTTAAATATGTGTTCGTTTTTTCTATGTCGATACTGAAAATGCGGTCTTCTACAATGGGGGGGACAATAGCTCGTATTTCCTGCCATTTTTTTTGTAGAGCTGGTGAGATAAGTGCATTACCTCTATATTGTACTCCTTGGACTGCACAAATAGCCTCAATTGCAATGACTCTACGGGCATTTTGAATGATTTGATAGGCATGTCGTGCTCCGATTGTTCCCATGCTTACATGATCCTCTTGGTTTGCAGAGGAAGGGATAGAGTCTACAGAAGCGGGATGAGCAAATGTTTTGTTTTCAGAAACTAAGCTGGCTGCTGCATATTGTAATATCATAGCTCCAGATTGTAATCCAGGTTGTGGGCTTAAAAAAGGTGGTAGACCCTCGTTAAGCTGAGGATTTACTAACCTCTCAATTCTACGCTCTGATACATTTGCTAGCTCAGCCATCGCAATCTTTAAGAAATCCATGGCAAATGCAATTGGTTGTCCATGGAAGTTTCCACCAGAAATAATTACTTCTCCGTCCTCCACAATTAGTGGGTTATCTGTCGCTGCGTTCATCTCAATTTCCAATTTTTCCTTTGCATAAGCGAGAACCTGCCAGCTAGCTCCATGAATTTGGGGTATACATCTTATAGAGTAAGCATCCTGTACACGTTTTTCCCCTTGTTTTGTGACTAATTGACTGCCTTTAAGCCAAGTGAGCATTCTTTTTGCCACTTCTACTTGCTCGGGATAGCCTCGTGCTTCGTGAATAGCTGGATGAAAAGCATCTGTAATGCCATACAAAGCTTCCATCGTCATCGCAGCAATCCATTCACTCTGATAAGCAAGTGTTTCGGATTCTAACCAGTTTATAACTCCTTGGGCAGTCATCGCTTGCGTTCCATTTATCAATGCCAATCCTTCTTTTGCTTCTAATACAATTGGTGTTAAATTGTGTTTTTCCCATACTAAATGAGCTGGAATTTGGTTATTACCGTCCCAAGCGAATCCTTCTCCTATCAAAACTAGAGCAAGATGTGAGAGGGGAGCAAGGTCACCAGATGCTCCAAGTGACCCTTGCTGAGGGATTACTGGGTGAATATGATGGTTTACCATATATGTCAACCGCTCTAATACTTCTAAACGAATACCGGAGAAACCTTTGAGTAATGCATTTAATCGAAGTACAACCATTGCACGTGACACAATTTCCTCGAATGGTTCGCCAATACCGCATGCATGGGACCTAATTAGATGTAGTTGCAGTGCATGAACATCGGATTCGTTTATATTCACATCACTGAATTTTCCAAAGCCAGTATTAATACCGTAGACGGTATGTCCTTCTTCTACAATCCGTTCCACGACCTTCCGACTTTTCACTACATTTTCTTTCGCACAATCATCTATAATAATTTGTTCATCTTGATATAAAATTGCTCTCATATGTTCGAGAGTAAGACCATTACCTTTTAAGCTAATCAAGATGAATCACATTCTTTTCGGGTTGAATTAATTGCATTTTTAACCGACCACCTTTACTCCTTTTTTCCATACGCTGTTCACATGATTTACCCCAAATAAGTACTGCAGTTGCTGGTAATTTGGAACATTCCAAAGTACAATATCTGCTTGTTTACCGATTTCTAGAGAGCCGATTTTATCCTCCATTTTTATAGCGCAGGCAGCATTATAGGTTGCTGCACATAAGCTTTCAGCCGGAGTAAGTTTCATCGAAATACAGGCTAAATTCATCACGAGTGGCATAGACGTGGTAGGGGAGGAACCAGGGTTGCAATCGGTTGAAATCGCCACAGGTACGCCAGCGTCAATCATTGCTCGACCTCTGGCAGCAGTTTCTCGTAAATACAAAGCAGTTGCGGGCAATAGACATGCGATAACACCTTTCTTAGCCATTGCGGCAATACCAGTATCGGATGCTTTCAATAAATGCTCAGCGGAAATGGCTCCAACCTCTGCTGCAAGCTCAGCACCACCATAAGGCTCGATTTCATCCGCATGAATTTTAGGAGTTAGTCCAAGGTTTCTCCCAGCCACTAAAATTCGCTTAGATTGCTCTGGGGTAAAGACGCCTACTTCACAAAATACATCATTGAACTGAGCGAGCTTCTCTTCAGCCACCTGTGGTAGCATTTCATTCACGATTAAATCAACGTATTGATCCTCCTTGCCTTTAAATTCAACTGGAACAGCATGTGCTCCCATAAAGGTCGGAACAATATCAATTGGATGCTCAATCTGCAAGCGTTGCATAACTCGAAGCTGCTTTAGCTCCGTTTCCATATTTAAGCCATAGCCACTTTTCCCTTCGATAGTAGTGACGCCGTGAGTTAAAAAAGAATTTAGTCTTTTCTCGGTTTGGTCAAAAATTTCCTCTTCCGTTGCTTCCCGTGTCATGCGACTAGTCGCATGTATACCTCCACCTGCATTCATAATATCCATATATGTTGCGCCTTCTAAACGCATTTCAAATTCGTGCTCACGACTTCCGCCGTATGCCACATGGGTATGTGGATCAATAAGTCCAGGTGTAACTAGTTTTCCAACAGCCTCAATGATTTCCGCTTCAGTTATTCTATTGTTATACCTTTTTTTAAGCTCCTCTGTTGTTCCGATAGCTTGAATTACGCCATTTTCAAGCCATATACTTCCATCTTCTATAATAGAAAGCTCACTCATGGCTACTTTCGTTCGTGGACCCTTATGTTCACTAGCCATGGTAACTAGTTGAGATGCATGTTTGATCCAAACGGGTTTACTCATGAATTTTAGTCCTCCTTTCCATCATTGGGATATGAACACCTTTAGCACGTGCAGTTTTTTCTGCAAGCTCATAACCAGCATCAAAATGACGAACAATTCCCATACCTGGATCTGAAGTGAGAACTCGTTCTAATCTTGCTTCAGCTTCTTTTGTTCCATCAGCAACTATGACCATACCAGCATGAATAGAATATCCCATACCGACCCCACCGCCATGATGAACAGAAACCCATGTTGCTCCGCCGACAGCATTAATCATCGCATTAAGTATTGGCCAGTCTGCAACAGCATCCGAGCCATCTTTCATCGCCTCTGTTTCACGATTTGGGGAAGCCACTGAGCCTGAATCTAGGTGATCTCGCCCAATGACGATTGGTGCACTTAATTCACCTGAAGCAACCATATCATTTATAATTTTCCCGAAGCGCGCTCTTTCGCCATAACCTAACCAGCATATGCGAGAGGGAAGACCTTGGAATTGAATTTTTTCACGTGCCATTTTAATCCAGTTGCATAAATGAGTGTTATAGCTAAACTCACGTAAAATTACCTCATCTGTTTTATATATGTCTTCAGGATCACCCGACAATGCGACCCATCTAAATGGACCTTTGCCTTCACAAAACTGTGGTCGGATATAAGCAGGGACAAATCCAGGGAAGTCAAACGCTCGATTGAACCCTTCATCCTTGGCCACTTGGCGAATATTATTACCATAATCGAATGTTATCGCTCCTTTATCCATTAACTCGACCATAGCGCGTACGTGCGTGAACATGGAGGATTTTGATAGCTTGAGATATTCATCAGGATTTTCTTTACGTAAAGCTGCTGCATCCTCCAAAGAGGTTTGGGAAGGGATATAGCCATTTAATGGATCGTGCGCTGAAGTTTGATCGGTCAATACATCCGGTGTAAAACCACGAGCAATCATTTCAGGCAGGATATCTGCCGCATTTCCAACAAGCCCTATAGATAGAGGTTTACCAGCTGATTTGGCTTGTTCTGCTAGTTGAATAGCCTCATCTAATGTATGCGCTTTCAAATCTGTGTAGCGTGTTTCGATGCGTCTATCTATTCTCGTTTCATCTACTTCAATGGCAATACATACTCCACCATTCATCGTAACTGCTAATGGCTGGGCTGCTCCCATACCACCTAACCCGGCCGTAAGCGTAATGGTGTTTTTTAATGTTCCATTGAAATGCTGTTTAGCAAGTTCAGCAAATGTTTCGTAGGTGCCTTGAACAATTCCTTGGGAGCCAATATAAATCCAACTGCCAGCAGTCATTTGTCCATACATCATTAATCCTTTTTTATCGAGTTCATGAAAATGCTCCCATGTGGCATACGCTGGTACTAAATTTGAGTTCGCAATTAAAACACGTGGGGCATCAATGTGTGATTTGAATACTGCAACTGGTTTTCCAGATTGAACAAGCAATGTCTCATCATTTTCGAGTTTTTTTAAGGAGCGAACTATTGCGTCAAAAGCTTCCCAGTTACGCGCTGCCTTTCCAATGCCACCATATACAACTAAGTCTTCAGGATGCTCCGCTACTTCTGCGTCTAAATTGTTCATAAGCATGCGAAGTGCCGCTTCCTGTAGCCAACCTTTTGTATTCAACTTGGTTCCTCTATAACGAATAACCCGATCGTTTGCTTTTCCCATTTAAATACCTCCTCGGTTTCTTCTTCTATTCTATCGAAATATTAAAACTATTTAAGTGTTTTTGTGAAAAAAGTAAAAATTTCTCATCTGCTAACTGAGTACTTTATTAGCATAGTAGTGTACTGTGAAAGTGAAATGAAACTCTTTCCAATATTATCCGTCTGATTATTCAGATATATATATATAAGGGGGAAATTATATTTTGAAGAAAGTGTGGTTATTGTTAGTCACTATAAGCCTTTTCGGGTTATTAGCAGCCTGTAGTAGTAATGAAGATTCAGCTAAAATGAGTACTGAAGAAAGTGAAAGTGCATCTGATTCGGCTGAATTTGCAACTGAAGAAGCAAAAAGTGAAGAAGCAGACATGGAACAAGAAAATGCAAGTGCAACAGCCGATATTGCAACACCTAACAATCGAATGATTATTCATCAGGCTAGAATTAGCACGACAGTAAAGGACTTAGAAAAGGCTCAGCATAATATGGAGCTAAAGGTGAAGAAGTATGATGGTTATATAGTAGAATCCAATGTGTATATGGAATCTGACGAAACAAGTACTGGGAATATGGTGGTGCGAATTCCAGAGAAGCATTTTGAAACATTTTTGTCCGAAGCAGAGGCAGAAGCAACCAAAGTCTTGGAGAAAAATGTAACAGGACAGGACGTAACCGAGCAATACGTAGATTTAAGCTCTCGAGTAAAATCGAAACGTGCAGTAGAGGAGCGCTTACTAGCGTTTATGAAAGATGCAGGAAAAACAGAGGACTTACTTAAAATTTCCACTGACTTAGCAAAGGTACAAGAAGAAATAGAGGTATTAGTAGGTAAAATAAATTATTTAAAAAACCAGACATCCTTTTCCACCATAGAATTAACTATGAATGAAAGCCGTGTCGTCATTCCGGAAATAGAAAACAAAGAATTAAATACATGGGAAAAAACAAAAAAGCAATTTATAACAAGTACAAATTCACTTTTGTCGATAGGCTCAGGAATAATAGTATTTCTAGTGGGAAATTTACCCGTTTTAGTGCTTTTAGCAATTATTGCTGCTTTAGTAATTTGGGGAATTAAGAGGAGGAAAATAAAAGAATAAAATTCTACAATCGGCTATTCTAATGTGAACAACCCCATAAACAATGAGTAAAGCATCTCTTCATTACCTAAGAGATGCTTTATTCGTGTAGAGAAATTGGTATCATAATTTCTAAAACTTCATACTATGGTATAAATAACTCCCATGAATGGAGGGAAACATGGACATTTTAAACAAAGTAAGAAATTACCGAGAAGAAGAGAACCAGCTCAAGTGGGAAGGTACGTTTAGAGAATTTTTAGCGATTGTGAAGGAACGTCCAGAGGTTGCCCAAACGGCACATGCACGGGTTTATAGCATGATAAAAAATGCAGGACTTAGAGAACTAGAAAACAAAAAACAATTTACTTTTTTTGAAAAAGAGATTTTTGGATTAGAGGAAGCATTAGAGCGATTAGTAGAAGAATATTTTCATCCTGCTGCTAGAAGGCTAGATGTACGAAAAAGAATATTATTATTAATGGGACCTGTAAGTGGAGGGAAGTCTACTATTGTAACACTTTTAAAACGAGGATTTGAACAATATTCTCGTACAGACGAGGGAGCGGTATATGCTATTAAAGGCTGTCCAATGCATGAAGATCCGCTGCATTTAATCCCACAGCATTTACGTGAAGACTTCTTTGATGAATATGGAATACGTATTGAGGGTAGTTTGTCTCCTTTAAACTCGATGAGGCTTGAAAAAGAATATGGTGGGCAAGTAGAAGATGTCATGGTGGAGCGTATTTTCTTTTCTGAAGACAAACGAGTAGGGATTGGTACGTTCACTCCCTCTGATCCCAAATCTCAGGATATCGCTGACTTAACTGGATCTATAGACTTTTCTACAATTGCAGAATACGGTTCAGAGTCAGATCCTCGCGCGTATCGCTTTGACGGAGAACTGAATAAGGCAAACCGAGGAATGATGGAATTTCAAGAGATGCTAAAATTGGATGAAAAATTTCTTTGGCATTTATTATCGTTGACGCAAGAAGGGAATTTTAAGGCAGGACGCTTTGCATTAATCAGTGCGGATGAGTTGATCGTAGCGCATACGAACGAAACAGAGTACCGTTCATTTATAGCCAATAAAAAGAATGAGGCCTTACATTCTCGTATTATCGTCATGCCCATTCCTTATAACCTGAAGGTCAGCCAGGAAGAGCGAATATATGAAAAAATGATTAGGGAAAGTGATATGACACATGTTCATATTGCTCCACATGCACTCAGAGCTGCAGCAATTTTTTCCATACTGACGAGACTTGCGATTCCGAAAAAAACAGGGATAGATCTCGTAAAAAAAATGCGGCTATACGACGGTGAAAATGTGGAAGGCTTTAATGACATCGATGTGGAGGAATTGAAGAAGGAATACCAAAACGAAGGGATGAACGGTATTGATCCGCGGTATGTGATCAACCGTATTTCCTCTGCAATTATTCGTAAAGAAGTGCCTTCTATCAATGCACTAGATGTGTTGCGTGCCTTAAAGGAAGGGCTTGATCAGCACGCATCTATCTCTGATGAAGATAAAGAGAAATACATGAATTATATCGCAATTGCGCGCAAGGAATACGATGAAATAGCGAAAAAAGAAGTACAAAAAGCATTTGTTTACTCGTACGAAGAGTCAGCCATTACACTGATGAATAATTATTTGGATAACGTAGAGGCTTTCTGTAACAAGAACAAAATGAGAGATCCATTAACTGGGGAAGAGATGAACCCCGATGAAAAACTAATGCGCTCGATTGAAGAACAAATTGGCATTTCCGAAAATGCAAAAAAAGCATTCCGTGAAGAAATTCTCATTAGATTATCGGCATACGCTAGAAAAGGAAAACGTTTTGAATATAATTCGCATGAGCGTTTACGTGAAGCTATCCAAAAGAAATTGTTTGCTGATTTGAAGGATGTTGTGAAAATTACAACTTCCTCCAAAACCCCTGATGAAGCACATCTGAAGAAAGTAAATGAAGTAGTAGCAAGATTAATAGATGAACATGGCTATAATTCCACATCAGCCAATGAGCTATTAAAATATGTTGGTAGTTTACTTAATCGATAGTCGTAATTGAGACAGTTAAAAGGCAATTCCATCACCGGTTATTCGGTAATGGATGCCTTTTTTAAAAGATAAAAAGTATATAAAAATGTGTCGTGAAAACTAGGTTTAAGAGACTAGTATGAAAAAGAATCCTATGATTTCCGTTTCAGGTGGAGTACAAAGGAGAAAAGCGCAAAAACGCGATCGCAGCGCCTTCGTGACCAACATCCTTTTGGCAACCGCGGGGTGAGCGATGAGCCATCACCGTCGCTTTGCGCCGCTTTGATGTCTCATCTGTCTCACTCATCCCGCCGAAGTCGCCACCTGTAACGAAGATCAATCCATGTGTAGTACTACACGAAAAGATTTGGCATAGCAAATCGCTAACATAAAAAGATTGGGCAGATTTTTGTGATTAGTATCAATTACTTGTAATCCTTTATGAATTATAAATGCTACCAAATAATAAGAAAAATCACTTATTTGTGTGATGTTGAATTTAACTTTCAGAATAAGAAGTGGTTTTGTTGATTGAAGCGCAGGTAGGCGACTCCAGTGGGACAGCACAAGGGAGAGACTATAGGCTTGAGCCGTTCCCAAGGAAAGCGTCCGGCCTTCGCTACAATCAACGGTATATCTAGGTTTTTGTTCTTAAAAGACCGGTCGTCTTTTTGACCGGTTTTTCTTATTAACTCCTATATTTTTCATTTTCATCTGCAATAAGAATGATAACCAGGCATATGATAAAAAATAGGTAGGTGTTGAGAAAAATGGAGAATAAAGAAGCAAAACAATTTGTCGTTTCTCAGGAAAACTGGTCCTTGCATCGAAAAGGACATCAAGACCAACAACGCCATATGGAGAAAGTGAAAGAAGCGATTCAAAACAACTTGCCCGATTTAATCAGTGAAGAAAATATCATTATGTCTAATGGACGAGAAGTCATTAAAATTCCGATTCGTTCATTAGATGAATATAAAATTCGATATAATTATGATTCATCCAAGCATGTTGGGCAAGGTAATGGAGATAGCCAAGTAGGGGACGTTATTGCAAAAGGCTCTGGAGATGAACAGGGTAATGCAGGTCAAGGGAAACAGGCCGGCGACCAAGCAGGTCAAGATTATTATGAAGCGGAGATATCCATTGCAGAAATAGAGCATGAGCTTTTTAACCAAATGGAATTGCCTAACTTAGAAGAGAAGGAACAAGCGGAAATTACAACAGAACATATCACTTTTAACGATATACGGAAAAAAGGCCTTATGGGTAATATTGATAAAAAGCGAACGATTATGACAGCTATTAAGAGAAATGCAATGAAAGGGAAGGCAGAAATAATGCCTATTCATCAAGATGACTTGCGTTTTAAAACATGGGATGAAGTCGTAAAGCCAGAATCGAAGGCAGTTGTATTAGCAATGATGGATACTAGTGGTTCGATGGGGAAATTTGAAAAGTATTGTGCCAGAAGCTTTTTTTTCTGGATGACAAGATTTTTACGCTCTCAATATGAAACGGTGGAAATTGAATTTATTGCCCATCATACGGAAGCAAAAGTTGTAACGGAGGAAGCATTTTTTTCAAAAGGAGAAAGTGGAGGTACGATTTGCTCCTCGGCATATTCGAAAGCCCTAGAGCTCATTAAGGAGAAGTATAGTCCCTCCCGATATAACATTTATCCTGTACATTTTTCTGATGGAGAGAATATGACCAGTGATAATATGAGATGTATTCAACTAGTGAATGAACTAATGGATGTTTCCAGTATTTTTGGCTACGGCGAAGTAAACGCACATAGCAGATATTCCACCTTAATGAATACCTATAAAAAAATTGAAAATCCAAAGTTCAGATACTATGTATTGAAGGAAAATCAAGATGTCTACGAAGCGCTAAAGCGTATTTTTCAAAAGGGAGCCAAGTAATGGAGAGAAAACTACAACATGCCATTGCGGAAATTACTGAAATTGCCACTTCGTTCGGCCTCGATACGTATCCCATGAGGTATGAGATTTGCCCCGCAGATATCATTTATACTTTTGGTGCGTACGGCATGCCCACACGTTTTGCTCATTGGAGCTTTGGTAAACAATTTCATAAGATGAAGATGCAATATGATTTCGGGCTCAGTCAAATTTATGAATTAGTAATTAATTCAGATCCATGCTACGCGTTTTTATTGGATACCAATAGCCTTATACAAAATAAGCTTATAATTGCACATGTACTCGCCCATTGTGACTTTTTCAAGCATAATGTCCGTTTCTCTAATACACGTAGAGATATGGTGGAAAGTATGACCGCAACCGCGGAACGAATTGCAGCCTATGAGAGACTATATGGAAAAGACGAGGTTGAGAGTTTTTTAGACGCAGTATTAGCAATACAAGAACACATCGATCCGTCTATTATGAGACCAAAATTGCCGGTTTACGATGACGAGGAAGAAATAGAGGTAGTAAGAAAAACAGATTATGATGATTTATGGAAATTGGATCATCGAGAAGATATAACAAGATTGGTGCTTCCGTATCGAAAAAAATTCCCTCCGAAACCCGAAAAAGACCTGCTTCTTTTTATAGAGGAATACAGCAGTGAGTTAGAGGAATGGCAACGGGATATTTTAACTATGATGCGAGAGGAAATGCTCTACTTCTGGCCGCAATTAGAAACAAAGATAATGAATGAAGGTTGGGCTTCCTATTGGCACCAACGTATATTAAGAGAAATGGACTTAACGAGTGATGAAACAATTGAATTTGCCAAGTTAAATGCCAATGTAGTGCAACCTTCCAAAACAGGTATCAATCCATATTATTTAGGTGTGAAAATTTTCGAAGATATAGAAAAGAGATATAATAATCCAACAAAGGAAATGAAAGATTTAGGAATTGAAATTAATTCTGGTCGAGAGAAAATGTTTGAAGTACGAGAAATAGAATCAGACATATCTTTTATTCGAAATTACTTAACAAAGGACTTAGTCAAACAGGAAGACTTATATCTATTTGAGAAGAAGAATGGAAACTATGAAATAACAGATAAGGATTATGAAAATGTCCGTGACCAACTTGTGTCTATGAGAGTGAATGGAAGCTTTCCTTATATTGTAGTAGAAAATGGGGATTATATGAGGCTTGGTGAGTTATATTTGCATCATGGATATGAAGGAACGGAACTAGATCCTCATTATTTGGAAAATGTTCTACCGTATATTCGTCAATTATGGGGGCGGACCGTACATTTGGAAACGGTCGTAGAAGGGAAACAGGTGTTATATTCGTTTGATGGTAAAAAAGTTTCGAAAATGAATATATAAAATGAAAACGAGATTCTGCATAAAGAGAATCTCGTTTTTCTCTATAGATAATAATTTAGCGTCTCATTTGCGATATGCAACATTCAACTTGTGATTTGTCACGGTGAACTTGCGAATTGTCTTTATCAACTTGCGGTTTACCGGGTTGAAGTTGCGATTCGCACCACTCAACTTGCTATTCGCCTTTTAATAACCGGAGTCACCATAGCCACACATAAAAGAAGCACCTACAATAATAAGCAAAATGAATAAAACAACAATCAGTACAAAGCCTGAACCAGACCCACTAGCACCATCGTAACCATTATTACCTGACATATTAATCATCCCTACTTTCTTTGTGATAATAATAGAGTATTAACAAAACTAAAATTTATCAGGGCTACAAGGTAAAAAAGGTATTAAAAACATAAAAAATGCTCAGAGAAAAATTCACTCTGGGCATTTTTTCCGTACTTTCGTCCAGACTCAAGTGCCTAGTTCACTTGAGTCGCTTAGACCGACTACCTAGACATAGGTGCTTAGAGCTTTTGTTTAAAGATAAGAAAGTATATAAAAACATCTCGTAAACACTGGGTTCAAGGGACTTATAAGCATGAATAATCATATGATTTTCGTTACAGCGCACTTTCATGTTTCAAAGCTAGCGTAGCGATGCAGAAACAGGTGGACGCTTTCTAGTTAAGCAAAGGCTAATTTTATACTATATAATATGCATATTTCCTTATATTAAGGGTTTATTGTTGATTGTAGTGCAGGTGGCGACTCCAGTGGAAAGCACGAGGGAGAGACTACTGGCTCGAGCTGTGCCCATGGAAAGCGTCCGACCGAAGCGGAAATCAATAGCATATCTAGGTTCTAGTTTTTTAAGAACGGGCGTCTTTTTGCTCGGTTTTTGTTCTTTAAGAACCTACAAAATCTCCGCCATTTACATGAATCGTTTGACCAGTCATATAACTAGAATCAGTGGATGCTAAAAAAACATAAGCTGGTGCATTTTCTGCGGGTTGCCCGCGGCGACCAATTGGCGTATTAGCTCCATGCTGTTTCACCTTTTCTTTATCGAAGGTAGCAGGGATGAGTGGCGTCCAAATGGGACCTGGGGCAACTGCATTTACTCTAATTCCCTTATCGATTAGGTTTAAAGCTAACGAACGCGTAAAGGTTGTTATTGCTCCTTTAGTAGCAGAGTAATCGATCAGCTCGGGCGAACCATTGTAGGCTGTAATAGAGGAAGTATTAATGATTGTATCCCCTTTTTTCATATGCGGCAGTGCTGCCTGGGATAAATAAAACATCGAATAAATATTGGTAGAGAATGTTTCCTGTAATTGATCAGGAGTTATGGCTAGAAAGTCCTCTGTTGGGAACTGCTTTCCTGCATTATTTACTAATACATTCAGTTGCCCGAACTCCTCCATCACTTTATCTATTGTTTGTTGACAGTTTTCATCATCACTTAAATCAGTTTTAATGGCTAATGCTTTTCCACCATACTGTTCTATTAGCTTTGCCGTTTTATCTGCATCGGGCTGCTCGTCTTCATCTAAGTAGACAATTGCGACATTTGCGCCTTCCTTCGCAAATGCAATCGATACAGCGCGACCTATACCACTATCTCCACCTGTAACTAAGGCAACTTTGCCAGTTAATTTTCCAGATCCTTTATAGTTCTGGTCATCAAAAATAGGCTCTGGGTTCATTTCCTCTTCAATACCTGGTTGCTGTTGCTGTGTTTGACCAGAAACTTTATTGTCTATTTTCTCGTATTTATCTGCCATTATGAATTCCTCCTTTAACTTAGTTGTTTCAATTATTCCCTTCAAAAATAAAAACAAACGTCAAAGTGAGGATTTGTTCGAATAGTCCGTTACGTTTTTTATCATTACCAAGCGGGTATATATAGAGAGAATATACTTAAGAGAGAAGAGAGAATATATATGAAACCAATAATAGGAATTACTACAGAAGTTCAACCAGATGGCTGTTATTTTATGCCTCCAGTTTACGCAAATGCTATAGTACAAGCAGGAGGAATCCCTATCTTAATACCTTTAGTCCCTGAGGAAGACATAGATGAGCTAAGTAAACGGCTAGATGGTCTTTTTGTAACAGGTGGAGAGGATATTGATCCAGGTTATTATGATGAAGTTCCTCATGTGCATTTAAAGCAGATTACTCCCCAATTAGATGAAATGGAATACAAACTAATTCAAAAAATGCTGCAATTAGATAAACCTTATATCGGTGTATGCCGTGGATTACATATGTTAAATATCGTTCAAGGTGGATCACTGTATCAATCCATTCATTCGCAACGGGAAGAACCGGTAATGCAACATCTTCAAAAGGCTATTAGGACGCATAGATCGCATCCGGTCAAACTAGAAAAGGGTAATCGAATTTATGATTTCCTGCAGGAGGAAGAATTTAAAGTGAACTCTTTTCATCATCAGGCTGTCAATAAAATTGGTAAAGGATTAGAAATACTTGCGAAAGCCTCAGATGGAATAGTAGAGTGTTTAGAAAGTAAAGAGCATAGCTTCGTTTTTGGCTTTCAGTGGCACCCAGAGGAATTTGCCGTTGATGGCGATGAACCATCTAAACGTATATTTAAAGCATATATAGATGCAGCGTTAGAGCGCAAAGATAAAAATAAATAACTTGAATACTTTCCGTACTGAAATGATAAAATGAGAAGAAAATTCCTAAATTACGGGAGGAAAAGGATATGATTGAAAGTATTTCTTTAATTGAAGCATATAAACAAACGCAATATCAAATAGCTGGAAATGGAAAAAGAAATATTCAAGTTCTAAAAGATGCCTTTGAAAAGATAGAGGGAGAGCAAGAAAGTGATATATACGGAAATGGGGAAGTTATTGAGGCATTTCAAGTGAAGATGGCTACTTATTTAGGGAAGGAGTCTGCTGTATTCTTCCCCAGTGGTACAATGGCTCAACAAATAGCCTTACGAATTTGGTGCGACGAAAAAGAGGTGAAGAAAGTCGCATACCATCCATTAAGCCATCTAGAAATTCATGAAGAGGATGGGTTAAAGGAATTGCATCATATAGATACAGTTTTACTTGGTGAAGAAACAGGCTTAATAGGATTAGAGGATGTCCTAAATTTAGATCAAGAAATAGCCTGTTTGTTACTAGAACTGCCTCAGCGAGAAATTGGTGGACAGCTCCCGGACTACAAAATGATTGTAGAAATCTCGGAGTATTGTAAAGCAAACGGTATCAGATTGCATTTAGACGGAGCAAGACTTTTTGAAATTCTTCCATACTACCAGAAATCGGCAGCAGAGGTTTGTGGTCTATTTGATAGTGTATATATATCCTTTTATAAAGGACTTAGTGGATTAGCTGGTGCTATTCTTGCGGGGAACAAAGAGTTTACACAACAATCGAAAGTCTGGAAGCGTCGACACGGTGGAGATTTAATAAGCCTTTATCCGTACATCATAAGTGCGAATTATTATTTTGATAAGAGAATTTCAAAAATGGACCAATATTATGAAAGTGCAAAAGAATTAGCGGCACTATTCAATTCATGTCCCTTCATCCAAACTAAACCAGTTGTTCCCGTATCTAACATGTTTCATGTACATATAAACCGAACCAAAGATCAGGTAGAAGCTGTACTCAAAGAAATATACAACAAAACAAGTGTAGGCTTGACTAGCTATCTTAGAGAAACTAACCAATCTAGCTATAGTTTTGAAGTGAGTGTCGGGGATCAATACAGTTCCATACCAAAAGATAAATTACATGATGCATTTCAATTACTTCAAGTTAATCTTCAGTAACCGATGAATAATATCGAAGAACTTACACACCTTATTCTTCATGGAGGTGAAATTTCATGTCGCAGAAAAACAACAAAAACAAGAGTAATTCATTAGACCGTGAAGAATTTGGTTTCGGATATGATGTCAGTCCAGATGATTTAGATGTATATGTGCAAAACAATAATGATCAAAAAAAGAAAAATAACGAAATCAAGTCTAATAAGAACAAACGAGAAAAATAACAATATGTATCCCATTCACAAGACGGCACAAGTTTTGGAATGGGCTTTTTTTAGTGTTCCCAAATTTTGAAGTTCTATTTCTGCCCTTTTTTTCTTACAGTGTAACAACAGCTAGAAAAAAGGGGATGTTCACTTGTTAATAGATGGTGTTTTTTCAGGAGGTGGACTAAAAGGCTTTGCGTTAGTAGGAGCCTATCAAGTGCTAGAAGAAAAAGGATATCGATTTAAACGAGTAGCAGGAACTAGTGCAGGAGCTATTCTTGCTAGCTTTATTGCTGCTGGATTTACGAGTAAAGAAATAGAGGGATTATTAAACGAACTTGATACTTTAACCCTTTTAGATCCCCGCAAAACAATCCTCCCATTGCCATTAATGAAATGGATTAATCTTTATTTTCGCTTAGGGTTATATCAAGGAAAGGCGCTCGAAAATTGGTTTTTAGAAAAACTGGCCATAAAAGGGGTATATACTTTTTCAGATATTGAGCCAGGTTCGCTGAAATTAGTTGCTTCTGATCTTACAAACGGTAAAATGATGGTTCTTCCAGATGACTTAGAGCGTTACGGAATATCAGCAGCAAGTTTCCCAATTGCACGAGCTCTCCGTATGAGCTGTGGAATTCCCTTTTTCTTTGAACCAGTCAAATTGAAGGTTACGTCAGCTGATACGATTATTGTGGATGGTGGTGTGTTAAGTAATTTTCCAATGTGGATTTTTGACAATGGTAATAAAGAAAGGCCAGTTTTAGGCTTAAAATTAAGTAGCAAGTCAGAAGAAATGGAGCCTCGTAAAATAACGAACGGCTTACACTTATTTGAAGCATTATTTTCCACTATGAAAAATGCACATGATGAACGATACATTTCGAGGAAAATTGAAAAGAACATTATATTTATACCTGTGGAGGATTATGGAGCTACTCAGTTTAATATGAGTGAAGAAACGAAACAGGAATTACTGGAAAAGGGTAGAAGTCGTGCCAATCAATTTTTGAAATTTTGGTAAGTAAAATGTTTAATACGAGCAGTCAAAGGAATAATACGAAAGAGGATATATGAAAAGGAGAGTGTTATACATGGCAAAGACCGCAAAAGAGGAAGCGCTAAAAATCTTAGATAAGAATATGATTGGTACGATGGCAACAGTTCAGGGAAATAAACCACATTCTCGTTATATGACGTTCTTTAACGATAACTTTACACTCTATACAGCGACAAGTAAAAAAACGCATAAAGCGGAAGAACTGAAGCAAAATCCAAATACACATATCCTATTAGGCTATGATGGACATGGACTTGGGGACAGTTTTTTAGAAATAGAAGGAACCGTTATTGAATCAGATGACGAAGCCATGAAAGAAAAAGTTTGGAATAAGGCTTTGAAAGGCTGGTTTGATGGTCCCGAAGATCCAGACCTATTAATTTTAAAAGTCACTCCGACACAAATGCGATTAATGAATACAAAAGGAGAAGAGCCTCAAGTCCTTGAACTGTAAGAATCCTCTTCCTTATATTGCGAGACCTATTTGTTGTTAAAGTAGGTCTTTTTTTATTGGAAAGTTATAAATGCTATTTTCACTCAATCTTTCCACAATTCTTCTCTTTCTATAAAGCATCATGCCAGCTTCTGCAATATCATTAATAGCGGAACGATTAATAAAGGCACCAAATATTAGTCCTGCAATTGGAACCATTTGAAATAGCTTTTTCCAACCAAATTGGTCTCGGTAAGCTAATACCACCTCACGCCAGCCTTGAATTTCAGATAAAACCTCACGTTTTGTCTCTTCATCTTGTTTATCGAACTTAGATAACTGAGCCAAAATAACTTGTTTACCCACAATATCGGAAGAAACAAATTGAAGCGATTTAATAATGAACAAACGCTCTTTCTTATCATTGGGATCATAACCATAGCAAATGGCAATATCCTGTAACGTTTTCAGTTGTAAACCTAACAAAAATGGAATATCAATCGATAACGTAAAGATGCCCCCAATACCTGTTCCGGCGCCTTGGACAGTAGCAATATTTTTTCTATTTTTAGTAATTCCTTCAACGGCCTTGTCCATTGTTGAAATAGCCAATCCTTTTACATCGTCTATATTTTCTGTGCCCATGTTTGGATAATAGGATTTGATTTTAGTTGTCGAGCTTAAATAGCTGCCGCCAGTTTGTATATATTGACCAAGTTCATCGATTAACGAACCCATTTTTGTTTGAAAAAACTTTGGAGTCCATTTATCCATAATTTTAAACGGCAATCGCCCTAGCTTTTCCCAAAACCATAGGTCACCTTGATTCTTTTCCCAAGCCTCTACTTTTAAAAGCTCAGACTGCAACCAATCTTTTGAATCTACCATAACTATCACCTCGTTTATAATACGTCCTTTCGCCAAAATAGTTTCATATCAAGATAAATGCATGATTTAAAAAATATAAATAGGGAAATTAAAGAAAGATACTAAGGGAAATTCGTAATTTAAGAAATATGACAACCAATCAAGTGCAATTTTGGCATGAACAAAGAGGACATGATAGCGTTTACAAAGTGTTGAATATGAAATGTAAACGCTTTAATATGATAATCAACAAGAATAATAAAAAACAAGTAGGGGGGAAAGAAAAATGACGACAGACCAACAAGAACGTTCAGGGTTCAAGGTTAAAGTACAGCGTTTTGGTAGCTTTTTAAGTGGGATGATTATGCCAAACATCGGTGCATTCATCGCATGGGGTCTTATAACAGCATTATTTATACCAACAGGATGGTGGCCACGTGAGGATTTTGCAGAGCTAGTCGGTCCAATGATCAATTATTTACTACCAATCTTAATTGGTTTTACTGGTGGTAGACTTGTTCATGGTATTCGAGGTGGAGTAGTCGGTGCTACCGTGACAATGGGGGTAATCGTTGGAGCAGATATTCCAATGTTCCTTGGAGCGATGATTGTTGGTCCATTAGGTGGATGGGCTATCAAGCAATTTGATAAGCTAGTAGAAGGTAAAATAAAAGCTGGTTTTGAAATGCTTGTGAATAACTTTTCAGCAGGTATTATTGGTGGTTTTTTAACACTTGTTGCATACAAATTAATAGGTCCAGCAGTTAACGCATTAACAGATTTCCTTGCGGCTGGAGTTCAATTCATATTTGATGCAGGTCTCTTGCCACTTGCAAGTATTTTCATAGAACCAGCTAAAGTACTATTCTTAAATAATGCTATTAATCATGGAATATTAGGACCTTTAGGAATTGAGCAAGCTGCAGATGCAGGTAAGTCAATTCTGTTCTTATTGGAGTCAAACCCGGGACCTGGCCTTGGTATTTTACTTGCATTCATATTCTTTGGGAAAGGAGCAGCTAAACAAACTGCACCTGGAGCAGTAATTATTCATTTCCTAGGTGGAATTCATGAAATTTACTTCCCTTATATTTTGATGAAACCATTTCTACTTGTAGCAGCTATTGCTGGTGGAGCTTCTGGTATCTTTACACTGCAATTATTCAACGCAGGTCTAGTAGCAGCACCTTCACCTGGAAGTATATTCTCGATACTTGCTTTAACACCAAAAGGAAGTCATGTAGGAGTAATATTAGCCGTGGTAGTTGCTACTGCAGTTTCCTTCTTGATCGCTTCTATCATTCTTAAAACATCTAAAGAAGTAGCGGAAGATGATTTGATAAAAGCAACGGAGAAAACTTCTTCACTTAAAGGGAAAGAAAGCAGAGCAACTGAATTCATAAAACCAACAACAACTGGTGATTCTATTCAAGAAGCTTCTCTTGCAAATGTACAACATATTATATTCGCATGTGACGCAGGCATGGGCTCAAGTGCTATGGGGGCATCTATTTTAAGAAATAAAATGAAAAAAGAAGGACTTGATGTATCTGTAACGAATACTGCTATTAGCAACCTTCCAACAGATGCAGAAATAATCATTACTCATAAGGATTTGACGAGCCGAGCTAAAGATCAGGTTCCAAATGCGCATCATATTTCTGTAGAGAATTTCTTAAATAGCCCAAAATATGACGAGCTAATTGAACAATTAAAAAAATAAAGACACATCCGAAACTCGGCCTATTTTATAGGCTGAGTTTTGCCAATGATTTTGGATCGTTAGGAATGAGGTGTTGACGATGTTTATTTCGAGCAGAGAAAAAATGATTATTGAGACACTAATCGTAGAGCGGGAAGAAATAACGATTAAAGAATTATCTAAAAAAATCGATGTTAGTTCGAGAACTATACAGCGTGATCTAAATAATATTCAAAGTATTTTAGATTCCTATCAGCTTGAACTGATCAGAAAATCAGGAGTTGGAGTTCAGATTATAGGAAATGAACAAAGAAAGAAAGAATTAGTTCAGCAGCTTAAAAAGTTCACCCAGAGGGAATATACCCAAGAAGAAAGGTTAACGTTAATCCTATGTATTTTGTATGAATCTGCTGAACCAGTAAAGCTCTACTCCCTTTCAAAGGATCTCGGAGTTTCTATTTCAACAGTCAGTACTGATTTAATGAAACTTGAGGAACAGCTACAGCCTGGCCAACTTTCTATCTTGAAAAAAAGAGGGTATGGGGTTGAGTTATCAGGAACGGAAAATGCGAAACGAAGAGCGATAAGTTACGCTATATCTAAAACCTTGAAGGAAGAGGGCCTATTTTCATTAATTAAAGAAAAGATTCATCAAAAATCGAACAATTATGAAGATCCCATCTCCGAAAGACTAATGCACCTTGTAGATAGAGAAAAGTTAGGAATGATTGAAGAGGCGATGAAGGATTTATATCCAGATTTCTCTTTGTCGATGACAGATAGTGCTTATGTAGGGTTAATAGTTCATCTTGCCTTGGCTATTGAGCGTATTTTGCAGGGTGAAAACATTACTATTGATGAAGCATACTTAAAACAGATAGCTCTTGAACCAGAATACCCTATTGCGAAAAAGATTATTAATATGCTGATGGACCGTTTTCAGGTGGATATCCCTGAAGCAGAAGTCGGTTATATAACGATGCATCTTCAAGGAGCCAAACTTCGTCAACAAGAAGGAGTGTTAGTTGAGGCTTCCAATTTAGAGTTATATAGACTTGCAAAGAAATTAATTCAGGAGATGGAAGTGCAAACTGGCTTCCATTTATCAGATAATGAATCCCTTCTTGAAGGACTCGTTACCCATTTGAAGCCTGCAATCTATCGTATAGAGCAAAATATGGGCATAGTTAATCCATTACTTGAGGAAATTCAAACGAATTATAAGGATTTGTTTGACCAAGTTAAGGCCGCCACTCGAAAAGTTTTTCCAAAGCTAATAGTTCCAAACGAAGAAATTGGTTATTTGGTTATGCATTTTGGATCTGCTTTAATTGGGGTATTAGGTAAAGGAGACCTAAAGGCATATATTATTTGTTCAAGCGGAATTGGAACTTCTAAATTACTCGCATCACGATTATTGCGGGAAATTCAAGAGATATCAGAGGTATCTAATATTTCCGTATTCGAACTAAATAAGCTTGCTACTACTATTACAGATAGGGATCTCATTATCTCCACAATTTATCTGCAGGATTTTAACAGAGAATACATTATGGTTAACCCATTTCTATCTACAGAAGAGATTAACCAAGTTCAATTGTATGCAAGAAGGAAAATGCTTATACAAAAAAAACCTCCACTAGTAAAGAAAAGTCATCTAACTGGAGATGTATTAACGGAAAAAATAGAAAAGCTACATCAATACTCAGGAGTAATGCTAAAGGTTTTAAAGAATTTTAGACTTTCTTTGCTAAAAGAACAAGCTACAGTTAAGCAATATATGCAAAAGATTTGTGTGCTGTTGGAGGATAGGCTGGTCATAGAAGAAAAGGAAATGGTTGTAGAAGCACTGTTGGAGAGGGAAAGAAGTGGTGGTATTGGTATTCCAGGAACAAAACTTGCGCTATATCATACTCGTAACAAATATGTCCAAAAACCTTCGTTCACAATTCACAAACTCGAACAGCCTATTTGGATAAAAGGAATGGATGGAAGTGACGTGAAAGTGGACACACTACTTGTATTACTTTCACCCGAATCATTACTAAAAGCAGGTTTAGAAGTACTAAGTTTGATCAGTACTTTAATAATTCAAAATGAACAAAATATCCAATTATTTGAAACAGGAGATGAATCTCAAATCCATTCATTTTTAGCAGAAGAATTTGAAGTATTTATCAAAGATAATATAAATTAATGGAGGCGTTTTACAATGGCATTACCAATTTTAACAGAAGAAAATATTTTACTAAGCCAACAATTAGCAACAAAGGAAGAGGCAATCCGTTTAGCTGGTCAGATTCTAGTGGACAAAGGATATGTGGAGGCTGGTTATATAGAAAAAATGCTAGAAAGAGAAGAGATGACATCTACGTTTATGGGGAACTTTGTTGCAATTCCACATGGTACAGATGATGCAAAAAAAGAAGTGAAAGAATCAGGAATCACTATTATTCAAGTTCCGGATGGTGTAGATTTTGGAGATGGCAATTTAGTGAAACTGATTTTTGGTATTGCCGGTAAAGGTAATGATCACTTGGATATTCTTTCTAATATTGCAATTACGGTATCAGAAGTAGAGAATGTAGAAAAGATAGTTAATGCAACTTCACCGAAGGATGTTCTTTCCTTTTTTGAAGGAGTGAACTAATATGAATGCTGTTCATTTTGGAGCAGGAAATATCGGTAGAGGTTTTATCGGTTTATTGTTGCATCAATCGGGATATAAAACCTGTTTTGTAGATGTGAATGCAGAAATCGTTAATTTATTGAATGAGAAAAACCAGTACACCGTAAAACTTGCTGAAGCATCTGGGGAAGAGCTGATCGTTGAAAATGTTCATGCGATTAATAGTCTAAAGGATCCCGATCTAGTGATTGATGAGGTAGCAAACGCAGATATTGTAACTGCTGCAGTAGGACCAAATATACTTCCACTTATAGCAGGCTTAATAGCAAAAGGATTGAAAAAACGGCTTACACAATCGAAAAAGCCTTTAACGATCATTGCATGTGAAAATATGATTGGTGGTAGTACATTCTTAAAGGAAAAGGTATATGAAGAGCTAACGAATGACGAAAAGGTCCAATTTGACACGAATTTTAGCTTTCCAAATGCAGCGGTAGACCGAATTGTTCCAAACCAAACAAATGCCGATAAGTTAGCAGTAACAGTTGAACCATTCTATGAGTGGGTTGTAGATGAGTCAGAGATAAAGGGAACTAATCCATCAGTACAAGGAGTTACATTTGTTCAGGATTTGGAGCCGTTTATTGAACGTAAGTTGTTCACTGTAAATACTGGGCATGCTGTTGTTGCTTACTTTGGTTATTTAGCCGGAATTCGCAGTTTGCATGAAGCTCTTGCAAATATAGAAATAAGAGAAATGATTGAGCAGGTTCTGAAGGAGACTAGCAGATACCTGACTGCAACCTACTCGTTTGATGAAAAAACGCATGCTGAATACGTTCAAAAAATCATAAATCGTTTTGCTAATCCATATATATCAGATGATACAACTAGAGTAGGGCGTTCACCGATGCGTAAGCTTAAAAATAACGATCGTCTTGTCCGCCCAGCTACAAAATATGTAGAAATGTTTAACGAGAATCCTTTATACTTAGCTAAAGGGATAGCAGCAGCTTTACATTATGACTTCCTTGAGGATCCAGAAGCAAATGAAATACAAGCTATGATTGAACAAAAAGGAATCCAATTTGCGATAGAAAAAACTACTAGTTTAAAGCCGGGTTCAGATCTATTTGAAATGATTCATAAGCAATATGATGAAATGGCATTAAAGAAGAATAAATAAAACAAATTTAAAGGAGTAGATTATTATGACAAATCATACGTATACAGTAGTAGCAGAATCAGGAATTCACGCAAGACCAGCAACGGGGCTAGTGCAAATTGCTTCCAAGTATGTTTCAGATATTTTCATGGAGTATAAAGGGAAAAAAGTTAATCTAAAATCGATTTTAGGTGTTATGTCATTAGGTGTTGGACAAGGAGGGGATATTTCTATATCCGCAGAGGGAACAGACCAGCAGGAAGCATTAGAGGCTATTGAAAGCTTCCTTAAATCAGAAGGGATTATTGAGTCATGACAGAAAACTTAAAAGGAATTGCTGCATCCAGTGGGATCGCCATTGGTAAAGCCTTTCTAATGATTGAACCCGATTTAACTGTCACGAAAAGCACTGTAATAAATAAAGAAGAAGAAGTTGCTCGATTTCATGAAGCTGTAAATGCAGCTAAAGTAGAGCTTCAAAAGATTCGCGACCGCGCTGAACTTGACTTAGGGGCGGAAAACGCTGCAATTTTTGATGCACATTTGCTTGTTCTAAGTGACCCTGAATTATTAGGTTCTGTAGAAGGTAAAATAAATGAAGAAGCAGTAAATGCAGAGGCAGCTTTGCAAGAAACTGCCGATATATTAATTGTCATGTTCGAACAGCTTGATAATGAGTATATGCGAGAGCGAGCAGCTGATATCCGAGATGTAACTAAACGAGTGATTGCAAGACTTTTAGCTGTAGAAATCCCGAATATCGGACTAATAGATGAAGAAGTGATTATTATCTCCAACGATTTAGCTCCTTCAGACACAGCTCAACTAAATAGAGACTTCGCTAAAGGGTTTACAACGGATATGGGAGGTCGCACATCCCATTCTGCTATTATGGCTCGCTCTTTAGAGATCCCAGCGGTTGTTGGCACCAAAAATGCTACCTCGACTATTAAACAAGGTGATTTAATCATTGTGGATGGTAATAATGGGGAAGTAATTATAAATCCCCCTAACGATGTTATCGAACGCTACGTTGAAAAAAGAAATGAACAAGCTGCTGAGAAAAATGAACTCGCATTGCTAAAAAATAAGCAAACAATTACTTTAGATGGTATACATGTGGAAGTTGCTGCAAACATCGGAACTCCAAAGGACGTAGAAAGCGTACTCGAAAACGGTGGAGAAGGAATAGGGTTATATCGTACCGAGTTTCTGTATATGGAACGAGATTCTTTACCAACAGAGGAAGAGCAGTTTCAAGCATATAAGCAAGTGCTTGAACAAATGGCTGATAAGCCTGTAGTTGTTCGAACACTGGACATTGGAGGAGACAAACAGCTTCCATATTTAAATCTTCCAGAAGAAATGAATCCATTTCTTGGTTTCCGAGCAATTCGACTTTGCTTAGAGGAACAAACAATTTTCAGAACTCAACTTCGTGCTTTACTACGTGCAAGTAAATTCGGTAATCTCAAAATAATGTTTCCAATGATTGCAACGCTAGAGGAATTCAGAGAAGCAAAACAATTACTACTAGAAGAAAAAGCCCAGCTTCAACAGGAAGGTACACTTGTATCAGATCATATAGAAATTGGTATTATGGTAGAAATTCCTTCGACTGCAATACTGGCAGATCAATTTGCAAAAGAAGTTGACTTCTTCAGTGTAGGAACAAATGATTTAATTCAGTATACAATGGCTGCAGATAGAATGAATGAATCAGTTGCCTATTTATATCAACCTTATCATCCATCTATTTTACGCTTAGTTAAAATGGTCATCGATGCTGCGCATGCTGAAGGCAAGTGGACAGGTATGTGTGGGGAAATGGCGGGAGATTCAATTGCTATTCCATTATTGATCGGTTTAGGGTTAGATGAGTTCTCTATGAGTGCGCCTTCTATGCTAAAAGCAAGAAATCAGATAAACCAACTGACTCAACTGGAAATGAAACAGCTTGCTGAAAAGGCTCTGGCTATGCAAACGTCCGAGCAAGTGAAGCTATATGTAAAAGAGGCATTAGAAGTTTAATAGATTGAGATTAAAGCTTCATGAAAACCCACTCAAGATGATTTAAGTGGGTTACTCGTGAAGCTTATTTTCTTTTTGCTTTTGGTGTATTTTTTTCTAATTCTTTAAATTCCTTTGCAAATTCCTCTCGGATATCGCTTGGTTTGATTTTTAGATTTTTTGGTGTTTGAGGTAGTGTATCCTTGTTATTACTTTGTCCTTGCTTATTATCTCTCCCCATACAAATCTCCTTCCCTTTATTCGTTCTATTTAATATGGCTAATTTCAATCCATTTAAACAGGAAGAGATAATAAAAAAACTCAAGTACATGGCTTAAACTTTCCAAGTACTTGAGCACCTTTAATTTTTATTGAAAAAAGTGATAAGTTGTTTCTTAGTAGGGGCTTGAATTTTGTAGGTTAACTCTCGGTCACCACTATTTTCTATACGGGGAATGATGGACTCAATTACATTGAATTTCCAAAAAGAAGGTTTACTTTTTGTACTCTTTTCTGTGTCCTTTGTCATCATTTTGCGTTGAAATGGGTGTAGTTTAGCCATTAAAAACTTTTCTTTAATACGAATAAGTAAATAACCTTCGTCTGTTTCGGGATTGTACTTTTTCATTAGGGATTCCCCTAACTCGAACGTATTCGATTTGTTTTGAACAGATGGTGATAGAACTAAAATATTTCCTTTACGGAACAAAGCTGTATTCGACACTTGCTTGAGACCTAAATCATTAATAAGAAAATCTAAGTTCACTTGAGACGCTTCACTAGCGACTGACATATTCCATACCTCCTCAACATTTACAGACTCCTATGTTTAGTATACCCTATTTTCGTGAGGAAATCTTAGTTAGACAAAGATTTGATTGTTATTTTTTGAAATTTTATAAAATGGTTCCGTATATTTTTATCTATTTTTGACTAAATCTTAAATTTTTCTAACTTGAATCAATTTAGTATAAGCATATTACATAGTGAAATCAGAACAACGGAGATTTCCGCTCTAGGCGAACGCATTCCGCGGGCACCGCTTCAATCTCCTCATGTCAACACGAAGTTGGTCACGAAGGCGTTGCCAAACGATGTGGCACTCACCTTTAATCCTCAAATCGTTTCTCTTAAATAAGTAATTATGAAATTGACTCACTTTCATGTTAAAATAAGCACTTACCAAAAGAGAAGGAAGTGTTATATATGGTAGGTCGAAATGATCCTTGTCCATGTGGTAGTGGGAAAAAATACAAAAAGTGCTGCGAGTCAAAGCAGAATGATTCTATAGAAGAGGTAAAAACAGAAGAACTAGAACGTATATTGCAATCTTTTTATGAATATTATCCCGAGCGAAAAGACATGGAAGAATACGCTGATTTAGTAAGTACTTGGAGCAAGGAAACAGGTGATTACTTAGATTTAGAAATGTTGGAAGCTATCGTAATGGATGAATTCTTTTTCCATTATAAGCAGGAAATCTGGTTAAACTATCTTGAAAAGCAAAAGAAACTAATGGTACGACCTTCTACACAAAATGTATTGAGTCAGTGGAACGATCCACAGGTTTTTGTTGGGAAAGTGGAAAAAGTAGACGAGCATTATATGACGGTAAAACATATACTAACGAAAGAAAGCATTTTACTTAGAAGAGAAAGCGATAAGCCCGTACCCATTGGAGTTCATGTATACTGCTTCATCTTGCCAGACGGCACTAGCAAAGAAAATCATTATTTAGCAATTTCTAGCTTAGTTTTCTTCCCAGTTGATCATCAAGTAGTCTTTGATAAAATGGAAAAACAATTTGAAAAACAAGAGACATTATCTGCTTCAGCCTTTCTAAAGGAAACAGGAGCGAATTTATGGAAATTACTTGGAGAAAATGGCTACGAGGGTGGAGAATATACACGCTTTGAAGTCGGAGTATTACAGGTAGCGATAGATTTCTTAGAGAAAAACAATCGTGAATATGGCAAGTTTATAGAAATAATAGAGAATTATTTAGTGGAGCAACAGCCGAATGCACGTAAGGAAGTTGCAATTGCTGCTGGGGCTATTCGATTTGGTCAAGAAAATGGATTATTTGAACCTTTGGATATGACGATTAAAGAACTCGCAGAGACTTTTGAAGTTTCAACGTCTTCTTTAAATAAGTACTATAATGATTTAACTGAATACTACACAGCAAAATAATATTAATTAAAAAGGGCTGTGCTTCTTAAAGTTTAAGAAGCACAGCCCTTTTTTTAGAATGAAGGATACTACTGATTTCTGTTACAGGTGGACGCGTGGGCGAGGAGCCATAAAGATTATCAAAAAAAGATACTGGTTGGTTGTTGACAAACGTCACAACCAACCAGTATCTTTAAAAATTAATCGGTAATCACATAGCAAAATGACTGTTCAAAGCCCTTCGAAAACGCTAGAAACAGGTTTTTCTTATGCTCATTTAATTAAATAGTCCACCTAAAATACCTTTGTTTTTACCTGAGTTAGTGGATGTATCTCCCGTTTTCGTTCCGCGAATAGGAGTATTGGTAAAACTATCAAATTGCTTTGTTATTTTATCACGTGACTCTTTATTTCTCATTAAATATGCAGCTCCAAGTCCTAATGCAGTGAGTGCCATCTTGTTTCTATTCATAATAGTTTCCTCCTCTAATTCTTTGGTTAACGATTGTTTTCCCACATTTGAAGATTTTAAACAAACGATTTGGCGATGTTTAGTAATCAAAAAAAGGGATAAACAAATTAAAACGAGAAGAGGAGAGATAGTTATGACGAAAAAGCATCCAGAAGATAAAGAGAAACAAGATATCCCAGGACGCATTATGGATAATCCTGATCTATTAAAAACTGAAAAAGAAAGTATTTTTGATGCCGATGAAGATATGAAGACGGTGGATCCTATACCAGTGGAAGAGTTAAATGAAAAGGTGAAGGATGAGAAAGACAAACGAAATACGAAGTCTACATCTTCGAGTGAAGAGCGATACCCAGGATAATATATTCCGAAGTTGTTTATTATCCTTAAACAATGGTGATAATAAAAATGAAAAATATTACTCGAGGGAGCTCTTTAAAATGAAAATAAGAAAGTACCCGTTACTTGGAAGTGCAATTATGTCTTCCTTCTTATTGTTAGCAGCATGTGGGGATAAGGAAGAAGTAACTGATGCACCAGACAAAGATACAACTCAAAGCGAATTTGGTTTTCAGTCATTTGATTTAGATATAGATACTGCAGATCAAAAAGATGCAATTGAGGCTTCCTTTGACATTGATGTATCAGACACGGAAGCGGAATACGTGAATCAGTTAGAGTCCAAAAACCTTTCAGGTAACGAGGCTTATGCAGAGCTTGAACCAATCTTTAAAGAATTGAGTTTAACAAAAGATATGAGCAAGGAAGAAGTAATTGAAAAGGTTTCTAAAGCTTTTGGAGTAGATGAGTATACCGAGTTCGAGTTAGAGATTGAGTTTGCTGATGGAGATACACAGGAATTTAATGATAAAAAATAGGAAAAAACCTCGAGAGCCGATGAAAATCGCTCCTCGAGGTTTTTTTTATAGGCATTATTAAAGTTAGCGGTTGATACTGTGTATAAAAATTAGTTAAGAGCAGCATTTACCGGCAGTCTAGTTTGCTAAAGCGGCAGTCAGTTGAAGTGCAATCTATTGTACATTTTATACAATACGAAAAATCTTCTTTTTATTTTGTATGGTTATTTCGATTGTCTATATTAAAATACACATCTGTCATCAGTAAAAATATACAACCAACTAAAATTAAGCTAGCAATGATTGTTCCACGGGTGTCTTCGCCCCATCTAGTCAAGATTGTAAAGATTTGAAAGATACTCAAGAGAATTAGTCCCACCTTTAAGGGTAATGTTTTCATTTTTACCACCATTCCTAGTATTTATCTCTAATTCAGGCTTTTGCTAAATCATCCGTTTTACTTACACAAATCGTATTTCGATTTTTTTTTTGCTTTCACAATCTTAAATTTATTTTAACATAAAAATCCAGTAGCAATCTTCCCATTTTCGGTACTCATTAACGGTTAATCATCTTTTACTTTTAATAGAACCTTCTTTTATTACAAAGATATTAATAATAGACATATAGTGTTTAGGAGTTATCTTAAGGGGGGTACGTATGGAATAAGACTAAATTTTGAGGAGGCAATACCATGAACATGGAATCAAACAGACGAATTGAAATTGCTCGTACGGAAGAAGAAATGTATGAAAGATTGGAAGGCCTACAAAATCAAGGTTATGCAGAAAGCGATATACATGTAATTTCAACAGAAAATGCACATTTAAATGCACTTAGTCGCCATTCAGACGTTTCAACACACGAGGCTGGAACATTCATGGACAAGTTTAAATCTTGGTTTACTGGAGAGGATGCAATAGCAGAAGGCTTGCGTAAATTAGATTTAACGGAAGAAGAAAGAGCAAGTTATGCGGAGGAGGTTGCTAGGGGGAGTATTGTTCTCTACACGGATACTCTTACGCATAATGATGAACCATTGTATGGTACTCATGAAAATGAATTTGAACAAGAGTATACAGATACAATTGGAACAGATATGGTTCAAAATCGTTTTATGGAAAACGAAGAACCAATAAGTGATTATTCTAAAGAGCAAGGGTTCACACCATCAACTAATGAGTTCGTAAATGAAACAGATGGACGTTTCGATGAACCACAGGATCGCTTTGAACGTGGGGAGACTTTTGCAACCGATCCGTATCTAGCTAGAGAAGAGAATCATATTGGGCACTCCATGCAGGAAGATAGAGAGGTTAGAGATGCTCGTCCGACGATAGATGAAAGTGTAACGATGGAAGAAAAATCATATGGTATGCAGTCTCCGGGTGCTGATCCAAATTTAGGTCCAGCAGCATATGGAAGTGAAGCAGTTGAAGAAGAGGAAGAAGAAAGACTTTCTCATGATCAATACGAAGAAAAATTGGAATATCAAAAGAAACTAGATGATATCCCTCCAACTAATCGTCTATATTAAAGTTTAGTAAACTAATAGATAGAACCTCTCTAATCAGAGAGGTTCTTCTTTGTTAAGGAATTTATAAAAATTGCTCTATGGATTCTTTCCAGACTCCAGCGTCTAGCCCACCTGAGACGCTTCAGTCTTGCGAATAAAGGCAAAGAGCTCCTTTGTTGCAATTCTTCCAACGCTTTTCGGAGGCCCACAGGATGTGGGTGATGCAGTCGTTGCGACACGAGGTCGCGTCCTTAGACTGTATTTCTCTAATAGGCGCTTGCGCTTTTGTACTTGTATTCTATTATGAGATAATGAGAGACAATCTAATATAATGAGGTGACTTAAAAGTGGACTTTGTAGCAATCGATTTTGAAACAGCTAATAGCCTTCGTTCCAGTGTTTGTTCGGTAGGAATCGTGCAAGTTAAGAATGGAAAAATATATAGAGAAGTGCAATCCTTGATAAATCCTTTAAGTGAATTTCATTATTATAATACTAAAATTCACGGAATTTCTGAATACATGGTACATGATGCGCCAACCTTTGAAGAATTTTGGCCAGACATGAAAAATATGATTGAAGGTCAACTAATCATCGCTCATAATGCTAGTTTCGACATGGGAGTTTTACAGGAATCCTTACGTCAATTTCATGAGCCCTCACCAGCTTTTGAATATGGATGCTCTTATCGCATTGCCAAAAAAGTTTGGCCGCAGCTATACAATCATAAGCTATCTACTGTAGCCAACTATTTAGGTATTAGCTTAAGACATCATGATGCTCTAGAGGATGCTCGTGCCGCTGCTATCATTACAATAGAAGCGATGCAGAACACCCAAACAAATACAGTTAAACAACTGGCAAAACTACATAAGGTGAAAATAAATTCATCGATTCAAACGAAGAAACAAATACCACCAGCTCGTAAAAGTAAAGCTGACATTGCAATTGAATTTTTAGAACCAGTTAATACCGGGTTAAATTCCAAGCATCCATTTTTCGGAGCTCAAATTGTCTTCACAGGAAGAATGCAATCTATGACTAGATCAAAAGCTGCGCAACTTGCAGTAAATTGTGGAGCAGTTTGCAAGGGGACTGTAGACTATCAAACAAATTACCTCGTAGTAGGAGATAATGACTTAGCTAAATATATACAGGGGATAAAAAGTACTAAAATGCAAAAGGTAGAAGGCATGATTAAACAAGGACTTCCTATTGAAATTGTTGGAGAGCAAGACTTTTTGCGGTTAGTTCGGTACAATCCTTAAATGAAATGGTGCTACGTTTTAAAATATAATATTTAACAGACATCCTATGAGTAGGGTGTCTTTTTTTTAAGGCTATGTTATAGGTAAGGGTTGATCTTTCATAAGGTACCCATTATTTTGTGAAATGTTACACTTAAACTAACGCGGCAGTTTAGTTGAACAAGGGGAATCTAAATAGCTTGGAGAAATAGATAGAATAAAAGGGGATGAAAACATGGAAAGAAAGTTTAGTAAGTTTTCCATTATATTAATTGTTGTTGGAATTTTTGTTGCGTATATGGCATTCCCACCGATTAATATTGATATTTTTGGTTGGTGGGGAATATTCATTGGCTTTGGTATCTATCTAACAGGCTTAGTACTGGGTATCTGTGCTTTCTTTAAGAAAGAAAAAGGATTTATGAAGTATATATCCTTACTTTCCATTTCATTAGGCGTTTTATTTATTGCATTTATGCAATCGTTGGCAGTGTTTAAACGATTAAAACGGGGCAGTTTTCTCGAATAAGGGGTGAACTTATTCAACTAACGGGTGCTTTAGTCAAAGAGAGCAACGTCTTTTAAGACGTTGCTCCTTTTCCGATTAAAAGTACTTCTGATAATACTCCTTCCTTAACCTTCCACTCAGCTGAGCATAGATCTTGGTGGTTTCACTCTTCTCATGACCCATAAGACTTTGTATGACTTCAATAGGAGCTCCATTATTCATCAAATGAGTTGCGTAACTATGTCTAAGTTGGTGTGGGTGAATCTCTTTATTAATTTCCGCACGATTGGAGATTCGCTTGATGATGTATCGCATTTGGGCGACGCTCATTTTGTGTGGTTGTCTGGCTGTTACAAAAATAGCAGAGTTATTATCATTACGGCTTTCCATATAGCGTTTAAGCCATATATCACAACGTGTATTAAAATAAACTTCCCTTTCCTTATCGCCCTTGCCTCTCACGATCGCGGATTGATTGGACCAATTAATATGGTTCTTTTCTAAGGAAACTATTTCGCCAATTCGACAACCGGTAGAAAACATGAATTCAAAAATTGCTTTTTCTATTGGGGAATGACAGGATTCACGAAGGTGTTCGATCTCCCGTTCGGTTAAATATTTTGGTATCCGCTTTCCCACTTTGGGTTCTTTGATTTTGGAAGTTGGATTCTTACCCAAGTATCCTTCTTCATGGGACCAACGAAAAAATGACTTCATAAAACGAACACGATGTGCAAGACTGGCAGGTTTTAAATGCTTGCCGGATATCGCAAGATATTCCTTCAGTTGATTTGTGTCCAGTAACTCAATCTCTATATCCTTAAAATAATCTATTAGTAGCAAAGATTGTAAACGGTAGGCCTTCAATGTTTGTTGCGAGAAGCCCTCTATTCGCTTATCAGCCTCAAACGAGGACCATGCTTTTGATAGTAACAATTCTATTCCCCCTAAAATAGTAATATTAAAAGGATTATTGCCAATTTAATAGAATTATAGACATAGGGTGTTTTTTACTAACGGGCAGTTTATTTGAATAAGCAGGCATACTTGGAACGACATCAAAGTAGTTTAAAAAAGGAGTTACTCAAATAAAGGGAAGGAAAACCATAAAGGGGGGAATATTGTGACTAAGAATAAAAAGATTTTAGTTTGTTTAGTAATTGCATTTATTTTTGGAGTTCCATTTAATTGGATTCGATATAAAGGTCAAGAAATGGTATCGATTTTCCAAGTATTTGATTTGGGAATACACAATATGTTATTTGATGTTTCAATATTAGTATTTAATACCTTTATTATATTCATAGTATGGTCTGGTATTTTGAAATTTAAAAACAAGAAAATAGTATAATCATAGTGCTCTCCCATTAAGCTAACGGGTGCTTTACTTCAAGAAGGAGTAAAGCCTTTTTTCTTATTGAACTAAAGCAGCAGGTTAGTGAAAGAAGGGTAACGGGAATATAAAACAAAAAAGTCCTTTTCTAACATGTAGAAAAAGACACATTAAATTTTGTAGACCATTGATAAAAAAACTACTCGTAATTAGCCATGTAATCCCCTTCTTCAAAAATTTCTCTCGGACTTTTGGAAGTCCATTCCTCTACTGTCGCATCGGGATGCAAATTTAAGTAAGACCTAATCATTTTATAGCCTTCACTATAGCCATAATAATCAGGCAAACCATTAGAGCCACCTAATATAAACTCATTATTACCACTGCTCTCAAGATATGTTTCAATCTTACTCCAATATTCTTTGTTAAAGCTTTCGTCAAGCACATATTCTATACTGTTTGTATCGGGGTACACTAAGGTTTCAAACATCACGGCAGACCCTTCCGCAATAAAATTATCTAAAACTGTCATGAAATAATCTTTTGTATAATGTTTTTCAAACCAAACACTATGATGATATTCATGAGAAATACCTGATTTATTATAATTATCAAGCTCACTCAATTTAAAATAATTATTCAGCTCACTGAGAAAGACCGTAATTTTTCCTGTTCCAAATGTTATCATGTCAGAAGGAAATTTTTCATTTTCAGGAAACACACATACTGTTGTTATTTTATCTGATGAAAGTATGTCTGAGGATTTAACAAGGGATTCCTCAATTAACTTGTTCATATGTTCTTTATCCAATGAATCAATTTGATTCTTGATACTATTAAAATCACTTTCTTCCGGTGTCCATTGAAATAAACTAAATTTATAATATTCCGCATCTTTAAAACACGCATCATACACAGGTTCGATAATCCCTTGTTGATATAATTCGTATGGTGATTCATTAGGATTATCCTTTACTGTTTCAAAATAGTTTTCATAAAGCATGTAAGCATGAATTATATTAAATTCCTGTCCTGTATTGGAATTTATAAAAGAATAAGATATATTTTGTTGTTCATTTTCCATAATTATATCCTCTTTGGACTGTTCATTTTGCATAATGATATTCTCTTGAGATTGTTCAGTTTGCTCACAGGCTGATAAAATAATAATTAATAGAAGCATACAAAATGAAATTATAACTTTATTAGCAATATTCATTAATTCATCTCCCTTTGCTACAACGAATTACTTCCTTTACGTTCCATTATTTCTAAAAGTTTCATTAATTTAATTGATAAATATTCATATTGAACTAAAGATAATTTGGTTGGCTCGGAATAGTTGGAAGAGAGATTCTTGAAGCGGAAGACTACTTTTCAATTACAAATAAAATCTTTGTGAAATAATGCACTTAAACTAACGGGTGCTTTACTTCAAGAAGGAATTGTTAAATTAGAGATAAAAAAGGTGAGGAGAAAATGACTATATTTCCAGAAGAAAACGATTTTCTTTCATTATTTGAATGTGAACCAATGTTATTAGATAGCAATTCAAAAGACTTGCCATTTTATTACAATCAAGCAACATACCGATTTTCTAATGGAGAAGAAGACTTTATTGTTACACTTTCTCCCTCTTATGGTGAAGTGAAAGTACAAGCAACTCAGCGTTCTTCAAATAGATTAATATCACTTTTGGAACTAAAACGGGTTGTTAAATTTGAAATTACAGCAGATAAGAAAGACCGTTCAAGTGTGCTATTAACAGTTGTTAATGAGGACTCTCAACAAATGATTGAAATTGAGTTTAAGCCTTATTTTCAACAAATTTTTAAAGAACATTTTACTGGGTAACTACAAGTTCTTATTAAGCTAACGGGTGCTTTAGCAAAACATGGCCATCATTTCGATGGTCTATTTTTATGTCTATAACATTAAGTTGATCTCAGATATGCATTGTGAAATGTTACACTTAAACTAACGGGGCAGTTTAGTTGAAGAAGCAGGTTTTTTTGAAAAGAAGTAGAAGTACTTGTTATGGGGAATTATTCAATTAGGTTAGTTAGAGGGAATTGTAATGAGAAAGGGAGATTTAAATGAATTTAAAGCATTTTCTTTCTGGTGTTTCAGTAGCGTTTGCGGTTATTCTGTTTAGACTAATCGATGAATATCTAATCGACATTCCTACTTTAATAGGTGCATTAATGGTAGCTCTCTTTGCAGCGGTAGTTATAAAAGTTATTCAATCTATACCAACATTAGATAGAAAACTAAAGAAACCTACATATTTGACTTTATGGATAATGGCTTTTGTCTGTATTTTAGGTTCTTTTCATTTTTTTGATTTGTAATAATGAACTCAGTATGTAGTACTTTTGTAACTAACGGGTGCTTTACTTCAAGAAGGGTAAAGCATTTTTCTTATTGAAGTAACGAAGCAGTATAGTGCAACAAGGACTATCGTCAGATTTACAACGCTAAGTAAAGAAATGTTACCAAAAGACGACTGGGGCACATTTTTGTTCTACATATCACTAATAGATTATTATTTTAGAAAATTAAGATATAATGAGAGTAATTTTATTTAGGAAGGATTGATTAATATGAAACAGGTAACAAAGGTGATTGAAAAGTAGATATAGTTTTTCTTTTAAAGCAATAGTTAGTTCGTATAGGTTTTACAACATGGTCTGGGAACGAAAGAATGACTTATGTTGGGAACAAACAAGTATGATTTAGGAAGTAGGCAAATAAATGATTCCACTAGTGTATGACCAAGTTAATGGCTGGGGCAAAGACGATGAGTTTTTTTTAGCACTATTGAAGAAGATTAATGTAAAAACTATAGCTGATTTAGGCTGTGGGACAGGGAGATTGACAACTCATTTTGCGAAAGCAGACTATCAGATTACAGCTATTGACCCGAACGAAGAAGCGATTGAATATGCGAAAAGTAAAGAGTATCCAGGAGAAGTGATATGGATTGTTGGTGATAGTACAAATTTACAAACAAATGCGTTTGAAGCTATCATTATGACAGCGAATGTTGCACAAGTGTTTCTTACAGAGGAAAGTTGGGGAAATGTCATTGCTGATGCGTATCGGGCATTAAAACCCGGTGGACACTTTATTTTTGATACACGTAATCCATTAGCAAAGGCATGGGAACAGTGGGAAAAGGACACGGCACCGGATGTTGCAACAGATTTGGTGAACGGTGAACCACTTGAAATTTGGACGCAATATGAGGGATTAATAGACAATGTTTTTACGTTTTATGAAACGGTAAAAAAAGCACGTACGGGGGAAGTAGTTATTCATGAAAGAATGCAATTAAAATTTAGAACACAGGAATCAATCTATGAAGCATTAAAAAAAGAAGGTTTTTCACAGATTCAAGTTTATGGAGATTGGGAGTTTAAACAAGCAACATCAAAGACAAAATCTTTTATTTTTCACAGTATAAAATAAATAATTTTCTTGATTTTTCAGGAATTAAGTTGATATAGGCGTAAAAAGATTGTGAAGTATTGTACTTAAACTAACGGGTGCTTTAGCAAAATCTGGCCATCTTTTCGATGGTCTATTTTTATGTCCAAAATATTAAGTTGATTCCAGATATGCAATGTGAAATGTTACACTTAAACTAACGGGGCAGTTTAGTTTAATAAAGGAAAACGTTTTTTTAATGGCTCTGTTAAACGTTAATGTTGATATTTCATCAAAAGAAAAGAACCCATTTATGAGTTCTTCTTGCAGGCATCTTCTTCAACTAAGCACCCATTAGTTGCGTAAAGAAAAAGCTGCCTTAAAGACAGCTAAGAAAGTAGAAAATTTTTTGTTTTTCATATAAAATAAAGATAATTCAAAATATATAGGTGAAATTAATGACTAATTTAAAGGTCCAAGTAAACAAAAATGAAATTATCTGGAATGAAGAAAAAGGGTTATTTACTTTTGACGGTGCACCTGCACTCTTATTATGGGACTCTGCAATAGAATTGTTTTTAAATACAATTGAAGAGGTTTCCGGAACTGACGTGTCCAAGACTGTATATGAGGCAACCTTTTATCGGATGGGACATTTAGTAAGTTCATATTACCAAGAACGTCAAGACATTGAACAACTTTTTACCGAATACAGTGATATTTATAAAACTGCTGGTTGGGGAAACTTTAAGATTACTTATTACTCATTTGAGGAAAAAAGAGCAGTTATTCAATTAAAAAATAGCTGGGAAGATAGAATCTTTAAAAATTCCAATAAAGAAAACACGGGAGTTTTATTACCAAGTCATTGGGCAGGCGTCTTTGGAGGACTATTTCAACAAGATATGTGGTATAAGATTAATAAGAGTCAAGCGGAAGGTGAAGAATTTAATGAAATTGAGGTATTCCCTTCTAACATTACTCCAACAAAAAATATTCACGACTTAGCGAGGAAAAAGGAACAACAAAGTATTAAGGAATTAGAGGAAAAGGTAAAAGACCGCACCGAAGAGTTATCCTTATTGGTTAAGGAGTTATCTTCTCCTATTATACCTGTTTTAAAAGGAATTCTTGTTATACCATTAATTGGAAAGTTTAGCCAAGAACGACTTTCAGATTTGGTTGAAAACGCTTTAATTGAAATATCTCGTCAAAAGGCAAATTACTTACTAATTGATTTAACTGGTATTACTAGTGTTGATGACTTTACTATATTTGGCATTCGAAAATTAATTGAATCTATTCGTTTGCTAGGAGCTGAGTGTTTCATAGTAGGAATTTCTTCAAAGCTCGCCATCGAAATTTCCATTTTGAACCTCAATATAAGTACAGTTCGCACTTTTTCAACCCTCCAACAAGGAGTAGAGTTTGCAATTGGATTAAATGGTTTTGAATTAGTCGCAAAGGAAAAATAAAAGGTAGGTTCTAAAAAAAGGCTCTGTTAAATAATACTGTTGATAATGGAAGATAAATCAAGGACCTTAGATTGGGTCACTGATTTATCTTATTGAATAGTATTGTAAATCATTTTATATGCCCAAATGGTAAAGATAACAATTGCCTTTTGCTCTGACATAGAAATTATCCTTCTAAGTTGATTAACCACTTCATCACGATTGATATTAATTCTTTCGTATACTCCATCTTGTTCGTTATCCCCATAAATAAAATTTCCTTTTATTTCAAAGATATTTAGTGCATTCTCAAATAAATCTCTCCAAGATGTAAAAATACCTTTTGATGATTTGGAAGATTGTTCATCAAAAAGAGTGACTCCATAATAATTAATGCCTTGACCATCTGGATTCCCTTGAAATGTATTGGACAATATCATCGTGAATTACAACATTATCAATCACCCTGTTGTTTTCTCTGAGTGTCCAAATTTCATTTATTTCAATTGTTTAAGAAACAAGGTAAAATTCGTGTTCTAAACCCATATTTCCCTCCATAAAATGAGACTTTTTTGTTGTATTATCATATATTGTTTAACTAAACACATCGTATGTTCAAGAAAAAGGGCACCACTATAACTTAAATGCCGATCATCTTAATCTCTCATAACTAGCATTAGTTGATAATAAACAACTATCAATCACCATTTTGCTTACCGTTGTAGAATCATTACGGAATCTGATTACATCCAGGAATTGAAACCAACTCAAATAGTGGTCGAGGTATTTCGTTGCCAAACCCTTAAAACGGTCCATCCAACCTTTCAGACAGCTATGATAGTTATTAACATTTTAAATATGGTACAGCCCTTTTACTCTTTCCTTCCGATCTGATTTGAACGGATAATGCTCTAGTCCTTTATCTTTTGCATAGATTTTGAAAGCCCGCCAAGCGTCCGTACATAAGGTATTCGATTTGGATAGCTTGGAGCCGATTGCTTTCTCTAAACAAGATTTTACAATACGTCCTTGTCCAATCACTTTGGAATAAGTCAGTTTTTGACGGTCTCTTGCGACCAAAACGCAGACCTGTTCCTTGCTGATGCCACGAAATTGAGAAGAACCGCCACGCTTGCGAGCTTTACGCCCTGTTAATGGCTGCCTTTAAGGGTAGCTTTTTCTTGTTGAACTAACGCCGCAGTTTAGTTAAACAAGAAAAGCGGTTGAATGATGTTCTTTTTTGTATCGGGATCTGATTGATTTGTATATTAGTTCTTTAAGTATTTATTTTTAATATAAGGGGAAGATACCTACAAAATTCTTTAGAGGTGGCGACAATTCTTGAGAAAGTTAGTCATACTAGTCATGGGGATTGTTGGATTATTTTACCCGATGCAAATGTTATTAGTAAAGGCGAATATTCAACCAAAATTAGAAGCAGAGGATGTTTCATATATTCAAGTAAACCGTTTAAACGGGGAAACTCATTCATTTGAGGAAAATAATGGATATGAGGAAGTAATCATCAATAAGGTTGTTAACTGGATAAACACATCAAGTCCATCAGAAGAAGCAATTGAGTTAGAGTTAAATAAAACTTCCATAGTCTCCATGATGAAAATAAAATTGAAAAATGGGGACGTTGCGGTTATTGAACCTGCATATAATTGCGTGTTTGAAAACCAAGTAAAAACATGCATGATTGCAGATGGTGAGGTTATATATACCCGTAATAATAAAAAAATTCGATTGAACTCACTAGAACTTTATGATTGGCTCTTAGTTGGATGGAAATATGAAAGTGTTGGGGCACCAAAAGATGAGTTGCTTGAAGAAACTTTATATACCAGATATTTTTCCCATCTCGACAAAGCTTACTCAGACTTTATCATGTGTCCAAAAATAGATAAAGTTGAAAGAATAAATTTCGATACAAGAAGACATATCATTCATGCAAGTGCGTTAAATTATAGTGCACATCATGGTGGCGTTCTCTTTGATAGAATCCATATCACGTTGACTGATACTCCAGAAAATGGTGTTAAAATAAATAAAGTTACTATACAAAAAGGTATTTCTGATAGAGAAAGCAGAATACAATGTAGGCGGGAAAGTTAAAGTTTCTTCTTCTACTAACGGGTGCTTTACTTTAAGAAGGGGATCACCTTTTTCTTGTTCAACTAAAGGGGCAGACTAGTTACGTAAACGTCGAACTGATCCCTGTGTACATCATCAAGTCAAATACCATACAATATATAGTCAATTAACTATTGCATATTATTGTGAGGTGAAAATAAAATGCTAACCAATCAAAGCGACCGCCAGATGATAACTCATCCCATACTTCTGGAGGTTAGACAAATTGCTCCAAACCAAATTTTGATTCAGTATGATCAGCGGACTGATTTAGCATCAGCAATGAATGTTTCCAATTACTGGATTAGAAGTAATATGGAGCGTCCAGCTGGTATTGCCACCGTGGGAATGGGCTCTGCACTTACGGCATCAAACGCAATACGTCCTGATATGGCAATGATCACACTTGCCGACAATTCAAATATGAGATTTGTAATGACATTTATGGTTAATGCAATGTCGGGTGTCATGCATACGGTGCTCCCGTGTTTTGTTAACTTAGAGGGAGGATCAGGGTATAGGGGAGAAAACTGGGGTCCCTTCAGTAGAAACATGTTTATCGGCATGTAAACCATATTTTGAACTTTCACTTCTGCAATAATTTGTTATACCAACGGAACACTTTAGTTTAATAAAAATTCTACGAAAAGGACCAGTTGGGTCCTTTTTTCTATTGGAAAATTATCGACATTTTACAAGTAGATCAAAGTAAGTAATTCCTATTCCTGATTAATAAATATCCTCTCTCTTCGAAAAATTGGGCAACTGGTGTATGATAATGGCCAATCTTGATGATAACGACCTGTTTCCTATGATAATACTTGGATTACTAAATCAATATTTAAGCCTCAATCATGTTTCTACAAGTAAGGGGCGAACTGTTTAGTTGACGGGATCAGTAGCCCCACGGGTGCTTACGTTCTACCCCGGCTACCGCAATCATATATCGATATAAAAAAAGGTCAACCAGAAATATCTGGCTGTCTTCTAGTCGACCGTAATGATCGTAAGTGAGATTTTGGGGTTAGGTGAACAATGATTTACTTTTGCTATTAGTAGAGCAAGTATTTAGGCTTTCGAATCTACAACTAACGGGTGCTTTAGTTTAACAAGACCGTCATTTAGATGGTCTATTTTTTTATCCAAAACTTCAAGTAGATCTTAGACATCCATTGTGAAATGTTACACTTAAACTAACGGGGCAGGTTAGTTGAAGAAGAAATCGGAATATTATGTTAATATTTACAGCAAAGATGGGGAGAGGAATTAATGGACAATGGGGATATGAACATTAGAAAAGCCGTTTTATCAGACGCAAAAGGAATAGCTAAAGTACACGTTGATTCTTGGAAAACTACGTATAAGAATATAGTTTCAGACCAATATTTGAATAATTTAACATACGAAAGCAGAGAAAGGCTATGGGAAAACAATATTCCTAATGGAGGGGTATATGTAGCAGAGAACAAGGAAGGGGAAATTGTTGGTTTTTCTTCTGGTGGATTAGAAAGAAGCGGGAATTACCATGGGTTCGAAGGTGAGTTATATGCAATATACATTTTAAAAGAGTATCAAGGCAATGGTATTGGAAAAGCACTTGTTAAACCAATCATTGAAGAGATTACAGAATTGGGATTAAACTCTATGCTTGTTCTTGTCTTGAAAGATAATATTTCTCGTCTATTTTATGAATCACTTGGTGGTAAAAAAATAGATACTGTTGAAGTTGAGATTTCAGAGAAAAAACTTACCGAAATTGTTTATGGTTGGGAAGATATTAGAAAAATATATTAGTTTTTACTTCAACTAACGGGTGCTTTAGTAAAAATCGTTGAGCTGTTCAAACAGCTCTTTTTCTTATTGAACTAACGGGGCAGTTTAGTTGAAGAAGGAATTATTCAACCTAGCAAAGAATGTTATTACATTGGAGGGAATTGGATATGAACGATTTATTTACAATAGACTGCGGTGAAATACTATTAAGAGAGTTTAGAATAGAAGATGTAGATGCTATTTATGAACTGACTTCACAACCCGAAGTTTATGAGTTTTTACCAGATTGGCGTTCAACTAGAGAACAAAGATTAGATTGGGTTACAAACTATGAGATACCGGATAATAAAGAGTTTTTAGCTAAAGTCCCAAGCATAGGCAAAAGGTGGCTGAAGTTGGGAATTATTTTAAAAGAATCTGATGAATTTATTGGTTTCTGTAATACGGGTATTAAAGAGGAATTAAGTGGACCAAATCGAGAAGTAGCTTACTCTATTTCTAAGCATTATAGAAATAAGGGGTACACAACACAAGCAGTAAAAGGATTAGTAAATTACCTATTTAAAAACACTGATGTTGAACAGTTGAATGCTGTGGTTCTTCCACGAAATGTAGCTTCAAATAAAGTAATAGCAAAATGTGGTTTTCACCTTAGAGGGAATGTTGAGATTGATGATCAACTACATTATCATTACACACTTGCAAAAAAATGATGAAATAAGTTTATTCAACTAACGGGTGCTTTACTTCAAGAAGAGGAACGCATTTTTACTTATTGAACTAACGCGGCAGGTTAGTTGTAGAAGCATAATAATAAAAATAAAGGGACTGTACTGTTTTTTTAGGTACTGTCCCTTTTCTTTTATTTTTTTAACCCAAGAGCAAAGAAAGGACCATTAACTGTAATGGTCGATAGAATACGAGCCATTTCTTTAGGAGATTCTTTCATTCCACTATTCAACCATTGTTGAATTACCCCTATATGTGCAGACGCAATATAAGAAATTAAATATTGTCCTGGAACAAGTAAATTTTCCTTTTTGATCATTGCGTTTACATCATTTCCAAATATTGTTTTCGAAATAAAATCTTTCAGCCTTGTTTGGAATGATAAATCTCCTTTAGGACCTAAAACAGCTTTCATAAAACCACTATTTTTTTTAAGATACTCAAATATTGAAACTGCAAGAGAAAAGGGTTCTGAAGTTGGTAAATAAGTTTCAAGTTCGGCAACTATACTTGGAAGGTTCTGTTTTGCAATTTTGGACATTTCAAGCATAATTTCTTCTTCACATTGAGTCATTAAATCATATTTGTCTTGAAAGTGTGCATAAAATGTACCTCTATTTATTTTTGCTCTAGTTGTTATGTCTTTAACCGTAATTGCCTCGAAACCTTTTTCATCGATTAATTCTACTAGTGCATCTCGGATGGATTCTTTTGTCCGAATGACACGTAAATCCGTATTACTATCACGCAAGCTACTTCCTCCTTAATTTATCCGACACATTTATAAAAGGTGTTCCTTACCCAACACATCTGTGCTTTTTGATTATTGAAAAGAAAAGGAAACAATTATAAAATTTTAAATGCAATAAACAACAGGTTGTTTATTATTATAGCAAAAAAATAGGGAGGGTAAAATAAATGATTAAAAACAAATTGTTATTAGTTTCACCAATCATTTCATTTGCAGTCATTTTTATTTTTTCACTAACATTATTTCCATCGGTCCAACCTCAACCGAAAAATCTGCCAATTGCAATCGTAAATGAGGATGAGGGAATGGAAATTCCTAATCAACCAAAAATAAATATTGGTCAAACAATTGTAGAAATGATACAAAAAAATCCAAAAGCAAAAACAGATGAAGACACTGCTGTGAAATGGATTAAAGTAAAAACAGCAGAAGATGCACAAAAAGGAATGGATAATCAAAAATATTATGCAGCATTGGTCATTCCGAAAGACTTTAGTGCGAAGCAAGCATCCTTACGTACGCCAGCACCTTCTTCACCGGAATTAAAAATATTTATCAATCAGGGAATGAATACGGCTGCCTCTACGATGGCAGGACAGGTTTTAAACGGAGTAGTCGATAACATGAATAATTATGTTCGAACACAACTGCTTGATAATTTTGAAAAACAGGGAGCAACTTTAACAGCAAAACAGGCGGCAAGTCTTGCAGTTCCAATTGTTAAAAACGTCACAAATGTGAATGATATCGGAACCAATAGTGCTAACGGAAATTCGCCTATTTCATTATTCCAACCATTATGGATGGCAAGTTTGGCTAGTTCAGCGATTCTCTTTATTGCTATTAGTAAATTGCCAATTAGCACTCGAAAAGAAAGTCTTTTCACAAAGGTAGGGCAAATTGTAATGAGTGCTATTATAGCACTAGTAATTGGGTTCGGATTTACCTGGATAGTAGAGGGAATGGTAGGAATAAATATTCCGGATTTCCTTGATACAGCCCTTTTTTTATCAATTACCTCATTTAGCTTTATCCTAATGATTTTAGCTGTACTTTCGATAGTTGGGATTAAGGGTATTTCAGTCTTTGCCTTATTGCTTTTCTTTGGCGCACCTTTACTAGCATTAGCACCTGAAATGATGTCTCCATTTTATAGAAATTGGATTTACTCATGGTTACCAATGCGATTTATGATAGAAGGTCTTCGAGAATTATTCTTCTTTGGTGAAGGGTTAACCTGGAACACTCCAATTTCAGTACTTTTTGGGATTGGATTGGTTAGCATGATTGTCATACTTACTTCTGCTTTAAAGCATAATAAAGTTAAGAAAGAAACATTGGATACCGATATAGCTTAATAGTTATTGCCTTCATTCAAAGTTGAAAAAATTTATCCCATATAGTCGTTTTTCTTATAGAAAACGACTCTTATTAATGAGTATGTGAAAAAGTGCACTTAAACTAACGGATGCTTTAGTAAAAAATCATAGGGTTGCCATAGGTAACTCTTTTTCTTATTGAACTAACGAAGCAGGTTAGTTTAATATAGAAAGTTTCAAATTTAGTGTAAAATTGTTCGTGAGGTGAGAGAACTTATGAAAATATTTCAAGCTACAATTGAAGATTTAGAAGGAGTATCAAATTTATTTAATTTGTATCGTATGTTTTATCAACAAGAATCCGATTTAGAAGGTGCTAAGAATTACATAAAAGAACGTATAGAAAGCAAGGAGTCAGTTATTTTTGTTGTTAAAGACAAACAAAACTATTTCGGCTTTACTCAACTTTATCCAACATTTTCGTCTATATCTATGAAAAGAGCTTGGGTATTGAATGACTTATATGTTGATACAAATGTGAGAAAACAAGGAGTAGGAGAAATTCTCTTACACAAAGCTAAAGAATATGCAATTGAAACAGGTGCTAAAAGCCTTAGTCTTAGTACAGCACCAGATAATAATTCTGCACAAAGATTATATGAAAAAAATGGATACAAAAGAGATTCCCAATATTATCATTATGAATTAGATTTAGCTGAATAATTTCTAATTACTTCTTCCACTAACGGGTGCTTTAGTTAAACAAGACCATCATTTCGGTGGTCTATTTTTTATCCAAAACATAAGTAGATCTAAAAAATCCATTGTGAAATGTTACACTTAAACTAACGGCGCAGGTTAGTTGAATAAGAAAAATAAAAAGCATTCAATATGTTGAATGCTTTTTATTTTTATGATATTTAGGTGATGTAATAGAAATTGTTAATGTGCTGTCCAAAACTTTTACAGTAAAGGCATATAGTAATTGTATTAGCCTCCCCAAGCCTCTTTTAAAAGCTTCACTCCTTCTTGAATTTCATCAAAGGTTAGATTACTGAATCCAAGTTTAATAATTGCTTCGGCTGAATGATTTTCTATGAAATAGATGGAGGTAGGATACACTTTAACTCCATAAATGGAAGCACGCTCGATTAACCATTCTTCTGAACGATTTAGATGTACCTTAACTAAAACGTACAAGCCAGACTGTTCCCCAATAATGGAAATACATTGTTTGAAGTGTATTTTTAATTCTGAAACTAAGCACTGCATTTTTCGCTTATACACAAGTCGCATTCGTTTGATATGGCGATTCCATTCTCCCTCTTCCATAAATTTAGCCATTGTAAGCTGGCTAAGGAGGGAAGTGGTGCTCTCGAAATGAAGAAATTGATTTTTATAACGATTTAATAGTAACTGTGGAAGCACCATGTAACTTAGGCGGATTCCTGGAAGAAAGGACTTTGAGAAATTCCCTAGGTAAATGACTCTCGTTGAATCAATGGAAGCAAGTGCTGGAAAGGGTTGTTGGGTATAGCGAAATTCACTATCATAATCATCTTCGACGATAATAAATGCATTTTTGTTGTTTGCCCAAATGATAAGCAGTTGCCTTTGCTGGATGGACATACTTACTCCTAGTGGACTTTGATGGGATGGTGTCACATAAATTAAGTGCGACATCATATTTTCTAATTGTGAAAACTCAGCACCTGTTTCATCAACTGGTAAAGTTTCAAGTGTAAAACGATGGAATAGAAATACCTCTTTTGCTCCATCATACCCTGGGTCTTCCAAGATTACGCTTGGGAAATCATCCTTTAGGATTTGTCCAAGATTTATTAACATTTGCTGTGTGCTGCTCCCAATGATAATTGCATTTGGCTCTGTCTTTACCCCGCGAGATTGGAGTAAATAGACAGCAATTTGGTTACGCAAACACATTTCACCAAAAGGATCCCCGTATAGAAAACTCTCCTGTAAGGTCAGTACTGAATTAGTAATTCTTCTCCACGCTTTTAGAGGAAAATTTGCTTGATCTACAGCCCCTGCTTTAAAATCAACAAAAAATGTTGTCACCCGCTCAGTTTGCTTGCTAGGAATAGAAATGTCTTCCTCCTGAAATAAATGTGGCTCTAATTCATTAACAAAGTAGCCTTTTCTTCCTTCTCCCCGTATATAGCCTTCTGCCACAAGCTGTTCATAAGCCATTAATGTCGTATTGCGACTGACTTGCAGGGAATCAGCAAGTTGACGTATGGAAGGTAATTGCTCGTTTTCTGGTAGGTCCCCATGCTCAATTAATAATTTAAATCGTTCATATATCTGTTTGTATTTAGAAGAGTGATCGTCTAAAGCAAAAATGATATTTTTCATTATAAATCGCCTCTGACATGTCTGTTTTATTTAAATTGTACCTTTTTATATGTCAATTATTATATTACTATGTTGACTAACCGATATCCACAAGATTTAAAAATAATCAGATAAACATTAGGGGGGCTTCGATGCTCAATATTGCTGAGTATAGTGCATTTATTATGGTTGTCTTTGGTTTGTTTTTGATCCCAGGTCCTGCTGTATTGTTAATGATAACTCGATCGGCTCATGAGGGAACCAAAACAGGTATTATAACAGGTCTAGGCATTGCAACAGGTGATTTCATTCATGTGTTATTAGCAGCTATTGGATTTTCAGCCATTCTTATGACATCTACGGTTGCCTTTAATATCGTAAAAATCGCTGGGGCAGCGTATTTGTTGTATATGGGCATTAGGGCATTATTTGCAAAATCGTCATCCCTAAGAATGCCTGAAGTTGTACAGGAGTCATTACTTAACGTCTATAGGCATGGAATATTAGTAGAAGCCTTGAATCCGAAAACAGCACTTTTCTTTATAGCTTTATTTCCACAATTTGTAGATGTTGAGAGAGGCACGATCGTAATTCAATTTTTAATTTTAGGTGTAATTTTTGTTGTATTAACTGTAATTTATACAACTATCTTGTCCATCTTTACCGGGAAAGTTAAACAACAGATCGTGCGTGGGGCTGGTATGAACAGATGGAGTAATAAAGTGTTGGGTCTGCTTTATATCGGACTAAGCATGCAAGTATTACTCCTAGGACAATAATCTTTTTTAGATTTCGAGGATTCCCCCAAAGTTTCGATGAATCATTTTAATATAGAAAGGAGAAGGCTTTATGTATATTCCAAAATTCTTTAAAGTCACCAATATCAATGAAATTCTGGAGTTTATGCAGGAGAACTCTTTTGCAACACTGGTCACAACAAAAAAGGGGAAACCCATTGCTTCTCATCTGCCATTACAGCTTCATAAACAGGGAGAGGATTATTATATAACTGGACATATGGCATATGGAAATCCTCAATGGAGAACATTCCAATCATGCGAGGATGTTCTAGTCATCTATCAAGGATCACATAGTTATATTTCATCATCCTGGTATGGCCATGAAAATGTACCGACATGGAATTACCAGGCAGTACATGTATATGGTCAAGCAAGTATATTAGGGGAAGAAGAGTTGAAACAAGATCTGATAACGTTGCTAGAAAAGTATGAGAAACAACGTGATAACCCAGTTTTATGGGGTAAATTGTCGCCTGAGCTATTAGAAAGTGAAATAAAAGGGATTGTTGGCTTTAAAATAAAAGTAGAAGAAGTCCAAGCAGCGTATAAATTAAGTCAGAATCGAAATGAAGAGGATTACCAAAACATCATTGAAAAATTACAAGAAGAAGAAAATCTAAATTCCCATCAATTGGCTGAAGTAATGAAAAAAATCAAAAATTAGGTAAATTGAGAGGTTTGTGAAGGATTCACTTAAACTACCCGGTGCTTTAACAGAACAAGCGGCTACCTTGAGAGGTAGCTTTTTCTTATTGAACTAACCCAGCAGTTTAGTTGAAGAAGGAATTATTCAACTTAGCGAAGGTCGTGAATTCTGAGTTGAAAACAACTCTTATTTATTAAAGTAACGGGTGCTCTAATGAAATTCGTTGAGCTGTTTAGACAGTTCTTTTTTCTTATAGAACTAAAGTGGCAGTTTCGTTCAATAAGCAGGAGTTTTTGAAAAGATGTAGAAGCATTTGCTATATGGGGAATTATAGCTAAAAACTATTCTCATGAGGAGTGGTTTGATTAAGAACATCAGTACAAAAGCAAGTTGAAGCAATAAGAAAGAAATTATAAGTTATGTGTTGACTATAATAGACAAAAATCAGGAGGTAATTATTTGAGAAATTCTATAAACTTTACGATAGAACCCCCTAATAACTTTGAGCAATTACTAACCTTATATGAATCTTTAGGATGGAATTCACTTGACTTAACAATTAATGATTTGGAGAGAATGTGCAATCAAAGTTGGTATGCGATTTACGTATTTGATGAAAAACAATTAGTGGGTATGGGACGTGTTATATCAGATGGTGTAATTACTGGTGTAATTTGTGGATTGTGTGTTCTACCAAGTTATCAGTCAGAAGGAATCGGCAAAGAAATGATGAATCGAATAATTCAACATTGTGAGCAAAATCGGGTAGTTCCTCAATTATTGTGCGTGGAAAGTTTGGAACCATATTATGAAACTTTCGGGTTCAAGAAATTCACCATTGGAATGTCAAAAAATATAAATAGATAAATTTAATTTGATTTCTTGTTTAACAAACGGGTGCTTTACTTCAAGAAGTAGTAAAGACTTTTTTCTTATTGAACTAAAGCAACTAGTTTGTATTTCAAGATTTTAAAGATAAATACAAATATAACGGGTGTTTAGTTGAACAAGTGGCTGCCTGTTTGGGCAGCTTTTTCTAATTGAAGTAATGCCGCAGTTTATTTTAGAAGTGAATATTACGAGAGCATTAATAAAAACCCATTTTATGGTCCAGTGAAACATTAAGCGATATTCAACTAACGGGTGCTTTACTTCAAGAAGGAGTAAAGCCTTTTTTCATAAGGAACTAAAGCAGCAGGTTAGTTGAAGAAGGATTTTTTTCAATTTATATAGAATATTCTAAAGAAGAAGAGGAGTTGGTTAGTTTGTATGGGATTTGAAAGTAGACATTTAGAAAGAGATTTACTATTACCAAAACATCGTGATAATCTATTGGAAAATGTATTAAAAGATTTAACATCAGATTCTAATGTTTTGGCTATTTATCTGGCAGGTTCATTGGCTAGAGGGAACTTTGACAATTACTCAGATATTGATTTACATATTATTGTTACTCCTAAAAAGAAAGCAGATTACATTAAAAACAAACGCAATAGAGCAAAAAGATGGGGAGAAGTATTGTTTTACGAAGACTTTAATCCTTCTTCACCCGTTGTAGTTACCCATTATGATTCCTTTATAAAAGTAGATAGTTGGTATCATTCACCTGAAGAAGTTGTACCTTCTATCTGGATAAAAGGATATAAAGTTCTTTACGACCCAAATAACATTATTAGTAATGTCATAAATGATTCTGCATATGAAGTTTATAAACCCTCATCGGAAGAAGTTATTTTTTGGAGAGGAAAACTTTTTGCTTTTATACACGAAACTTACCGAGCGGTTATGCGGGAAGAGATATATTATGCTTTATCTAATATAGATAGAGTCCGATGGCTAGTTGTTTCTGGTTGGTATATGGAGATGGAGCAACACTTAGATAGCCCATACGGTGTTTGGTCAAAAATTGAGGGGAAAAGAAGTAAATTAAATCATTCGCAGTTATCTCTTCTGGAAAACTGGGATTGTGGTCGTAATACTAATCAAATTATGAAAGCCTTGGTTGGTATGGTTCCTGAAATTATTAGACTGAATAAATACTTGAGTAAACAAGTTAATATCGAAGAAAATGAAGACCACATTAAAAAAATCATAGAATTAGCATATTAGTATAAATTGAAAGGAGTACTATAATGGTACGCCTTATTTGTATAACTAACGGATGCCTTAGTTTAAAAAGTACTTAACGAAAATCGTCTTTTAAAGGCGTTTTTTTATTTTTAATGAAAATTAGAAATAGTTTAAGCCAAATTGAACTTTAAATTCTCTAATAGATATAAGTTAAAAAAGAGGGAGTGAACTAAGATTATACGTTTGTTAACACAAATTAAACTGTAATACTGTGAAGAGTTTTACTTAAACTGATGCCGAAGTTTACTAGAGGATAAATTTAATTCCCCAAATAGATATAATAGAACGTATATTCGTGTTATAATTTATCTGATAATACTAGTGTGGGGGATAATTGTGAATTTAAAGAACATTAACATTGAAGAGCGAATGAAACATTATAATGTGCCAGGGTTAAGTATCACATTGCTTGAGGGCGGTGAAATTAGTGGAACAGAAAATTACGGCTTATTACAAGTGAAAAGCAATAGAAGAGTAAATGAAGATTCAATTTTTAGTGCGTGTTCAATTAGCAAGTTTTTAACAGGAATACTTGCTATGAAGCTAGTAGAGAAAGGACTTCTTGATTTAGATGATGATGTAAACGAAAGACTTGTAAGGTGGAAAGTACCAGAAAATGATTTTACTAAAAATAATAAAGTGACATTGAGGAACTTACTGAGTCATCAATCTGGAATTAAAGACACTGAAGGTAGTTTTCCTGAACTGAATTCGAAAATGGAGGTTCCTTCGATGGTTGAATTATTAGAGGGGCAAACTTCTTATTGTAAAACTCCTATTGACGTCAAGTGTGAACCAGAAAATGAATTCCATTATTCGGATGCAGGTTTTTGTATCATTCAGCAACTGATAGAAGATCTTACCGAAAAACCGTTTCATCAAGTTATGAATGAGCAAATATTTGAACCATTAAGAATGTCAAATAGCCAATTTAATACAACAATGTTGGAAGCAGATAGACAATATTTTTCTTGTGGTCACAACAAAAAAGGTGAATTAGTGGATGGGAAATATCCTATATATCCTTATCCAGCGGCTTCTGGATTATGGACAAGTTCTTTGGATTTAGCTGAATTAGTACTTGAGTTAATGAATGCTTTAAAAGGAGAAAGCAAGGTTGGGATTTCGGAAAGTTTAGCAAGAGAAATAATAACCCCACAAAGAGGTAAGAGTTGGACTGGATTAGGAGTGTTTCTTGGAGGCTCTGAAAAAGAACTAGAAATTACATCACTTGGTTGGGGAGTGGGTTTTCAATGCTTGATGGTGGCGTTTCCCTATTTAGGGAAAGGTGCGGTCATAATGACGAATGCAGAATTGGGTGTTCATCAACTCGAAGGAATTATTGGAGAAATATATAAGTCTCTTTTGTCTTAAAAAACGTTAAGGGGGGAGAAATTTCCTGATAGCCTTAGTGAATCCAACTCATATAAATGAAGTTATGTCGTTTTTCAACTAAAATTTAGTCAGTAATAACTGTGCGGTTTATTCTGAAGAATTTTTATGTCCTTTTGGAATTAAAGCATCCATAAGAAGAAAGCAAATGATAGTGGCACCTGTAGAAGATCAAGTAGTAGGGGCTTTTCGGTTTTATCTATTAAAAAAACAAAACAAAATATCATTATATCGATTATTGAGTAATACAGGTGAAAAATTTACAAATACTTCATAAATACTTCCTCATAAATACTTCCCTATTGGACAAAATATGTGACGGGACAGTACTGCAAATACAATTGCACATACCTATAAAAAATGAAGGAGTGAAATAGATGGCTGATATTAACAAACGCAAACGTGCCAATAACCATACTGATGAAGAACTAGGAACTAATGTAGGTGCTTTTGCTGGGGATACAATGGCTACTGCTCTTGATCCATTTGGTACTGCTGCAGGTGCTATTGCTGGCGCAGAGTCGGACAACAAGGCGAGCGAAAATACCGTTGATGACGACAACCATGACTCCAAAACAAGAGATTAGAATTAGTAAAGTAATCCTTAAAACGAAGGTTATGGCATGTAGAGGACTTCCTAAATGGGAGTCCTTCTAAAGAAACTTCTTATGTTTGCAAATATAAGGAAGCCTATTACACAATTATAGTGATTAAATAAAGCCATTTTAGCTCTCCTAACCAAAATCTCATTACTTAGAAAACTCTAATACTAAAACTTTGCAGCAGCAAATCTAGTTGTTTGATACACTAAGTATGCAAGATTGAGAGATAGAGAATAAAAGGTGGAGAATAATGAGTAATTTTGGATTGATTTTAATGTTATTAGCTTTTGCTAGCTTTTTTGTTGGTCTAATTGGTGTTGTAAAGGGAAGTGTGAAATTCCTAAAATTAGGTTCTAGGAAGGCAAGTGGATTATTTCTCGGTGCTTCCTTCGTAGTGTTTATTGTTGGTGCAATCATGGTAGGGAGTGATTCTTCTATCACTGATCCAGCAGACGATAAACAAGTAGCTTCAAACGTAGAAGAAAAGAAAGAAACGATGAAAGAGGAAACGTCAGAAGAAACAGAAGAGAAAAAAACAACGAATGCAGTGGTTGTTCCTCCAAAGAGTGACACTACTAAAACGGAAACAGTAAATGGAGATTTAGAAGTACATTTCGTAAATGTAGGTCAAGGAGCAGCACAAGTCATTATTACGCCGAATAAAAAGGTTATGGTTATAGATGGCGGAAATAATGATGATGAGGATGAAATGGTTGCTTATTTAAAACAATTAGATGTAACTAAAGTGGATATATTAATAGGAACACATCCGGACGCAGACCATATCGGCGGGATAGATGCAGTGATTAATTCTTTTGACATTGGAAAAATCTATATGCCGAAAGTTCAAAGAGATACTAAAACATTTGAATCTGTATTACAATCAATTCAAAATAAAGGATTGAAAGTGACAACTGCTAAAGCTGGACTAAATCTTGATTTGGATCCTGCGGTTCAAGTAAAAATGATATCTCCTATCGAAGAAACCAATAGTGATGCAAATGAACTGAGCGCAGTTGTACGACTGCAACTAGGAGAACAATCTTTCCTTTTAACAGGAGATATTGGAGTAGCAACGGAAGAACAGTTGATCCAATCAGATGAAAAACTACAATCCACTGTTCTTTTAACAGGTCATCATGGAAGTGATCATTCCTCAAGTGAAGCATTCATACAAGCAGTTCAACCAAAGTATGCAGTTATTCAAGTAGGGAAAAATGGCTATGGTCATCCAACAAGCGAAATATTAGATCGACTAGCTAATCACGAAGCAAGTATCTATCGTAATGATACAGATGGAACGATTGTTTTTAAGACAGATGGTAAAGAGATGAAAGTAAATAAAAATGCTTTTGCTCATACACCTAAAGCAAAAACACAAACAGCTACTCCAGTTGTTGTACCAGTTACGCAACCAGATGCAGAATCAAGTTCACCCGGTAGCTTAAAAGCTACTGCAACTATTGATAATGCTAGTCCAAATCAAAATGAAGAAGTAACGGTAACGGTTACGGTTAAAGACCAAAATGGCGCACCTGTAAATGGAGCAAATGTTCATTTGAACCTTGCATTTAAATCAAAAGATACTATTTATGAGAGTTTAACAAATGCAAATGGTGTAGCTTCCATGTCATTTAGAATTGGACGAGCAGCTGAAGGATTCACGGTAAATGGTGACATTACTATTTCTCATAATGGTACAACCACAACTGCTCAAACAGGTTTTACACCAAGATAAAAGGATGTGTAGACATGAAAGGAATTGTTGACCGCTTTGAAGGGGATATTGTTGTGATTGAGATTGATGGAAAAACACAAGATATTTCGAAAGATATTGTGAATTCAGATGTGAAAGTTAGTGATGTTGTGGAATTGGTGAATGGAAAATGGGTATTGAGGAAAGAAGAAACAGATAAACGAAAAAAAGAAATAAAATCTCTTATGGATAGTGTTTGGGAGGATTAAGCTAAATAGCTTTTTTAATGAACTTACTAGAAAGTAGGTTCATTTTTTTGTCTTTCTATCCGTTCATTTCCCTTATGTTACATTTTAAAATCTTGTTATAAACTTTTTTTATATTCAACCTTTTCCATTTGACTCAATAATAAAAACGGTCTCCTGATTAAGTAATTCTGAGAAATCAATTAGGAAACCGTCTTTGTTTATCATGGGAAAAATTTGAAATACTTGAATATCCTCTCTCACAGGCTCATTCCACTATCGACTTCTTTTTGCAAAAAGTTTTTTCTTAATGTTTAAGTAGTTTTTCATTTCAAAAATCAAATAGGATAGATTCGCCTGTACTTCAAATTCTTCTCTTGTCTTCGGCAAATCCATCTTGCGGATCGAGGCATTTAATTCTTCTAACTGATTTAATGTAATGTCGGTTGTATCTCCCGAATGAACGTTTCGACTTAAATTTTCCAAGAACTCTGCAAACATTTCTTTCTGTTTGACGTCTTGGGTGGATGAAGAGAAGATAGCAATGATTTTCATCATATGTTTTAGTAGCTCTAATTGATCCTCTCGCATTTCCAAATAATAATAATCTTTATTTTGTTTTCGCAACAGATGATTTTCTACATCTTGAATAGCAATGCTTTTGGATTGATTAATCAAATCTTCTACTTCTAGTATTTCTCTCCCATCCCAGTTTCGCATTCTATCCCTTAAATGAGCAGAGAATTCAAAGAGGATAATTTCAAACTTTTGTTCAATCTCCTTCTTAGAGTTTTCAATATCTCTCTTGAGATTTGGCATGAAACTATTGACGAGAAGAGCAATTCCCATACCGATGAAAATGATATAGAGCTCGTTCAGAAACATAGCCCAGTTAGCATCCTTTACCGTATAAACATGTAATACGACTACCATACTTGTGACAAAACCACCTTGGATATGAACCCTTACGAGAATTGGAACAAATAATAAAATAAATAAGGAAAAGATAATAGGAGAATAACCTAATAGCTCAAACAACAAAGCACCAAGAACCAAAGATAAAAGAGAGGCAAAGAATTTATTCTTAATTGTAATTAAAGTCTTTTTCTTCGTTTTCTCGATACACATAATAACTATAATTGCTGCAAATGTTGCAAATTCTAAATCCAATAAACTCGCAATCCAAATTGCTAGCCCTGCTCCTATAGCAGTCTTTATCGTCCGATAGCCAATACCAATCATGGAAACACCATCCTATCATTTTCAATGTAAATCTTTGCACGTTACCTGATTTACAATATTCGAGTTAATTCACATATATGTACCATAATAACACCATAATTGTTTGGAATCAGCTTCTATAAATATCAATACATTTGTAGTGTATTCGAATAAGTTCCATTTCACTAATTAAAGTCAAAGAATTTATTGATAAAGTAAGAAGGTAGAAAAAAGTTCATAAAAAATGTCTATGTTAGAAACATGTTTGTTTCTAACATAGGGTCAAAAAGTCAATACAGGAACAAAAAATAAAGGCAAAACCCTGTCGATATCAGCATAATTAAACGTTGATCCAACAGGGTTTTTATAGGCGTTTATCTAAAATATTTTAAGTATCATGCTGCTTGGCATGCAATCATAGATGGAGAAGGGTAATGTCGATTATTTTGTGATTTGATATTTTTCTAGATCTTTGCTCGCACGATTCACGATTGCTGCCATTTGCGCCCTTTTAATATACTCGCTCGGATAAAATCCTCCGTCTTCTTTTCCTTTAATAATACCTTTACTACTTAGTTTTAAAATATCTTGATACGCCCAATGTTCTTTTTGTACATCATAAAAAGGAGATGCATTCATGTTATTAAAAGGGTAATCTAATATTCTCGATATTATTGCTGCTAATTGAGCTCTTGAAATTTTGGCATTTGGTTTAAATGTGTGTGGATTCGTTCCATTAACAATATTATACTTATGTGCAATCTCAATATCCCGTTTTGCCCAATGGTTAGTAGGAACGTCAGTAAAATAATTGGGTGTTGTTTCGTTTGTTTCGTTTAAATTGATAGCGTTGATAAGGATAACGACAGCTTGTGCCCTTGTTAAGTCACCATTTGGATCGAAAGTGTATTCGGTTTTCCCATCAATCCATCCTTTTTTATAAAGAGACATAATATCCTTTTCAGCCCAATGATTTTCTGAGTCTATAAAATTATGTTCTCCATTCGCCCAAGAAGCATAATAATCCCAAATTCCGTTATCAGCCTGATTTAAATCCCAACTACCTGTTCCTCTTAAATTGTATTTCTCTACTAATCTTAATTTATATTTTAATGATAAATCATTCTCATACCATATGGTGTAATTACCCGCAGTAAGCTTGTTACCTCCAATATAAGTTGGTGAGTCACTACTTTTAACAGTGAATTTAGCATAAGCTGATTTGGAAACTTGATCAAAATATAGTTTTCCTTTATGTTTATTAACTATGCTATTGACAGATCTATTAGGTACACCGTCTCCTCCTATTTTGACGTCATCTTTCCAGATTCGACCATAAAAAGGTAGGCCTAAAACTACTTTTTTTGGATCAACGCCTTGATTTAATAATGACTTAATAGAGTTTTCAACAAATGATAAACTAGCGACAGGACCTACTGGACCACCTTTCCAACTTTCATCATATGTCATAACCATTAAGTAATCACTATATTCACTAATCTTTAAATAATCATATGAACCATGCCATCCTACTGTCCATCCATTTGGATTTGCAGCAACCGCTATGGATATTGTTTTGTCATTAGGCATCTTTTCATTTAATAATCGAATAAAATCTGTGAATATTTCCTTATCTGTATAGTTTAAATTCTCTATATCTATATCTATTCCATCTAAATCATTTTTTACTACAGAATCTACTAGTTGAGTAGATAAGCTTTCTCTATTTTTCATAGCAATTTGACCTAAATTTCTATCGAAGTGGTTAGTAATAAAAGGAACCACCTTTAATCCTCTTTTGTGTAACTCATCTATTAACCTTTTATCAACTAAAGATTTTAAACTGCCGTCAGCGTTCAAATTATAAAATTCTGGCGAAGCTGTATTTATCGCACCTAATGTTCTATCTATATTTTCTAAAGAGGAGCTAGTAGTGCCACCATATAAATAAGACATGTGTATGTCATTTACGGAAGCATTAGCACTAACTGGGGGGGCGAAAATTGTAGTGAACAAAGCCGAGATTAGAAAATATTTTATTAAATTTTGTTTCATATTTTTCTTCCTTTAAAATAGATTTTATCTACTCTAATTATCTATTATTACTTTAAAATAACAATTATAAAAATATGGTATCTAAGAGTATTTTAGTAAATTTAAGTTTTAAGAGGGGTTGCTTAGTAATAGTAAGTAAGTTTCGATCGTAACAGGAGGGGCTATGATAATGCTACGCAGTTGCAAACGGCATAGTAAGTAGCTTGTAAGATCAATTAATAAATAATAAAGTAAAAGCGACCTTAAAGTTGATCGCTTTTTTATTTGTCAAAATTTACTTTTCGTAAAAATCAAAATTTCGCTCTTTTTTCGAAAAGAAGTATGATGAACCTTTCGCAGATGTACTAAATAGCGCAAACTTACCAGAGTTAAATGTAGGAGTTTCAAGATAATCCACTTATTAAATTCATAGATACGAGATAAATTACCTTATTCATACCATAATTACTTCATAAGATATAAATAGTAATATGAAAGGAGGGGTATATGATGTCTGGATATGGTGGAAACGGCGGATATGGTAATAGCGGATCAAACTTCGTGTTGATTGTAGTATTGTTTATCCTACTTATTATTGTGGGAGCAAGCTTTTTGAGTTACTAAACACATATGATCTAGTATAAGGGAGAGTATAAGCTTTACCAACATGACTTTTTAGTCATGTGGTATAATTTGTCCGCTGTATCTAAAGGTCTTAAGGCGCTTTTCCATTTTTGAATTTTCTCTTCTATAAAAGCGACCTTCTCATTCATTTGAGTTGGTCGCTTTTTTATTTGTCCAAATTTAATAGAAAATTTAAATGTTTTATCTAGAATGCCGTTATTAAGAGGGAGGAAAAATAACATGTTTTAAGCCAGAAATATAATGGATAATTCTCTTGTTAAACGGTAAAAAACACGGTTAGTAAAAATTTGTCTCACATTGGTCACGCAACATTAATTTTCACTTGTTTTATAGGGGATAGAAGGAATTGAAAAAAGCCTGCAACCATTGAGGTTAAAGGCTTTTGTCTAGATGGTCTCGAACCAGCGCCCCCCACCCTTGTCAAATTTGTAACCTTTAAATAACTTGGTAAACTGAATTCGTTTAAGTTAAATAAGTCTGATTTAATTAGGTTTTCGTAACTTTGGATAAAATGATGATTATTCAAGCAAGGGTGAAGGAATTAATTCTAACTGGCATACTTACAGAAATCTTTTTATTTCTAAAACCTTAGTGATAAGGAGAATATCTTGTTTGATAATATTTTTGATTGATGCATCGGTACAACGTTCGTAATCCATGGACAAACGTTTAAATTCTTTTTCAAAAATAGGGATTTCGCTTTTTTTTAACAATCATGACATCTCCTTGGAGCAAGGAGCCAGCCAGAGATAATTCCTTCTACCTAACCTTAACTGATAAAACTATAATCTCCTAATTTATATAGGAATAATAATCTAAAGCTTTAGCACAGAATTGATAATTATTTCACCAACAGAAGAACCTTTTATAATTGCTTCAACAAAATACTGAACAATTAGACCATACGGGGGGGGAGCATGTTTTATGGAATCAGAAAAAGGTAAGATTACAGGTTAAGCTATTGTTGCAGTTGATTTTTATGAAAATGGAGTTTGTGAAATCAGGTCACATGCATATTTAGGTGTTGATGAAGTTGAAATGTGGATTAAACAATAATGCGTATATCGAAAAAATGACGCAATTGCCATTTAAGTTAAAAAAAATAAAAACCCCCAAGTGCGAGGGTCAATTTATATAAATATTATTTTCTATATATTCTACTACCGAATCTACACTTTCATGAGAATCTGTATAGTGTGTGTTGAGATTAGTAACTTCAAATAAACTATTGGATAAACTCACTGAAAATAACGGTTTATGGTTAAGGTCGTTAATGGTAATCAAGATTTTAGAATCCTGAAATTGTTGCATAGAAAGTAACATATTCTTCAAATGTTTAGATGACATATCCTGGTACTCCTCTCTAAGGAGTGACTACCACGGAAAGTCTCTAGTCACTAATCAAGTTGTGTATTACTTATATTATACCATTATTTACCGGAATAATATAAGTATTCAAAAATTATTGATTAGTGTTACATAAAGATCAGCTCCAAATAGAACTACTAGAATAAGCTTGTTCGTCACCTTTCAATTTATTAATTTCTCCGCCATTATACTCCAGCCACTTTTCCTTTTCTCGCTCCACTGCTCGATTTTGCCATTCAAACCAAACGTATGAACTCACTACAATGACTTTCTACAACACTATTATTGTGCAGATCTCTTTTTGAGATGCTAGAGCAAGCATGGAAGTACTATATAGGGGATGGACGTAAATCCATACCCTACGAAGATTTTGTCATGCAATGCGATCAATTGAATAATGATAAAGGACATGTGCTGCATTATTTGAAATCGGTTTAAAACGTACTGCCACATTATGTTCAGTAGTGGGATGAGTGTATGGAGAAATTAACAGTTTTTGATATGATAAATGAATTTGATGGATCAAGGTGTAAGTGGGTCGATGTGCTAGGAGATTTTGAGAAATGTACTGAATTAGCGATGATACCAACGGAAGTTTCAGTCCATTAGAAAATCCTTACAAATACCGCAGTGATGAATACTGAAAGGCTAACAAAATATGGAGTGAATATACGTATGCGATATTCAGTCATATTGACCCAGGTGAAAAATCATGGCATGTTGCTTGCAATAGATTTAGAGCACACAGAGATAGCAATGAGCCTTGTTTGAGGGAAATCCGTAGAACTAAGCGAGGTGATGATTTTAGACCATCTCAAGTGATTGATTACATTAGACACATAAAGTGAATTACAATATTGAAATTGTATTTATATGTAAAAAAATAAATTGGATATATCACCACTATTATTATCAAGCTAATTATTAAAGATCAGGCTTTTTAGTACTTGTAAAAGGGTGAGAGTGAATGCAACGAATATTCCGAGATAGAAAAATTGAAAAAGGTCAAACTCGTAAAGAAATTGAGGACAAGATTGCAGAAAATGAAACAAGAGGATGGAAGCAAATAAGTGACATAAAAGAATACTGTGGGAAATTCCAAGTATTGCTTAAATTTATGCCATAAGGAGACTCTAAATTGGGCAAGACCATTACACAGTAAATCAAAATAAAAAGGCAATCAAAATTAGATTGCCCAAAGAATTATTATTCTTTACCTGGAGAGTTTAAGTGTAGTGGAGGAGGAACAAGCCAACCTTTATCTTTGTTAAGTCTCAGAAGCTTGGCACCTATTTGCACTTTCTTCAATTGGAATTGACCAAACATTAAAGCGATATCTTCTCTAATGCACATTGCCATAGCTTGACTGCTAGCAACTAAACCAGCTGATGAATTCATAGAAAGTGCAGCGCTAATTTCGGGATCATTAAATCTAGCGCCAACTGGAATATCCTCTAATCTAGCTTTTGGACGTTCAGGAGGTGACGGAGGAAGTCCTATACCATTAATTTTTAGTATTACTTCCAGTTGTTTGTTCTCATCTTTCATACACTCAATTGATTCATCGATGATTTTTGCTAAATCTTCGTCGCCAGTGTGATTAATAAATGTTTGGTATGCAGCTATTAGCCCGTTGTTTGTTGCTACATTCGTCCATATAGAAAATACTTCACCATAATGTAATGGTTCATCTTTTGGGTTTCCACCTAATATTCCCATAATTGCACTCCCTATCTGATAATAATTTTTCAAGCAAAACTATTATGTGTAAAAATTAGGAAAAGTATTCATTTAGGAGGTTGGAACCATTCTTAAGTGTTTTCACTATCGAACTCCTGAGACATAAGTAATAATGCGTCCGTTAATAGTTTAAGATTGGAGAGAATTAGTTCTTTAATTTGTAATTCAGGACATTTGTAATAATCATCAACGAGTCTGTTAAGCTCTTTATATAATAGTGATATAGGCACTTTTACACCAGCCTCTAGTAGTTCATATTTCTTACTAATCATTATGAAACATTTTATTATTAAATGAAAGTAAAATACCAAAATAACAAGTATTGTTAAAATTTAGAATAATTAGGTTTAATTAATATGCATATGCCGAGGATTGGGCGTTCTTATAAAAAAAGACCCTATTCAAGGTCTAATAGTTTTTATTTCATTATTCACATGTTCCCGAAGGAGTAGTAATTCAATAACATCCTGACCGGAATATGAATATGGAGAATGGTCAGGAACAAGTTCATTGAATTGTCTAACGATATCATTAAGAGTTTCAAAATAAAAATCATTTAAGGTTAATTCCAATTTAGTCAAAGTGTTCACCCTCCTCTTTTTTAGAAGTTTGACCTTTTCGGGCGGAATTTATTCAAATCGCAAAATGGGGGCCAGAGCCTAGATTCGCATATGAAAATGGTTGTTATTGTATAAAAACTTGTTCGTCACCTTTCAATTTATTAATTTCTCCGCCATTATACTCCAGCCACTTTTCCTTTTCTCGCTCCACTGCTCTATTTTGCAATTCAAACCAAACGTATGAACATTCACTACAATGACTCTCTACACCACTATTATTGTGCAGATCTCTACTTATAAATAAAGTCCTTTTACGACAGCAGTAGCAATAAATTATTTTATCATCACTTTTTTTTATTATTAACATGATCATATTACCTCCAATTTACAATATTTATTGTCTAAAATTTGGTTATTTATTCTAAAACCAATAATTTCATTGAATAAATTTGCTTTCTTAAAGGTAAAAATTGATTTTTAGTAAATGGTATTATGAAGATTACCTACATCGAATGAAATAAGTTTCAACCAAACTGGATATTTTGTTAATACATAAAAAGTTTGTGAAAGAATGCATGTGATAATATTTTATGAATTGGAAAAGATACTCTTATGAAAGGAGGAATTGCGAATGTCGATGAAAAAGTGGTTAACTGGATTGGTCGTTTTGCTTGCGATGATTGTGGTTGTGATAACTCCAGGATCACTCAGTGTATTTGCTGAGTCAGGCGTCGTCACACAGCCAATTGAGTCAGAGAAAGCTATTGAAGTCGAGTTGAACAATAATTACTTTAATCCGAAAGTCATTACTATTCCTAATGGAAGAACGACAACGTTGATATTGAAAAACAAAGGTACGAAAAAGCACACCTTCACAGTGGAAGAGCTCGGAATTGACGCCGAAATCCAACCGGGAACAGAAAAAACCATTACCGTGAATCCAATAAAAAGCCGTACATATAACCTGATATGTAGGTACCATTTCCAAGAAGGAATGGTTGGAAAAGTAATAGTCGAATAACAAGCAGGGCCAATTGGTCCTTGCTTTTTTAATAGGCAACGATAACTTAGTTGTTATTACCCAGACATCATAACAGCTAAGTTTCCTCAGCGACCAAATGTTACTTTAAAATGGGAAATGCTCACTTTTTGAGGTAGGCGAGAAAAGATTTGTTCCATATTCACTAGTATTAATAGAACTAAAAAATTGAAGAAAACAGGTATTTGGAATCAATATCGGAGAAAACATAATAGTTCTATGTTTTTGAGGAACAATAAATTGAAAAGTAATAAAAAGGATATATAAAGCGAGGAGTTCTATGAAAAAGGTTGCAATGTTTTTCCTATGTCTACTTATATTAACTCTCCCATCACAAGTTTTTGCTCAACGTAAAGTACCTATTTTAATATATCATTCGATTGATGAATTTAAAGGGCATGGTTCAAAGGAGTTATATGTAACACCGAAGAATTTCGAGAAACAAATGATATATCTAAGAGAGCATGGCTACACATTATTAACTTTTGATCGATGGCAAGACATTAATAAAGTAAACAAACCCATTTTCATTACCTTAGATGATGGGTACAAAAACAATCTTAATGCATTTGGTATCTTTCAAAAACTGAAAAACGAACGTTTTAAACCAACTGGTACCATTTTTGTTATTTCTGACTTTATCGGTCGCTCCAACCGATTAACGGAATCGGATTTAAAAATGATGTCTGATTCGGGAATCATCTCAATTCAGTCTCATACTGCTACACATCCTGATTTGACGAAAATAAAAAATTATGAATATGAACTGAAAGAGTCCAAAGATAAAATTCAGAAAATAACGGGCAAACCAGTTAATGCTCTTGCGTATCCATACGGAAAATTCAATAATAAGGTCGTAGCAGAAACGAAGAAATACTATTTGTTTGGAATTACGACAACTCCTGAACTATTTTCTGAGAAGGGCATAAAAGACGAATTCTATCTTTTACCACGGATCTATATCAAGTATGAAACTACTATTGATGACTTTGCAAAAATTGTTGAAGGGGAATGAAGGCGATTACTATACCAGGTAATCGTTTTTTCTTTTGGAACCAAACCCATTTGTTGCCGCGTTTGTTTTTCGAGCATTTCCTGTCAACTAGATTCAACTAAGAGAAGAAAACGGGTAAAATAGTAAGCCATAAAAGTTATTTCTTCAGGAAGGAATTTATTTTAGCTGCTGCCGAAGAACTTGGTATAAAGGCACAATTAGTAAAATCACCAGTAAATTGGAATTAATTGAAATGAGAAATGACCTCTTATAAATAACAAAAAAGACTAGAACAAGATCAGACTATCCCGACTGATTTGGATCTGGTTTGTAAAGTATGAATTGTTGTCCTACTTTGAAATTAGAATAGGTAAACTGCGAGCTAAAACCAAGAAGTTTTTGTACAAACAAAGCAATAGAACTGTACAGTAATATACTTATATATTTTTTATCTTTGTTGTTTCTTTTTTCTTTTATTATAAAAGGTACGAAATGGACCAACAACGATAAGACCAATTAAGAGAAAGAAAATAACTATTTCTGCTACTTCCATCACTAGAAAAGGTCTAATAGCATTATTGAAGGAGGTGTTTAGGTCAAAACCTAAAAGAATGTCTATGCATAGAGAAAAAACAGTTAAAAAGACGAACATCAGAATAGAAATACCGATTATTTTCATTTTTTATCACGCTCCACTAAACGATACTTCCTTTTTGGAAATAAATTTTTACTTTGCTTGCTTTTATTTTTTTTGTTCTTAATAAATGCAATCAGAAGTAACAGACTTGGAACAATTACTTGAAGTGGGAGATGCAAATAAAGGGTAATAACATGAAGCCCTTCTTTTACATGTTCAGAAAAATTACTGGCTATTGTTATGGAAAGAATCAGGATGGCTATTCCTAATGGGAAAGCTAATCGTGCGGAATCTTTGACTTTAAATAAATTGGCTGTTCCTACTACAGATGCATAGAAAAACACGCACATTTTAAAAAATACACTGATAACCGTTATTAGTATAAAATAAACATCTAACCGTTCTAAAAAACCGGCTACCTCTATTGTTTGTATAGTAGAAAGAAAGGGGAAGGGTGAACGGGTAACGTTATTTACACCTAGTACACTAACATTTATGGCCATTACTGAAGCTAATATGAGTCCGCTGAATCCTATTGCTAGTAAACCAATTCGTTTCACTTTTTCCGGTCGATTTAAATAGGGGAGGATCATAGCAAATGCAATCACCTCACCAAATGGAAAGTATAGGGTTTGAGTAAATGTCGTTTTTATAACAGGCTTGATACCTTCTTCAAGCACAGGTTCTAAGTTAGAAATTCGTATTATCCCGGAAACAACTATTAAAAAAAGAACGCTTATCCCAAGTAAAAAGATTAGAATAAATAGTAATTCACTTGTTCGCGCTAATACCTCAATACCCTTACGAATTGTATATATAACTATAAGAACCATCAATGTATTTAATATAAACAAAGGAGTTTCCCAATAAAAGTCTGTAATTAGCATTTCTCCGAAATCCCTCAACACTCTTGCAGAAAGATATATAAAATAGAGTACGTAAATGAAGGCAAATATTTTCCCAAAAAAACTTCCCATAATTTTTTGTATATATTCAGTTGGAGGTATATCTGGATAATATGAGTAGAGACCATAATAGACCAAATATAAGCAAAAACCACCAACCATACCAACCAATATAGCAAGCCATGCATCCTGTTTTGCTTCTATTGCAATAGGTACCAACAAGGCACTACCAAGTTCAAACAAGACAATTAGAATGAATAGCTGATAGGTGCTGATTTTTGCCTTTTCCAATGTTTTTCACTCCATTTCTTGACACTTATTGTTTCATATCAGAAAGATATGAATTGGTTCTATTACCAGAACGTCGTATAAATGCTTCCACCTTCACATTTACCTTTAAGTTTGGAAAATATGTATCATTCCAATCGTTCTTCATCTTTTTCCATTTTTCTGGGTCAGAACGATGAACCACTTCCCCAAATCCAAAAACATCTGATTTGTTTTGCTGCGTCCGTATAACAGTATTTTCCAATTGCTTCTTAATTTCTTTTTCTAATTCCTTTTCTATATCCAAAATCTCATACGGATCGGTTAAATCAATTTGTGACCTTACTTCGCGAATATCACCTTCCGCTCGTACTCTAACTGTAATGACAGGGAGGTTGTTTGATGTATCAGCTGAGACTTTTGTTTTTTGACGGAGCACGTTGTAAGTCAAGGTGTTTTTCTGTCCTTCCCGGTCTAATATCACATCTGTCTGTTGGATTTTATCCAATATCCATACTACTCCTCTAGACATATCACCTTGATACCAGTCAACCAACTTTCCTTCTTTAAAAATGGCCAGTCCGTCAGATTCAAGAGTGGTATCCAGTTCGGACTGTTGAATATTATCTATCTTTTTTCCTTGTTGGATATCTCCTTTTAAGCTAAATCCACTAATAACTGTTTCTTTCCCTGCAGAGGTGAGAGTAGTAATAACGTCCTGAAGGTTAACTTCCATACTTTCTCCTCTTGCTCTTTCGGTAGTCTGTAAAGTCCCGTTCACTTTCTCGGCTGGAATCCTATCAATCGCAGTCAAAGATTTAAGAAGATCACCTGCTTTTGTATGATGGGCTATTACCATCCTTGACGTCATTCGAATTTCTGGATCACGTTCAAAGGCATCTAAAATTTCTGTAATGCCTTCTTCTCTTGCTAACTCCTCACTAATAACAATTAAATTTGCATGTGCGTGATATAGCCTTCGTGAGATTTTAGATGTCGCATGAAAATGTGCTTCCAGAACACTGTCTCCCATAGCTGTGTAAACGGTAACTGTGGGGCTTTGGCCACTTCCTCCACCTTGAAGTCCTCCTGCTACGTTTCCAGGATTGATAAGTTGAATGGTCTTGACATACTTACCCTCTTCATTTTTGTCAATCGCCATTGCAGATATTATCGCCAGTTCATTTAACTCTTTTTGATTCCAACACCCTGAGATGAAAACTGTGCTTGTCATAATCAAGAAAAGAAGAATCCATTTATGATTCATGCCGTTCACCTTTCTCCATGTTAGTAGTATTTTTCATAATACGAGTACGAGGAGGCTGTGGTTTCTGATCTTCCCCTTGGCTAACCCTATTTGGGCCACTCATCAATTGTGGTCTTTTTTTGTAAGCCCAAATTGGTCTACGGAAAATGGTATCACCTGCTTCCTCACGGATAAATGGTGCAAGAGGGGACATATATGGAACACCGAACGAACGTAGGCTGCATAAGTGAACTATCAGCAGTATAAACATTAGAATAACTCCATAAAAACCGAATGTAGCTGCACTGACCATAAAAATAAATCTAACTAAACGGGCTGATATTGCAACTGCATAGGAAGGTGTCGCAAAACTGGCGATTGCGGTCAAAGAGACTACTATTACCATTGCAGGTGACACAATGCCAGCCTGAATTGCAGCCTGTCCAATGACAAGTGCTCCTACTATAGATATAGTGGAACCCATAGCTTTGGGCATGCGAATACCTGCCTCTCTTAAAATTTCAAAAGTTATTTCCATTATGAGTGCTTCAACAAATGCAGGAAACGGAACAGATTCCCTTTGTGCTGCAATAATTATAGCCAATTTTGTTGGAATCATCTCCTGATGAAAGGTGGTAGCTGCGATGTATATAGCAGGGCCGACAAGGGATATAAAGAAGATTACAGTACGTAAAAAGCGAATAGCTGTTGAGATATCAAAACGTTCATAATAATCTTCAACTGATTGAAAAAAATCTATAAATAGGGCAGGTACCAGCAATACAAAAGGGGTCCCATTTACAAAAATAGCAATCTTTCCTTCTAATAAATTACCCGCCACACTATCCGGCCTTTCTGTATGATGTATCGTAGGAAAAGTAGTATTTGTTTGATCTTCTATTAGCTGTTCAATATATCCGGATTCTAAGATGCCATCAATGTTTATTCTTTTTAAACGTTTACGTACTTCTTCTATTATTTCATTCTTTGCGATGCCATTTATATACATAATTGAAACTTCTGTTTTTGTCATTTTGCCAATATTGATGGACTCAACCCATAAATCTGTATTGTTGATTATTCGACGAACCATGGCTATATTTGTCTCTATTGACTCGTTAAACGCTTCTTTAGAGCCTCGAATAGAAACATTTGTAGTAGATTCTTGAACAGACCTTCTCTGTCCACCTTGTGTGCTCGCACAAATCCCTTTGCTTATTCCATCGATGAGTGTAATAGTTCCACCCGACATTAATGCAGTAAATAGTTTTTCCCAGTCACTAACTACTTTGATTCCGCCTACAGAAACAACATCTTCGGTGAGAACTTCTAATACGTCTTGTGGTACGAGCTTTTCACTTAAATTTTGGTTATTCATAATTGGTTCGATAACAAAATCGTTAACCGATTGATTGTCAACCATTCCTTTTACATATAAAATGGCTATTTTTAGCTTGGAATTATGCCCAATTTTTAATTGGCGGATTACGATATCTGAACTGTTTCCTGTTTTTTGTTTAATGACTTCAAGATTCTTGGACAAAGAGCTTTCAATGAGGTTCGGTGGTCTGTTGTGAGATTGATTTTGATTGTTAATCTCTTGGATCTTTCTATCATTTTTTGGATTCTTTCGTTTTAAAAATGAAAACATAGCTCAAATACCTTTCTTTTTCAACTCATTTTGTTCAAGATAGGAACATTTTAAACAAAATGGAAAAAGATTAGTCATGAAAAAAGTCAAATTGGAGATTTCTCATGAAGATTTTAAATTTTTTCCATTATACACACTATTTAAGAATCTCAATTATTCTGAATATAAACTTCATTTTTGGGGCAATCTTAAATGGATGAAAAGAATGGGAGGTGCCGAATGTTTGAAAAAAAATTAGCACTTCATGAAACTTTGGAATTTCATGAAGTAATAAATTTTAAGACAGTATGTTTACTTAAATCTAAAATGATGCAGGGTATCGTTTTTGACCAAGATCTAAAAGCGCTAATGGAGAAGGATGTAAAACAATCTATACCAGCTTTAACTGCAATGATAAAACTATATTCAAATTCTGAGTTAAAATAATCGGAGGTCGGTTCGTATGAATGATTATTTAGATCCTATAAATTCTGTTGGAATGCCTGAACTTACTGATTCAGGTATAGCCCTTGAATTTTTGCTATCCGCAAAAACTGGGGTTAGAAATCTTTCAATTGCATTGACAGAAGCAGCAACACCTACAATTAGAAAGTTATTACAGGAACAACTTGATGTAACCATTGCCTTATATTTCGAGATTGCAGATCTCATGATGAAAAAACAATGGTTAAACCCATTTGATTTGGAACTTCAAAAACAATTGGATATTAAATCCGCTCAAAATGCAGTAGATATAGCTAATCTAAATCTCTTTCCGGGCGTTACAAATCGGAAAGGAATGTTTCCAAGTCCACCGAAGAATTAATGAATAAAGAAGGAGATTTAAATAATGAAAGCTGTTACTTTTCAAGGTGTTAAAAATGTTCAGGTAAAAAATGTGAAAGACCCAAGCATCCAAAAAGCGGATGATATCATAGTTAAACTGACTACTACTGCCATTTGCGGATCAGACTTACACTTAATTCATGGGATGATACCAAACCTTGGAGTAGATTATGTCATTGGACATGAACCAATGGGAATTGTAGAAGAAGTCGGTAAGGATGTAACGAAAGTTAAAAAAGGGGATCGCGTTATAATCCCATTTAATGTAGCATGTGGTCAATGTTGGTACTGTAATCATGAATTAGAAAGTCAATGCGACAATTCGAATGAAAATGGAGAAATGGGCGCTTATTTCGGCTACTCAGACACGACGGGAGGGTTCCCAGGCGGTCAAGCGGAATTTATGCGAGTTCCATATGCTAATTTTACACCTTTTAAGATTCCAGAAAACAGTGAGGTAGCGGATGAAAGTTTAGTGTTACTTGCAGATGCTGCATCTACTGCATTTTGGAGTGTAGACAATTCGGGAGTGAAAGCAGGGGATACGGTCGTAATTTTAGGATGCGGTCCAGTTGGTCTGTTAGCACAAAAATTCGCGTGGTTAAAAGGTGCAAAAAGAGTTATTGCAGTTGATTACGTTAGTTATCGTTTAAAACATGCAAAACGTACGAATAACGTGGAGATTGTTAACTTTGAAGATCATGAAAACTGTGGTGAATATTTAAAAGAAATAACACAGGGGGGAGCAGATGTAGTCATTGACTGCGTAGGAATGAGTGGAAAAATGACTCCACTTGAATTTCTTGCATCTGGTCTGAAATTACAAGGAGGAGCAATGGGAGCTCTAGTAATAGCAAGTCAAGCAGTTCGTAAAGGTGGAACAATTCAAATTACAGGAGTTTACGGGGCACGTTATAATGCATTCCCATTAGGTGACATCTTTCAACGAAATGTGAATATTAGGACAGGTCAAGCTCCAGTTATTCACTACATGCCGCATTTATATAATTTAATTGCGGAAGGTAAGGTTGATCCAAGTGATATTGTTACTCATGTACTTCCTTTAGATCAGGCTAAGCATGGCTATGAAGTATTTGACACAAAAATGGAAGACTGTATAAAAGTTGTACTAAAACCGTAAACATAGCGGGTTAGTTTTCGAGCATCTCTTATGAGGTGCTTTTTTAGATTTTGGAGAGAATAATAATTGTATACCTTTATAGAAAAATGCACATGATGAAATATTATTTAATCAGTGCAATTGATTCATTTGTTAATTTGTTGTATATACATGGATTGTCCCATCCAATCACGATAGAAAAAATTATTAAGTAACATGCATAAAAAAATTTTTTCAACATATATAAGTGATATTCGTTCGAATTTGATGAGGAGGATATCATGCAACCTATATTACCTATGGAAAAATATTTTGGGCAGTTTGAACTGGTGCATGCTTTTTATGGGGCTATGCCTACAGGTGTCAGCGTTTCCGAAACCGGTCGTATTTTTGTTTGCTTTCCGAAATGGGGAGACGACGTTCAATTTACTGTAGCGGAAATTGTTGAGGGTGAATTGCAACCTTATCCCAGTTTAGAAACTAATTTGATTAATACTGGGGATATTATGATGTCTTTCGTCAGTGTCCAAAGTATCATTGCTGATGGAAGAGGAACACTTTGGGTACTAGATACAGGGGCACCAAATTTTTCTGAACCTATTCAAGGGGGAGCAAAATTAGTTGCTGTTGATTTAAGCACGAATACAATAAGGAAAGTATATACTTTCACAGAAGATGTTGTCTTGCCAACAACTTATTTGAATGACGTCCGTTTGGATTTTCGGGTTGGAAGAGCAGGCTATGCATATATAACGGATTCTTCTTCCAGAGGGCCAGGAGGTATTATCGTCGTAGATTTAGAAAATGGGAACGCGTTTAGACGGTTAAATGGGGCAATATCAACTTCACCTGATCCCTATTTTTTACCGAAAGTAGAAGGTGAAATTTTGATGAATCGAAACCCGGACGGCTCGACCTTCCCATTTAGATTGGCTTCCGATAGTTTAGCAATTTCTCCTGATGGAAAGGTTTTATTTTATGCTCCACTAACCAGCCGTCAGCTGTTCTCGATCTCAACAGAAGCCCTAAGAGACAGAAGGATACAGGACATTAATTTACCCCAATATGTACAGTATTGGGGGGAAAAAGGCGCGTCTGATGGAATGATCACCGGCGCAAAAGGAACCATTTATGCGGGAGACTATGAAAACAACAGTATCCGGAAGATATTGCCGAATGGCGTAATGGAAACCATCGCACATGACCCGAGAATTTTATGGCCGGATACTTTTTCGATTGGCCCCGATCAATACTTATATGTCATAGTTAATCAATTACATCGGCAGGCGAGATTTCATTATGGAAGAGACCTGCGGGAAAAACCATACAGTTTACTTCGTATGAAAATTGATGAATTCCCTGCTCCTACCTTTTCATAATAATCTTAAACGAAGGTAGCTATCCCTCATTAGGGAGCTGCCTTTTTTGTCAGTTAAAATAAGAAACAGGTACCTGTGCATGAAACAATTCAGATAGTAAACTACATGTGCATAAAAAACGTATTGAAGAATGGAAGGAATTAGATTGGACATTATTTTAGGATAACGATTTAGTTATAAGTACAATTACAGGAACCTTTCAAGATCCTCGTAATGTTGTTAGAGTCATGAAACGTATCGTAAAGAGCGCAAAAGTTAGATTTCATGATATTCGACACACGCATGCTTCCATACTTATTTCGGCAGGTGCAGATATTGTTACTCTTTCTCTAATCCAAAAATAACATTAGAGTTTTATGCGCATTTATTACCGGGTGCAAAAAATGAAATTGCCGACATTTGTCATGATGCCATCCAACCATTGACAATGAGGAGGATTCAGATTAATGGTGCGGACAAATTGCGGACAAAAATTAAAATTTGCAGGATATGCTTAGGAAAGCTAACAAGAGAAAAAGTCTGTAAACATTGATATATCAAAGTTTACAGACTTATAGTAATGATGGTCCCGACTGGTCTCGAACCAGCGACCCCCACCTTGTCGAGGTGGTGCTCTCCCAACTGAGCTACAAGACCGATTTAATAAAGAATGAACTCTTGTGCATCAATGTTCACAATTATAAATATACTATAAGATAGGGTGCTAGTATATACCTAAAAGTGCTACTTTCGTTATTTAATTAGATTTAATTAAAATAGAAATGTAAATAATAATAACCTTGATTGGCTAAAAGCCTTTCAAGGTTATTTTGTAGATATCTTTATAAGTATAAAGTAGGGACAGTGTAATACATTAATATTCTATTATCTATAAAAACCTATTCTAAAATTACTCTCTAATTTTTACTTCTCGCATGCAATGCCATCTTTATCCCGATCGCTTTTTATGTTGGCATTATAAATTTCCTTTGATACAAATGGAGTATATTTTGTTTTTCCACCTTTATTTTTAATATTTGCAGCTTTAGCTACTCCGCCTTTATATGTTTTATTTAACTCTGTGCAGTTTGCAAATTTCTTTGCTGCCGCATCTGTTGTTGTTGGAGAAATCGTAGTAACTCCCAAAAGTAAAGTTGCTGAAAGTAAAATAACTGAAATGCGTCTCATGGTAAATCCTCCTATAATTTTATCTGTAATAATTTTGCTAAATAATTTGATTTCCCGAGGTGGTTTTTTTATCAAAAGAGTAAGAAAACAAAATATAAAACGTTATCCATATTTTAACATAACTCAGATTAATCCGTATATAGCCATTGTTCTAATTCGAATATTTTTACTGTCATAAATTCCTCACATCTTTCTTAGTTCTGACACTTGTTTGTATTGCCTCCATTCTACTAAGATGGAGAGATAGGGGAGGTGCGACGATATGTTAATGGAAGCACAAGATTTTATTCGTATTTTTTATAAGGAAACTGGTAAAACGGAATTAGACATGAATACGCGTTTAAGAGAAATAGAAAGCCAGATTAATAAAGAAGGTAGCTATGATCATACTAGCGAGGAGTTAGAATTTGGTGCCAAGGTGGCATGGCGAAATAGCAATAAATGCATCGGGCGATTATTTTGGCAAAGCCTTACTGTTTTTGATAAACGAACTTTACATACCGAGGACGCTGTGTTTGAAGCACTACTGGAACATATGAAGTTTGCGACAAATGAAGGTCGAATCAGACCTACTATTACGATTTTTTCACAAAAGGACATACGCATTTGGAATCATCAGCTAATCCGATATGCGGGCTATGAAACAGAAGATTGGGTTATTGGAGATTCTGATTCAATTGATTTTACAAAAAAATGTGAGGAACTTGGGTGGAGAGGGAAGAGAACCAATTTTGATGTGCTGCCCCTCGTTATTCAGGTAAAGGATCATCCTCCGAAATTATACGATATTCCAGAGCAGTATATTTTAGAGGTACCAATTCGTCATCCTGAATATGAATGGTTTCAGGATTTACAGCTAAAATGGTATGCTGTTCCGATGATTTCTAATATGAAATTAGAGATTGGAGGCATTACTTACGCTGCTGCGCCTTTTAATGGATGGTATATGGGTACAGAAATTGGTGCACGCAATCTGGCGGATGAATACCGCTACAATATGCTTCCTTCTGTTGCAAGATATATGGGATTAAATACGAAATCTAATGCCTCTCTTTGGAAAGACCGAGCGCTATTAGAACTAAATGCAGCTGTATTGTATTCCTTTAAAAAAGATGGTGTAAGTATTGTAGATCATCATACAGCAGCGCAGCAATTTAAGAAATTTGAAGAAATTGAAAAGGATGCGGGTCGTGACGTCACTGGTAATTGGACGTGGCTTATCCCTCCGATGTCACCAGCGACCACGCATATCTTTCATAAGCCATATAATAATGAAAAAGTAACACCAAATTATTCCTATCAACCATCACCGTACTAAAAAAGAAGCATGATTTCATGCTTCTTTTTTACATATCCTAATTAGACTTCCTCGGAAACAAATCGATCTCTTCCCGCATGCATTCCAGCTAAGAATAGAAGAACAACTGTAACCATAAATAGAATCATTGGAGTATGCCAGCTGCCCGTTTCATCGTGGATAAATCCAAAGAAAACTGGACCAACTGCTGCGAGTAAATACCCAATTGACTGAGCGACCCCCGATAAATCAGCTGCTTCCATTGGAGTGCGAGAACGAAGGGAGAAAAACATCATTACAAGACCGAAAGAAGCCCCTCCACCTAAGCCAAGTGCAATCATCCAAAGTAATGTAAGTGAAATATCTCCATATAATAATCCGGTAAAACCTATTAGATAAAAAATCGTAAATAACAAAACAAGTATTCGTTGATCCTTAAATCTACCTGCAAGAATCGGGATTAGAAAAGTCATCGGAAGCTGTGCAAATTGCATATTAGATAACATCCATCCAGATTTTTCAGCTTCCATTCCTTGTGTTTGGAGTATTTCAGGAATCCATGCTGCTGTTGTATAAAAAATAAGTGATTGCAGACCCATGCATAAAGTGATAGACCAAGTTAAAGGCGATTTTAAAATAGACTTTGCTTTTATCGCATTAGTTTTAGGACCTGAGACAACTATTTGTTTTTTCTTAATCTGAGGTAACCAAATAATACACGCGATTACCGCAAGAATTGCCCAAAAACCGAGTGCACCTTGCCACCCATACTTAGTACCATTTGTTATTGGATAGCTGATGCCAGCACCAATACCAGCAGATAAGTTCATCGAAACGGTAAATAATCCAGTCATGAGACCAAGCTGTAAAGGAAATTTTAGCTTGATGAAACTTGGGAGTAATACATTACCAAAAGCAATAGCAACTCCTATTAAAGCAGTACCTAATAGCATGAAGAATGATGTTCCGAGCGAGCGAATAACAATTCCGATTGCCAACAATAGAATAGCCAGAAATAGGGTCATTTCCATCCCGAAGCGTCGCGCAATCTTTGGGACAAAAGGGGAGACGATTGCAAATGCTAAGAGTGGAATCGTTGTGATAAATCCGGCTAACACATTTGAAATTTCCAAGCCATCTCGTATATAGGAAATGATTGGCCCTACGGCAGTAAGCGGTGCTCGTAGAGTAGTGGATATGAAGATAATTCCAATAACTAGTAAAGCAATTTTACTTTTATTTGTTTCTTGGTTAGTTAACAAATGAGCCCTCTCCTTACGAGATTATGTAGTCCAACTTTAGAAAATGCTACACCCATTGTCCTCGAAGTTCAAGAGATAGTTGTAGAAAGATATTTCTCTAAATGAAAATAATGGAATAACAAGAGTATTGGTATGATAAAATATATATGTAAATATTTAGAATTTGAGAGTGATTTATACATAGGGGGAATTCAAATGAGCGCAAAGAAAGTGTTGTCACTGATAGGTGTATCTAAAAGCTTTGGAAATAAACTAGTGCTAAATGGAATCAATCTAGATGTATATGAAGGTCAAATTATTGGCTATATCGGTCCAAATGGAGCTGGGAAAAGCACAACAGTGAAATTGATGCTTGGTCTTATTGATGGCTTTACTGGCCTTATAGAAATCTTTGGGGAAAATATTATCAAAGGTGATTATTCCTATAAAAAGCGAATTGGCTATGTACCTGAAACGGCGGAGCTTTATGAAAATTTAACCGCTTTCGAATATCTAACCTTCACGGGGGAGCTGTACGGATTAAGTGGTGAGGAAGCAGAGAAAAAGGCATTCGGTTTGATGCAGGAATTTGGTTTAGAAACGGTATTTCACCAACGAATTTCCTCTTTTTCTAAAGGGATGAAGCAGAAGGTATTAATCATTTCGAGTTTGTTACATGATCCGGATTTATTGTTTTTCGATGAACCGCTATCTGGTTTAGATGCGAACAGTGTGATGGTTATTAAAGAGATACTTGCAAAACTTGCAGAGCAAGGGAAGACCATTTTTTATTCTTCTCATATTATGGATGTCGTAGAGAAAATCAGTAACCGAATTGTATTATTAGTAAATGGTCAAGTAGTGGCAGATGGAACTTTTGAAGAACTGAAAATGCAAAACGAGGAAGGATCTTTAGAAGACATCTTCAATCAGTTGACTGGTTTTAACGAGCATGTGGAAATTGCAGATAGGTTTGTGAATTTAGTTCGTGGAGGCAGAGACTATGAATGATTTTGCGTCACTTAGGGCTCTGGATCGTTTTAAACCTGTCTATCAAAAGTTAAATATTGACTATGATGTGATGCGAAAAATTATACAGCTGAAGCTGACAATGGATAGTAGAAGGATGCCAGCAATCTTTAGCGGTTCAAATATTAAAAAGGACGGAAACCAGTTTCTTAAATCCTTATGGATGTACGGGTTATTTGGAATCCTCTTTTTAGTTCCTTTTCTTTTTTTAGGTAATGAGTTTCTCTTCTCGCTTACTATTATGTTTAGCTCCTTATTTATCATATTAATGACATCGATGGTTTCGGACTTTTCTGCTGTTCTGCTAGATATAAGGGATAAAAATATACTTCACCCGAAACCTATTAGTGATAAGACATTAAATGCAGCAAAGATTACTCATATTATGATTTATATGGTTCTTTTAACAGGTTCGTTTGTAATTATCCCTCTCATTGTGAGTGTTTTTAAATTTGGTATTATCTTTGCACTCTTGTTTTTCATAGAAATATTATTAGTTAGTAGTTTGGCAGTAGTGTTGACTGCCTTTGTTTATCTATTTATCCTTCGTTTCTTTAGTGGTGAAATGCTAAAGGATGTTATTAACTATGTGCAAATTTTCTTAGCAATTGGGATGGCGGTAAGTTATCAATTAGTGGGGCGCGTGTTTCAAATAGTTAATATTGATATTACGTACACATTTGCTTGGTGGCATACGTTACTACCACCATTTTGGTTCGCAGCTCCTTTTGAATTAATCTTAAATAGAGATTATTCCTTGTATATTATTATACTATCCTTTCTTGCAATTCTAGCTCCAATTCTTGCGATCGTGATATATATTCGTCTTATGCCAACTTTTGAGCGAAACTTATCTAAATTACAAAGTGATACAAACAGAATGAAGAAGCGAAACCATATGGTACAGGGAGTTTGGGCAAGAATTTTATGCAGAACTAAAGAGGAGCGTACCTTTTACAAGTTTGCTTCCCTTATGTTAAAAGAAGAAAGGGAATTAAAGCTAAAAATATTTCCCATACTAGGTTTTTCGATTATTTTTCCATTTATCTTTTTATTCAATACGTTAAGTTCTGGTTCCTTTGAGGAAATGAAAAGCGGAAATTCTTATATGGTCATATATTTTGCTCTAATAATGATTCCATCCGTTGTTCAAATGTTGGAGTACTCAGGTAATTATAAAGGGCAATGGATTTTTTACGCAGCTCCTATTACAAATAAATCGATTGTATATAGTGCAACACTTAAGGCCAGCATTGTGAATTATTTCATTCCTATTTTAACGATGCTAAGTGTCCTATTTTTATGGATATTTTCTTTCCGAATTCTTCTGGACTTAGTCGTCGTGCTATTAGCTGCAATTATGTTAACGCTAGTATCTTATGGGATTTTTAGTAAGGGGATGTTCCCTTTTATTAGCTCGCATGAGCATACACAAACTAATGCGTTCTTTAAAGTATTCGGTAGTATGTTCATGGTAGGATTAATGGCAGCAATACATGCTTTGGCTTTAATCATTCCTTATGGTCTGCCGGTATATGCCGTTATACTGTTAATAAGTATTTTCATAGGTTGGAGATTAATGTTCTCGAGAGGGTAAGGAGAAGTGAGGTAAGTGGATTTACAAACAAAAGAAGATATAAAATCTTTAATACTTGAAGATAAATGGATGATAGATATATTAAAAGCAGCTCAACAATTAAACCTTCCAGACTGGTGGATATGTGCAGGATTTGTCCGCTCTAAAATTTGGGATACAATTCATGGATATATAGAAAGAACTCCTTTAGAGGATATCGATGTTATTTATTTTAATCCTGAGAATATAGAAGAGTCGGAGGAGAAAAAATGGGAGAATCAGCTAAAGAGCTTGATGCCGAATATACCGTGGTCAGTAAAAAACCAAGCCAGAATGCATAAGATAAATAACCTGCCTCCTTATAAATCTTCAGTGGAGGGGATAGCCAATTTTCCTGAAACTGTGACGGCTGTCGGGGTGAAACTGGATCAACAGAATGAGATTGTACTTGTAGCCCCGTATGGTTTAACCGACCTATTGCGGATGACTGTGAATCCAGTTCCTCGTTTTGCAACAAATAAAGATCTTTTTGCAGTTTATGAGCAACGTATTCAGAGAAAAAACTGGCATTCTATCTGGCCAAATATAAGAATAGTTAGCACCAAGAAGTGACAAAAATCGCAATAGTTATTATTTCTTCCTCTTTAGTCTACACAACTTTTGTAACTATATGAACCGATTGGGCGATGGGCGCATATGATGTTATGACTTGATTACAAGGAGGAAGAAAATGAAACACTTGCGCCATATCGTGACGAAAGCTGTTGTTGCTAAAGGAAAAAAGAGAACGGAATCCTGTGAAGTTCTTCGCCCGCCAAATACACCATCTAGTATTTTAGGATGCTGGGTTATTAATCACACATGTTCGTCTAAAAAACACGGTAGATACGTAGAGGTAACTGGAAAATTTGATATAAACGTTTGGTATGCACATCACGACCATTCTAAAACGTCCGTTTTTACAGAAACGATCAATTATAAGGATCGTATCAAACTACATTACCGCGATAAAGATACTACTGGGGAAGAAGTGCATGTTCGTGTACTACAGCAACCAAATTGTACAGAGGCAATTATTATTTCAGGAGGTACGCAATTCCAGGTAACCGTAGAAAGAGAGATACTAGTTGAAGTTGTAGGGGAAACAACTATTTGCATTCAAGTACATGAAGCAGAATTTGAAGAAGAATGGGCATATGGGGAAGAAAGCTCATCTAGTTCTAGTTCATCTAGCTCGTCATCCAGTTCTTCGGGATCCATTGGTGCTTCCAAAGAAGTAGAAGATTCTTCGTCACTTTAAAAAGCCGGCTATTACTTCCGGCTTTTTTTTTGCATAAAAATATTTCAAATTAGTTTTTTCAATTATGAATACGAAATCACAATTTTTTTCGTGTTTTTAAAGTTGATTCGTAACCACTGAAAGCGTCCGCCTGTAGCGGAAATCAACGTGTTGGATTTCACTTTTTAATATGGAATTATGAAATTTATTCTATTAGATAACAAATTGAATATCTCTCGTTACACAGGAAAAACTAAGAAAGATAAAAACGAGAGGAGTGTTCATTATGAAGGAACGTAAGCAACCCCATGAGAAGTTTAATACAAAAGATAACGGATTGACTTCAATGCAGGAAGTTATATATCCAAAAGACTTCAAACGTGCTGACAAGGAAACATTTAATAAAAATCAAATTAAAAAGTAAATATAATATGCACCCTGAATTAGGTCACATATTCTGGGTGCATTATATTTACCCTCGACTCGAATACCCTTAAGCTATCTAATTAAGGTCATCTGTCTCTTTTCTCATTGTTTTTTTGTTATAATCATTATATTAGTAAGAAGAGAGAAGGATTTAAATGACTACACAAACTCCAATGATGCAGCAATACTTAAAAATTAAAAAAGACTACATAGATGCATTTCTATTTTTCCGTTTAGGCGATTTTTACGAGTTATTTCATGAAGATGCTATTAAAGCAGCTGCGATTTTAGAAATTACCCTAACTAGTAGGAAGGACAATATCCCGATGTGTGGAGTACCTCATCATTCTGCCCAGGGGTATATCGAAACACTTATAAGCAAAGGCTATAAAGTCGCTATTTGCGAGCAAGTAGAAGATCCAAAAGTTGCAAAGGGTGTAGTTAAAAGAGAGGTTGTTCGTCTTGTTACGCCGGGTACTATAATAGAAGGAAAAGCTATGCAAACGAAGTCAAATTATTTTATTGCTTCCGCTGATTTGCTTGCTACAAATGAAGTCGCTTTTGCTTATTTAGATGTATCAACGGGTGATGGCTTTACGACCATTTTAACTGGCGACGAAAAAGAGGTAGTGCAGGAATTGCTTGCGATTCAGGCAAAAGAATTGATAGTCAGTGAACAAATGTATGTGTTAATCAATGATTTGTCTGCTATTCATGATTTTACTGTTTCCATTGAAAAAGAAGAGTTGTCAGATGAGGAAATTCATAAATACGTTCCTGACCATCCCGATCAAACACATCAAACGGTGAAACGACTATTACAATACATTCAAAAAACGCAAAAACAATCTCTCTTACATATTCAGCCTTTCACTTTTCAACAGAGAGAGTCATTTTTAGCGATGGATTATCACTCCAAACGAAATTTAGAACTTATTTCATCTATTCGAAGTGGAGACCAAAAAGGGACGTTATTATGGTTATTAGATGAAACAGTGACTGCAATGGGTGGTCGAAAGTTAAAGCAATGGATTCATCAGCCTCTTGCAAACAAACAATCCATCGAGGCTCGACAAGAAATAGTAACAAGTTTTCTCAATGACTTTATGCTTCGGGAAGAAATCAAAGAAGCTTTCAAGGAAGTTTATGACCTAGAACGGCTTGTAGGTAGAATTGGATTTGGCAGTGCTGGAGGAAGAGACCTTGCCCAGCTAAGACTATCACTTTCGAAGGTCCCTATAATAAAACAGCTACTCAATTCTTCACAAGATCAAGTGCTGCAAAAACTCGGAGCTGTTTTAGAGGATTGTGAAGACATTTGGAGAAAGTTACAAGAAGCAATTAGTGAAAACCCTCCAATTTCTGTTAAAGACGGTGGGGTGATTAAAAACGGCTACCATGAAAGACTGGACCAGCTTCGTGATGCATCAGTTAACGGAAAAAAATGGATTGCAGAACTTGAACAAAGGGAAAGAGAAATTACAGGTGCTAAAAACTTAAAAATAGGCTATAACCGAATTTTTGGTTACTATATCGAGCTAACAAAATCGAATATCCATTTAGCAGATGAGTCTAGATATGTTCGTAAACAAACGCTTGCGAACGCAGAACGATATATTACGGACGAACTGAAAGAAAAGGAATCCCTTATTTTATCAGCAGAAGATGAAAGTCAAGTGCTAGAATATGAGTTATTTACGCAGGTTAGAGAACAAATTAAAGCTTATATCCCGCTTGTACAAAAATTAGCGAAACAAATAAGTGAGCTAGATGTATTTATTTCATTTGCTCAAGTAGCTGAAAACCACCGTTTAACAAAGCCTATTTTCCATGATTCTAATGCCATGATTATTAAAGATGGCAGACATCCAGTTGTGGAGAAAATGATGAACAATCAGTTGTATGTACCAAACGATTGTGTGCTTACAGAGGATATTAATATGCTCCTAATAACCGGGCCTAATATGTCGGGTAAAAGTACTTTTATGCGACAAATAGCAATCACAACTGTAATGGCACAAATTGGGTGCTATGTACCTGCTGAATCTGCGAAGCTTCCAATAGTCGATAAAATATTTACACGAATTGGAGCAGCAGATGATTTGGCGGGTGGCCAGAGTACATTCATGATTGAAATGATGGAATCCCAGCATGCGATTATGAATGCTACAAGTAAAAGTTTGCTTTTATTTGATGAAATTGGACGTGGAACTTCCACTTATGATGGTATGAGTTTGGCTCAGGCGATGATGGAATATATTCATGGAAATATAGGGGCAAATACGCTGTTCTCTACACATTATCATGAGTTGACGGATTTAGAGGACTCGCTACCAAAGCTTCGAAATGTACATGTGTCAGCAACTGAAAAAGATGGGAAAGTTGTCTTTTTACACAAGCTTAAAGATGGTCCTGCAGATAAGAGTTATGGTATACATGTTGCAGAGCTAGCCCAATTGCCTGAACAAATTATTACGAGAGCACGGGAAATCTTGAATACTTTCGAGCATCAGGATGAGAAGGAAGAAAGTGCTGTTAACGTTAGCGAAACACAATTATCGTTCTTTGATGATCAACCTAAGGTGCATAAAGAACCAATTGTAATCCAAGAAAACGAGTCATCAGAAAAAATTATGAAGAAGTTAAAGAAAATCAATATATCAGGTACAACTCCATTAGAAGCATTGCAGCTATTATATGAGCTGCAAAAAGAGCTAGAATAACCCAAAAGTAGGTGAATAATATGGGACAAATAATATTAATGGATGAACTGTTATCCAACAAAATTGCAGCAGGTGAAGTGGTGGAACGGCCAGCTTCTGTTGTGAAAGAATTGGTAGAAAATGCAATAGATGCGGAAAGCACTTCTATTGAAATTACGCTAGAAGAAGCCGGGCTGTCTAAAATTCAAGTAACTGATAATGGAAAAGGAATGGACGAGGAGGATGCGATAAAATCCTTCTCTAGACATGCTACCTCTAAAATCACTACGGAGCATGATCTTTTCAGAATACGTTCATTAGGTTTTAGAGGAGAGGCGCTTGCTAGTATTGCCTCAGTATCGAAAATTAGCCTATGGACATCAAATGGTGAAAGTATTGGGACAAAAGTAGAGTTAGAAGGTGGAAGGTTATTATCCAATACCCCTGGACCGATACGAAGAGGAACTGATATTGTCGTGAGCCAGCTATTTTATAATACGCCAGCTCGGTTAAAATATTTGAAAACGATTCAAACAGAGTTAGGTCATACCATTGACTTGATAAACCGCTTAGCCATTAGTTATCCAGGTATTGCGTTTAAGCTAACACATAATCAGCAAACCATTGTACAGACAAGTGGAAGAGGCGACCTTAAACAAGTTTTGGCTTCCATTTATGGAATCTCTAACGTGAAAAAAATGGTTGCCTTCGATAAGGAAACATCTGATTTTCATATATCGGGTTTTGGAACATTACCGGAAATAACGAGAGCTTCGAAAAATTATATAACTGTTTTAGTGAATGGCCGTTGGGTTAAGCACTATGGGATAAATAATGCAATAGTCGATGCATACCATACTTTGTTGCCGATAGGTAGATATCCGATTGTCGTCTTAAATATTGAAATGGATCCAATACTAACGGACGTCAATGTTCATCCTGCGAAGCATCAAATCCGCCTTAGTAAAGAAAAAGAACTTATGGAAATGATTCGTTTAACAATCCGTTCGATTATGCATCGTGTGCAGAAACCACCCGAAATTATAGAAAAGCCAGTTATTAAGAAACAGCCAAGTGTGCAGTTTGATTTCTTTAAACAAACTTATGAGCCGACAAAAATGGATCCCATTCCTCCAGACGATGATAGTATGGCAGTCGAACAAACTAATAATCCATTTAAAGAGCTGCCTAGTATCGTTTATGAAGAGATTGAGCCATTGGCAGATTTCGATATGCATTCAATCGAAAATGTGGAGGATAAAAAGCCATTTCCTGATTTACATGTAGTAGGTCAAATCCACGGTACTTATATTGTTGCTCAAAGTGATGATGGGTTTTACTTAATAGATCAGCATGCTGCCCAAGAACGTGTAAAATATGAATTTTACAAGGAAAAGATAGGGGAAGTAAATGCAAATGAGCGACAATCGCTTTTGCTTCCACTGACTTTTCACTATTCTTTAGACGAGGCTTACCGTATAAAAGAGTCTATACATGAATTAAATGAGGTAGGAATATTTTTAGAGGAGTTTGGTACTTCTAGCTTTGTTGTAAGAGATCATCCTACATGGTTTCCTAAGGACCAAGAGACGAAGATTATTGAAGGGCTAATCGAACAAGTATTGAATAACCGTAAAACAGATATTAAAAAACTTAGAGAAGATGCTGCCATTATGATGAGCTGTAAACTTTCGATTAAAGCAAATCATTATTTGACGATGAACGATATGGAGCAGCTGTTAGAAAGCTTAAAAAATGCTCAACATCCTTTGACCTGTCCACATGGTAGACCTGTAATCGTACATTTTTCGACTTATGAGATTGAAAAAATGTTCAAACGAGTTATGTAGGAGGAAGTAAAATGGGAGAATATATATTATCGATCGATCAAGGAACGACTAGCTCTAGAGCAATACTTTTTGATAAGCTCGGCAATATTGTTCACTCTGCTCAACGAGAATTTAAACAATATTTTCCTAAATCAGGATGGGTGGAGCATGATGCGAAAGAAATTTGGGGATCCGTATTATCTGTGCTGGCAGCAGTTCTAACAGAAAGTGGAAACCAACCAGAGGATGTCCATGCAATTGGGATAACGAACCAACGAGAAACAACAGTCGTGTGGAATAAACATACAGGAAAGCCTGTGTATAATGCGATTGTTTGGCAGTCAAGACAAACCCAGTCTATTATTGATGAACTTAAAAAAGATGATATGGAATTGTTTTTTCAAGAGAAAACGGGCTTGAAATTGGACCCGTACTTTTCTGCAACTAAAGTAAAGTGGATATTGGATAATGTTGATGGTGCCAAAGAGCAAGCGGAAGCCGGTGATTTACTGTTTGGAACGATTGATACGTGGTTAATATGGAAGCTTTCCAATGGGAATGCTCATGTGACGGATTATTCCAATGCTTCTAGGACGATGCTTTACAATATATATGAACAAAAGTGGGATGAAGAGATTTGTGAGAAGCTTTCTATTCCAATGGAAATGCTGCCAAAAGTAGCATCATCATCTGAAGTATACGCACAAACCGATCCATCTGTTTTCTTTGGAAAGGAAATAGATATTGCCGGAGCAGCAGGGGACCAACAGGCTGCATTATTTGGGCAATGCTGTTTTGAGAAAGGCATGGCTAAAAACACGTATGGTACTGGATGCTTTATGCTATTAAATACTGGAGAAGAGGCGGTTACTTCTCCGTCTGGTTTGTTAACGACTATTGCATGGGGTATAGATGGTAAAGTGACCTATGCTTTAGAGGGAAGTATTTTCGTTGCTGGCTCTGCGATTCAATGGCTTCGTGATGGACTACGTATGATAAAGAGTGCTCCTGAATCGGAGAGGTACGCAAAAAAAGTTGAATCTACAGAAGGTGTCTATTTTGTACCAGCTTTTGTTGGACTTGGAACGCCTTATTGGGATTCCGAAGCGAAGGGTTCAATTTTTGGATTAACAAGAGGAACGACAAAAGAGCATTTCATCCGTGCCACGATAGAATCCCTTGCTTATCAAACAAAAGACGTTCTTGAAACGATGGAAAAAGATTCTGGGGTAGATGTAGAGACATTAAGAGTAGATGGTGGAGCGGTAAGTAACGAATTTCTAATGCAGTTCCAAAGCGATCTATTAAATTTGCCCGTAGAACTAGCCAAGCTTAACGAGACAACAGCCTTAGGAGCTGCTTTCTTAGCGGGTTTAGCTACTGGCTTCTGGAAGGATTCACAAGAATTATCCAACTTACGTGAAAGTCAAAAGCAATATGAACCAAAAATGGAAATTGCGAAAAGAGATCAACTTTATAAAGGCTGGAAAAAAGCAGTTGAAGCAACACGTATTTTCAAACTTTCAGACGAAGAGGTGGAATAATTGAAGTCTTCTGTAGAACGTGAGCAAATAGTAAATACACTAAATTATTTTGAATTCGACGTGCTCGTAATAGGCGGAGGTATAACCGGTGCGGGAATTGCCCTTGATGCTGTAACCCGTGGAATGTCTGTCGCTTTAGTGGATATGCAGGATTTTGCTGCAGGAACTTCTAGTCGTTCCACAAAGCTTGTGCATGGTGGTTTGCGGTATTTAAAGCAACTGGAAGTGAAAATGGTTGCTGATGTCGGCAGAGAAAGAGAAATTGTGTATGAAAATGCAGTTCATGTGACCGAACCAATATGGATGTTACTACCGTTTCATAAAAAGGGTACATTTGGACCTCTTACTACATCTGCTGGCTTGAAGATGTATGACTTTTTAGCTGGTGTGAAGAAGAATGAAAGAAGATTAATGCTTTCGGACAAAGAGACACTTGAAAAAGAACCACTTTTAAAAAGCAAAGGTTTACTAGGAGGGGGATACTACGTTGAATACCAAACCGACGATGCCCGACTAACGATTGAAGTTCTCAAAAAAGCAATGGAAAAAGGGGCAGTATGCTTAAACTACGCGAAAGCACGCTCCTTTATTTATGACGATGATAATCAGGTAATGGGAGCAGAGGTTGTAGATACAATAAGCAATAAACGAATTTCCATACATGCCAAAAAAGTAGTCAATGCCACTGGCCCCTGGGTGGATGGAGTTCGTGCTTTAGATGCCCTTGAAAACAATAAAAAACTCAAGCTCACAAAGGGTGTGCATATTGTTATTGATCAATCGGTTTTCCCGCTAAAGCAGGCTGTCTATTTTGATACACCTGATAAGCGAATGATTTTTGCAATTCCACGTGATGGGAAAACTTATGTAGGAACAACGGATACGTTCTTTGAGGGCGATATTCAGCATCCTATAGCCACTCCGGAAGATGTAAATTATCTTATCCAGGCAATCCATTCGATGTTTCCTTTAGTTCGTGTTACTGCAAACCAAGTAGAGTCCACTTGGGCAGGTGTTCGTCCATTAATATATGAGGACGGAAAGGATCCATCAGAAATTTCTCGAAAAGATGAGGTTTGGCAGTCAGAAGCAGGTTTATTTACAATTGCTGGAGGTAAACTAACAGGGTATAGGAAAATGGCTGAAACTATTGTAGATAGAATTTCCAAGCAACTTGGGGATGAAAAATACGGGCCATGCGTAACAAAGCATTTAACGTTATCTGGTGGAGATATTGGTGGCTCTAAACAATGGGATGCATTTCTTAACCAGAAAGAACAAATGGCACTCGCTTACGGACTTTCTAGATTAGAAGGAAGAAAGCTGGCTAAAAGGTATGGAACGAATGTCGATAAAGTTTTTCAATATGCACAAATCCTATCAACAATCCCGTCTAGTTTACCGTTAGCTTTGCTTGCTCAAATTTATTACGCAGTGCATGAAGAAATGGTCTATTCACCTGTGGATTTTTTAGTAAGAAGAACAGGTATGCTTTATTTTGATATACAGCACTTTAAAGAATATAAAGATGAAATAGTGAATGTAATGCAGCAACTGCTCCAATACTCGGATGTACAAACAACTACATTTAAAAACCAACTTGATATACTTTTGCTAGAAGCTACATTAAACGAAAGTAGGGATTGAGCTGAAAACTATCTTAGAAGGTAAAATGTCAGATGAGCATTTAATTCATATCGTTAAATTTTCTCCAGATACAGCACCGATTGGTCATGTACATCTTCTTCATGGCATGGAAGAGCATATCAGTCGTTATGAAGATTTCGCTACCTTTTTAATGTCCAAAGGATTTGTCGTTACTGGCCACGATCACCGTGGGCATGGTTTGACAGCTGAAAAAAATGGGCAATTTGGATATTTTGCAGATAAGTTAGGGTTCGAACGAGTAACGGAGGACGTACGTGAAGTATTAATACATGTTCGTGAAAATTTGGGAGATATTCCACTTATTTTATTCGGTCACAGTATGGGATCATTTGTTGCACGTAGATATATGCAGAAGTATAGTGATTCTTTGACCGAAGTCGTCCTTTCTGGAACTACCTTTAGTCCAGGGTTAATGGGAGACGCGGGTAAACTAATCGGCAGGTTTACTTCGGCTGTAAAAAGTCCGACAGCTAAAGCTGCTTTGTTGAATAGCATGGCTTTTGGTGGGTTTAATAAACAAATAACCAATCCTAAAACACCTTTTGACTGGCTTTCAACAGATGAAAAAGAAGTCCAAAAATATATAGAGGATCCGCATTGTGGGATAATCCCAACGAATCGATTCTTTATAGACCTTTTTGACGGATTAAAAATAATTCACCAGACTAAAAAAAACAATCATATAAAAAAAGATTTACCCGTTCTAGTAATTAGTGGCGCCAAGGATCCTGTCGGTAAGCAAGGGAAAGACATCTTCAAAGTCGCGAATGGTCTTAAAAGTGTTGGAATGACCAATGTAACTGTACATTTAGTAGAGGATGCAAGGCACGAAATTCTAAACGAGGTCAACAAGCTTCAATCATATGAAATAATTGCAAATTGGATGATAGATAATGCATAAAATAGCAAGCGTAATTGCGATAGTCGGACCAACGGCTGTTGGGAAAACAGCTTTAAGTATTCAATTGGCTAAAGCGTTTAATGGTGAAATTATTAATGGAGACTCAATGCAGGTATATCGAGAACTCCATATTGGAACGGCAAAGATTACACAAGAGGAAATGGAAGGTATTCCTCATCACTTACTAGATATTAAAGATCCAACTGAAAGCTTTTCCGTTGCGGAATATCAAAAACTCGTACGAGGTAAAATTGAAGAAATTACATCAAGAGGTAAACTTCCGATTATCGTTGGAGGAACTGGGCTTTATATTCAATCTGTTTTATATGACTTTAGATTTACGGAACAACCGAATCGTGATGAGAATAGACTTGCGGAATTAGAAAGAATGACACCTGATAGTTTATTTGAACGGTTGAATTCGTTGGATCCAAAGGCGGCAAAGAAAATTCATCCTAATAATGTGCAGCGTGTGATTCGCGCAATTGAAAGAGTAGAGCTTACTGGGAAACAAAAGAATGATATAGAGCAAAACCAAGGCCAAGAAAAAGTCTATCATCACTATATTATTGGCCTGTCCATTGATCGTGAACAGTTATATGGTCGTATAAATCACCGAGTAGACATTATGCTAGAAAAAGGACTTTTAGAGGAAGTAAAAACACTTTATAGTAAGGGTATTCGAGATGTTCAATCAATCCAGGCAATCGGCTATAAGGAATTATATGCCTACTTGGATGGAAATGTTTCCTTTGAAGACGCAATTGATCAACTTAAGCAAAACTCTCGAAGGTATGCCAAAAGACAGTTAACGTATTTTAGAAACAAAATGGACATTCATTGGTATAATCCGTTTACTGATGCCGAAAGAATAATAAAAGAAATTAATGAATTTATGCAGGAAAATGAATAATTAAAGCGAATACTAACAACGTAGTATGTTTTTAACATGCAAATTGTAAATGGGGGTATTGGGATGAAACCTACGAATATTCAAGATTTATATTTAAATCAGCTGAGAAAAAACGATATTTTCGTAACCGTATTTTTATTGAATGGTTTCCAGTTAAAGGGGTTAGTGAAGTCATACGATAACTTTACTGTACTGTTCGAATCGGATGGTAGACAACAGTTGATTTACAAACATGCAATTTCAACATTTGCTCCTTCTAAACCAGTAAAGCTAACAGAAGAATAATATGGAATGTTTGACAGATGGAAACGCTCCTATTATGATTTTATAGAATATACGCAGGAATTGGAGAGTTTAATATGAATGTTATTACAACAGAACAGCTGTTACAAAAATTAGACGCAGGTGAAGAAATCAGTATCATCGATGTACGTGAAAGTGATGAAGTGGCTAATGGGATTATACCTGGAGCAAAGCATATTGCATTAGGGCTAATTGAGAGCAGTATGGAACAGCTTGATAAATCAGTTCCTCATTACATAGTATGTAAAGCAGGTGGCCGTAGTGCAATGGCCTGTGAAATTCTAGAGGAAAATGGCTATGACGTAACGAATATTGCTGGCGGTATGATGGACTGGAACGGCGAGGTACAGTTTTAACTTTATTCAATATAGACAAAGGGCTAATTTCAATTTTGAGATTAGTCTTTTCTATTTGTAATTTGAAATTAGGAGAATATAACATGACATTTACAACAACATTATCAAAAGAAATATTGGAGCTTGCTGAACAGGTTGAAACTAAAATAGCATCTCACCATAAACTTGTTGAAAAAATTGCTTTTTTAAATCAGCAAAAAGTAATTCAAGCATTTAAGGAACATGGAGTTAGCGATCATCATTTTCATCCGTCATTTGGATATGGCTATGATGATGAAGGTCGAGATACATTAGAAAAGGTATATGCAACGACATTTGGATCAGAATCAGCGCTTGTACGTCCTCAAATTATTTCGGGAACGCATGCGATTTCTACTAGTTTGTTTGGGGTACTAAGACCAAATGATGAACTACTTTATATAACGGGTAAACCTTATGATACGTTGCAGTCAATTGTAAGTGGAGGAGAAAAGGATACGGGGTCGCTTGCTGACTTCGGTATTACTTATAAACATGTAGAATTATTGGAAAACGGGGACATCAATTGGGATGCGGTAAAAAAGGTTGTGAAAAGCAGCACGAAAGTAATTGCCATCCAACGTTCAAAGGGATACGCAGTACGTCCTTCCTTTACAATTGATCAAATCAAACAAATGGTTATAGAAATAAGAAGTATTAAAGAGGATGCTATTATTTTTGTAGACAATTGCTATGGAGAATTTGTAGAAGAATTGGAGCCGACGGATGTAGGGGTAGATTTAATGGCTGGTTCACTGATCAAAAATCCTGGTGGTGGTCTTGCTAAAATAGGCGGCTATATTGCGGGTAAAGAGGAATTTGTCACAAAATGTGCTTACCGAATGACTTCTCCGGGTATAGGAGCAGAGGCGGGAGCTTCTTTACATGCATTGATGGATATGTACCAAGGATTTTTTCTTGCTCCCCATGTTGTATCCCAGGCAGTAAAGGGAGCTATTTTTACTTCAGCTTTATTGGAGCAGGTTGGTATGACTACAGAGCCGCACTATACGGAACCTCGCACAGATTTAATCCAGTCCGTTTCTTTCCAAACTGCAGATCAAATGATTCAATTTTGCCAGGCTATACAAATGCACTCCCCTGTTAATGCGCGGTTTATGCCTGAACCAGCATATATGCCAGGTTATGAGGATGATGTTATCATGGCCGCTGGAACATTCGTACAAGGATCGAGTATGGAACTAACAGCAGACGGACCAATTCGTCCTCCTTATACAGCCTTTATCCAAGGTGGTTTAACGTATGAACATGTGAAATATGCCATTTTAGGAGCAGTTCAAACGATAAAACAATAAAAAAGATAAAACCATTTCTATGTCATAAGAAATGGTTTTGTTTAATCGAAAAATGTTGTTAGGTTTCCTAACATAGCCTTGACACGTTAGTTAACATGACATATAATAAATGTATAACCTACAAGGGGGTGTAGTAATGGAAAAGGAATGGAGACGTTCGATGCCATTACTTTCAATGAATATCGTTATGCAGCTGACTGGATTGACAGCTAGGCAAATCCGTTACTATGAAGAGCAAGAACTGGTTCACCCTGCACGAACTGAAGGTAAGCAGCGCATGTTTTCGTTAGATGATATTGATATATTGTTGGAAATCAAGGATTTATTGAAAACAGGTGTTAATATCGCAGGAATTAAACAAATCTTTGAGTTGAAAAATAGTCCTGCGGTTACAAAAGATGTTCGAAAAGTCATTTCGGACATAGAATTACGAGCAATTGTGAAAGAAGAGATGAAATTAGCTCAAAGGCATCAACGAGCTTCTTTGCGACAAGGGGACCTATCTCGGTTCTATCGATAATCGAGGTTCATATATAAACTTTTAGGAGAGTGGAAAAATGAGCAAGTATACTAAGGAAGATATCAAAAAATTAGTGACTGAACACGAGGTGAATTTTATTCGTCTTCAATTTACAGACATACTAGGAACTATTAAAAACGTTGAAATCCCAGTTAGTCAGCTCGATAAAGCTCTCGATAACAAAATGATGTTCGACGGATCTTCTATTGAAGGATTTGTACGAATTGAAGAGTCTGATATGTACTTAGTTCCAGATTTAAATACATGGGTAGTATTCCCTTGGATTACAGGTAAAGGGAAAGTAGCCCGTTTAATCTGTGATGTAAATAAAGCTGATGGAACTCCGTTTGCAGGAGACCCACGTAGTAATTTAAAACGAATCTTAAAAGAAATGGAAGAGTTAGGATTTACAAGCTTTAACTTAGGACCTGAACCTGAATTCTTCTTATTTAAATTAGATGCTCAAGGCGAGCCAACACTTGAATTGAATGATCATGGTGGTTACTTTGACTTAGCGCCTATGGATTTAGGAGAAAACTGTCGTCGTGATATCGTACTAGAACTAGAAGAGATGGGCTTTGAAATTGAAGCATCTCATCATGAGGTTGCTCCAGGTCAACATGAAATTGACTTTAAATATGCTGATGCAGTAACAGCATGTGACAATATTCAAACGTTCAAACTTGTAGTTAAAACAATTGCACGAAAACACGGCTTGCATGCGACATTCATGCCAAAACCATTGTTTGGTGTAAATGGATCAGGAATGCACTTTAATGTATCTCTATTTAATGGAAATGAAAACGCATTTTACGATGAGTCAACAGAAATTGGTTTAAGTGAAACAGCTATGCAATTTATGGCTGGTGTATTGAAGCATGTTCAAAGCTTTACTGCGATTACAAATCCATTGGTAAACTCATATAAACGTCTTGTACCTGGATACGAAGCACCTTGTTATGTGGCATGGTCAGGACAAAACAGAAGTCCATTAATCCGTATTCCTTCTTCAAGAGGGGTAAGTACGCGTATTGAAGTTCGTTCAGTAGATCCAGCAGCGAATCCATATCTTGCAATGGCTGTAATTCTACAAGCTGGGTTAGATGGAATTAAAAATAAACTAACCCCACCACCAGCTGTGGACCGTAATATTTATGTAATGTCAGAAGAAGAACGTATCGAAAACGGAATCCATAACCTGCCACCAACTTTACATGCAGCTGTACAAGAATTAGGTAAAAGTGAAACTATTCGCGGCGCACTTGGAGAACATATTTATGCAAACTTTGTAGAAGCTAAAGAAATTGAATGGGATATGTTCCGTACAGCTGTACATCCGTGGGAACGTGAACAATATCTAAAAATGTACTAATATTGATTTGACGGGGTTATTTGACTAAAATAATGGGGTGCTTAAAGCGAAATAATTCTGCAAAATTATCCGCACCCCATTTCACCCCGAAAAGAGAGTAAAAAAATATTATTTAAAAACATCGTTCAGTCGTGAGTTGACTCGTTCGGTGTTTTTCTTTTTTATTTTGCATGAGACGTGAGCATATACATCAGCTGTTATTTGATAATTATCATGACCCTGTTGTTTTTGGATATATTTAATGTCAGTTTCGGCTTCCATCATTAATACTACATAGGTGAGGCGTACTGAATGAATTGGTAAAGGCTTTAATTATGCCGTCTTTTCTGCAAGTTACAAGATGAAAGTTAAAACTCTATTTATGGTGATTGTTTTATCCTTAAAATTTATATCTGTACACTGTAAAGCTGCCGCTTCACCTTTTTCATTCTAGTTTAAATTTAGGTTTTAAAAAATATTCCATAAATATAACCGTATTGGTAAGCATGAGTTAGAACTGGGAGAAATTCTGCCTACATTTTGACACAACAAGTAGCTTCTAAGTTGATTAGTGCAGATCGTACAAACATTAATTGAAAGTACACGATGTTTTCGTTACAATTATATATATCTGAATAATTTAAATATTACGAACGAAGGGGGAAAAAATGGGGATCTTAAGTGGTTTGAAAATATTAGATTTTTCTACTTTGTTACCTGGTCCATTTGCAACGATGATGCTCGCTGATATGGGAGCAGAAGTATTGAAAATAGAATCTCCAAATCGAGAGGATTTATTAAAATATGATGGCCCAATGGACGGAGAAGTATCAGCTACTTTTGCTCACTTAAATAGATCTAAGCGTTCATTGGCATTAGATTTAAAGCGGGCAGAATCGATAGAAATCGTCTACCAATTAATAAAAGAATATGATATTGTCGTAGAACAATTCCGACCAGGTGTAATGCATAAACTGGGAATTGGATATGAAAAGCTAAAAGAAATAAATCCAGCTATTATTTTCTGCTCTATTACTGGTTATGGACAAACAGGTCCTCTTCGCAATCAGGCTGGTCATGATATTAACTATTTATCTTTAGCAGGTGTTTCCAGTTATTCTTTTCGAAAAGGTCAAACGCCTGTGCCTGCTGGTGTACAAGTAGCAGATCTTGCAGGAGGTTCGATGCCAGCTGTCATTGGAATATTAGCTGCTGTGTATAATCGACAAAAAACTAGTGAAGGTCAGCATATTGATATTAGTTTGACGGATGTATCGTTTTCTTTAAATGCTTTGTATGGACCTAGTTTTTTAGTTGGCGGAATCGAACCGACTGCTGAATCTTTACTGTTAAACGGTGGCTCTTTTTATGATTATTATGAAACGAGAGACAATCGTTATATATCTGTAGGAAGCTTGGAACCTCAGTTTCAAAAAATGCTTTGTGAATTACTTGGAGATCCTGGTTTGTTCAAACTTAGTAGTAGTGAGAATCGAGTAGATCAATTAGCGTTTAAAGAAAAGCTCATAAAAACTTTTAAAGAAAAGACATTGGATGAATGGAATAGTATTCTTAAAAATGGATTTAATGGCTGTGTGGAGCCGGTTTTAAATTTTTCAGAAGCTGTAGAACATCCGCATATAAAGGCAAGAGAGCTAGTAGTTTCTGTACCAAAATATGATGAAGGTATACAAAAACAAATTGCTTTTCCTATTAAGTTTTCAACACAACCAGGCGAGTACCGTTTTGCGGGGGTGCAAACGGGAACGCATACTAATGAAATCTTGGAAGAACTGGGTTTTGATAGTGAGACGATTAAATCACTTAAAGAAAAAGGCATTTTCGGTTCGATTAAACAAATAGAAAACTCAAAATAACAAATTAGTCTACTAAAGGGGAGTTGGTTAGAATGTTTGCTGCATTAACACCATTGGATTGGAAAAGAAGAGCGATTAAATATTACCCACAAAAAGTAGCAGTTATTGACGGAGAAAAACAGTTTACATATAAAGAATTCGGACAACGTGCTGACAAGTTATCTGCTGCACTATTAAACGCTGGTATTCAAAAAGGCGATCATGTAGCAGTCATGCTACCAAACACTCATTATATGCTAGAAAGCTTTTATGGAATATGCCAAATAGGAGCTGTACTTGTACCTCTTAATTACCGACTAAATGCAGAGGATTTGGAGTACATCATAAAGCATAGTGACTCCAAAATGCTGATAGTGGATGAAGAATTTACTAGTCCTATTGAGGAAATTGGGGATCGTTTACCTTTTGATCAAGTTATCGTTGTTTCTGTAGAAGGGGAAACGAATTCATTGAATGGTATAGATTTTGAAACATTTATCGAACAAGATTCTGAAGATGTTATTTTACCTAATACGGAAATTGATGAAAATCAGCTTCTGACATTGAATTATACGAGTGGTACGACATCTAAACCCAAGGGTGTTATGCTAACGCATCGTGGAAACTACATGAATGCGGTCAATTTCTTGTATCATTTGAGTGTTAAGCATGATGATGTATATCTTCATACTTTACCAATGTTCCATGCTAATGGTTGGGGTGGTGTTTGGGCGATTACAGCGGCTGGTGCAACTCATGTATGTTTAAGAAAAGTTGATCCACCGCTTATTTTGAATTTATTTACAGAACATCAAATATCCTTATTATGTGGTGCGCCAACAGTGGTTAATATGTTGGTGAATGAACCATCGAGTAAAGAAATGAAAATTACTACAAATCCTCGAATGGCAACTGCAGGAGCCCCTCCAGCAGCCGCACTTATCGCGAAAGCACAAGCAATTCTAGGATTAAATATGATTCACGTGTATGGATTGACTGAAACTTCGCCTTTCATTCTATATAATGAATGGAAAAATGAATTCGATGAGAAATCACCTGATGAACAAGCTACAATTAAAGCGAGACAAGGAATTGAACTTGCTTTTAATGGGGAAACGAAAGTAGTTAACCAAGAAGATGGACAAGAAGTTGCATGGAATGGGAAAGAACTTGGTGAGATTATCACTCGTGGAAATGTAGTCATGGATGGTTATTACAAGGATCCAGAAAGAACTGCTGAAGCAGTTAAAGACGGTTGGTTCTACACAGGAGACTTAGCTGTAACGTATCCTGATGGTTATATCGAAATCCAAGATAGAATAAAAGATATGATTATCTCTGGAGGAGAAAATATTTCTTCCACAGAAATTGAAGGTGTACTATATAAACATCCCGATATTTTAGAGGCTGCAGTTATTGCTATACCTGATGATAAGTGGGGAGAAGTTCCAAAGGCAATTATCGTACTTCATGAAGGAAGAACAGTTACAGAAAAAGAATTAATCGATTACTGTCGTTCGAATATGTCTCATTTCAAAGCGCCAAAATCGATTGAATTTGTAGAGGCATTACCAAAAACAGCTACAGGAAAACTGCAAAAATTCCGTTTACGCGAAATGTACTGGAATGGCCCTAAAAAGGTAAATTAACAAAAAACTCACTCCGGTGGTTTCACCGGAGTGAGTTTTTATAGGCTTCTTAATAGTACTAGTATTAGAGATTTTGTTTAGTAGAGGTTTCAGTAATGTTATTCGCACCACTCCAATAAAAACATGTTCAAGTAACGGATACTTAAGTTGAAGAAGAAATTGTTATTAACATACGGTAAAAGCTCAGTTCACAATGGATTGAGGATTTTATTATTTAAAAAAGCGTTTGAGCTCTATGCTCTCAACGCTTTTTGTATATGGTTAGTTTGTTTATTACTAAGTAAGAGGGAGCCGTCACTTATTGAGTTTCAAGTGAAACTGTTAAAGGATAATCGACATCGAAAAGTAATATCGCTTCAGTGAGAAGATGGATATCAATAAGAATTTGCTCTTTTATATGTTTAAAGGGACATTTATAGTAATCATCTATTAATCGATTTAGTTCTTTATAAATTAATGCTATAGGCAATAATACTCCCCCTTATGATCTATAATACCTGTTTTTTTATTATGTAACAAATCGACTATAATTGGAAGTATTTTAAGTAATAATTTTTGAAAAAGAGAACAAAGGCCATGTGGAATTGAAGAGTTGTTTAGGTACAAAAAGATCACTTGATTAATAACCAAGTGATCTTTCATAGTTAATCCCTAGCTTACTTTTTTCAATAATTCTTAGTGCATCCTTTAATAGTTTAATATCGATCAATATTTGTTCCTTCAGTTGGAAGTTATTGCATCTATAATAGTCATTTATGAGTTTTTTAAGTTCTTCTACAATTATTTTCATAGGTTACGACTCCTTTGTAGTTATGTATCACCCATAAATAAGTATGTAATTTAACCTATGTAAGCTTATAGAAATAATACCCACATTTTGTTATTTTCAAACTCTTTATATTATATTTTAGAATATAATATTTTTCAAAACAAAACCCCTCAACCATAAAGGTAAAGGGGTTTTTCGATGATTTCAACGAAAATGTCCACTTTTCGTTGAAATATGATATCGGCTCTTCGTTATTTTAAGTAATATTAAGTAGATTGTCAAGTCTGTAAATACTATTGAATATTGCGATAAACTCCAACAACTTTTCCAAGAATGCTAACGGAGTTTACGATGATTGGTTCCATGGAGGAATTTTCAGGTTGTAAACGGAAATAGGATTTTTCCTTAAAGAACCGCTTCACTGTCGCTTCATCCTCGTCGGTCATTGCTACAACAATATCACCATTATTTGCTGATTGCTGTTGTTTTACAACAACATAGTCACCATTTAAAATTCCTGCTTCAATCATACTGTTACCCATAATCTCTAACATAAATAAATTATCATCAGATGTACCAAAAGTTTCTGGCAGCGGGAAAAATTCTTCAATATTTTCAATTGCCGTAATTGGCAATCCAGCAGTAACTTTACCAACTAGTGGCACATGAACTACGTTTTGTTTTTCAGCCATGCTTCCTAAACTGTCAAGGATTTCAATGGCACGTGGTTTAGTTGGATCTCTTCTGATTAAACCTTTACTTTCTAATCGAGCTAAGTGTCCATGGACAGTAGAACTTGATGCTAAGCCCACAGCTTCTCCTATTTCTCGAACGGATGGTGGATACCCTTTTTTGCGTACTTCTTCTTTTATAAAAGCTAGAATGTCTTCTTGCCTTTTAGATGCTTTCTTCATTTGTTCACCTCTTTAAGAGTAATTACTATCCTTTTCTATCTTATTAATAGTATAACAGGCTACGAACATTAATGCAAACATAGGTTCTAATTAGTGTTGACAAAAACAAACGTTCGCATTATTATTAAATTATACATTACGAACACATATTCTATTAGGGGGTATTTTTAATGACCTGGATAAAAGAAAACTATTTTCTATCATTTTTTGTTGCTGGAAGTATTGCTTTTATAATGTTTATAATAATCTCGAAATCTTTTTCTACAGATGAGAGTCAACATATTAATATAGAGCAAGGCGATTCTTTATGGGAGTTAGCACATGAGTACGGAGTTAATGAAGATAAAAAAGTATGGATTAATAAGGTAATGGCGATGAATAACTTGAAAGATGAACATATAAAAGCAGGAGAAATACTTAAAATTCCAGCCAATGAAAAAAGTTACCACTTCGATAATGAAACGGAGTTAGCAGGCGATACAAAATGAAATCAGTTATCTATTGTCGTGTGAGCACTGAAAAAGAGTCTCAAGAGACCTCTTTAAAGAGACAGGAAGAGGAACTGTTAGAATTTGCAAAACAAAAAAGCTATGAAGTGGCAAAAGTATTTATTGATCAACATAGTGGTTATGATGTTGAGCGTGAAGGCTTATTAGAATTACTTGACTATATAAAAGAAAATGAAATTAACGCTGTATTTGTTCAAGATGAAACTCGAATAGGTAGAGGAAATGGAAGAATGGCAGTTCTACATCTACTCCAAAAAACAAATACCTCTGTGTACACTTTACAAGATAAAGGGGTCATTAATTTAAATGAAATGGATTCTATGCTCCTCGAAATATTAGCGCTTGTGGAGGAATATCAAAGGAAATTACATAATGCTAAAATAAGACGAGGGATGAAAAAGGCGGTTTCCAAAGGATACCGACCAGAAAAAAATTTAAAGACAAAAGGAAATCCTGAAGGAAGGGAAAGAATAGATGTTCCTGTAGAAGAAGTTGTTAGACTACGGAATGCAGGTCTTACCTATGAGGAGATTTCGAGCACTTTAAAAGGATTGGGTTTTAACATTAGTAAAGCAACCGTCCATCGACGTTATATTGAGTACATAGAAACACATGGAGTGAAATGACTTGCACTCTGTGTGTTTTTTCCTTACCTTTATATAAAGAGAAAGTGAAAGGATGCGTTAAAATGTTAAGTAAAGAAAAACTAGCAAGAATTAGCGAGCTGTCTAAAAAATCTAAAACAACAGGACTTTCAATTGAAGAAGCAAAAGAACAGAGTTCTTTACGTAAAGAATATTTGGAAACTTTTCGCTCCACAATGAGAGATACTATAGAAAGTGTAAAAATAATTGACCCTGCTGGAAATGATGTAACCCCTGTAAAGGTTCAAGAAGCCAAGAAAGGAAAGTTTCTGAATTAATTAATCATTTCAGAAACCATTGATAATACAGACATTCTTGTCTAAACTAGAAATATAGAAAAAATTTGTTTGAGAGGATGTCATTCATGTCATTACAATCCGATTTATTAGCAATTAATACGGTTCGAACTTTGTCTATTGATGCAATCGATAAAGCTAATTCTGGTCACCCTGGTTTACCAATGGGGGCTGCACCAATGGCTTACACTTTATGGACAAAACATTTACGTCATAATCCAAATAACCCAACATGGTTCAACCGCGACCGTTTTGTATTATCTGCAGGTCATGGTTCTATGCTTTTATATAGTCTACTTCACCTTGGTGGCTATGATTTACCTATGGAAGAGATTAAGAACTTTAGACAATGGGATTCTAAAACACCTGGACATCCTGAATTCGGTCACACTGCAGGAGTAGAAGCAACAACTGGTCCACTTGGTCAAGGAATCGGGATGGCAGTAGGTATGGCGATGGCTGAGGCACACTTAGCAGCTACGTACAATAAAGAAAACCACTCTATTATTGATCATTATACTTATGCATTATGCGGTGATGGTGATTTAATGGAAGGTGTAGCTGCAGAAGCAATTTCTCTTGCTGGCCATCTTCAATTGGATAAATTGATTGTATTATATGATAGTAATGATATTTCTTTAGATGGTGATTTAGGTAAATCATTCTCAGAAAATGTAGAAAAACGATTTGATTCATATGGTTGGAACTATATTCTCGTAAAAGACGGAAACGATATCGAAGAAATTTCAAATGCTATTGATAAAGCGAAGTCTCAAAATGATAAACCAACTCTTATTGAAGTGAAAACTGTTATCGGCTTTGGTTCTCCTAACCGTTCTGGTAAGTCAGATGCTCATGGTATGCCTTTAGGAAAAGACGAAACTCTTTTAGCTAAAGCGGAATATAAATGGTTATACGAAGAGGACTTCTACGTTCCTGAAGAGGTTTATGACACATTCAAACAAGCATCTGAACGTTTAGGTGTTCAAGAAGAGGCTTCTTGGAATGAGAAACTAAATGCGTATGAGTCTGAATTCCCTGAGTTAGCTTCAACACTAAAAACAGCTATTTCTGGAGAATTACCTGAAAACTTTGCAGATGCATTGAAAACGTACGAAACTGGTACTTCTCATGCTACTCGTTCTGCATCTGGGGAAGCAATTAATGCAATTGCTCAAAACTTACCTTCATTCTTTGGTGGTAGTGCCGATTTAGCAGGGTCCAATAAAACTACCATGAAGAATGTTGGAGATTTTTCAGCAGAAAATTATGCTGGAAAAAACATTTGGTTCGGTGTACGTGAGTTTGCAATGGGGACTGCTTTAAATGGAATGGCTTTACACGGAGGACTAAATGTATTTGGTGGTACATTCTTCGTATTTAGTGACTATGTACGCCCAGCAATTCGTTTATCTGCATTAATGGGACTTCCTGTAACGTATGTATTTACACATGACAGTATCGCTGTTGGGGAAGATGGTCCAACCCATGAGCCAGTGGAACATTTAGCTTCTTTACGAGCAATGCCAGGTCTATCTGTAATCCGTCCAGCTGATGCAAATGAAACTGCAGAAGCTTGGAAACTAGCTGTTTCATCTAAAAATATTCCGACGGTTCTAGTGCTATCTAGACAAAACCTTCCTACGCTTGAAAACTCAGTGGAGCTAGCTAAAGAAGGAGTTTCAAAAGGAGCTTATGTTGTAGCGCCTAATGAAAAAGCGGAAGCGATCCTGCTTGCAACTGGTTCAGAAGTGAGTCTTGCAGTTGAAGCGCAACAAGCACTTTCTAAAGAAGGTATTGAAGTTTCCGTTGTTTCTATGCCGTCATGGGATTTATTTGAGAAACAAGATGCTGCATATAAAAATACGGTTTTACCATCTCATTTAACAAAGCGTCTAGCAATCGAAATGGGTTCATCATTAGGCTGGCACCGTTATGTTGGATTTGAAGGCGACGTAATTGCTATTGATAAATTCGGTGCAAGTGCTCCTGGTGAAATTGTTATGAAAGAATATGGTTTCTCTGTAGAGAATGTTGTTTCTAAAATGAAAGACCTACTTCAAAAATAAGAATATTAATAAAAGCAATTCAAATACTTTTAAACATTTAGTATTTGAATTGCTTTTTTATTCGAATTTATATAGAATGCAAAAAGAATCTATAGTATAATTTTTAATGGTGTCTTGTACACGTAGATAAGAACATGAAGGAGGAGAAAATATGCAAACATGGATTTGGATTGTTATTATAATCGTTGCGTTAATCGCTGGTGCGGCAATTGGTTTCTTTGCAGCACGTCAATATATGATGAAGTACTTAAAAGAAAACCCGCCTATTAATGAACAAATGCTACGTATGATGATGGCACAAATGGGTCGTAAGCCTTCTGAAAAACAAGTTAAACAAATGATGAATCAAATGAATAAAATGCAAAAATAAAAAGCACTCAGCAGAGTGCTTTTTTATTTATTTAACAAACCATTTTCTTGTAGAAAATCTGCCACAACTTGCTCATATTCTTTACTATTTTCATTGAACGATTTAGCATGTTCACCTATATCAAATAATTTTAATGTTTTTGGACCTAGCTTTTTTTCATATAAATCTTCAGTCATTTTAGGAAGTATAAAATCATCTTGCAAACTATGGATAAATAAGACTGGTTTTTCAATTTTGTCAATCACATCAATTGGGGAAACGAGATTTAGCGTATATCCATCACGCAGTTTTAAAAACAAATTCGCAAATCGTATCGCGAGACTCGATCGGAGAGGAGTTGTCTGTGTCATTATATGATAAACTTGCTGCTCAAAATCTGAAAATGCACAATCCGAAATATAAAAATTAGCATCATCAATTATAGAGCCAGCATATAGCAGTGTGGTGGCTGCCCCCATAGATTCTCCATGAATACCTAAAACTGCATCATTTCCCGCTCTTTCTCTTACTGCTTCAACAACAGATTGTAAATCTATTTTTTCATAAAACCCAAAGCTAGTTGTCTTGCCACCGGAATCACCATGTCTACGATGATCGTAGACAACACTATTAAATCCAAGACGTTCAAACATACGAACAAAACGTAGCGAGTTAATTTTGTTTTCGGTGACCCCATGGCAAATAACGACATAATTATTTGTTTCTAGTGGCTCGACAAAAATGGCTTTTAAAGAATAGCCATTTTTAGATTCGATCCATTGTTCCGTTTTATTTACTGCGTTAAACCAGGCTTCATCTAATCTTTTTGAGGTAATTTCGCGGTTTAATATAAAATCATTTTCTTTTTTCTTCATATACATCAACCTATTAGTTACAAAAAAACCAAAGAACGTAGTGATAGCTGTCAAAATACTAGTAAAAATACTCGTCCAAATAATTACTCGTTTCTTCATTTGATCAACCCCTACTTACTTTTAAATAGACTATACATACCCGTGTCTATTGGTCTAGACACAAAAGGTTCAATCACTTCTACTGCTTTAAGCAGTGAATCAAGGTTAATATTCGTCCGTATACCCATTTGATGTAGCATATTCACAACATCTTCAGTTGCTACATTTCCTGTTGCACCAGGTGCAAAAGGACATCCGCCTAGTCCACCAGTAGAAGTATCGAACCGATCAATTCCCGCTTGAAGGCTTGCTAGTATATTGGCTATACCCATTTTTCGAGTGTCATGAAAATGAGCGGTAATAAGAGTAGCTGGAAATTCATTCTTCAACATTTTGAACAATTCATAGCTTTCCTGGGGATTAGCCATTCCAATTGTATCTGCTACGCTTAGTTCGTTTACACCCCATGAAACGAACTCTTTGCACAGGGCTAATGTGTCTGATGGATCTATTTTACCCTCATATGGACAATAAAAAGCAGTGGAAATACAGGCGCGAACAAAATGACCTTCTTGTAATAGTTTTTCCACAATTGGCATGAGTTCATCCATGCTTTCTTTCGTTGTTTTATTAATATTTTTTTTATTAAAACTGTTAGAAACGCCTACAAATACTGCGAAATTCTGAGCACCAGATTGTGTGGCTAATTCGACACCTTTTTTATTTGGTGTTAGTACAATTTGTCTACCCATTTTTTTCACTTGGGTAACTATTACATTTGCATCTTTCATTTGCGGTACCCATTTTGGTGAAACGAAGGAGGTTAACTCCATTTCCTCTATTCCTGCTTGCTGCAGTTTTTCGATATAGGCTAGTTTCACTTCAGTTGATACTTCATTTTTTTCATTTTGTAAGCCATCTCTTGGACCTACCTCGATAATTGTCACTTTATTTGGTAAACTAAACATAATCATCCCTCCCTCTTTATTGTAAAGAAAGGATGGTTAAACAAGCAAATTTAAGTTTGCTTCTTTTAAATTAGTTTAATACAGGGGAAACAAGGAGGAAATCAAGTGACTAATGAAGTTGTGATCGTAAGTGCAGTAAGAACAGCAATAGGTTCTTTTCAAGGTGCCTTAAAAGATGTTCCAGCTACCAAACTAGGTGCTATTGTAATTGAAAAGGCTTTAGAAAAAGCAGGGGTTTCTAAAGATGCTGTGGACGAAGTAATAATGGGGAATGTACTTCAAGCAGGTTTAGGCCAAAATCCAGCAAGACAAGCGTCTATCCAAGCTGGGTTGCCACAATCAGTATCAGCGTTAACGATTAATAAAGTCTGTGGTTCTGGCTTAAAAGCAATTCATCTTGCAACGCAAGCTATTATTGCAGGGGATGCAGATATTATTGTTGCAGGTGGAATGGAAAACATGAGCCAATCACCTTATTTGTTGAAAAATGCTAGAGATGGTTTCCGTATGGGCGATCAAAAAGTAGTAGATAGTATGATTTCAGACGGACTATGGTGTGCTTTTAATGATTATCATATGGGTGTAACTGCTGAAAATCTATGTGATCAATATAATATTAATAGAGAAGAGCAAGATAAATTTTCCGCGCGTTCGCAGAGTAGAGCTGCTCAAGCGATAGAAGAAGGTAAGTTTGTTGACGAAATCGTACCAGTAGAAATTCCACAAAGAAAAGGGGAATCTATTGTCTTTTCGCAAGACGAATATCCAAAGAAAGGTTCTACAGAAGAAAAGTTAGCGGGGCTACGTCCTGCATTTAAAAAAGACGGCTCAGTAACTGCTGGTAACGCTTCAGGGATTAATGATGGAGCAGCAGCTGTAGTGGTTATGTCTAAAGCAAAAGCGGATGAGCTTGGACTTAAACCGCTTGCAACAGTTGTAGCAAATGCTTCTGCAGGAGTGGATCCAAGCATCATGGGAATTGGACCTGTGGAAGCAGTGAAAAAAGTATTAAACAAATCTCAACTCACGTTATCTGATATCGAGTTGATCGAAGCAAATGAAGCTTTTGCAGCACAGTCGATTGCTGTAGATAGAGAGCTGAGCTTTAATCATGATATACTAAACGTAAATGGTGGAGCGATTGCATTAGGTCATCCAATAGGGGCTAGTGGTGCCCGTATTTTCGTAACTTTACTTCATGAAATGGAGAAGAGGGATGCTAAAACAGGTCTTGCTACACTTTGTATAGGTGGAGGTCAAGGAGTCGCGACTATAGTTAAACGTTAATAAAGAAGGTGAATACATGGCTAAGAAAAAACAAAGGCAACAACAGGTAAAACCTGCTAAGCAAGTGGAAGAAGGAAATTCCTTATCCGATCAGCTTTCTTCTGACATCCTAGCGAAACTAAAAGAAACAAAGCAACAATTAGTAACCGCTGAACAGCAAAAGGAAGAAGAAAGACAAGCACAACTTGCTTTCGAAAAGAAAGAAAAAGAAAAAAACAAATCGTTTGAAGAACTATTAGATGAGTATGGCTTTGGCGGTTCGAAGTTTTAAAAAAGAAAACCTATTCGCTTTATGTGAATAGGTTTTTTAGTAGGAAAAATACCCTATTCAAACTAACAAGTCATTTTTTCAAACTAAACTCTCCCAAGTTCCAACTAACCAAGATAGAGTTTCCAAACGTCTTTTTATAAAAGCGTAGCAAAATGAAAAAAGCCAGTCGTGAAGTACATCACGACTAGCTATTCAAGTTAAAGCCATTTTAAATTCGATGTTCCATATAAATCTCTCTTTTTGTTATTTCGCTTGCTTTTTGTAAAATACTTTCTGGCACTTGTATTTTGTATGCCTTGATAGATTCCATCAACTGCTCCTCACTACTTGCACCGAGAATCATCGAACCAGTTACATTTTGCTGTAATACATAATGTTGAGCAATTGAACTTAAAGGAGCATCTAACGCATCCAACTCTTTAATAACTTCAAGTAATTCCTGCTGAGTATAATTTAAATAATCATCTATTTTAAATGCACGAGTTAATCCTTCAGCAGTTAATAACCCTTTTGCTAACGTACCTCTACTAAGTAGAGAAGTCGAATTATTTTCTAATAAGGAAAGCCATTCTTCCGGTCTTCTGTCAAGTAAACTATATTGCATCATTACAGAAACGGCATTGCTTTTGCGTAAAAATCGATCAATGACGTTTGGGCGAATAGAGGAGATGCAGTACGTACGTATAAGTCCTTCTTTTTTCAACGATTCCATTGTATCGATAACTTCGTCTACATTATCCTCCATCGTGCCACCGTGGAGCTGATATACATCTATATAATCAGTTTGGAGACGCTTTAATGATGCGTGTACGGCCTCTGTAATCCATTCCTTTGACGGATCCCAGGACCAACCATTCCCAGATTTGTTTAATCGATTTCCAACTTTTGTTGCTAATATAATATTTTGTCGATTGCTCTTAAGTGCATTACCAACAATCTTCTCATTTTCGCCATTCTCATATAAATCTGCTGTATCAAAATAGGTAATGCCGTTTTCTAATGCCACTTGAATAATATTATCAGCAGCTTTTTGATCAGTTGGAAGTGACATGCAGCCTAATCCAATTTCTGAAACGTATATTTCACTTTTACCTAATTGTCTTTTCTTCAAGTTTCCTCACGTCCTTTTCTACATGGTACAATGTCAAATAGATAGATTCAACTAAAGAGCACAGATACTAACGAGAGGATGATTCGTCATGAAAAAGTTCGAGGAAAAAACAATTCAAACAGAGGTTAAATTTCAAGGAAGAATAATAACACTACAGGTAGATGAAGTAGAACTACCAAATGGTAAAACTAGCAATAGAGAAATTGTAAAACATCCAGGTGCAGTCGCGGTTATTGCAGTAACTAATGACAAAAAAATAATATTAGTAGAACAATATAGAAAACCATTAGAAAGGTCTATTATTGAAATTCCTGCAGGAAAAATAGAAGTTGGAGAAGCTCCAGAAATAACTGCTCTACGTGAATTAGAGGAAGAGACAGGCTATACAACGGAAAAACTAGAGTACATTCAGTCATTTGCCACATCTCCCGGATTTGCTGATGAGATTATCCATCTCTATTTTGCAGAGAATATTAAAAAGATGGACTCACCAGTGGGATTAGATGAAGATGAGTTTGTCGAGTTATTGCATGTGAGCCTTTCCGAAATGGAAGATATGGTGAAGAGACAACAAATCTATGATGCTAAAACTGCGTTTGCATATATTTGGTTAAAAGATTATTGGAAAGAAGCATGATTTAAGTTAGTACAAGCATATGATGAAAGTAGATAGGGGGTGTTCCAATTTGAACCAGACTTATACTATTTTCATCTCATTATGTGTACTTGTAGTAAGCTTTGTTGGAGGTTTAATATTATTTGAACAAAGTACGGTAGAACAGCAGCAATGGATTATAAATCTCTTGGATGCACGCGTTCTATTAGTAGAAAAACCTACTTTATTAGAAACGATTTTTCCTCATCTCATGTTTGCCATTGTGTTTTTCTTGTTTTATCAGCATCGGTTTTTACGTAAACTAATTTTAGTTATTTGTGCATTTAAAATTACATTCTATGGATATTGTTCGAGTTATTTGTTGCAAACGCAGGAATCTACTTTTCCTTATGTATTCTGGTGGTTTCCATTTCAGCTAATTTATTGTATCTTGTTGTTAGCATTAGCCAATCGGATTAATATTTTTTCGCTATCCTTCTATATAATTGTTATAATTATAGAGTTCATCATAATACCATTTATATTATTTAATAATTAGTTCTTCTTAATAATTATTATTATGTGAATCTCTTGTAATGAGAATTCAATTATTGGTATAATGGATTCAAGTAAGGAGGCGTCGTATGGAAAGCCGTATTGATCGTATAAAAAAACAATTATCTGGTGCGAGCTATAAACTGACGCCACAGCGAGAAGCGACAGTCCGAGTTTTGCTTGAAAATGAGGAAGATCATTTAAGTGCAGAAGATGTATTTTTACTAGTTAGAGAAAAATCACCTGATATAGGACTTGCAACTGTTTATAGAACGCTAGAGTTATTAAACGAATTGAATGTAGTAGATAAAATTCAATTTGGTGATGGCGTATCTCGCTATGATTTAAGACAAGAAGGCGCAGCGCATTTTCACCACCACTTAGTTTGCATCGAATGTGGAGCTGTAGATGAAATTCAAGAAGATTTGTTAGAAGATGTGGAAGCTATTGTTGAGAAAAAGTGGAACTTTAGAATTAAAGACCATCGTCTAACATTTCATGGTATTTGTTACCGTTGCCAAGAGGATAAGTAAACAAAAGGATAGCTTACTAGCTATCCTTTTTTTAATCATTGTTTGATAAAAGGAGTGAAGTGTTTGAAGAATGTATTGCTACATTTAGAGGATTATATGCACTTTTTACAGATAGAGCGACAATTAGCAAGTAATACGTTGACGTCCTATAAAAAAGATTTAACAGATTATTTTCACCATATATTTGAAGTACAGCAACTACATAATCTAAATGAGGTAGAACGCGCGCATATTGTTCTTTACCTTCGAAATTTAAAAGAGAAAGGGAAATCGGCACGAACGATTTCTCGGCATATATCCTCTGTTCGTTCCTTTCATCAGTTCCTGTTAAGAGAAAAGGTGGCGGACGCAGATCCATCTGTCCATTTGGATTTACCTCAATTAGAACAAAAACTACCGACGTATCTATCTGTAGAGGAATTGAATAATCTATTAAATAGTATTGATGTATCCAAACCCCAGGGTCAAAGAGACTTAGCTATGTTTGAGCTTATGTATGCTAGCGGCATGAGAATTAGTGAATGTTTAAACTTAAATTTAGAGGATATTCATTTATCCATGGGATTTGTTAGGGTGTTTGGTAAGGGTGGCAAGGAACGAATCGTGCCATTAGGTGGTTCTGCCATTAGAGCTTGCACAGATTATATAGAAAATGCTAGACCAATATTGCTGAAGTCTGAAAAAACCGATGCAATTTTTATTAACCAACGTGGTAAGCGTCTGACAAGACAGGGAATATGGAAGTTGCTAAATAAGCATGCTACAATAGCGGGAATCTCTAAAGATATAACTCCTCATGTTCTAAGACATTCTTTTGCTACACATTTAATTGAAAATGGAGCCGATTTACGTGCTGTCCAAGAGATGCTTGGACATTCGGATATTTCTACGACTCAGATTTATACCCATGTTAGTAAAAGTCGATTAAAGGATGTTTATAAACAATTTCATCCTAGAGCGTAAATTGTCAGAGGTCTGACCTGTACTTTTATATTATTTTTGGTAAACTAGAAGAAAATAGTAGGAGGGTTATAATATGAATGAATTTAAGCGCATACATGTAATTGTGATGGATTCTGTTGGAATAGGGGAAGCGCCAGATGCTGCTGCTTTCGGGGATGTAGGGTCACATACTATTGGGCATATTGCAGAAAAAATGAATGGACTACATATGCCTCAAATGGAACAACTTGGTCTTGGTAATATCGATGCCATCCAAGGTATCAATAAAGTTGCAGCACCTACCGCTTACTTTGGCAAAATGCAGGAAGCCTCTGTGGGTAAGGATACGATGACAGGGCACTGGGAAATAATGGGTTTGAATATTGATAAACCATTTAAAGTATATCCAAATGGATTCCCGGATGAGCTAATCTCTCAATTAGAAGAAAAAACTGGACGCAAAGTAATTGGTAACAAACCAGCTAGTGGAACTGAAATATTAGATGAGCTTGGCGAAGAACATATGAAAACTGGTGCAATTATCGTTTATACATCAGCGGACCCTGTTTTGCAGATTGCTGCGCATGAAGAAGTTATTCCATTGGAAGAATTGTATCGTATTTGTGAAATTGCTCGTGAGTTAACTTTGTCGGAGGAATTTTTAGTAGGTCGTATAATTGCTCGTCCATTTATCGGTGAACCAGGTAAATTTGTACGCACTTCAAATCGCCATGACTATGCATTAAAGCCTTTTGGTCGCACAGCGATGAACGAACTAAGTGATGCTGGATTAGATGTAATAGCGATTGGTAAAATACACGATATTTTTAATGGTGAAGGTATTACTTCTACAGAAAGAACTAAAGATAATATGGATGGAATGGATAAATTCATCGCAACATTAGACAGAGATTTCAAAGGCATCAGCTTCTTAAATTTAGTTGATTTTGATGCGTTATTTGGTCACCGTCGCGATCCGTTGGGCTATGGTAAAGCTTTAGAAGAATTCGATGTACGTTTAAAAGAGGTGCTTCCAAAGTTAACAGAGGAAGATTTGCTGATTATCACGGCTGACCATGGAAATGATCCGACGATGCCTGGGACAGATCATACGCGTGAATATGTTCCGTTAATCATATACTCACCAAAATTTAAGGAAATAAAAGAATTACCACTACGCAATACTTTTGCAGACATTGGGGCAACAATTAGTGAAAACTTTGGTGTTGCAACAACTGAATTCGGCGAGAGTTTCTTATCTTTATTAAAATAAAAACAAATCCTACAGTAAGGAAGTGTAAGTACGATGAGAATGATTGATATTATTGAAAAGAAAAGAGAAGGTAATGCTCTTACAAAAGAAGAAATTGAATTTTTCATCGAGGGATATACTAACGGTTCTATTCCAGATTATCAAATGAGTTCACTGTTAATGGCTATTTTCTTTCAAAATATGACAGATGAAGAAAGAGCAGATTTAACAATGGCCATGGTTAACTCGGGTGAAACAATTGATCTTTCTGCAATCGAAGGTGTGAAAGTCGATAAGCATTCCACTGGTGGAGTTGGTGATACGACTACATTAGTTTTGGGTCCGTTAGTTGCTGCATGTGGAGTTCCAGTTGCGAAGATGAGTGGCAGAGGACTTGGACATACTGGCGGTACAATTGACAAGTTGGAAGCGATTGAAGGGTTCCATGTAGAGCTAACATCTGAACAGTTTGTTAAACAAGTGAATGAGCTAAAAGTAGCGGTAATCGGGCAGAGTGGGAACCTGACGCCTGCCGATAAAAAGTTATATGCTTTACGCGACGTTACCGGTACAGTTAATAGTATTCCACTAATAGCAAGCTCCATTATGAGTAAGAAAATTGCTGCTGGAGCCGGTGCAATAGTGTTAGATGTTAAAACTGGTGACGGGGCATTTATGAAAACGACAGATGATGCGAGAGAGCTTGCACAGGCTATGGTTCGTATTGGGAATAATGTAGGCAGAAAAACGATGGCTATTATTTCAGATATGAGTCAACCTCTTGGTAGAGCGATCGGGAATTCACTAGAAATAGTGGAAGCTATTGATACGCTAAAAGGAAATGGTCCTGAAGATCTGACAGAGCTTTGTTTGACGCTTGGAAGTCAAATGGTTGTAGTTGGCGAAAAGGCCGAAACTCTAGAAGAAGCAAGAGAAATGTTACTTGCTGTTATAGAAGATGGTTCTGCATTAGAAATATTTAAGCAATTCATCAAATGGCAAGGCGGTAATGAGAAAATCGTTGATGATATTTCATTACTACCTCAGGCAGCATACAAAATTGAAGTTCCAGCATCCCAAGATGGTTTTATTACCTTTATGGAAGCAGACGAAATTGGTACTGCAGCAATGCTACTAGGAGCAGGAAGAGCAACGAAAGAATCAGAGATAGATTTAGCAGTTGGTATAGTGCTCAACAAAAAAGTGGGAGACTCTGTAAGCAAAGGAGATTCACTTGCTACTATCTATTCAAATAGAGAAGATGTAAAAGAAGTTATGGATAAATTAACACAGTTTATCGATATAGAATCTACTAAAAAAGAGGCGCCACCATTAATTTATGAAGTAATAACTGCGTAAAATGCAGGAGTATTATGACTACGGTCATGGTACTCTTTTCTTTTTGGGAAATTTTTTTAAGGAGTAGTTTTTAGTTTACTCGCTCTCGAGCGCAGGATACTCTCTTTTCTATCGAAACGGATTATTCCTCCTAATATGCAGCTATCTATATAGACCTCACACAAAAGTTTAAAAAACTTTTGAGTGAGGTCTATTTTTTGATTAAAAAAAAGAATATGTTCCCATACTTGAAGAGACCACCCTCTGTCGAAAATCGACTAATAAACGATGATTTCTTCTACTTTTGTCAAGCGCAAGGAATTTTTAAAGAACATGTGGAATAGCGCTATCTAAGGAGGCGATTTTATGATTCATGAAGTTGAAAAAGTTGGAGACGAAATTATTATTATTCGATTAAAAGGTGAATTAGATCATCACAGTACAAATGATATTAGAAATGAGATAGTTCCAATGATTAAAAACGGGTCTATTAAAGTATTAGTTTGGAATTTGAAAGATTTGCATTTTATGGATAGCTCGGGGATAGGTTTGATACTAGGAAGAATGAGAGAGCTTGCACCAATAGATGGACAAACAATAATTGTAAATCCATCGCCAACAATGCGCAAAATTTTTCAGTTTGCAGGTTTAAGCCCTTATATTTATAGCGAATCCGAAATTGAAATAATGTCTAAGTTAGGGGGAATAGTTTATGGACAATGAGATCACATTATCTTTTATCGCTAAAAGTGAGAATGAGGCATTAGCCAGAATGGTTATGTCTAGTTTTATCGCAACAATCGACCCGACTATAGAAGAGTTGTCTGAATTTAAGACGGTCATTTCTGAGGCGGTAACAAATGCAATCGTCCATGGTTATGAAGAAGACGGAGTAGGGAAAATTGAATTGCATGCACAACGAGTAGATAGAGAAATTGTCGTTTCCATTGTAGATTATGGTCGTGGAATACGCGATGTCAATCAAGCACGTGAGCCACTCTTTACGACAAAACCTGAGCAAGAGCGTTCGGGAATGGGCTTTACAATTATGGAAAGCTTTAGTGATGGTGTTGAGATTTACTCCATTCCTGACAGGGGGACGACAGTAACAATAACGAAGCAATTTGTACCAATTCAAGAATCTTGTAGGATCGTCTAATGATAAATAAAAAACCGTCTACTTTACTAACTCAAGAGAAAATGAGAGAGCTTATAGCACTATCACAGACTGGTGATAAACTAGCAAGGCAGCAAATGATTGAGGGTAATACGAGGCTTGTATGGTCTATTGTTCAGCGATTTGCTTCCAGGGGAGCAGATTTAGAGGATTTGTTTCAAATCGGCTGTATTGGCTTGATGAAATCGGTGGATAAGTTTGATTTGTCCTACGAAGTTAAGTTTTCGACGTATGCGGTTCCTATGATTATTGGGGAGATTCAGCGGTTTTTAAGAGATGACGGAATGGTGAAAATTAGTCGTTCGATCCGAGAATTAAATTTTAAAATTAGGCATGCTACTGATGACTTTTTGAAAACGTTCGAGCGCCAACCTACTATATTGGAGCTAGCACATATTTTAGAGGTGTCCAGAGAAGAAATAGTAATGGCTACCGATGCTCTTCGTGATCCGGCATCATTGCAAGAGCAGCTTTATGAAAATGATAGTGGGGATGCTCTAACGTTAATGGATCAAATGAAAGATGAGCGGTCTGAGAAACCGTTTGAGCATATTCCACTACGAGAGCTGGTAGAAAAGCTAGACAAACGTGAGCAGATGATTATTTATTTACGATATTATCTTGATTGTACGCAGAGTGATATTGCGGAACGATTAGGAATTTCTCAAGTGCAAGTATCGAGACTGGAGAAGAAAATATTAACCCAATTAAAAACTTGGCTAGTACCAGTGGGTCATACGAATTCAAATGCAAAAGATAGGTGATTGAAACGAAACCGTTGTTTAAAAGTATGGATGAAGCAGAAATGTATTTAAAAGAAAAGTTCGGAGTAAATGAGTCCTATGATGTGGGAATATTACATACCCATTTATATGAATTCCCAGTATTACTCGTCTATATTAATGGATTAATTGATGGAATGTTAATTACTCAATTACTGACGAACACCCAATTGAAAATTGCAGATAAAACAATAAGTGAAAATGAAATTATAGAACATTATTTTCCTTACTATTCTATAACGCAATATGATTCCAAGGAAAAATGGATAGCTGCACTGTTAAGTGGACAGGTCACATTTATATTATCGAATGGTTCCGTATACACCATCGATGTGCGATCCTATCCTGGTCGTTCACCTGAAGAACCCGATAATGAAAAGGTTGTTAGAGGATCGAGAGATGGTTTTACGGAAAATATAGTTCAAAATACAGCGTTAATCAGAAGAAGGATTCGGGATACAAATTTACGCTTTGAACTACATCAAATTACCGAGTTAGGTAAAACGGATATTGCCATATCTTATATTAAAAACCTTGCAAATGAAGACAATCTTACACAAATTCGCGATCGATTAAAGCAAATAAAGCATGACGGAATTACGATGACAGACAAGGCTTTGGAGGAATGGCTTTTTAAACAAGGATTCCATCCATTGCCTTTTGTACGATTTACAGAGAGACCAGATATAGCAGCAGCCCATTTACTTGAAGGGCATATTTTGTTAGTTGTAGATACATCTCCATCGGTTGTTATAGTTCCCACGACCCTTTTTCACCATCTACAGCATGCGGAAGAATTTAGGCAGGCACCTGCAATAGGGACTATTGTCAGGTGGATTCGTTTTTTAGGTGTTCTGCTTAGTCTATTTCTTTTACCATTTTGGTACTTACTATCGGTTCATCCTGAATTTTTACCAAAAGCTCTCGATTTTATTGGTCCAAAGGAAACAACAGATATTCCGCTATTGTTACAAATTTTGTTTGCAGATATAGGAATAGAATTTCTCAGACTCGCTGCTATACATACACCTACGCCGCTATCAACAGCAATGGGTATTATAGCTGCATTAGTCATTGGGCAAATGGCTGTTGATGTCGGGCTTTTTGTTCCGGAGGTTATTTTATTTACAGCAATAACAGCGATTTTCACTTTTTCTATCCCTTCCTATGAACTAAGTATCACTACTAAAATATTCAGGACTATTATCCTGTTAAGTACAGCGATGTTTGGACCAAGTGGATTTTTTGTAGCTTCGTTAGCTCTGCTTTGGTATGTAGGATCTGTAAAGCCTTTAAATGTACCCTATTTATGGCCGCTTCAGCCTTTTTTCCCAAAAGCGTTTTTGAGAACAATCATTCGTTATCCTATGCCCATTGATGCTAAAAGACCATATATAACAAGAGCATCTAATCGAAAACGATCTTAAAGTGCATTGCCATTTCCTTATCTAATGTGATAAAGTTCTAATAGATATAGGGAAAAGAGGCGAACTTAATGGTGCTAGTTTCAAAGCATGCTGTAAACGAAAAAGGTCACTTAATGATTGGTGGAATAGATAGCTTAGAGCTTGCAAAAACATATGGAACACCATTGTTTGTGTACGATTTATCTTTAATAAGAGAACGAGCGCAAGCATTCATCCAAACATTCCAAGATCAACATATACCGGCTCAAGTTGCCTATGCAAGCAAGGCCTTTTCTAGTGTTGCAATGTACCAAGTGATGAAACAAGAAAATCTATCTTTAGATGTGGTATCTGCTGGGGAATTATATACGGCGATTAAAGCCGGATATCCAGTTGATCGAATTCACTTTCATGGTAACAATAAAAGTAAAGAAGAATTATTATTAGCTCTTGAGCATAAGATTGGTTGTATAGTTGTCGATAATTTTTATGAAATAGAATTATTAAAGACGCTAACTGCTAAAACCAAACAAAAAGTTAATATATTATTAAGGGTTACACCTGGAGTCGAAGCCCATACGCATGATTATATAACGACGGGTCAGCAGGATTCAAAATTTGGATTTGATTTGCTTAATGGACAAGCGGACCAAGCATTTCTAGATGTTTATGAAGATAAATATATTCAGCTGCTTGGTTTGCATTGTCATATTGGCTCTCAAATATTCGAAACAACTGGCTTTAAAGTGGCGGCAGAGAAGCTTATCACTAAAATGATAGGCTGGCATACAGACTATAACTTCGAATGCAGCGTTTTAAATCTAGGTGGAGGCTTCGGTATAAAATATACGGATGAAGATGCGCCCCTGGAACCAGCTGTATACGTAAAAGAAATGATACAAATAGTAAAAGAGCTCGTGCATAATTCTTCTTTTAAAATGCCAGAGATTTGGATTGAACCGGGTAGATCACTAGTTGGGGATGCAGGAACTACGTTATATACAGTAGGGTCTGAAAAAGTTGTACCTGATATTCGGAACTATTTAGCGGTTGACGGTGGAATGTCTGACAATATTAGACCTGCCTTGTACGGCGCAGAATATGAGGCAGTTATTGCGAACAAAATGGGAAATCAGTTAACGAATAATTATACCATCGCCGGTAAATGTTGTGAGTCTGGGGACAAATTAATCGAAGATATTCAATTACCTGCAGCTGAACCTGGAGATATTCTTGCGATGTTCTGCACAGGTGCCTATGGATACTCTATGGCAAGTAATTATAATCGCTTAACGAAACCAGCCGTAGTGTTTGTAGAAAATGGAAAACACCAATTAGCTGTAAGAAGAGAAACGTTGGAAGACCTCATACATCTTGACCTTCCTTTTACAATGGAAAAGGAGTGAGCAAGATGAAAAAGGGGAATGTAATACTCTTTCTAATGATTTTTATCGTAGGAATTGTTTGGGGTGTCTTATACTGGTTATTTATAGCACCAAATGCCAATTTGTAAAATCGGTAAATTTCATGTACGATAATACAGATATTTTAAGAAATTGGACTTAGTTTATTAGTTTTTAGATAAATAACAAAGCCAAGAAATTAAAAGAGGGTTTAAATCATGCTACTTCGCTATAAAAAGTCATTCGAAAAGATTTCAATGGGGCTGCTTTCTTTTATGCCTCATGAAAAAGATGTGAAAAAGTTATTAGAAACAATTCATGAGTATGAAACTAATCCAGATTGGCATTTATTTCTTTGGAAAAAAGAAGACGATTTTGTTGGATTGATAGGAGTACGAATGGAAGATACGGAAGCAGTAATTCAACATCTATCCGTCAATCCGTCACATCGTGGCGAAGGCCTTGGACAAGAAATGCTAGAAAAACTTCCAACAGTTCTACCAACAACCTCACTTAAGCCATCCAAGGATGTTGAATCATTTTATGCGAAATGCCAAACAAAAAAAGAAGAGAAATGACTTTAATTTAACAAGTCATCTCTCTTTTTTTTCTCTCTTTTTCGTTCCTCTAGTATTTCTGAACGATCTCTCAGCATATGTTTATGAATAAGAAAATGTAAGCTCTCATTCGTTTCGAGCTGAAGCTCATTAACTTGTGATTGTAGAGCGCGATTCGTTATTTCGATTGTAAATCCATGAAACTTTTGACTACTAGTCATTAATTGAAGTGCGTGAATCATATTTTCTATTAAACGCTGGTAATTTAAGTTATCAAAGAAAGGGGAATCCTTTGTAAGCTCCATTCTTTTTATACTTGTTTTCATCGTTTTAGTAGCTCCAGTTAAATTTCCACGGCGCCAATGGTACATAGAAGTTGCTAACAGTATTAACGCAGTTAATGTATGCTTTTTATCTCTTGGGGAAACTTCCTTCCAATAGTCTTCCAAAACCTCGTGACACTCAAAATAATCGAAGGTCTCATTGAAATGTTTCAAAAATGCCACAAAACTAGTATGAAATGTAGGGTGCAATACAATCACCTTTCCTCTATAATTATGTTAAAAACCGATAATAGGTGGAGTTTTATGAGTTATGAAGTAAAAACAGAAGCGTTTGAAGGACCTCTAGATTTATTATTACATTTAATAAATCGTTTGGAAATAGATATATACGATATCAAAATGGCAGAAATCACAGAACAATACATGGAGCATGTACACGCGATGCGTGTTTTAGAACTCAATGAAGCTAGTGAGTACTTAGTGATGGCTGCAACTTTACTATCCATTAAAAGTAAAATGTTATTGCCGATTCATCAAGACGACGATATAGACGATGATTTCGATATGGATTTACAAGATCCAAGGGATGAACTTGTACTTAGATTAATAGAATATAAGAAGTATAAAGAAGCTGCAGAAAATTTACATGAGATGGAGGAGACTCGGTCACTCTATTATTCTAGACCACCAACAGATTTAAGTGAATTTCAAACTAGTAAACAATTAGAATTACTTGAATTGGATGCGAATGTATATGATATGCTTGGTGCGTTCCAAAAAATGTTGCGAAGAAAACAGTTAAATGCGCCTCTTAATACGCGAGTAAGTAAACAAGAGATATCGATCAAGGCTCAGATGAAAAATGTTATAGAGGTGTTAAAAAAAGGTGGAGGAAAATTATCGTTTTACGAACTTTTCCCAACAAGAGATAAGAATACTATCGTTACTACTTTTTTATCACTGCTAGAATTGATGAAACGCCAAATTATACAAGTAGAACAAAAAAGTAATTTTGAAGATTTGTTTGTGCATTTGCGAAAGGAAGATATAGAAAGTGAATTCGAATATGAGATTGATGAGTAACATAGAAAGCCTTTTATTTGTAAGTGGGGAGGATGGCTTAACAAAAAAACAATTAGCCTTTCTAACTAGTGGGGCAGAAGAGGAAATAGAAGTGATTCTTCAGGAAATGATGGAGGAATATCAAACGAATCAAACAAGAGGAATTGAAATAAAACAATTAGCAGGAACCTATCAATTAGTAACGAAACAGGAAAATATAGAGTCCATTCAAAAATTAGTAGAGAACCCAACAAATCAGTCTTTATCACAGGCATCTCTTGAAGTACTAGCAATTGTTGCTTATAAACAACCTATTACGAGAGTAGAAATAGAAGAAATTCGTGGGGTGAAATCCGAACGACCAATTCATACACTTTCTGCAAAAGGGCTTGTGCAAGAAGTTGGTCGTGCGGAAGGGACAGGTCGGGCTATTTTATACGGCACGACAAATGAGTTTCTCCAATACTTTGGATTAAAGGATATACATGCCCTTCCACCACTCCCAGAAGATCAGTCTGAGGATGCTATGGAAGACACAGATTTATTTATGACGAAATTTCAAGAAACGTTTGAAGGATAGAAATAATTGAATGAGGAGCATGATTCATTTTTAAAAAAACGGCCATATTTCTGTTGGTTTTTCTCTTATGGAATATTATTGAGGCGGATGCTTCATCATCTTATGTTGTAATTGATGCAAATACAGGAAGATTACTAGAAGGTAGCGAACCAAATGCTCCACTACCAATTGCAAGCTTAACAAAAGTGTGGACTGCAATCACGGTTTTGGATAACGTTTCGCTAGATGAAGAAATAACCATTTCTAATGCTGCTGCATCGCAAGAAGGATCATCGCTGTACTTACAGGCGGGTGAGGTTTGGACGGTCGAATCATTATTGTATGGATTACTGTTACATTCGGGCAATGATGCAGCTTATGCACTTGCCGAGCATACTGGTGGCTCAATAGAGGGCTTTACTAAATTGATGAATGAGAAAATAGAGCTTGCTGGGTTAAAAAACTCCCACTTTACTAATCCCTCTGGGCTTCATCATGAGGAGCATTTTGCTTCTGCAATAGATTTAGCTAATATGTTCCGTTTGGCTATGCAGAACGAAGAATTTGCGAAAATTGCTTCAGCGAAATCTTATTCTCCAAAAGAAAGATCTGTCAGATGGAAAAACAAACACAAATTATTACACTATAATGAGTTTGCTATTGCTGGAAAAACAGGATATACAAAGGCTGCAGGAAGAACATTAGTAACTTATTTTGAAGACAAGGGGAAAAAAGTTATTGTAGTAACATTAAATCAATCCAATGACTGGAATACACACTCCTCTCTTGCCGCAAATATATTTAAGACATACGACAATGTGAAGGTTGTAGAAAAAGGAAAATATCGACTGTTGGATAAACAGATTATCGAAGTGAAAAAAGATTATTTCCTGTTACTAAATAAAGAAGAACGAGACGCAACAAAAAATATATTGTTCATCCCTCGTAAATCATCGGAGAAAAAACCGTATTTTTGGAATGTTACAATAAACAATGAGGTTGCTTTAAAATTTAATGTAAAGAAAATTGACTAAAAATATCGAGAAGACAGTTATTATAAAAGACTGTCTTCTTTTAATTTGTCCAAAAGTGTGACATAATTCACTCATGTGAGTTGGATAGAATGGACGAGGTGAATGTGTTGGAAAGATTACAAAAAGTGCTTGCACATGCAGGTGTGGCATCGAGAAGAAAAGCAGAAGAAATGATTGCACAAGGTAAAGTGAAAGTAAATGGAAAAGTAGTAACGGAACAAGGGATTAAAGTGTCCGACAATGATGTAGTAGAAGTGGAAGGGGTAAAATTAGAAAAAGAGCAAAAAGTATACTATTTATTATATAAACCACGTGGTGTGATCTCAGCTGTAACGGATGATAAAGGCAGAAAAACAGTAACAGATTTACTTCCCCATGTGAAAGAACGTTTATATCCTGTTGGAAGACTGGATTATGAAACATCAGGTTTGTTATTACTTACAAATGATGGTGATTTTTCTTATGCACTAACCCATCCAAAATATAAAGTAGATAAAACGTATGTTGCACGTGTAAAAGGACTCCCATTAAAGGAGCAGTTGCGCCCGCTCGAGCGAGGAATAGTTTTAGAAGATGGTAAAACAGCGCCTGCGAGAGTGAAGCTATTATCTTCCGAGCGTAAAGCAGACAAATCGATTATTGAGATTACCATTCACGAGGGGAAAAATCGACAAGTGCGTAGAATGTTCGATGCAATTGGATTCCCAGTTCAAAAGCTAAAAAGAGAACAATTCGGATTCTTAACGCTTCATGGCTTAAATGCTGGGGAATGGAGAGAGCTAACTACACATGAAGTAAAACAAATGAGAGTGTTAGCAGAGACTGGTAAAATAGGTAAATAAACCTGTGAGTTCACAAAGCCTTCATAAGTAAGGCTCTTTTAAAATGTAAATTTTGTTATAATAATTGATGATTATGAGTGGAAATGGAGTGGTCAAAGTTGGCACTATCTAAAAAAAGTCGATTTTATATGAGAACTGCTATATTAGGTGTGCTTGTAGTAGCAATTATTTTTACAGTTTATTCAAACTTAAACAAAGAAAAAAATGCTGTTTTACAAGTAGGAGATAAGGCTCCGGACTTTGTATTAGTTGATATGGATGGTACAGAAAGACGTTTATCTGATTATAAAGGTCAAGGGGTATTTCTAAACTTTTGGGGTACATGGTGTAAGCCTTGTGCAAAAGAAATGCCAGCAATGGACAGACAGTTCAGTGAGTTCTCAGATAAAGGTGTCCAAACACTTGCTATAAATATTGCAGAATCAGATCTTAAAGTAAATAGTTTTGCAAATCGATATGGTTTAACTTTCCCAATAGCAATTGATCGCAACAAAAGTGTAATGGAATCATATAATATTGATCCGCTGCCAACAACTTTCTTGATCAATCCAGAAGGTAAGATTGAGAAAATTATTAAAGGTGAAATGACAGAAGAAGATATTACGAATTTTATGGATCAAATTAAACCTTCGTGAAGGAGTCTTAAAAATGGACAAGATAGTTTGTGCATGTGGAAATGTCAATCCAGCTGGAACAGCATTATGTGAAAGCTGTGGTCGTCCATTAAATGAAGAGACAAAAGAGAAAAAAATTGTAGATATGCGCTATGAAGGATCTGCAAGACGGTCTCAAACGTATAATAAGACGATTATTGATAAAGTATGGAATTTCTTTTCCAGTGTAAAAGTAGGCATGTGGATAATTGTTTCAATTTTAGTTGCGGCTGCAATTGGTACTATACTTCCACAGGTATTTTATGTGCCAGCAACAAATGAAGCGGATATTGCAGCATATTATGAAAGAATTTATGGTTGGTTTGGTACGCTCTATTATGAGCTTGGTTTATCAGACTTATATAGTTCTTGGTGGTTTCAGGGATTAGTTGGGATGTTAGGTATTTCTTTAGTGATTGCAAGTTTAGACAGAGTCATACCACTTTATAAATCTTTGAAAAAACAGAAGACGAAAAGACATATTAGTTTCTTAAAGCGTCAACGAGTTTATGGGATTGGTAAAGCGGAGGTAACAGAGGATTCTTTACTAAAAGCTGAAGAAAAGCTTAAGGCGCTCAAATATAATGTAAAACGCGATGGGAATGCTATTTTAGCTGAACGAGGACGTTTTTCCCGCTGGGGTCCATACGTTAATCATTTAGGACTCATAATATTTCTTTTTGGTGTAATGCTCCGTGCACTTCCAGGTTTTTATGTCGATGAAACGATGTGGTTACGAGAAGGGGAAACTCTTTATGTACCTGGAACAAATGGTTATTTCTTGGAAAGTAAAGGTTTCATTTATGAGACTTACTCAAAAGAAGAGTCAAATGAAGTTTTTGGAGATGCAATTGATCGAGTGGGTACAATTGCAAAGAACTATCAAACAGATGTTGCCTTATATAAAGGCCCGGAAAATTCTGTAGCTGGGCATGCTGATGATTTAACATTTGAAAAAAATGCATCTATTCAAGTAAATAAACCGATTAAATTTGATAACTTTTCTGTGTTCCAAATGGACTTCCGATTGGATGAATTAGCAAAGATGACATTCCAATTACAAGATAAACAAACACAGCAATCATTTGGAGAATTTACAATAGACTTAGCAAATCCTCAGCCTCTTTATGAATTGAATGAAGGGTATAAAGTAGAGGTATTGGATTATTATGCAGATTTTACTGGATTTGAAGAAGGGGTTCCACAATCTCAATCACCACTTCCTAACAATCCTGCATTTTTAATTAAAATGTATAGTCCAGAATTTCCTAAAGGGGAAACTAGTTTTGTTATGATCAAAGAAACGGTTGAACCACTAGGGGAAAACAAACATAAGATTGCTTTCCAAGGTGTGGAAACAAGAGATGTATCTGGATTAACAGTTCGTAAGGATTTAACTCTTCCACTTCTCGCTCTTGGCGGCCTAATCTTCATGATTGGTGTAGCGCAAGGGGCCTACTGGAATCACCGTCGAATCTGGATTCAATTATTAGAAGATGGACAAACCGTTGTTGCAGCGCATACAAACAAAAACTGGTTAAGTGTGAAGAGAGATTTGGATGAAGTTTCAAAAATAGCTCATCTTCCTGAATATTTAGATCAAGATGATCTAGATTCTTTAGATGAAAAAGTGGATAAAGAGGAAGGGGTTTAACAGAATGGATATGGCGTCTCTAAGTAGTAACTTATTATTTATAGCGTTTGTAGCATATCTAGTTGCTACGTTTTTGTTTGGAGGAGCAGTCAAATCTTCCAATGCTCAAACTACCAAGTCCTTTGATAGATGGGGTAAGTTAGCGATTACCGTTACTATTATCGGGTTTATAGCTAATCTTGGATACTTTATAACTAGATGGATCGCTGCAGGACATGCTCCTGTAAGTAATCTATTTGAATTTACTACAGCATTTGGAATGATGATTGTAGGGGCTTTTATACTTATTTACTATATCTATAAAGCACCTGCACTTGGCCTGTTTGCTTTGCCAATTGCGGTATTAATCATTGCTTATGCAAGTATGTTTCCAAAAGAAATTTCACCGTTAATACCAGCTTTAAAAAGCTACTGGCTGACTATTCATGTAATTACTGCTGCTATGGGTGAAGCGATCTTAGCGATTAGCGCTGTAGCCGGACTGATTTATTTGTTAAAAAATATTGACCTGACGAAAAAATCCAAAGAACGTTTTTGGATTGAAGCTGTCATGTACGTACTATTTATAGTTGTTGGATTTGTCGTGTCTACGGTATCGTTTTCCGTTGCAAACTACAGTGCGGAGTACACGTATATTAGCAAAGACGAAACACAACATACAATCGAATATACAATGCCAGCGCTTTTTGGTATGAATGAATCTGAAGCAATTACAGAGAATGCATTTGAACCATATGTAGAAATGCCACCATTAGTTAATGCAAAAAAATTAACTTCAGTAGTTTGGTCTATTCTATTCGGCACAGTAATCTATCTATTACTTCGATTAATATTACGAAAACGTATTTCTACTTTACTACAGCCGCTCACGAAAAAGTCTAATTCTCAATTGATGGATGAGATAGGCTATCGCGCTGTATTAATTGGATTCCCAGTATTTACTCTTGGAGCTTTAATTTTCGCGATGATTTGGGCACATGAAGCGTGGTCTCGTTTTTGGGGCTGGGACCCGAAAGAGGTATGGGCACTTATCACTTGGTTATTCTATGCTGTTTTCTTACACCTACGCTTAACAAAAGGCTGGCATGGTAAAAAATCTGCATGGTTGGCAGTAATCGGTTTCATCATTATTATGTTTAACTTGATCGCAGTAAATCTAATTATCGCTGGGTTACACTCCTATGCATAATAAAAATTAGAATTAGTGTAATTAGAAAGCTCTTAACTCTTTATATTACAGGGGGAAGAGCTTTTCTTTCATTTTAGTAGCAGTAATTGTACAATATAAGTAGATGTTGATAGAAAGGTTTGATAAAACTATGTCGGACACAATTAAACTTTTAGTAGTTGAGGATGAGGAACGTATTCGTCGTCTACTGAAAATGTATTTAGAAAGAGAAGGCTATGAAGTTGAAGAAGCGGAAAATGGAGAAGTTGCTTTGCAGCTCGCTTTGGAATTTGAATATAATTGCATCCTTTTAGATATAATGATGCCAGAAAAAGATGGCATAGAAGTGATGACAGAACTGCGCGTACACAAAGAAACTCCAATCATTTTATTGACAGCTAAAGGGGAAGAAGCTAACCGCGTTGAAGGTTTCGAACTAGGAGCAGACGATTATATTGTAAAACCGTTTAGCCCACGAGAAGTAGTGTTACGAGTGAAGGCACTTTTGAAACGTACCTCAGTTGGTGCACCTATCCAGGGTACGTCTATTTCTAAGGAAATAGTAGTTTTCCCACACCTAACAATAGATCATGATGCTCATAGAGTTACTGCGGATGGTGTTGAAGTAGGTTTAACTCCAAAAGAGTATGAATTACTATACTTTTTAGCAAAATCACCAGACAAAGTATTCGATCGTGAGCAGTTATTAAAAGAAGTATGGCATTATGATTTCTTTGGTGATTTAAGAACAGTTGACACTCACGTCAAACGGTTGCGTGAAAAGCTAAATAGAGTTTCCGAAAAGTCTGCTAAAATGATTGTAACTGTATGGGGTGTCGGATATAAATTTGAGGTTATCAATGAATAGAATTTGGAATAGTGTTGTCGGGAAGCTATGGGGAACCATATTGCTTCTCGTCTTATTTGTGTTATTTATTGTAACCGTTTTATTGCTTGAATTTTTAGGAGATTTCCACACAGAGCAGGCGGAAGAGTCTCTTCGTAAAGAGGCAGAAACTATTGGTAAAATCGTTGAGCAACATGACAAGGTGGAAGATTCTATTGAAATTATAGAAGATATTTTAGGGACAGAAACAAATACGTTAATTGTACGAAATTCAGGATCTGTATTCTTATCTGTCCATGAAGGACTTAACAAAAAAGTAGTGCAGGAAAAGATATTAGGTGATAAGGAATTATCTAAAATATATACATCAGATGAACCAATCGTGAAGAAAATGCTAATGCCTGCTATGCACAGTGAGGATCGGATGGAAGACTATATTATTCTAGCCACCCCTTTAGAATCCAATAAAAATATCCATGGTGCTGTATTTATTTATCAGAGCTTGGAAGTTGTTAGTAAAACTACAAATAGTACAACAAAAATTGTTTTCTTATCTGGATTTATCGCATTGCTTTTAACTACGATGTTCACTTTTTTCTTAACCTCCCGGATTACTTTACCGCTAAGATCTATGCGAGAAGCAGCGATTCAATTAGCTAAAGGAAATTTTGAAACGAAAGTTCCGTATCTTCAAAAGGACGAAATTGGAGAGCTAGGAATCGCTTTTAACCAAATGGGGAAACAATTGAAACACCATGTGGAAGTCATTAACCAAGAAAAAGAGCAATTGGCGAGTATTTTAACTTCAATGACGGATGCGGTTATAACATTTGACACTAAATTTAAAGTTCAAGTTAGTAACCCCCAGGCAGATCTGTTATTCAAAAAGTGGTATGGGAATACTGGAGCAACAAAGGAATCGAAGTTACCAGCTGAAATACACCATCTTTTAGAATACGTCTATGATGTAAATGAAGAGTTTGACGAAGAATTAGAGATTCAAGGCTCCTATTTTGCAGCATCTATTAGTCTTTTATACACAAGTGGTAATACAGTACGTGGCGCAGTAATCGTACTTCGTGATATGACCGAGCAGCATCGTTTAGACAAAATGAGATCAGATTTTATCGCAAACGTCTCGCACGAGCTTAGAACTCCTATTTCGATGCTTCAAGGCTATTCTGAAGCAATAATAGATGATGTCGTAACAACCGAAGACGATAAAAATGAAATGATTCGTATTATTTATGATGAGTCTAAGCGAATGGGAAGACTAGTAACCGAACTATTAGACTTGGCACGTCTAGAATCAGGCCATCTTAGTATATATAAAGAAAAGGTTGATGTAGTCCCAACTATTGAACGCATTACACAAAAATTTGATCAGGTGGCCAAAGAAAAAAATATTAAATTATCAATGGAGCATAGCTTAACTGAAAATATATCGATGGAACTTGATGAAGACCGAATGGAACAGGTGTTAACCAATTTAATAGATAATGCGCTTAGACATACAAAAGAGAGTGGTTCTGTTACTGTCCAATTAAGTAAGACAGCTACTCAATTAGTTTTAAAAGTAATAGACACCGGATATGGTATACCAAAAGAAGATCTTCCGTATGTTTTCGAACGTTTCTACAAAGCTGATAAGGCGAGAACTAGAGGGAAAAGTGGAACTGGCTTAGGATTAGCAATCGCAAAAAATATTGTAGAAAGACATGATGGTGTCTTAACTGCAGAGAGCGAGCTAGGGGTAGGTACTAACTTTATTATTCATTTACCGCTTAAAGATGTGTAACAAAAATGTACTTGAAACGACTAATTAAAAGAACGGGGGGAGCCTATGAATGACTCCGTTTTCCACCGCTTGTATGATTCGTATCATCAAGACGTTTTTCAGTTTCTCATATATTTAGTGAAAAATAGACAAACTGCGGAAGACTTGGTCCAGGAAGTATATGTACGGGTACTCAGAGCTTATAGCAGCTTTGAAGGAAAAAGTTCAGAAAAGACTTGGTTATTTTCGATTGCCAAAAACATAGCTATTGACCATTTTAGAAAACAAGCCGTTCGAAAGAAGAGGTTATTCGAATCATTTGATTGGGAAAAAATGCAGCTTGCATCTTCAGATATGCTGCCAGAGGATTTAGTACAGCTGAGTGATGAGATGAAAACATTATTAACAGCTTTAGACGATTGTACCGGAGATCAGAAAATGGTCATTATCATGCGCTATTTCCAGGAACTTTCGATTGCAGAAACGGCAGAAATTTTAAATTGGTCTGAAGGGAAAGTGAAGACTACGCAACATCGTGCAATCAAAGCACTTCGCATGCGGTTATCTGATAAGCAAAAGGGGGCAGATGTTCATCATGAGTGAGAAAAAAACAGAAGATCATATACTAGATGAGCTATTAAATAGTATGCCTAAGTTTACAGATAAACGCTCGAAGGATGAAATATACCAACAAGTAAAGTCGGTAATGGAAACTCAAGAGAAATTGGAAAAGAGAAAACATATTGGAGCAGCTGTAAACAAGTGGTTGCCATTTATCATATCTGTAGCTTCCGTATTAATTTTAACAGTTCTGGTTTCTTCTTATATTAATAACAATTCAAATTCTACTGCGGATAAGGCAATTGAGTCTTCAACGGCAGAGGATAAAATGACAACTACGGAAGAATCAGAGGAAGCAGCTTTTCAGGAAGTAGGAGAAGAAAATTCTAACGAAATGACAATGATGACTAAAGACGCGTCAGCTTCTTTAGAAATAGTTCCGTTCGATAGCTCTTTTACATCTGTTTATGACAATGAATTAAACGGGGGGACAGTATTTCATTTCTCTATGCTAGAAAATGCTCTTTCTGTTCCAATCACAATTGTAATCCCTAAGGAACAAATCGACATGGATTTTCCTAACTATACGCCAAATAGCTTGGAGCTGTATGAAAGGTATGCATTTGAGATTGATGAAACTGCACTTGGATTCCAAGAATACCATCCATACAAAGGTAACTTTTTAGCAGAAGGTAAAATGTTAAAGCATTTCTTGCCATTGGATCATGGTTACGATACGGCTCCAGGTACAGCAGCGCCTTATATTTCTTCTATCAATGAAATTTTTACTGATTTTGATTTTTTAGCAAGAGTAAATGAAGATGGATCACCGATTGAATGGGATCAAGTAGGAACTTTGACAGAACCTTTAGCACTTCAAGGTATAGAAATTAAGGCAAATTATTTTGCATATAAGGCTTTTAATGGAGAAACCTATTTAACTCCTAATTTCAATAAAACATTCGATACACTTGAAGCAGCTTTGATGGAAATGAAAAATCCTGAAAATGATATTTATACTTCTGTTATCCCGAATGATGTGAACTTTACAGTACGGGACGATAAAGGTTATGTAGTACACTTCGGTGAACCACTAAACTTGGAATCATTAGAAGCGAGTGAGGCATCTCGATTGATAGAAGGCTTTTCATTAACAGCTGCGAGCTTCAATCATTCCATCAAATTAGAGAACGTCGTACAGGAAAATTGGAAGGGCATCGATTTGACGAAACCACTCCCTATACCAATCGGACCGAATGGTTTTAATATGAAAGCTAATTAAATATCGAAAAAACCAAGCTTACGGATTTGAGCTTGGTTTTTTTGTGCTTTAGGAACTATAAAATCTTTGATATGAGGATAACTTCTACAAGTGATTCTCGGTCCAGACTCCAGCATCTAGCCCCACCGGGGTCGCTTCAGACTTGCGAATAAAGGCACATAGCGCTATTATTGCAATTCTTCAGCGCTTTTCGGTGCTAACCTAGGCGCTTGCTTTAGTAACGAGATAGCCCCAAAACGCCATGTGTAGCTTTTAAATTGGGAGGATAGCCCATCACCACTACAAAGTAGCCCATAAATATAAGTTCATAGCCCATAACCTATTTGCAAACAGTTCTATTGCATATATTGTAATTGTTTGATAAGATATTATTAATTCAAGATAATATCTTGAAGGACAACAAAATATTGATTCATCTTCGGGGCAGGGTGTAATTCCCGACCGGCGGTATTAGAAATTTTATTTCTTCAGCCCGCGAACCTTAACAGGTTGATTTGGTTAAATTCCAAAGCCGACAGTATAGTCTGGATGGGAGAAGGTGAAGGTGCAGTCGTTTTTCGTATGCTTATATACGGATACGCTTATTTAAGTGTACCTTGTTTCTCCCTTGAACTTTTGTTTGTTCAAGGGATTTTTTAAGTATACAAACGGTCTGAACCTTTCTTCTTGTGGAGTGAATCGCAAAAGGAGAGAGGATTTTATGTTAAAAGGCAAAACGCGAATGCTTATTGCAGTCGCAATGCTAAGTAGTATTTCTTTTGTTTTAATGCTACTTGCTTTTCCATTACCGGCATTACCGGCTTATTTAAAGGTGGACTTTAGTGACATACCAGCACTAATTGCTGCAATCACGATGGGACCAGTGGCAGGAATTTTAGTCGCACTTTTAAAAAATGTTCTAGATTGGTTATTTGCAGGAAGCCCGACTGGTGTACCAGTAGGTCATATGGCTAACTTTGTAACTAGCATCTTATTTTTAACACCTGTGTATTTGATTTATCGTAAGGTTACTACATCAAGAGGAATAATGGTAGGACTGGGAGCAGGAACGGTTTCGATGGCGATTGGTATGAGTCTATTAAATTACTATGTATTTTTACCAATGTACTCTTACTTCTTAAACTTCCCTATGGAAACAGGTTCAGCATTGTTCAATACGATCATTTTTGGTATTTTACCGTTTAACTTGATCAAAGGTATATTAGTAACAATAGTGATGATTGTATTATTTAAACGAATGAAACCATTGCTTGATAAAGTAACTAATTCATATATGAAACCTAATACAAATTAACAAAAGGTTGTTTCTCCATTTGGAGGAACAATTTTTTTTATATATAATCATTAAATAATACTAATGATTTTCGTTGCAGGTGGCGAAAAAAGGCTTAGAACGCCACCTCGTGTGCCAACGCCTTTGTGACCAACATCCTGTTGGCCTCCGTGGGGTGAGCTATGATCTATCACCGTCGCTTGGGTGTCGATGCTGTCTCACTCATCCCACTGGAGTCGCCCCTTTCACTACAATCAACGAAGTGAGTGATATTTCCAAATTAGATTGGGCACAGCATATCGCTTAGATGATAAGATTGGTCATTTTTTAGAGAGTGATAAAATTATTTGTAATCGCTTTTGAATTAGAAATACTATTATCCAATGAAAAATGTAGAAAGTAGATTTCCTTACCTACTAGTGGAAATAAAGAGAAATAGTAATTGGTTACTATATAAAGAAGCGAAATAGCGAACGAAATTGCATCTTCGTGAGCTTGCTCTATCAATAGGAGTGTATTTTATCCCTAGTTTGCAAAAAACGTACTTCCCTTTTTCTAAGAGTTGAAAGAGGGCGACGGATAGACAAATGCCATAAGGTTACCGAAAAAATGGGATGTTGGTTGTGACATTAGTCAGGATCAGCACCCCTAAAAATTAGTCGGTTATAATATAGCAACAAGTCTGTCTAAATCTAACCGAAAACGATAGAAACATATTTTGACATAAAGAACTCTTGAACTTTTCTTACCAAATAAAAAATGGTGATCATGACAAAGTCACAACCACCATTTTAAATACTATTCGAATTTCAATGCATCGCCTTCGAAAGACTCTTCTGCAACTTTAATAGAATCAGTTGGGCAGCCTTCGAATGCATCTTCCATGTCTTCCATTAGTTCTTCTGGAACTTCTGTTGTACCCATGTTATCATCTAAAATAACGAAGGCAATACCTTCATCATCATAATCATAAATATCTGGGGCAGCGGCTCCACAAGCTCCGCATGCTATACATGTATCTTTATCTACAATTGTATATTTTGCCATTATTATATTCTCTCCTTTATCACTACTAAAACGAATATGCTATCGTATTCATTCTAAAGATGTTTTCCATACATTTCAACCAAAATACTTCAGAAAAGAGAGGTATTCCTATGCATTTTCATCAAATATTACTATTTATTATACATAAAATTAGCGGACAGCGATCTGAGAATGCACCATTCTATTTATTAAAGGGCAAAAAATCAGGTCAAACCATTCAAGATGTGACATATTTCCAACTTCATGCTTTTTTCTCTATTCTCCCCCAATTATCGAAGGTGGATTATGATGCAGCGATCACTGAATTGTATAAAGGAAATTTTATCGAGTTAAAAGAATCGACTGTACATATTACCGATAAAGGTATGAACGCAATAACGCAACAAAAGAAGGTCCTGCTCAACGGGTGGCAATATCGAGGGAAGGAACATGTATTTTGGAAAAGGTTAGATTTGGCTGTCCAAACATTATCACAGTTCCATGCAAATAATAAGAAATTTGTACCAAACCAAAAGGATATTGCCACGCAGCAGTTTGTTAAAGACTATTTAATCGAGCATAATTTTCGTCAATTCAATTTGAGTAACGAGATGAAGCGAGAATTACATCTACTACTTGAAAATCACTCGTTAAATGATTTACATAGAACATTATTTGTTTATCGACTAAGCGGCTTTAATACAATAGGTTTAACTTGGGAGCAGCTAGCCCGCTATCATCAGTTGTCTGAATTGGACGCAAAAATATTTTTTTTAGAGTGCTTACACACTATGTTAGACAATATTTCAAGGGAAACTAGTCCTCTTTTATTTTCTTTGGCTAAAAATATACGTATCGAAACTCCTTTAACAGACTCTGCTTTCAGAACGAATAGCCTATTTGAAAAAGGATATTCTTTGGAACAAATTGCGAATTTAAGAAAGTTGAAGATTAATACGATAGAAGATCATGTTATTGAAATAGTTTCAACGAATAAAAACTTTCCTATTTCTACTTTTATCACGAAAGAGCAAGTCGGCGAAATACTCCATTTATCAAGCGAACTGCAAACTAAAAAGCTCACAGAAATAAAAAACAGGTTACCGGAAGTTAGTTACTTTCAAGTTCGTTTAGCCTTAACGAGGAGTGAACAACTGAATGAATAAATTAAATGAAATTCTCCAGAAAAGATTCGGCCACGTAAGATTCCGAGAGGGTCAAAAAGAAATAATTGAACAAATAATAAATGGAAAAGATGTGATTGCCATTCTTCCAACTGGAATGGGAAAATCGCTTCTCTATCAGCTGCCAGCTTATCTGAAAGAAGGAACGGTGATTATCGTTTCACCACTTTTATCACTTATGCAGGATCAAGTGGAGCAACTGAAAATATTAGGGGAAAAAAGAGTTGTGGCGATTAATTCATTTTTACCATTCCAGGAAAGAGAAATGGCTATTCGTCAGCTAGGTGACTATAAATTCATTTTTACTTCACCAGAAATGCTGCAAAATGAACACTTTAACCGAGCACTAAAAAAAATTTCTATCGCTTATGTTGTGGCAGATGAAGCTCATTGTATTTCCCAATGGGGTTTTGATTTTCGACCTGATTATTTAAGAATATCCAATTGGTTGCAGTCACTAAATAATGTGAATGTCGTTGCTTTAACAGCAACTGCTACAAAAGATGTTGTGGAGGATATTAAAGAAACGTTACGGATGAATACTCCTTTTGAATACATACACTCACTGGATCGCCCTGCCATTGCATATGAAGTGGTGGAAGTAGAAAACCAACAAGAAAAATTGAGTTGGATTATGGGCAGAGTCACCTCGACAGAAGGTCCTGGGATAATTTATACACAATCACGTAAAAAGACCGAATTGTATGCTGCAATTCTACGAGAAAAAGGGGTTTCTGTTGCGTATTATCATGCAAAAATGGAGCAAAGTGACCGTATACTGATCCAACAACAATTTCAACAAGGACAATTAGAGTGGATTTGTGCAACTAATGCTTTTGGAATGGGTATTCACAAAGATAATATCCGACAAATTATTCATGATCATATCCCTACTTCTGTCGCAGGCTATATGCAGGAGGTGGGGAGGGCCGCAAGAGATGGCGGCCAAGCTATTGCTTCTCTTTTATATACTTCTACAGATGTTGAACAAACCTTTTACGTAGCCATGCAGGACTTCCCAGAAGAACAAGACATTCAAATTGCTTTTAAGTCTGAGTATGCTGAAGTCGAGCAGTCAGAGACAACAATTCGTATTCTAAAGTACTGGAAAGAGCAGTTAAATGAACATGAAACCATCCAATTATTTAAACAGATAAAGCAAAAAAAGTGGCAGGATATACAAAATTTTTATGCTATGATTCAAAATGATATTTGTTTACGTCAACAGCTACTACATTATTTTGACCAACCATTATTAGAAAAACCTATACATTGTTGCTCCAAATGTAAATTGGACGTTCCAAGCACTTTGGGAAAGAGAACGGAAAACAGAAATGATCAGGTTGAGATGAATTGGAAAAAAAGACTTCATACTCTACTTCCATTATAATGCATTTGTTAAGTTTACTTTTTCTACAAAATTCGTCATAATAGAAGTAGATAAGAAGGTAGAAATGGAGTAGGAATAAAATGAACCAAGATGATTATCAAAAAAAAATCGACGAACATCGACAATCCATTGGACAAGATGATGATACTAATGAAACAAGAAGAAGACGAAGTGCCAATATGAAACCAAAGAAAAAATCTAGAAACCTATTGATCCCAACTGTCTTTTGTATTTTCATATTAATACCAGTGAGTATATTTATATATGTACAGTTTTTTTATGCAGCTGATCCAAATAAAGCAGAAGTTGTAAAAAATGATACGATACATGTGGAAACACAAACGATCAATAATGGCACAAAAAAAGACGAAACTACGGAGGAAAAAGTAGAAACTCCAGTAGTAACTACTCCTGAAGAAACGGAGCAGTCAGTCGAAGAGCCAAAAGAAGAAGTTAAAGAAGAACCAAAAGTGGAAGTGACAGAACAACCAAAACAAGAACCAGCTAACGTCGAGAAAACTGAACCAACAGAAACTTCAAGCTCTAAATCGCATATAGTGAAGGAAAATGAAACACTGTATCGTATAGCTGTAAATTATTATAATGACCCTTCTGCAGTCGAAAAAATAAAATCTGCAAATGGCCTTACATCAAATGAAATTTCCGTTGGACAAAAACTAGTACTACCATAAACGTAAGAAGGATATTTTTTTAAAATGTTGAATATATAAAGTATATCCTAAGTTGGAAGAGGTGCTAATATGTTTGTAAAAAGTGTGATGATACCAAAAGAAAAATGCATAACAGTTCAAGTGGATGCTATGGTTTCTGCGGCTTTGCGTGTTTTAGAAGAAAAAGAAATGGATGCTTTACCGATATTAGATAATGGGAAATATGTTGGTATGTTCAACAAATACCTATTGTATAAAGCTTTTTTCTATAGCTCTCTTGACAAAGAAGCTTTCATGGAGCAAACAAAAGTTACGGATGTTATGACAAACGAAGATATATTTGTTGGTTATGAAGATGTTTTTGAAAATGCAATGATTAAACTTCATGATTTCCCGATTCTAGCAGTTGTTCAGGATGGAAAATTTCTTGGATTAGTTACTCGTTATGATGCTGTTGAACAATTTAAAAGTGCATTTGGTATGAATAGTAAAGGAACGCGCATTACATTTACATCTGTAGAATCGGAAGGACGGATTCAAAAAATGACGGATGTGCTCCATAAATATCATGCCTCTGTCATTTCAATCGTTACTTTTGATGAGACAGATAAACTATTCAGACGTATCGTATTGAAGATTGAAAGTGATTCGAAAATTGATCGAATTCTAGCTGATTTAGAAAAGTCAGGGTTCCGAGTTTTACATATTGATAAAGAAGAGTAGAATGATCAATAGTAAACATGAGTAGAGGGCAGGGGAAATTCCCTGTCCTTTTCCGTGTTGTAAGGGGGTATATATTTGATAGGATGGACATTAGGTTGTGTATTGTTTATTATTTTGTTGTTTTTTTTATATATGTTATTTTTAGCTTTTCAAACAAATGTGCATACTCATTCTCTACTTATCGACGAATGGACGGAGGAGAAGCAATTTCATGTTTTTTTCATTGCCGATATCCATCGGAGAAAAGTATCTGAAAAACTAATTCAACGCCTCCTTGGAAAAGTAGATGTAGTTATTATTGGAGGGGATTTAACGGAAAAAGGCGTCCCGTTAAATCGAACAAACGATAATATTAAACAACTTACTAGGTTGGGGAGTACTTGTTATGTGTTCGGTAACAATGATCGCGAGGTAGGGGAACAAAACCTACGAAATATCCTATACTCCAATGGCGTTCATATATTAGAAAATAGCTCTCTTCATTTTGAAAAAAGTAATTTTTCTGTTCGCATCGTTGGGATTAATGATGGTTTTGCCGGAAATGTAAAAATAATTGAGGCTTTCAAAGAAGTTAAAGAAACGGATGTCCTTATATTTACTACTCATGCTCCTACATACTTTAATCATGCCAAAAAAATTAGTAAGCCACACCTTTTGTTAGCAGGTCATCTTCACGGGGGGCAAATACGCCTTGGTCCCTTTGGGATATATGAAAAGGGAAGCTATCGTGAAAAAGAAAATAGTGCAGAGCTCATTAGTAATGGATATGGTACAACCGCAGTTCCACTAAGATTAGGGGCAAAATCTGAATGTCATCTAATAACTATTAGAGGAAGACATTAAGTGAAAGAAAGGAAGTTTTTTTGTGAATCAACAGGTAGATGTATTAATAGTCGGAGGAGGACCATGCGGGCTGGCAGCAGCTATTTCTACGCAAAAAGTGGGATTAAAAACGGTTGTAATTGAGAAAGGGAATGTAGTGGAGGCTATTTATAATTATCCTACACATCAGACTTTTTTTAGCACTAGTGAGAAATTATCCATAGGCGATGTTCCTTTCATAGTAGAGGACAGAAAGCCAAAAAGAAATCAAGCTCTAGTTTACTATAGAGAGGTGGTAAAACTAAATAATATTGATGTGCGGAAATATGAACAGGTGCAAAAAGTAGAAAAACAAGCTCATCATTTCAAGGTGCAAACATCTAAAGCAAGTTATATGGCAAAGTATGTTGTTATTGCAACTGGTTATTACGATCATCCAAACTATATGAATATTCCGGGAGAAGAATTAGCGAAGGTCCATCATTATTTTAAAGAGGGTCATCCGTATTTTGGTTTAGATGTATTGGTCATTGGAGGAAAAAATTCAGCTATTGATGCTGCTCTAGAACTTAACAAAGCTGGAGCAAATGTAACAGTAGCTTATCGTGGTAGTGAGTATTCGCCTAGCATAAAACCATGGGTATTACCTGAGTTTGATGGACTTGTAAGAAATAATGAAGTACAAATGCATTTTGATACAGAAGTAATAGAAATAGGTATATCTAACGTCACGTTAAAAAATACTCAAAATGGTGAATTCCAACTAACTAATGATTACGTATTTGCAATGACCGGCTATCATCCAGATCATGCTTTTTTAAAACAAATGGGTATTGAGATCGATAGTGCGACAGGGAGACCTGCTTTTAATACAGAAACGATGGAAACAAATGTAGAAGGAATTTTTATCGCGGGCGTAATTGCTGCTGGAAATAATGCAAACGAAATTTTCATCGAAAATGGACGATTCCATGGAGAGCAAATTGCCAAAGAAATAAAAAGAAAACTCGTCATTAAATAATGAATTTTTTTAAAAAATCATTCCTAAATTTTTGGTATTAGGGGTGATTTTTTTGCATAATTTTAAACTTGTAAGAAAATGAAAAAATTCTTCGAGAGCAAGTAGTTTCACTTTATAACCACAATTGAAAAAAGAGTGGCATGCCGTAAACTCAGTTACGACTGCTACTCTTTTGCAATATCTACCTAAAATATATACTCCCTCGCTTTTTCCGGTTCGGGATGATTCAATGCAATAAGTAAAGCAAGTCTTGCTTTTTGGCCATTTAAGCCTTGTGCAAATATGACACCTGCATCTTTAAGGCCTTTACCTCCACCTTTGTAGCCATACACATCCTGTGCAATTCCATTAAAACATCTGGATACTAAAACGATAGGAATACCTTTATTTAATATTTCTTCAATGACAGAAACAAGGCTAGGAGGCACATTTCCTTGACCTAAGCCCTCCAATACTATTCCATCATAACCTAAATCGATCGACGCTTTGAGCAAGTCTGGCTCCATGCCTGCATATACTTTAAACATTGCGACTTTTTTCTCGATATGCTCAATTGGAAAAACGATGCGTTGATTGGGTGAGTGATGAAAATGTACGATTGACTTTGATATAAAGCCAATAGGTCCATATTGAGGACTCTGAAAAGTACTCACATTGCTTGCGTGAGTCTTTGTCACGTTTTCCGCAGTATGTATTTCATCGTTTAATACAACTAGCACACCTTTCATTTTTGCATCATCGGAGGCAGCGACTTGGATAGCAGACATAAGATTATATAGCCCGTCTGACCCTATTTCATTGGAAGAGCGCATTGCTCCAGTGATTACTATTGGAATTTCTGTATCAACGGTGAGATCCAAAAAGTATGCAGTTTCTTCTAATGTGTCTGTTCCATGTGTGATAACAACCCCGTCTATATCGTCAGTTAAGATATAGTGATCAATTAGCTTTTTTAGCTCCATCATTTCGACAGGTGTAATATGAGGTGAAGGAAGATTAAAAGCCTCTATTTCTACTATTTTGGCTAAAGATCTAAGTTTTTCCGCCTCGATTAAAAGTGGATTTTGATCAGCTGGAACAACAGCCCCTGTTTCAGCATGCACCTGCATTGAAATAGTCCCACCTGTGTGAATTAGTAAAATAGTTTTCATTGTAAGTACCTCCCATAATTTGCGAATATAAGGTATAATAGTATTAATGAAATGGAAGGAGTAAGTTTATGTTCATACTACTTTCCGTTGCAATAGCCCCTGCTTTAGCACTATTAAGTTATTTTTACTTGCGTAAAGAAATTTCTGCAGAACCCTCCAGATTATTGTTACATACATTTATTTATGGCGCTATATTAACATTTCCAATTTTATTTATCCAACATGTTTTTCAAGAGGAACAGATTTTTTCTTCTTTATTTTTACATCAAGCTATTGTAACGAGTGCACTTGAAGAGTTTTTCAAATGGCTAGTTCTTATTGTTGCTATCTACAAACATGTGGAATTCGATGATCCTTATGACGGTATTTTATACGGGGCAAGTGTCGCGCTAGGTTTTGCGACCGTTGAAAATATTTTGTACCTAGTGAATTTTGGTATGGAGGCTGCCTTTTTACGGGCCATTCTTCCGGTATCCAGTCATGCCCTTTTCGGTGTTTTGATGGGGTATTATATCGGAAGAGCAAAGTTTGCAACCTTATCAAAATCTCGTTATGAAATATTTTATGCATTAATCGCACCACTAGCGTTGCATACTATTTATAATAGTATTTTAGGCATTTCAGGCTTGGAGCTTTTATTGATGGTACCATTTATGCTGTTTTTGTGGCTATTAAGTTTATCCAAAGTGAAGAAAGCTCATGTTTTGTCTCGCAGAAAACGATACGCGGATCATGAATATTATGTTGAAGAAAAAGTCTAGCTAATTGCTAGATTTTTTTTGTATATTTTAACACATCTTACTCCATGCTAAGAAAAAAGGAGAGATGTCGTTTGAAACAAATAAAATACATCCTGATTAGTTTGCTATTTTGTACGGTTAGTTATTCCTTAATCTATGAGCAACCAACAACCCAGGCTTTCTCTGCTCAAGTATTAGAACGAGGTGCTTATGGAGACGACGTTATCGAACTCCAAGCTAGGCTACAGTATATAGGATTTTATAAGAGTGAGATAGATGGCAAATTTGGCTATAGCACCTACTGGGCCCTGAGAAATTTCCAGGAAAAATATGGTCTGCCAATTGATGGTCTGCTAGGTGAAAACACGAAGAAAAAATTAGTGAGTGTTTCTGAATTTGATAAAAAATTTGTTCACGAGCAGATTAATAAAGGAAATAGCTTTACGTATTATGGTGGAGTCGATTTAGATAAACAGGTAAAAAACAAAAAAGAAGAGAGCACCAATATGCAGCTTCCACCCCAATATTCGGAAAAAGATTTGAAATTGATTGCAAATGCTGTATATGGTGAAGCACGTGGTGAGCCTTATGAAGGGCAAGTTGCTGTAGCAGCGGTAATTTTAAACCGTATTGAACATGCCGACTTTCCAAATACCGTTTCTGAAGTAATTTTTCAGCCTTTAGCTTTTACAGCAGTGGCAGATGGACAAATTTGGCTAGAACCAAATGAACGGGCAAAGGAAGCAGTGTTAGACGCACTGAATGGGTGGGATCCAACCGAAAACGCAATTTATTACTTCAATCCAGATACTGCGACAAGCAAATGGATTTGGTCAAGACCACAAATTAAAAAAATCGGACAGCATATTTTCTGTGCATAAGGAGATAAAATGAAAAAAATTATATGGGTAATCGTATCTTCCGTTGCAGTTATTTTCCTTATGTATCATTTCTCTGTTCAATCTCAAAACAAACGTTTAGAAAATGCTTTAGCTGTGCAATACTCCAATCAATTGACCTCGGCTTCAGAAAAGCTAACAAAGTTATCAGAGTCCGTCGATCAGACCATGCTATTTACAGATAAGAAAGCACTAGAACAGCCATTAGATGATGTATGGAGAATTTCTTCGGATATTAGAAATTCTATCAGTTCATTGCCAATTAGTACTGAAACATCCGCAGTATGGATGAATTACTTAAACCGATTAGGCAATGGTGCTGTACAAGTGAAAAATGGCAAGGTTCCAATTGAGGAATGGCAAAAGAACATGGCAGGTGCAAGAGAAAATTTACTAGCACTTTCAGACCAGTGGGCATTTACGAACAGGGACGGTGGAAGCAAAGATTACATCGTAAAAACCTTTGTTCAAAATAAATTAGATCAAAGTGGTGAAAAAAATTGGAAATCACTTGGTAACTCTGCAAAGGCATATACGGAGAGCGACTTTCCAATGACTGCTAGTGAAACCGATCAGCAAAAGAAGAAAGACCTTCAGCATATTAAAGATGCCGAAATAACGGTGGATGAAGCTAAACAACGATTTGTTGAAATGTTTCCCGAATTTAAAGATGCAAAGATTCACATAACCGAAAGTTCGAAGGATGCACCTTATCCGTTTTATCATATTGAATTCCATAAAGGTATTCGAATAGGGTACGCAGACTTAACGAAAAAAGGTGGACATATCCTATCTTTTCTATTGGAGAGACCTTTTGAAAAGACAACTATAAACGTCCAGCAAATGAAAGACAAATCCGCTGAATATATAAAAACATTAGGTTTTACAGACACGGAAATGGTAGAATTTCGAGAAAACTCAATCGCCTGGCATTTAGCCTTTGCTAGAAAAGACAAAAATAACGATGCATTGATTTATGCGGATGGCATCCAATTAAAAATTGCAAAGGATAATGGGGAATTGCTCGGTTTAAATGCAATGGAATACATTCAGAAAGAAAAAATTGATAAGCAAGAACTAGTGCCAATAAATAAAGGGGAGCTTTTTTCAAGCAACTTTACTATTGAGGAAGAGCGTTTAGCATACGTAGAAAATAAACAACTTCAACAACGTTTGGCCTATCAAATTTTAGCTAGAAATGATTCAATTGGCACATATAAAATTTATATCGATACCGAAAACCACGAAATTTTACATGCAGAAAAGCTTCCATAAAACTTTTTTCTGTAGAAAAATAATCCATTCAGTGTCATAATAATAACTATATTATGACATTGAAGAGGGTTGCGTATGAAAATCAAACTAGGTACACAATTAACGTTAGAGCCAACCTTTACGGATAAAACAGAAAAGTATCGATGTAAAGTGGTAGATTTAGACGATCGATTTATTTATATCGATTACCCCATGGATACACTATCCAACCGAACCGTATTTTTAATGGACGGTATGCAGCTAAGAGCGACGTTTGTAGAAGAAACAAAGGCTGTTTATGCCTTTCAGACAGAGGTATTAGGAAAAATATCAAAACAAATACCGGTGGTTAAGCTTGCACTTCCAGCGGAATCCGAATTTTTGCGTATTCAACGAAGAGATTTTGTACGGGTTAGTACTTCTGTAGATATTTCGGTTCAATTTGAGGAAGAAAGATACCAATTTGTGACGGATGATATTAGTGCCGGCGGAACAGCTGTTATTTTAAATAAGGACGTTAACTTTAAAGCTGGAGACGAAGTAACATTATTAATCCCATTATTATTTAACAATGGGGATATTAAATATGTCACGACGCTAGCACAAGTAATTAGAATTTTTGAAAAAGGATCTCTGACTATTGCTTCTTTACAGTTTACGGACACCGATGATTTAGATAAGCAGCAAATAGTTCGATTTTGTTTTGAACGTCAACTATTAATTCGTAAAAAAACATTGAGTTAATATTATTTTATAATAACTTACACGAATTTTTTGTTCTGTTATAAAAAGTTGATTCAGTTGATCGGAGCGTCAGGCGGAGACTCCAGCGGGAACAGCACGAGCGAGAGGCTCTAGCCGTGCCCGCGGAAAGCGTCCGCCTAGAGTGGAAATCAGCGTTTATGTAATTGTTATATGAAGTGGATTGAGTTAATTAAAAAAAAGAGGCTGCTCAAAGTATAACTTTGGGTAGCCTCTTATAATTGAAAGCAACTTTTTGAAAAGTTATCATTTTGAAAACTGACTTTTTTCCTCATTGGTAGGGTTATATGATAAAATGTTAAGGAATAGAGTGGAGGCAAATAGATTGAAAAAACAAATACAAATAGCCATTGATGGCCCAGCTGCAGCAGGAAAAAGTACGATTGCCAAAAAGACCGCAGAATTATTAGGATATACATATGTTGATACAGGTGCGATGTATCGAGCAATTACGTATAAAGCACTGCAACAAAACATAGATTTGCAAGATGAACATAAATTAACGAACTTATTAAAGGAAACCTCTATTGAATTAAAACCTTCTCCAGATGGGCAATTAGTATTTTTAGATAATGTGGCTGTAACTGAAGAAATTCGTTCAAAAGAAGTGACAGCATCAGTTTCAGCGGTAGCTGCACATGCCACATTGCGTGAAGAGATGGTTAAAAGACAAATGGAAATGGGTAGAAACGGAAGTATCGTTATGGATGGTAGAGATATAGGTACGCATGTATTAAAAAATGCTGAGCTGAAAATTTTTATGAGTGCCAGTGTGGAAGAAAGAGCGAATAGAAGATATTTAGATAACCAAAATAGAGGAATCGAAACGAATTTAGAGGAATTGAAGCAAGAGATTGCTCTTAGAGACAAACTAGATAGTGAACGAGAAGCTTCTCCATTAATACAGGCAGACGATGCAATTTATATTGATACGACATACTTAACGGTTGAAGAAGTATCGGAAAAAATTATGCAGCTTGCAAAAGAAAGGATGTCTTAAGTTGAATTTATATTCCTTTGCAAAAACCGTTGTATTCTCCGCGTTAAAACCAATTTATCGCTTTGATGTAATAGGTACAGAAAACTTTCCAAAAGAGGGCGGAATATTATTATGTGCCAATCATATTAATGCGTTAGATCCGCCCGTCGTTGGAATTCTTGCTCCCAGACCGGTACATTTTATGGCTAAAGCAGAATTATTTAATCTCCCATTATTAAAAGGGATTTTACCAGGTGTAAATGCTTTTCCAGTGAAAAGAGGGCTGAGCGACCGTGATGCACTTCGCACAGCTATTAAGCTTCTAAAAGATGGCGAGGTAGTTGGATTATTTCCTGAAGGGACAAGAAGTAAAGATGGTAAGCTCGGAAAAGGATTTAGTGGTGCAGGATTTTTTGCATTACGTGGAGAAGCGAATGTAGTTCCATGTGCTATCATTGGTCCATATAAACCTTTTAAAAAGTTAAAAGTTGTTTATGGTGAACCGATTGATATTGCTCCATATCGTGAGCGAAAGGCTTCTGCTGATGAGGTTACAGAAGTAATCATGGAGAAAATTTCGCAGTTATTAGAGCAGCACAAATCAAAATAGTTGGAATCTTTTCATTTTCAAAGGGCTTCCTTTTGTAATTCTGTGCCAATTCGCATAAAATAGAATAGAGACGCTGTGAAGGAGGAATATCATATGTCAGAAGAAATGAACTTAAACGACACGAATGAGTTTAAAGAGGGTGACCTAGTAAAAGCAACAGTTGCACAAGTAGATGAGAAATCTATCATCGTATCAATTGATGGAGCACCTTTTGATGGAATAGTTCCTATAAGTGAACTATCTAGCTTGCATATTGAAAAAGCATCCGACTCCGTTTCCATCGGTGACGAATTAGAATTAATGATTACAAAAGTAGAAGAAGCAAACTATGTCCTCTCTAAAAGAAGAGTGGATGCAGAAAAAGCTTGGGAGAAGCTGGAAAAGCAATTCCAATCTGGTGAAATAATTGAAACAGAAGTGAAAGAAGTGGTAAAAGGTGGCCTAGTAGTAGATCTAGGTGTCCGCGGTTTCATTCCTGCTTCGTTAATAGAGGATCATTTTGTGGAATCCTTTGAAGATTATAAAGGGAGAGTTATGACCTTTAGAATTGTTGAGTTCGAAAAAGATAAAAATAGACTAATTCTATCTCATAAAGCTGTAGTAGAAGATGAAAAGTCTGTTACAAAGCAACAAACATTTGACTCTATTAAAAGTGGGGACATCCTTACAGGCACAGTGCAACGTCTGGCTTCTTTCGGCGCATTCGTGGATATTGGTGGAGTAGATGGGCTTGTTCATATTTCGCAAATTTCGTATGAGCATTTAGACAATGTTGCAGATGTTTTATCTGAAGGGCAAGAAGTAACAGTAAAAGTTTTATCTATTGACCGTGATGCAGAAAGAATTTCTTTATCTATTAAAGATACGCTTCCTGGACCTTGGGCTGCGATTGAAGAAAAGGCTTCAAAAGGAGCAGTGCTTACTGGGAAAGTTAAACGTCTTGTTTCGTACGGTGCGTTTGTTGAAGTATTCCCTGGAGTAGAAGGGCTTGTGCATATTTCTCAAATTGCACATAAGCATATTAGTAATCCACAAGAGGTGTTAAAAGAAGGCGAAGAAGTACAAGTTAAAGTAATTGAAGTTAACAGTGCAGAAAAACGTCTGTCTTTAAGTATTAAAGAATTAGTGGAAAATGAAGATCAGTACAATATGGAAGATTATCAAATACCTGAAGAATCACGAGGATTTTCAATTAGCGATGTCCTAGGAGACAAGCTGAAAGGCTTCACTAACAATAACTAAACTATACCCTACTAAAAACAGGTGACTTCAATAAAGTCGCCTGTTTTTGTCTTTTTGTTGTATAATACAACTTAGACGAAGTTGGAAGGATGAATAAGTAATGACTAAACCAGTAGTAGCAATCGTTGGTAGGCCAAATGTTGGCAAATCGACTATATTTAATCGAATCGTAGGAGAACGTGTTTCTATCGTGGAGGATATTCCAGGTATAACACGTGATCGTATATATAGTTCTGCCGATTGGTTGACACATGAATTCAATATTATCGATACAGGTGGTATTGAACTAAGCGACGAACCATTTTTAGAACAAATCAAGCAACAAGCAGAAATTGCAATGGACGAAGCAGATGTAATTATTTTCTTGACGAATGGTCGTGAAGGAATTACAGCTGCAGACGAGTATGTTGCTAAAATTTTGTATAAAACAAAAAAACCAATTGTATTGGCTGTTAACAAAATAGATAATCCTGATATGCGTGATATGCTTTATGACTTCTACGCTTTAGGATTAGGCGAGCCTTTCCCAATCTCCGGATCACATGGGCTTGGATTAGGGGATTTACTAGATGAAGTTGCGAAGAATTTCCCTGACGTAGAGGATTTAGAATATGGTGAAGAGGTTATTAAATTTTCCCTAATTGGACGTCCAAATGTAGGGAAATCTTCTTTGATCAACGCATTTTTGGGACATGAACGTGTAATCGTTAGTGATATCGCTGGAACAACAAGAGATGCGATTGATACGGAATACTCGTTCGATGATCAAGATTACGTAATGATCGATACAGCAGGTATGCGTAAAAAAGGGAAAGTATATGAAACTACGGAGAAATACAGCGTATTACGTGCGTTGAAAGCAATTGAACGTTCGGACGTTGTTTTAGTCGTTCTGAATGCAGAAGAAGGTATTCAAGAACAAGATAAAAAAATTGCTGGCTACGCACATGAAGCTGGTAAAGCAGTAATTATTGTTATGAACAAATGGGACGCTATTGAAAAAGACGATAAAACGATGAATGTGATGACTAAGAAAATTAGAGATCACTTCCAATTTTTGGATTATGCGCCGATCGTTTTCGTGTCTGCTAAAACTAAGCAGCGTGTCCATGCACTTTTACCTGTTATTAACCAGGTAAGTGAAAATCATGCAATGCGTGTACAGTCTTCCGTATTGAATGAGGTAATCGAAGACTCAGTAGCAAGAAACCCTGCTCCAACTGATAAAGGGAAAAGACTGCGTATATACTATGCGACTCAAGTGGCTATTAAACCACCTACTTTCGTTGTATTTGTTAATGAGCCAGAAATGATGCATTTTTCTTATGAAAGATTTTTAGAAAATCGTATTAGGGAGTCCTTTGACTTTGAAGGAACTCCAATCCGGATTATCACGCGCGCAAGAACTTAATCCTATTAGTTTTAAAGGAGCGAAATAGCGATGGAAAAAGTAACTGTACTAGGTGCAGGAAGCTGGGGAACAGCCTTAGCAATGGTCCTTGCAAACAATGATCATGACTGTCTACTTTGGTCACACAGAAATGAACAAGCCACAGAAATAAATACAGAGCATACAAACAGAAAGTATTTGCCAGATACAATCTTACCAGCTAATTTAAGAGCTACTAGTGACTTTCAAAGAGCAATCAAACATGCCGATGTTATTGTGATTGCTGTTCCAACTAAAGCGATTAGAGAAGTTTGCCAAAACATGCTACCTTTCTTGGATGAAAAGAAGCTATTTGTACATGTTTCTAAAGGAATTGAACCTGATTCCCTAAAAAGAATATCTGAAATGATTGAGGATGAACTATCGAAGGATGTCATGGAAGCTATAGTCGTGTTATCCGGTCCTAGTCATGCAGAAGAGGTAGTCTTAAAGCATCCAACAACAATTACAGTGGCAAGTGAAAATATGAGTGCTGCTGAAAAGGTTCAAGATTTGTTTATGAACAAATATTTCAGGGTCTATACAAACGATGACGTTATTGGAGTAGAAATTGGAGCAGCGCTCAAAAATGTAATAGCCTTAGCTGCTGGAATTGTTGATGGGTTAGGATATGGAGATAATGCAAAAGCAGCACTTATCACTAGAGGTCTTGCAGAAATCTCTCGTCTAGGCATTAGCTTAGGTGCCCAAGCGTATACGTTCTCTGGCTTAACGGGAATGGGAGACTTGATCGTAACATGTACAAGTGTGCATTCTCGCAATTGGCGTGCCGGAAATATGTTAGGTAAGGGTGCGACACTTGAAAAGGTGTTAGATGAGATGGGCATGGTTGTGGAAGGTGTTCGGACGACAAAAGCAGCATATCAACTTGCTACTAAACAACAAGTTGACATGCCGATTACAGCAGCATTGTATTCTGTCTTATTTGAACAGGTTAATCCAAAAGAGGCTGTAGACATTCTTATGCATCGTACAAAAAAACACGAATTAGAAGATTATAAAACGTTCTAAATTTGTCACAAATGGAAAGAGTTGTTGTAAAAAACAACTCTTTTTTGACGAATAATATTTAATCATACAGAGAAAAGAAATGCTGGTCGTGACGTTCTTCACGACCAGCATTTCATAAAATAAACCAGTAATATTATTGCAACAAATCTGTCCGAAGTCTTTCGACAACGATAGAAACAGGTTTTGACCTTAAAGGGGGTACAGTGCTTTTATTTTGTGGTATACTTTTTTATTGTAGAAAGGTGTGGAAGTTGTTGTGGTGTTACTAGTATCATCAATGGATAAAATGTGGATATCATTTGGGTCTATGGGCTGTATGTTTTTAGCAATGGCTCTTATGTTTTTAGTAAAAAACAAATTAAATAACAAACCCATAAAGTTTATTTTAGGATTAATTGCATACATATTATTGTTTATAGGTTTCATTACGATGATCTATATAATAGCTAACCCAACTAGGGCTTAATAAGGAGATTCCTATGAAAAACGTTAAACTTATTGCTGTTGTCATTATGCTAACAGCTTTTTTAGCAGGCTGTGGTTATAAGAGTGGTTATGAGCCTGAAAATTTATTGCCATATGAAGATCAACTAAATGCAGTTCAAAATGCTGTGGATAGTTTTCGCGATGATTCCGGTGGACTATTGCCGATTAAAACTCGCGACCAAGAAACGGATCAATACATAAAATACCCGATTGACTTTAGTAAAATCGTTCCATCTAAACTTGGAGAGGCTCCCGCTAATTCGTTTGAAGCTGGAGGTATTTATCAATATGTATTGATGGATGTAGAAAACAATCCGACAGTTAAATTAGTGGATTTACGCATTGCAGATACACTACGAGATATTAATTATCGAAAAGGTATAAATGGATACGGACCTGTAGCAGAAACGATTGCAGAAGGTGTTTTTAAGCTTGACTTTAAAAAAATGGGATATAACAAAGAATTATCTGTACAGAGCCCTTATTCTGATACCCAATTACCGATAGTAGCTACTGGAGACGGGAAAGTCTATGTAGATTACTCTATAGAATTGAATAGAATGCTTCATGAAACTGAAGAAGAGATAAAGCCAGGAGATGATATTCGTTTTCTATTAACGGATAATTTCGCCGTAGTCCCAGCGTATTCCCTTCCCTATACAGTAAATGAAAAGAATGAACCAGTGTTTATGATAAATAAATGAGAGAATCTGTTTTTATCATTTTCGAATGACTTTGAACAGAAGTTTTGCTAAATGATTACCGTATGATTTTTTAAGGGAGGCTGGATGTGAAGTAGTCACAGCCAGCCTCCCTTTTTTCGCTAATCTTACAGCGTTTGTCTGTCCGCGGACCTCCCATAACTCTTAGAAACAGGTAATTGCATTATAGAATAACTAGAGAAAAGTTACTTTCCTACCGATAAAGGAGATGACAGTCTTAGTGTGCTACCTCGTGGTGCTTCTGCGCGTCAGCGAAGGTGATAGCTCATCGCGCACCCTGCGAAAAGCGTCCTCCTGAAACGGAAATCAATGGTATTATTTATTCTACAAAGCATTTTGAACCTAGTGTTTACTCAGCACTTTTTTATACCTATTTGTTTTTTAAAAGGACGTTTTGTGCTATATGCATGAAACGTTTTTTTTGTGCATATATTAAATTGCTAAGAAAGGAGAGTATCCATGTCGAGTAAACTGTATGAACAGATAGCAGAAAGAACGAATGGTGATGTGTATATTGGTGTAGTCGGTCCTGTCCGAGTTGGTAAATCTACTTTTGTCAAACGTGTAATGGAGTTAGTTGTAATTCCGAACATCCAAGAAGAGGCTGAGCGTTTACGTGCACAAGATGAATTGCCACAAAGTTCTCCTGGTAATGTAATTATGACAGCTGAGCCTAAATTTGTGCCTGCACACGGGACAAATATTCATTTAGGGGAAGACCAGCTTCGATTACAGATTAGATTAGTAGATTGTGTGGGGTACATGATTGATGGCATTAAAACGCATTCTGGTGAAGAAGGTCAAAAGCTTGTGCATACCCCGTGGCATAGCGAAGCAATACCTTTCGAAGAAGCAGCTAGAATCGGCACAGACAAAGTAATCAGAGATCATTCTACAATCGGGATTGTGGTTACAACAGATGGAACAGTAAATAATATCCCGCGCCTAGCTGCTGAAACTGCAGAGCAACAAATCATCACTCAATTGAAAGAGATTGGAAAGCCATTTGTTATCGTTTTAAATAGCAAAAATCCAGGTCATTTAGAAACGATCCAATTAAGTGAAGAGTTACAAAGACAACATGAAGTTCCAGTAATTGCAACTGCCGTTGATCGCATGACTGCTGAGGAAATTCAATACATACTCCAACAAGCACTCTATGAATTTCCGATCACGGATATTGAATTAGTTAAGCCAGATTGGACGGACGTATTAGAACCGGATCATTTTGTTAATAACGCCATTACTTCCTCTTTACAAGAATGGCTGCAAATCGTTTCTAAAATGAAAGACGTGAAAGAATTAGCTTCTAGATTTAAGCAGGTTCCTTTTATACAGTCGGCAGAAGTAGTCGAGGCTAACCCAGGAAGAGGATCTGCATGCATACAAATTGGCTTGAAGCCTGAAGTATTTCAAGAAGTTTGTGATGAATGGCTAGAGGAGCCGATCGAATCGAAAAAGGATTGGCTGCTATTTGTTAAAGAGGCTTCAACAGCTAAAAAGGCATACAATAAATTTTCCGAAGCATTAGAAGCAGCTAAAAAACATGGCTACGGCGTATCATTACCAACTATTCAAGATTTTCAACCGACAGCACCAGAAATTATTAAACAAAATAATTTCTATGGTGTCAGTTTAAAAGCTAAAGCCGCTTCGCTTCATATCATTCGAGTAGATATGGAAGCTGAATTTGCCCCATTAATCGGTTCTGAATTTCATAGTCAGCAACTATTAAAGGATTTAAAACATGGATATTTACACGATCGAGATGCATTATGGCAAACACAGGTTTTCGGAACTTCACTAGTGGAGGTCCTAAAGGAAAGTTTGCGATATAAAACAGAAAGTGTATCGGATGTTGCGAAGAAAAGAATGCGACAAACGATAGAAAGAATGGTTAACGAAGGTGATCGAGGGATGGTCACATTTATATTGTAAATCCAATACAGGACTTTTTGCGACTATGCAAAAAGTCCTGTTATTGCGTTAAAATGCCTTTTTTTTGAGGAAACTTAGTGAAATACGTGTAAATAGTGTTGCGAAGGTTTTTTTGTTGTGATACTCTTTTTACAGGATTGAAGCTATCTTCCTTTGAGAGGAGGTGAATGGTATGAATAAAACTGAACTAGTTAACTCTGTTGCTGAAGCTACAGAACTTTCTAAAAAAGATGCTACTAAAGCTGTTGAGGCTGTATTTGAATCAATTCAAACTGCTCTTGCAGATGGTGAAAAAGTTCAATTGATCGGTTTTGGAAACTTTGAAGTTCGTGAACGTGCTGCTCGTAAGGGACGTAACCCACAAACAGGTAAAGAAATCGACATCGCTGCTAGCAAAGTACCTGCGTTTAAACCAGGTAAAGCACTTAAAGACGCAGTTAAATAACTGATGTTGTAGTACATAGAACGGTTATTGTGGAGCTTGCTTCACGGTAGCCGTTCTTTTCAATTAGAAACTAAAAATGCTGCTATATGATAAATTTATATTAAATAAGTATTTCATATGCTAAGATGCAATTTATATAATACATAGTTTTAGGGGGTCCACAGATGACAAATGTCGATCTGAACAAGATAGAAGAAGCTGTTAAAATGATTTTAGAGGCAGTCGGAGAAGATCCAACTAGAGAAGGACTTTTAGAAACTCCTAAAAGAGTATCTAAAATGTACGCAGAAATGTTCGAAGGCTTACATCAGGATCCTAAGGAATATTTTAAAACCGTCTTTAACGAAGACCATGAAGAATTAGTATTAGTAAAGGACATCCCTTTTTACTCCATGTGTGAGCATCATTTAGTACCTTTTTATGGAAAAGCACATGTTGCATATATTCCACGTAATGGCGTGGTTACTGGTTTAAGCAAACTTGCTAGAGCGGTAGAGACAACTGCTAGACGTCCTCAGCTGCAAGAAAGAATCACTTCAAGTGTGGCAGATGATATTATGCAAATGCTTAATCCGCACGGTGTTTACGTAGTTGTGGAAGCTGAGCATATGTGTATGACGATGCGAGGTATTAAAAAACCTGGTGCAAAAACGATCACTGCTGTAGCACGCGGAATTTTAGAAACGGACGATGTTAAGCGTTCGGAAATACTTTCCTTTATAAAGATGAAGTAACACCTTTGGATGTCGGCTTTAGAATATGGTATGATGGAAAAAGACTGTGAACAAAGGAGACTATATTATGTCTGGTTCAGATTATATTTTGATAAAAGCAGAAGAAGATGGAGTTCATGTAATTGGACTTACTAGAGGAACAGATACAAAATTTCATCATTCTGAAAAACTAGATATGGGTGAAGTAATGATTGCCCAGTTTACCGAGCATACGTCAGCCATGAAAATCAGAGGAAAAGCATCTATCCATTCTGCAAATGGTATTATTCAATCTGATGCGAAAAAATAATTTTTATATAGCCTGATAAACAGATTAAGCGCGGTTGGGAAATGGAGTAAAGTGTATGAACGAAGCATTGATCAAACAACATATAAAACAGTATAAAGATGGTATTCTCAAACAAGTTCAGCAAAATACGTTGTTGAAATATACCGGGGCTCCTGTCATTGATGAAGAGCGTTTGTTTTTTACACTTTTGCCACTTTTGAATGGGGAAGAATGGGAAGATTCTCAAAGAAAGTCCGCCATTGCAGTGACGCTTATCTTTTCTGCGTTAGCTGCCCACGACTTAGTAAAAGAGTCGAATGCAACAACGAAAGCACAGCAGCTACAAGTATTAGCTGGGGATTATTATAGTGGTAAATATTATCAGCTGCTTGCAAGCGACAAACAATTAGAGTTAATCCAGCAATTGTCCGAAGGTATCGCTGCTATATCTGAGAACAAAACTAGATTTTATGATCGACAATTATATAGCTTTGATGAACTAATTCAATCGATCCAACTGATAGAATCTAAATCTATCGAACAATTTTTGGAATATTTTTCCTATCACGACTATGTATTTTTTATGAAGGAATCCCTGCTACTTATCACATTAAAAAAAGAGCTAGCAGCCTTTGAACAAGGGAAGCAACCTTTTTATATTAGTAAATCTAGTCAATTACAAGCTAATATCAATTTGCTACAAACAGAGATAGAAAAAGTGGAATCGTTACTCATAAATGAGATTAAAAACTCCGAGCTATTACAAGACCAGCTAAAAAGTATTATTTTAAACAAATTAAAAATATGCACCTTAGAAAAGCAGTTGAGAGAAGGTTAAACCATGGGAAAAACAAAAGAACAACATGTGCATGAAGTTTTTGAAAAGATATCCGATAATTATGATTCGATGAACTCGGTTATTAGTTTTCAACAGCATAAAGCATGGCGTAAAGATACGATGAATGCCATGCAAGTAAAACCCGGAAGCAAAGCATTGGACGTATGCTGTGGAACAGCAGATTGGACAATTGCACTTGCTGAGGCAACTGGACCAACTGGTGAGGTTCGTGGATTAGATTTTAGTCAAAATATGTTGAATGTTGGCTTAGAAAAAGTAAAGAATATATCTCAAATAGAGTTAATACAAGGAAACGCAATGGAATTACCTTTCGAAGATAATTCTTTTGATTATGTTACGATTGGTTTTGGCTTACGCAATGTACCAGATTATACACAAGTACTAAGTGAAATGAATCGTGTGGCTAAACCAGGCGGAATGGTTGTTTGTTTAGAAACTTCTCAACCAGATTCAAAATTATTCAATGGTTTATTTCGTTTTTATTTTCGCTACATCATGCCGATATTTGGGAAGCTTTTCGCGAAAAGCTATAAAGAATATTCATGGTTACAGGAATCTGCTAAAGAGTTTCCAAATAGAGCACAGTTATCTAAGCTGTTTGAAAAAGTGGGCTTAGTAAATGTAACGAGTAATCCTTACAGTGGTGGAGCAGCTGCTAGACATATAGGGTACAAAAAAGATATTTAAGTGAGTGAGGTTGTAACCGTGGATAAGATGAAGTTAAAGTTACTCTATTCCGATTTAAGATCGGATCTTGATATCATCGAAAAAGAATTAGCGATAGCGGTGAATTCATCATCTCACTTACTGAATGAGGCGTCTCTCCATTTACTACTAGCTGGAGGTAAACGAATTAGACCTGTTTTCGTGCTACTTGCAGCGAAATTTGGAAATTATTCAATAGACTCTATTAAAAATGTAGCTGTTACTGTTGAACTCATTCATATGGCTTCTCTCGTCCATGATGATGTAATTGACGACGCAGAAACAAGACGTGGTAGAGCAACGGTGAAGGCACAATGGAATAATCGGGTAGCGATGTATACAGGGGATTTTCTTTTTGCAAACGCTATTGAATACATAACAGATTTACAAAATACATATGCACATGAAGTGTTATCACAAACGATGGTGGAACTATGCATCGGGGAAATTATCCAAATAGAGGATAAACACTATCTCGAACAAACAGTTCGTGACTATTTACGGCGGATTAAACGCAAAACAGCCATATTAATATCTGCAAGCTGCGAATTAGGAGCTATTGCCTCCGGGGCAGATGAGAAAACAGTTAGACATTTGAAGCGGTTTGGTTATTTTGTGGGTATGTCTTTCCAAATAATTGATGACATTCTAGACCTTACTTCAACCGACGAACAATTAGGAAAACCAGCTGGATCTGATCTTGCCCAAGGAAATATTACTTTACCTGTTCTTTATGTTAAAAACGATCCTATTATCCAACCGTTGTTAAGAGAAATATTAGAAGGGTCGATTAGTAACGAAAATCGACAACTATTATTGGCGAAAATTCGCGAATCCAACGGTATTAATCTTGCTAAACGTATAAGTAATAATTATTTGGAAAAAGCGCTAAATGAAGTGAAGCAGTTACCTGCAAATTCCGCTAAGAAATCATTACAAAATATTGCGTTGTTTATGAGTAAAAGAAAATTTTAATTGGGCGTTGTTTAAAATCGACACTCGAACCTTCTAATAATTTAATTTGAAAAGAATGCATTATAATGATAATATTTGTAACGGTGGAGTATAAAGTCCATTATATATATTCGAGGAGTGTTAACTATGGAAAAAACATTTTTAATGGTAAAACCTGATGGCGTACAACGTAACTTAATCGGTGAAATCGTAGGTCGTTTTGAAGCAAAAGGATTCCAATTAGTTGGAGCAAAATTAATGCAAATCCCAACTGAGCTTGCTGAACAACATTATGGTGAGCACAAAGAACGCCCATTCTTCGGTGAATTAGTAGAATTCATCACTTCTGGACCAGTTTTCGCGATGGTTTGGGAAGGTGAAAATGTTATCTCAACTGCTCGTTTAATGATGGGTGCTACAAATCCTAAGGAATCTGCTCCTGGAACTATCCGTGGAGATTTCGCAGTAACTGTAGGGAAAAATATTATCCATGGTTCTGACGCTCCAGAAAGCGCTGAACGTGAAATCGGATTATTCTTCAAACAAGAAGAGCTAGTATCTTACCAAAAAGATGCTAACAACTGGATTAACTAATATCAAAATTGGTTGTTTATGACTTCGGTCATAAACAACCTTTTTTTGTGGCATTTTCCACTAATCCAACTTGGAGGCCGATTTTTTCAACTAAATCATTCAAATTTCCAACTACAATCTCTGTTATTCCAACTAAACTACTCAAAATTCCAACTAACGAACTTTCCTATCTAAAAAATGATAAAACCCTGCTAGGAATCCTCTCTTTTTAAAAGATTATAGCTATTTCAATGTTCTTTGAGCAATTTGTCTGTCTTTTTTGTATGTTCGAAAAGCTATGTTTAAGATATACTAAATATAGGGTTTCAGAAAGGGGCGAAATTATTTTGCCGGACTATATTAAATTTGTGGATTCCATAAAGAAAAAAACTGGCATTGACCTTGCAGCGTATAAAGAGGCTCAGATGCGACGTAGACTTACATCTTTGTATGAAAAAAAGGGATATAAAAATTTTGTCGAATTTTATCAAGCGCTTGACTCGAATCGAGATCTATTAAATGAGTTTCTCGATCGTATGACTATCAATGTATCCGAGTTTTATCGGAATGCAAAACGCTGGGATATACTTGAAACTAAAATATTTCCAAAACTATTAGCATCAAATAAACGCTTGAAAATTTGGAGTGCCGCATGCTCCACCGGGGAAGAACCTTATACAATTGCAATGGTCCTGTCCAATCATGTCCCTTTATCCCAAGTTGCTATTCATGCAACGGATTTAGATGAAAATGCAATACAGCGTGCGAAAGTTGGTATTTATCCGGAACGTTCATTAGCCGAAGTCCCAACAGTGATGAAAAATAAGTACTTTGAGAATCAAAGTCCGTTTTATAAAATAAATGATTCGGTTAAAAAGACGGTAACATTTAAAAAACATAATCTATTGAAAGATACATATGATAAAAATTATGATTTGATAGTTTGTCGAAATGTCATGATTTATTTTACAGAAGAAGCAAAGAATCAAATATATCAAAACTTTAGTGATTCGCTTCGACCTGGAGGAATACTCTTTGTTGGAAGTACCGAACAGATATTCAATCCTGGCAAGTATGGATTTGAAACCGAGGACACTTTTTTTTATCGGAAAATATAATTGGAACTGTCCGAGGTTTTTCGGGCAGTTTTCTTCTATACTTTGTTTGAAAATTTTGTTATAGTAATAAACAAGCACTTTAGCGAGTTGAAGGAGGAAAGCGTTATGAGATACTTAACTGCCGGTGAGTCACATGGACCACAATTAACAGCAATTATTGAGGGGTTACCAGCCCAATTAGAAATAACGACTGAAATGATAAATAAAGAATTAAAACGACGTCAAGGTGGTCATGGTCGCGGGAGACGTATGCAAATCGAAAAAGATACAGTTGCAATTACATCAGGCGTACGTCACGGAAAAACGTTAGGTTCTCCAGTTTGCCTAGTTGTGAACAATGATGATTGGAAGCACTGGACAAATATAATGGGTATTGAGCCTCTTGGTGAGGATATCGACCCTGATGATATTAAAAGACAGATTACGAGACCGCGCCCTGGACATGCCGATTTAGTTGGTGGCATGAAATATGGTCATCGTGATTTACGTAATGTTCTTGAGCGGTCATCTGCACGAGAAACTACTGTAAGAGTTGCGGTAGGTGCAGTTGCGAAAGAATTGCTTCGTAAACTTGGTATATCCATTGTGGCTCACGTCACAAAAATTGGTGGGATTGAAGCTAACTTGGATTTAACTAATGGAAAGACAATAGAGGAAATTAGTGAGATTGTGGAAGCTGACCCGGTTTATTGTTTAGATTCGGAAGCATCTGCGAAGATGGTAGAAGCTATCGACAATGCAAAAAAGGCTGGAGATACGATTGGTGGAGTAGTAGAGGTTATCGTTTCTGGAATGCCAGCAGGAGTTGGCAGCTATGTACATTATGATCGTAAGTTAGACGGTAAACTTGCAATGGCAATGATGAGCATTAATGCCTTTAAAGGTGTAGAAGTTGGATTAGGGTTTGAAATGGCGAATCTTTTTGGAAGCCAAGTTCATGATCAAATATCATGGAGCGAAACAGAAGGTTATACACGCGATACAAACCGTCTAGGTGGTCTAGAGGGTGGTATGTCTACTGGAATGCCGATTGTAGTTCGTGGAGTGATGAAGCCGATTCCTACGCTTTACAAGCCACTTCAAAGTGTAGATATCGATACGAAGGAGCCATTCAAGGCAAGTATTGAAAGATCAGATAGCTGTGCCGTACCTGCAGCTTCTGTAGTTGCTGAAGCAGTTATTGCATGGGAGATTGCACAAGCTGTATTAGAAACCTTCCATGGCGACAAAATAGACACATTACTTGCAGATATAGAAAGTCATCGAGCATATACAAAGGGGTTTTAATGATGTCGATCCAAGTTAAAACGAAAGACTCCATATATGAAGTTTATTTAGGAGAGAATATTTTAGAATCCTTTTGTAAAAGACATGCAGATACTCTTGCTACATATGATCAATTAGTGTTTGTTACGGATGAACATGTATGGAGTTTACATGAGGACTATGTTCGCTCTAATTTTACGATACCATTTAAAGTTTATATCGTACCGAACGGTGAGGCATGCAAAACGTTTGAGTCGTATTATCAGGTCCAAACTTATTTGCTAGAAGAAAACTGCTCTAGAAATTCTGCTTTACTTGCATTAGGTGGAGGAGCGGTAGGGGACTTAACTGGATTTGTCGCAGCAACGTTTATGCGAGGAATTCCTTTTTACCAAATTCCAACGACTATATTAGCGCATGATAGTGCCGTTGGAGGTAAAACGGCGATCAATCACCCAAATGGAAAGAATATGATTGGTGCTTTCTATCAACCTACGGAAGTAATATATGACTTTCATTTTTTAAAAACGTTACCAGAAGCAGAAGTTCGCTCAGGCTTAGCTGAAGTGGTAAAGCATGCAATTATCAGCGATGCTAATTGGATGGCTGAATTTTTGGCTCTCCCAAACTTAAAGGCAATTGAAAATCAAGAATTAGTCCAATGGATTGAAAAAGGAATTCGGGTAAAAGCACGAATTGTTGAATTAGACGAAAAAGAACAGTCCTATCGCAAATTTCTAAATTTTGGTCATACATATGGTCATGCGATTGAGGCATCTGTAGGTTACGGGAAAATCACGCATGGTGAATCAGTGATGATTGGTATGATTCCAGCTTTAATGCTAAGTGAGCTTCATGGCAATGTAGCAGCGGGATATGCATACAGAGTGTATCAATTAGCGATTAGACTGGGCTATAATTTTGAACATATTTTACTATGCCCCTTTGAACTTCTATCAAAATTTATGCTAAAAGATAAAAAAACAACAAATGGAAAACTTCATTTTGCCTTACTAAGGGATATTGGAGATCCATTTGTCCAAATAATTTCAATGGAAGAAGTTAAAAAATGCGACAACCAGCTGCGACAATGGGTTAAGGAGGGTAAATGAATGATTAGAGGTGTTAGAGGAGCAACTACAGTAACAGAGGATTCTAATGACTTAGTACTACAGGAAACTAGGCGTCTAGTAGAAGAAATGGCAAAATCAAATGGTATTTTGCCTGAAGATATCGCTTCTGTTATCATATCGACTACAACGGATATTACATCTGCATTTCCAGCTAGAGCCGTTAGAGGCTTAGAAGGATGGGCATATGTTCCGGTCATGTGCACCCATGAAATGGACGTACCAAATGCGTTAGAGAAGTGTATTCGATTACTCATGCATGTAAATACGGAAAAATCACAAGAAGAAGTGCAGCATATCTATTTAAATAACGCTGTTCACTTAAGACCAGATTTACTCAAATAATTCATGGAATAGAGGGGTTAAAATGAAATTCAAACAACAGATAAATGGGTTACATGCATATCAGCCTGGCAAAACAACGGATGAAGTGAAGAAAATGTTTAACTTAGAGTCAGTGACAAAACTTGCATCCAATGAAAATCCATACGGTGCGTCGCCAAAAGTAAAAGAATACTTTAAAGATGCAAATCTAGATTTTGCTATTTACCCGGATGGATATGCAACGAATTTAAGAACAGCTGTAGCGAATCATTTAAACGTCTCTGAAAAACAATTATTATTTGGTAATGGGTCTGACGAGAATATCCTAATCGTATCAAGAGCTATATTACGACCTGGATTGAATACGATTATGGCTGATTTAACATTTGGTCAATATAAGCATAATGCGATTGTAGAAGGAGCAGAAGTACGTGAAATCGCTCTAACTGAAAATGGTGAGCATGATTTAGATAATATGCTTGCAGCTGTCGACGAAAACACAGCTATCATTTGGGTATGTAATCCAAACAATCCAACGGGTACATTGACACCTAGTGATAAGTTGAAAGAATTTATCGAAAATGTACCACAAGATGTGTTAATTGTTTTAGATGAGGCCTACACAGAATACATAACTGATAGTAACTACAAAGATTCCATTGGATTATTAGAAAATCATCCAAATGTATTGATCATGCGCACATTCTCCAAAGCCTATGGTCTTGCAAGCTTCCGTGTTGGTTATGCGGTAGGATCAGAGGAAGTAATAGCACAGCTGGAACCTACGCGCGAGCCTTTTAATAATACTGTTCTAAGTCAACAAGTAGCGCTAATCGGTCTCAAGGACCAAGCTTTCATCGAACAATGTAAGATAAAAAATAACGCCGGAAAAGCTCAATTCGAGGCATATTGCGAAGAAAGAAAACTAGATTACTTTCCATCTCAAACGAATTTTATCTTAATGGAAGTGAAAGCGGATAGCGATGTAGTATTCCAAGGTTTGATGAAACGAGGATTCATCGTTCGAAGTGGAAATGCACTAGGGAAACCAGGATACCTTCGTATAACCATTGGAACCGAACAGCAAAATAGCGAGTTATTAGAAAAGTTGGATCAGGTTCTAAAAGAGGAAGGCGTTTTATAATGCAACAAACCATTTACATTATAGGTCTTGGACTAATAGGTGGTTCCCTGGCACTTGGTTTAAAACGCAATAAAGATGTGGAAATAATTGGATACGATGCGAATAGTCATACACTTCGGACAGCGAAAAGAATAGGTGTCATTGATGAGATGGCCACCAATTTAGAAGAAAGCACTGCGTCTGCAGACGTAATTGTTTTTGCTACTCCTGTAAGTGAAACAATTCGCTTGATGCAAGAAATGCCAAATTGGCAACTAAAAAAACAAGTAATTGTAACGGATACTGGAAGTACAAAAAAAGAGATTATGAAAGCTGCCATATCATTAAAAGAAAAAGGGATAACGTTTATAGGTGGACACCCGATGGCAGGTTCTCACAAGAGTGGTGTAGAGGCCGCTAGAGCCTTCCTGTTTGAGAATGCCTATTATTTACTTACCCCTTTCGAAGATGAATCAAAGGAGCGTATTCAAGCGCTAATAAATCTATTTCAGGTAACGAAAGCAAAACTTGTTCAAGTGGAGGCGGAAGAGCATGATCATATGACCGCTGTGGTTAGTCATTTCCCGCATTTAGTTGCTGCTTCGCTCGTTCATCAACTATCTTTTGAAAACGAACAATACCCCTTTACGAAGCAACTTGCAGCCGGCGGATTTCGAGACTTAACTAGAATTGCTTCTGCCAATCCTGTTGTTTGGAGAGATATAACTCTCCAAAATAGGAAAGAACTAAAGGCTCAATTACAAGCGTGGACCAATGAAATGACAAAATTACAGGACCTGCTTTCATACGCCGATTCTAGTGAGATAGAGGATTATTTCGCAACCGCTAAAAGAGTACGAGACGAACTTCCTATAAATACACAAGGGGCAATGTTTAGCGTATTTGATCTTTATGTCGATGTACCAGATTATCCAGGTGTAATCTCTGAGGTCATCGGTTATTTAGCTCAGGATAATATAAGTATTACAAACTTACGAATTGTGGAAACTCGTGAAGATGTATTCGGAATACTAGTCATCAGCTTTCAATCGACAGATGATCGTGCAAAGGCTGTAGCGTGTATTGCGAATAACACCACATTTGAAACGTATATTTCATAAGGAGGGATGACCTTGCCAACTATCAAAAAGTTAGATTATGAACAACCTTCGTTAGTGGGGACTATACGAATACCTGGCGATAAATCTGTCTCGCACCGGTCGATTATGTTTGGTGCGATAGCAGAAGGGACTACAACAGTCGAAGGGTTTTTACAAAGTGATGATTGCCTCAGTACAATTGATTGCTTTCAAAAGCTTGGAGTGGAGATTGCCATTGATGGCGAAAAAGTGAATATCTCTAGCAACGGAATAACGAATTGGAAAGAACCTGATGAAGTTCTTTATACGGGAAATTCCGGGACAACCACCCGCTTAATGCTCGGTATTTTAGCTGGTTCTTCCGGTTCATCGGTTTTAATTGGTGACGAATCTATCCAAAAACGTCCGATGAGAAGAGTAACGGATCCGTTGAAACAAATGGGTGCTAAGATGATCGGGCGAGAAAACGGCCAATTTACTCCAATTGCAGTTGAAGGAACTAAATTACAGGCTATTCACTATAAGATGCCTGTAGCAAGTGCGCAAGTGAAGTCTGCCATTTTACTAGCGGCTTTAAATGCGAACGGGGAAACTGTTGTAGAGGAAATCGAGACTTCTAGGGATCATACGGAGAAAATGCTCCAACACTTTGGTGCGTCCATTGCTGTAAATGATAAAACGATTCGTTTACAAGGTGGCCAAAAGCTAACGGCTACGCATGTTGTTGTACCTGGTGATATTTCTTCAGCAGCGTTCTTTTTAGTTGCTGGAGCAATTGTCCCTAATAGTAAACTAACTTTAAACAATGTAGGTTTGAATCCGACTAGAACTGGGATTATGGACGTGCTGCAAGCAATGGGTGCATCTTTCACTGTGAATGATTCAGAAAACAGTAGCCACGAAGAAATGGGTACGATTGAAATCGAGACCTCTGCCTTAATTGGAACGGAAATCGGGGGGGAGCTTATCCCAAGACTGATTGATGAAATACCTATTATTGCCCTATTAGCTACACAAGCTAAAGGGAAAACAATTATTAAAAATGCAGAAGAGCTAAAAGTGAAAGAAACGAACCGAATTGATGCAGTAGTAAATGAATTAAAGAAACTCGGAGCAAATATTACCGCAACAGATGATGGTATGATCATCGAAGGCCCAACGACACTTCATGGCGGAGAATTACTCACATATGGAGATCACCGTATTGGTATGATGGCAGCAGTAGCGTCACTTATAACAACAGAACCTGTCTATATTGACAATCCAGGATGCATTGCAGTGTCCTACCCGACATTTTTTGAAGATATTTCTAGTGTGATAAAATAAAAGTATACCTGCAAGATTGATTTGGGTCCTTAAGATATATTATCTTTTCCGATGTGTTTTTTCGGATGAATAGGAACATGGACGTATTCTAGCAAAGACTTTGTTTTTCAACACCCAGTCTTACAAAAATGCCAAACGTCAAGAAGAGTGGTTGAACCTTTATTTGCGTTGAAGTAACCGTCTAACTTTTGTGGGCGGTTACTTCTTTTTCGTTACAAAAAAGATGATGGTCAACTTTATAAAATTTTAGTTGCTTCTAATAAAGTTGTTCCAGTTGAATGGTGTGGAAGGCGACGACTTCAGCGGGAACAGTGAGGGAGAGACTATAGGCACGAGTAGTGCCTGCGGAAAGAGTCCGCCTGAAGCGGAAATCAACGTTGTTAGGAGGATTTAACTGGGTAATAAGCTTTTATAAAATTGATTCATTAGAGAATCTAAAATTATATTGAATGACACTATAGGACCCTCCATCAAATCAGAGGGTTTTTTTCTTGTTCAAAAACAATTGTTCTTGTACGATAAAGGTATAATGAAAGAATGGTGATAACATGGACAACTTGACACCTTTTATCCAGTTAATGGAAGAAGGAAACGTGCATAAACTTGGAAAAATGATCGACCAGTTTTTGTTGAATGGCGATCCTGATGAGCAATATCAGCTTGCAGATTTGCTGACTCAGTTCGGCTTTTTACAGGAAGCGATTACTGTGTTGGAGCATCTTCAATTTTTATATCCTGAAGAAAATCAGCTGAAAATTGACCAAGCACAGCTTTATTTGGAAATGGATAAAGAGGATGAAGCACTAGAAATGCTTACGACAATCGAAAAAACGAGCGATGCCTATCCACAAGCACTGCTCACGTTAGCTGACTATTATCAAATGATTGGGCTGTATGAGGTCGCAGAGCAAAAAATAAACGAAGCAATTACGTTATTACCAAAAGAACCTTTACTGATGTATGCTAAAGGTGAATTATTGTTTGAAACCGGCAGATACCTAGAAGCAGCACGTATAATGGAAGATTTACTACCGCACCAAGAAGCTATTCAAGCGGTTGATTTATCGCTTAAATTAGCGGAAGTCTATAGTGCGGGAGCAGCTTATGAAGAAGCGATCCCATATTACACCGAAGCATTGAAAAAAGAAGTTGCACCAGACGTGTTATTTCATGCAGCTTATGCGTCCTTCCAAGTTCAGCATTTTGAAACCGCCGCAAAACAGCTAGAGGATCTTCTGCAAATTGATCCAGACTACTTCTCAGGCTATATGCTCCTTGCAGAGACATATGCGATGCTAGAGAAAAATGAGGATGCGTTAAAAGCAATTACGGACGGTATCGCTCGTGATGAATATGAAAAAGAATATTATTTATTTGCAGGTAAAATTTCCTTGAAATTGGGTAAAGTGAAAGAAGCAGAAACTTTTTTAAGAGAAGCAATTGCACTTGACCCAGAATATATGGATGCTATTTTCATTTTGTCTTCTTTATTTTCTACAGAAGAGAAGGACGAGGAGCTAGTGGAACTCTATGAAACGCTGAAACAGGAGCATTTTGAATGGTCTGCAATGTACCCATTTTTAGCTGTTGCATACGAAAGATTAGAATCCTATGAAAAAGCATACGAATTTTATCAGCTTGCATATACTGAACATATAGAGGATGTTCCTTTTTTAGAGAAATTTGTTTATTTCCTTTTAGAAGATGGGAAAAGGGCAGAGGCGAAAGAAGTTGTGCTGATTTTGCAGAAACTTCAACCGGAAAATAGTGAATGGTTTGAAATGTTCGAATAAATGAAGGAAGGAGAGGTTACGTGACTGCTTCTGTTTCAGTTGGTGAGAAAAAAGAATTTGTTCGGTGGTTTTTAAAAAAGTATCAGATGAAAAGAAGAGAGTGCGTCTGGATCTTGAATTACTTGATAAGCCACGAAACATTGTTGAATAACGTACATTTTGTGGAGGAGGCACATTACTGTCCTCGAGCGATGATTATGTCAGTTACGACATCCTCTGGTATCCCTTTTCGCTTTTACAAAGGGAGCATAATGACGGCTGATGCTGAAAAGTCCTTCCATGATTTAAGGTTGCATCCAGAAGAGGATATGTACATCCAATTGAACTTTCAGATGATGCCACCTAGTCCAGAATATTTGGCTGTCTTAGAAGAAAATCCTTATATGCCAAAATATTTGCAGATTAGTGAAAAGGATAAATTGATAGCCGAGGATATAGTTAGTGAAAGCTTGTATTCATTTCAAGTAGAACAATTAAAAAAGCAGATTGATCAGGCTATTGATGAAAAAAACAAAGAAAAGTTTATGGAGCTTTCTGAGTTGTGGAAACAAATACAACAAAAAGAGGTTTAGGAGAGGTTATACATGCATTGGAACGGAAAAGATAGTAAAGTATTTCAAACACAAAAAGAATTTATAGATACAGCAGTTATTCCTCTAATACAAATTGACGGTTCTGATGAAGGCTTCCCATTTGCAGCTTCTGCGGCAGACTTTACATTGTCCCTTGCTAATGTAATTGAAAATCAGTTTAAAGGAAGGATTGTTTTATTTCCTTCCTTCTCTTATACAAGAAGTCAGGACAAGCAGTCTGTATTAGAAGCGTGGCAAGAGGAACTTAGCAAAGCTTCCTTCAAGCACATATTTTACGTTACATCTGATAGAGAGTGGAGTACAATAGGGGAAGAACAAAACATTATTTGGACTCCATCTGTTCCACTAGATTCCATGGATCAAAAAATGAGAAACTCTGTACTAGAAGATCAATTACGACAACTTATACCTATTTTTGCGAGAAAATGGGCGAATTAGTGACAATTTTTTTCAATATTTGTCGATAAAGTTAAAGATTCGATGTAATCGAATATTGACCTTCCTTTTTTATTGATATATCATGGATATGTCCTAGTATTATTATTCAAGCAAGTATGTCCATTGGACTGACCTTTAAGTAAGAGGGGGGAAAAGGATGAGTAACAATAAAGTATCAAGACGTCAATTTTTAAGTTATACCTTAACAGGTGTTGGCGGATTTATGGCAGCAGGAATGCTTATGCCAATGGTACGTTTTGCAGTTGATCCTGTATTGCAGAAAAAAGAAGGCGGAGATTTCGTACTGACGGAGAAGAAAATTGCCGACATAACGGATGTTCCAGAACGTGTTGATTTCACTTTTGAACAAGTGGACGCATGGTACAAGTCTGATATTACAAATGCTGCTTGGGTATACAAAGAAGGCGATAAAATTATCGCACTATCTCCTGTATGTAAGCATTTGGGATGTACTGTAAACTGGGAAGGTGACCCAGCGCACAAAAATCAATTCTTCTGCCCATGTCACGCAGGTCGTTATGAGAAAAACGGTAGTAATGTTCCAAAAACACCACCTCTAGGTCCGTTGGATCAATATGAAGTTCGTGAAAATGACGGTTTCTTAGAAATTGGGAAAGCTATTCCTAACACATTAGTTTAAAGTAAGGGGGTACGACATCAGTGCTTAATAAAATCTATGATTGGGTGGATGAACGTCTAGATATTACTCCGATATGGCGTGATATCGCTGACCATGAAGTACCAGAACACGTAAACCCTGCACATCATTTCTCTGCATTCGTATACTGTTTCGGTGGATTAACATTCTTCATCACAGTAATTCAAATTCTTTCGGGTATGTTCTTAACAATGTACTATGTACCGGATATTGAAAATGCATGGGAATCTGTATACTATCTTCAAAATGAAGTAGCATTTGGTGAAATCGTGCGTGGGATGCATCACTGGGGAGCATCACTTGTTATTGTTATGATGTTCTTACATACATTACGTGTATTCTTTACTGGTTCTTATAAAAAACCTCGTGAACTAAACTGGATGGTCGGAGTACTAATCTTCGCTGTTATGTTAGGTTTAGGATTCACAGGTTACTTACTTCCTTGGGACATGAAAGCATTGTTCGCAACGAAAGTAGGTATTGAAATTGCAGCATCCGTGCCATTTATCGGTGGGATGATCAAAACACTTTTAGCTGGTGATGAAACAATCATCGGTGCACAAACATTAACAAGATTCTTTGCGATTCATGTATTCTTCTTGCCGGCTGCTCTTTTTGGATTACTTGCAGCTCACTTTATCATGATTCGTCGTCAAGGTATTTCTGGACCACTTTAATCGGTAAAGGGAACAGATAATTGTAACAAGGAGGGGACAATATGCATCGCGGAAAAGGCATGAAATTCGTTGGAGACTCACGTGTACCAGATCTATCAGCCCGTAAGAAAAACACTCCAAAAGACTATTCTGAGTATCCAGGTAAAACAGAAGCTTTCTGGCCTGACTTCTTACTGAAAGAATGGTTAGTCGGTGCGGTTTTCTTAGTTGGTTATTTAGTATTAACTGTTGCACATCCATCGCCACTTGAACGTCCAGCTGATCCAGCTGACACAGGTTATATTCCAGTACCAGACTGGTATTTCTTGTTTTTATATCAATTATTAAAATATGAATTTGCTTCTGGACCATATAATGTTATTGGAGCAATCATTATGCCAGGATTGGCATTTGGAGCGCTATTATTAGTACCGTTTTTAGATACGAGTAAAGAAAGAAGTCCATGGAAACGTCCATTACCGACTGGTTTCATGCTTCTTGCCTTTTCTGCAATGATTTTCTTAACATGGGAATCTGTTGTAAACCATGACTGGGAAAAAGCAAAAGCTTATGGTGAAATTAGAGAAGAAGTAGCAATTGAAATTGATGAATCTTCTGAAGGCTATAAGTTATATCAAGGTTCTTCTTGTATAACCTGTCATGGTAATGCTTTTGAAGGTGGGCTTGGACCGACTCTAATCGGTTTAGATTACACTGCAGATGAGATTGTTAAAATTGCTCATGAAGGATTACCAGGTGGAATGCCTGCAGGTTCTTATCAAGGAACTGATGAGGAGCTTCAAAAACTTGCAGAGTATATAACGACTCTTCAACCAGAAGAATAATTTAAATGCAAAAGAGTCAGGAAACTGACTCTTTTTTTATACCTATTAGTAAGGGGTGTTCGTTTGAAAGATCTTGCGATGTTATTGAAACTGACCTTGTATAACAAAACATTTATGTGGTTGTTGTTCATTGTAAATCTACTTGGCACCATCTACGGTTACTATTGGTACAAAGGACAGTTATCACAAACAGACACAAAATTTCTACTATTCGTACCAGACAGCCCAACAGCAAGTTTGTTTTTCACAATTGCATTATTTGCTTGGCTGTTAAAGAAAAATTGGAAGTTAATCGAAGCTCTAGCGTTAATTACACTTGTAAAATATGGATTGTGGGCAGTAGTAATGAATATTTGGACATATGTGGAAAATGATTATCTCGGATGGATGGGTTGGATGTTGGTAGCATCGCATTTTGCAATGGCTGTTCAGGCTATATTATACATACCTTATTACCGATTTAATTGGATCCATATCATTATTGCTTCCATATGGACACTGCATAATGATGTGATCGATTATGTATTTGATCAAATGCCAACGTATAGAAGTTTATACAAATATGCAGATCAAATTGGTTACTTTACATTTTGGCTATCAATTGCTTGTATTTTACTTGCTATCTTTATTTATCAAAAAAGGTCAAAGCTTATCAGTTGAATGTATCCACTATTCCCATTAAAATAAATAGTATAGATTAGAGAGGGGGAAAAGAAATTTGGCTTCTTATCTCGTATACTTCGCGATAATTTTGTTATTGCCTTTGTATGCACAAATGAAAGTGAAGAGAACATATAAAAAGTATTCAAAAGTTCGTTCTACTTCTGGTATGACAGGTGCTCAAGTGGCAAGAACTATTTTAGATGCTAATGGACTATCGGATGTTCAAGTAGTAGAGAGCAGAGGATTTTTAAGCGATCACTACAATCCAATGACGAAAATAGTGGCTTTGTCCTCACATAACTTTCATGAAGCTTCTGTTGCAGGATCTGCGATTGCAGCACATGAAGTCGGACATGCTATTCAACACAAAGAATCGTATTCGTTTTTAAACTTGCGTCATAAACTAGTGCCAGTTGCTAATATTTCATCTAATGCTTCTTGGATTTTCATCATGATTGGACTGCTAGCTAGCTTTTCTAATTTACTTCTAATAGGAATTGTTCTGTTAGCAGCAGGAGTTGTATTCCAAATTGTTACGTTACCCGTGGAATTTAACGCTTCAAACCGCGCGATGAACCAAATGGTATCGCTTGGTGTAATTCGCAATGAGGAAGAACGTCACGCGAAAAAAGTATTAAGTGCTGCTGCATTAACATATGTAGCTGCAGCCGCAGTAGCTGTTCTAGAATTATTACGTTTAGTATTAATCTATACAGGAATGACTCGCAACGATTAAAAAATTGAAAAATGGAGAGCGATGACATAAGTCATTGCTCTCCAGTTTTGTTTCAATAGTGAAATTTAATGGATAAATTTCTCGTTTCGCAAGTAAAACATTGAATAGTGAGATTTAAAAGAAGTAGTACCGCGAGTAACCCTAAGAAAACGCTAGTATGGACCAAATGAGCGCTAGTTAAAGGCTTTTGAACGCTAATATATGATTGAATATTGAAATCTCCTTTGCTATTATAAATAACTATATATTAGTAAATAACCTGTTTAGAAGTTGACTTGTATCTTTATTCATCTTTTTCGGTCCTATAGTATTAGCTCTTTTCAAATTGTAAAATTATATCTAATAACTTATTGATTGGATTGATAAAATCAAAAAGGGATTATACAAGTATCATAACTGAACAATCCCATCTAACTAATCTATCGGGTTTTTCTCATCATCTAACGTGAAACCTTCACCCATTACATCCTTTACTTCCGTTATAGATACAAATGCATGCGGATCAACGGAGCTAATAACCGTTTTCAAAGCGCTAAGCTGGTTTTTTGCCACGACACAATAGATTACTTCCCGACTATTTTTTGTAAAATGTCCATGTCCATTTAATATAGTCACACCGCGCGATAACTTATTCGTAATAATATCTGCAATCTCATTTTGTCTCTCGGAAATGATAAATGCGCCTCTGGCAGAATAAGCACCTTCCTGTACAAAGTCGATAACCCTTGCTCCCACATATACCGCTACAAGTGTATACATCATGGAACGCTCGTTTAGGAAGGTTGTCCATGATAATAATATGACAAATGCATCAAAGATAAACATTGTTTTCCCCATACTCCAGCCCTTGTATTTAAATACAAGACGGGCAATGATATCTACGCCCCCAGTAGTGCCTCCATACTTGAAAATAATTCCTAAGCCTAAACCTACGAACACACCAGCAAATAGGGATACTAGAAACAGGTCGTCTTCTAACCCTAACTGAAACTCATAAATATTAAACAACTTTAGAAATACTGATACTGAAACTGTTCCGATCAGTGTATAGGCAAACATTTTTCGACCAAGTAGCTTCCACCCAATGATGAACATTGGTATATTTAACAGAAGATTCATCAAGGCTACATCCCAGTTAAATACAAAATATAAAACGAGGGTAATACCAGAAAATCCACCTTCTCCAAGTTCATTTTGCATATTAAAATGAACAAAGCCAAAACTATAGATGGCTGCACCGAAAATTATCATGACAATATTTTTAAATTTAAGTCCAAGTCCCATTGTTCCACCCCACTTATTAGTTCATACTTAAGTTATTATCAATTATTTTGATGGCTTTGACAACTAGAGGATAAATTTATTACGATGGAAAAGGAGAGATTATATTTTGACAGATAAAAAAAGTTTATTTGAACTACAACAAAAAGTAGATTTATACATAAATCAATATAGAGAAGGTTACTTTCCTCCCCTAGAGCTATTAGCAAGACTAACAGAAGAATTGGGAGAGCTTTCTAGAGAGATTCAACATAAGTATGGTACAAAGAAGAAAAAAGATACAGAAGTAGAAAAAGAGATAGCTGATGAACTGGGAGATTTCTTTTTCGTTTTAATCTGCTTAGCAAATGCGGAAGGTATTGATCTGCAAAAGTCATTGGAACAAGTTTTGAATAAATACAATACACGAGACAAAGATAGATGGACAAAGAAGGAGGAATAATAATGGTTATAAAAGTAGCAGTTGCTGGGCCAAGAGGTAAAATGGGAAGAGAGGCAGTAGCAACGGTCATTAACAACAAAGATTTTTTATTGGTAGCAGTTTTAGATTCGAAGAAAGAAATGGAGTGCCTAGGTGATAAAATTCCTATCTTCACTTCTTTAAACTTATTAATAGAGCAAACTGAACCTGATGTATTGGTTGATCTTACAGTACCTTCAGCCGTATTTGAGCATGCAATGACTGCATTGGAATTTGGGGTAAGACCTGTGATTGGAACTACAGGCTTTACTGATTTACAATTAGATACATTACGCAACAAAGTAGAAGAAAAACAAGTAGGTTGTATTATCGCGCCTAATTTTTCGATTGGTGCAGTCCTTATGATGAAGTTTGCACAAACAGCAGCAAAATATTTACCAAATGTGGAGATTATCGAAATGCATCACGATCAAAAGGTAGATGCACCTTCAGGAACAGCTATAAAGACGGCTCAAATGATTCAGCAAACACGCGACTCGATGAAGCAAGGTCATCCGAGTGAGGAAGAAACTATTCAAGGGGCAAGAGGAGCAAATATGGATGGCATGCATATTCATAGTGTCCGTTTACCTGGTTTAGTTGCTCATCAGCAGGTAATGCTAGGTGGAGAAGGACAATTGCTTACGCTTCGTCATGACTCCTTTGATCGCGCTTCCTTTATGTCTGGAATTGTACTGTCTATTGAGGAAGTCATGAAACGTAATGTACTGACTTACGGTTTAGAGGATATTATATTATAGGAGGTAAAAAATGAGAATTGCATTAGTTGCACATGACCAGAAAAAAGAAGATTTAATACAGTTCGTAACTGCCTTTAAATCAATATTAGAGGATCACGAATTATTTGCTACTGGAACAACAGGAACTAGAATTATCGATGAAGTCGGCTTAGATGTATTTAGATATAAGTCAGGACCACTAGGCGGAGACCAACAAATAGGCTCTGCAATTGCCAATAACGAAATGGATATGGTTATATTTTTCCGTGATCCACTTACTGCCCAGCCACATGAGCCGGATGTAACTGCGCTCATTCGACTTTGTGATGTATATCAGATTCCGCTTGCAACTAATATGGGAACAGCTGAAATTTTGTTAAAAGGTATTGAAGAAGGATTTTTAGATTGGCGTTTATTGGAAGAGAGACGTTCACGTTAGGAAGTGGTTAAATGCGTAAATTGAAAATAGGTATTACTTGCTATCCAACAGTTGGAGGATCAGGAGTAATTGCAACAGAACTTGGGAAAATGCTTGCAGCAAAAGGGCATGAAATACATTTCATCACTTCAGGAATCCCTTTCCGATTAAATAAAATATATCCAACAATCACATTTCACCAAGTCGAAGTGAATAGTTATTCTGTTTTTCAATATGCTCCATATGACATTGCACTTGCCAATAAAATGGCTGAGGTAATTGTAGACCAACAATTAGATGTATTGCATGTCCATTATGCAATACCTCATGCAGTGTGTGCTATTTTAGCTAAAGATATAGCTAATTCAGATATTGGTATTGTGACAACTTTACATGGCACAGATATTACAGTATTAGGCTATGACTCTTCCCTAAAAGGTGCTATCAAATACGGAATAGAGAAATCAGATATCGTTACAGCGGTATCTAACTCTCTTGCCCAAGAAACGATGGATTTAATAGCACCAGATAAAGATATTGAGACGATATATAATTTTATAGATGAACGAGAATACACCAAAAAGGATTCAGGTAACCTAAAAGAACTATTAGGGATAAAACCACATGAAAAAGTAGTTATTCATGTTTCTAACTTTAGAAAAGTGAAGCATGTACCGGATATAGTAAACAGCTTTAAATTAATTCATGATGAAGTTCCTTCTAAGCTGCTGTTGGTCGGGGATGGCCCTGAAAAACATCCTGTGATGGAATCTATTAAAGGCACTTCCATCGAAAACGAAGTGTTGTTTTTAGGGAAACAGGAAAGTTTATCGGAGCTTTATGCAGTAGCAGATCTTATGTTGTTGCTTTCTGAAAAAGAGTCTTTTGGTCTTGTGTTACTGGAAGCAATGGCTTGTGGAGTACCCTGCATCGGGACGAATGTAGGAGGAATTCCCGAAGTAATTACGAATGGTGAAAACGGCTATATCGTTGAATTAGGCGATTTTGAGAAAGTAGCGGAATATGGTTTGAAAATTTTACAAAACCCGACATTACATAAACAAATAGTAGATAGATCAATTGAGATTGTTCAGGATCGTTTTAATTCAAAAAGCATTGTTGAACAATACGAAGCGATGTATGAAAGAGTGGCGAGAAAATAGCGTTATGAAAAATCGGTGGCCAGCAGCTTATAAAATAATAGATGAACTGGAACGAGCAGGTTTCGAGGCATTTGTAGTCGGAGGGGCTGTCCGAGACTTTGTACGTAACGCACCTGTGAATGATGTGGATATAACCACGAATGCTACGCCAATAGAAGTCAAAGCAATATTTCCTCACACAATTGATGTAGGGATAGAACATGGTACTGTATTAGTTGTATCGGATGAGTCTATTGAGGTAACTACGTATCGTTCGGAATCGACTTACTCAGATTTTAGAAGACCAGATGAGGTTACATTCGTGCGTACTTTAAAAGAGGACTTACAAAGACGAGATTTTACGATAAATGCAATGGCATTAACAAAAGAGGATGAGCTGGTAGATTATTTCGGAGGAAGACAAGCTATCGAAAAAGGAATCATTCAGGCTGTAGGAAATCCTCAGCTTAGATTCTCAGAAGATGCACTACGAATGTTACGAGCGATACGTTTTTCGGCACAATTGAATTTCTCTCTTGAGCCAAATACATTGGATGCAATTCGTGCGTTGCATGCACATATCGCACATGTTTCCATCGAAAGAGTGAAAGTCGAGATGGAGAAAATATGGTTAAGTGATTTTCCCTTTAAAGGGATGGAATTATTTGTAGACAGTGGGTTATCAAGTAATTTTCCAGGTGACTGGGAAGGCAGACTTAAAAGTTGGGCTGACTTTTGTAGCTTTAACGTGAAAGCAAATGGATGGGCATACTTTACTCTTTTGCAGAGTGATGTGAAGGTTAATGAACTGTTAAATTATTATAAATGCTCAAATGAAGAGAAAAGACATGTGAAAAACGTTTTAGAAGCAGTGCATAGTTTAGCAAAAGGCACTTGGACAACTGATGAATTATTTCAGTTTAGTGAGGATGTATTATCGGTTGCATACTTTTTTGGGAATTCGGTTCTTTCAAAGGAAATAACCGAACCATTTGAGCTATTATTAAAACGAAAACGTTCCATTCCAATTGCCTCCAAAAAAGATATGGTAGTCAATGGAAATGACCTCATGGAATGGGCAAACGATAAAAGAGGCCCGTGGATAAAAGAAGTGTTAGATAGATTAACGAGCATGATTGTAAATGGTCATATTAAAAATGACAGACAAGAAATAAAGGGATGGTTTTCGCATGAATATCTCCATTAAAGAAAAAATTCTTTCTACTCTATTAAATGCAAACGGGGAACCTGTTTCCGGACAGAAGCTTGCAGATGAATTGGAAATTTCACGAACAATGATCTGGAAGCATTTGAAAAGTATTGAAGAGGATGGCTACGTAATTGAAGCCATCAAAAAGAAAGGCTATATTTTACAGTCTATACCTGATTTAGTTTCTCCTGCGCAAGTTATTCCTAAGCTAAGCACAAAGTATTTAGGAAGAAATATGGATTATTATACAACTTGCGAATCTACACAAGTTATAGCGGCAAATAAAGCACGGGAAGACGCTCCTCATGGAACAGTTATTATTGCTGAGGAACAAACTGCTGGAAAAGGAAGATTAGAAAGAAGCTGGGATTCTAGTGCAAACAAAGGCATATGGATGAGTGTCATTATTCGTCCAAAAATTAGTCCGGAGTTTGCTGCACCATTCACACTTGTTTCTGCTGTCGCTATCACTCAAGCAATTCAAGAGGTGACTAATCTTGCTCCTCAGATTAAATGGCCAAATGATATCCTTATTAATGGAAAAAAAGTTACAGGAATTTTGACTGAGTTACAGGCTGAGATGGATATCGTCCATTCCATTATTATAGGTATCGGTGTCAATGTAAATCAGGAATTGAGTACATTTGACGAATCGATTCAATCAATTGCGACGTCACTGAAAATAGAAACGGGGGAAGAGATAGATCGTTCCTTGTTAGTAGCTAAAATCCTTTATTATTTGGAGAAGTATGGAGATTTGTACGTAGAAAAAGGCTTTAAACCTATTAAAATTCTTTGGGAAAGTCATAACTGCACAATTGGCAAACGCATACGTGCCACTATGTTGCGAGAAACCATTGAAGGTGTTGCCTTAGGTATTACGAATGATGGAGTTTTAGAACTAAAACTAGACAGTGGTGAAATTCGTGGTGTATATTCCGCAGATATTCATTTACTGGAAAGAAGTTAATTTGGACGAATATCATTTTTTTTGTTATTCTGTATGTGTTGGGCAGTATCTTATTCGAACTGCACCTTTAGAAAAAAGTTTGTTTAACTAAATAGTCTGCCTTGATCTACATGACAGGGACGGAGAAAACCTATGAACATAATTTTTCTGCCCTTCTGTCCAAATTGGAATAGGAGGGTTTTTATATGGTTTTCTCTTCACTACAAATGGAGGGATAATAGTATGAAAACAACGAGTAACTTTATTAGTATGAAAAAAAACAATGAGAAAATTACGATGATGACAGCTTACGATTTTCCAACGGCAAAATTTGCAGAAGATGGAGGAATGGATATGATTCTAGTCGGAGATTCACTAGGGATGGTAGTGCTCGGCTATGATTCTACTGTACTCGTAACAATGGATGATATGATTCATCATGGTAAAGCTGTTAGACGTGGCGCCAAGGATACTTTCCTGGTAGTTGATATGCCTTTTGGAACATTTCATGGTTCTCTAGATCAAGCGCTTACAAATGCGGTTCAATTACTGCAGCAAACAGGTGCACAGGCTGTGAAACTAGAAGGTGCGGATGCTGTTTTACCCGTCATAGAAAAATTGACTTTTGCAGGAATTCCAGTTGTCGCCCATCTTGGTTTATTACCTCAATCTGCTGGCGTATTAGGTGGCTATAAAGTACAAGGTAAAACTGCCGCAGCAGCAGAAAAGTTAATAGAAGATGCTAAATTATGTGAGGAAGCAGGGGCTTGTGCGGTCGTTTTAGAATGTATTCCACACCAGCTGACAGAAACAATTTCTAAATCTCTTACAATCCCTACAATAGGAATTGGAGCGGGTGCCGCAGCAGACGGTCAAGTATTGGTGTTCCATGATATGGTGAAGTACGGTACACATCATATTCCTAAATTTGTTAAGGAATTTGCAAATGTAGGGGAACCGATTCTGGCAGGTATCAAGCAATATGTAGATGAAGTAAAAAATGGTACTTTCCCAACATTGGATCATTCCTTTACGATGAAGGAAGAACAACTTTCACAACTATATGGAGGCAATCATGCAAACAGTACAAACGATCAATGAGCTAAAACAAATAATTGCTATAAATAAAGATAAAACAATTGGTTTTGTTCCCACGATGGGTTATTTACACGAAGGTCATCTGGCACTGTTAAACAAATCAAGAAGTGAAAATGATTTAGTAGTGGCGAGTATTTTCGTCAATCCTGCCCAATTTGGACCAAATGAAGACTTAGATCGCTACCCAAGAGATATCAAAAGAGATACACAGCTAGCGACGAGTGCCGGTGTAGATATATTATTCATACCAACACCAGAAGAGATGTATCCATTTGAAAGTAGTATCTCAATTACAGTAGGAGAGCTTTCGAAAAAGCTATGTGGTGAGAGCAGACCTGGTCATTTTGATGGAGTTCTTAAAGTAATCACTAAATTATTTCATCTCGTTCAGCCAACGAAGGCATATTTTGGACAAAAGGATGCACAGCAGTTAGCGATTATTGAGACATTTGTGAAAGCGTATAACTTTCCTGTTGAAATAGTTCGAGTACAGACAGTGAGAGAATCAGACGGCCTTGCTAAAAGTTCTCGTAATGTATTTTTAAGTGAACAGGAACGTGCAGAGGCTATTCATTTGTATAAAGCTTTGCAGTTAGCGACTATTACATGGGAAGAAACAAATGATTTAACAGTAGCAATAGTTAAAGGAAAAGAGCATATTGAACGTAATACGTCTGGTAAAATCGATTATTTTGAAGCGTTATCGTATCCTTCGTTGCAGCCAGTGTCGGATGATACAAAGGAAGTTTTGTTTGCCACAGCTGTATTTTTTGAGAAAGCTCGTTTAATAGATAATATTTTAATCTAATATATAAGTTAAAGGATGTGTAACACATGTTACGAATGATGTTAAATGGTAAAATTCACCGCGCAGTTGTCACGGAAGCGGATTTAAATTATGTAGGAAGTATTACAATTGACCAGAATATATTAGATGCTGTGGGAATGCTTCCAAATGAAAAAGTGCATATCGTTAATAATAATAACGGTGCCCGTTTCGAAACATATATCATCTCTGGTGAACGTGGAAGTGGAGTGATTTGTGTAAACGGAGCAGCAGCACGCTTAGTGCAACGTGGGGATGTAGTGATAATTCTTTCGTATGCTTATGTGATGAATGAAGAAGCACAATCACATAAGCCAACAGTTGCGATTATGAACCAAGATAATACTATTGATCAAATTATTCATTACGAACCAGAAGCTACAGTTATGTAATGGAGAAAAATTAAGCCTGCCTTTGAAGAGTCTGAATATGACTTCAAAGTTAGGCTTTTTAAATATGTGTGAGTTTCCTTACACAAGTCAGAACTTAACGATAGCTAGGTAACTTTTTAGTAACTAGGAGAGTAAGGTAGAGGTTAACTGATCAAAAGAGAAGGGTTATTGGCTATTTTTATAGAACTCATAGTACTAATAAAGAAGTTTTATCTCAAAATGAGATAACTGATAGGGGAGTTAGTTATGATGAGGAAAGCATTGGCAATATTAGTTATGCTACTGTTGATCTCTGGGTGTGGTCAAAAAAGCCTTAACAAACAGCATGAGCTATATCTATCTAAAAAAGGCTGGGAAATAAAAGAGCTTTTAGAAGTTGATACACATCAATTAGAGATTCCTGATGAAATGCTTAGTAATTATGAAGCTAGTGGTATTACCTTCTTAGGAAAATATATTGGAAAAGAAGTGACGGAATATTCTTATAAGCTAAAGGAGAAAGATGTAGAAGGCAAACCTATTGAAGTATCATTATTCGAAGTAGATGAAGATATTATTGGGGGATATGGCATTCTTTCGAGTTGGGAGCCTGGTAGATTTAACTTGGACGATAAAGAGCGTTTGAAAACAGAACATATGATTAAAAAGTAATACTGGTATTAAGTATGTTAAGCGTTATAAATGTACAGGAAAACTCATTAAAGACAGAATGCAGGCTGATCGTGACGTTAGTCATGACCTGCCTCTAGCAAAAATACTGTCTAAAGCACTTTGAAAACGATAGAAGATATAATGTTGTACTTCCGAAACTTTGAAGTTTTTTTATAAGTCTATGATTAAATTTCTTCTTGGAAATAGATTTTATAAAACTTTCTATGTGTTAATTCATCATAGCCAACCTCGATAAGCTTATCCACTTGTTCAATGTCCCGTACATTCACTTGAATCTCAATATTGGAATCTAGCTTTATTTTACGTTTATACGTTTTTTCTACCTTTGCTATAGCGCTCTCCGAAATGACCGTTTCATAAGGTTTTACTGATTGGACGATAATGTCTTTTTGGACTGGATCGGTTTTGTCAAAGACTGTATCAATATAGTTATCTACCTGAAATTCTTCTTCATTTCTAAAATAATCAAGTGTTTTGTTTAAAAAACCTAATTTTTCGGTATTAGTGTAACTTTCTTCTTTAATAATATATTTTTTACACTCTGTTAACGCTAAGTTCGTTTTATGATAATGTTCATCAGCTACTTTAATCTTTAGAAAACGCTCTTGCCAATAAACAACATCCTCTTTTTTCTTCGTTTTCATAAAGACAGCAGGTGCTACGTCTGGTCCAATATCTACGAAGACTGCTATATTATTGATTTTTTTTACATTAATACCATCGACGCCACTCACAATCATTTTGTTTTGCTCGTTTTTCACGTCTAGAAACATTTCTTTTTCATCTATCTTCACAATGGCTAATGCCTTTTTTACTTCTGAATGCCATAAGCAATTATCAAATAATCCTATAAACAATTCGCCATTTTTAATATTAGGATGTTGGGATACACTTTTTAAATGAGTTGCAATATGTTTTGATTGTTCAAGAAAACTGCTGTTCTGATCAAAAATTGAATTTACATATGTATATAATTCATTTAACTCAATGTCTGTTTCATGAAAAAATTCAAATTGCTGCTCCAGATCAATTCTATTGAATGCTAATTGTGTAAAGGCTGCTTCTAGCATAACCTCTGGCCGGGAGAGTGCCTGATCTCCAAACACAAGTGTATCGCCTACATAATGTACGACATACTGTGCTAATTTACTTTCACTTACTTCTAGCATGGTCTTCACCTTCTAATCTTTAGTTGTAGATAATTTACCATATCATACTCCGCATAATATTATCATACATTTAAGCTTTAATTAAATAGCTTAGCAAATGGGTAGTATATCCAAAAGGATTAACGCTCTATTACTACTTAAATGTAAAGTTTGATTAAATTAATTAATTGTTACATTAAAAGGTGTATATGGTAACATTTAAATAGGGAATTATTTACTTTTAGGGGGATTGGATAATGAAAAGAAAGACTCGTACAATTATTACACTATTATGCAGTTTACTTATTTTTGCAATAGGTATGTTTAGAATACTTCTCTTCAACATCTTTGTTTGTAGCATATATTTTAGCAATTACTGGGTTAATTGGAGTTATAGCAAATGCTTTATTACTAAAAAAGTTACAAACTAGTTAACCAAACGAGTAAAGTGATTCAAATTCGGAATCGCTTTTATATTTTCAATGTAAGCAAGATATGCCTCATTGACAAGAAATCTAATATATATGGTTCAGTTCCTAAATCCACCAAGAAATCTAGTAGAGATGAGGAAGTTTAACATTTTTTTTTGCATTTGCTCTTATCAGCAAATATTGCGATAAAGGCACCGGACAAAACAGTCATCCATAATTGTTGTTGCACTATAGAAGGGGCTGTACCAAAAGTCAATGTTGACAGTGGTACCGCCCTAGTTTGTTATAGTTTATCCCGTTCGTATGCTAGCTTGTTTCGTTCAGGATGATTTTTCCTTACTAGCTTCTAAAGATACTGTTTTCTTGCTCCCCATTAGATACAATAACAAAATAATAATCATAAAAGCTGCAGAATAACTAAAAGTCATGCCGTACCCAACCCTTTTTGCTAAGAATCCAAGCCCTACGGATCCAATGGCCAAACCAAAATCAATAAAAATAAGAAGCATCGAATTGGCTGTTGCTTTTTTCTCGGGTGGAACAAGAGTTAATGCCCAAGCTTGAATAATTGGGTGAATTATGGCAAAAGCGATACCAAATAATACCCCAGAAACGAGAACCATCCACATACTCGTTGAGAAACCTAACAAGATTAATCCTACTGCCCCTGAAATGGCACCAGGAATGATAAGGATTCTGTGGCCAAATCTGTCGAAAATTTTACCAGAAAAAGCACGAACTAATAACATTGCAATTCCCTGTGCGATAAAAAATTGTGAAATACTTCCTCCAGCATTAATCTCTTTGCCAAATGGCCCCATAAAATTAACAGTACCTGCAATTGCCATATAATTGAATGCTACCAAAATACATGGTAGAAGGACACGCTTATCGTACATGTACTTATAGAACGGTTCTTTATTAGTAGATTGTGGACTTTCCTTTTCTTTTTTAACCGTATTTTTTGTAAAGAAGCTGCACAAAAATGAAAAAAACATAAGACCCAAAGTTATCATCATCATCGATCGGAATGAATAATTTGCGAGATAAGAAATAGCGATTAATGGCCCAAGTGTCGTCCCAACGCTTGTAGACATAGCGAAATAGACAATGCCCTCACCTAGCCGTGATTTAGGAACAATATTACTTGAGATCGTAAAGACTAAAATCGTAAGCATACTAAATCCAATACCTTGTAGTGCTCGAATGAATATTAAAAACCCAATGGATTCGTCTACAAGAGTAAGACCTATTGTACCCATAAAATAAATCAGTGAAATGATGAGGAGCAATTTCATATTAACTTTTTGGATAATAACACTCGCAAAGAAGCGAGTAATTAGTGACGCTGTCATTAAGGTCGTTGTCATGATTCCTGCAATCGCAGGATTATCACTTATTGTAGATACAAAAATAGGGAATCCCGCCGTGATCATATAAAAAGAAGCGAACATTACTAGCGACAGTAATATAATGATTAAATATTGGTTTGTCCATAGTTTAACTTTTTCTTTACCCATGGTATATAAGACCAACTTTCAATAATAGCGATGATTTATACGTGAAATTTGCATTTAATTCATGACAAATTTATTCTTCCCATATTTTTAATAAATATTTAGAGCTGTTTTCAATAAATATAATTAATAATACCTTCGTAGAAGATACACCTTAGTTAGATTTCGGGGGTTGTTTGGCATGAATGAAGAAATAGAATACTCTAGTGTTTATGAATATTCATATATTAAAAGGTATTGCAATAAGAGAAATGGTAAATGAGGAACATAATAAATAAGTTAATAGGTATTATGCATACTAGAAAGTGTGTTCAAAAGATTAAGTATTGAACAAAACTATGAAAATACTCACGTGCAAATCGTATTGAAGAAAAAGTAATGGAAGAATGGAAAGAAATGATTCTTGCTGAAGATGTAATTCCAATTGGAAGTAAAATTTACTTAGAGAAGCTTTACTTCTAAAAAGGAGTAAAGCCTTTTCCTTATTAACCATATAAAATGTATAATACTTTTTAAAACTATTATAGCAAAAGCCCACCCCGTAGCATGCGATGATAAAGATATATCTTTCATCGATTCACTTATGCTAACTGAATTGTATGCAGCTCTTTTTTGTTTTACTTTTTTTCTGAATCGGCTACTTTTTCATGAATTTCTCCTTCAATTGCTTGCACTTGTTCATTTTCATGCTCTTGGTGAGGTTGAGGATGGAACCACTGTATTTCCCCTTCATGGACAAAGCCTTTATATTCTTTACCTTGAATTTGAATTATAAATTGTTGACGTTCGTGCAATCTTCCTTCAAATGCTAGAGTAAGTTCGAGGTCTTTTCCATCTTTATTCGTTCCATTTTCGTTCATAAGTTTATAGATACTTTTTTCTAAAGTATCTGTTTTATCGTCACCGATCATTTGTCTCGGATGTGGTTGAAGCCATTGAATTTCCTCATTGTGAAAATGACCCTTAAATTCCTCACCTCTAATATTAACTGTGAATTCGTATCGTTCATAAAGTCGTTCCTCAAATACAGGTTCTACTCCAAACTTTTCTAGTTCGTTTTCGAAATACATTATTTCACTCCTTTTAGAAATATTTCTCTTGGAGTATTTCCCAGGTTTAATAGTAAATATTCAGCTTTTCTAATAATAGGACGTAATTAAATTCAATTGCTTATATAAGGTCCGGTTGTAGTAACACCATCCTTCCACATAAAATTTTTTCCAATAGTATAGCGTTTTTTCTTAATCGGAGTATGCTTTTATCTTAGCTTGATGGGTAAGAGAAGCTGCCCCAATATCCTAGAAGCACCTTCAAAGTTAAAGGTTTGGCATTAGTTTTCGGGCAAATAAAAACAGCCATGTGCTTAGGACGAACGGCATAGTTAGGGGCGGCAGGCCATAGGGCAGTAAAAAGCTATCTAGACTAGCGGTGATCAGTACGGATATTACCGCTGCAAGCAGACCAGAAAAAGGGATCAACTTCTTTTTGTTATGAAAAACGTCTGAAACGGCAAAAATAGTTAATATAGCATTATATCCGTATAATCCAGAACTCAATAAAGGGCGTTCGCTACCTAGATAATAAGCTGCCAGCAAGGAAATAATGGTTGCGTATATAGCTAGCATACCGAGACGTCTGCTAGCAAAGAAAATGCCGGCTAAAATGATCAGACCGCTCCAAATATTATCAAGGAAATAAATTTGTCCAATACTTTTCGTAAACCCACTTATAAAATCAATGGGTCCAGAGATATCCAAATGCCAATAAGCCAGGCCCTGCGGAACGAGAGAATTGATCGCTTCGAAAAACTGTAAACGATGTGAAGCTGTTAGTAAAAACCATGTCAAAATGATGTAAGGGAAGGTAAGCGAAGGGACATCAAATGGTTTTGTTAAGTGCATCATACCTGCAGTGAAAATGGCGGCGATCACGGCACTGAACAAAGCAATCATCCATCGCTGATTTCCTTCTAAAAAAAGCACCGTCGCTAAACCGGAGAGAGTAGAGTTGAAGCTGAATAAACCTTGAGAAATCAGTTTTTCGTCGGCCCCTCCTATTTTTGCGGTTACTGTACCAATTAACGAGGAAATGAAAGTTATAATGCTTAATGGGACAGAATAGATAGAAATGGCTACGAGCACAATAAGACCAGTGATGGCATTTTCAATTAATAGAACTTGCGAGATCCCTTTTAGTGAAGCGGAAAACATAGTAAGTGTATTGTTTGAACCTTGATGTTTTTGCATAAATAACTCCTTTAATAAATTTCATAAATAGCAGAGAATAAATAACCCAATCGTACCTTACGTGGAGAGGTGGCATGTTTGCCTCAGGTGAGGGGATTGTGTTTTTCTATTCTGTTATCGCTAGGTTACTTTTCACTCGAATTCGCATGATATCATGATGATTTCTTTACGTGCTTTTCCTTCTATCATTGTTAGTAACATCTCCATATTTCTTATACAACTGCCCATATAATTTCAAATGAATATGGAATTTGCACACGCAAAAACACCTTCGATTTAATACCTTTTTAAAGTATGCCCATATCGAAGGTGTTTTATTTCATCTATTCTTTTAGGTTTGTCTTATAGTCGATTTAAACTAAATCATACATGGTTTAACTGTGAATTTTCGTTTTAAGCTATGAATTTGTTTATACAACTAGTACTTTAATAAATTTTAATAAGAATAAAAATTCATGTATAAAAATTGGTGAAAATAGAAATTGATATATGAGCTTACCATATTTTTTAGCGAAAAAGAAATCCAAGAAATTTATTGTTTAATGGAGGAATGTGTATGCGTTTGTTGCCTAGAGAACAAGAAAAATTATTAATTGTTGTGGCAGCTGATTTGGCAAGGCGTCGAAAAGAACGAGGATTAAAGCTGAATCACCCGGAATCTGTTGCATTGATCACGCATGAAATTTTAGAAGGTGCTCGTGATGGTAAAACTGTTGCCGAGTTAATGGAATACGGTGCAACCATTTTGACGGTCGACAATGTCATGGAAGGCGTAGCCGAACTGATTCATGATGTGCAAGTAGAAGCAACGTTTCCAGATGGGGTAAAACTCGTAACAGTCCACGTACCAATAAGATAAGGAGGAATTTTGGCATGATACCTGGAGAATACATTTTAAAGTCTGATGATATTATTTGCAATGAAGGGCAGGAAACGAAAAAGATTTCCGTTTTAAATAAAGGAGACCGTCCCGTTCAGGTAGGATCCCATTTTCATTTTTATGAAATCAATACAAGCCTTGAATTTGATAGAGAAGCAGCCTTTGGATTTCGCTTAGATATACCAGCTGGTTCTGCAGTTCGTTTTGAACCAGGTGATAAAAAAGAAGTACAAGTGGTCGCATTCACTGGGGAAAGACGTGTATACGGTTTAAACAATAAAACAGAAGGATCATTAGAACGGGGGGAATAATAGATGAGCTTTCGTATGACAAGAAAACAATATTCTGATATGTATGGTCCAACAACTGGTGATGCCATTCGTTTGGCTGATACAGAGTTGTTTATTGAAATTGAAAAAGACTTTACACGTTACGGAGATGAAGTAGTTTTCGGTGGTGGAAAAGTGATCCGTGATGGAATGGGAAGTCACCCACTCGCTGTCCGTGCCGATAATGTTCCAGATCTTGTGATTACGAATGTTATTGTACTGGATTATACAGGTATTTATAAAGCAGATGTAGCTGTCCGTGACGGAAAGGTTTTTTCCATTGGTAAAGCAGGTAACCCTCTTTTAATGGATGGTGTGACCATTACAATCGCAGCATCTACGGAAATTATCGCCGGTGAAGGGAAGATTTTGACTGCTGGCGGAATCGATACGCATATTCATTTCATAAATCCTGCTCAAATAGAAACCGCATTAACTGCTGGTTTGACAACACTCATCGGCGGTGGGACAGGTCCTGCAGAAGGGTCGAAAGCAACAACTGTTACACCAGGAGAATGGAATATCCACCGTATGCTTGAAGCTGCCGAAGATATGCCGATTAACGTGGGATTTCTAGGAAAAGGCCACGCTGCTGCAGTGGAGCCGCTTGCGGAGCAAATTCTGGCTGGGGCTATTGGGCTGAAGGTCCATGAAGACTGGGGCGCAACACGTTCAGCGATTGATATGTCTTTAAAAGTAGCAGACGAATATGACGTTCAAGTCGCACTCCATTCCGATACATTGAATGAAGGTGGCTTTGCGGAAGACACAGCTGATGCCTTTAAAGGTCGCGTCATTCACACTTATCATACGGAAGGAGCAGGAGGCGGTCATGCTCCAGACATTATTAAATTAGCGAGCTACCCGAATGTGCTTCCATCTTCCACCAATCCGACACTTCCTTATACAGTGAATACAATTGATGAGCATCTCGATATGCTAATGGTGTGCCATCATTTAAGTCCGGATATTCCGGAAGATGTGGCTTTTGCTGATTCACGTATTAGAGGAGAAACAATTGCAGCAGAAGATATTTTACAGGATATGGGTGTGTTTAGTATGACGAGCTCCGACTCCCAGGCGATGGGCCGAATTGGAGAAGTCATATTACGAACATGGCAAACAGCCGATAAAATGAAAAAACAGCGGGGTAAACTTGAAGGGGACGAAGGTGTAGGCGATAACAATCGTATCAAGCGTTACGTTGCAAAATATACTATCAATCCGGCAATTACACACGGAATCTCTGATTACGTCGGTTCAATAGAAATCGGTAAATTTGCCGATCTTGTGTTATGGTCACCGCAATTTTTCGGAATGAAACCGAGCATGATTTTAAAGTGTGGACAAGTTGTTCAAAGTTTGATGGGAGATGCCAATGCATCCATACCGACCCCGGAGCCAGTTTTATACCGTCCTATGTATGGAACGATGGGGAAAGCAAAATATCTAAGCTCTATTACTTTCGTTTCAAAAGCAGCATACGATGATGGTGTTCATAAAAAATTAGGACTCCAAAAGACGGTCCTGCCGGTAAAAGGAATTCGATCATTGACGAAAAAAGACATGAAATTAAACGATGCCACACCCGAAATCAAGGTCGATCCCGAAACGTATGAAGTATTTGTGGATGGTGAGCATCTTACATGTGATCCTGTAGATGTGGTTCCGATGGGGCAGCGTTATTTTTTATTTTGAGGTGAAAAGATGATTATTGAAAAAATTGTTGGACATATTGATGAGTTAGATTCAGATATTGTTGCTCATATTCATAAAGAAAAAGTGTTCCTTGAAAGCAGTGATTTAGTCAAACGAATTCAACGCGTCAAAACAGATCATGGCCGTGAAATCGGACTACGTTTAAGCGAATCCCGCGATTTGAATGCAGGCGATATACTTTACATGGATGAAAAAAATATCATTTTAATTGAGGTATATCCTGATGATGTGATTGTTATTAAGCCGAGGAACTTGAATGAGATGGGAACAATTGCGCATCAGCTCGGAAATAGGCATTTGCCAGCACAATTTGAAGAGGATAAGATGCTTGTTCAATATGATTATCTTGTGGAAGAACTACTTGGGGAGCTTGGTCTCCCGTATGTACGTGAAAAACGGAAAGTGAAGAAGGCATTCCGGCATATTGGACATAGTCATGGATAACTATTTGCTGTCATTATTTCAGTTGTGTGATTCCAACTTGCCAACAGGGGCGTTTAGTCATTCATTTGGATTGGAAACTTATATACAGGAAAATAAAGTACATGATAAAGACAGTTTTTCAGAATGGCTGCAAATGTATGTATTAGGGCAGCTCGTCTATACTGACGGGCTAGCCTGTCGTCTTGCTTTTGAAGCGCTTGAACAAAGTGATGTCCAATCGATCTGGAGACTTGACCGGAAAATAACGGTGCAAGCTCTTCCAAGAGAAACGCGAGAAGGAACACATAAAATTGGAGAACGCATGTTGACTATTGGAAATGATTTGTATCCATCTCCCTTACTAACTTTGTATAAAGAAAAAACAGTAAATGGAGAAGCATTTGGTCATCCTGCGATTGTCTTTACAATTATTGCTCACCAGTTAAAAATCCCATTGAATGTCATTTTATCCACCTATCTCTATTCGTCTATATCGAGTCTTACCCAAAATGCAGTGCGTGGTATACCACTCGGTCAGACAGCCGGGCAGTTTATATTACGTGATATTCAACAATGGATTACAAAAGCGGTTGAACAAATAAGAACGATGGACATCGCCGATTTTGGCGCAGTGCCCCCTGGATTAGAAATTTCTCAGATGAAACATGAACGGGTACTAATCCGTATTTTCATGTCATAGAAAGAAAGGAAGTGCTTTTAAATGGAACCGATTAAAATTGGTGTAGGTGGCCCAGTTGGTGCCGGTAAGACAATGCTTGTCGAAAAATTAACACGTCATATGAAGGATGATATTAGCATGGCTGCTATTACGAATGATATTTACACGAAGGAAGATGCTAAGTACTTAATAAATAATGGTGTTTTGGCTAATGACCGAATTATTGGTGTTGAAACTGGCGGCTGTCCTCACACAGCGATTCGTGAGGATACGTCAATGAATAGTGCGGCGATTGAAGAGTTGAAAAAACGCCACACTGACTTGGACTTAATCTTTGTGGAGAGCGGTGGTGATAATTTGGCAGCTACATTCAGCCCTGAACTTGTTGACTTTTCCATCTATATTATCGACGTAGCCCAGGGAGAGAAAATTCCGCGTAAAGGCGGACAAGGTATGATAAAATCAGATCTTTTCATCATAAATAAAATCGATCTTGCTCCATATGTGCATGCGAATTTGGATGTTATGGCCGCTGATACTAGAGTGTTCCGAGGCGAAAAGCCATTTGTGTTCACGAACTTGCAGGACAATACTGGTCTTGATAAAGTCATCGGCTGGATTAAACAAAACGCTTTACTCTCCGGGTTAAGTTAAGATGGACAGATGGACAGGCGTGTTGCGTCTGAACATGGAGAAAAAAAGGGATAAGACGGTAACCAAACAAGTGTATTTCCAAGGTGCATTTAAAATACTACGTCCCCATTATCTTGATAATAGCGGACAAGCATGTTATTTTCTCATAAACCCCGGGGGCGGTTATTTAGATGGCGACCGTTACCGAATGGAAATTACACTTGAGGAACATGCTGAACTGATACTGACGACACAGTCTGCTACGAAAGTGTATAGAACACCGTATACACCAGTCCTACAAGAGAGTGAAATCGTCTTGAAAAAAGGCAGTATACTTGAATACATTCCTGATCCGCTTATCGCCTATCGTAATGCCAAGTTTAAGCAAAATACGATTATTCGGATGGAACGTGGAGCTACTCTTTTTTACAGTGACATTTTAACACCTGGCTGGTCTCCGGACGGAGAATGGTTCCGATATGATTTACTTCAATTGAAAAATGAAATTTATTTAGATGAAGAATTGGTTTTATTTGATCATATAAAACTCCAACCCATTGAAGCAGGTGTGAATGGAATCGGTTATATGGAAGGATATACTCATCTGGGTTCGATGATTGTGATGAGTGATAAAGTAAATGAGGATGTTCTTCAACGATTGTATAATGTAATTGAAATAGACTTAGACGAGTGCAAAGTAGGACTGTCTCTCTTGACAGAGGGTGGCTTTACAGTGCGTATACTCGCTCATTCTACACAAAAAATTGAAGAACTTATAGCTAAATGCAGCACGTTCCTTCGGAAAGAATGGTATGACCGACAACCAGTAACCTTACGAAAATATTAATCAGGTAAAATTTTGATGGACCAAAATGTTAGTGGGATCAAAGCTTGGCTGTAAAATGGGTTAGGTACGATAGTAGGGATGCTACTTTTACAACTTGGTTCGATATTCCATTCGTGTATAGTTCTACAAAAAAAGAAATGATTTCTCTGTTTACGTTTATCTTTTCATCATCAGTGTTTTGCTTGGCTTGTGTTTTGGAAAAAAATATAAATGATTTAAACATTTACAATTTAATTATAGCGGGCGTAATCCTTCGTGGATCAACGCTCTTTTTGATGAATTTTTTAAATAAACGGGTGCTGTTGTGAATTTAGAGCTGATTATACAGCTCTTTTTTCTTGTTGTTTAGGAAAAATATAAAATTCTAGATCCGCGAATAAAGGCATAGAGTGTTTTTACTGCAATTCTTCCAATCGGTATCAAGGCAAACATTGACGCTTGCGCATTTGTTTTTAACTTAACAGCGTTTTAGTTTAATAAAATTAAAGGAATATCGTTCAACATAATTGAATTAGTGTTATACACATTAATTGACTGGGGGTATAATATGAAGTTTTATACATTTAGAAAAGAGAATGGGAAGATGATCACGAAGTTTAATTCAAATTTTATTATTTCTCGTATTATTCAAACAGATAAAGCTACTAATATAGGATGTATGTACTTGGAAGAAAACGGCATTGTAGGATACCACCAAGCAGTAGTACCTCAACTTTTAGTAGTAATAAATGGAGAAGGTTATGTTCGCAATGATAAAGAAGAATATTTTAAAGTTCTGCCTGGAGATGCTGTATTTTGGGAAAAAGATGAATGGCATGAAACAAAATCAGATAAGGGATTAACTGCTATTGTAATTGAAAGTGTTGAGTTAAATCCTTTTTTATTTCTGCCATTAAAGGAATAGAAGATAATGAAAAAGCACAACGGTTTTATGAAAATCAAGGGTTTGAAATCATAAATAGAGGACATGAAAATGAAGGGAATTTACCAGATATTCAATATGAATGGATATCCAAGTAAATGATGTTACTTGGGATTTTAGTCGTAAAAGAGGTAGCACTATAAAAATCTTGTGTTAAATAGGTAACTCTTTTTGTTACTGAAATAAGGCAGAAGGATACTTTAAGAAGGATTTTTTTCACTTCTTGGTGAAATGTTAAGTGTTGGTCAAATAGTTTAAAGGAGGAAGATGTAATGAATCGAACCGAGTTATTCTTAAGTATGCTTGACACAACGTTCGACAAGGAGAGTTGGTATGCGCCGTTAAAACCTGCAATTGATGGACTCACCGCAGAAGAGGCTTTGTGGAGACCTGAAGGAGAGGCAGCAAATACAATTTGGGAAAATGTTAATCATCTCATATACTATAAAGAGAGACTAACAGCAAATTTACAAGGCCATGAATGGACTCAAAATCTTGATGGTGATGAAACCTTCTCCCTGACGGAACAATTAAATGACAATGAGAAATGGTCAGAAATCGTTAAACGTGTAGAAATGGTTCAACACAGTTTAAGAGAAGCAATAAGTAAAACGACAAATGAAGATTTTGAACAAAGTAATTTAGAAGAAAAGCTATATAATATAATACTTCACGATGCATATCATACCGGTCAAATTATTCAAATTAGGAAGATGCAAGGTTCATGGCCGTCACATCGTTAATAAGTGGAAGCAAGGCTTGTGAGATGTGGTATTTAAAGGAAGGTTGTTGAATAAGCGTCACTTTTCTTCTTCTACTAACAGGTGCTCTAGTAAAAGATCATGGGTTGCTTAGGCAGCTCTTTTTTCTTATTGAACTAAAGAATGCAGGTTAGTTGAAGAAGGAATTATATCCCTAAATGTAGAACTAATAATAATAAAAGTTAATAGAATGTAGGTGATTTTGTGAGTAATATCATTAATTACTATAATAAGTTTGATGAGTGGGGACGACTTGAAAGAGAACCTATTGAATTCCAAGTAAATTGGCACTATATAAAAAAATATATTCCTTTAACTGGAACAGTTCTAGATAATGGTGCGGGACCGGGAAAATATTCTATAAAACTCGCTAGTGAGGGCTATAATGTAACACTGACTGATTTAACACCCAGACTTGTTGAAATTGCTAAAAATAAGGCACAGGAGCTTGATTTAGAAGAGTACTTTAATGGTTTTTTTGTTGCTGATGCTAGAGAACTTAATATGATTACAGATGAACAGTACGACGCTTCTTTAATGCTTGGTCCTATGTATCATTTACAAGAAGAAACCGACCGTATTAAAGCTATACAGGAGTTATATAGAGTGACAAAGAAGAATGGAATCGTATTTGTTGCGTTCATGCCTAGAATCAGACATATATTGACTTCTCTTTTACATCCTGAAAATTGGAAACCAAATAATGATATAGAAAACATCGAACGATTTTCCGAAACAGGTTGTTTTAATCATCAGGATGAAGGACGTTTTACAGGTGCCTATTACTTTAATATTGATGAAATAAAACCATTTATGGAAGAGCAAGGATTTGAAAGTTTAGAATTAATAGGATCAAATGTAGGGGCTATTTTAAATGAGGAAAATTGGAACTATTGGAGGGACAAAGGAGAAAAGGAAGTTGAGAAAATCATAAAAATGCTTATTGAAAAAGCAGATGACCCTTATATCTTAGCGATTTCCTCTCACTTACTTTATATTGGAATAAAAAAGGGAAAATGATAGGTTTCTTTTTTAACTCCTATGAAAATTAAAAAATTCTCGAAATCTATAAAATTGCATAACAAAAGAGACTCAGCTTTTTTTTTTTAAAGGCTGAGTCTTTAGATTGTGTCTATAGAGCTGAAAGATAAATCAAGAACCAATCCCATTCACCTTAAAAAAAAGGCTAGACTGGTGCAATAAACAGAGTAGGATTTCCCATGAGTGCTACTCGTATAGAGTGCGACAGTCTGTGATGCACTGGTGTCGTTGAAGTCATACTAACACTTGGGCTCTATGGCACCATAGTTCATCAACCTTCTTCGCCAGCAACATTTTTCTATACCCGTTCTGATACAATTTTCTTCCTCGGTGATGCAGTTTTTTTTGCTGCATGTATGGCTAACGGGTGCTTTACTTCTAGATGGAGTAAAGTCTTTTTACTTACTTGTGCTAACACGACATTATACTTGAATTAGAAAGTGTTAATTGATTAAGCAGTAAGTGAACTAAAAAGCAAAGGAGAATTTTATGTACAGTGTATTATACATATATCCAGTTTTGATAAAGAAAAAGGAAAGGTTTATAGAAACTAATAAAAAAGCATCGCTTATTTACAAGGAATATGGTGCTATTGAAGATGATACTTACCAAAGCACTAGTATTGATGCTATGTATGGGTGTCGAGGGATGGAGTCTTCGGTTGATCTGCATGAAAATGAAACTTTGATGTGCTCAGTTTCTACATTTAATAATAAACATCATCACGATCTAGTTATGGGGAAAGTTGACTCTGATAAGCGAATTGAAGAATTATATAATGAAATGATTAATGTTATTGATATTAGCCGAGTCGTTCGTGGTGAATTTGAAAAGGTTTAATTAGAAAATAGTTACTTATCTTATTTCATATGGGTGCTTTAGAAGAACAAGGCTGTCAGAAGACAGCCTTGTTCTTATTCAACTAAAGGTGCAGGTTAGTTTAGAAAAAGTTATAAAGGGGGGGGGGTATTAAAAGGATTATTGTCAACTTAATAGAATTATTGACTAATGGTCTATTTCTACTCACGCGGCAGGATTGTTGAAGAAGAAAGGGGGAGTTTCTTATAGAATTAAAAGTAAATAAAAATTATATTTGGGTATATTTCATAATATTTTATGCTCTTTGGTGTATCAGAGAATTATGGTTAGTTCAATATTTAGATTTGATGGAACCCGTTCCAAGAGCTATAACATCAGCCACAATTAAAATAGTTATTTGGGTCATTCCTGTTATTTTACTAGTTAAAATTATGGAAAAAAGTAAACCAATTTCCTATCTACAGTTACATCCTAACTTTAGAAAAGGTCTAGCATGGACAGGTTGGGTATCCTTAGCCTTGATATTCTATTTTGTAATAAATCTTATCGTTTTAAAAAATAATATTGATTTTCAAATAGGATTTAACGGATGGCTTAATACTATTCTATTGGTTGGTATAACTGAGGAAATTGTTTTTAGAGGTTTTTTATTAAGAAAACTTATGGATTCTTTTAGATTCTGGATAGCAAATACAATTACAGCTTTACTCTTTGTATCGATTCATTTTCCTATTTGGTTTTATAAAGGTCTTTTTGAATTCGCTTATATTCTAAGTTCCATATTAACAGTTTTTGTATTGGGTATTATATTTGGGTTTGTATATAAGAAAAGTAATTCTCTTTGGTCAGTAATTATTATTCATTCTTTGTATAATTTGTTAGTGCTACTCTTCTCCTAACGGGTGCTTTAGTTCAAGAAGGAGTAAAGCTTTTTTCTAATTGAATTAAAGCGGCAGTTTAGTTGAAGAAGGAAAAAATAAATTCTTGTTGAATAATACAGCATATAAATATAAAGAAGGTGAAACTAATGGAACTTAGATTGGAAAAAGCAGTTGAAAACGATGCACAAGCTATTTTTGATATTCAGGTTAAAGCCTTTATGCCTTTGTTGAATAAGTATGAGGATTACGAAACAAACCCAGCAAATGAAACTATCGAAAGAGTAATATCTAGAATAAATCTACATAATGGTAGTTTCTATAAGATATTAGCTCACAATACCCTTGTTGGAGCCATCTGTGTTTTTTGGAGAGAAGAAGTACAGTTTTGGATCAGTCCGATGTTTATTTTGCCTGATCACCAAGGAAAAGGGATAGCTCAGAAGGCTATTAATGTTATTGAAGGTATGTTCCCTCAAGCAACCACGTGGGAATTAGCTACAATATTAGAGGAAGAGCGAAATTGTTATTTATACGAAAAAATGGGGTATAGCAAAACAGGAATTAGCAAGAAATTAAACGATAACGCAACCCTTATATTTTATAAAAAGGTATGTTAAAACATAAAATAGCTTGTTAAGCTAACGAGTGCTTTAGAAGAACAAGACCAGCTTTTAGATGGACTATTTATTTACCAAAATGTCAAGTAGAACTCAGAAATCTATTATGAAATGTTACACTTAAACTAATGCAGCAAGATAGTGGAAGAATATATGTTGACTCTAGTTAGAGATACTTAACAATATAGTTGCATGAAATTGTATTGAAAAAGGATGGTAGTCATAAAAAAGCATTGAAAGAAACCTCCTAAGATAAAATTCAGTATGTAAGGAGCATTGAATTTGAAATTCAATATTATTAATCGTGACAATTGGTATCGAAAAGAATACTTTGAACACTACTTACAGCAACAGACAACATTCAGTATAACTAATGAAATTAATATTACTAATCTGATAATGAACTTAAAGAAAAAAAATTATAAGTTATATCCTGCGTTTATTTTTATGGTTACAAATATAGTTAATTCACACAGAGAATTTAGAACTAGTTTTAACTCAGAAGGTAATTTAGGTTATTGGACAGAGGTTTGCCCTACTTATACAATTTTTGATAAGAAAACACACACATTTTCTGCCATCTGGTCACCAAACGTAGCTAATTTTTCTGAGTTTCATTCTAAATATGAAGAGGAGGTAGAAAAATACACTGGTACAGGTAGTTTATTTCCAAAAACCCCTATACCAGATAATAATATTCCGATATCAATGATTCCTTGGAGTTCTTTTTCAGGATTTAATTTAAATATTAATAATGGTAGAGATTTTCTTTTACCAATAATAACTGGAGGGAAATATTCACAAGCAAATGATGAATTATTCCTTCCTGTCTCTTTACAAATTCATCATGCTGTTTGTGATGGCTATCACGCTAGTGTTTTTATGAATGACTTGCAAAGACTTGCTGATGAAAGTGCGGACTGGGTCTAACTGGTCATTGGAGGATAATAAAAAGGGAACTGTGTGTTACAGTTCCTTTTTTAATAGGAATACTAAATTTTGTGAATAAATGTACATAATCAACGGGTGCTTTAGTGAAATGTTGAGCTGATAAAATAGCTCACTTTTCTTATTCAACTAAAGCAGCAGTTTAGTTTAACAAGGATTAGCGGCAACCAATCTAGAATCCTCAAAAGGAGAAGTAGATAGGAGTAAATTAAACTTAGTTTATGGAGAGAGGTAAGAAAATTTGAAGAGAAAATATGGACTGTTATCTTTTATTTTAGCGATAGTTGGGATTTTGCTATTTTACTCGAGTTCACGAGGAAATAATGGAATTTTCAACCCTTATTTCTTCATAGGGCTTGCTTCTTGGATAACAGGTTTTGTGTTAGGCGTTAACGGAGTCAAGACCAAAGAAAGTGGTTCCTTAAAATATGTTGGAATGGGAATAATTTCGCTTTTTACTATAGGCTATGGATTGTTAATAGTCATAATTGGTATTCGCGGGTTTGGAGCATAAAAAGCATTATTGTACTGAGCATCAGTCTTAACGGGTGAAGTTTTTGTACCATTACGCTATACCCTACTTTGGTGGTTCTTTTTCTTTTTGAACTAAGGGTCCAGTTTAGTTGAAGAAGAACTAAGAGGATTATCTTATGTACTTATTGAATATTTTCATGTGTAGGAGGAAGAAATGAAATATTGTATAAGATTAGCGAGTGAAAGTGACTTAGATGATTTATGCGGTATCAGAAATAATAAAGACTTATTTATTTGCTATTTCCAACAGTATGAAAAGAACGAAGTATATCTAGTAATCGCTGAACTAAATAAAATTATATTAGGTTTTGGTGTTCTTAAATTAAAGGGAAAGTTATTTCCCAAATTAAGTGACCTTTATGTAAATGAAACTTATCGGGGCAATGGTGTTGGTTCGAATTTAATAAAATATCGAGAAAAAATTGCAAGAGATTTAGGCTATACTGACCTCTTCGTTAGTGTTGACCCTATAGAAAATTCAAAGATGATAAAACTAATTACAAAACTTGGTTACAAGGAAGTTTCAGAACCATATTTAAAATCTGCTGTTTTCTATAACGAAGATGGCACTACATATGATAAAACTTATACAAGAATAGACTTAAAAAAAGTATTGAATTAACGCAGCAGATAGTTTAAGAAAGGAAGAGATTGTTATAAAAGTACATCCTACAGAATTTCATATTCGCAATTTAAGTTATATTATAAGGTCAGCAAAAGAGAATGATGCCATTAAATTGTCTAAAGTACGATTGCAAATAGATGGTGAAACAGAGAATATGGATAGAGAAAGAGGTGAGGCATATATTGATGAAGTAGGTTTTAAACAACTAATTAGAGAAGATACAGAAAGTGCCTATAATCTTTTTTTAGTTTCCGAAGCAAATGGAAGGATTGTTGGCTTCTCTAGGTGTGAAGGCAATCAGTTGAAAAGAATGTCTCATAAAGTAGAGTTTGGTGTTTGTGTACTAAAGGATTACTGGGGATATAGCATGGGTACTAACTTGTTAAACGAAACAATTAGATGGGCTGATACAAATGAAATTAAGAAAATTACCTTGAATGTACTTGAAACCAACAAAAAAGCCATAAAACTCTATAAACACTATGGTTTTGAAGAAGAAGGGGTATTAAAAAAGGATAAGCTACTATCAGATGGAAATTATTATAATACTGTAATAATGGGAAGGTTTAATGAATAATTACAGCTTCTAATTAGTTCTCATTATTCAATTAACGGGTGCTTTACTTCAAGTAGGAGTAAAGCTTTTTTCTTATTGTACTAAATTGGCAGGTAAGTTCAATTAGCATTTCCAATTTTTATGGTGATTTAGATGTTTGCAACCTCCTATTAGGTAATAAATTTTTTATGGCACGTAAATCAAATAGACTCAGAATAACATCTGAGCCTTTCTTTCTTTCTTTCTTTTATTTTTTCCCCAATAGGGCCATTGAAGCTTTAAATATAAGGACAAGAGAGAAAATTACAATAGCTAAAATACCTATTAAGTTGGTTATTGGCTCTAATCCTGCTAAGAAAGTATCTGCTAAGGGAACCTTTAATAATGCAAATCCAGCTATTATACTAGCTAACATCAAAAATAAAAACCGGTCCATTCAGTTAAGCCTCCTCTCATTACATTATATGAAAAGTAAAAGGAAAGTTGAACCAATTGAAGCACTTAAGGGGATGTTGGTTTTTACTTTAGGTAATTTGGATCAAAGTGATGAATTTGAGAAGTGAAGAAATTTTTTATTGATTGAATAGGGCGCCCTTTAAAATCAATATTAATCTTTAAAATCTTGTTTTAAAACTAAAGAATCTGTACTAATTCTGAGTGTAGAACCCGTTGTGCAGTAATGAGAACACTAGAAGCTGTTCGACCGTAAACACTATATAATCCACCGTTTTGATTTGGAACAATCTCGACTTCATATTGAGGGGATGCGCCAATATTAAGTGTTACAAAAGTAGAAGCATTAGCACTTGCGGTAAAGTTAGCTGAGTTAATTAATTGTCTTGTCCCATTGAGCCTAAATACTCTAACCACTCCGGTAAGTGGACCTCCAGTACGATTGAGGATTTTCACTCGAACGTTTGTTGCATTAGCTGGTTGGTTCCCAAAGTTTTCAATGGGTCCAGTTGTAAAGGGCATATAAAATACACCTCCTCGCATTAAAATCTTATAATCTGCAGATTATTTAATCATTATATTCACTAATCTATTAATCATCTGAACAAGATTAATTAAAAAACATATTGTTTAGTTTAAAATAATTCAAATTGATACCTAAGGTTGGTCACCGAATATCCTTAGTTAATCCAATTTTTTAAATCAAATTATTGAAAAATGGATTCAGGAAGGTGATTTGCAACCAGATTTGATAACAATAAAGTTAAATATGTTTATATGGTCTAACTGGTCATTACTTAAATGAGTAAATCATAAATGTAAAGAAACCTTTACATTTATGATTTTTTTAATTTTACTGTAGATTTTTTATTAGAACTGCTCGAAAATATGACTCAGGATGTCTATTTAATAGTAAAAGTTTCGTCACTGGAAAGTGAATGTGGTACAATTTTTTTAGAACAACAGGACTGTGAGTTGAGGAATGATGGAAAATCATAAATATGCAGTTGTCGATATTGAAACAACAGGCCACTCATCGACGAATGGTGACCGTATTATTCAGCTTGCAATTGTATTTATTGAAAATAACAAAATAGTAAACACATACACCACTTTTATAAACCCAGAAAAGCCTATACCATTATTTATACAGGATTTGACTAATATAGCAGATAGAGATGTTCAACATGCACCGATATTTGAAGACATTGGCCAGGAAGTGTTGGATAAACTACAGGATTATATTTTTGTTGCACATAATATTCACTTCGACCTACCGTTTCTTCAAAAGGAATTGAAGCGAGTAGGACTTCCAAAATTAGTATGTAAAACAATGGATACGGTAGAATTCACAAAGTTAATGTTTCCGAACCTATATAGCTACAAGCTTCAGGATATTGCAGGTGAGTTAGAAATCGGTTTAGAATCTGCCCATAGAGCGGATGATGATGCCCTAGCTACAGCTCATTTATTGTTAAAATGTATGGAACAATTAACGAAGCTACCACTTAAAACAATTGAGTTATTACATAAGCGATCTTTTCATTTAAAATCTAATTTATCGATTCTATTTTTCGAAGTACTTGTTCGCAAAAGAGGAGAGTTATCTCCAGAAAAATTTCTAACTTTCCGCGGTATTCCGGTAAAGGAAACAGCGAAAGAGATACTGTCTGAAACCGAATTAGTTTCTTTTCCCCAAACTAAGGAGATGAAAATAGAATTATTTAGCAAGAACATTCCAAACTTTGAAGAGCGTGAAGGACAATTTGAATTAATGGATCAAATTCAAGCTGCCTTAGCTAACAAATCTGAAATAGTTTGTGAAGCCGAAACTGGAATAGGTAAAACATTAGGATACCTATTGCCAGCTGTGCTCTATTCATTCAAAATGAAAAAACCGGTTATAATTAGTACATATACCACTCATTTGATAGATCAATTAGTGGGTGAGGAAATTCCAAAGATAAACGCTATTTTAGAAACTAATGTAAAGGTTGCAACATTAAAAGGAATGCATCATTATATTGATCTATTCAGCTTTTGGCAGCAGGTAAAACTTGAGGATGAGTCGTACGATGAAACGTTTACGATTATGCAAATTTTAGTATGGCTGACCTTGACAGAGGATGGAGATCTCACCGAGCTCAATGTCTCTGGAGGTGGTCAATTATTTGTCGATAAAATTAGACGGGGAAGTTTGTCCAATATTAAAGAGGTAGGAGAAAATGATTTCTATGAAAGAGCTCTCCGTAAAAGTAATAATTGCCATATTTTAGTTACGAATCACGCTATGGTTATGAACGATCAAGAAAGAAAACAACCCTTACTGACATCTGGTTGTGCAATGGTTGTAGATGAAGCTCATCAAATGATTCATGCTAGTATGTCTCGTGGTGAACGTATTTTTTCTTATACTAATTGGAAATATGTGTTAGGTCAATTTGGGACACTTGATACCGAGCAGTTATTACAAAAGTTGGAGCTTCTACAAGTACCTTTGTCGATACAAATTCAATTAGAAAAGCAATATGTCGAAACAATTGAGAAGTTTGATCGAGCTATATCGTATGTCATTGATGCTTTCCTTCAAAAAAGTAACAGAAATGGGAAGAGTACAAAAAAGATGATGGCATTGGAAGACCTCGACCTAGAACATACCATTTTCCGTTCCGTTGCTAATTCTATTCAGGTCTTTATCTTCTCAACTAAGTCTATGATTGACTCATACAGTAAACACGTGGAAGAAGAAAAGCTACAATCATTTATCAATGAATGGCAATATTGGATAAGAGAATTAGCTATTAAAGTAAGTGAATGGGATGAGATTTTCTTACAAAATAGAGGAACAGAGGCGAGATGGCTTGAAATGGATACAAGAAGTATTCCTGGTAGCCTCACGGTTATAAAACGCCCATTAAATTATCAAGAGGATATAAAGAATGCATTAATGCCTCATAGAGAATTGGGAGCGGTTATTTGGACATCTGGCACAATAACTGTACCTTCCAATAGAAATTTCATCACCTCTCAGTTGGGCTTAGGTTCAGATATCCCTATCTATCAGTATAAAGCTGCTAGTGATTATTATAATGGGGCAGAGCTGCTAATCGTGGAAAATATGCCGGATATTAAACAGGTATCACAGAGCGATTATATAGAAGCGGTTGCAGAAGCTGTCGTACAAACTGTGCTAGTATCGGAAGGGCGATGTTTCGTTTTATTCACCTCCCAAGATATGCTTCGAAAAACAGTGGAATTAATTCAGGATACGAATTTATTGGATGATTATATGCTTTTCGCACAAGGAATGACTTCAGGTAGTAGAATGCGATTATTAAAATCGTTTCAGCGGTTTTCCAAATCAGTTCTATTTGGTACAAATAGTTTTTGGGAGGGGGTAGACGTACCAGGTGATGCACTTTCGGTGATTATTATGGTCCGTTTGCCGTTCTCTTCTCCAGATGATCCGCTATTCAAGAAAAGAGCAGATTTGATAACGAAAAATGGTCAAAATCCATTTTCCTCGTATTCCTTACCAGAAGCGGTTCTGCGTTTTAGACAAGGATTTGGTCGTCTCATCCGCTCATCCGCAGATAAGGGAGTATTCATCGTTTTAGATAGAAGAATTGAGACAAAGTCATATGGAAGAGACTTTTTACAGGCTATTCCTAATATTCCTGTTAAGAAAGTATCATTAGAAAATATGGTCTTAGAGCTAGAAAATTGGTATACTAATGAAGGATGATTTTAGAAAGCGGGTAGTATTATGGAAAATAAAATTGAAACACTATCGACTGTTGTAGTCGACTACCAATCAGACTTATATAAAATAGTTGATGTATTAAATCGGACTTTAAAAGAGAAGGATTTAATGTTTGGACTAGCTTTAGATAAGCAGGATGAAAATAAAGCGGTTTTCACCATTTATAGGACGTAAAAGATGGTACTAAAAAGATGGTTATTGTTTATTGTTATTTTTGCATTTAGTTTAACTTTAGTATTAAGCTTATTAATTTATTTTCAAGCAAAAAGTCCATTTTCAGATGCAGCGGATCAAGCACAAACATATGCGTTGGAAAAAAAATTGCTTGCTCACGTTGAAAAGACCTATGTATACAACAATAACTCCACTTTTCTCACAGTAGTTGGAACGACTGCAAAAGGCGAGAAAAAAGCATATTTTTTACCAGAAAAGCAGTCCGATGAAAAGATTATGGAAGTAAGCTTAGATGAAGGTATATCGGAGCAGCAAGCTATAGACTTAGCAATGAAGGATATTAAAGACGGTAAGTTATTACATGCTAAACTAGGTGTAGAAGAGATAGGACCAGTGTGGGAAATAACATATGTGAATTCGCAAGACAACCTCAATTATGTATATTTGTTATTTGATAATGGGGAATGGTGGAAGCGAATTTCGAATTTATAGTCAAAACTTTTGGAGGGTATTATGAAAAAAATCATGATTAAAGATATGGCCAACCATGTTGGAGAAACAATAAAAATGGGTGCTTGGCTTGCCAATAAACGTTCAAGTGGTAAAATTGCTTTTTTACAATTACGTGATGGCTCTGGTTTCGTGCAAGGTGTAGTAGTAAAGGAAGAGGTTGGAGAAGAGATTTTCCAAACTGCAAAAGGCTTAACTCAGGAAACTTCTATGTATGTCATTGGTGAAGTGATCAAAGACGAACGTTCTTCTTTTGGATATGAGCTTCAAGTAAAAGAAATTGAGGTAATCCATGCTGCAGTCGATTTTCCTATAACTCCTAAGGAGCATGGGACAGAATTTCTAATGGACAACCGTCATTTATGGTTACGTTCTAGAAAGCAGCATGCTATTATGAAAATTCGTAATGAAATTATTCGTGCTACATATGAATTCTTTAATGAAAATGGTTTTGTAAAAATGGATCCACCTATTTTAACGGGTTCGTCACCAGAAGGAACCTCTGAATTGTTCCATACTAAATACTTTGACGAGGATGCATATCTTTCTCAATCAGGTCAATTATATATGGAAGCAGCAGCAATGGCACTTGGAAAGGTATTTTCTTTCGGGCCAACATTCCGTGCAGAAAAATCTAAAACACGTCGCCACTTAATCGAATTCTGGATGATTGAACCGGAAATGGCTTTTGTTGAATTTGAAGAAAGCTTAGAAGTGCAGGAACAGTATGTTTCATTTATAGCTCAAGCAGTATTGAAAAACTGTACATTAGAATTAGAACGCCTTGGACGTGATACTTCGAAATTAGAAAATATCCAAGCACCTTTCCCACGTATTTCATATGATGATGCTATTAAGTTTTTACATGAAAAAGGTTTCGATGACATTGAGTGGGGAGACGACTTTGGTTCACCTCATGAAACAGCCATCGCTGAAAGCTATGAGAAACCAGTGTTTATAACACACTATCCAGTAGGTATTAAGCCATTTTACATGCAACCACATCCAGAGCGTGACGACGTAGTTTTATGTGCTGATTTAATCGCTCCAGAAGGTTACGGAGAGGTAATTGGCGGTTCTGAGCGTATTCATGATTATGAACTGATGAAGCAACGTATTGCAGAACATAACTTAGATGAATCTGCGTATGCTTGGTACTTAGAGTTAAGCAAACAAGGTGCTGTACCTCATTCTGGTTTTGGTCTAGGATTAGAGCGAACTGTAGCGTGGTTTAGTGGAGCAGAGCATGTCCGTGAATCTATTCCGTTCCCACGTTTGTTAAATCGTTTATATCCATAAAAATAAATAAACAAATAAATAGGAATTATATAGAGAGAAAGGAGTACGAGTATGCAAAAGCGAGATCGTCTCCGTATTTGGACTGAGCAGGGAAATGTAACTATTTCCCAGCTTTTTTTTAGTCACTATAAAGCGATTAATATAAGAGATGAAGAAGCGATTCTTTTATTACATTTAATCGCCTATGGAGAAGCAGGAAACCATTTCCCTACCCCACAAAACTTAGTAGAACGTACTCATTTTAGTGAAAACAAAGTGGTAACTATTTTGCAACGTCTTATGCAGAAGGGGTTAATACAAATAGAGCAGCATTTAGATCAAAATGGGATACATTATGAATACTATTCCTTCCATCTGTTATGGGAGCTATTAGTTGATTATATGGAACAGCAACAAAATAATGTAAAAGATCTTCTTAGCAAAGAGGAGGAAGGGGATATATATAAATTATTCGAGCAAGAATTTGGTCGATTATTATCCCCAATGGAATGTGAAACTATTGGTATGTGGTTTGACCAGGACGAACATTCTGCAGCACTAATACGCTTGGCTTTAAAGGAAGCGGTACTTTCACAAAAGCTAAGTCTCCGATATATAGATCGAATTTTATTTGATTGGAAAAAGAAAAATATTAAAACGGTGGAAGCGGCTGAAAATCAATCTGCACAATTTAGACAGCATATTCCTGCGCCAAAAACAGCAGAGCAGCCATCTTCAAGTTTGAAAGTGCCGTTTTATAACTGGTTAGAAGAAAGAGAGTAGGTGTAAATTTTGCTTACAAAAGCTGAGTGGTACTACTGTTTGGATGAAATGGAGCAAATGTTCCCAGATGCCCATTGTGAGTTAGTGCACGATAACCCTTTCGAATTGTTAGTGGCAACGTTATTATCGGCACAATGTACAGACGTTTTAGTGAATAAAGTGACAAAAGACTTATTTCAAAAATATAAAAAACCTGAGGATTACTTAGCTGTATCCATAGAGGAATTACAGACGGATATTCGTTCCATAGGATTATTCCGAAATAAGGCTAAAAATATCCAAGCTTTAAGTAAACAGCTAATAGAGTTATATAATGGTGAAGTTCCACCTGATCGCGATTTACTAACTACTTTTCCGGGAGTTGGGCGCAAAACCGCAAATGTAGTTGTTTCGGTCGCATTCGATATTCCAGCGATTGCAGTAGACACGCATGTGGAAAGAGTCTCTAAACGTTTAGGACTTTGCAGGTGGAAAGATTCTGTATTACAGGTTGAAGAGACATTAATGAAAAAAACACCAATAGAGTTATGGTCCAAAACACATCATCAATTAATCTTTTTCGGTAGATATCACTGTAAAGCGCAAAATCCTAATTGTCCAGAATGCCCTCTACTCTCGGTTTGTAGAGAAGGAAAGAAGAGGATGAATAAAATTGTTCCACAGTAATGAGCATTATTTCTACGAATGGGAAATAATTCGTGAAGAGCTTATGGGATTAAGTAGAACAAAGGACATGAAGAAGGTAGAGCTGATGAGAAAGGGTATAGAACTAATAGTTTCTATTCTTGATGAACTAGTGGAAGCAGCACCACTTAACTATAAAGAACGCATTAGTTTTATAGAATCTAACCTAGAAAGACATGTTGCGATTGTTCAACTTGATGAGCTTTTTAAAGAAACAAAGAAAAAAATTGCACGCTTACGAGCACAACATAGAAATTGAAAGAATAAGTAATGCTTAAGATTTCCGTTTCAGGTGGGATACAAAGGCTTAGAGCGCAACCTCTCAAAGGTAACGCAATCTAAGTACGCCCCGTCCTGCAGCAAAGATTGCATAACCTACATCCTGTGGATCAGGGCTCGTTTGTGACCTACATCCAGTTGGCCCCCGGGGGTGAGCGATGAGTTATCACATCTTTCTCACTCATCCCACCGGAGTCCCCACCTGTAACGAAGATCCAATGAGCGAGTACACATATTCCCTAAGATAATAAGATTAATCAAATTGTTTATAAAAAATAACTTGTAATAATCACTTTTGAAAAAGGAAACTTAAATTTGAGTTTTTATCTCTCATAGTAGCTGAAAAATCTCGCATAATCATTATATTACGAAAAAAAGTAGCAGGTCTTGACTTAAGTCAAGATCTGCTACTTTACTATTGTTTGTTATGGATTCGTACCAGATTCTCCTCCGGTAGTGCCACCAGTACCACCAGTACCGCCAGTGCCACCAGTACCGCCAGTACCGCCAGTACCACCAGTACCACCAGTACCACCAGTACCGCCAGTGCCACCAGTACCGCCAGTACCGCCAGTACCACCAGTACCACCAGTACCACCAGTACCGTCTGTTTCACCGGTACCATCTGGTGGAGTTTCTGTGGAGCCATCGTCAGGATTTTCCGTTCCATCCCCTGAATCTGTTCCGTCTCCATTATTGCCATTACCGTTTCCGTTACCATTGTTCGACCCATCAGGATTTTCCGTGTCTGTTTCATCCGGATTTTCTAAATCTTCTTCGACTACAGCATCTAACGTTAATGTTATGGAGACACTGTCACTTCGAATATCGTCTGAAACTGCTGTTACACTGAAGACATATGTGCTTCCTGGTATTAGACTTTGGACGATCAATCCTTGTTGGTTTGTTGTTTGAATTACTTCAGTTGGTCCGTTATCTATCTGCACAGCGACTTCGAATTGAACCTCCGATTCCAGATCTTTCTGTTCAAAATCCCATGCTAATGTTGCAGTTGAAGTTATTTCATCATAATCTACAGTTAGATTGGAAGGAGCATTCAATTCTAGTTGTTCGTATTCCTCTGAAACTGTTGTAGGCTCCGTGCCTCTCACAAATAACTCCGTCAATTTCAGTTCAGCTGGTGTGTATTCGCTTGCCAATTTCAGTGGATTTGAGCCTTTTTCGATCGTTGCTTCAACAACAGAATTCGGCTTACTGAATTTTTTATTCGCTCCATCAGCAGAAATGTTAGCCATAACTTCTCGGAAAATATTTTGAGGTAGATTTCGCTCCTCATTTGTAGTCATAGGTGTCTTCATATCAGGATATCCAGACCAGACGGAAACAGAGTAATCTGTCGTATAGCCAGCAAACCAAACATCAGGGAAGGCGCTGCTAGGAAGATCCCATTTTTCCATATTATCACTGCTATAGTTGGATGTTCCGGATTTACCTGCAATATCTAAACCACTGACTGCAGCACGCTTTCCTGTACCTTTTGTCAGTACATCACGTAATACATCCGTAATCATATAAGCCGTAGAATCCTTCATTACTTCTTTTGCTTTTGGTTTATAATTTTTTTCTGTTTTTCCATCACGATAAACGATTTTGTTTATGGAAAATGGTTCTGTATGGACCCCACTATTTCCAAAAGCAGCATAAGCTCCGGCCAGTTGAATAGGGGACATAGATTTCTTTGTACCACCGATAGCACTACTTTCATATATCTCTCCAAGATCAATTCCAAATCGACTAATAAATTCCTCGGCTTTATCTGGCCCTACTTCTTGGAGTGTTTTAACCGCTGGAACATTTCGTGAATTATATAACGCTTCTCTAAATGTCATAGCACCTCTATATTTTCTATCAAAGTTACGAACTACTTGTTCGGTGCCGGTATACGTAATTTCTTCATCGACAATTGTTTGTCCAGTAGACCAACCTAAATATTCTACTGCTGGAGCATAGTCGATTAACGGCTTGATCGTAGAGCCAAGTGAGCGTGTAGTCATATCTTGAGCAAAGTTGAAGCCCCGATCTGCCCCGTAATTTCTGCCGCCACCAACAGCTGCAATTGCCCCTGTTTTTGTATCAATAACTGCTACAGCCGACTGAATTTTCTCGGTAGGGAACATATCAGAATTTAATGTTTGTTCTACTTGTTTTTGAGCGTTTGGCTGTAATGTAGTGTGGATAGTAATTCCTTCAGAAATAGCATCTCCGTCACCGTTTGCTTCTAATTCATTTAATACAATATCGATGAATGCGTCATATTTAGAATCTTGTTTGGCCACTCGTTGATCTTCCGGTAATAATGCTTCAGCGATAGGAACAGCCTGAGCTGCTTTCATTTCTTCTTCTGTAATTTTGCCGTGCAAGTTCATCAAATGTAACACGACGTTTCTACGTTTCTGTGTAAGCTCTGGATTCTTGAATGGATTATATGCATTTGGACGTTGTGACATACCCGCCAGTACCGCGTATTGGTCCAAAGTAAGGTCCTTTAAATCTTTGCCATAGAAATGCTGAGCTGCTGTACCATAGCCGTATATTCTACCAGACATAAGTACCTTATTAAAATACATTTCAAAGATTTCTTCTTTCTCAAATTTTCTTTCTAATTGAATGGAAAGATAGGCTTCCTGTGCTTTACGTTTTAAAGTTTTTTCGTTCGTAAGGAAGGAATTTTTTATGACCTGTTGTGTAATGGTACTTGCGCCTTGATCTCCAAAACCATTTGTGATGTTAGCGAGTACTGCTTTTCCTAGACGTAATACATCTACTCCAAAGTGATCATAGAAACGAGCATCTTCGGTTGCAATGATAGCATCTTCCATTTGCTTTGGAATATCTTCATAAGGAACATATTCCCTGCTTTCGGCACCAACCGTAGCGAAAAGTTCACCATTGGCATCTAACAGTTTTGGACTAATAGGATCTTTTAGCGAAGTTTCATCAAGTTCTGGTGCAGTGCTTGCATAGTATGCGAATAATGATCCTCCAGCTATAAGTCCAACGACACCAATTATTACAATCGTTAATAATATTCGTTTAATCCATAGTTTTGCTGGTTTTTTAGGCTGTTTCTTTTTTTCTAGTTGTTTTCTTCGTTGTTCACGAGTCATTTTTTGCTCACTCATAAACGTCTCCTCACTTTCACTTTATACGTTCAAGTCATTGACTACTTTTAAATAGTCAATTCTTGGTGCATATTTTGGAATAATCTCTATTGCATGGGATTCCATTTCGGATAATGTAATAGACTTTCTTCCTCCTGTTAGCATTCTATCCCAAAATAACGATAATTGTTCAAAGGGCAAATAAAAATAACGATCTAATGATGAAAAACGGATAAGGAGAAATGTAATTCCTAGTTGGTTGGAAACCTTTCTCATATGTTCAACTTGATGAAGATGAACATTTTTTAAAGGAAATGCTGTTCTATTTTCCGTTTCTTTCGCTTCAAAGTCAATATATTTACCTTGATATACTCCATTAAAGTCAGTTGTAGAAGGGGTCCGATAATATGCTTCTTTAATAACGGCACTGCTTCTAGAAGGGTAGTCTACTTTGACGACTTGGATAGGTATAGGTTTTTTATGAATAACAGCTATATCCCGAGCGATATAAAACTCATTTGCATCATTTATTTCATCCTCTAACGTCTTACCCCTATTACTGAAAGAGTAATCCTTTTTTAATGATGTTTTTGTTTTTTTTACTGGAACATACGCTTTACCATTTGGATAATGAATAGCCAAAATAATCACCTCTTTATGCTATTAGTTTATCACAAGTACATTAGACGAGCAGATAATAAAGAAGGTTTCATCTCACCAATTGTCGAGTTCGCACTAGTTTTGTCTATTATAAAGATGCTTTGTCAAACAGGAAGGGGAGAAACTAAAATAAGCGAATATACCTCTAAAAAGGAGGAATAGTTTATGAACAAAATTGAAAGACTTATAGATCAGTTAGAGCTTCTCGAGTTTTTATTGGAAAATCGGTTAAATGATGAGCAGGATAAATTTGAAGAGGACTTTAGCAAAAACTCCTTTCGACTACTTGGAAGGCTAGAGAAAATTGAAAATAAGCTTTAAAGAATGTACGTTCGCTTAGTGCTGGTAATATAAGTGAGAATTTGCTAATATAGAACTAGAATGCGAGGGATTACTTTGTCATTATTAGAGCTAAGCAACCAATTAATGAAAGAATGCGATGAATGTATTTCGCGTTTTCAACTATATAGAGAACTAGATAAAGAACCTGATTTTTTTACTGATGTAAAGCCCCATGCTTACAAAATAGATGAAATTTTAGTTGAATGGGAACAGCTTGTTCGTAAATGGATTCAAGTAAAACGTCCTAAATATGTCCATCCGAGCCAAGTTGACTCTTTACTTGAATCTATGAAACAGTTTATCGTGCAATCCTATTATAAGGGAACTAGTAAAAAAAGGTTTCTATCGTCTGTCCATTCATCCAAATATACGCTTGAAACCATAGTCCAAGCTATAAAGGAAGTAGGCGATGAGTATGCTTGAAAAAAAGAGTATTCCACAATTATTGGATGCATGGAAAGTGGATGGTAATCGCTTTCCCCAAATTGAACATATTCACACAACCGAAGAAAAAGAAGCAATTTATGCGCCCTTTCCAGATAAAATGCATCAATCAATTCAAAAAGCGCTGAAAAGTCGTGGTGTAAATCAGTTATACATACACCAACGACTTGCTTTTGATGCAGCTTCAGCCGGCAAATCGTATACAACAATAACCCCTACTGCCTCTGGTAAATCACTCTGCTATCATCTTCCTGTTCTTCAGTCGATAATAGAAGATCCGACTTCACGTGCCATTTATTTATTTCCTACTAAAGCATTAGCGCAGGATCAAAAAAGTGATTTAAATAAGTTAATAGAAGCTACTGGGGAAGAAATATTAAGTTATACATATGATGGTGATACTGCACCAGGCATTAGACAAAAAATTCGCAAGTCTGGTCATATCGTATTAACGAATCCTGATATGCTACACTCGGGGATATTACCTCATCATACAAAATGGGTGACGCTTTTTGAGAACTTAAAATATATTGTCATAGATGAAATACATACATATAAGGGTGTATTTGGTAGTCACGTGGCACATGTAATTAGACGATTAAAGCGAATCTGTGCATATTATGGTAGTAATCCTCAGTTTATCTGTACTTCTGCAACGATTAAAAACCCTAAGGAACTAGCTGAGAATTTAACCAATAGTGCACATGAATTGATTAGTCAGAATGGTGCACCAGCAGGGAAAAAACATTTTGTATTTTATAATCCTCCAATTGTACATCCCGTTTTTAACGTAAGAAGAAGTGCTATTTTAGAAGTAAGAGATCTAGCTCAGGAATTATATGTAAATGGTATACAAACAATTGTTTTTGCGAAGAGTCGAGTTCGTGTAGAGATGCTTGTTACTTACTTACAGTCTTTAGTTAGTAAAAAGATTAATGACCAAACGATCCGAGGATACCGGGGTGGATATTTGCCTTCGGAAAGAAGGACGATCGAAAAAGGGTTACGGGATGGGGTTATTCGAACAGTTGTAAGCACGAATGCGTTAGAGTTAGGTGTCGACATTGGGCAGCTACAGGCGTGTATTATGACAGGTTATCCTGGTAACATTGCAAGTGCTTGGCAGCAGGCAGGTAGAGCGGGCAGAAGACAGGATGAAGCACTTATTATTTACGTAGCTCAATCGACAGCTTTAGATCAATATGTTGTCAAACATCCTGAATACTTTCTTGGACAATCTCCAGAGGAAGTTAGAATTCATCCAGATAATATGATTATTTTAATGGACCATTTAAAATGTGCTTCATTTGAATTGCCATTTTCTTTGACCGATTCGTATGCCGAATTTTCAATACAGGAACTATTAGCATTTCTTGAGAGTGAAGGGGTTCTTTTAAGAACATCGGAAAAGTGGCATTGGATGTCCGATAGTTTTCCTGCTAGCAATATTAGCTTACGTTCTGCATCTCAGGAGAATGTGATTATCATCGATCAGTCTATTCCAACTAAAACGAGAGTTATTGGTGAGATGGACCAATATAGTGCAATGACCTTGCTTCACGAAGAAGCTATTTACTTGCACCAAGGAACTCAATTCCAAGTGGAAATATTAGATTGGGAAGAGAAAAAGGCATTTGTACGTGAAGTCGATGTAGATTATTTTACAGATGCCAACATAGCAATCGAGTTAAAAGTGTTAAGCGAAGATAAAGTAAAAGAAGCTGAAATTGGCATGCTCAGGTTCGGAGACATAATTGTGTTAGCACAGCCAACAATATTTAAAAAGATAAAGTTTGATACGCATGATAATATCGGCTCTGGTCCAATTCATTTACCACCGATAGAATTGCATACATCTTCTACTTGGTTTAGTTTTGATAAACCAGAAGGCTGGAAGGATACTTTGTTGTCTGATGCTATGACTGGAGTTTCATACGCTTTACATGCATTTATCCCTTTATTTATTCATTGTGATGCGAAGGATATTCATGTTGTGCCACAAGTAAAATCAATTCATGGAGAAAAACCTACCTTTTATATGTATGACAGCTATCCAGGTGGGATTGGTCTATCTGAGAGAATGTTCGACCTTTGGAATGAGTTAATACCAAGAGTGACCGAACAGGTTGAGGGTTGTAGGTGTAAGAGTGGATGTCCGGCATGCATTGGTGCACAGGATGCAGAGTTGAATTTAAAAGGGGAAGTAATTAAGTTACTACATTTATTGCAGGTGGACAGACATGTCGTATGAAAAAAAGCTTATGCAAATGAAGGGTTTAGTAAAAAAGAAACCATTTGCTGACAACATTAAAAAGGAAGGGCTAGAAATGGCGCTTCCCTTTTATGTGGAGCAATGGGAAAATGCAGGTCTAAAATTGATCAAAGATGAAAAAGGGTTTTACTTTGTAAAGGAAACATTTTATCATTCCAAGCATATACATGGAAATATTGGGCTTAATAAGCTACAACAGGCAAAACAATTTATGCAGGAAGTCTATCCTACTCACCCGTTAACAATTGCTAAAAATAGTCCATTTTGTTTTTATGATACCGAAACGACAGGGTTAAAAGGTGCAGGTGTACTAATTTTCTTAAATGGCGTATTGAAAGAAGTGGAGAATGGATTTTTGCTGACACAATATGTACTAGCAGATCCGGGTCAAGAGGTAAGTTTTTTACGAGCAACTGATTTTTGGGAAAACGAACAGACAATCATTACATATAACGGAAAGAGTTTTGATATCCCTCAATTAGTTGCAAGGTGGACGATGAATCGAAATAATCTGCCACGACTAAAACAGCATCACCAAATTGATTTAATGCATTCCTCTAAAAGAATTTGGAAGGGTGAATTAGAGCGCTTCAAGCTTAAACAGATGGAGGAAATGAAACTAGGTTTTAGAAGAGAAAACGATATTCCTGGCCATCTTGCTCCAATTATTTATTTTGATGCGGTGAAAAGCGGTAATCCAACAAACTTGATGAAGGTGTTAAAGCATAATGAATGGGATATTTTATCGCTCGTTACGTTATATATCCTTTCTGTGGAATTGCTTCAAGACAAAGAAATAATAGAAACTGCAGCAACATACACGAATATTGGTAGATGGTTTCGTGATTTAAAAACGATGGATGCAAGTCAGGATTGGTTTACTTTTGTCGTAAATAATTTTTCAGATGAAGAGTCAAGTATTGCTTATTATTTCGTTGGTCTCCATTTAAAAAGAGCTGGATTATTTCAAGAGAGTCTGCAAGCTTTTCTTCAGGCTTCAAAAGAGACTTCTGGGAAATATCGTATAGAGGTATATATCGAACTTGCCAAGCTATACGAGCACCAACTAAAAAATTTCCCAAAAGCGCTAGAAATAACTCAGCGATGTGTAGAATATGAAGCTAAGCTTTATACAGACAGGAATTCTCGCTTGAAAAAAGAGCTTATTAGGCGGGAAATAAGACTAATGCGTAAATTAAATATTTCCCGGGAAAGCGCAAAACATAACAAAAAGCGCATATAAATGGCTGAAAATACTCCATTATTCGACAGCGATATGCTATAATACGAGTAGCGAATTGTAGATGGAAGGAAGATACCATATGGAATTTAAACTAAAGGCTTCTGATATATTAGAAAAAGAATTTAAAACAGGTTTAAGAGGTTATAACCAAGAAGAGGTAGATGTATTTTTAGACGATATTATTCAAGATTACGAGGCTTTTGAGAAGAGAATTGCTCAACTTCAGTTGGAAAACAAAAAACTTCAAGAACAGCTGGAGGAATTACCAAGGAGAACTCAGGCTGCTGCACCGCAAACAGGGGCAACTAATTTTGATATTTTAAAACGTCTTTCCCATCTTGAAAAACATGTATTTGGAAGTAAATTGTACGAATAATTATATTAGTTCTGTTATGTTGAATCTCCCCGAAATTTCGTATATACTAATGATACCACTTATATATTCGGGCAATCGCTGCAATGCTTGACATTGTAGAGGAAAGTCCATGCTCACACAATTCTGAGATGAATGTAGTGTTCGTGCTTAGTGAAAAAATAAACTAAGGCAGCTAGATTTAGCTGACGGCGGGATGAAGGCCTAAGTCTTAGGATATGGCTGAAAGTCTCTGAAAGTGCCACAGTGACGGAGCTGTATAGGAAACTATACAGGTGGAACGAGGTAAACCCCACGAGTGAGAAACCCAAATTATGGTAGGGGCATCTTCTTGAAGGAATTGAACGGATAGAAGAACAGATTTATTCTGTAGATAGATGATTGCCATCCACATACGTACGAGGTAAAGCACCGTTTGAGTACCGTGGAAACAAAACATGGCTTATTGAGTGTATGAGTGGCTATATTTAATAACTAAGAAGCTCTCCAGAAACGGAGAGCTTTTCTATTACATAAATGATTATTAAAGTACGTTATATGGGAGGGAAGGATTGTGGAAAAACTACAACCACCCACAAAAATACAGACATTTCCCGTTGAATTGGTGGAACAGATTTTTCAATCGACTGTAGAAGGTATAATGATTACAAATGAGAATATGCAAATAACACTTGTAAATAAAGCTTTTGAAACAGTAACCGGCTATAAGTCTTCCGAAGTGCTTGGGAAATTTCCAAGTATTTTGCAGTCAGGTAAACAGGATGCGGACTTTTATAAAGTAATGTGGTCCGAAATTCGTACGAAAGGATTTTGGAAGGGCGAAATCTGGAATAGACGAAAAAATGGAGAGGTATATCCAGAAAATCTCGCAATTTATAGTGTTATAGATGAAACTGGTACACTAACAAATTATTATGGTATATTTTCAGATATTTCCTTTGAAAAAGAGACTGAAAAAGAACTAGAAGAACTTAGTCAAAACGACTTTTTAACAAATATAGCGAATCGACATGCCTTCCATGAATTACTATTTGACAAGGTAAATTATTCAACTGAAAGTCATGCTATTTTATTTATTGACTTAGATCGTTTTAAACAGATAAACGATACGTTGGGAAATGAAATAGGTGACCTTATTTTAAAAGAGGTTGCAACTCGTATTAACTCGCTTGTAGGTCCATCTGATATTTTTGGTCGTTATGGCTCTGATGAATTTATATTTTCCAGATCTAATATTTTTTATCAAAAAGATGCTGCAGTTCTCGCTAAGGAAATAACGAAACTCTTCAGTAAACCATTTTTTGTATGTGGTTCAGAGGTTTATATTAGCGTAAGTATAGGAATTAGCTTATTTCCGCAAGATGGTAAACAGATTGGGAAGTTAATATACAAAGCGGACAAGGCAATGTATTTTGCTAAACAAAATGGCAGAAACCAATATGCCTTTTATTTTGAGGAATTGAAAAAGGATTCCAAGATAGAAATAATCATGGAAGCAGAGCTAAGGAAAGCCATACAAAACAAAGACTTTTTTATCCAATACCAGCCTAAAATTGACCTAGAAAAACATGAAATTATAGGTGTAGAAGCTTTAGTAAGATGGAAAAATGATCAGTTAGGTTTTGTTTCACCCGCTGAGTTTATACCTATTGCTGAGGATACAGGTCTTATAATTCCTTTAAGCGAAGTTATTTTAGAAAAAGTTTGTATGGATATACTAGAGGCAAGATCCCGAGGCAAAATACATATATTGCCCGTATCTATTAATATTGCTTCGCTCCATTTTCAGCAGGATGATTTTATCGAGCGTATAAATTCTATCCTAATGCAGTATAATTGTAGTCCTCAGCTTTTGGAGCTAGAGCTTACAGAACGCACAGTTATGAAGGATTCCATCGATATAGTAAGTAAACTGGTAAAACTAAAAGGGATGGGATTCAAGATTTCTATTGATGATTTTGGAACTGGATATTCATCCCTAAGTTATTTAAATAGATTTCCGCTCAATTATTTGAAAATTGATAGAAGCTTTGTCCAACAAATTACTAATTTACAAGACAAGCAAGCTATAGTAGAAGCAATCATTTTAATGGCTCATCGTCTGCGTATAAAAGTAATTGCAGAAGGCGTAGAAACTGAGGACCAAGCGAAGCTTTTAAAAGAGATGGGCTGCGATATCATTCAAGGGTTTTATTATAGTAAATCTCTTGCGATTAATGAGCTTTTGGATTTTATCGAGTTATGGGAAATTTATAAACAAGAAAGGAATATATAATGACAACTTTTAAATTAGTAGCAACTTCAGCTATGGGGCTAGAATCCATCGTTGCAGATGAAGTAAAAGCACTAGGATATGAAACTACAACAGAAAACGGCAAGATTTATTTTGAAGGGGACGAGCGTGCAATAGCACGAGCAAATATTTGGTTACGTGTTGCAGACCGAGTGAAGATTGTAGCTGCTCAGTTCCCAGCCAAAACATTTGATGAGCTATTTGAACGTACAAAAGCAATTCAATGGGAAAAATTCTTGCCAGTGGATGCAGCTTTTCCTGTTCAAGGAAAATCAGTAAAATCAACCTTATTCAGTGTTCCAGACTGTCAGGCAATTGTAAAAAAAGCAGTAGTGGAACGCTTAAAATTAGCTCATAAAAGAATAGGTTTTTTAGACGAATCTGGCGCAACATTTAAACTGGAAATTAGTATATTGAAAGATATTGCTACTATTACAATTGATACAAGTGGTGCAGGCCTTCATAAACGTGGATATCGTCACGGCCAAGGGGAAGCTCCATTGAAGGAAACACTTGCAGCAGCTTTAGTGAAAATTTCAAAATGGAGTCCCAACCGACCATTTGTAGATCCTTTTTGCGGTTCTGGTACTATTCCGATTGAAGCAGCAATGATTGGACAAAATATTGCACCAGGCTTTAATCGTGACTTTCATAGTGAAGCATGGCCATGGATGCCAAAAACAATTTGGGAAGAAGTGCGTAATGAAGCAGAATCATTAGCTAATTATGATCAAGAGCTTCAAATTATTGGATCAGATATTGATCATAAAATGGTTCAAATTGCTGAGCAAAATGCATTTGAATCTGGATTTGCTGATTTAATCACATTTAAACAAATGCATGCAAAGGATTTTACTACTACTTTGACGGACGGAGTAATGGTCAGTAACCCACCTTACGGAGAGCGTATTGGTGAAGTGGAAGTAATTGAGCAGGTAATTAGTGAACTAGGACATTTGATGGAAAAATATCCATCGTGGTCCGTATATATGTTGTCGTCTATGGAAAACTTTGAGAATGTATACGGTAGAAGAGCAACCAAAAAGCGTAAATTATTTAATGGATTTATTCGAACGGATTACTATCAGTTCTGGGGTAAACGTTCATAACAGTAAGGGAGACTGGTTTCTCCCTTGCTGTTATATTATTATTTAAGGGAGTTTTTATATGAAACAAGCTTTACCATTCCAACTATCAAAAGACCGTTCTTTCTTCGAATCATTAGGAGATTGGATGGGTGATGTCTTATATGATGAATTACCTGAAAAAGGTTTTGAATGTCGTGATGAACAAATTTTCATGGCTTATCAGATTGAAAAGACTTTAAAAGAGAAAAATGTACTATTCGCAGAAGCTGGAGTAGGTACGGGTAAAACAATTGCTTATTTACTTCCTGCTATTTCGTATGCTCGTTATACCGGAAAACCAGCATTGATCGCATGCGCAGATGAAACGTTAATAGAACAGCTAGTTAAAGAAGCTGGAGATATTTTTAAGCTTCAAAACTATTTGGATATTAAAATCGATGTACGTTTAGCAAAATCTCGTGATCAATATTTGTGTTTGAAACGACTAGAAGAAGCGCAAAAAGATGATGAGAATGAATACTTTTTAGAAGAAATTGAAGACCAAGTTCCTGATTTTGTTTATGCGCATTCATCTATGCAAAAAATTTATCCATATGGGGAACGCAGTCAATTTGCTGGTGTAAGCGATGAGGATTGGCAAAAAGTAAACTATCATCCTACCCAACAATGTATGGTATGTGATCTGCGAAATCGTTGTGGCCAAACAATTCACCGTCAGCATTATCGTGAGTCTACAGACTTGATCATTTGTTCACATGAATTTTTAATGGAGCATATTTGGACAAAGGAATCGCGTATTAGAGAAGGTCAAATGCCTTTATTGCCAGAAGTATCGATGGCTGTTTTGGATGAAGGACATTTACTTGAATTTGCTGCTCAAAAAGCATTAACGTATGAAATTCAAAGTGAAACACTTATTCGATTATTAGAAAAAGTAATGGTCGATGGTGTAAGAGAAAAAACGTTAAATTTGATGGAAGCTCTACAAGATTTACATGACAAGATTTTTGGATTATTACGTATTGGTAGTAATATGGAAGAAACAGACCGGATGAAGGTTGATAAATCTCCAGAGTTAATGCAATTATGTAAACAGGCTATTAAAGTAACAGATAGCTTACTTGAAGAATTTGTATTCGAGTCGGAGTTATTTACAATTCCAGAATATGAGTTACGTATGGTGGAAGAATTTTTAGAGCAATATACATTCTCACTTCGTTTATTTACCGAAAAAGGGGATGGCATTGAATGGTTAGAAATTATTGATGGTTATGAAACATTAATCATTATGCCTAGATTAGTTACAGATATCTTACATGAGAAATTATTTACTTCTAAAATTCCGATTGTCTTTTCATCTGCTACATTATCTATCGAAAAAGACTTTACGTATATTGCGGATTCATTAGGAATTGAGAAATTCCAATCGTTCTCCGTTGCATCACCATTTGATTATGATGAAGTAATGAAGATATATGCCACGGAAATGGAACAGCAGGAGAAACCTTATCATGTGGAAAAACTATTAAAAGACTCGATGCAAACACTTATTTTGTTTAAATCGAAAGCTGCAATGGCATCCTTTAGAGCAACTATTGGAGATAGAAATGATATCGTCTTTGAAGGTGATCGTGAACTATCAACCATTGTGAAGGAATTCCAAAATGGTGAGTACTCGACTTTATGTTCTTATCACCTTTGGGAAGGTTTGGACTTACCATTAGAAGCATTAACGAGAGTTATTATTTATGATCTGCCCCTTCCACCGGTAGATCCATTATTTGATGCAAAACGATCTTTCTCTAACAATCCATTCGAGGAAGTAGAATTGCCATTTATGCTACTAAGATTACAACAGGGTATTGGACGATTGATCCGTACCTCTAGTGATTACGGGGAAATTCATTTATTGTTAAATGAAGAGGAAGCACAGCTAAAAAACAGATTTACAGGGGTATTACCTACATCTATTTCATAATGATACTAGGGGGAAAAGAAATGTCAGTAGAACAAAGTTTTTTAGATTATGTTAAAAAGATTGGTGCTTATCAAGAAGCATTAGGGGTGCTTTATTGGGATATGCGAACTGGTGCACCGAAAAAGGGAATTGATCAGCGCTCAGAAGTTGTTGGGGTACTTGCAACAGATGTATTTAATTTATCGACTTCAGATGAACTAAAAGGATTACTTGACGAAATGGAAGTGGAGCTAGATTCCGTTACTGAAGTAACTAAACGTGTTTTTGAAGAAGTTAAAAAAGAATATAATTTAAGTAAGAAAATTCCTTCAGATGAGTATAACAAGTTTGTCGTGCTTCAATCTAAATCAGAATCTATTTGGGAAGAAGCGAAAGCTAAAAATGATTGGTCCATGTTCCAACCGTATTTAAATGAAATGGTAACAACTTTGAAGAAATTTGTGGATTATTGGGGAGTAAAAGATAACAATCCATACAATGTGTTGTTAGATCAATACGAACCAGGGATGACAACAGAAATTTTAGATGGAGTTTTTAGTGAATTAAGAGAAAAAATCGTGTCTTTATTGAAGCGGATTTCAGAATCACCAAACCAACCTAAGACTGATTTCCTGTTTGAATCTTTTGATAAAAAGAAACAGGAGGCATTTAGTTTAGATATTCTTAAGCAGCTTGGCTATGATTTTGAAGCTGGAAGATTAGATGAAACAGTACATCCATTTGCAACTGGCTTAAATAGGGGGGACGTACGAATCACGACTAAATATGATGAGTACGATTTCCGTTCTGCTGTGTTCGGTACTATACATGAATGTGGTCATGCAATATACGAGCAAAATGTTGCAGAGGAGCTAACAGGAACTCCTTTAGCAGGTGGAGCTTCCATGGGTATTCATGAATCCCAATCATTATTTTATGAAAATTTTGTTGGACGAAATCCAAAGTTCTGGGAACAAAACTATGAAAAGCTACAAAGTTACTCTCCTGAACAATTTGGAGAAGTTCCGATGGAAGATTTTCTCCGGGCAATCAACGAAGTCAAACCTTCCTTAATTCGTATCGAAGCAGATGAGCTAACATATGCTCTTCATATTATGATTCGTTATGAAATCGAAAAAGGGTTGTTTAACGGAGATTTAAAAGTAGAGGACTTACCAGACATTTGGAATTCCAAATATGAGGAATATTTAGGTGTTAGACCATCTACAAATGCAGAAGGTATTCTTCAGGATGTACACTGGGCAGGTGCAAGCTTTGGTTATTTCCCATCCTATGCACTAGGCTATATATATGCATCTCAGTTTAAAGCAGCAATGCTAAAAGATATTCCACAGTTTGATAGTTTACTAGAACAAGGCGATCTGGCACCTATCAAGGAATGGCTTACACAAAATGTGCATCAGTATGGAGCGCTTAAAAAGCCTTGGGAAATTCTTAAATCAGCAACAGGTGAAGGGCTTAACGGTAAATACTTAGCAGATTATTTAGAAGAAAAGTACACAAGAATTTATAAGCTTTAATAAGAATGGTTAAGCGATTTTGTAGATATTAGAGCTCAAGGCGGCGACTACAGTGGCAAAAGAAAGCTGAAGATCCCACAAGCCAGGCAAGGAGGGTAAAGCAACGCCCGCGGAAATTGTTCGGCCGGAGCGGGAATCAACTTTGCTTGAAATTCACCATTGAAATAGCCTTTTGTAAAATTAGTTATACTAAATAAAATGGTTAGTCTTGACATAAGTCTCGACTAACCATTTTTCAATTTTACTACCAGAATTTATATCCTTTTGAGCCTGGAGGGGCATTTTGGATCATATCTATCACTGGAACTGTATAGGCAAACAAGATTAATGCTATACAAATTGTTAACCAAATTTTCCAGTTTTCCAACCACATAGGTGACTTTTCAGCATGCTCTGAAACTTCTCCAATAGGGAACTCTGTTTCCCCTTTAGGAGCAAAGAATAATAGATTTACGACAATATATAGTACTAAAATAATACCTACGAAAAGAATTGTTCCACCAACTGCTTGTGCAATTTGGTACGGAATCCAATCAGTTGCTTGCGTTGCACCACCATAAGTAGAGAAGTCAGAGCGGCGAGGTGCTCCCATCAAGCCTACAATATGCATTGCAGCTGACATAATAGTCATACCGACTGCCCAAACAATACCTTGAATAATAGCTAATTTGTTCATTTGTTTTGTCAGCACTCTACCAGTTAAGTGAGGTAGTAACCAGTAAGATGCGCCAAAGAAAGTTAGGACTACAGTTGTTGCTACTGTTAAATGGAAATGACCAGTTACCCAGATCGTATTATGAATTAACTGATTCATCTGGTGAGATGCGTTAATAATACCACCTGCACCAGCAGGTACAAACGCGACCATTCCGATGAATGGAACTGTAAATCTAGCATCATTCCACGGAAGTTTTTTAAACCAACCAAATAATCCTTTAGCACCAAGCTGTCTTCCACGTAATTCAAATGAAGCAAACATTGAAAATGCTGTTAATAGGGAAGGAATAACAACCATCATCGTTAATACTACCTGTAAGAACTTCCAGAATGACTGAATCCCTGGTTCTGTTAACTGATGATGGAACCCAACCGGAATAGAGAATAGTAAGAATAGCATAAAAGAAAGTCTAGCTAAAGCATCAGAGAAAATTTTTCCACCAATAATTTTTGGAATGACTACGTACCAAACCATATATGCTGGTAATAACCAGAAGTATACTAATGGATGCCCGAAATACCAGAATAACGTACGAGAAAGCAATACATCTACTTTATCAACCCATCCTAAAGACCACGGTATAAGCTGGAATACTACTTCTACAGCTACTCCTAAAGAACAGATTTGCCACATAGCCATATTGACAACAACCATAAACGACAAAAGAGGACTAGGTTGACCAGGATTCGCTTTACGCCATTCAACGTACTTCATAAATAAAGCAATACCAACAATCCAAGATCCTACAACTACTAATGCCATACCCACATAAAAAATCCAATGTGCTTGAAGAGGGGCGTAGAATGTATACAATACAGAAGCTTCGTTTAATAAAACCATTGTTGCAGCTGCAACCGTACCAATAGTCATTACCCAGAAACCAATCCAACCGAGTAAGCGTTGTTTGTCTGTAAACGTACCAGAAGTTCTGCTCATAGCAGCGATTTGGAAACCAAGAATAAAATATGTTGTTAAAATAAGACCTAATAACACACCATGAACAGTTAAAACTTGATAATACCCAATTTCCCAAGGGAGTGTAAATTTACCAGAGCGTACTAAAACTTGTAGTAATCCACAAAGACCACCGATGAATAATGCGATAAATGCTACATACATATTAGCAAGAGCTAATTTACCATCACGACGATCAACTATAGTAAAACCTAATGCTTTTTCTTTAATCGTTGTCATTTACTCCACCACCTTTAGCATAGACGTCATAGAAGAATGTCCTACGCCACAATATTCATTACATAAGATTAAAAACTCCCCGGCTTTGTCTACTGTTGTTACGTACTCCGAAACATAACCTGGTTCAAGAATCATATTTATATTTGTTCCTGCAACTTGAAATCCATGAACAACGTCTTTAGTTGTAGATATGAACTTTACAGTGGAACCTAATGGCACCTCAATCTCAGGAGGATTATAGAAAAAGACAGAAGCTACTAGAACTACTTCATAGTCCCATTTTTTCCCTTCTACTTTATGAACCCCTGGATTATTAAATGGGGCTATTTCATCCACTCGCTCTGGATCGATGTAAACCTTACCTGTTGGGGGATGTGAACCAAAATGGAATGCACTATAACCAACTATACCTAAAAATAATACCAACGAGCTAATCCCAAAAGTTAGCCACCACTTTTCATACTTATGGATATGCATAAGTCCTAAACCTCCAATTAAATTAAAATCTGTCTATGAATAAGTAAAATGCCATGAACCAAGTAACTAACATAAATATGCCAACAAAACCAACTGAATAAAGAGTACCTTTTAAATCAGAATCTTTTTCTTTCTTTTTTGACATTTACTTACACCTCCTCAAATTCAACTTGTATAATTCCATAATAAATATATTAGTAGTGAGAAGATGTGATAAAAATCACACTCACGCATGTAAACTGTGAATTATATGTGAAATGTGATCGCTAACTTGGATAATTACAAAATTAGAATCATTTTTAAAAATAAAAAAAGAACCTTCCTTCAAATAGGAGGTTCTATTCCTTATTCATCTATTGTTAATATAATTGTCATTGCACCAATATTTTCAATCACTACAGGTAATTTAAATGCATGTTGAAATCCAAATAAACGGGTAGAACCGACAATAACAGTAGGGGGAGTTATATCAACTTGAACTCCACTACTTGCAACCGATGTACATATATTTCCTGCGACCATATTCCCGAGCTCGCCAGTAAAGGACTCGAGCATTTCACCTTCTAATGGCATTCCGAACATAGTTGCACCAATAGCAGAGAAGCTTTCAGCAGTAGAATCAATAATTATTCTTCCTTTAATATCACCGATAATTCCAATAAGTACACCCATTTCTTTTTGTTCAAATGGTTGCACCATCAAGGAAGGGGGTTTAATGTCCATTGAGATTGGTATAACTGATTTAAGGGATTGGATTGTCCCATTTAAAACTGTTTGAATATGTTTAGAAGTACTCATTTTTTCCCCTCCATCTAGTATAGATGTAACAATTTTATCATGTGGGATAGGAAAAAAGAATAGATTTTGTAGAATTTTGAAATATAATGTGGTATCATATGAATGAGAATGAATATCAAATTCAATTGGGAGGATGATTTATATGTTAGCTATTATCATTGGTTCGTCCATTATATTGTATAGTGGAGTAACAGCATATATTTTAAAATCTACCGCACCTAAGGCCAAAATCATATAAATAATCGTGATGACATTATTGGTGAAAGCAAAAAGATAGCAATATACCGTTTCAATTCTGAATAATATTATTATTTACTAGGTGACCGCCGATTTTGGTGGTCTTTTTTTGGTGATTTTTTACTATTCCAACTTACATGTTCATTTTTCCAACTAAATTTAAAAAAATTCCAACTAAACTGCCCATAATTCCAACTAGAGTATCAACCCCTCCAAAAATAGAATTAAAATTTCTCTTTTCGAGATTAAATACTTGCTGAATCGAAGTTTATTGTTATAGACGTTAAAATTTTGCTATGATAGGTATACATTGTCGAATTATGAAGGAGATAAACTTTTTATATGCAGAACTCAAAGGAATTACAAACGATAAAAGAACAAAATGCATTACTTGCAGCTATTTTCCAAAAAAACAATGACGACGAACGTTATCGTAAATCTAAATTATTTGCTAGTAAACTGGAAAAAGGCACATTTACTATTGCCTTCGCAGGTCACTTTTCCGCTGGTAAATCGAGTATGATCAATGCGTTAGTAGACGAACAATTACTTCCAACCAGTCCGATTCCAACATCTGCAAATATCGTAACAGTCCAAAATACGGCAGATAACTATGCACTCGTTCACTTCGTAGATCAGCCGCCTGTCAGATTTTCTGGAGAGTATGATATACAACTAGTAAAAAAATATTCAAAAGATGGCAGCAAGGTTTCTCAAATTGAAATAGGACATGCCACTTCAAAGCTCCCAAAAGGTATCACTATAATGGATACTCCCGGAGTAGACTCAACAGATGATGCGCATCGAATTTCTACTGAATCTGCCCTGCACTTAGCAGATATTGTTTTTTACGTAATGGATTATAATCATGTTCAGTCAGAGCTAAACTTTCAATTTACGAAGCAATTACTTCATTATAATAAAAATGTATATTTAATCGTAAACCAAGTGGATAAGCATCGAGAAGAGGAATTACCATTCGCTGCCTATAAGCAATCAGTCTCAGATGCTTTCAAATCTTGGTCTGTTGAGCCGAAAGCGATTTTTTATACTAGCTTAAAAAATAAGGACTTTATACATAACGACTTTCCACAGGTTCAACAAATCGTGACTAGCTCTATTGAAAACAAAGAGGATTATTATTTAACGCTTGCACAAGCTACGTTAGAAAAATTGAAGGATGAGCATGTAGATTTCCTAGAGGATGAAAAAGCAGCATGTTTTGAAACCTTTGATAACCAGCTTAGTGAAGAGGATTGGAACAATAAAGAAGATATTAAAGAACAATTGGAACTTGCTCAAAAACAAGTAAAACTCCAAGACGTTACTCTATGGAAAAAGACTTTCGAGGAACTTCGTAAAAACATATTAGAAAATGCTTCTATTATGACGTTTGAGATGCGTGAAGCATTGAAATCGTATGCGGAGAGTAAGCAAACAACTTTTAAAGTAGGCTTTTTAGGAAGCAAAAAGAAAACCGAGGAAGAGAGACAAAGAAGACTAAACGATGTAATAAGTCAGTTAGATAAAATTATTTCCACGAATATAACAAATCATTTGAAGTTATTGATGAAGCGGATGTTAAAAGACGTTTCCTTACTAACTGAGGAAAAAACAACCCAAATCGATGAAATCCAATTTAGCATACCAACTAGACTTATCGACAATTCTTTACATGAGGGTGCAAGTACGACCGGTAATGCAATCTTGAATTTTGCTAATCGTGTTACCGAAGCTGTTAATCGTTATTACATCAATGAAACAGATTTATGGAAAGAAGAAAGTATACTTTATATTGAAGAAAATCCGATTGAGGATGAAGACCATATAGCATCAAAAACAAATGAATTAACCGAAAAGAAATTAGCGATACATGCATTAGAAGAAATAGATACACGAATCCAAACATTCGAAAAAACAGTTTCTACTCCATCCTTGCCACTGCGGAAAGATCGAGATGAATTGTTAAAAAACTGGGAACAGGAACGACTTCAATTTGAAAATTCAATTACTGCCTATGAGGAACAAGAACACACTTCGGAGCAGCCAGTTGAAAATGTGGCGCAGGTTGAAGAGGTAAAGAACAAGGAAGTTCTTCTTTCTGCAGAGGCTGTAGTTAGTCGTGCAAAAAGAATTGGAGAAGTATTAGCTGAGTTGCCAGCTTTTGAACAGGCGGCTGCAACTATTAAAAGGAAGGCTTTAAGAGTTGAAAACCAACAATTTACTATTGCTTTGTTTGGAGCATTTAGTGCTGGGAAATCTAGCTTTTCCAATGCATTAATGGGAGCAAATGTATTGCCGGTTTCCCCTAATCCTACAACAGCTGCTATCAATAAAATCCATCCTATATCTGAAAAACATCTGCATAATACCGCTGATGTTGTGTTGAAATCAGAGGGACAAATATTAGCTGATGTGTCGCATGCATATGAGCAGCTTGGTATAACTGTCCATACCTTAGAGGAAGCTTATGAGAAGGCTAGTTCTGTTATGAAAGAGAAAGTAGTTGAAGAGGTTCATAAGTCGTTTGTTACAGCTTTTTATAAAGGATATCCAACATTTAAGGCACAGTTAGGTAATGTTCTACACGTTTCTGGAGAAGAATTCGGCCAATTTGTCGCAGACGAATCCAAAAGCTGTTTTGTTGATTTCATCGATTTTTATTATGATTGTGAACTAACAAGATTAGGCGTTACACTCGTAGACACTCCTGGAGCCGATTCGATTAATGCGAGACATACAGGAGTTGCATTTGACTATATTCGCAATGCGGATGCTGTATTGTTTGTCACTTATTTTAATCATGCATTTTCTAAAGCGGACCGTGAGTTCCTTATTCAGCTCGGTCGGGTAAAGGATGCATTCGAGCTAGATAAAATGTTCTTCGTGGTAAATGCAATCGATTTAGCAGACTCTGAAGAGGAAGCTACTTTAGTAAAGCAATATGTTCAGGATGAACTTCAACGATTTGGCATTCGTTTCCCAAGAGTTTATGGTGTTTCAAGTTTACAAGGATTAAAAGAAAAACTAAGTGGTTTATCGGTCCATAAAGGAATGCAACAATTTGAAGAATCCTTCCATCATTTCCTTGAAAAAGACTTAAAACAAATTTCTATTACTGCTCTCGAAGAGGAAGCGACACGTCAACAATCGAAATTATTAAGCTTAATCGATCAAACAGAAGCAAATCTTGCAAGGAAAGACCAACGATTAATCGAGCTCCGAAATTATGAACAAAATATTCGTAAAAGGTATTCAATTGGGAAGTCCACACAAATTGCAAAAGATGCAAAACAGGAGTTAGATACACTCCTTTATTACGTTTTACAACGTGTATTTTATCGTTTCAATGAATTCTTCAAAGAAGCTTATAATCCGTCTTTATTTGCCAATAACTCTGCATCTGTCGCACTGGACCTTGCCTTAAAGGATATTCTCAAAATGATTCGTTTTGATATTGAACAAGAAATGCGTGTATCTAATTTCCGCATTCTCCAGTTTATTCAACAGCAAATCCTTCAAATGGAAAAAGAAGAAATTCGTGTGCTTAAAGATTGGAACGCAAGCTTTACGTTTAGTCCTCATGAAGTAATGGAGAGAGAGTTGCTAGATTTTGTAGGACCTTTTGAAAGCGTTGCGAAATATGATCAAGTTAAATCCTACTTCAAAAATACAAAAAGCTTTTTTGAGAACAATGAAAAAGAAAAACTTCGCGATGCGTTAGCTGACCTTTCTAAAATAGAAGCAGATGGGTATTTAACGAAGGAAAAAGATCGTTTAGGTAATTGGATTGAACAATATTCAGATATTGAATCTGAGGCATTACGATTAAAGTTATTACAGGAATCGATAACTCAAATAGATGCAGAACGAAAATTATTAGAGCAGGAAGAAACACTTCGTTTGTGGAAATCAATATACGCACGACTATAAAGGAGTGATCAAATGGCTAAAGTTTTTATTGAATTACAGGAGATTTTAGAGTATAACCCCCGTTTTATCGATACTCGATTTGATTTAACTGATAATACCGCTGGACGAAAATCGTATAATGAGGAGCATTTAGAAGGCGCAATCTACTGGGATTTAGAAGAGGATTTATCCGATATGACCAGTCAAAATGGTCGACATCCGATGATCTCGAAGGAAAAAATGACATGTCTTGTTCAGAAATCTGGTTTAAATGTAGATGACTTTATCGTAATTTACGACCAGGGAGCAGCTCCATTTGCATTGCGCGCATATTTTTTATTGGATTGGGCAGGTTTCACTAATGTATATGTATCCCGTGCTGGATTTGGGGATTTAAAGCGTGCGTTGCCAGTTTCAAAAAGCGAACCTGTCTATACAAAGACGACAACTATACCTAATTGGACCAACCGTAAATTACTTACTATGGATGAAGTGAGACAAGTTGTTGCGGGAATTACAGAGGGCCAATTGATAGATGCGAGATCTAATGTTCGTTTTAAAGGTGAAAGTGAACCTATCGATTCAATCGCGGGTCATATTCCTACTGCTATTAACTTTGACTGGGAGTTGCTTAAAAAAGACGGGAAATTTTTAGAGCAAGAAGAGTTGAAGGGAAAATTGGCAGACTTAGCTCCGAAGGACAAACCGGTTATAGCTTATTGTGGAAGTGGTGTTACAGCCGCACCGTTATATAGCTGTTTAAAAGAAGCTGGTTACGAAAATGTTCAACTATACGTAGGTAGCTATAGTGATTGGATAAGAGAGAATGAAGTTGAAACTGAATAATAGAGCATAAATATTTCATTTGAACCTTTTTTCTAGTATAATAAGTTGTCTTGGGTAAATAACTATAGTATAATAGGCAAATTGTATACGCTGAAATGAGGGCTAATAATGAAAAAATCTATATATGGTCTAACTAGAGATCAATTGATCGAATGGTTAATGGAACATGGCCAAAAGAAATTCCGTGCAGAGCAGGTTTGGGACTGGTTGTACATTAAAAGAGTACAAAGCTTTGCAGAAATGACAAATGTAAACAAAGATTGTCTTCAAATTTTAGAAGATAACTTTGTCATTCAAACATTGAAAGAAAGTGTGAAACAAGAATCAGCAGATGGGACGATCAAATTCCTTTTTGAGATGCAAGATGGAAACTTAATCGAAACAGTGTTAATGCGCTTTAAATATGGACTTTCTGTTTGTGTTACGACACAGGTTGGATGTAATATTGGATGTAGCTTCTGCGCTAGTGGATTACTTAAAAAGAGCCGTGACCTTGACGCGGGTGAAATAGTGGAACAAATTATGAAGGTTCAGTTCCATTTAGACCAAATGCAAAAAGAGGATCGTGTTAGTCACATCGTTGTTATGGGTATCGGAGAGCCGTTTGATAATTACAAAAACCTGATGAATTTCTTACGTACTGTGAATGACCAAAAAGGGCTTGCAATCGGTGCTCGTCATATAACAGTTTCAACTAGTGGTCTTGCAAAAAAAATTATGGATTTTGCAGAAGAGGATATTCAAGTGAATCTTGCCGTTTCATTGCATGCACCAAACGATGAACTACGTTCCAAAATCATGGTTATAAATAAAGCATTCCCGATTGAAAAAGTTATGGCAGCTGTAGATTATTATTTAGAGAAGAAAAACCGTCGTATTACATTCGAATATATTCTTCTCAAAGACGTAAATGACCATGTAGAGGAAGCGCAACAATTAGCAAAACTTCTTGAGAATAAACGTCATCTGTCTTATGTAAACTTAATCCCATACAATCCAGTGGATGAGCATGGACAATATCAACGTAGTAGTGAAAAGTCCATTAGTGCTTTCTTCCAAACATTGAAAAACAAAGGGATCAATTGCGGTGTCCGTATGGAACAAGGTACTGATATCGATGCTGCATGTGGTCAATTGAGAAGTAAGCAAATTAAAAAAGATAAAGAAAAGGTTTCTAACTAACAATCAGATATGAAAAAAAACGCATTTGCCATTGTGAACTGCACCCCAATTGTTAGACACATCTAACAAATGGAGGTGTAGTTTTTTATTTAGGCTCTGTTAAACGAAAAGGCTTATTAATCGTTAATGATTTTGGAAAAAAGGGTTCCCGATATAATTTTCCGCTGGATATTTTTGTTAAAATTAATAAAAGATTATGCAAGTGTTCACTTAAATTAGCGCGGCAGTTTAATTCAATAAGAACATTTAATGATGTAACAAATTTACATCTGAATGGTCTATCAATTATGGCGAATATTGAGGGAGGTAACAATTGAAGAAATTTCTGCTCCGGGTTCAGACAGTGTGCCAAAGTAAATTGGTTTTTGGTTTCTTACATCATTACCTTATAGATATTATGGATTAATCGTATATTACATTTTTACCTTGTTCAGTTAACTTTTTTAAAGATGTAAGCATATGATTTATTTCTTCATCGGTATGTCTTTCCCATGAACTTAATTCAGCTTTTATTTTCAAAGGAGATTTAGACCGATAAGAACGTGTTGGGTTTCCAGGAAATCTCTTGTCAGTTAAGTTCGGATCATTTTCAAAAGAACCTATTGGTTCTACAATATAAATTCTTTCTTTTGAATTAGATCTTGCTAATTCAGCACCCCATTTTGCCGCATCTAGTGTTGCAGTAAAATATATATAGTTAGATTTTTTATCTTGGTAATTTGATAAGTGTTGAGCTTCTAATAAATCTCCAATTTTTAGTTCTGCTTTAGTACCATGAAAAAAAGGACCATTATCTAGGACATCTGGTTTGCTATTCATACTGATACACTCCTTATATGTTTAGATTTGTGCATAACAATAACAGTATAGTATGCGATTTATAAAAAGAGTAGTCTATAAATAACCTGTAAGTAATGGTATAATGTAAGTAGAGAGAATGGTATCGAACGAAAATTACCTATTTTTTACGTTTTAATTAGCAGTCTTTTTTTGTGAAAAATCATACTTAAACTACCTTTGTGCTTTAGTAAAAAATAGACAGGAAAAAAGAGCTTGGATCTCCCGGCTCTTTTTTCTATACAAAATCATCTATTAACTTAAACATTTGAAAGTATACTTGTCCGGTAAACACTGAGTGTACATCAAAATGTCTATCCAAAGCCCTTCAAAATCGATAGGAACAGGTTTTGAGTTTAAAGAATCGGGCCTTTTAGTGCACAGTTTTTCTTATTTACCTAATACTGGATTAAATAATTACTTCCTAGCAGCTGTTTGCATTGTTTTTTTACTTTAGTTGCATTCTCAGATAATTCGTAAATAGTTTGAGATTCACGATTTGTTAAGCCTGCTATGGACATTGTTAATAGCGGAAATTGTTCCTCAACTCCGTGCCTATTTTTTGAAATTATAAAACCCCTCATAATATCATAGGCATAGTAGTAATTTTCAATGGCTTTACTGAACCTTTCAATAATCTCTTCACAAATTTCTTTGCATCTTGCTACATCTATAATTAGGATGAAATCATCTCCACCAATATGGCCGATAAATCCATTGGGAGGACAGATATTTTCTAATATTTTTGCGAGATCCGTTATTACCTTATCTCCTTTTTCAAAACCATATACATCATTATATGGTTTAAAATTATCAATATCCAAATACAGTACAATAAGTTCGTTTTTATCTTCAATACATTTTTGTAGCTGCTGTTCAATAATAATATTCCCGGGTAATTCCGAAAGAGGATTTAAGTGCTTGGCATAGTCAATTTCAAGCTGCATACTTTTTTCTAATAAATCCTTAACGGTGACAATTCCAAAATAATACTCGTCTTTCGTAATAGTGATGAAATCATATAAGTGTAATGGATCCCGTTTCATAGCGATTTTCGCAACGACATCAATAGCCGTCCCAGCATCTACCTTCATAAAATGTCTGCTCATGATTGCCGAAACTGGTTTTTTATTGTATAAACTGAAACCGTACGGGCCACTGAATTTCAGATGCAGTTTGTTCCTTGTAATTACACCTATAAGCTTATTGTTTTCCTTAATACAAAAACCAGGTAAGGAATCGTTGGAATCCATTAATTTACTTACTTTGGAAATCGGCATATCACTCGAAATCATATGAAGAGGGGTAGCGATATGTTCAATCGATGTGTCCGTTAAGCGGTTAGAAATAATATTGTTTTTTCTATTATTTTCTTTCTTAATAATACTGATCAATTCACTTCGAACAGGAAACAACATGGAATTTGGCTTTTGAATATAATAGCCCTGACCAAAGTGTACTCCAATTTCGATAAGTGTTTGTAATTCCTCTATTGTTTCGATACCTTCAGCAATTATATGTATTTGTGAATAATTAGCAAATTCACATAGACTTCGAACGAGTAATTGCTTCGTTCTATCCTTATCTATATTACGGGTTAGTTTCATGTCTAATTTAATAAAGTGAGGGCGCACATCCGTTATAATGTTTAATCCAGAATATCCAGAACCTACATCGTCAATTGCTATTTGATAATATTGTTTTTTATAGTGATCTATCGTATTGATAAAATCTTTTAAATTGTTTATAGCCTCTCGTTCTGTGATTTCAAAAACAATGGAGTCAGAGTCCATCTGAAAAAGAGACAAAAACTCTTTCGTAAATCCTTGTTTAAACTTAGGGTCATTCATAATATTTGGGTTAACATTTAGAAAAAGTTTTCCTTCTGCTTGTAATTCGTAAGCACGCTTCAAAGCGTTGGCTCTACAAACATTTTCAAGCTCCCAAAGCTTACCATTTTTCAGTGCATAATCAAATAAATTCTCAGGATTATGCAATACTGTATTGCTAGGTCCTCGTGTTAATGCTTCATAACCGTATATTTGACCAGTTTGTAAAGAAATAATTGGTTGAAAAACTGTTTCTATCGCTTTTTTATCAATTATATAGCTAAAAAGGTCCTGATAAACATCTTCTAAAATCGCCATCCTGTGCTCCTCCTAAAATTAAGCAATATATCCTACCTTATAGTTTATAACTGACTTGTCACTGAGATATGATTCCTATGTTAAGAAATTGTAATAGTTTCATATTAGCTATTGCAGTTGTTGAATAATTCAAAATGTTATTGACTATTCTCCATTTCCAGTGTAATATTGCTATTACTAAATACTTTAGCGAGTTGAATCGCTGATGTATTGGATGTATAAATGGGGGTTTAAAAAGATGAAAAGTAAAAAGAAAAAATTTGGTATGGTTTTATCTGCTGCTGTATTAATATTAGCTGCATGTGGTGGAGAAAAATCCACTTCAACAAATAATACGGGGTCCGAGGATACAAAAATATTTAAAATAGGGGTTACCCAAATAGTTGAACACCCATCATTGAACGCTGCTTTTGATGGTTTTCAAAAAGCGATTGAGGATGCGGGTCTTGAAGTCGAATATCAAAAAGAAAATGCACAAAATGATAATAATTTAAATACAACAATTGCTAATAATCTAGTAAGCTCAGGGGTAGATTTAATATTTGCCAATTCCACACCTAGTGCACAAGCAGTAGCGGCTCAAACAGAAGATATTCCAATTGTATTTACTTCCGTAACAAATGCTGTTGATGCTGAACTTGTAGATTCAATGGAGAGTCCAGGTGGAAATGTTACCGGTACGGTTGATACACAACCAGACGCAATTCCGAGTACGATCGCTTTTCTAAAGGATGAGCTAGGTGCCAAAAATGTAGGGATGGTCTTCAATTCAGGAGAACAAAATTCTCGTTCACAAGTGGACGCAGTAAAAGAACAAATGGCTGAGGCTGGACTAAATGTAGTGGAAGCTTCGGTTTCTACTTCAGCAGAGGTTAAACAAGCAACAGAGTCATTAATAGGTAAAGTAGACTCACTTTACATCATTACAGATAATACAGTTGTGTCGGCACTGGAATCTGTTGTTGAAGTTGCCAACGAGCACAAGCTTCCTATGATGGTAGGGGAGTTCGATTCAGTAAAACGCGGCGGTCTAGGAGCTTATGGATTTGAGTACTACGATATCGGTTATGAAGCTGGTGAAATGGCAGTGAAAATTCTAAAAGGTGAAAGTACTCCCTCAGAATTACCAGTCCAATATCCACAAAACATAAAATTTGTTTTAAACAAAAATACAGTTGATGCCCTTGGAATTGAAGTAAAAGATGAATGGGAATCAGAATTTGTGGAATAGATAGGAGTTTGATGTATTATGTTTTCAGCAATCTTTGGCTCAGTTGAACAAGGATTTATATATGCAATTATGGCACTCGGCGTTTATTTGACATTCCGAGTGCTAGATTTTCCTGACTTAACTGTAGATGGTAGTTTTGTCACAGGAGCGGGAACTGCAGCAGCCATGATTGTGCTCGGTTATCATCCAGCAATTGCAACAGTAGTTGCTATTTTAGCAGGTTTTTTAGCAGGATGTATGACTGGTCTGTTACACACGAAAGGAAAGATCAACCCGTTACTATCCGGAATATTAATGATGATTGCTTTGTATTCCATCAATTTACGAATAATGGGGTTCACTGTTGAAAATTCTGTTGGACGACCAAATATTCCATTAATGAACTCAGAAACGCTGTTTAGTCAATTTTATGGTTGGTGGGGAAGTTTAGGAATAGATGAAGGAATCAATGGTTTCTTGTCTTCATTAGGAGTTCAATACGTACCTAAGACGTGGGGAACTGTAGTAATAGTAGCTATTTTAATAATTATCATTAAAATGGTTTTTGATTGGTTCCTAAAAACAGAAATTGGTTTGGCAATTAGAGCTACCGGAGATAATAAAAAGATGATTCGTAGCTTTTCTGCCAATACAGACATTCTTGTCATTTTAGGTTTAGGTCTTTCCAATGCACTCGTTGCATTTTCTGGTGCTTTAATAGCGCAGTATACGAAAGCTGCGGATATAGGATTAGGTATTGGGATGATTGTAATCGGTCTTGCTTCCGTTATTATTGGAGAAGCGATTTTCGGTACGAAGACAATTGTTCGAACGACGCTTGCTGTAATTGCAGGAGCTATTATTTACCGTATCGTTTTAGCTTTAGCGCTTCGAGTTGAAATAATGGATCCGGGTGATATGAAGCTTATCACGGCGGTCATTGTAATTATAGCTTTAATTTTACCGCAGTATTTTGAAAAACGTCGTGAAAAAAGCAGGAAAGTAAAACGACATGCTTTACGTGAATCTAAACAATTGATCAAGAGTGAGGAGAGTGAAAACCTTGCTTAAAATAAAAAATATTAACAAGATTTTCAATGAGGGTACTGCAGATGAGAAAATTGCATTAGATCAAATAAATTTGCATTTAAACGTTGGTGATTTTGTTACGGTAATCGGTAGTAATGGTGCTGGTAAATCTACGATGTTAAATATGGTTTCAGGTGCTCTTTCTCCAGACTTCGGACAAATGATAATCGATGGAAATGATGTAACAAAACTACCGGAGTTTAAACGTTCACGTTTTATCGGAAGAGTGTTTCAGGATCCAATGTCCGGTACTGCACCTACGATGACAATTGAGGAAAATCTAGCAATCGCCTACTCTAGAAATAAAAAAAGAAGCCTGAAAGTTGGAGTAGATAAGCAAAGAAAAGAATTCTTCCTTCACTCACTGGAAAGCTTGCATTTAAATCTAGAAAATCGATTAAATGCAAAGGTTGGTTTACTTTCAGGTGGCGAGCGTCAGGCATTATCGCTCTTAATGGCTACATTCACAAAGCCTTCTATACTATTATTAGATGAACATACTGCCGCTCTCGATCCTTCCAGAGCCGAGCTAATAACGAATTTGACGGAAAAGCTTGTCAAAAAAGATAATCTAACGACACTCATGGTCACACATAATATGCAGCAGGCATTAGACTTGGGCAACCGTTTGATTATGATGGATAAAGGGCAAATTATTTTGGAAGTTGGAGAAAAAGAGAAGAAAAATCTAACGATTGAAAATCTAATGGAAGAATTCCAACGCATTCGCGGTGAGAAATTTACAAGTGACCGTACATTATTATCATCCTAACGAAGTAATAGAGTAGCCAAGTGCTGCTCTTTTATTTTGCTGAAAAATCGGATAAGATTTCGTTTCCTCGATTAAATAGGATGCAAACGCAAGTAAAAGAGGATGAAGCGAGAGTAACCTATAATGATCAGCAATTATACTCCTTATGAAAGCAAGTAAATATAACAAAAGCATTGGAGTCTGGACAGGTAATGACTTGTAGAAAGTTTTCCACATGCCATAGTATTATAGTCTCCTAAAGAACATAAAAAGTGGCGAGACGTAACATTTGTTACACCCGCCACTTTACAAATTTCAAATTATGCCATTGCAGCTTCGATATTGCCCCATGGAATTTCCATTGCTTGTGCAAGTCCTTGTCCATAAGCAGGGTCAGCTTTGTAACAGTGAATAATGTGACGAATCTTAATAAATTCTTCTACGCCATCCATGTTACGTGTTGTGTTATCAATAAGAACTTCTTGTTGTTCTGGGCTCATCAATCGGAACAGTTTACCAGGTTGCTCGTAATAATTATCATCATCTTCGCGGAAGTCCCAAATGCCAGCGTCCCCGTGAAGTGGTAAACGTGGTTCTTTATATTCTGGTTGAGCTTTCCATTGACCATAGCTGTTTGGCTCGTAATGAAGAGTTGCACCTTTGTTTCCATCCACACGCATTGCTCCATCTCTATGGAAAGAGTGTACTGGGCATTTTGGTGAGTTTACTGGAATTTGGTGATGGTTAACACCTAAACGATAGCGCTGCGCATCTCCATATGAAAATAAACGACCTTGAAGCATTTTATCTGGAGAGAAGCTTATACCAGGTACAACGTTTGCTGGTGTGAAAGCAGCTTGTTCTACTTCTGCAAAATAGTTTTCAGGGTTACGGTTTAGTTCCCATTCTCCAACTTCGATAAGAGGGAAGTCTTTTTTGTACCAAACTTTCGTTAAGTCAAATGGATTGTACGGCATGTTATTTGCTTGCTCTTCTGTCATAACTTGAATGTACATTTTCCATTTAGGGAAGTTACCTTGCTCGATATTATCGAAAAGGTCACGTTGGTGGCTTTCGCGGTCTACACCAACTACTTCAACTGCTTCTTGGTCCGTTAAGTTTTCAATACCCTGTTGAGAGCGCATATGGAATTTAACCCAAACGCGTTCGTTGTTAGCATTGATCATACTGAATGTGTGACTACCAAATCCGTGCATTGTACGATAAGATTTCGGAATACCTCTATCACTCATTACGATTGTTACTTGGTGAAGTGCTTCTGGTAGGGAAGTCCAGAAATCCCAGTTATTATTAGCACTACGCATATTCGTGCGTGGGTCACGTTTAACTGCATGGTTTAAATCCGGGAAATTAAGTGGGTCACGGAAGAAGAAAACAGGAGTGTTGTTACCAACTAAATCCCAGTTACCTTGCTCTGTGTAGAAACGCATAGAAAATCCTCTGATATCACGTTCTGCATCAGCAGCTCCACGTTCACCAGCTACCGTTGAGAAACGAACGAACATTTCAGTTTCTTTACCGATTTCTGAGAAAAGAGCCGCTGAAGTGTATTGTGTAATATCATGAGTTACAGTAAATTTACCGTAAGCACCTGATCCTTTAGCATGCATACGACGCTCAGGTATTACTTCTCTATCAAAATGAGCAAGCTTTTCTAATAACCACACATCTTGTAATAGTAATGGTCCACGTGGTCCAGCTGATTGCGAGTTTTGATTGTCTACTACTGGTGCACCAGCTGCAGTTGTCAATTTGTTGTTGTTTTGATTTTCTGTCATTCAATTTCCCCCTAGATTAGAATATTTATAATACAATAATGATTATATCAAACGGAAGAATATATTGCCAGATTTGAAGTATGGAGATTTAAAAAACTTTAGTTTATTATAATAAAAAATGTAACATCAAATCGTTATAAACGTTGATGCTACACGGGTTTTCGTCAAATAAGTAATTCAAATAATGTACTGTCCTTGTTTACTTCCTTATAAGAAAAACCATTCTCATTCATGCGTGAAAGAATGCCGGAATAATCGTTTTTATTTTTCAGTTCAATGCCTACAAGAGCAGGACCACTTTCTTTATTATTTTTCTTTGTGTATTCAAAAGTAGTAATATCGTCATCTGGACCAAGAACTTTGTCAAGAAACTGGCGTAAGGCTCCTGCTCTTTGAGGGAACTTTACGATGAAATAATATAGTAATCCTTCATAAATTAGAGACTTTTCTTTAATTTCTTGCATACGACCAATATCATTGTTTCCTCCACTAATAATACAAACTACAGATTTTCCTTTAATCTCTTCTCTAAAAAAGTCCAATGCTGAAACGGAAAGCGCACCAGCAGGTTCTGCAATAATGGCATGTTTATTGTATAAATCTAAAATAGTTGTACATACCTTTCCTTCTGGCACAAGGACGATATCATCTACGTATTTTTTACTTAGTTCATAGGATAGTTTTCCGACACATTTTACGGCTGCGCCATCGACAAATTTATCAATTGAATCTAACATGACAGGCCCTTCGTTTTTAAAAGCAGCTTTCATACTAGCAGCACCCGCAGGCTCCACTCCAATAACTTTAGTGGATGGAGAGACGTTCTTTACATATGTAGAAAGTCCAGATATTAACCCTCCACCCCCGATGCTTCCAAAAAGAAAATCTATTGGCACTTCGATATCATTCATAATTTCCACTGCTACAGTAGCTTGACCAGCAATAATATCAAGATCATCAAAAGGATGTATGAAAATTCTATCCTCTGCTTCTGCGTAAGCTGTTGCACTTTCTGCAGAATCATCAAAAGTATCTCCTGCTAGAATAATTTCTACAAATTCACGTCCAAACATTCTCACTTGATCTATCTTTTGTGAAGGTGTTGTTAGCGGCATGAAAATTTTCGCTATGATTCCCAATTGTGCACATGCGTATGCTACTCCTTGGGCGTGATTGCCTGCGCTTGCACAGACTACACCTTTTTCCTTAGCCTCTTTTTCAATGGTTTTAATCTTATAGTAAGCACCACGTAATTTAAAGGAGCGGACATGTTGTAAATCCTCCCGTTTGAAATAAATAGATGCTCCATATTTTTCAGATAAATACTCGTTTTTTTGTAAGGGAGTATGGTAGACGACATCTTTTAAAAACTGATGTGCAATAAGTACGTTTTCGACCTGAATAGATTTTATATCTGTTAATTGCATAATAGGGACGTACCTCCAATTTTTTTGTAAAAATCATTACTATAGTTTAACACACTACATCACTGAAATGCTAGGTTTAATACCAATAATTCTAAATAGTTTAATAAATTTAAAGATTATTTTGTTCGTATTTAACATTTTGTGTATTAATTAAGCAAATTATATTGACATTAATGTTTGAATCGAACATACTATGTTCATAGTAAACGTTTTTATGAAAAGGAGAATAAGTATGACTCCAGTTTTAAGAAAGAAACGTATCCTTGAAGAGCTTGCTGTAAAGGGAAAAGTGGATATTATAGATTTAGTAAATTTACTTGATGTTTCTGCCATGACAATTCGTCGCGATTTAGATGAACTAGAAAAGCAGAAAAAACTTATAAGAACGCACGGGGGGGCTGCAATACCTGAGACTATTATTGCTGAACAGAGCTACCTGCAAAAAATTTCAGAGGCTCACCCACAAAAAGTAGAAATTGCCGAGATAGCTATAAAATTAGTTAAAGATGGCATGAAAGTATTTCTAGATTCTGGAACAACAAACTTTGAGATTGCCAAACGTTTAAAAGGAAAAGAAAATCTTACTATCGTTACAAATGATATCAAAATTGCTGCGGAATTGATGGACAGTAAAGTTGAAGTCATAATGCTAGGCGGAAAAATACAAAATGGTGTTGGAGCCGTTTTTGGAACTTACGCAGAAAACATGTTAAAAGAAATCCATGTAGATATTTTATTTCTGGGTGCACATGCGGTTCATTCAACCTTAGGTATTACTTCTGCTACATTGGAAAAAGCTTCTATTAAAAGAGAGATGATTAATAGCAGTGAAGTAGTTTATCTAGTAGTAGATGCACTGAAGTTTGGAAAGAAAGCGTTTGCTAAAATTGCAAGTATAGATTCAGTCACCGCTATAATAACTGATCAAACACTTCCAGTAGAAGTGGAAGAAATATACAGTGAAATGACTAGCTTTATAAAGGGTGTGAAAAAATGAAAGTTGGAATTATTGCAGATGATTTAACTGGAGCTAATGCAACTGGAGTGCTACTCTCTAAAAACGGGTTTAATAGTGCTACCGTTGTATTTGGTGGGGAAGTACCAACAATCGGTGGGTTTACCTCCATCAGTGTAGATACAGATAGCAGATACTGTGCACCTAGTGCAGCACAAACAAGGGTTTTAAGTGCATATGAACAGCTTTCAACATGGGGTGCAAGTGTGTTTTGTAAGCGTATCGATAGTACTGTACGTGGAAACCTTGGGGTAGAAACTGACACATTATTAGATGCTTTAGGTGAAAAAAGTGTAGCAGTAGTCGTTACTTCTTATCCGGATTCAGGACGAATTGTATCTGGAGGGTACCTATTGGTAGATGGTGTCCCTGTGGAATCTACAGATGTTGCAAAGGATCCGATGAATCCGATTACAATTTCTCATGTACCAACGATTATGACTGAACAAAGCAAGTATCCAGTTTCTCATATTGGATTAGGAAGAGTTTTAAAAGGGAAAAATAGTATTCATTTAGAGATGATGAAACAAATTGAGGCAGGAAATAGAATTATTATTGTGGACGCTGTGACCAATGAAGAGATAGATCATATAGCTGAATCGATGGCCGCTATTGATGGTGTAGTTTTTGTACCAGTAGATCCAGGTCCATTATCCGCATCATACAGTCGTATGATTGCTCATCAACATGTATTAACGAACAAATTCATCGTGACAGTAGGTAGTATAACTCCATTAACTGGTAGACAGCTAAATTACTTAATTGATAAGAAAAATGCTAATCCAGTGTATGTTAATACGGAGGCGCTAGCTTCAATTACTAATACATGGGACGAAGAAATCGAACGGGCGAGGAAAGAAGCAATTAGTAAACTGGATGACCAAGAAGTTCTGATTATCACTACTTATGCACCTGGCGCAGGGAAATTAAACTTAAATGAAATTGCTGCTAGGGAAGGGGTAACAGAAGAAAAGCTTGCCAAACGCCTGACGGAAGGTTTGGCTCGTGTTACTCATAGTGTTATTGACCAAACAGAGCATACAATAGATGGAATGTTTTCCAGTGGTGGAGATGTGACAGCTGCTTTATGTTCTGTCAGTAATGCGCAAGCTATAGGTTTGCAGGATGAAGTACTGCCTTTAGCGGCGTATGGTCATTTTATAGGAGGGGCCTTTGATGGCATTCCTGTAATAACTAAAGGTGGCATGGTAGGGGATAAATACTCTATCTATAAATGTGTAAGGTTCTTAACAAACAAAAAAGAAGAAGGAAGTGTTTAGGAAATGACTACAGTTAGAGAAATTATTGCGATTCCTATGGGAGATGCGGCCGGTATTGGTCCAGAAATTACTGTTAAATCCTTGGCAAAAGAAGAGCTTTATACAATGTGTAAACCGCTAGTAGTTGGAGATGCGAACATTATTCGTAAAGCAATTGAGGTAACAGAAGTAAATTTAAAGGTTAATGTAGTTACATCGCCTGCTGAAGGTTCTTATGAATTTGGAACAATTGATGTAATCGATTTAGCTAATATCAGTATAGATAATTTTGAGCCTGGACAAGTTTCAGCAGAAAACGGACAAGCCGCATTCGAATTTATCAAACGTTCAGTGGAACTTGCGATGGCTGGTGAAGTTAAAGCAATTGCTACTACACCGATCAACAAAGAATCATTAAAAGCAGCTAATGTTCCATATATCGGTCATACAGAAATGTTAGAGGATTTAGGTGGGGCTCCAGATCCGCTTACAATGTTCCAAGTAAATGGAATGCGTATTTTCTTCTTGACTCGTCATGTGTCGGTAGCAGAAGCAATCACACAAATGACAAAAGAAAGAGTTCGTGATTACTTAAACAGATGTGACAAAGCTTTACAACGTCTAGGCGTTGAAAATCGTAAGCTTGCAGTTGCAGGTTTAAATCCCCATGCAGGTGAAGGCGGGCTATTCGGTATGGAGGAAGTGGAAGAAATTAAGCCAGGTGTTGAGCTTGCGAAAGCAGATGGAATTGATGCATATGGTCCAGTTCCAGCTGATTCAGTTTTCTTCCAAGCATTAAATGGGAAATATGATGCGGTTCTTTCTCTATATCACGATCAAGGTCATATTGCAGCGAAGATGACGGATTTCCACCGTACTATTTCTATTACAAATGGTCTTCCATTCCTACGCACATCAGTTGACCATGGTACAGCATTTGATATTGCTTGGAAAAATATTGCATCTGAAGTGAGTATGTACGAATGTATCAAACTTGCTGCTGAATATGCACCAAAATTTACTCGTGAATCATTGTAAGTATTTTAATAGAAGGAAAGCATAAGGCTTTCCTTCTCCTTTAAATAGAGAAATGGAAGGGGTTACATGGGAATGACTTTAGAAATGCAAATGTTACTGGGTTTAGCAATTGGTATTACAGTTCTAATTTTACTTGTATTAAAAACTAAAATTCATGCATTCTTAGCTTTAATAATTGCTGCATCTATTACTGGATTGATAGGAGGTATGGAACCACTTAAAGTTGTAAACTCCATTACTACTGGTTTTGGTAATACTCTAGCTTCAATTGGTATTGTTGTAGGCTTAGGTGTTATGATGGGACGCATTTTAGAAGTTACTGGAGCAGCAGAAAAACTTGCATATTCTTTAATCCGTTTGGTCGGAAAGAAAAAAGAAGAATGGGCAATGGCTATTGCTGGTTATATCGTTTCGATACCGATTTTTGTAGACTCTGCTTTTGTTATTTTAAATCCATTAGTTAAGTCTTTATCACGTAAGACTGGAAAGTCGGTTGTTACTTTAGGTGTTGCATTAGCTATCGGTTTAGTAGCCACTCACCATGCAGTGCCTCCAACGCCTGGTCCTTTAGGAGTTGCAGGGATCTTTGGTGTTGATATAGGGGAAATGATTTTTTGGGGTCTAATTTTTGCTGTGCCAATTATAATTGTTGGGGTCCTATATGCTAAGTGGCTTGGTAAAAGAATTTATCAAATCCCTGAAGAGAATGGAGAAGGGTTTATTCGTAAAGAACCATCTGAAATGGTGTATAACGACTTTTTAACGGCATCTGCTGATCGTGAAAAAGAACTTCCTTCACTATTTAAATCTTTTTTCCCAATTTTATTACCTATTATATTAATTTTCTTAAACACTACTTTGTCTGCATTAGAGTTCACTGGTGGAGCTTGGGATTATGTATTATTCTTAGGACAACCAATTATTGCCTTGGCTTTAGGGTTAGTGGCAGCTATTTACGGCTTGGCAAATTACATGAAGCGTGAAGAAGCACTAGACAGAATGGAAGAAGGCATGACTACTGCAGGTATTATCTTACTTGTAACAGGTGCTGGTGGAGCTTTAGGTACAGTGTTACGTGAGAGTGGTACTGGTGATTACCTTGCTGAAATAATTGCGGGATTACCCCTTCCAGCAATATTAGTGCCTTTCTTCATCGCATCCATTGTACGTTTAATACAAGGGAGTGGTACAGTTGCAATGATAACAGCTGCTTCCATCTCAGCGCCAATTCTTGCAAATTTAGATGTTAATTTGGCTCTTGCTGCACAAGCAGCTGCGCTAGGTGCAATGTTATTCTCTTATTTTAATGACTCCATGTTCTGGGTCGTTAACCGTATGCTTGGTATTTCTAAATTGAAAGAACAAATTTTAGTTTGGTCAGTACCAACAACATTAGCTTGGTTTACAGCATTAATCATGTTAGTGATTGCTAATACAATTGCTGGTTAATGGTATATAAATTCAATGAAGTTGGGATCGCAATATAGTTTGCGGTCCTATTTCTTTGTGTTTGCAACAGCAAGCTCTTTTTATTATAAAATATTGTGTTTATTATTGAATGGAAATGTCATAAGAAATCATACATTATTTTCTTGACTATCACTGTGAGAAGCGAGAAGAAATAAATGATGAAATCGTGAAATTTCTTCTGACGAATATTTGGCATCTCTATTGGGTTTTTTCCTGAATCTCGGTGTAGAATCATAAAAAGTGCTTTCAGGTAATAGTGTAATTTCGCAGCACAAGCGGATCCACTTAGTGCTATAGTAATCTCTTACTTTAGTGATACATTTTTCTGGGTTGTTAACCGTTCTCTTGGTATTACAAATACGAAAGAACAAATTATGGTGTAGTCAGTTCTAGTAACATTAGCATGAGATGCTTCACTAATAGCTATATTAATTGCAGATATTTTTGTTTAACTAATATGACAGAGGACGTTCATTGCGAGCGTCCTTTTTTTGTCGTTTGAAGAAATATTTTATAGATGGTTTGATTTAAAAGGTGTATAGTGTTTTAGAGTGATTATTAAGTTCGGATGTATTTATTGAAAGGAAGTAGTAGGTTTGAAAAACGTTTTTAAAAAGTCCACAATGCTTCTCTTGTTTTTAATCTTTGTTTGGGGAGCAAGTTGGCCAATATATAAAATAGCTTTACCGTTTACACCACCTATATTGTTTGCTGGTATGAGAGCTACACTTGGAGGTGTTTTTTTAGCAATTATTTTATATAACAAAAGAGATAAGATAAAATGGCGTGAAAATTGGCGCTTTTATAGTATTTCTGCATTATTAAATACAACTTTATTTTTTGGGATTCAAACAGTAGGGTTAAACTTTTTACCTGGTGGATTATTTTCCATTCTAGTTTACTTTCAACCTGTTCTTTTAGGTCTCTTTGCGTGGATTTGGTTAGGAGAATTTATGACCCCCGGAAAGATTATTGGGTTGTTAATAGGGTTTATCGGAATTGCCATTGTAAGCCTGGATGGGTTGACTTTTCATGTATCTGTAATTGGTGTAGTTCTAGGGTTAATGACTGCCATCTTTTGGGCATTAGGTGTGATTTACGTTAAGAAAGTGAGTCAGCAGGTTAATGCATTCTGGATGGTTTCCATGCAATGTATAATAGGTGGATTTGTGTTAATCATATTCGGTGGTATTTTCGAAGACTTTTCTGATATCGTTTGGAATAGTGAATATGTTGGGGCATTAAGTTTTGGTTCCATCCTTGGAATTCCTCTAGCTCAGTTAGTTTATTACAAGCTTATTAGAGAGGGGGAAGCTAGTAAAGTCGGATCCTTTACTTTTATGGTGCCAATTATTGCGGTAATTTTAGGAGCGGTATTCCTTGATGAGCCAGTTACCTATCTACTTGTTCTTGGTCTAATTATGGTTGGATTGAGTATTTTTATAGTAAACTATAGAAGTAAAAAGAAACTTATCGATTATAAGAAGATAAGCTAATAAGAAGGTGAGTATATGAAAAATAAGACCGTCGTTCGTTCACTGGATATTTTAAATTTATTTATTGAACATCATGAACTGACTTTCCAAGAGATAATTGAACTCTCTATGATACCAAAAACTTCTGTCTATCGAATGCTGCTTACATTAGAAGAAATGGGTTTTGTGGAAAAAGGTGCTGATTCCAAATATCGTTTAGGTTTATTGTTTCTAACATATGGTAACCTTGTTGCTTCCAGATTAAATCTAAGACAAATTGCTTATAATATCATGCAAGAATTACATAAAGAACTTAAAGAAGCGATCAATTTAATCATTCGTCAGGGGAATGAAGCGATTTATATTGAAAAAGTGGATGTATACCAAAAAGTTCGTTTATATACTGCAATCGGTAGAAGAAGTCCGCTTTATGCAGGTGCATGTGCTAGGGTTATTCTATCCTACTTACCGGATCAAGAAATAAATGAATACCTTAGTCAAGTGGAGATGGAAAAGATTGCGAGTGGAACAATATCCAGCAAAGAAAAATTATTAAATACTATAAAAGAAACTCGGATAAAGGGATATACCATTAGTCATTCTGAGTTAGAAAATTACACATCAGCAATTGCGGCTCCTATTTTCGATTTTAAAGGAGAGATAATAGGAGGTCTAAGCATTGCCGGCATCGAGGCAAATTACCAGAGTGATAAAATTGATTTTTATGCTGATAAAGTAATAAAAGCTGCAGATGAAATTTCGAAAAAGTTAGGATACAGAAAACCCCTCAATAAAAATTGAAGGGTTTTTTCATTGGTTGAGTTTATAATTTATTGCTTTTTTAATTAGATTGATCTTTTGTTCATTTTGCATCATGGCATTCTCAGCTTCTTCTAGTGTGACCTTTTTAAACTGAATAGTCGATGTCGGTTGAAGTTGTGCTAGTGTTGGCAAATCTGCAGTAATCACTTGACCAATTTTAGGGTAACCTCCAGTAGTTTGTCTGTCAGCCATAAGTATAATAGGCTGACCATTTGGAGGTATTTGTATTGTCCCAAATGTAACTCCTTCAGAAAGAAGCTCAAAGTTTTCCGAAAGTGAGAGGGAGGGTCCTTCTAATCTGTAGCCCATTCGATCTGACTGAACAGATACAGTATAAAGTTTTGTCCATAGATTATTTTGGCTTTCTTGATGGAAACGATCATATTCTGTCCCTTGCATAACTCGAATAACTTGGTGTTTTCCAAATTTTATTAAATCATTGTAATTTATACTCCATTGAGCATTATCATTTCTTTTATTCAGCTCATTGTCCAAACTAATGGCCTTATTAAAAGTTAGAATATCACCTTTTTGTAGTGACCTTCCTTTAAAGCCTCCAATATTAGCACGCAAGTATGTGCTTTTACTTCCCATAACCTCTGCTAGATTAAGTCCACCTGCAAATGAGACATAAGATCTGCTTCCTTTAATGGCTGAATGAAATTTTAAAACAGAATCTTTCGTGACAACAACTGGGCTCCATGAAGGTACCGGGACACCATTGAGAGTAGGAGAGAAGTCCCCACCGGTAATTGCGATTTGCGTATCTGTTTTAAAGTGTAGGGTAGTTCCGTACAATGTGATTTCAAGAGCGGCCTCATTTTCAGCGTTTCCTACTATGATATTACCAAGCCTTAATGAGTAAGTGTCCATTGCTCCACCTACAATCACACCATATCTCTGGGATCCATATCTGCCTAAGTCCTGTACAGTAGTCAACAGACCTGGATGGAGTACTTCTATAGTCATTTTTTTCGCTCCTCATATGCTACGTATTCCTCATGTGTAATGGATACAAAATGTATTTGGTCACCAGCTTGTAAAAGAGTAGGAGGGGACTCCGTTGGTAGAAATAAATCAAATGGTGTCCTACCAATAATCTGCCACCCACCAGGTGTTTCTAAAGAATAAATGCCGGTTTGTTTGCCTGCTATTCCAACAGATCCCCTCGGTATAGATAATCTAGGAGTCTCTCTTCTAGGAGTAGCTATTCTTTCATCCATACCACCCATAAAAGGGAATCCTGGTGCGAAACCAAGCAAATAAACTATGCATTCACTATTTGTATGAATATTTATAACATCTTCGGGGGACATACGATGTAATTCTGCTACATGCGCTAGGTCAGGACCATATTCACCTCCGTAGCAAACTGGAATCTCAACAATTCTTTTCTCAGTATTTTCCTCTTCTGTTATTTGCAATGCTAGTTTTTTAATATGGTTTGCTACTTTATCAAAGGCACCAGTCGATCCAGGATAGGAATTGTGCACTACAAAGGGATTGTAATAGACAGTTATATTGTTATAGGCAGGAACAAGTTCGATAATTCCACCAAATGGTGTTCTCGAAATGATAGCTGATAGACTTTTTACTTTTTTATTTAGTGTTAAACTTATTCCTTCTCCTAATTGGACGATTAAAGCTGAATCCCCTAAAGGTTTTATGTGGAGTTCTAATGGCTGATAGTTCATGAAGTAAGGAACAGCTCCTTTAGTTTCGAATTTCGGTACATAGGTTCTTAGAAATGAATTATATAAATTATTATAATTGTCTAAACATAAATTACAAGCTTTGATAATATATCCTATCAAAATAGATTACTTAAAATAATATCTATTCAGAATAATCGAACTGTGTTAAACTTTTTTTAAGTTTCAAAACTATAGTTCCGTAATTCGGAATTAATTATAGGGAGTAGACCAACTAGGAGGGGATTAAAATTGTTTCGAGTAGATTTAAACTGTGATCTTGGTGAAAGCTTTGGTCGTTACAAGCTAGGTGAACAAAAAGAAATATTGAAATATGTTACATCTGCAAATATCGCATGCGGTTTTCACGCAGGTGATCCAAGTGTAATGCGTGAAACAGTAAAACTAGCAATAGAACACAAAGTGAAAATAGGTGCACATCCAGGATTACCGGATTTGAATGGCTTTGGACGCAGAGAGATGAAAACTTCTCCACAAGAGGGTTATGATATGGTGGTTTATCAAATTGGAGCATTGCAAGCATTTTTAGATACCTTTGGTGAAAAGATGCAACATGTAAAACCTCATGGAGCTTTATATAATATGGCTGCAAAAGATAAAGAACTTGCAGAAGCCATAGCAAAAGCAGTTTATGATGTCTCTTCATCTTTGGTACTATTTGGACTAGCTAATAGTGAATTAACTTTAGCTGGTGAAAAAATTGGTTTACAAACTGCTCATGAAGTGTTTGCAGATCGTACCTATCAATCTGATGGTACACTGACATCTCGTCAGAAAAGTGATGCAATGATCACGGATACCCAAACAGCAGTTGAGCAGGTTGTGAAAATGGTCAAGGAGGGGAAAGTTACTTCCCAACAAAACTCCGAAGTACTTATAAAAGCCGATACAGTTTGTATTCATGGGGATGGACAACATGCTGTGGCATTTGCTCAGCAGATTAAAGAAACGTTAGAGAGAAACAGTATTACTATTTCTTCATTAGTAGACTAGGGGGTAAGGAAAATGTCTAAACAAAATATTTTGCCGGTGGATAATAAGAAAGCTACAAATAGCGTCCTGTTAGGCGCAGCCTTTTTAATGGCCACTTCATCCATTGGACCAGGATTTTTAACACAAACAACTGTATTTACTCAACAATTGGCAGCAAGCTTTGGGTTTGTTATTTTAATTTCCTTAATATTAGATGTGTTTGCCCAATTAAATATTTGGCGAATTATTACTGTTTCTGGTCTTCGTGGACAAGAGATTGCAAATAAAGTAGTACCTGGCCTTGGAGTATTATTGGCCATTCTTATTGTAATGGGTGGATTGGCTTTTAATATTGGAAATGTTGCTGGTGCTGGATTAGGGTTGAATGCTATGCTTGGAATCGATCCGATTACTGGTGCGGTAATAAGTGCAGTGTTTGCTATTTTCATATTTGTCGTTAAAGAAGCAGGAAAAGCAATGGATAAAGTGGCGCAAGTTGCGGGCTTTGTGATGATATTGCTTATGCTATATGTAGCATTTACAACTTCACCACCAGTTGGAGAAGCGATTGTTAGAACATTTGTACCTAGTGAAATTAGTATTTTTGCAATCGTTACATTAGTTGGAGGTACTGTTGGTGGATATATTACATTTGCTGGAGGACATAGACTTCTTGATGCGGGTGTAAAAGGAATTGAATCTATACCAGATGTAACGAAGAGTTCGGTAACGGGAATTGCAGTAACCGGTATTATGCGTATTGCTTTATTCCTCGCTGTACTTGGCGTAGTTTCACAGGGGCTGTCAATCGATCCAGCGAATCCACCTGCATCTGTTTTTAATCTAGCAGCAGGTGAAATTGGGTATCGAATATTTGGTGTAATCATGTGGGCAGCAGCTATTACTTCCGTTGTAGGGGCAGCTTATACTTCTGTTTCATTTATTCGCTCATTCCATCCAATGATCGAAAAATATCATAATTGGGTAATTATATTATTTATTATTGTATCTACTTTTACTTTTGCATTTATAGGAAGACCTGTTAACGTCCTATTATTAGTTGGTGCACTTAATGCATTAATTTTACCTTTAGCATTAGGTACTTTATTAATAGGAGCTTATAAAAAAGAAGTTGTGGGAGAATATAAACATCCTCTTTGGATGGCAATCGGTGGGGGAATGGTAACGATAGTTATGGGTGTATTAGGTATTATGACGCTAATCGAACAAATTCCACTGCTTTTCAAATAAATAGGAGTGTGATTTTAGTGAATAGATATAATTCTATGTCACCTAGTGAGATTCGAAGATTGATTCGGACGGGTAAAATAACTGGACCAACAGCGGGTATGTCGAAAGGATACACACAAGCAAATTTAGCTATATTGAAGAAGGAATATGCTTTTGACTTCTTATTGTTCTGCCAACGGAATCCAAAATCATGCCCCTTAATTGATGTGACTGATTTAGGGTCTTTTAGACCAAATGGCATTGCTGATGGCGCAGACTTACGCACAGATATCCCAAGTTATCGAGTATATAAAGACGGTGAATACGTAGAGGAAGTAACCGATATTACAAATTACTGGGAAGATGATATGGTAGCATTCCTTATAGGTTGTAGCTTCACTTTTGAAACACCGTTACTAGAAGCTGGAATTCCTATAAGACATATCGAAGAGAATTGTAATGTGCCGATGTATAAAACGAATATTCAGAGCATAAAGGCGGGTATTTTTGAGGGGCCGACTGTAGTTAGTATGAGACCTATGTCTTCCGAGGATGCAATTAGAGCCGTACAAATTACATCGAGATTTCCTGGCGTACATGGATCTCCTATTCATATTGGGGACCCATCTCAAATTGGAATTACTAACATATCAAAACCAGATTTTGGTGATTCGGTTACGATAAAAGATGGGGAGATTCCAGTGTTTTGGGCTTGTGGAGTTACTCCTCAAGCAGTGGCCATGCAAAGTAAACCTTCGATTATGATTACGCATGCACCGGGTTGTATGTTCATTAGTGATCTGAAGGACGAAAAACTTAGTGTTCTATAATAAGTAAATCAATAATTTCAAAAAATGCTGTTCATGCCAGTAGTGATGAACAGCATTTTTTTTGATACTAGTAACAACGAATAATCCTATGATTTCCGTTACATGTGGACGTTTTTGCAAGATGAGTGATTAGCTATCATCATTTTTTGATTGGAGCACAGGGCGGCGACTCAAGTGGGAAAGCACGAGGGAGAGACTTTAGGCTCGAGCCGTGCCCCACGGAAAGCGACCGACTAGAGCGGAAATCATCGTCATTTAATTTTTATTTATTCAAGGACCAAAGTTACTATTGGTATTGCCCAAGCAGTGAGAAGAAATGAATGACGAAATCGTGGAAAATTTCTTCGGAAGGCGATAGATTGCGTGTCGCTGGGCTTATGATACCGACTGTTCTTCGTATATTTGGCATCTCAATTGGGATTTTCTTCGTAAATCTCGGGGTAGAATCATAAAAAGTGCTTTCAGGTAATAGAGTCAGTCCGATTCCTGCAGCGACTAATCCTTTAATCGCATCCATATCCTCACCTTCCGAAGAAACCTTTGGAGAAAATCCTACAGAATTACAGGCTTCCACAACTAACTTTTGCATAATATAACCCTCGGGAAAAAGAACAAAATCTTCCTTTCGCAAATCAATAAGTGGAATTTTATCTCTTTCAGCAAATGGATGATTGGCATTCACTAAAATCGAGAATTTTTCCGTAAAGAGAATCGTGTTGTTTAAGCTATTGTCCTTTGGAGGCAATGGACCCAGAAAAGCCAAGTTTAATTCTCGCTGCTTCACAGCTTCTATTAAATAGTTGTATGATCCCTGACGCAAATGAAAGGCAACATTTGGATGCTCTTTCTTAAACGCAGAAATTACGGTTGGTAATAAGTGTCCTGCTAAACTTGTTGGGAAGCCGATTTTAATCGTTCCTTTTTCAGGATTTAAATAATCATCAATTTGATTCTTTGCGAAATCAATGGCTTGGAGCGCAGATAGGGTATGCTCTAAGAAAATCTTACCAATAGGTGTAAGCTTTACATTTCTACCAATTCGCTCGAATAATTGTACTCCCAGCTCATCTTCTAAATTCGCTATTTGTCTGCTAACTGCGGACTGTGCAACATGTAAATGGACTGAAGCATCTGAAATATGCTCCCTTTCTGCAACTTCTTTAAAGTACCTCAATTGGCGTAGTTCCATCGAATTCTCCTTATCTATCTCGAAATTAGATGATTTATATCCAAATTATATATTGTTTATATTATTTTGAAAACATACAATATTCCTAAGATATTTTTTTAGTTTAAAAGGAGGTATAAACATGACATTTCACCAACTACCGCAAGCACAAGGTATGTATGATCCGACTTTTGAACATGACGCATGTGGAATAGGTTTATACGCACATATAAAAGGTAATGCAACACACGATATCGTAAAAAAAGGACTTGAGATGTTATGTCGCTTAGAGCATCGCGCTGGAAGAGGTGGAGATGGGAAAACAGGTGATGGAGCTGGATTAATGGTTCAAATACCTGACATCTTTTTTCGTGTTGTATGTAACGAATGGGATTTACCGGAAAAAGGTAAATACGGAGTCGGTATGATATTTTTTACAAACGATTCTAACGAACGTAAACAAATTGAACAAAAAATAAACGAATTGATAGCTGCGGAAGGGCAAGTGCTTATCGGATGGAGAACTGTGCCAATCGATGTAAGTGGTTTAAGTGATAAAGCGAAGGAAACTGCACCATTCGTTCGTCAAATTTTTATCAGGTCAAATGATGAAATGGAATCAATGGCTTTTGAACGTAAATTATATATCATACGCAAACAAGCCGAACATTGGGCTGAACTTCAAAGTCTTAAATTTTATTGTGCTAGCTTTTCAAGTCAAACGATTGTTTATAAAGGACTGTTAACTCCGGAAGAGGTCGATTTGTTTTATGTCGATTTACAGGACGAATTATTCACTTCTTCGTTTTCACTTGTTCATTCTCGATATAGTACTAATACGTTTCCGAGTTGGGAGCGAGCACATCCCAATCGCTATATTGTTCACAACGGTGAAATCAACACATTACGTGGCAATATAAACTGGATGAAAGCTCGAGAACAACAATTTGTTTCAAAAGCTTTTGGTGATGACTTATCGAAGTTGCTTCCAATTATCGATACAAATGGTAGTGATTCATCAATGCTCGACAATGCTTTTGAATTATTTGTTTTAGCTGGCAGAACTCCTGCTCACACCGCTATGATGCTTATACCAGAGCCGTGGACCGAGAATCCCCATATTACGGAAGAAAAGAAAGCTTTCTATGCATATCATAGCAGTTTAATGGAACCATGGGATGGTCCAACCGCAATTTCCTTTACAAACGGAAAACAGATTGGTGCCATTTTAGATCGTAATGGATTGAGGCCAGCACGTTATTTTGTAACAAAAGACGATTATATCGTGTTTTCCTCTGAAGTTGGAGTAGTGGACATAGATGAAGAGAATATTTTGTATAAAGAACGTCTAAGCCCTGGAAGAATGCTGTTAGTTGATTTGGAGCAAGGAAGAATAATATCTGACGAAGAAATAAAAACGGAAATAGCAAAAGCTCAACCTTATCAACAATGGCTCACAGAAAATATGTATAAGCTTCCTGTATCGGAAGAAAAAATAGAACAGCTAGATGACTTGTTATTCCGTCAAAAAGTGTTTGGTTATACGTTTGAAGATGTGCATAAGTATATGATTCCGATAGCAATTGAAGGAAAGGATCCGATCGGGTCGATGGGGAACGATACTCCCTTAGCGGTGTTATCAGATCGTCCGCAGTCGTTGTTCAATTATTTTAAACAGCTTTTTGCTCAGGTTACTAATCCCCCTATTGATTCGATAAGGGAACATATTGTAACTTCAACGATGACACTGCTTGGAGCGGAAGGAGATTTGCTACATCCAAATGCCTCAAATGCTAAAAGGATTTTCTTAGATACGCCTATCTTAACAAATGGTCAATTAGCACAATTAAAAGAGAATAATATAGAGTCCTTTACTAGTACAGTTCTCCAACTAAATATGTCGGAATATTTAGAGTTGGATTTAGAAATTCTTTCTAAAAAAGTAGATGAGTTGATAGAACATGGAACCTCCCTATTCATACTTTCGGATAGACAAATTTCAGAACAGCAGCAAACAATTCCGGTTTTATTGGCAGCTAGTCATATACACCAGTATTTGCTGCGAACCGGCAATCGCACGAAAGTAAGTATTATTTTGGAGTCTGGTGAAGTGCGTGAGGTACATCAGTTTGCTACACTCATTGGATTTGGTGTAGATGCGATCAATCCTTATTTGGCTTATGCCACGATTGGAGAAGCTATACAAGATGGACATATAACGAGTAGTTATTCAGAAGCAGTTGCTAAATATAGTAAAGGAATTGCAGATGGTGTTGTAAAAGTGATGTCTAAAATGGGGATTTCCACTGTCCAGAGTTACCGTGGGGCTCAAATCTTTGAGGCTGTTGGTATTAGTAAAGACGTAATTGAGCGTTATTTTACTGGTACAGTTTCCCAACTAGGTGGAATTGATTTAGCTACAATTGCGAAGGAAGCTATCAATAGACATGAACAAGCAGTTACTTCTGCAGGTAAATCACTAGAATCAGGAAGTGATTTTCAGTGGAGAAGTACGGGAGAACATCATGCATTCAATCCTAAAACGATTCATACGCTCCAATGGGCAACTAGAAGAGGCGATTATGGATTATATAGACAGTATGCAGAAATGGCCAATGAAGAGCGTATTGGTTTCTTAAGAAATCTACTTACTTTTAAAAAAGGGATTAAAAAAATTCCACTCGAAGAAGTAGAATCCGTTGATAAAATAGTTAAACGCTTTAAAACAGGGGCCATGTCATATGGTTCACTTAGTCAGGAAGCGCACGAAACATTGGCTATTGCGATGAATCGAATCGGTGGAAAAAGCAATAGCGGAGAAGGCGGAGAACACCCGAGCCGTTATGAACTTGATGCAAATGGAGACAATCGACGTAGTGCTATTAAACAAATTGCATCTGGCCGATTTGGTGTAAAAAGTCATTATCTCGTTCAAGCAAATGAATTACAGATCAAAATGGCTCAAGGTGCAAAACCTGGAGAAGGTGGGCAATTACCAGGCAATAAAGTATATCCTTGGGTTGCGGATGTCCGTGGTTCTACAACTGGAGTTGGTTTAATCTCTCCACCACCACATCATGATATTTATTCCATTGAGGATATGGCTCAATTAATACATGATTTAAAAAATGCCAATAGAGCAGCTAGGATTAGTGTTAAACTTGTTGCAAAATCAGGCGTAGGAACAATTGCAGCGGGGGTGGCTAAAGGAGCAGCTGACGTAATTGTAATTAGTGGATATGATGGTGGAACTGGGGCATCACCTAAAACGAGCATTAAACATACCGGCCTTCCATGGGAGCTAGGACTTGCTGAAGCACATCAAACGTTAATGTTGAATGGCTTGCGAGATCGCGTAGTGTTAGAAACGGATGGTAAATTAATGACAGGTAAAGATGTTGTAATGGCAGCTTTACTCGGTGCCGAAGAGTACGGGTTTGCAACGGCACCACTAATTGTAATGGGTTGTATTATGATGCGTGCGTGTCATTTAGATACTTGCCCCGTAGGAATTGCCACGCAAAATCCAGAACTACGTGAAAAATTTACAGGAACTGCAGATTATGTCGTTAACTTCATGAAATTTGTAGCGGAAGAAGTTAGAGAATACATGGCATTACTAGGATTTAGAACGGTGGAAGAAATGGTTGGTCGAACTGATGTGTTAGAGGTCAGCGAACGTACTAAATCGCATTGGAAAGCTAAACAACTAAACTTAGATTCTCTGTTGTATCAAGCTAAAGGTCCGAGAACATGGAAAACACAACAGGATCATCAAATTGAAGAATCATTTGATATGAAGATTTTACTACCCAAACTGAAAAAAACAATAGAAAGTCAGTCTAAGGCGGAACTCAATTTCCCTATAACTAATAGAGACCGTGTTGTAGGAACAGTAATTGGAAGTGAAATTTCCAAACAATATGGCGCAAGAGGGTTAGCTGATGATTCCATCGTTTTAAGATTTACAGGGGCAGCAGGTCAGAGCTTTGGTGCATTTGTTCCAAAGGGAATGACGATGTATATTACAGGCGATGTAAACGATTATTTTGGAAAAGGACTATCTGGTGGGAAATTAATTGTAACAGCCCCGATTCAAGGTAAAGCTGAACAAAATGTGATTGCTGGAAATGTTGCGCTTTATGGAGCAACAAGTGGAACTGCATTTATCAACGGACGTGCTGGGGAGCGCTTTGCAGTTCGAAATAGTGGAGTAGATGTTGTCGTAGAAGGTATTGGGGATCATGGCTGTGAATACATGACAGGTGGCCGCGCTGTAATTTTAGGGGATGTAGGAAAAAATTTCGGGGCAGGAATGTCTGGCGGGATTGCGTATGTACTTGTGGATGACGTGAATGGGTTTAAAAATAAGTGTAATACAGAAATGATAGGATTTGAACAAATTCAAACTACAGGTGAACTACACTCTGTACGCCAATTAATAATGGATCATTATTATTACACGAAAAGTACAAAAGCAATGAATCTATTGGATAACTGGGATGAAGCATCTAGTCGATTTGTAAAGGTTGTACCAAATGATTATAAAAAAATGCTGGATAAAATCCAGTCATTTAAAGTGCAAGGGTTAACAGACGATGCTGCTGCTATGCAAGCATTTTTAGCAACTTCAAATGTGAAGAATGAAGATTCGAAAGCTCTAGCAAAAAAATAAGGAGAGGGGAGATACTAATGGGAAAACCTACAGGATTTATGGAATTTAATCGTGAGAAAGGTAAAGAGGTGGCCCCTCTCAAACGTATTAATAACTGGAAGGAATATTCTTCTAAATTGTCGGATGATTCGCTACAAAAACAAGGGGCAAGATGTATGGACTGTGGAACTCCGTTTTGTCATATGGGATTTGAGGTAAGGGGGGCAACTTCTGGTTGTCCTATAAATAACCTAATTCCGGAATGGAATGATTTAGTCTACAGAGGGAAATGGGAGGAAGCATTAGAAAGATTGCTAATGACTAATAATTTCCCAGAATTTACTGGAAGAGTTTGTCCGGCTCCATGTGAAGGATCATGTACCCTTGCTATATCAGATCCAGCGGTATCGATTAAAAATATAGAGCGTACTATAATTGATAAAGGTTTTGAGAATGGGTGGATCGTTCCAAGAATTCCTCTATCGAGAACTGGTAAGAAGATAGCCATAATTGGCTCTGGCCCTGCTGGTCTAACAAGTGCAGATGATCTCAATCAGGCAGGGCATTCAGTTACGGTATTCGAACGAGCAGACCGAGCAGGGGGACTTCTCATGTACGGAATTCCAAATATGAAGCTTGAAAAAGCTATTGTAGAACGTCGAATTCATTTACTCCAGCAGGAGGGTATTGATTTTGTTCTTAAAACAGAAGTTGGAGTGGACATTTCGGTAGAGCAGTTAAAGGAACAATTTGATGCGGTAATCCTATGTATCGGAGCACAAAAACAACGTGTTCTTCATATGGAGGGCAGTGAATCTAAAGGGATACATCTTGCAATGGATTATCTTACAACCACTACAAAAAGTTTATTGGACTCTAATTTTAAGGATGGCCAATTTATCAATACTAAAGGTAAAGATGTCATCGTTATTGGTGGTGGAGATACAGGAGCTGACTGTGTGGCGACAGCACTTCGTCAAAAATGTCGCAGTGTAGTCCAATTTGGTAAGCATCCACAGCTGCCATTAACTCGAGCAGAAGATAATCAATGGCCAACTGATCCAACTATTTATAAACTAGAATATGCTTATGAAGAAGCAGCTGCAAAGTTTGGAAAGGATCCGAGAGAGTATTTAATTCAAACAAAGAAAATCATTGCAGATGCGAATGGAAACGTTAAAGAACTGCATACGATTCAAATGGAAAAGATTCTTGGAGAAGATGAATTTTACTATTTTAAAGAAATTCCAGGTACCGAGAAAGTATGGCCAGTTCAATTCGTATTTATAGCAATTGGATTTGAAGGACCAGAGACTACGTTAGCAGATCAATTTGGAGTTCGGATTACAAATAAAAAGATTGCTGCAACCACTAAAGATTACTTAACAAACGTTGAGGGAGTCTTTACAGCTGGTGATGCTAGAAGAGGGCAAAGCTTAATTGTTTGGGCTATTAAAGAAGGGCAAGAAGTAGCAAAACGTGTAGATGAATATGTTAGTAAAAAACCGGTCATAATTTCATGACCGGTTTTTACTGTGCTAGTGTACTAAAGTTTTTGTTTTATTTTTCATCATCAGATGGCATAATAGAAACATAACGATATTGGGGGCAATTACATGATTGGAATTATTGATTATGGAGCAGGTAATTTACATAGTGTTTTAAAAGCGATTAAACAGCTTGGATATAAAACGAAACTCATTACGAAAGCAAGCGATCATACCGATGAGATTACTAAGTTAATCCTACCAGGGGTAGGAAATGCCAAAGTGGCTATGGATGTTTTGAATAATACAGGTCTGAGTGATTATTTAAAAGCGAGAGTTTCTGAAGAGACTCCACTATTGGGCATTTGCCTTGGTATGCAGCTTTTATTGGAAACGAGCGAAGAAGGAAATGTGCCTTGTCTTGGATTTCTAAAAGGAACTGTACCTGAATTTACTGATGAGTCGGAGAAAATCCCACATATGGGCTGGAATCAAGTGAAAGATGTTCACAATCATTTTCTATTTGAAAATATTCCGGATGAAACCGATTTTTATTTTGTTCATTCCTATTTTGCAAAACCAGAGAATGAAGAAGATATTTTAGGTGAAACAAACTATGGGGTAGATTTTGCATCGGTTATTGGGAATACACAGGTGATGGGTGTTCAGTTTCATCCCGAAAAGAGCGGTAAATATGGCATCCAGCTGCTAGATAATTATTGTAAGCAAGGAGATAAATAATATGTTAAGAAAACGAATTGTACCAGCCATTGATGTATTAAATGATCAAGCTGTGAAATATGTTCAATTTAGAAATCCTACTTTTATAGGGGATCCGGCGGAACTTGGAAAAAAGTATTCCGAAGATGGTGCGGATGAATTAATCTACCTAGATACTACTGCATCGTTGAAAAACCAGGATCTGAAACTGGAATGGATTCAGCGAGTAGCGGAGCAAGTAAATATTCCCTTTTCGGTAATCGGTGGTGTTCGTACAGTAGAAGACTTCAAAAATCTACTAAGAGCAGGAGCAGATAAAGTTGGAGTCAACTCAGCAGCCGTTCAGCGTCCGGAATTACTCAAAGAAGCTGCTGATATATATGGCAAACAATGCGTCGTACTAGGATTAGATGCCATGCCAATTTATAATGACAACGAAGAAATTATTCGATGGGAAGTTTACACTCACTCAGGTCATGAGAAAACGGGAATGGATGTCGTGGAATGGGCGCAGCAAGCTGCTGACTTAGGTGCTGGGGAGATTATTTGTACAAGCATCCATAAAGACGGCATGAAAAATGGCTATGATGTAGCGCTGATCAAGTTATTATCCGAAAAAGTTAATATCCCAATAATTGCCTCTGGCGGAGCAGGGAAAATCGAGCATATAGAAGAGGTTTTTACAGACGGCAAAGCTGATGCTGCGTTAATAGCTTCCATGATTCACTATGGGGATTATACAATAGGGGAAATCAAATCCTACCTGCAAACTAAAAATATTAATGTGCGTCTTACTTAATAGAAACGATCTAGTCTTGGTTCAGACTAGGTCGTTTTTTTACAGCTTTAAATGATGAATCAGACGAATACAATAGTAATCGGTCGAATAGCTCGAACAATCGGTTGAATCCTACTGAAAATCGATGGAAGAGCACGTATAATCGGTCGAAGCTCCTCTTCACATATAAGCATTCAGTCCATAATCTCCCAACCACGCTCACTAGCTAGTTTCTGAAGCTTTTCTTCGGGTCTTACAGCGACAGGATTTCCCACTAGCTCGAGAACTGGCATATCTGAAAAGCTATCTCCATATGCATAGCTGTTATCCCAATCTATTTGGTGACCTTTCAAGGCTTCCTGCACCTTTAGTCTTTTTTGTTCCCCATTAATATGGGTGAGTTCAGTTTTTGTATAAACTTTGTCGTCTTGATAGAATATTTCAGTTCCAATTATTTGATTGAACACAATTCCATCTGTCACACGCTCTAAAAACTGAGTATAGGCACCTGATACAAGGAGAATATGTACGTTTTCTTGCTGATGAAGCTTCAATCTTTCTAACACATTATTATTAAAATCCTGCTGCATTTTAGTTCTGATTTCCTCGAAGTATGCATCCATTTCCTGTTTCGAACGACCTTCAAAAGCTTCTAAATAAAGCTGCATAGAGCGTTTTTTCATTTTGCTAGATGGATATAATTTAAGCTTGTGTGCTATATACGGCGGTACTATTGAACGATAAAAGCTTTTGTAGGATGAACGATAAGTAGGGTGTTCCTTTAAATGCTTCATCAATAATGTAAATGTTTCTTCAGCATAGATAGTTCCATCAAAATCAAAAATTGCAACGCGCATACATTTCACCCTTTTCATAAATAATAATAGATAAAATTATTATACATGAACAAACAAAAAATCGCCCCACACAATGGGGCGAAATGAAATATTAACTCATCATTTTCCCTTGAGCAGGTGCAAAGGAGTTCAACATTGCTTGCATACTTTGCTGATCTAACTGTGGTACTTGATAGTAATGGTGCTTGTTTTGATAAATAGAAAGTTCATAAGCCATTTCTATACAGTTTGGAATAGAATCAGCTAACACACGGCGTACAACGGGATTCGTTGTTTCTAATGCTGCACCGGTTTTAATAGTAGCAGAGGCTTTGGCAGCACCTAGCAGAAAACCAGAGATTATCTCGTCTGAAAGCTCATTGGCAGATTGGATCGGTTTTTTAGGCTGTGAAGGTTTAACCCCATATATAAAATCATTACCTGTTTGCATTTTATAGCTAGTAGTCGGGTGAGATGGGTCTGCACCTGTTTTAAAGCATTCCACAGTAATATTATATTCATCTAATGCAAAAGCATATTGTCTGTCTAAAATAGTGAGCAATTCTTGATCTTTTACATGTGGACGTAGTAACGTTTTTAAGTTTAATCCAGATACAACTGTCGATAGTACCTCATGCACGTCAAAAGCTTCATGCCCACCATGATTCATGTTTTGTGCGATATTGCCAGTTTGCATATTTTGATGAGTTTGACCTTGACCTTGTCCTTGTCCGAATGGGTTTTGTGTCATTTCAGTATTTCCTCCTCATAAAAAGTGTGATGAAACATCCTTTGTAGCTTGAACAAAACCAATCAGAATATGCAACAGAAGTTAAATAAAAAACAATCCCAGCACTATTACTTTGGGATTGTTTGACGGTTAAATTTATTTAATGCTTGCTACTAGCTTAAAGATTATAGCATAAAGAAATTGATATGCTTCTTCAATCGTAAAGGAATCATTGAATCCTTTTAAATAATCGATTGGGAGATTTATTTCCCATAAACCTTCATTACCTGCAAACATTATACTATACTGCATTTTCTCTGCATTGTAATGTTCATCTAAAAATGCTCTAATTTCATTTGTATATTTTTTTTGAATGAATAAACCAAACATTGCTGTATATACTTCAAATACTTCGTCGTATTCAATTGCAATTGCATCTACACTGACATCGTCTAATACTTTTGTCTCTAAAAAAGTATACTCCTGTAAATTTTCTTTATAAAATGTTAAAGGATTTTGTAAAAATTCATTCGTTTCTTTTGCTATTAGTTCATCTGTTTCTTTGTTGTATCGCTCAATAATGGCTTCGTAAAATAAATTTTCTGCTTTGTTTGTAATCATTGAAATTGATTCCTTTCCTCTTCAGCTAATTCTTCTGCTACTACTTGTAAATTGTATGCATCGATAATAATCAATCGATAATCATTTTTTTCAGCGTATTGCTCTGCTAGTTTTTTAATAAACTTTGGTGAGCCCTCATTTTCTTCATCATATATGATTAGCATACCATCTGTATTGCGTATAACGAATTTATTTCGCTCGATAAATTGCCAGGGAGCTTCATACGGTTTTTTCGTAACACTTGTATGATAATCCGCTTGCATTAAGAGGCGTTCATACTTTTCTTTCTTTTGTTCATTCCAATTCTTTTCTTGCTCCAAAAACGGGGTAATAATAGCATATTTTAGATGTGGATATTCATCCTTAAGGTCAATAATTAGTTCGGCAGTCCATGTTTCTATACCTTGTTGACCACCTAGAATAATCCATTCTAATCCTTCATCTAATAACACTCGTAGTTGATTTTCAAGTGCTTTTTTAATGATTGGAATTCCTGCATGTAAATCATTAAATATACCTAATTCATGTGCTTTATAGCCTGTAACTAATAATCTTTTCATTAATTTATCACCCAACTTATTAAAACGTCTTCGTTCATCATAGCATGTTATCGGCAATTCTTGGAGAGGTGATTAAGGATTAGCGTAAAATACTCATTGAAGAGGGAATTCCCTAGTATTCATTTTTTGTTTACAAATTACGATGAGGTTGTAGACATTTAAAGAAAGGAACGAAGTAAAATGACTGTATTATCTGTAGAAGCAAATGTTTCAGAATGTACCGCAAGTACTTCCTGGAGATGTAAAAAACTATAATAACCCATAAACAAATTATCCATTCATCACTTTACCTACAAAGAATGATTGTAATTAATAAAGACCGCAGCCCTTATAAAAGGACTGCAGTTTTTAAAATAAATTAAGATTTCCGATACGCATTACTGCTTCTTTCAACCGATCTTCATCGACTAATAGACCGACTCGAACATAACCTTCGCCGTACTCGCCAAACCCATTACCAGCAGCAACGGCTACATCTGCTTCGTTCAAGAGCAAATCGGAGAACTCTTCACTTGTGTAGTTTGCAGGAACAGGTAACCACGCAAAGAAAGAACCCTTTGGAGCACTTACATTCCAACCTATTTGATGGCATGATTCGATGAGTGCATTTCTTCGGCGTTCATATAACTCGACCAATTCTCTTACACATTGCTGACTTTCATTCAAAGCCACAGTTGCAGCATCTTGAACGGCGGGGAAGAGACTAACAAATAAATGGTCTTGAATAATATTAATCGCTTCAATCATTTTAGCGTTTCCTACGGCAAATCCTACTCTCCAGCCAGCCATATTATACGTTTTAGAAAGAGTATACATCTCTATGCCAATTTCTTTCGCACCATCTGCCTGTAGAAAGCTGACTGGCTTCAAACCATCAAAACCTATTCCTCCATAGGCAAAATCATGAACAATAGCAATATCTGATTCTTTTGCGAGTCGAACAGTTTCTTCGAAAAACTCTTTATTAGCAATAGCACCAGTTGGATTATTAGGATAATTTAAATACATTAGTTTTGCTTTTTGCTTTTGTTCCTCTGTTAAAGAACTGTAATCAGGAAGGAAATCATTTTCCTTGATTAATGGCATTGTATTAAACTCGACATTTGCCAAACTTACTCCAGATAAATAGTCAGGGTAACCAGGGTCTGGTAGCAGCATTAAATCATTATCATTCATTAATGCTAACGGAAGCTCTACTAATCCAATTTTTGTTCCGAATAATATCGCCACTTCTGTTTCAGGATCAATATCAACGTCATATTCTCGTTTATAGAAATTTGCTGCCGCTTTTTTAAAATCACCTGTTCCACGAAATGGGCTATATTTATGATTTAGTGGGTTTGCTGCTGCTTCTTGAAGTGCTTGTACAATATGGTTCGGTGTAGGCTGATCAGGATTACCTTGACCTAAATTAATAACATCTCTGCCTTCTAGTACTGCATTTCCTACTTTTTTTACTAGCGTAGCAAAAAATTGAGGAGGCAGATTTTTTAAACGGTTTGAAAATTCCATGTACATAACCTCGTTTTCTAATAAGTTGCATTTGTTAGTCAAATCTTATAACCTTTTTAGTATTATGTCTATAGGAGTGTCGAGATGAGAATTGCTTGTGTTCAGTTAAATATAGCTTATGGGAACCCTCAAGAAAATTTCAAAAAAGTAGAAGAGAAGATTCGAAAAGCAGCTATGTTAAATGCGGAAGTCGTTGTGTTACCTGAAATGTGGAATACGGCTTATGATCTGAATCGTCTAGAAGAAATAGCCGATGTAGACGGAAAAGAAACGAAAAATCTTCTAATTCGTTTAGCAAAAGAATTACATATTCATATTATCGGTGGCTCCGTTTCAACGAAAAAAGACAATCATTTTTATAATACGATGTACATCGTAAATAGTATTGGAGAAATTATTTCTGAATACGATAAAGTACATTTGTTTAAATTGATGGATGAGCATCTATATTTAAAGGCGGGAACAAATAAAAATATTTTCACGCTAAATGATGTTAAAATGGGTGGTGTTATTTGTTATGATTTACGTTTTCCTGAGTGGTTCCGTGTACATTCATTGGCTGGCGCAAAAGTCATTTTTGTCCCTGCACAATGGCCTTCCACAAGAGTGGATCATTGGAAAATATTATTACAGGCTCGCGCAATTGAAAATCAATGTTTCATCGTTGCGGTAAATCGAGTTGGGGATGATCCGAACAATTCATTTAATGGTAACTCGATGGTAATTGCACCATGGGGAGAGGTTCTTTGGACTGGACCTGACGAGGAAACAATCGGTATAGTGGATATTAACATAGATGAGGTGGAGGAAGTGAGAAACAGAATTCCTGTATTTCAAGATCGAAGAGTGGATATATATTAAGAGAATACGGCTATCTGTATTGACGTACAGGTGGCTTTTTTGTATGGTTTTCTAAAGGGGGAATTTAATAATGGTAGAAAAAATTCACGCGATACAAGATGAGTACCCAGAGGATTTTGCATGGTGCTATGGCTGCGGGAGGATGAACAAAGAAGGGTATCACTTTCGTACAACTTGGGACGGGGAACAGACAGTGACATTATATGAACCAAAGGAAGAACATATCGCTATTCCTGGTTTTGTATATGGAGGACTAATTGGGGCATTAGTCGACTGTCATGGCACAGGTTCGGCATCACTTGCTTTACATAGGAAGAACGGGTTTGAACCAGGTAGTGGAGAAACACCACCTCGTTTTGTCACAGGTTCTTTGCATGTCGACTTCTTAAAACCAACACCTCAAAAGGTTGCATTAAAAGCAATTGGTCAAGTGGAAGAAATCCATCCAAAGAAATTTAAAGTGACTACAGAAGTATTCGCTGGAGACGAGCTTTGTGCACGAGGTGAAGTGATTGCTGTCTTAATGCCTGCAACTTTTGGTAAACAATAAATTATATTTTGAACCTACACTTAAAGCATTTTTTTAGTGTGGGTTCTTTTTTTTAGATTAGAATTTTATAAATTTGGGAATAAAATGAAAAGGAGGCGTTTTCATACTTTATGTATGCAGCTTTATATATAGCATTATTAATATGGGGATTATATGGAATAAGAATGTACGACTTAAAGAAATGAACGAGTGTAATTTATATTGTCATACTCCCACTAATCTATGGTAATGCAATACTTGCAACAGGTAAGAGGATTGGCGAAGGTGAATTATTGGAAAGTTTAAACTTTTCTCGTTTTTGATTGCATGCTTTAATTACACCATTACTTGTTATGTATTCTGTTGGCACATTGCGAGAAAGTGAGATCAGGTGGGCTAAGAAGAAATGGTTAGTTGTTGCTGGAATAATTTATATGACTGGTTTAATCGTATTAGAATTTTCTACAGAGGTTATTGGATTGGAACTCGAAGTCGTGAAGGAATTTGGTGTTGTTAGTTACTCAAACGTAGAAGAGGCAACCGGACCTCCAATTATGGTTCTGTTAGTTACAGTCATTCCTATTGTTGCTAGTGCGATTTTGTGGAAGAAAACGAAATGGCCGGTATTTTTTATTAGTGCAGTAGTAATGACTATTGGAAGTGCTGTACCTATAAATATAAAGAGTGGAGCCGTGACAAATGCCTTTGAACTTTTTCTGATTTTCACTTTGGTCTGGACTAAACGTCGTTTACTCGAAAAACAACTTTATGTTAAATAAATAATAGGCATACTAAATTCTAGTATGCCTTAACCAACTTAAGAGTTTGCTATTACATCTACAGGAGGTGCTTCTTTCGGCTCTGGCACTCTTGTTAGAATGATGAAGCCGATAATGAATAGAATTACTAAACTAAATACACCGTAAGCTGAATTCCCAGTTATTTGAGCGGTAACCCCTACTAGTAATGGTCCCAGAATAGACGCAAATTTACCGAAAATATTATAAAACCCGAAAAACTCATTGGAATTTTCTTTTGGTACTAGTTTACCGAAATAGGATCTACTAAGCGCTTGAATACCACCCTGTGAAGTAGCTACGAGCATTGCTAAGATCCAAAAATCTACAATCGTATCTAAGAAAAATGCATACGTACACACAATAATGTAAACAATGATTCCCACGTAAAGCATTTTCTTCTCAGAAAATTTAGTCGCTAGTTTTCCGTATAAAATTGCAAATGGAGCAGCTACAACCTGAGTGGCAAATAAAACAATCAGTAAGCTCTCAGCACTCAACCCTAAATCAGAGCCATATGCTGTAGACATGGAGATAATCGTTCCTACGCCATCAATATAAAAAAAGTAAGCGATTAAAAATAAAAATAAAGTCCGGTATTGTCTTATTTCTTTAAAGGTATTTCCTAGTCGTTTAAAGCCTTCTACGATTAAATTTCCATCTTTTTCGATAAAGTGAATTTGTTTAACGTTTTTGAACATTGGAATGGAGAATATCACCCACCAGGCTGCAGTGATTATGAATGCAATTCGGCTTGCGTTTGTGGTGGAAATAGGAATTATTTCTTTACCAGCTAACAAAATGATGACGATACTAAGTAAAAATGGAATTGTAGAGCCAATATAGCCTAAACTGTAGCCACGTGCTGAAACTTTGTGCATTCGTTTATTGGTTGTGACGTCTACGATAAAGCCATCGTAAAAGACATTTGCTCCCGTTGCACCGAGAGCAGCAAGGGTATAAAAAATTAATAATAAAAGCCAATTTTCAAATGGTACGAATGCGAGCATAGCTGTAAATGTAACGCCTAATACAAAGAAAAAAGTAAAAAACTTCTTTTTCATTCCGCGATAGTCTGCGATTGTTCCTAAAATCGGTCCTATTAAAGCAAGAATAAAAGTAAAAATGGCAATCGTATATCCGAGATAAGCAGTGGAATCTGCAGCATCTACACCTCCAGCAGTTGCCGAAGCCTTGTAAAAGATAGGAAAAACAGCTGTAGTAATAGTGATTGAATACGCGGAAGAGCCCCAATCATAAAGAGACCAGCTATTCTCTTCTTTTGTGAATTTTTTCAAGATATTCATCCTTCCTACCATTGTTATCCATTATTGTACATGAAAAAAATCTTTGATAGTATATTAATTTAAAAATGATGCAATGTTTACACTATTAAATTAACTTTTTTAATATTCCAATTTAAAATTTACATACTTTTAACAATTTAGGGGACATATAAGTAATAAACTAAATAAGAAGGAGTAAAATCTATGGTAACAAACAACACGCAAAAAGCGATAATAGATATTGGATCCAACTCTATTCGACTAGTAGTATTTAGTTATAGCCAAGCAGAAGGTTTAATAGAGCATTACAATTTTAAAACGGTTGCTCGCTTAAGTATGCATATTGATGCAAAAGGAAACTTGACTGAAGAGGGTCAACATATATTAATAGAATCATTATTGAAATTCAAAAAAATATTAAATGATATTCATGTAACCAACGTGTTTGCAGCTGCAACAGCTGCTATTAGGCAGGCAAAAAATCGTGAAATTATATTACAAGAGGCAGAAATACAAACTGGAATCACGATTACTTTAATTTCTGCAAATGAAGAAGCGAAATACGGATATTTAGCGGTAATTCATTCTACTAATATTCCAACTGCTGTAACGATTGATATGGGTGGAGGAAGTACCGAGGTTACCTATTTTGAAAATAAAGAAATAAAGTTTTTACATAGTTTTCCGTTTGGAGCAGTTTCGCTAAAAAAGCAATTCATAACGGGTAGTTTAATTACAAAAAATGAAAAAGAAAATCTTATTGAATATGTTAGAGAGCAATTTCAATCACTTGTGTGGTTACATAATTTACAAGTACCAATCATCGCTATCGGCGGGAGTGCTCGTAATATAGCGCAAGTTGATCAGCAACGTAAAAATTATTCGTTATATGGCACACATCAGCACGAGTTAAGTAGAACAGATTTGCACGAGCTTAGCTATGAATTTTCCAACGCTTCATTGGAAGGTTTAAAGAAAATAGATGGTCTTTCCAGTGATCGTGCAGATATTATTGTGCCTGCATTAGAAACGTTTCGTGTATTTATGGATGTCGTACAGGGGACCTCATTTATATATAGTAAAAAAGGGTTGCGGGAAGGCTTAATTTTAGCTCAGCTAATAAAGCAATTTCCATCTGATTTTAATGTTAATGGTGTTACGTCAAATGCTATACGACATTTGTTAGGGAAATTTCATGTAAAGGAAGAAAAATCTCTTCATTTGTATGAATTATTTTCATCTATATATGAAACGTTTGCACGGTGGGGCTATATAACTCCACTAAAAAACAAGGAATTACTTCGATATGCTTTCCAATTATTTCACATTGGCAAAGAAATAGACCAAGATGCGTTCAGTCAGCACACTTTTTATCTTATAACGAATTTGACAATCGATGGTATTTCTAATAAAGACAGATTGAAGCTTGCCTTACTATCTTCATATAAAAATAAAGATACTTTTAAACAATATATAGAACCGTACCAACATATTATTACTAATATAGAAAAAAAGCAGCTACGTGATATTGGAGCACTTATCCGTTTTACGAAAGGCATGGATATACTCGGAAGGTCTAATATAAAAAATGTATCCATTAAAAAATCTGACAACATAATGGAATTTGCATTTTCAGTTGTTGGCAATTATTTATTGGAGCAATACCAAGCAGAAAAATTAAAAAAACATATAGAAAAAATTGTGCAAGTAGAAGTGAAGTTGACGTTTGTAGACATGGAGGAACTGTAAGATGAGTGACAGTAGGGTAGAAAAACATCCATTTAACGACTATGCATATTATAACAACAGAGAGATAAGCTGGCTTGCTTTTAATGAACGCGTGCTTGAAGAAGCCGAAGATGAAACGAATCCATTGTTGGAACGCTTAAAGTTTTTAGCCATTTTTAGTTCGAATTTAGATGAGTTTTTTATGGTTCGAGTTGCTGGATTACAAGATCAGGTGAGAGCTGGATTCAACAAACCTGAAAACAAAGCAGGACTTACACCGAAAGCACAGTTAAACAAAATTGCGTCTATCACAAAGGAATTGGTAAGCAGACAGATGAAAATTTATAAAGAGCTTATGGAAAAGCAACTACCTAAGCAAGGTATTTCTTTAGTGAAATATGATGAATTGTCAACTGCTCAAAAGAAGGAAATGGAAAAGCTATTTGAAGAAGAAATATTTCCTGTTTTAACACCGATTGCAGTAGACGCGTATCGTCCATTTCCAATCTTATTAAGTAAAACAATGAATATTTTAGTAATGATAGAAGATCATCAAGATGATCAAATGGAACAAAACAAAATCGCAATTGTTCAGGTTCCTTCTGTCTTAAAGCGTTTCATCCAAGTTACTACAGAGGATGATTCATTTGTGGCAGTGTTATTAGAGGATGTCATCATTGAGCATATTTCTAAGCTGTTTCATGGGTTCCATGTGAAGCATGCCAATCCTTTCCGAATTACACGCAATGCAGATTTAACTATTCATGAAGAGGGTGCACGTGATTTACTGATTGAAATCGAAAAAGAGTTAAAGAAGCGAAAATGGGGAGCAGTTAGTAGGTTAGAAGTTAAACTAAGTGAAATCAAGCCGAAACTCCTAAATTATTTACTAGATGAGCTAGAAATAACTTCCGAGGATGTTTATAAAGTAGATGGACCATTAGATACGACGTTTTTATTTTCCTTTATTAAAACGTTTGAAGGAAAATATATGGAGCTATTCTATGAACCTTTCATCCCCCAGCCACCTTTAGATATAGCTAGTGATGAAGATATTTTTGATAAAGTACAGAAACAGGATCTGTTTTTTCATCATCCATATGAATCCTTCCAGCCGATTATAGACTTTATTGAAAAAGCAGCAGAGGATCCCTCTGTTTTAGCTATTAAGCAAACATTGTACCGAGTTAGTGGGAATTCTCCCGTAATACTTGCGCTGAAACGGGCTGCAGAAAATGGAAAACAGGTGACGGTTTTAGTAGAATTAAAGGCTCGATTCGATGAAGAAAATAATGTCCAATGGGCCAAAGAATTAGAGAAGGCGGGCTGTCTTGTTATTTATGGGATCCATAATTTAAAAACACATTCAAAAATTACTTTAGTGGTTCGTAGACGGAATAACAAAATTGAGCAATATGTGCACTTGGGAACTGGAAACTATAACGACCAAACAGCAAGAATATATACAGATATGGGGATTATAACAGCGAACAAAAAAATCGGATCGGATGCTACTCAATTTTTTAATTTTCTTAGTGGCTATACAGATAAACCAAATTATGACAAACTAGTTGTTTCACCATACGATATACGTGATAAATTTTTAAGTTTAATAGACGAGGAAATCGAGTACCACCAGGCATTTGGAAATGGACATATAAAGCTCAAGATGAATTCTTTAACGGATAAGGATTTAATATTAAAGCTATATGAAGCTTCGTATGCTGGGGTTAAAGTGGATATGATTGTAAGAGGAACATGCTGCTTACTGCCACAAATACCTGGAGTTAGTGAAAATATTACTGTAACGAGCATTGTTGGTAGATTTTTGGAGCATTCAAGAATTTATTGGTTCCATCGCAATGGAGCATCAAGATTATATCTTTCGTCTGCGGATATGATGACAAGAAACATGGTCAAACGTGTGGAAATATTATTTCCAGTTTTGTCACCACCTATTAAAAAACGGATAATGGAAATTGTGGATCTGGAATTGCAAGACACTGCTAAAGCTAGAGTACAGGATGAAAAGGGAAAATATCATTATAAGGTAGCAGATGGAGTCAAAATAGACAGCCAACAAATTCTATTGGAGAAATCTCTAAAGCATATACCCGAGGATTAGAAAGAGCTGTACCCAACAATTATTTTGGGTACAGCTCTTTATTTGAAAGTATTTGCTACTTTGGAAACCTCGAAAGCTAAATCATCATTCCCGAATAACTGTAGAACATACATAACTGCTTCTGTATCAATATCTAAAGCGTGTTTTTCTGTATTTTCTTTTAGCTCAATTAAAATCTCATTGGAAGCTTGATTTGAATAAGCTTTTTCGTAAAGCTCAATAGGATCTATACCATGATTAGCACACCATTGCACATAAATTTGGATCATCATATTTTCATCTGCTTCATATTGTTCAATAACTTTATTTTTCATGTCAAAACCTCCTTAGAGAGAGTCGATTACTTGCCATATATTCGAGGATATTTCTTTAATCTCTATTGATTGAGCTGTGTTCTTCATCGTATTCGAAAAACTATTTACGACAGCTTCCAATAAAAATTTTCTAGGACTGTTGCTTGTGAGTTCCTCCAAGATGAAATTAATCATTTCTACTTCGGAAATATTCATTTCCTTTTCGTTTGATTGTTTGAAATTCTTCAGCAGTTGAATTACATGATCTTTTGTAATTCGTACTTCATCATAAAAATGGTTAAAAACAAATGGGTCGATAAGAACTTCTTCAGATTCTACCAAATTAGGCATTAGTGAATCTATTCGCTTCATTACATAATTTACTAATTCCTTTGTAGAGACCTCTTTAGACCTTACTGTCCAAGGGTGCTGCATCTGTTGTATCATTCCTAACAATAAGATAGCACTATCAACTGAATATTTCCGTGATTTTGCTCCATAAACATCAACTATTCGTTTTGATAACCATTTTACTTCTTCGTAATGATTTTTCTTGATAATATTCCTCAGCTCCGAATCTTGAGAGTGGAAGATAACTAAAAAGATTGGGACCAAATTTCGTTCTTTGTATACGTCCATACGTACAATCAATTGTTGTATTAATATATCTTTCTTTGATACATCTTGATGAATTAATAATTCTCTCCGTTTGAGATCAGTTTCTTCCTTAGCATTATCTAAAATAGCGATAATACATTCATTTTTTGATGAAAAGTAATTGTAAAATGTCCCTTTCGATATTTTACTTTCATTAATAATGTCTTGAACAGAAGTGGCGGCGAAGCCTTTTTCTATAAACAATTTTTGAGCAGTCAATAATACCTGATGCTTTCTAATCTTCATAATTACACACCTTTATACTTGAAGTCTAAATATTATAATACAAAACAAATACCGTAAAATCAATAAATTTGAGATGTAAGCGTTTTTCCTTATTGCATTTTTTGGACTGAGGGTATAAAATGTTCAAAGTAGTGTACCCCGTGCAATTATAGTCCCAAAATATTAGGAGGATAAAAGAGAATGAACGAAACGCAACATAAACCACCATATGCCATGATTGCTATCCTATTTGTTGGAGCATTCATAGCTTTTTTAAATAATACGTTATTAAACGTTGCATTACCTACGATTATGACTGAATTTAAAGTCGAACCTTCTGTTGTGCAATGGTTAACAACTGGATATATGCTTATAAACGGTATTTTAATACCAGCTAGTGCGTATTTTGTAACTAAGTTTTCCAACAGAAAACTATTTATTACCGCAATGACATTATTTTCAGTAGGTACATTTTTAGCTGCAATCGCACCAGAATTTTGGGTGCTTATTTTGGCTCGCATGATTCAGGCGGCAGGCTCAGCCGTAATGATGCCATTACTTATGAATGTTATGCTGACTGCATTCCCTATAGAGCGAAGAGGGACAGCGATGGGACTATTTGGGTTAGTTATGATAATGGCTCCAGCTATCGGACCAACATTGTCTGGTTTTATCATTGAGCACTATAACTGGAGAGTGTTGTTTGAGCTAATATTACCATTAGCTGTAATCGTATTATTATTTGCGATTTTTAAACTAAAAAATATTACACCAAATAATGATATGAAACTTGATGTTTCATCACTTGGCTTATCGACTATTGCTTTTGGTGGTCTTTTATATGGATTTAGTACTGCAGGAAGTAAAGGCTGGGATGCACCGATTGTATATAGTACGATTGCAATTGGATTGATCGCCCTTGTGGTTTTTGTCATTAGACAATTAAAACTAGATGAACCATTGTTGAATTTACGTATTTATAAATATCCAATGTTTGCTTTATCTTCTATTATTTCAGTAGTTGTTTCAGCTGCAATGTTTTCAGGAATGATTTTAACACCTATATACGTTCAAACTATTCGTCACATTACACCACTAGATTCAGGATTGTTGATGCTCCCAGGTGCTCTGGCGATGGGATTAATGTCGCCAGTTACTGGGAAACTGTTCGATAAATACGGAGCACGCTCATTGGCGATTATTGGTTTAACTATAACAACGATTGCAACCTATATGATGAGTAATTTAGCTGCAGATTCAGATTATTACTATATTATGATTGTTTATACATTCCGTATGTTTGGTATGTCAATGGTAATGATGCCAATCATGACAAATGGTTTAAATCAATTACCTATGAAGATGAATCCGCACGGAACTGCAGTGAATAATACTTTACAACAAGTATCAGGTGCTATAGGTTCTGCGATATTCATAACAATTATGAATGCGAGAATGGAATCGAGAGGTGCTAGTTTATTCGAAGAAGCTATGAAAGCGGGCAATGTGCCGACAGCTCCGGATGCATTAGAGCAGTTTAAACTTCAACTTAGTAGTCAAGCAATGTTAGAAGGTATCAATTTCACTTTCTTTATTGCAACGCTTGTTACAATCTTAGCTTTAGTGTTATCACTATTTGTAAAACGCGTGGATGTATCTAAAAAACAAACAAATGCAGAATAAACACAAAAGCACTTGCGGATAGCAAGTGCTTTTTTATATGGAAGAGAGTATATACAATGAATCATACTGATTTTTTTAGCTATAAGAGATAGCTTGTGTAATCATTTTATTTCTATATTCATTTTTTTATTATATGTTCCTGTCTTATACTCGGTCCCAACACAAAAAAAGTCGTTACAAACTGCTAAATATTTGTTGGTACATTAGAGGGAAAGGTATTAAGTAAAATATGTATTTAATAGTAATTCAACTGTTTTTTTCAATCAAAAATCAATAAAAACCAGGCTGGATCTAATATGATCCAGTCTTTTTACTTAATTCAATTTTTCTTGGATTCCTTGAAATAAAAGGTTGCTCTAGACAAACAAGACTATTTGAATGGTCTATTTTTTATCCAAAACTCCCAGTAAATCCGAGAAGTCTATTGTGAAATGTTGCATTTAAACTACTTTAGTAAGTTAGTTGAATAAAAATATTTACAAATTCTTATTAAATAACTGTTTCATTGAATTGTATAATTAGTTAGTATATTCAAGCTCTATACAAAATTAAAAGGAGGGGGATTTATTTATTTAATAATTTAAGTTAAGAAAGACATATTGCAAGGTATTTTTAAAAACATAAAGGAAAATTATTCCTATAACCTTTCTGGTGCTTCATTGGCTATCAGGAAGGGAGTCTAGTTAAGTACATACAATGGTATGCAAATCCACATGGGACAAATATTAAAACCCAAAATCGCCAGTCTGACAGTTAAGTATCTTAATGCCTTTATATTAAACAGAATAAGTATGACAAATAATTTCAACCTTAAGATGCAATAAATCTCGGTCTTGAGACGTACTATAAATCTTTAATTATCTGTTAGTTTTAAATTGTGAAAGAAAAACTTATATCGAGGTGACTTATGTATAACAGAATAATAGGCAATGACATCTTAAAGAGTAAAGCAATAACGTTGACAACAATGATATTTGTTGCTGCTGCAGCTATGCTTGTTTCGCTCGCAGCGATACTCATCGTTAATCTTTCAGGCTCGTTAGATACACTTATGAAACATGCCAAAACCCCTCATTTTATGCAGATGCATTCGGGTGAAATTGATACTGCACGGCTTGCATCATTTGCGGAGCAAAATAATAATGTAGATGATTATCAGGTGGTTGAATTTCTTAACATTGATAGTGCGCAGATTATACTGGGCGAAAATTCGCTTGCGAATAGTGTTCAGGATAACGGTCTCAGCGTACAAAACGAAAAATTCGATTATCTTCTTGATCTTAACGGTAACATCATCAACGTATCTGATGGTGAAGTTTATGTTCCAATAAGTTATATGAGGGACAACACCGTAAAAGTTGGTGACAAGGCTGTAATTAGTGGAAAGCAATTTACTGTTGCAGGATTTCTCCGAGATTCAACTATGAATTCCTCACTCTCCGCTTCTAAGCGATTTCTTGTAAGCACAAATGATTTTGTGGATATTAAAGACCTTGGAAGTATCGAGTATCTGATTGAGTTTAGATTAAAAGATTTCTCTGCGATAGGCGAATTTGAAGCAGCTTATGCTTCCGCAGGACTTGAAGCGAACGGTCCAACAGTTACATATACACTTTTCAAAACGATGAACGCCATTTCTGATGGGATGATGATTGCGGTTATCCTTCTTGTAAGCGTACTTGTCGTTGCCATCGCATTTATGAGCATACGTTTTACCCTCCTTGCAAAAATTGAAGATGACTATCGTGAAATTGGTGTTATGAAAGCAATAGGGATTCATCTTTCTGATATAAAGAAGATTTATCTTGCGAAATATGGAGCTATTGCAGCGGCAGGTAGTATTCTTGGTTTTATTCTTTCTCTTATGTTTCAAGGCTTTCTTCTCGAAAATATAAGGCTTTCTATGGGCAAAAGCGAAAACTCTTCTTTTGCAATAATTTTAGGAATCATTGGAATACTGGTTGTATTTCTTACAATTGTTGCTTATGTAAACGGAGTGCTGAAACGTTTTCGGAAAATCTCCGCCGCAGAAGCTATACGCTTTGGTACTTCTCAGGAAAAAAAAGCTGGAGCTAAGCGGTTTTCCTTAATAGAAAATAGACTGTTTAATACGAATATTTTTCTAGGAATGAAGGATGTCTTAGTAAGAAAAAGACTTTACGCCACTATGCTTGTAGTACTGGTGATTTCTGCATTTATAATTATTGTTCCACAGAACCTCTACAACACGATTTCTGATAAAAATTTCATTCAATATATGGGAATTGGAAACTACGATTTGCGCATACAGACCAACATACCAGACAAAAGCGATGAAATTGTGAAGGCAATAGACAGCGACAGTGCCATTTCAAAATATGCTGTTATGACAACTAAGACTTTCAATGTAAAAACAAGTAATGGGCTAAAGGAAAATATAAAAATTGAACTGGGTGACCATTCGACATTTCCTATAGCGTATTCTGAGGGCAGAGCTCCTGCTTCAGAAAACGAAATCTCTCTTTCGTCTATAAACGCGGAAGAACTGGGCAAAAAGGTCGGAGATGTCATTACGTTGGTTATTGAAGGGCAGGAGAAAAATCTCACGGTAAGCGGAACATATTCGGATGTCACCAACGGCGGAAAAACAGCGAAGGCATTATTCACCGACAATTCGGCGAGTGTCATGTGGACCATCTTCTGTGTTGAACTTTCGGATAAATCTCTGGTGGAGAGCAAGGTTTCAGCGTATTCGGAAAAATTCGGTTTTGCAAAGACATCCGATATAGATGAATTTGTTTCTCAGACCCTAGGCTCGACAGTAAGTTCCGTTGAAATGGCTTCCTACGCAGCAATTGCCATTGCATTGGTTATTACGGTACTGGTTACTCTGTTGTTCATGAAAATGCTTATTGCAAAGGATAGATATTCCATTGCCGTCATGAAAGCGCTCGGTTTTACAAATTCGGATATTAAGGCACAGTATGTTTCTCGGTCGGTTTTCGTTTTGATTGTTGGAATTATTCTGGGGACACTTCTCGCGAATACTTTCGGAGAGGTACTTGCTGGTGCGCTTATCTCTTCGTTTGGAGTATCAACTTTTAATTTTACAGTAAATCCGCTTTCAGCGTATTTGTTTAGTCCGTTGCTAATGATAGTCGCGGTGCTTATCGCTACAATGTTGGGCACATTAGGCGCTGGGCAAATAAAAATTTCTGACAATATTAAGGAGTAGGCATATGAAAAAAATAATTATCGGTGAACACATTGTAAAATTTTTTGGTATAGACGATGAACAGCGTAATGTTCTTGACGGAGTGTCCGTTGAAATAGGTGAGCGTGAATTCCTTGCAGTTATGGGACCATCGGGATCGGGAAAATCTACACTAATGTTTGCCTTAAGCGGAATGGACGGCGTTAATGGCGGAAAGGTCATTTTTGATGACATGGATCTAACAGAGGTCGGGGAGAAAGAGCTTTCAGAAATACGCAGAACAAAAATGGGATTTATATTTCAGCAACCTACTATGCTGAAAAATCTAAATATCCTCGATAATATTATTCTTCCGTCAATGCGCGACAACAGAAAAAACGCACCAAAAATATCTGAAAAGGCTAGAATGCTAATGCAAAGGGTAGGCATTGGTGAGCTTGAAAAGCGCGATATTACGCAGGTTTCGGGAGGTCAGCTTCAGCGTGCGGGAATATGCCGAGCGCTTATGAATAATCCAGAAATCATCTTCGGTGACGAACCTACAGGCGCGCTCAACTCAAAATCTTCAGAGGAAATCATGGATATATTTTCGGAAATTAACGCAGATGGAACTGCACTTATGCTTGTTACTCATGATGCAAAAGTTGCTGCGCGAGCGGATCGAATTATGTTTATGCGTGATGGAAAAATCGTGAGCGAGTTGAAACTCTCGAAGTTTGATGGGAAGGATATTGAAGATAGAGTCGATGAGGTCGCTGTTAAAATGAGGGAAGTAGGAATATGAGTTGTTGTTTTACCTCTAGAGAGAATCCAGAAAGAGAAGAGTATTAATTTTCATCCTCTGTGGTGTAAACATTAAATTTATTTTACGCTAAATGGCTGGCTTACGGGTGCTTTAGCAGAACAAGACCATCACCTTCGATGGTCTATTTTTACGTCCATAAGGTTATGTAGAAAAGAGATGCTGGATGTGACGTAAGTCACGACCAGCATCTCTGTAAAATCAATAAAGCACATGCATGAAATTTTTAAGCGTTTTTATTTATTTCCTCTGTTAACGTTTCCAACTCATCGATCAACGAACCAATATATGCGATTGTATCTTTTAACGGTTCATCCGTCGTAATGTCGACGCCAGCCATTTGTGCAAGCTCTACAGGAGATTTAGTGCCGCCAGCTTTCAAAACTTTCGTCCATTGATCTACAGCAGTTTGACCTTCAGTCAATATACGCTTAGACACCTGAGTAGAGATTGTTAAACCTGCGCTATATGTGTACGGATACAATCCCATATAATAATGTGGTTGGCGCATCCAAGTAAGCTCTGCACCCTCAGTAATTTCTACCGTGTCGCCCCAGAATTCTTCTAATACAGTGCGTTTATATTCGTTTAAAATTTGTGCATTTACATTTAAGCCTTGATCGATGCGATCATAAACTTTGCGTTGATATGCTGCTTCCAATAGATGCGTTACAAAATTATGATAATATGTGCGAGCTACTATGGAGGAAATTACCCAACGCTTAAATTTAGGATCATCAGAACTTTTCAGTAGATGATTTGCAACGAGCATTTCATTCATCGTGGAAGGCGCTTCGATGAAATATAAAGATGGGCGAGCATTGAAAATGTTCTGCTCTTTGTTTGCATAATAAAAATGACCAGCATGGCCTAATTCATGAGCGAGAACAAATACTTCATTCATTCTACTAGACCACGAGATGAGAATATATGGGTGACTTCCGTATGGGCTAGAACAAAAAGCACCTGTTGATTTTCCAACGTTTTGAGGGAAATCAATCCACCGTTCTTCATATGCGCGGTTGACCATTTCGATATATTCTTCCCCCATCACAGAAAGGGCATCATCAATATACTTTTTAGATTCTTCCACAGAAATTGTAGGTTCATATGTTGGATCTAAAGATATTTTCAAATCTGCAAACGTCATCTTCTCCAAGCCATGTTCCTTTTGAAGTAATTTTGCGTATTTCCGCATATGAGGTGCAAGTTCTTTCGTGATTAAATCGATTTGTCTATTGTATAAGGAACGATCTACCTCTTGGTTGAATAATAAGTAATCATAAATAGAGTCATAGCCACGTATATCTGATGTAGTTTTTTCCATTTGTAAATGCATATCGTATGTTTTAGCCGTTGTATGCTCATATTCTTTTAACTTTTTAGAAAAGGCTTCGAATGCTGCTCTTCTTTTTTCAGTGTCTGATTCAGCTTCCCAGTCATTCTCGAATGAGACATAGTTAAGCGGATATTCTTTTTCATTAACTTTGAAGTTATCAAACTTAATATCAAGCATCTTAGTTGTATCATACAATTTGTATGGTGCTCCAAAAGAAGCAGAGTAGGCTGCAAGTGTTTTTTCTACTTCAGGATGAAGCTGGAATTTCTTCTTTTTAAGTAACTTTTCTAGGTAAAGCTGATGATCTGGAGATTTAGAAATTGCTTCTTCTATAGTATTGTCAGGTAATTCTACAAGTTCACTGTTTAAGAAAGATAGCTGACTGCTCACCTTAGCGGACAGAGAACCAAATTTACTTGCTCTCATTTGAGCATCCGTATTTGTTTGGTCAGTACTCAACGAAAGACTAGCATATGTTCCTGCTGGTACTATTATCTCGTACAGTTTCGTATATTCTATTAGGGCATTAACCACCTCATCAGCTCTTTGGATGGACCCCTTAAAACGATTATTAAACTCGAGAGACTTGCTTTCGATTTCTTTTAATGCATCTTCAAAATCTTTTTCAGATTGAAACAAATCATGTAAATTCCATGTTTCTTCCAATTTTACTTCTTCTCTATTAGGCATTTGGTTTACCATTATATCTCCCCTTAATATTACGGATTTCGAACTAATATTAGTATATATAAAAATAACTGAAAAGTAAAAACAATTAAATTTCACTAATATTTTTCTCTAAAATCATTTGAATATCAGTATAAATAATAAAATAAGTGACTAAAACATAAAATATAAAAAATATTTTTTTAAAAAAAATGCGAGTAATTTGTCCTATTAATCCTTATATTATCAGTACTTTAAGCCTGTGTAATAAAATTATTCTAAAGTAATATTGGTAATTTTCTAACTATAGGGAAAAATTAGTATAGACTGAATTTAAAGTTTGTTTTACAATAGGGTTGTTCTTACAAAATGATAGTTTTTGAGTTTATGCTTGTTAGAGGGAGAAAGCAAGTAGTATAACTTATAAATTCAGAATTATCAATTAAAACGGGGGTTATGTTTATGAAGAAATCGAAATTTGCTTCACTGTTCCTATCATCATCATTGTTGATTGGAATCCTAGCTGGTTGCGGGAGTGGCGGAGAAACAGGAACTAGTTCAGAAGGTGGAGACACTATTAAAATTGGTGCCAATCTTGAGCTTTCGGGAGGTGTAGCATCTTATGGTACATCAGAAGCAGATGCTATTGATTTAGCTGTGGAAGAAATCAATGCCGCTGGTGGTATTGATGGCAAGAAAATTGAACTTATCAAGGTGGACAATAAATCGGATGCAGCCGAAGCAACTAATGCGGCTATTAAATTAACAAGTCAAGACAAAGTAACAGCTATTATTGGGGCTGCGACAAGTGGTAACTCAGTTGCACAAGTTCAAATAGCAACAGATACTAAAACACCTATGATTTCGCCTTCAGGTACAAGTACAACAGTTACTGTTGGAGAAGACGGAAAAGTAAATCCATTTACATTCCGTACAGCGTTCATCGATCCTTTCCAAGGAACGGTAGCTGCTAATTTTGCTGCTAACGAGTTAAAAGTAAAAACAGCTGCAGTATATGCAGACAATGCAAGTGATTACGCTAAAGGTCTTGCTGCTGCTTTTATTAAAGATTTTGAAGCAGCCGGAGGCAAAATTGTTGCAGAAGAATCCTATGTTGCCAAAGATACTGACTTCCGTTCAAATCTAACTCGTATTAAATCTTCTAATCCTGAATTTGTCTTTATCCCTGGATACTATGAAGAAGTGGGACTAATTGTTAAGCAAGCCCGTGAATTAGGAATCACGGTTCCATTAATGGGGGCCGATGGATGGGATTCACCAACAATTGTCGACTTGGCTGGAGCTGATGCGTTAAATAATACTTTCATTATTACTGCTTATTCATCTGAAGATCCAGATAGTAAAGCGAAGGAGTTTTCAGATAATTTCAAAAAGAAATACGGTAAAGAGCCTAACTCATTCAATGCACTTGGATATGATACGGTTTATTTACTAAAAGACGCTATTGAACGAGCGGGATCAACAGACGGAACTAAAATTAAAGAAGCAATTGAAGCTACTGATCAATTAGAACTTGTAACAGGATTATACTCTGTTGATGAAAATCATCATCCGATTAAATCAGCTGTAATAATTGAATTCGTAGATGGAAGTCAAAAATTTAAAACGAAAGTTAATCCTTAAGATTTGTAGGTTTTAGGGGGGGATTGATATCCCTCCTTTTCTATTTCTAAACTAATTGAAATCTTAAGCTATAGGAGTGAAAATTTATGGAATGGATACAGCAATTGATAAACGGCATTTCACTCGGGAGTATTTACGCATTAATTGCCCTTGGTTACACGATGGTTTATGGAATTATTAAGCTGATCAACTTTGCACACGGAGATGTGTTCATGGTTGGTTCGTTTATTGGGTTTTATTCTATTACCGTGTTCCATTTAGGTTTTTTTCCAGCTCTTATTATTTCGATGGCAGCATGTGCATTGTTCGGTGTAATTATTGAGCGTATTGCATATAAACGATTACGAAATGCTACTAGAATTGCAGCACTTATTACGGCAATCGGAGTGTCGTTATTAATTGAGTATGGAGTAATTTATATTAGAGGGGCTCAACCAGAAGCATATCCAGATGTGTTTTCAAATCGGTCATTTGCATTTTTAGGTGCCCAAATTAGTATGCAATCTATTCTTATTCTTTCGGTTTCTGTTGTATTAATGATCTTGCTACAGTTCATCGTACATAAAACAAAAACAGGAAAAGCGATGAGAGCTGTTTCTCATGATACAGAAGCTGCAAAACTAATGGGGATTAACGTTGATAATACAATATCTGCAACTTTCGCAATTGGTTCAGCTTTAGCTGGAGCAGCTGGTGTTATTTTCGGAGTATATTATACAAAGATAGATCCATTGATGGGAGTAATACCTGGAGTGAAAGCGTTTGTTGCCGCAGTTCTTGGTGGAATTGGCATAATCCCTGGTGCAATGGTTGGTGGATTAGTACTTGGAGTGGTTGAAACGGTTGTTAGTGCTTTAGGATTCTCTTTATGGAGAGATGCTGCAGCATTCATCATTTTAATTTTAATTCTAATCTTTAGACCATCTGGAATCTTTGGAAAAAATACACGAGAGAAAGTGTAGGTGATACATAATTATGAAAAAGTCAAAACAGTTTTGGCTATTTATTATAGCGGCTATATTAGTATACACTGTGGTTCAATTTTATATTGCAAACGGAACAATGAATCAATTTTATTCTAATACACTTATATTTATAGCTATCAACATAATTTTAGCGGTCAGCCTACATCTAGTCATTGGTATAACAGGACAGTTTTCTATTGGTCATGCTGGTTTCCTAGCTGTAGGGGCATACGTTTCAGCTATCGTGACAATGAAATTGGATCTACCCTTTTTCGTCGCTATTATTGTCGGAGGAATTGTTGCTGCTTTAGCGGGACTGATAGTCGGTATTCCAAGTTTAAGATTAAAAGGGGATTACTTGGCAATTGCAACGCTTGGTTTTGCTGAAATTATTCGTATTGTATTTTTGAATATTGACTATGTTGGTGGGGCTGCAGGGATGCAAGTTTCTCATTTGACGACTTGGACATATGCATTTGTTTGCCTTGTCATTACCATTGTAGTAATAGTGAACTTTACTAATTCAAGACATGGAATAGCTGCTATCTCTGTTAGAGAAAATGAAATTGCATCTGATGCGATGGGGATAAATACAACTTATTATAAAGTAGCTGCATTTGCAATTGGTTCCTTTTTTGCTGGGGTTGCAGGTGCTCTATATTCTCATAACTTTTATATCATTCAACCGAGTCAATTCGGATTTTTAAAATCATTTGATATATTAATATTTGTAGTTTTAGGTGGTTTAGGCAGTCTTTCGGGTGCTGTACTTTCAGCAATTTTATTAACAGTGGTTTCTACATATCTTCAGGGATATCCAGAAACTAGAATGATCATTTATAGTCTTGTATTAATTCTCGTAATGCTATATCGTCCGAAAGGCTTGATGGGTACGATGGAAATCACGGATTATTTCAAGCTTTGGAGAACGCCAAAAGGAGGCGATCAGCATGGAAAATAAACCATTACTTGAAGTGAAAAATGCTGGTATTCAGTTTGGTGGTTTAAAAGCAGTACAAAACTTAAACATGTTATTAAATCAAGGAGAACTTGTCGGTTTAATTGGACCAAATGGTGCTGGTAAAACAACTAGCTTTAACTTGTTAACTGGAGTTTACGTTCCGACTGAAGGAGATATTTTATTTAACGGTGAAAAAATTAACGGTTTACAGCCTTTTAAAGTAACGAGAAAAGGGATAAGTCGTACGTTCCAGAACATACGACTTTTCAATGAATTATCAGTATTAGATAACGTAAAAGTTGCATATCATTCTCTTGCGACACATTCCATGTTGAGTTCTATACTTCGTCTGCCTTCGCACTTCAAGGGTGAGAAAGAGATGGAAGAAAAATCATTAGAGTTTCTCAAGATTTTCAAGCTAGACAAGTATAAAGATGAACTAGCGAAAAATTTGCCTTATGGTCAGCAAAGAAGATTGGAAATTGCTAGAGCACTAGCTGCAGGACCAAAGCTACTATTATTAGATGAACCAGCCGCGGGTATGAATCCACAAGAAACACACGATTTAATGAAGTTAATTGGGTTTGTTCGTGAAAAATTTGATTTAACTATATTGTTAATAGAACATGACATGAACTTAGTCATGGGAGTTTGTGAAAGAATATATGTACTCGATCATGGTCAACTTCTTGCGGAAGGATCACCAGAAGAGATCCGTAACCATCCTAAGGTTATTGAGGCTTATTTAGGGGAGGAAGTTCGCGATGACAATGCTTAAAATAGAAAATATAGATGTGTTTTACGGAAATATTCAAGCGCTACGTGATGTTTCGATTACGGTTAACGAAGGGGAAATTGTTTCGCTAATTGGTGCTAATGGGGCCGGGAAAAGTACATTATTAAAAACGCTATCTGGCTTGTTAAAACCTAAAAAAGGAAAAATAGAATTCCTGGACAAATCGATCTCCGGTAAACAAGCACAAACAATTGTAAAAGCAGGTATTTCGCATGTTCCAGAAGGTCGTAGAGTATTTGCTAATTTAACAGTTGAAGAAAACTTGGAATTGGGTGCATTTCTTCGGAAAGATAAACAGGGAATTCATCAAGACATGCAAAAAGTATATGAAATCTTTCCAAGATTACTAGAGCGTAAAAAACAGCATTCCGGAACCCTTTCTGGAGGAGAACAGCAAATGTTGGCAATGGGAAGAGCTATTATGGCAAAGCCGAAGCTCGTTTTGTTAGATGAACCATCTATGGGGCTTGCTCCCTTAATGGTAAAAACAATTTTTCAGGTTATTGAAGACATTAATCGAGAAGGCACTACGGTTTTGTTAGTAGAACAAAACGCTAATATGGCACTATCTATAGCTAACCGAGGTTATGTAATTGAGACGGGAAGAGTTGTCCTTTCAGGATCTGCTCAGGAATTGCAAAATAGTGAAGAAGTTAAACTAGCCTATCTTGGCGGGCACTAATCGTAAACTACGACTAAGTTTAGTCGTAGTTTTTTTCATGCGAATCATATATGATAGGTATTAATTATTCACTCAAATTACAAAAGAATTCCTAGTAAAGGAGAGGTTAGTTGAAAACTTTAAGGTTTTGGATATTATCGCTAATATGTTTTATGATGTTAGGCATAATCGTTAGTACATTAACTTCAAGTTATCTCGTAACGAAAAAAAGCTTAATTGAAAATTCACTAGAACAAAATAGAATGTATTCGAAGAAATTAGCTCAAATGACAGATGAAGTTTTTTTAAATATGCAAAGTAACTTAGAAGCAAGAAAATCGGATGTAGTGGAGAATATAGAAAATCACATAGCTGTTACAAATATATTAAAACAGATAAATATTAGTAGTAAGAACTTCAACTCATTATCCGTTATTAACGCTCAAGGAATAGTAATAGCAACTACCCCTAATTTGGGTATTGTTGGAAATACAGTTAATTCTGCAGGGGTTAAGGAAGCTATTGCAAGAAAAGAAGCCTTTATTTCAAAACCGTATTATGCTCAAACGGGTAGATTGTTAATACTTATTACCACACCTTTATTTGGAAGTAATGGAGAATACTTTGGTATGCTGAACGGTACGGTATATTTGGAGGAGGATAATTTTATACATAATATTCTTGCAGAACATTATTCGAAAGACGGTTCCTACGTTTACGTGGTAGATCCAGAGGGAGTACTAATTTATCATCCTGATAAATCTAGGATAGGACAAGCTGTCAAAAGTAATCTAGTAGTTCAAAAATTAATAGAAGAGAAAAGTGGGGCTTTACAATTAGATAATACACTTGGAAATAACTTTCTAGCTGGCTATACATACATAGAGAAAAGTAGTTGGGGAGTAGTTTCACAGACCCCATTTGATAGTGCTTTAAAGCCTTTATCTGGAATCATGTTAACCATATTTTTATTCTCTTTGCCATTTATTCTTCTTATTTTCGTCGTAGCATTTTATGTATCCAACAAGTTAGCGGCTCCTTTACGAAAACTAGCCATTTACACTTTAACAGATGGCGAACAACGAGAAGGTAATATCGATATTCCAACCTGGTATTTTGAGGCAAAACAATTAACGGAAACGATTAAAAATTATACAAAACGGCAAGAAGAAACTGTCGATAATATGAAGGTAATTTCCGTTACAGACCCATTGACAGGATTGAAAAATAGGAGATATGGAGATATTTTACTCGACCAATTACTAGTCCAGAAAGTCACATTTTCTTTAATAATGATAGATGTGGATCATTTCAAACAAGTTAATGATAAATTCGGACATATTTCGGGGGATGTAGTTCTTCAATTTATCGCAACAAGTATGAAGGACTTATGTGTTGACCAGGAAGAGTGTATTCGACTTGGTGGAGAGGAGTTTATCATTATACTTCCGAAAAAGGATATCCAGGAAGCATATATTCTTGGAGAACGTATAAGAAAAATGGTAGAGAATTCTATATCACCTATCGATAAAACACTTACTATTTCCCTAGGAGTCGGTGAATATAATTCAAGTGAAACGCTGACACAATTTTTACAAAGAATTGACAGGGCTCTTTACGAAGCAAAATCTAATGGGCGAAATAATACTGTGATAGCAAAACAATAAAACGAGCAGGGAGGATCAGTTTATCTAATCCTTCTGCTCGTTCTTTCTTAGTAAGTAGAATATAGCTTCCACAAATAACCCGATAACAAACCCAAATGTAGTAAAAATAAATAAGGAGAGAATTCCTGCTAGGTCACCAAATTCTTGTGGACCAGCAAAAAATGAACGGTACATTTCAAAAAAGCCTATTATTAAACCAATAGTGAATATATAAAACGCTTTTTGCAGCTTATAAAGCAATAATGAGCCTGATAAAACTCCGATTACAATAGAAAATGCAGCGAACGCAAGCAGGTTCATAATAACTAAATCTTGACCAAGTACATATTTAATACCTAAAATAAGTAAAAACATTGAAATAAAAATAATTGAAATGGCAATCTTCCCATAATTTTTTAACAAATAATTCGCCTACCTTCATTAACTAATCATACTGGAACTTTACGATATTTCCAATAGAATATGCATAAACCGAGAGGAATGATAAGTATGACAGAACATTATTTTCATTTAAAAGCAGATTGGCCAGGTAACCGCAATGATATAGGAACTATTCATGCACAAAATCTCCAAACTAAGATTTCGATTCCAACAGAAATGGATGGTCCCGGAATTGGTACCAATCCCGATGAGATGCTGCTTGGAGCAGCCACTACATGCTATATTATTACTCTAGCTGCCATGTTAGAGAGAAGTCGAATAGAAAAGCGTTCACTCATTGTTGAATCATCTGCTGTTGTCGATGTAACGAATGGCATTTTTACCTATAAAAAAATTATCCATCGACCAACATTAGAAATAGTAAATGAAAGTGATGCCAAGATGGCAAATCGTTTACTAAAAAAAGCAGAGGATACATGTATGATCAGCAAAGCGTTAAAAGGCAATGTAGAAATTGTATTAGAACCAACACTTATTATTGCTCATCAAAAGTAACAAATAGCATATTGTGAGGAAGGTTTTTTCCTTCCTTACAATACATATCCATACACGCAAATAAAGTGAAATAATGTCCCTAATAATATAAATAGATGAAAGATTTCATGAAATCCTAACTTTTTTATAAACGGAATATTTGGCTTTACCCCATAAATGACTCCTCCAATTGTATAAGCTACTCCACCCAATACAAGGTAAAGTAAACCTACAGAGCCTAAAGATTCAGCTAGAGATGGTGCTAAGAAAATAATCATCCATCCCATTCCGATATAAATTGCTGTAGAAACCCATCTTGGACAATTAAACCAAATCATTTTAAACAAAATACCACTAACGGCTAGTGATACAATAATGACAAACAACACATATCCAGCAATATTGTTTAAGGTAATCAAACAAAATGGCGCATAGGTGCCAGCAATTAAAATATAAATCATCGAATGATCTAATCGACGTAAAAATTGTATATACTGAACTTTTCCTATCACCCAGTGATAAATAGCAGAAGCAGAATAAAGCAAAATCATGCTAACTCCAAAAACAACAACCGCAGTTAAAGTTAATGGAGCTCTCCCATCCTCTGTTGCCTTCATCCACATTAATACTAATCCTGCAATCCCCATTATCGCTCCAAGTAAATGCGAAAGACTATTAAACGGCTCTCTTATATAAGCATTCAAATGAATCTCTCCACCTCTCTATATAGTTATAATAACTACTTATAAATATATTGATATTATAAGACTTAGTCAAGGTTTACCTTGCATGTTTTATAAGTTATGATAAACGTAATATTCAAACTGGAGGTATTTTAGTGAGCAAATCTGAGGAAATTACACAAAAATTGAGTTTGGAGTCCACTATTCGTGAAGAGGATATTCCATCTATAGACTTATATATGGACCAAGTGATTCAGTTATTTGATGCAACTTATTCTGATTCTTTACGCAATGAAGATGAAAAAGTATTGACTAAAACGATGATCAATAATTACTCGAAAGGAAAATTGTTTATTCCCGTAAAAAACAAAAAATATTCTAAAGACCATATTATGTTAATCAGCTTGATCTATCAGTTAAAAGGCGCACTTTCCATTAAAGATATTAAATCTGTGTTAGAGCCATTAAATGATAAAATGAATACAAAAGATTTTTCATTAGAAAAGTTTTATAGTTCTTTAGTAAAGATCCAGCAAAAAAATGCACAGGATTTTTTGGGAGAAATGAAAAATCATGAAGTAGAAGTAGAGAACCAGGAAACGGATAAAATGGAAAGGCTAATTTTACTTATCGCGTCACTTTCGAATATGAGTAACGCTTATCGAAAAGCGGCGGAGCTCTTAGTAGATGAATTATCCGAACGAAGAGAGGGGACAAAGTGATGAAAACTCTATGGACAGAGGGCAAGATTTGTACGATGAAAGCAGACGAAGAGGTAGTCGAAGCAGTATTAGTTGAAGATGGAGTTATTATCAACACCGGATTAAAAAAGGATCTCCTTCCGTTTGCAGATCATATGGTATCATTAAATGGAAATGCCATGTATCCAGGATTTGTAGATAGCCATATCCATCTAATCGGTCACGGGGAAAAGCTTTCCTATTTAGACTTGTCTACATTTACTTCTATTGAAAAAATAAAAGAAACGATACCCGCTCATATTTCAACCGAACAGTGGTATGTAACAGAAGGCTGGGACGACAATAAATTGGTAGAAGGAAGAGAAATAACATGTTCCGACCTCGACTCCATCACTGAAACTGCAGTAGTGCTCAAAAGAGTGTGCCGACATGTCTTAGTAGCGAATTCAACAGCTATGAAACTAGCTGGAATATCTAAAGAAACCCCCAGCCCAGTTGGAGGCGAAATAGGCAAGGATGAAAACGGAGAGCTTAATGGTTTGTTTTATGATGAGGCACAGCAACTAATAACAGAGCATATCCCATTGCCAACTACCGAATATTTGAAGGGAATTATTACATCTAGTATAGAGGACTTAAAATCGAAAGGTTTAACAGGTGTTCATACAGAAGATATGGCTTATTATGGACATTATAAAGTCCCATTACAGGCATATCGGGAAGTTGTAAACAATGATTTTAGAGTGCACTTATTACGACATCATCAGGTATTTGAACAAATGCAAGGGGAGGAACCGTCCTCATCTATCGAATTAGGAGCAATGAAAATCTTTGTTGATGGTTCTTTAGGTGGCCGGACCGCATTATTATCGGAGGACTATTCTGACGAACAAGGAAAAAGAGGCGTGGAGGTACATAGCCCGGAAAAGCTAGAGGCTTTAGTAAAAATGGCTCGTAGCTATGATGAAAATATTGCGGTTCATGTAATTGGAGACAAAGCTGTTGAGAAAATTTTAGATTTAATCGAAAAATATCCAGTAGCAGAAGGTAAAAAAGATCGTTTAATACATGTAAATGTATTGCGTCCAGACCTTGTGGAGAGGATGAAAAAACTACCAGTTGTGCTAGATCTACAACCAATTTTTGTCCCTTCCGATTTTCCATGGGTAAAGGAAAGACTTGGATCTTCTAGATTACAATGGGCATACGCTTGGAAATCACTTCTTGAGCAAGGTTTCGAATGTTCCGGTGGATCTGATTCGCCAGTCGAATTAGCAGACCCGTTGCTTGGGATTGACGCTGCTGTTAATAATTCTTACTTACCGGAGCAGTCATTAACCGTATTTGAAGCAATATCGTTGTATACATCTGGGAGTGCAAAAGCTATTGGTAGAGAAAATAATCGAGGAATGATATTACCAGGTTATGTCGCCGATTTTACTATTTTAGATAACGTCTTAGATAATACAAACATACTTTCAACTTCGGTTGTAAAAACAGTTGTAGCTGGTGAAATTGTGTTTGAAAAGGAAAAGTGAAACTATTTTACTTGTTTGACCGTATAAATAAAAGGAGAGGAGTGAGAAGAAATGGAAAACACAGGACTGAAAATCTTGCTACATGCAAGTACATGGTTTGCCCCTTTTCTAGTTCCATTTATTTTGTATTTAGTAGTAAATGATGAAGAAATTAAAAAGCTATCCATACAAGCTGTACTGTTTCAATTAGTTATGGCTGCATTAATAACTATCTCTGTAATTTTAATTTTTCTATTAATCGGTATTCCGATGCTCATCATTTTTGGTATAATGGCATTTGTAGTTCCGATTATTGGAATTGTTAAAGCGATTACAGGAGACACTTTTAACTATCCTATTGTAGGATCGTGGATAAAGTAAGTGTCATAACATAAAGGGGAATTTGAATGACTACTAGAATCGGTATTGACGCAGGTGGAACATTAACAAAAATAGCTTATTGGAATGAACAAAATGAGATGATATTTGAACGATTTCTTTCATCGGATTTCCAAAAGGTTAAGGATTGGATTGAATCTAATCATCCGAATGCTTCTATCTGCGTCACTGGTGGTCGTGCAGAGCAATTAAAAGTACATTTTAGCTCCAGTGAAGACATACCATATATTGTTGAATTTGATGCAACGATGAATGGTGTGATGTATCAAATGAAACATGCATCAATTGAACCGAATGCGGCTATTATAGCGAATATTGGTACGGGTACATCAATTCATATTATGCAAGACAATACGCATAATCGATTAGGTGGTACAGGTATCGGAGGCGGTACACTCCTTGGGTTAGGCATGGCTTTAACAGGTATATCTGATTTTGAAGAGATTATAAAACAATCACGAGTAGGAAGTAGATCCGACGTTGATGTTTTAGTAAGTGACATATACAAAAACAATAAGCTTCCTATAAAGGGGACTTTAACAGCGAGTAATTTCGGGGGAATCGCATTGAATCCCAACAGCGATTCGAGTGCTACCGATTTGCTGGCGGGTGTCCAAGGAATAATTGGCGAAGTAGTTGCATCACTCTGTATTCAAGTAGCAGATGCGCATCATGTAGAAGACATAATATACATAGGTACAACCTTAGAGGATAATGAGTTACTCCAGCAAATTATTGAATCATATACGATATTAAAGCAGAAAAATCCAATCTTTTTAGACCATCACGGCTATAGTGGAGCGATTGGGGCATTATTAGAAAACACTAAAAAATATTAAGTATAATTGTTGCATTATTGGTAAGTGCATGTTATATTTAAAGAGGATTATTTTTGTTCGGTTAGTTAGTAGGTGGCAACACTTTTACTTAACAGTGTTGAGCAAGGATAGTAACACAATGTGTGCAACTGCTGCATACGAGGAGGATATACACATGGAACAAGGTAAAGTAAAATGGTTTAACTCAGAAAAAGGATTCGGATTTATCGAACGTGAAGGCGGAGACGACGTATTCGTACATTTCTCAGCTATTCAAAGCGAAGGTTTCAAATCTCTTGACGAAGGTCAAGAAGTAACTTTTGAAATCGAGCAAGGTCAACGTGGCCTTCAAGCTACTAACGTAGTTAAAGCTTAATTTTAAACCTAAAACTAAACTTTAACAGGCTCTCATTAGAGAGTCTGTTTTTTTGTATGGAAAAAACACGACTAATTCGAAAAATATGCTATGATGATGAAGTACCGCAAGGTAGAATTCCGTGTAATACAATAAACAAAAGAACGGAATTAAAACCACTAATTAAACGAATGATTGAAACTGGTCATACTGGTTATTTATGTCGTGTAATTCAAGAAGGACAAATAACAAATACAGATCGCATCACACGAATTCTCGAACGCCCAGAAAGAGTTACGGTTTCCTACGCTCATTCTATTTATTTTTATCAGAAGGACTCAAAAGAAGGAATTGAAAATATTCTGAAGGTTAATGAACTTGCAGAGAATGGAAAGTCAAGCTTGAAAAAACGTTGTTGAAGGCGGAATAGGGTGAATACAGATGAAAAAATGGAAAAAGGAAATTTTACTTGATGTTCCAATAGAATTTGCATGGTGCTACTTTTATGGTGATATTTCAAAAAAGAAAAGAATATTTCCTAAAGTAGTAGATGAGGAAATCATTAAACAAACCGAACCTATTGTAGGTACTATTATTAAACAAAGCTATCAAAATGGATCTGTTATCGAGCAATATGAAATTACGATAAAAAAGTATACGAACGAACCATTCTATAAAGCGATTCAAGAAAACTTTTTACTAAATGATCGCTTTAACATGACGACGGAATATGAGTTAGAGAGTCAAACTGATAATAAGACAAAATTCATCTATACTTCAATAAACAAACCGAAAAATCCACTGCTGTCTATATTTCAATTGTTTGGTAGCGATGAGATCATTGTTAACTTTTTGAATAAAGCAAAAATAGCAATCGAAAAGGATTATGAGCAACAGCGCGAAAATACGATAATTTAGCAGTCCAGTTTAATAGAGATAAAACAACTGCCTTTATTTCTTAGGCAGTTGTTTTGATACAGCCTCTCGTGCAAGTGCATGAGCTGCTTTGTTTTGATCGTCTGGAATCCATTTGATAAAAAATAAATCAAAAGTATCTACTATGGCCAAAATATTGTCTAGTATAGCGGCAAATTCAGCGTTTTTTGCATATCTTTTTTCTACAGCTGCAAATACAATTTGTGAATCAGTGCGTGCAGATACAATGGAGGGGGACAGTTTTTTAGCTTCCTCTAAACCCCTTTGTAACGCAATGAATTCGGTCGTGTGATTGGAATATTCTCCGATAAACTCACTCACCCTTACTTGATGGCCTTCACCTTTTATGAACACACCAATCCCACTTGGTCCAGGATTCCCAGTAGTAGAGCCGTCAATGTATACTTCTAACATATGATCACCTTTTTGAAAAATTAATGGATATATCTAGTTTGAATGATTAGATGGATAGTTGCAAAAAAAAGAAACATAATAGTACAATTATGAAACAGTGAGGAGAATAGATGCATGAAAAATATAGAGCTTATAAATGAAATTGATTATTTATCAGATACTTATTGTGATGGCTGCTTCGTTCGTAAACAATTGCGTAAAGAAAGTGGCAAAACGATTGCGTACAGATTTTGTTTAGAACAATGTACGGTTGGTGAAAGTATTAAGCAAATTGGTAGTAAGCTAAAGGGCTCCAAATAAAAAAGTCCCACGACTTATATGCCGCAGGAAGAAGCGTTTCTATTCGTTTTTTATAACGTTTGCAGCTTGAGGTCCACGGTTTCCTTCAACAATCTCGAACGTAACTTGTTGCCCTTCATCCAATGCTCGAAATCCTTCACCTTGAATTCCTGTAAAATGGACAAAAACATCTTCTCCATCGTTGTATTCGATGAAACCATAGCCTTTTTCATTATTAAACCATTTTACTTTCCCCTGTTGCATAAACGTTCCTCCCTTTAATCCACTGGAATTTCTATAAATGGATACATAAACTATACTTGAATTGTCAGTCTTCGTCAATAATATGTCGAATTTTAGCTTTATTTACAGAAACTATTCAAGTGGCTAGTGAAAAATCTGCAAGAAGCTAACTATAAATATTGAGAAAAAAAAGTTCCGTACAAAATGTCCCATTTTAATCCTTTATACTAGTTTTATAGTTGTGTATATAACAGTGCCTTATCCTGCCAGGGCTTTGGGTCATGGCTAGTGTAAAAGAAATATCATATCCATATAGCCAAATATAAAAGACTAGGAATGAGATTAATCTTTTATCCTAGCCTTTCATCTTTGACTGTTATCTATCATTTATCTGAAATTCTACTTATCTGTAGAAGATTGGTTATTAAATTTGTTTACTTGCGTTGTCAAATCCTCAACTAATTCCTTTAATTGTTGCTTTTGCTGATCTGATAACTTTTTTTTAATGTTGTCTGGATCAATACCATTTCTTCTAAGTGTATCATCCACTAGTAGATCAATTACTTTGTTTGAAATAGCATTTGGTTTTTCTGGTAAATTGCTCAAATTATTCACTCCTTCACTTAGTTTCCGCTCAATAGTAACATATGCAACTTTTGGGAAAATGAGCAGTATAATGAATAACTATTTCATTAAAGTAACGGATAATTATCTCTGTTATTTGGTCAAAATAAACTTTCCTCTGATACACAGAAATAATCCCCTTAAATTTTCAACTGTTTTGTATTTGTTGTCGTTAAAACTATAGGATATCTAATTTTGCGACGATTGCTACTAGGATTTGTAGCATAGCTTGGATATTAACAGCCAAATCGGTATCCGTAGTTGTCACGGAAATGTTTCTAGATCCTTCGACTATAGTTGTTTGTACGTTTCTTTGTTTTGTTTTAATAAATTGGTTTAGTTCTTGAGTTACTGCTTTACCTTGTTCAGAATCACCAATAGTAACACTTATTACAGCTGCAATAGCTGCTTGTATTCCTAGTTGTAGTGATATAGCAGCTTGTGTATCGGTAGAATGTATCTCTACACCTTCCGAATCCTTTACGATAATCCGTTCAAAGGATTGTTGTTTAGTAGACACGGATTGTTTTCCGTCCTGTAGCACATCACTTTCATTACCACTGGGATCATCACAATGATCTAAAGCTCTCCATTTTCTTTTCTCCATTGTATTGTTTCACCTCTTTTATTTTTGATTAAAGAATATCTAACTTTGCAACTAATGCTACCAATACTTGTAACATTGCTTCGATATTTACAGATAAGTCCGTATCTGTAGTAACAATATTGACGTCTTTTGAATTATCTACATAAATTTTTTGTTTGTTCGTTTGCTCATCATTAAACTGTTGGAACAATTCTTGTGATACAGCTTGACCTTGAACAGTATCGCCAATCGCTATGCTTATAACTAGCGCTATCGCAAGTTGTAAGCCTACTTGCAGGGAGACAGCAGCTTGTGTATCTGTAGATTGAACCGTTACGTTACAAGAGTCTTTAATCCAGATTAATTCGTCAGACTCCTGATCGACAGATGAAAACTGGCCACCACCTTGAAAGACTGTTTCATCCCCGCTATTACCATTGAAAGACCAACTGTTATTTTCTTCCTCCTGCTCCCAACGATGATTATTGCATCGTTTGCATTTTTTTGGAGGATCTTCACATGTATACCTACAATGTGTGCATTTCCAATGACTCATTATATAATCTCCTTCCTCATATTTTTCCGGTCGCAATAGTTTTACGACCGGTTTTATATAACATATGATCTTTTAAACGAAGGATATAGTTTATCTGACTAGACTAATCAAACTATTTAAAGTATGAGATAAATTTTTTTTGCTTTATACGAAAAAGCTAGGGAATATCTGTCCAATTATTAAAATTTAAATTTATTTTATATGTACTTAAGTGAAATTGGACTCTAATCCATTAAAATAATTGCAAATAATACAGTCAAAGAGCTTTATTGTATATAATAGAGAGGATGAATCAAACCTGAGGAGAATTAAGAGATGAATTCCATTAAGAACTGTGAGAATTTAGTCAAAGAAGTGTATATGCATTTCGATGCTAGTCACGACTTTCAACATATAGAAAGAGTACGAAGAAATGCTTTTGAAATTGCTGTTACAGAGCCGGCTGCTAATAGAGAGATTATCGAACTTGCGGTATTACTTCATGATGTCAGTGATCCAAAATACTCAACTGAAGATAAGCAAGAAGAGGATAGAATCATTCAACAATTAAACTTATCAGAAGAAAAAATAGTCCGAGTAAAAGCAGTGATCAAAGCGATTTCCTTCAATGGTGGTCATGAAGTAGAGGCGGATACGATTGAAGCAAAAATTGTCAGGGATGCGGATCGATTAGATGCAATTGGTGCGGTTGGTATCGCGAGAACATTCGCATATGGTGGGGCCAAAGGAAGACGCTTATATAACTCGGAAGAAACACCTAGAGAAAATATGACGGTGGAAGAATATCGCACGAAAGAAACGGCATCCGTTACACATTTTTATGAAAAATTGTTGAAATTATCTGATGGAATGCAAACAAAAAAAGGCAAAGAACTTGCTATAGAGAGACATGCCTTCATGGAATTATTTTTAGAAAACTTACGTAAAGAAACAGGTGAACAGCTATGAGTCATTTAATCATTTCGAATTTAACAAAGACGGTTGGAGAAAAAACTTTATTTGAAAATATATCCTTTACAATAAATAACCAAAATAGAGCCGGTTTAATCGGTATAAATGGAACAGGTAAATCTACCTTTCTATCCATTATTGCTGGTGAATTAGAAGCAGATTCAATTGATCGTGATCATCCGAACAAATATCGCATTGCGTATTTAGAGCAGCAACCAGCTTTTGAAAAAGACGAAACAGTTATTCAAACTGTATTTGGTGGAGATTCTCCTATATTAAAAATAAATCGAGAATACGAGGAAGCCTTACTAGCGTTAATGGACAACTCAGATTCAACGGAACTTCAAAATCGGTTGATGGACCTGCAGCAGAAAATGGACGATTTACAAGCGTGGGACGTCAATTCATTGGCTAAAACTGCTCTAACAAAATTGGGGATAACGCAATTCGAGGAATCTATTCTCCATCTTTCTGGTGGGCAGCAAAAAAGAGTAGCGCTAGCGAAAGTGCTTATTGAACCAGCAGACCTATTACTATTAGATGAGCCAACTAACCATTTAGACAAAGAATCAACGGATTGGCTACAAGATATGCTTCAAAGAGTAGAAGGTTCTATCATTTTTGTAACACATGATCGATACTTTTTAGATACAGTTGCAACACATATTTATGAACTCGCAGATAAGACACTATATACGCATACTGGAAATTATGCAGATTATTTAGAGTCAAAAGCATTGCGTGAAGAAATGAATGCTGCCTCACAACAAAAGTTGCAAAATTTATATCGCAACGAGTTAAAATGGATTCGAAGAGGGGCCAAAGCAAGGTCCACCAAACAAAAAGCGAGAAAAGACCGATTTGAAGAAATAGATGCAAGTATTGACCGGGACAATTCTGCCTTAAATCTAGAGTTGGAAATGGTTACAACTAGACTTGGTAAACAAGTATTAGAAGGAAAAGGAATCTCAAAAAGATTTGGTACTAAAAACATCGTGGAGGATTTTTCGTTCTTGCTTCAAGCCGGTGACCGGATTGGTATTGTAGGTCCGAATGGCGTAGGGAAAAGTACCCTTCTTAAAATGCTTGCTGGGGAAGTCCCGATGGATTCTGGTGAAATAATAAAAGGATCTACCGTTAAGTTAATGCACTTTACTCAGCAATTACCAGAGTTGAACCCGCAAACAAGAATGATTGAATATGTTCGTGAATCCTCTGATTTAATAGAAACAGGTTCTGGAGAAAAATTCTCTGCTGCTCAAATGTTGGAGCGGTTCTTGTTCCCGTTAAATACACATGGTACACAGATTGGAAAACTTTCAGGTGGGGAAAAGAAACGCCTAGTACTTTTAAAAATGTTAATGGAGCAGCCCAATGTTCTTTTCTTAGATGAGCCTACAAATGATTTAGATATTCAAACATTATCCGTTCTGGAAGATTTCATGGAATCGTTTCCTGGTGTAATTATTACCATTTCGCATGATCGTTTCTTCTTAGACCGAATTGCCAAAAAGCTATGGCTATTAAATGGTGATGGTACAGTAACTGAATGGCTTGGTGTATATTCCGATATGCTTGAAGCACCAAAGGATACTCCAAAAGAAATAGTAGAGCAAATAAAAGTCGAAATACCTGAAAAAGTAGTAAAAGAAAAGAAAAAGTTTTCGTACAAAGAGCAAAGAGAATGGGAAACTATAGGTCAAGAGATTGAACAAACTGAACAGTTAATAGAGCAATTAGAAGAAAAAATGCAAACAGCTGGATCTGATTTTACTTTACTGCAGGATATAACGAATGAGTTAGCAGAAGCAAACGCCAAATATGAGCAACTTATTGAAAGATGGTCCTATTTGGAAGAAATAGCATCTTCTTAACTTTACTTACTGGAGGTATGAAGCATGAAAATAGTAACGATTGAACCAACACCAAGTCCAAATACGATGAAAGTTGTCATTGATCAGGAACTTCCTTTTGGCAAAAGCCATAACTATAAAAAAGACAATGTAGCTGATGCTCCAAAGAAAATCCAAGATATCTTTGCAATTGAAGGTGTTAAAGGTGTATACCATGTGGCAGACTTCCTTGCGATTGAGCGTATTGCTAAATTCACTTGGGAAACAATTTTAGCAAGTGTGGAAAATGTGTTTGGAGCTGACAATACAGAGGCAAGCGACGTAGAAAAACCATTGGAGCACTTTGGAGAAGTATATGTCCATGTGCAGCAATACAAAGGAATTCCACTTCAGGTAAAGGTGTTCGATAGTGAATCCGAGTCGAGATATGGACTATCAGACCGCTTTATAAAGGCCTTAGATGAAGCAATGGAAGGCGATAAAGAAAACTATATTTTGCTACGTAAATGGGTAGATTATGGGGTTCGTTATGGCGATCAAAAGGAAATTGGGGAACAGTTAGTTAAAGAATTGGAAGCAACTTTCCCTCAAAGCAAGCTCGACCAACTTATTGCAGATAAAGATGTAAATGAAGAAGATAAAAAACCTATCAGAGTACCATTTACTTTAGAGCAATTCGAAGTGAGTGAATGGGAGCAACGTTTTCAGTTATTAAACAACTTAATCAATCCTGAAATTGACGATCTACCTATTTTGGAAAAAGCGGTACAAGATGAACAAGTATCAATTAGACGACTAGCTACAGTCTACTTAGGACTCATAGAGGATGAAGCAGTTGTACCTTATTTAGAAATTGCTCTGAAAGATAAAAGTTCGGCAGTTAGAAGAACAGCTGGGGATGCAATGAGTGATTTAGGATTTGAACAATTTGCTGATGCGATGAAGACTGCTCTATTTGATAAAAACAAACTAGTTCGTTGGAGAGCAGCAATGTACTTTTACGAAGTGGGCGATACTGATGCACTTCCAGCACTTAAAGAAGCAATGAATGATAAAGAATACGAAGTTAAGCTTCAAGTGCTAATGGCTATTGCTCGTATTGAAGGTGGCGAGGAAGCAAAAGGATCTGTTTGGAAACAAATGAGTGAAGCAAGAAAATAGAAGTTATTTCACACGCAAGAAAGTTGTTCGCTATTTTGAATAACATTCTTGCGTTTTTTTGAAAAGAAAGAAATTATAATATTTTGTGTTGTTCCTCGAGTAATAGGAATCGGAGGTAGGAAGAATGAGATTAATTGATTCAAACTTGATCCCACCTCAAATAGAGGAATTGTTGAGTTTTGCCACATCCAAAGAGAAGGTAGAAATGGAGTATCTTTCTTACTTATCAGCGACTAATAGATTGTTGTATGGAATGATTATTGAAAATGAAATCGTTGGTTGTATCGGTATAGAGTTTATTTCTTCGAGTAAATGTGAAATAAGGCATATTGCTGTAAGCCCAAAAAGTAGAAAACAGCAAATTGGTAGTAATATGATTTATTATATTATCGAGAAATTTCAATTAGATACTCTCTTTGCTGAAACAGATAAAGATGCGGTAGATTTCTATGCATCTATCGGATTTTCTATAACAAGTCTAGGAGAAAAATATCCAGGTGTAGAGAGGTTTCATTGTGTACTAGTAATTTGCTAATATTAAAGTAATCTTACTACTACCTTGCCAAAAAATAGTCCAAAACGAATTGCTGAAATAATTTAGCCGCGGGGGAAAGGTATCGATCTTTTACTGCTGCCATCCCTATCACACGTTCGTATGTAGCATCTTCAATTCTCAATTTAGTCATCCTATCCATTTCTCCTCCATACGGTAAAATGGAATATCCTAGCCCGGAAGCGATAAAACCTGCAACAGTTGCGACTTCATCCCCTTCAAAAGAGATTATGGGCTCTAAACCTTCAGCTTTGAAAATTTCATCTGTTGTTTTTCGAAGTGCATACCCTTTTTTCAGACCTATAAATGATTCTTTTGCTATTTCTTTTAGCTGAATGCTGGGACGTGATGCTAGAGGGTGGTTTGCTTCCACTATGACAAATAATTCATCTCTCCAAAGTTCTGTCCACTCAATTGGATTTTCGTTTTCCATAGACGCAAGTAGACATAAATCTAAGTTGCCATGTTTTAGTTCTTTCAACTGCATATGTGTATGATTTTGTTGAAATTTAAAAGTGATATGTGGATACTCTTTATGAAAAGCACGGATTATATTAGGAACAGTACTGGTACCTAATGTATGTAAAAATCCAAGAGATACTTCTCCATGCTCAGGGTTAATAATATGCTGGATTTCCTCTAAACCTTGCTCCATTTCTTTCATAATATTATTGACCCTTAATAAAAATAGCTGTCCGTATTTGTTCAAAATGATAGAGCGTCCTTGTCGATCAAATAAAGGAACGCCAATTTCCTGCTCCAAACTTGCGATAGATCTACTTAAAGCAGGCTGAGAAATAGATAGCATTTCTGCGGCTTTCGTCATATGTTGAATCTTTGCGAGAGTTTGAAAATATTCTAATCGTTGCCATTCCATTCAATCATCCCTCTTTGGTTTTATCATACCTAAAAGGTATCGTATTAATAAGAATAATAAATTATACATTATGAATAGTCAATGCTACTATTAATTCAACAGATTAATACTTTAATGAAATAAAGGGGATATTCAAGATGAAAGTTGTAGCACCTAAAGCTTTTACATTAGAAGGCGGGCAAAGAGCAGTATTATTGCTTCATGGATTTACAGGGAGTACGAAGGATGTAAAAAAATTAGGGCAATATTTACATAAAAGAGGCTATACTTGCCATGCACCAATGTACAGAGGCCATGGTGTTACACCAGAAGAATTATTATTAACTAGCCCAGATGAGTGGTGGCAAGATGTGGTTGATGGATACAATCATTTAAAAAACCTGGGCTATGAAGAAATTGCAGTAGCTGGAATTTCCCTAGGAGGAGTTTTCTCTTTGAAAGTGGCTGAAGAGTTCCCTGTAAAAGCTGTTGTATCTATGTGTGCACCTATAAAACGAAATAATACAGATGGGTTATTAGATCGACTTTACAATTATGCTAAAATCTATAAGTCATTTGAAGGAAAAACAAAAGAAGAAATTGTAGAGGAATTAGAGACTTTAAAAAATACAAACAGTGAATCCTTTAATGGTGTTCATGAAATAACAGAAATGACTTGTGATGGATTACAACTTATCAATTCTCCAACTCTAGTATTACAAGGCTCATTAGATGATGATATTTATCAAAAAAGTGCTTCCTTTATTCACGAGTCAGTAGTGACCAATGAAAAAGATATTATTTGGTATAAAGAATCTGGTCATATAATTACCGTTGGAAAAGAGAAGGACAAAGTATGTGAAGATGTATATGAATTTCTCAATCAAGTGGATTGGATTGCTTCCTAAAAAATTATTTATAAACCTTTTACTTTAGAGCGCAGATATGCGCTTCATTGGTAAAAGGTTTTTTCTTAGTGTGTTTGTAGTATGATAGGTAGTAATTATAAACTGGGAGGAATACTGGTGAAGTTTATCAAAGTACTTTTTAGCATCATCATTGTGGTAGGTATTATCTTAGTAGCTGTTTATTATTTTGTACCAACGCTAGTTGCCGATCAAGTGATAGATAAGGTATCTAGAGAATTGCAGGATAGTGGGCATTTGGAAACGATTAAAAAAGAAATTGAAAACGACCCAGAGCTCCAAGCATTCATAGCAGAGGGTAAGAATGTAGATAGTAGCAAACTACCTTTTCAAACGAAAGAAGAAGCCACAAGAGCATTGGTAACAAAGTTTGGCATAAGCGAAATTCAAGAAATCCAATCAAAAGCTCAAGATGGATTGACGGCAGAAGAAAAACAGGAAATTTTTAATAAGTTAGAAAGCAACTTGACTGAGGAAGAAATGCTTGCTTTAAAAGTATTAGCCTATAAGGAATTGTCAAAATGATAAACATAAAAGGGGTAACTTCAAATGAATATTATGTTGAAGGAAGTTTTAGAAAGAGAAAAAACTATATTAAAAAATCTTTATTCTTTGTATCTTCATGATCTCTCGAAATTTACTTCCCAATTAGATATTGGAGAAGATGGTTGCTTTGAATATGATGGATTAGATGAATTCTGGGAAACAGAAGGGCTTTCCCCATATTTTATTAATCTAGACAGTAACATTATTGGTTTTATATTGCTGGTGGAAAGACCTGTCTTGAAAAAAGATTATGACTTAGGGGTGAATGACTTATTTATATTAAATAAATACAAAGGGAATGGATTTGGCAGACAGGCAATAGAGGAATTATTCAAAGTTAAAAAAGGAAAATATTTTGTAATTGAATTAATCGAAAATAGTCCAGCTGTTTCGTTTTGGAAAAGGATATATAGCGGATTGGATATACAATTTGAAGAAAAGCAAGATGTAGTTGATGATGAACAGTGTTTGATTCAGACATTTACTATTAAATAGAATTTGGCGGAGCGTTAATTTAAGGGGAAATATTAATTTATGATTCCATGCTGTTATGTTCAGTAATAGAAAAAGCAAGTGGGATATCCCACTTGCTCAACTAATTACTAATGATTTGGAAACACTCCAATGCTTGGATGGAATAATATTTTGATTTAACCGTTTCGCAAACTTCAATGCTGAATCTATATCTGAAAAAGTTTTATCCACTTGACTGTTTGATGACTTTAAAATTTCTGTTGTTCCGCCAATGTTTCGTGTAATTACGAACATATACAACTCCAATTTATGACTTCAACAAATAAATTGTTGTAAGTTTATTATCACATTAGAAATGAAGGTTGTATACATTAATTGGAAATGGTAATCTAATTGAAATCTTTTAACCATATATTAGGAGGGAGAATTCAACCAAATTCCCCTTCATATAAAAAAGACCCTATTCAAGGTCTAATGGATTTTATTTCACTGGTTACAAATTCCTTCAGGATTAGTAATTCTAAAACGTCTTGCATCGAATATTTACTAGTGGAATGCTCAGGAATAAGTTCGTTGAATTGTTTAACTAAATCATTAAGCGTTTCAAAGTAAAAATTATTTAATGTTATTTCAAATTTAGTAATCGTGTTCACCTTCTTCTTTTTTAGAAGCATGAACCATTACTGTTTTTTTTATTCAAATACTCGGGATAATTAGATATTTTCGTAGGAAAAAATTCTTTAGTGTAATGGTAGTCCACCTAACTGTTCGAATGCTGAATTATTTGTTCTCCTCTACTTATTCATCGAAGGGAGTAACAAGAAAGTTTCAAACAATGGTTCATGATGTACTCCTATTCCACACTCAATACTGATATTTTTTAAATAACATTAATGAATAATGAAAGTTTAAAGTGAAAAAAGGTGAATTAATAGGATAACTTGAGTAGAATGATATTAGAAATCCCTTTGTATAAAGGGAAATTGAACTAAGAAAGTGGGCGAAATCATGAATGCATACGATGAGTATATGAAAGGCATTGTAGGACCGATGCGAAGTGAATTAACGGAGGCTGGATTTAAAGAGCTTACTACACCTGAGGAAGTACAAGATCATATGTCTACAGCAAATGGAGTTTCCTTAATCGTCATAAATTCAGTGTGTGGCTGTGCTGCCGGACTTGCACGACCTGCAGTTGTTCATGCGTTAAATGAGTTAGAAGTTAAACCAGAAAACTTAGTTACAGTATTTGCTGGACAAGACCAGGATGCTACTGCGACAATGCGAGGTTATTTTGAGGATGTTCCGCCGAGTTCACCGTCTATTGCTATATGGAAAGATAATCAGTTAGCATATTTCATCCCTCGTGAGCAAATCGAAAGTAACTCAATGGAGACGATTAAAGATCATCTATCTGGTGTTCTTTCACAAGTTGTTTCTTCATGAACACCGTAGTAACAACAGCTGGCAGAACAAATAAAGAATTTATATTAAAAGCAAAAGAAATTTCTATTAATTTAAATCTTCCATACTATGAACGTCAAAAGAAATCCGTTCTTACAATACAAAATGAGCAGCAGTCAAATGTTCTCGTTGTGAGTAAAGAGAGATTGGAACTGTATAAATACGGTTCCACTTCTCCTTTTTTCTTTCATCCAAATTCAGCAGCTTTTCGTATAAAAAGACTATTAAATGGGGAGCAGGATTCATTTTTAGAATCCGTACGATTAGAAAAGGGAAATCGTTTTTTAGATACTACAGCTGGCCTGTGCTCTGATAGCATAATCGCTTCTTATGCGGTAGGAAATACAGGGGTTGTACATGCATGTGAAAAAGAACCAATGATTGCATATGTGGTAGATGAGGGGTTAAGAAATTACGAAACGAATAATGAGGTATTACTAACAAGTATGCGGCATATTCATCTCATCCATCAAAATGCAGTTGACTATATGAAAACCGTAGCTTCCAATTTCTATGACGTTGTTTATCTAGATCCAATGTTTGAAGAAGTAATTGAGGAGTCTTCCAACTTTCAAGCATTAAGAGAACTTGGAGATCATGATTCTTTGAGTGATGAATGGGTAGAAGAGGCAAAGCGACTTGCAAGAAAAAGAGTGGTTTTAAAAGCGCATTTTCGTTCAAACCTATTTGATAAATTCGGTTTTGAACGAGATATAAGGTTATCCTCTAAATTTCATTATGGCATTATTGAATTATTATAAGGCGACACTACAGAACAAATAGAAAAGAGAGCCATGGCGATAGCCAAGACTCTCCATGAAACTTCATATCAATCCGTAAAGTTAAGTGATGTCAAATATGCTAATAAAAATAAAAATCCGATACCAATTACTAATCCTGCGTCCATCGTGATTTTCCTCCTTTGTGCAAAAAGCTCTGTGGTATGTTTACACATTTTATTGTACAATGAATAGGAAGAAGATGAAACCTTTAGTTCGTTAAAACGTTTAATAGAATGAAGAGTTTACTAAAATTTTTCAATATTGAAGGTGAATAACATTAAAAAATGGTTCCAGAAGTCAATAATTATCACTGTTGCATTGCTAACATTTGGTCTAATATCTCCTAGCCATTTCATATGGGAGCAAATATTAGATAGTAAAAGTCCCTCAAGGACTATAGCTTCTAATTCAACTGATTATGAACAAGTAACAATAACAGATGAAGATGAATCCTATGTATATGAAAACATGGCACATGCTGCCAGGGAACAAGCGTACATAAAGTTCGGTAATCGAATAGGGCCAGTTATTCAACATGAGTTTGACAATGTAATATTTCCTAAGATGCAGGAAGCTATTGATATGACTATTGCCAAAGCATCCAATCAAGTGATAACTCGTTTATCTATTTCTGAGCAGCCATCTGGAGATTATCACGAAAAGATTTTTAATATTTATAATGATTCAACTAAAAAAGACCTAATCCGTTTTCATGTAAGAACGGATAAGAAACCTCAAGAGGGTTATTATTTCAATTTCCATTATCACTTGGCGGAAGATAAGTATTCTAAACATTATGTGCTGGGTGACATATATTGGTCAAAAAACACACCACCAAAATGGCTCTCTTAGTGAGAGCTTTTTTTGCATGAAAAAGAAAAGAGGGATAGGATATGGAGCAATACCTTACTTTGTGTAAACATATTATGAATAGTGGAGTTGAAAAAGGAGATCGAACAGGGACTGGTACTAAAAGTGTCTTTGGCTATCAAATGCGATTTGACCTGTCAGAAGGCTTTCCACTTCTAACAACTAAAAAAACGGCATTTCGACTAGTGGCAACCGAGTTACTTTGGTTTTTAAAGGGTGATACAAATGTGAAAACACTTATTCAGGCGAATAATCATATTTGGGATGAGTGGGCATTTGAAAAATGGGTGAGCAGTGAGAAATATACTGGGCCTGACATGACAAATTTTGGAGTTCGAGCAGCAAAGGACCCTGAATTTAACGAAATTTTACAACAGCAAATGGATCTATTTTGTGAGAAAATCTTAAGTGATGATGCTTTTTCGGAAGAATTTGGTGATTTAGGTCCGGTATATGGTCGTCAATGGAGATCGTGGCCTTCTAAGGATGGACAAACGATTGATCAATTGCGAAATGTTATTGAGCAGATCAAGAAAAATCCTGACTCAAGAAGACATATAATTACTGCATGGAATCCAGCAGAGGTAGATGAAATGGCTTTACCGCCATGTCACGCATTCATGCAATTTTATGTGGCAAATGGTAAATTATCTTGTCAACTTTATCAGCGTAGTGCTGATGTGTTTTTAGGAGTGCCCTTTAATATTGCTTCTTATGCATTATTAACCCATTTAATAGCAAAAGAGTGTCAATTAGAAGTTGGTGAATTTGTACATACTTTAGGGGACGCTCATTTATATTTAAATCACATGGAGCAGGTCACAACGCAATTGGAAAGAGAACCACGTTCATTGCCACAACTTCTACTAAATGACCAAAAAGAGTCGATATTTAATTTTGAAATAGAAGATATTAAATTAGAGGGCTATGATCCACATCCAAAAATTAAGGCACCAATTGCTGTATAAAAATTGAAGGGGGAAGCTAATGATTTCACTAATAGTTGCACATGATCCTAACAGAGTAATTGGATTTGAAAACAAAATGCCATGGCATATTCCGGGAGACCTTGCTTACTTTAAAAAAATGACGATGAATAAAGCAATGGTAATGGGAAGAAAAACGTTTGAATCCATAGGGCGAGTGTTACCAGGACGTAAAAATATTATTGTCACAAGAAATCCTGATTATCGAGTTGAAGGTGCTGAGGTAGTTACTGACTTGGTTCAAGCAATTGAACTGGCTTCAGCTCACCATGAAGAAGTAATGATTATTGGTGGCGAACAAATTTTTAGAGCAATTTTACCTAAAGCAGATAGACTTTATATAACATTAATACAACAAACTTTCGAAGGGGATACTTATTTCCCAACATACGGTGATGAATGGGTGTTGGTAGAAACAACAGAAGAGATGACAACTCCCGAGGGAGTTGTGTATGTTTACCTCGTTTATGAAAGAAGAGTTGGTGAATAAGTTGTAGTTACTATGAAAGCTACATACACTATAGTGAGAGTATGTAGCTTTAATTACAATAAAGCGTGGAACTAAAAGTTTACAGAACACCGGTATTCTTCTTATAATAGTACTAAGTAGGAAGGAAGGGATAGCATATGCGGAAAGTTCACATAGTAACTGATTCCACAGCGGATTTAACAATAGAATTAGTAAAGCATTACAATATACATGTTGTACCTTTGACAATTCAAATTGATGGTGAATCATTTATTGATGGAGTAGATATAAAACCAGAAGAATTTTTAGAAAAAATGGCGAGATCTAAAGAATTACCGAAATCGTCACAACCATCATCAGGGGTCTTCAAGGAACTATACGACGAACTTGGTAAAGATGGTGATCACGTTATCTCTATACATATGACTGGTGGTATGAGTGGTACTGTAAAATCTGCACAGGCAGCTGCGGAAATGACAGAATCAGATGTTACAGTAATCGATTCGAAATTCATTTCCTTTGGTTTATCATTCCAAGTCGAAGAAGCCGCTAAAATGGCATTAAATGGTGAAGAAAAGCAAGCAATCATTCAAAAAATTGAAGAAATTCGTAGCAAGTCTGATTTGTTTGTAGTTGTAGATACGTTGGATAATCTTGTTAAAGGGGGGCGGATTGGTAAGGGGAAGGCAATGCTTGGTTCTTTACTTTCTATAAAGCCGATCGCGAGTTTAGCAGGTGGAGAGTATACACCAATTGCTAAGGTAAGAAGCCATAAACAAGTTGTCAATTATTTATTTGACCGATATCTTTCCGATACGAAAGGAAAAATCGTTAAAGCTGTGGGTATTTCGCATGCAAATGGGTTGTCGATGGCTACTCCTTTGATTAAACTCATAAAAGATTCGGGTTTTCAAAATATCCAGGTTTCCATTACTTCACCTGTTATTAGTACGCATACCGGACCTGGTGCTATTGGATTTATGTATATGACTGAATAGTAAAAAGGCAGGGAGGAACACTTTTCCCTGCTTTTGTTTTAGAAAAAAGGAGTCTCTAATGAAATATTTAATAATTATTATTAGTGTTATTTTTCTAATAGGGTGTAATTCCAATGAAATGGTAGAAGTAAGTTTTTCCGAAAAAGAGGATGTTCTTTTTGAGGAATATGTTATACCTTTTCAATTTTTTCCTAGAACGATAGAAGTTGTAGGACTTGGTGATTCCTTAACACAAGGAGTAGGGGATGAATTAAAGCAAGAAGGATATTTAGGGCGTCTACAACAACATTTTTCACAATATAAAGGAATAGAAGACGTTCCATTAACCAATACTGCAAAAAGGGGTCGTCGAAGCGATCAACTTTTAAAGATGTTAAAGGATGGAGAAATTGACCACCAAATTCGAAAAGCCAATTTAATTACATTAACTATTGGTGGCAATGATATTATGAAGGTTGTTAAGAAAGACTTGTTTAATCTTAAGGTAGAGACATTTGAAAAGGAACTTGTAAAGTTTGAACGGAATTATAAAAAAATTCTTCAGGAAATTCGAGAGGTTAATAGTACTGCTCCGATTATTGTGGTAGGTTTATATAATCCTATTACGATTGTCACAGATGAAAAAAGTGAATTTGATCAAATTTTAAATGATTGGAATAACATCATAGAAGAGACAGCTTCCAATGATAGGAATGCTTGTTTTGTACCAATCGATCAGCTTTTCATGACAAACAGTAATTTAGTTTATCATACGGATTTCTTCCATCCCAATAGCAAAGGCTATAAACTCGTTATTGAAGAAATAGTCGAGACGATGCAAGATTGTGGTTTAATAGATGCAGATAAGAGGGAATTGTTGTTTTAAGGAGTTGATGGGATGAATATATGGAAAATAGCATTTATTTTATTAGTAGTCGTTATTATTGGTAGTATTGGGACATTCTTTTATTGGATAACAACTCCTGCTGAACCTATAGTGATTGAGGAAACTAGTCCTTCACCAGAAGGGAATGTATTAACTGTAAATGCGACAAAAGAGGATTTTCAAGCTATTGCAAATACGTATCTCAAAAAAGCAATAGGTGGGAAACCTCTTCCACTTCAAATTTCAGTAGATGATCAAGTTGTTTTATCGTCAGAATTTACAGCTTTTTCTATTAATTTGCCGGTTAGAATGTTTTTTGAACCATATGTAGAAGAGAACGGCAATATTCGATTAGAGCAATCATCTGTTGAAATTGGACAACTACAACTAGATCCTGAAACTATTTTAAAGCTATTGAGGGATTCAGTTGAGCTTCCGAATTGGATGGTTGTAAACCCGGCAGAAGAGGAAGTACTCATCCAATTGTCCGAAATTCCGATGACCTCAGGCGTCCGTGTCCGAGCAAAAGAGTTGAATTTAGCAGAGGATATCATTACGCTTGAGATTGTAATACCTAAAGAATAGGGGGCGAAGCAATGGAAAAAGCAACTTTTGCAGGCGGGTGTTTTTGGTGTATGGTGAAGCCTTTTGATTCGTATGATGGAATTGAAAAAGTTGTATCTGGATATACGGGTGGACATGTACCTAACCCAACATACGAACAAGTTTGTTCCAACGCAACTGGACATTATGAAGCAGTTCAAATCACTTTTGACCCAGATGTATTTCCATATGATCGTTTATTAGAAATTTTTTGGCTTAATATTGATCCAACTGATGACAATGGTCAATTTTTCGACCGTGGCTCATCCTATCAAACAGCGATTTTTTATCATACAGAAGAACAAAAAGAAATAGCAATCGCTTCTAAAGATGCTTTGGATGCATCAGGGAGATTTAATGTTAAAATTGCAGTGAAAATACTACCTGCTTCTGAGTTTTATCCAGCGGAGGATTATCATCAGGATTATTATAAGAAAAATCCTGGTCATTATAATCGGTATTTCACGGGTTCAGGTAGGGCAGCTTTTGTAGAAAAAATGAAGGAGGGGTATTAGTTGAAAGAGAACTTAACTGAAATGCAATATTATGTAACACAACAAAATGGTACAGAGCCTCCGTTTCAAGGTGAATATGATCAGCATTTTGATGAGGGTATTTATGTCGATATAGTATCTGGCAAACCTTTATTCCATTCAAAGGATAAATATGATGCTGGTTGTGGTTGGCCGAGCTTTACTCGACCAATTGAAGAGCATGAGGTTGTGGAGAAATTTGATGATAGCCATGGGATGAGACGAGTAGAAGTTCGAAGCAAAACAGCTGACTCTCACCTCGGACATGTGTTCCCGGATGGTCCTAAAGAGGAAACAGGCTTACGCTATTGTATCAATTCCGCGGCACTTCGTTTTGTATCAAAAGATAAGTTGGCTAAAGAAGGCTATGAAGAATATAGTAAGTTATTTTAATTAGTTTAAGTGAACGATAAAAAATGGTTGTTTATGACGAGAGTCTAAAACAACCATTTTTATTTTAAGAGGTAGTATATCAAATAGTCTGTGAATTTTAGAACAAATAATACTACTGATTTCCGTTTCAGGCGGACGCTTTCCGCGGGCACGGCTTCAGCCTCCTCGTCGTTTCACTCCTGCGGGGTCTTCAGCTCGCGCTGTTCCCGCTGGAGACGCCACCTTGCACTCCAATCCATATAGTGTGTAATACTCAACTAATAGATTTAGCACAGCATATAAAAATGCTATTCAATGATGCATGAAGAAAACCGAATTTCATTTATACGATGAAGATAGAGAAAGATCGCTAATTTATGTGAAATTATATTCAACTTTTCTTATATTAAGTAGTTATTGTTGATTGAAGTGCAGGTCGGTGACTCCAGTGGGACAGCACGAGTGAGAGACTACAGGCTCGAGCCGTGCCCACGGAAAGCGTCCGACCGGAGCGGAAATCAACAGCATATAGGCTTTGTTTTTATATGACCAACCTCTTTTGTTCGATTTTTCTTTTTTAAAGAAAGCATATAAAATACCCTGTGAATTTTTAGAACAAATAATACTACTGATTTTCGTATCAGGTTGACGCGTTTTGGTAGGTGAGTGTAGGAGGCCGACGAAAGACAAACGCCATTAGATTACGAAAAAAAGATGCTGCTGGTAGTGACGTCAGTCACAACCAGCAGCATTAATAAAAATTCAATCGGTAATAATATAGCAAAACGTGTGTCCAAGCCCATATAAACAAAAGGAAAGGTTTTGAACCAAAAGATCATAATCTTTTTTTGTTTTTTCTTAAAGTTTGAATTCGTTTACGACTTTACTTAACTCATCTGCTTGGTGAGATAATTCTACAGCGGAAGCATTGATTTCTTGCATCGCAGCAGAACCTTGTTCAGCAGCAGCCGCTGAAGTTTCCGTGTTAGATGCTGTATTCTCAGCAATTTGCGTAACTTCTATAAACGATGCTGCCACCTCTTGACTGAAGTTAAGCGTTTCTTCGATTTGTTTCACCATTTTATCAATAATAGAAATTGTTTCATTAGTTTGTTTCATAATTTGATCTAGTGAAGTATTAGTTTCATTTGCAACTTCTACGCCTCGAATGACACTTTCTACACCTTCATGATTTTGTGCAACGATGGATGTGACTTCCGATTGAATAGAAGTCACGATTCCAGTAACTTCTTTCGCTGCTTTTTGAGATTGCTCTGCAAGTTTTCTAACCTCATCGGCAACTACGGCAAATCCTCTACCATGTTCACCAGCTCGAGCAGCTTCAATTGCAGCATTCAATGCTAGTAAATTCGTTTGCTCTGCTATTGTTGTTATCGTTTTTATAATGGAAGTGATTTCATTTGATTTGGTTCCAAGTGATTCTACTGTTTGTGTTGTATTGGCCATTGTTTCTTCGATACTCATCATTACATTAGATGAATGCTGAACGGATTTTCCACCCTTTTGTGCAGCCTCAATCATTTGGTCAGTCGCTGCTTTGACTGATTGTGCATCGTTATTCAAGTATCTTGTTGCTTCTTCTAATGAATTCATTTTTTGAATTGCCTCTGTCATGCTTCTTAACGTTTGATCACTCCCAGCAGCGATATCATTCGTAGAATCAGCGATAGACTGAATAGTTAAAGCAGTTTCATCGGATGAGGCCATCAATTCTTGTCCGCTAGCCGAAACGTTCACTGTAAGTTCTCTAACTCTTCTAACAAGATCTGCTATAGATGCTATTAATATATTTGTACTAGTAGCTATTTCAGAAAATTCATCTTTGGATCTAACTTTAACTCGTCTTGTTAAGTCTCCTCCGGCTTGTGCGATATCCAAAATAGAGCGGTTAATAGCATTTGTATTTCGTTTAATAGAATAGAATAGGAAAATACCAAAAGATAACGTAAGGACAACAGAGAATATAGTTAACGCAATAAAAATAATGAGAGAAGTTGTATTTTCTTTTTTCAATAACGCAATCTGATCTGCGTTATTTTTTTCAAGAAGTTCGTTCATAGCAGCTATATGTACATCTACATAATTCATAGCCGTTTTTCCATTTCCAGTATTGACTAATTTTTGAGCTGATTCAAGCCCATTTTCATCACGAATTTTGAGAACACGATCGGAATATTGCAAGTAAGTTGTGAAGAACTGATCAATCGACTGGATTTTTTGTAATTCGTCTGGTCGATTTTCGTACGTTTCATAAAGAGCTTTAATATTTGTAACAGTTGAATCTTTATATTTTCGATAGCTTGCCATATAATCATTCTTACCGGTAATTATGTAGCTTTGCTCGGCATTCGCAAGTTGGGCGATATCGGTTGCGATTTGGTTTACCATCATCTGCTCTTTAATGTCGACATTTGTAAATTTTTCTAACGCCTGTTGAGCGGAAAACATTTTGGTAGATGTAAGGACAAGCATGGATATTAATACTAATATAAGCACTGTGAAAATTATAAGTACTCGACCTCGGATGGAATGAAGAAAGCTAGCCTTAGTTGAATGGTTTACTTTGAGTTGTTTATCTTTGTTCTTAGATTTTTTGAATAACGATGTAGCTCTATTTCTCTGAGGATTTCCAAGATCCTGTTTAGGAGTCTTTATTTTAGGAAATTTCATTGATTTTAACTTGTTAAAAATGTTATTTCTCAATCATATCAATCCTTTCAATCTGTCGAACTATTAACATTTTTAAGTTTACTTGTTTTAGTTGTAATTATCTACACTTATTTTGCGTTTATAAGACTTCATGACTAAAGGAGGAAAATTATTATGCGACAATCGTTTTATTTATTTGCATTAAAATATCGCGGGGGTCAAAAGGATGATAAAAAGTCAAAATTTGCTAATAGCATGTTTGACCAACATGATTTTCCTAAAGCCGAAACTTCATTTCATAAACTGTCGTTATATATTGAAGAGCTTGCTGATGCGAATATGCCTGCAGCCGTCTTTGATGAGTTATGGGAATATTATGTCGAAGATTCAAAGTTGTAAGTTCATTGCAATTGAAGGGAAAAAACGGTATCATTAAGCCGAAACGTATTAGAAATGAGGTTATATAATTGAGTATTCATATTAGTGCTAAAAAAGGTGAAATTGCAGACACAATCTTACTTCCAGGCGATCCACTACGCGCAAAGTATATTGCGGAAACATTCTTAGAGGATGTTGTTCAATATAACGAAGTTCGTAATATGTTCGGATATACTGGAACATACAAAGGAAAAAGAATTTCTGTGCAAGGTACAGGAATGGGAGTACCATCGATCTCTATTTATATTAATGAATTGATGAATGAATATGATGTTCAAAAGCTTATCCGAGTTGGAACATGTGGAGCTATCCAAAAAGATGTGAAAGTACGTGACGTAATTCTTGCACAAAGTGCTTCTACAGATTCAACTTTGAACAAAGTTCTACTTGATGATATCAGCTTCGCACCTACAGCTGACTTTGACTTGTTATACAAAGCGTATAACGCAGGTAAAGAAGCAGGACTAAACTTAAAAGTAGGGAATGTATTTACAGCTGATCTATTCTATAATGATAATGCTCAAAATGAGAAGTGGGCTGAATATGGGGTACTTGCTGTAGAAATGGAATCAGCAGCTCTTTATACACTAGCAGCTAAATTTGGCCGTCAAGCTTTGTCGGTTTTGACTGTTAGTGACCATATAATAACAGGAGAAGCAACTTCTTCTGAGGAACGTCAAACAACATTTAATGAAATGATTGTTGTAGCATTAGAAGCAGCTATTCAAGACTAATTTATATTTTGGCTTTGGATAAACCAATCAATCATAAATAGACTGTCATTTATATGACAGTCTATTTTTAAAATATGCGATGACTTAAAGTATTAAATACTACATATATTTTAAGGGTAGTTTTTCTGAAAAGGGTGAAAGAAATTGGACGAACATAAGCAGAATAATGATGAACAGGCAACAGATGTTAAACCAGCTTCAAAATATATAAAAATGAAACCTTTTGTTTTACTTTTAAGTACTTTTGCTTTAATTGTGGCAACAGCTGCGGTCACTATGATCGCGTTAACATGGGGTGACGAAAAGGTTGTAAACGTAAATCCAGTAAGTCAGAATGAGCGTTCGGAATTCGCTAAATTGTATTTGGCCTATGATAAATTAGAGGAAGAATACTATAAAGAGGTAGACGAAGAAGCAGTGATAAATGGAGCTATAAATGGAATGATTGATGCATTAGAGGATCCATATTCTGATTATATGAACCAGGATGAAGCTTCACAATTCAACGAAAATATTTCCTCTAGTTTTCAAGGTATTGGGGCAGAGATTCAAGAAAGAGATGGCATTATAAATATTGTCTCTCCTATTAAAAATTCACCAGCTGAAAAAGCTGGGCTTATGCCAAATGACAAAATCATTGCCGTAGATGGTAAAGATATTAAAGGGTATAGTGCATCAGAAGCAGTGTTGCTTATTCGTGGTAGTAAGGGGACGGAAGTGACTTTGTCCATACAGCGTGGTAATAATGCATTAATGGAAGTTACAATTGTACGTGACGATATTCCGATTGAAACGGTTTATGCAGAAATGTTGGATGAGCAAGTTGCGCATATTATTATATCTAGTTTTTCGACTAACACGTATGATGAATTGCTAACAGCAATTGAGGCTATGGAAAAAGAGGGCATGAAAGCACTTGTGCTTGATGTTCGTCAAAATCCTGGTGGTTTGTTATCTTCTGCAATTGATATTTCTAATCTCTTTGTTGAGGAAGGGAAAAACATACTGCAAATTGAAATTCAAGGCAAAAAAGATATTACAGTTGCTACACCTGGCACTCGTGTTGATGTTCCTGTAAGCCTTGTAATTGATGAAGGTAGTGCATCAGCCTCTGAAATTTTAGCAGGTGCTTTAAGTGAGTCTGCAAAAGTTCCATTAGTTGGTTTAAAATCTTTCGGTAAAGGGACTGTCCAAACAGTGAATGATCTGCCGGATGGTTCAAATATTAAAATTACTACTGCTAAATGGTTAACTCCTGATGGAAACTGGATTCACGAAAAAGGAATTAAACCCGATTATGCAGTTGAATATCCATCCTATGCGATGCTGCCACCTTTAGACACTTCAGTAACTTTGAAGATCAATCAGTCATCTGAAGCAGTTCAAACAGCAGAAGAAATGTTAAAAGCAGTAGGCTATGATGTAGGTGTGGTTGATGGTAATTTTGATGAGCAGATGAATGCTGCGGTGAAAAAATTCCAAGCGGACAACAAACTGACTGTATCAGGAGATATAAATGGAGAAACGTCTTATCAATTGATGGATAAACTAAGAACAAAAATCTTAGAAGACGATCCGCAGTTACAAAAAGCACAAGAAATAGTGAGAGATTTGTTGAACAAATAATGTGTTGGAGAGAGCTGGCCTTTTTGGTCAGCTTTTTCAACGATAGTTAGGAGTAAATAATATGAAGGATGTCTATCTACTTAGTGGATTTTTAGGAAGTGGGAAAACTTCTTTATTATCTCATTTAATCGAGCAATTGAAAGCAGAGGGTTTAAAGCCAGCAGTTATTATGAATGAATTAGGGAAATTACCTTTTGATAGCAAATCAGTGGACGAGGATGTTCCGATTAAGGAAATGCTTGAGGGATGTATTTGCTGCACAGGTGCTGAAAAGATGGAAGCACAGTTACAAATGCTATTAGAGGGTGAAGAATTCGATGTGCTTTTAATAGAAACAACTGGCGCAGCTCATCCTGTGGAAGCGATGGATGCCGTTTTATCTCCTTTTTTTGCAAGCAGATTGAATATGAAAGGTATTATAACGGTTGCAGATTGTAAGCGGTGGCTGGATCGAGACAAAATGTCTCCTCAAACACGAATGTTATTTTTAGAGCAGATTAAACATGCTCATTTAATAGTAGCAAATAAAGTAGATTTACTATCTGATGATGAAGTAGCTGCGGTGACGATGCAAATCCAAGGATTAAATAGTCATGCACCAGTTATTCAGTCTTCCAATGCTAAATTGCCATTAAAAATGATAACCAATCTAGAGGCTACTTTTCACGGGCAAGAGGTGAAGCAAGCGGCAATAGGGAAACAATTAACTTTATCTTCCCGTTTACACACCTTCACAGAGTCTATTGAGCAAGAAGAGTTTGAACAGTGGGTTAAAGGTCTTCCAGACACAGTTTATCGTATGAAGGGGTATGTTCCATTAAAAGGTTATAAAAACCCATATTTGTTTCAATATGCATATGGAATGGTGCAGTGGCTTCCAGAATACATTAAAATGGAGCCTCAGATCGTTATTATTGGTGAAAATGTGGAAACAATCGTTGTAATAGGAGATACTCTAAATGATTAAAGCATTTCAGGTACTTTATCAAAATAGGCAATCAGTTAGGGATATCCAAACGGAAGACGAGGTTAGAGCGATAATTCATTCGGAGCTATTAGATGAATTTACTCACCCTAGAGCGAGGTTATCTATACAAAAAAAGTATAGTTTAGCAATGGATCGGATTAATAATAGCGGGCTATCTGAAAATGAGCAGATAATGATGCATAATCTTTATAAAGAAGAATTTAAAAAACTGTCAACAGCAGATCATAGCTAATATTTTAGCAAAGTGGTTAAGTTATCCAAAAATCTTACCTAGAATAGTAGATTTGAAGGTATAAAAGTTTCATTTGGTTTCTTTGGAATATTTTATGTGAAAATTTCCGTCTATTTTGTGTTTACAATAAGGGAGCACAAAAGAAGGAGGAAATGAAACATGAATAAAAAACATACGATTATGGCTGGAATTTTAGCGAGTGGGTTATTACTCTCTGCCAATACTGCTAGCGCGTCTATGAATACCGGGTTTTCACCAACTGCTTCCGAGGCAAAGACATCCGTTATATATAAATGGGGAGCAACAAATAATGTTTCCGCACAAGTAAACTTGGATCATATTATGCAATTAACATTTGCACAGCTTCTAAATCTTCAAAATGCAAATAAGATTAATATAAACGAAGTAGAGAAAAAACCAGTAGCAATAGATAAAGAAGTAGTCAAGCCAACTGAACCAGTTAAAAAACCAGAAGTGGTTACTCCAGCTAAGCCTGTTGAAGAAAAACCAGAAGTGGTTACTCCAGCTAAGCCTGTTGAAGAAAAACCAGAAGTAAAAGCGCCAGTAGCGCCAATTGAACAAAAAGTAGAACAAGTACCAGTAGTACAAAAACCAACTCCTGAAGTAAAGCAAGAGGTAAAAGTTACTTCTGAAATTCAACAGGTTGTTGATTTAACTAACAAAGAACGTGCTAAAGCTGGATTGAAAGCACTTCAAATTGATACAAAACTTACGCAGTCAGCACAAGCAAAATCACAAGATATGAAAAATAAAAACTATTTTTCTCATACAAGCCCAACTTACGGATCACCATTTGATCAAATGAAGTCAATGGGAATTACGTATAAATCTGCAGCTGAAAATATTGCAATGGGTCAACGTAGTCCTCAAGAAGTAGTAGAAGGTTGGATGAACTCTCCAGGTCATAAAGCGAACATTATGAACGCTTCCTTTACGCATATTGGTGTAGGTTTATCGGATAGTGGTTATTATTGGACACAGCAATTCATCGGAAAATAATTAACATAAAAAACGACGCATATTTAGCGTCGTTTTTTTATTTGTAGTTTGGGGAATAATACCCCCCTAAGAGGCTGAATCATTTTGAAAAAAGCCGAATTCTCTCGCTCAGTGTCCACTTACTCTAACTAGAAAATGACTTACTCTAACTAGAAAATGACTTACTCTCGAACGGGATTTTTATTCATTTCTAGCTCACTGCTCTTTCATCTTCCTCTGTATATAAATTAGCCTTGCGGTTAGGGTAATTGCCCCTATAGACAGGCCTACAATCAATCCAATCCAATATCCGAAGCGCTCAAAAGATGTGTAGTTGGCTAATATATAACCGGTAGGTAAACCAATTATCCAGTAAGAAATGATTGCCATAATAAATGTCATTGTTACATCTTTATAGCCACGTAATGCTCCTTGGACTGGCGCTTGAATCGCATCAGATAGCTGGAAAAGTGCAGCAAATAAGAAAAATTGAACTGTCAATTCAATTACATAACGATCGTCCGTATACACAGCAGCAATTTGTTCTCTAAATAACAGTAAAATTGAAATAGAAACTATACTAAAACAAATGGCAGTTGCAACACTCAACCAGCTAAATGTTTTTGCGTCCGCGAATCGTTTCGCACCAATTTCATGTCCTACTAAAATTGTTGCTCCCATTGCGATGCTCAGTGGCACCATGTACAGCAGCGAGGTGAAATTCATCGCTATTTGGTGAGCAGATATAACCTCAGTAGAATATACACTCATAAGAATAGTGACGGCCGAGAATATAGTCGTTTCTGCAAAAAGAGATATTCCTATTGGAACTCCAATTTTCATTATTGCTCGTATTTTACCTAAAGAAGGTTTAGTCCATCCTTGGAGAATTTTTAAATGTGCAAAGGGACTGATGCGTACAACGATTATTATTGCGATCAGCAATATTAACCAATATGTAATAGCAGAGGCTAGACCTGCTCCGACACCACCAAGCTCTGGAAATCCGAGTTTCCCATATATAAATAAGTAATTTAAAGCAATGTTAATGGGGGCGGATAGTAATGTGATGAACATGGAAACTCTTGTTTTTCCTAAAGCGTCAATAAAAGATCGCAACACACTATATAAAAATAAAGGAATCAGTCCGATACTTAGCATGAACAAATATTTCTTTGCTACGATGCGTACACTATCTTCAAGAGGTATTAAGTTCAGTACTGGATCAATAAGCAAGAAAATACCGAGAAAAACGATAATTGCTAGTACTATTGCTATATAAAATGCTTGTTGAACAAAGGTACGTACATCTTTCTTCTTTTTTGCTCCTATCAATTGTGCTACAATTGGCGTAATGCCTATTAATATACCAGTTAAGGCGGTGTACACAGGCAACCATAAGGATGAACCGATAGAAACACCAGCTAAATGGTCAATACTATATTTACTTGTCATTAAAATATCAAAAAACGTCATTAAATAGAGTGCAACTTGTGTGATTAATATTGGCAATACGATTTTAATCATATATTTACTTTTTTCTGGTAGAGTTCTCATTTCGTGCATTTGGGCAGACATCCTTTAAAGTTATAAAATTAGTTAGGAGATTATAGATGAATAATAACACAATCATTTTAACGGGTGGGGGAACGGCTGGTCATGTTTCGTTAAATGAAGCCATTATACCCGAGTTAATAAAGAAAAGATATAATGTCCATTATATTGGTTCATATAATGGGATTGAAAAAACAATAATTGGTGAGAAGTTTCCGGAAATACCTTATCATTCTATTTCAAATGGAAAGTTAAGAAGGTATTTTTCTCTAAAAAATTTCTCTGATCCATTTAAAGTACTATATGGAACATTACAGGCACTAACGGTATTGAAAAAAGTGAAACCATCTCTCATATTTTCAAAAGGAGGCTTTGTTTCTGTTCCTGTAGTACTTGCGGCAAAACTTGCGAACATACCAGTTGTGATTCATGAATCAGATTTAACCCCAGGGCTAGCCAACAAAATAGCTTCATCGTTTGCGGAGCATATTTTCACAGTATTTGACGATACGGTAAAGCATTTGCCTGAAAGTAAAGCTTCATCGATAGGGGCAATACTACGTCCTGATTTATTTCACGGGGATGACAAAATTGCCGAACAGCTAACGGGCTTTGATGCAACGAAACAAACAATTATTATTATGGGCGGAAGTCAGGGCTCCGCGAAAATCAATGATGTTATTAAGCAAAATATTGAACAGTTAACTAGTAAATTTCAACTTATCCATTTATGCGGAAAAGGTAACCTAGATGAATCTTTAGTTGGAAAAACGAACTATATAGCATTTGAATATGTTACAAACGAACTGCCTCATCTGATGAAAATGTCTGATTTTGTCATTAGTCGAGCTGGCTCCAACTCTATTTTTGAGTTTCTAGAACTAAAAAAACCGATGTTACTCATTCCTTTATCCATACATGCGAGTAGAGGAGACCAAGTATTGAATGCCAAATACTTTGAGAAACAAGGATATGCTTATGTACTAGAAGAGGAAGATCTTACTGCAAGCACGTTTATCGATTCATTCCAACGCATGGTGGGCGAGAAGGAAGAAATGATTGATCGAATGTTCGAGGTAAACCCATCAAAGACACCGGAGCAATTTGTTGAGTTATTACTAACCTATCAAAAATAATACACTCCCGTCACTATTGTGAAGTGACGGGAGTTTTTTAGAAGAAAGTATGATTCAAGATTATTTGATACTTAACTTTGAAAAAATAAGGATGCTGGTTGGTTGTGATAGACGTCACAACCAACCAGCATCCCTAAAAAATCACTCCGTAATCTATATAGCGAAACGACTGTCCAAAGCACATCGAGAACTATAGGGACAGGTTTTTCTTACATTGCTTGCTCCTCTTCGTTTTCTTGTTGCATTAGTACTAAGTGGAAGAGGTCCTTTGGAATATAATATAAATCAAATACTTCCTCTTTCGCATTAATCTCTCTATAGATGGAAGGATGAGACTCATTGGCATTTAGTGCATAGCCTAATTTTTGAGTAGCGCGAATACTTTTGCTATTATTTTTACGAATTCGCAAAAATACAGTATGGATATCTAATTCAAAGAAAAGCTCCTGCAAAAATGATTCTTTTGCTTTTTTGTTATAGCCAAGACCTTGAAATGGACAACCTATCCATGTGCCTAAAAATCCTGCACCATCTTCAACATCGAAAAGATTAATCGTCCCGATTGGTTGACCAAAATCGCTTATAATTGTCCGAGAAATAACTGTTCCTTTTTCTTCTTCTTCCATTAACTGTTTCGTAATAAACCAGTATTCATCTGCCGAACTTGCTTTTTGTCGTACGAAAGGCAAAATGGTTGGATCTGACATAAGTTCATAAAGAGATGTACATTCGAATAAATCTCGTTTTTTTATCAAAAAAAGCGCCCCCTAAAAGAACCAATAAATGAGCAGAGTCATCCTAGTTCCCCTGAAATTTTTCACTTCATCGTGCATAAAAAATTTCGGGGTAGGAATCGAACCTACTAGGACCAGCTCAAAACTGGTGGCGCACCATTTGCCTTCCCTCGGCAAAGCGAACTTTGCCTTATAAAATTATTTGCATTAATAATATACTTTGTTTTTTCGTTTTTGCATAGTAGAAAGTTTTTTAAAAATAATTTAATTTTTGTAAAAAATATTTCAATTAATAAACGTAATTTACTTGTAACTTTCACCTTAAATACATATGATTAAACTAGCTTAGTATAGAACTTGATAGGAGTTATTAAATAGATGCCTCAATCCTTCTTAAACCATACTCAATTCCATTTATTATATGATTTAGCCGATGATTATGTGTTCTTTATGCGTAAGGTAGATTCTACTTATGTGTATGAGTTTATCAACAAAAAGGCCGAGGAGTTATTCTCGGAAAATCCTATAGGAAAATCGCTAGATGAATGCTTTAACGAATTTCACAATAAAACAATAGTCCAACATTATAATCGTGCATGCAAGCAGAAACAATCCGTTTGCTATCAGGATCATTATTGCGTTAAATCAGAAACATATATAAATGAGACTACAGCTATTCCTATTTTTGAAAATGGATATACGTATATTTTAGCCACAACAAAGGAAGTTTCCCGGACGGCACATATGCAAGAATCTATGTATGTTTTAGAGACTTTCCGCAAAGCTATTAATGAGGTTGCACTAGTTGCAATGACCAATGAAGATGGAGTAATTGAAGTAGTAAACGAATTATTCGAAACAACAACGAAGTTTAGCAAGGAAGAGTTAATCGGAAATACTTTCCATATGATTAATTCAAATTATCATGACGAGGCTTTTTTCGATAATATGTGGGAGGTAGTTAATAATGGAGGTATTTGGCATGGTCAAATACGTAATCGAACGAAATATGGCTCGTTCTATTGGGTAAACGCAATCGTTGTACCGATAAAAAATGATTTTGGACAAATTGAAAAGTTTTTAACAATTCAATTCGATAACACAGAAAAGAAACGTATGATGAGCGAACTACGAAATATTGAGCGCTCCTTCAAATTGATAACTGAACATTCCAATGATTTAATAGCTATAACGGATGCAGAAGGTTACTTACTTTACTCCTCACCTAGTCATGAAACAATCTTAAAGTATGATAAAGAAGAATTACTAGGTAGTTATTATTTTAATCTGATTACAGATCAATCGGAATTAGTAAATTACTCTAAGTTAGAACTGATAGAAAAGTACCGAGTGGAGCTACTTCTACAAACAAAGGATGGAAATTCTATTTGGACGGATACATCTATTACAACAGTAGAAAGTACAGTAGATGATGAGGAAGAAAAATGGTTTGTTATTGTATCTCGTGAAATTACAGAGAAACGGGCTTTGGAAGATCAACTGATGTTTATGGCATTTCATGACAGTTTAACTAGCCTGCCTAATCGACGTTCTTTTTATGAAGATTTTCCAGTTTCGATTTCGTCAGCAAGTGTTGAATTTCCAAATGTCGCATTACTCTATATAGATGGAGATAATTTTAAAGGCATTAATGATTTGTATGGACATGATGTGGGCGATCAGTTTTTAACGCATTTTGCGGATAATCTCCAGATTAGCTTAAACAACAAATACAATGTCTATCGTATTGGAGGCGATGAGTTTGTCGTCATTATTGATCGAATTGCAGATTATGTGAATGGTAGAAGTCAGACAGTCGATGAAATTGTCCTGGTAATTCAGCAAAACTTACGTAGAGGCTGGATAATAGATGACATTAATTTTTCGCCAACGTCATCTATCGGTATCGCTATTTTCCCAAATGATGGGTCTTCCACCGACGAACTATTAGATAATGCTGACCAAGCACTATATACTGCGAAGAAAAACGGGAAGAACAATTATATTTACATCAACGCCGTTCATACCTGATGGAACGGCTTTTTCTTCATGTAAAGTAAGCCAATAATGAGGTGGGTGAATTAATGATTCAACATATTCTTTTAATCGAAGATGAAGTAAATATTGCGAAGTTTGTGGAGCTAGAGTTACAGCATGAAAATTTTCAAGTCACTGTTTCACATGATGGTCGCGAGGGAGCAGATTTAGCTTTAAACCATGATTATGATCTAATGTTAATTGATGTCATGCTGCCAAGTCTTAATGGATTAGAGATTTGTCGAAGAGTTCGCAAAAAGAAAAATACACCTATTATTTTAATCACTGCAAGAGATGCGATTATTGATCGAGTATCAGGTTTAGAGGCAGGTGCTGACGATTATGTAGTGAAACCTTTTGCTATTGAGGAGCTATTAGCTAGAATTCGTGCAATTTTTAGAAGGGTTGAGCCTACTTTAGAAAGCAAAAAAAGTGAATTGACTATTAAAGGATTGGTAGTGGATCAAAAGGCACATCAGGTTTTCTATTCTGGAAAGGAAGTCGAACTAACTAAAACAGAATACGATATGCTTGTCTATTTAATGGAGAATTTTAATATGGTCTTGTCTAGAGATGCCATTTTGGAAAAAGTATGGGGATATGATGTAGAGGTTGAAACAAATGTTGTGGATGTATACATAAGGCATTTGAGAAAAAAACTCCCCTCTGAAATTGCAGCCACTATTGAGACAGTTAGAGGCGTAGGGTATGTTATGAGATGAAAAATAATCCATGGACTTTACAACGGAAATGGACATACGCATCCGCGATTTCCATCTTTTTAAGCTTCCTGATGATGTGTATTATACTATATTTTTCTCTCTTCAATTGGCTGCAAATCTCGGAGGAAAAAATTGCGCAAAATACATTGGATGAAGTTACGCACTTTTTTAAAGCAAATGGTCCCATTATCTCCATTCAGGATATTCAAAAAAACAGAACATTACTCAACCAATTGGTCAATCAAAAGCAATCTATTCGCGTGTTGAATCAAGATGGAATCGAAATTCTACGTATCAATGATGCTAGCGATTTTCCGAAATCGGCTTCGCTCCAAACAGAGGAATTTGTAAGAGAAGAAATCAATGGTAATGAAGTTTTTCATAAAGTAGCCGAAATAGACTTCGGTTTGTTTAAAGGGTACGTTCAAATCTCTCATAGTTTAGAAAGCTTTTCTCAACTTATGAATTATATATTAATTGCGATGGGCATATTCGCATTAATTGCGCTTGTGTTATCTGCACTAATTGGTTATATGTTATCCTCCGTATTGTTAAGACCTATGAAGGAACTACGGGATGAAATGCAACTGGCAAAACAAACAAAGTTTTCGAAAATAGTTAGCTTTCAATATGAAAAAGAAGATGAAATTGGAGAGCTTCTTAAAATTTACAAGGAACTGATGGATGAAGTATCCAAAACGATTACGAGACAGGATGAGTTTATTCACAATGTCTCACATGAATTGCGCACCCCGGTACAAGTGGTGGAGGGGCATTTATCATTATTAAATCGCTGGGGCAAAGAGGATCGCTCAATATTAGATGAGTCCCTAGAAATCTCTCTACACGAAATACAAAAAATGAAGCTTTTAATCGAAGAAATGTTAAAGTTAGCGAAAAATGAGCTTAGTAATAAGAAGGAATCTACTTCTGTCGTTTCTATCCTGCAACAGCTGCAACAATATTATTTGCAATTGTCACCAGAGGCAATAATCGATATTCAAGGACAGGAACAAGTAAAAGTACTCGTTCCTGCAACCGCACTAGAGCAAATATTGCGAAATTTAATCGAAAATGCGCTAAAATATAACGATAACCGACCTTATATAAAAGCAACCGTCCAAAATATCAGAAATCAGGTGCAAATAACGGTGGAAGATAATGGTGTTGGTATCCCAGAAGCTGCATTGTCTAAAATTTTTGAACGCTTTTACACGGTTGAGGAAGCAAGAACTAAAAATAATGGTGGTTCTGGCTTAGGGTTAAGTATAGTAAAAAGCTTGGTAATTGAATATGCTGGTACTATTTCTGTTACTAGTGAAGAGGGGAAAGGGTCAAAATTTTACATTTTATTCCCTAAATTTACAAGTGAATAATCATTCAGTGAGAAAGTCTAAAAAATAAGCCATTTTCCTAATTTTTTTGAAAAAAACCATTGTTTTTTTTTCCTATAGTAGTAAGATTGAGAGGGAAAAATTGTCCTTATATAAGGATAGTTTGTGACTATTTAAAAAAGTGGTAAACTATATACAGATATATGCATGGACTTTGTGTAGATATCATGAAACTTTTTTAACCATTAATAAGAATTTTTGATAAATGCCTAAAGGCACAAAATGTTGGAGGTTTTTTTAAATGTCGAACAATCGAACACCTTGGTCAGCTTTTTCTGGTCCTAACCTTGGTTATGTGATGGAGCAGTATGATGTATTTTTACAGTCTCCTGACGATGTAGATCCTGAATTAGTAGAGTTATTTCAGCAGTATGGTGCACCAAAGATTCCGACTTCAATATTAGCTAGCAGCTCTGGGACACAAGAAGTAGAGCCGAATAATATAGAGAAAGTGATTCATGCAATTCAGCTTGCAGACGCAATACGCACACATGGTCACTTAACGGCTAATATTTATCCATTAAATGATGGACCAAAAGAAGATTCGAAAATCAATCTAAGTACTTATGGTTTAACGGAACAAGATTTACGAGAAGTACCTGTTTCTTTTCTAATAAAAAATGCACCAGCAAATATTACGAATGGTTTGCAAGCAATTGAACATTTACGTTCTATGTATACAGATAAGATTGCATTTGAAATTGCTCATATTGTCAATTCAGATGAACGTGTTTGGCTACAAGAAAAGATTGAAAATGGTGCTATAAAAGAAAAACTTTCAGCTGAAGACAAAAAACAATTACTTAAACGTTTAACACAGGTAGAAGGATTTGAAAAATTCATTCACCGTACGTTTGTAGGAGCAAAACGTTTTTCTATCGAAGGTTTAGATTCTTTAGTTGTATTAATGGATGAGTTAGTTCGTCAATCAGATTTAACAAACACAAAACAAGTTAATATTGGGATGGCTCACCGTGGTCGTTTAAATGTGCTGACACATGTTCTAAACAAGCCTTATGAAATGATGTTTGCAGAATTTGCACATGTTCCTACTGACTCATTTTTACCAAAGGATGGTTCGCTGAAACTTTCTGAGGGATGGTTTGGAGACGTAAAATATCATAAAGGAGCAAGTTATCTTTCACATTCAGGTTTAAAAGTGAAACTTGCGTATAATCCTTCGCATTTAGAAGTTGTAAGTCCAATTGTAACGGGTCAAACCCGTGCTGCACAAGAAACAACTGACGCACCTGGATACCCTATTCAGGACAAAAACGCTGCTTTTGCTATTCTTGTACATGGCGATGCTGCTTTCCCAGGACAAGGAGTAGTAACCGAAGTATTAAACTATAGTAGAGTTCGTGGATTCCAAACTGGTGGTTCAATCCATATTATTGCGAATAATATGATTGGTTTCACTACGGAACATTATGATTCTCGTTCAACTAATTATTCTTCTGATCCTGCAAAAGGGTATGAAGTACCTGTTATTCATGTAAATGCAGATGATCCAGAAGCAGTGATTGGTGTTGCAAAATTTGCACATGAATACCGCCAAAAGTTTGGAAAAGATATTGTTATCGACTTGTTAGGCTATCGCCGCTATGGTCATAACGAAATGGATGAGCCATTAGTTACGAATCCAACAATGTACCATTCGATTCATAAGCATCCAACTGTTCGTGAATTATATGGTCAGCAATTAGTGGAAGAGAGCTTAATTGAATCTTCAGAAGTAAAAACTTTAGACGAATCGATTTTCGCTGAAATGCAACAAGCTTATGATCGTGTGAAGGAGCTTCCGCCATCCACTGTTCATGATATCGTGATACCACAAGTAGTATTAGATGGGATGCCAGAAATTCAAACTGGGGTAGAAGAAAGCAAGCTTGCCAAAATAAATGAAGAGCTACTTACTTGGCCAGCAGACTTTAGTGCATTTAAAAAGCTTGAAAAAATATTAAAACGTCGTGAAGAGCCATTCAAAGGTAAAGGTAAAGTTGATTGGGGTCATGCTGAAACTCTTGCATTTGCAACTATTCTACAAGAAGGTAATTCTATTCGTTTGACTGGTCAGGATGCACAACGTGGGACATTCTCTCATAGACATTTAGTGCTTCATGATGAGAAAACCGGAGCAGAATTAACACCAATTCACGCAATCAGTGATGGAAAAGCATCTTTCGTCGTGCACAACAGTCCACTGACAGAAGCTGCAATTTTAGGGTATGAATTCGGCTATAATTTAGAAGATAATAATTCTTTAACTATTTGGGAAGCACAATACGGCGATTTCGCTAATATGGCTCAGGTTATGTTCGATAACTTTATCAGTTCAGCGAGAGCTAAATGGGGTCTTAAATCGGGCTTGGTTATGCTATTGCCACATGCTGCTGAAGGACAAGGTTCTGAGCACTCTAGTGCCCGTTTAGAACGTTATTTACAATTAGCAGCTGAAAATAACTGGACGGTTGCCAATCTTTCAAGTGCGGCTAACTATTTCCACATTTTACGCAGACAAGCAAAAATGTTAAAAGAAGATGCTATTCGTCCGTTAATAATTGTTTCGCCAAAATCATTATTACGTCATCCTCTAGTTGGAGCTGATGTAGCTGATTTGAGTTCTGGTCAATTTGAAACAGTTGTTGAGCAACCAGGTTTAGGTCAACAAACAGACAAAGTAGAGAAAATTATCTTTGTTAGTGGTAAACTTGCAATAGACTTAGCAGACAAAGTAAAAGATGGTGCAGGTTTCGATCATCTTCACATAGTACGTGTTGAACAGCTTTATCCGTTCCCACAAGAAAAGATTCAAGCTATTGTGGCACGTTTCCCAAATGCGAAACAATTAGTTTGGGCTCAGGAAGAACCTCAAAACATGGGGTCTTGGAACTTTGCTCTACCATATCTACTAGAAATAGCAGAAGATCAAGAAATTACTTATGTAGGTCGTGTGCATAGAGCAAGTCCTGCTGAAGGTGATGGAGATACGTATAAAGTAGAACAAGCACGTATTATTGAAGAAGCTTTAAAAGACTTATAAGATAGGATTAGACATAGAGGAGGAAATTCAAGTGGCAGACATTATTGTTCCAGAATTAGCAGAATCGATTACAGAGGGTACTATTGCACAGTGGTTAAAACAACCAGGTGATACAGTTGCAAAAGGTGAGTTCATTGTTGAACTTGAAACAGATAAAGTAAACGTAGAAGTTATTTCCGAGGAAGCTGGAGTAGTTAGTGAACTTTTAGCTGCTGAAGGAGATACTGTTCAAGTAGGGCAAGTAATCGCAGTAGTTGGTGCGGGTTCAGGTGCATCTGCATCAGCTCCATCGTCACAACCGGAAGCAAAAGAAGAGGTTAAAGCTCCTGAGGCGCCTAAGGCAGCACCAGTTGCAGAAGAAACTTCAACTGAGCAAGACCGTACAATCGCTAGTCCTGCAGCGCGCAAATTAGCTCGTGAAAAAGGCATTAACTTAAGCGACATTTCACCAGTGGATCCAATGGGTCGCGTACGTGTACAAGATGTTTCAGTTCATGGCTCTGCACCAGCACCTTCAAAAGCAGTACCAGCTCCAGCGGCTAGTGCAGCTAAAGAAGATGATGGTCGTACAACTCGTGAGAAAATGTCTCGTCGTCGTCAAACAATCGCTTCTCGTTTATTAGAAGTAAGACAAAATACTGCAATGCTTACAACTTTCAATGAAATTGATATGACGAATGTGATGGCATTGCGTTCACGTAAAAAAGATCAATTCTTTGAAGAAAATGATGTACGTCTTGGTTTTATGTCGTTCTTCACAAAAGCTGTAGTAGCTGCACTTAAAAAATATCCATATGTAAACTCTCAAATTGATGGAACAGATATCGTGAAAAATAACTTCTTTGATATTGGTATCGCAGTTTCTACAGAAGGTGGTCTAGTAGTTCCGATCGTTCGTGATGCAGACCGTAAAAACTTCGCAGAAATCGAAGCTAATATTGGAGAACTAGCTAAAAAAGCTCGTGATAACAAATTAGCACTATCTGATATGTCTGGTGGTTCTTTCACTATCACTAATGGTGGGGTATTTGGATCATTGATGTCCACTCCTATCTTAAACGGTACGCAAGTAGGTATACTAGGGATGCACACAATCCAAAAACGTCCAATCGCTGTTGGAAATGAAGTTGAAATCCGCCCAATGATGTACATTGCATTATCTTATGACCACCGTGTTATTGATGGTAAAGATTCAGTAGGTTTCTTGAAAACAGTTAAAGAATTACTGGAAAACCCAGAAGACTTATTACTAAATAGTTAATATTAAAAGACTCCCATAATATTGGGAGTCTTTTTTGAATAATAAAATCTAGACAATAATACTACTGATTTTTGTTACAGGTGGGGTACCTAGGCTAGAGCACCACCTCTCTTATGGGAAGGCAACCTAAGTTCTCCACGTCCTGCGGCAACGATTGGATAATCCATCATCCTGTTGGCCACCGCCGAAGTCGCCACCTTATACTATTATCCATATAGTGAGTAGTACTCTGCTATAAGAATGAGTATGGCTTATCGCTATGATAAAAAGGTTGTCCAGTTTTTTAGGAATTAACAAAGCCAATGAAAGATAAAGACTAATTATTATTGTTGATTGGAGCGCAGGGCAACAGGTACATGAGCTGAAGACCCTAGACTGATCGTAGCTAAAATCTTTTTTGCGACGAGCTTGGCCAGGAGCAAGGGAAGTCGCTGAAACTATGCCTGCGAAAGCGTCCGACTGAGCGGCAATCAACCGCATAGCTAGGTTTTGTTCTAAAAGGACCGGGAGTTTTTTACATGATTGCATATTTCGCAAATATACAGTTTTGAATTGGTTTGTTGCAAATTAATGAAACTTAAATTATTTTAGAACGTACCATAATATGTAATTACTGTTTCTACTTAATGGCAGAATGTTTAATATGGGGGTTTTCATCTGATTTGGGTAAACTTTGCATTAATTGTGTTGATTGTGTTTGTTATAAATTCTTTATTTAAGTTACTTTTAAGAAAATCATTTAATATCGAGAAAGAAAAAAAGTCTTTTTATCCTAACAAACATTTTAACGAATGGCATAGGAAAATTGATTGGTTTATCAGAATTACTTCCTTAATTGCATTTATATTTACTACGAACTTAATCTTTATCGAAGGTTATTCGATAAACGTTTTACTAATAACCTCTTTTTTCTACATTGGAATAGATTATTTTGTAAGGGCATTTTTTGAACGTAAATTTTCGAGGAACACAAAACAATATATACTAACTATTAGTGAAGGGATTATAATTATGCTTGCCCTATTTATAGTCTTTAAGTTTGATTTACTAGTTTAATGACAATTATTTTAATATCAAAAATATAAGTTGATTTTCCTTGTTTCCATTCTGCGATAAATTCTTAAATATATTAACCCTCTTTTGATGAAATGTAATTTCATAATAAGATCAAATTCGTCACTTGCCCATCTTCATTCCATTGATTTATGATTATTGAAAAAGGATATTGTTCAATTTCAATTTTTAAGTTCTCAACATTTTTGACATCTGGAGGTTCTTCTTTAATCTCTAAAATTATTAAGTTTCATGCTTCCGAATAGATCCTGAGTAACCTATTAAATTATTATTTAAATATAACATATATTGATAATTATAAACCTTTACTTCATAAAATCTTTAGCAATCTTTTCACGTTGTAGAGAATGATGATTAATTAACTGCTACAGTATTCGAAAAAATAACGAAGGGGTGTGACTTGGCACGGCCCCTTCATCATAGTTTATATATGTAGCCTATGTTTGTCCAAGTCCGCATAGGCGCTTTCATTTTTTCTGTGTAACATAGAAGTTGCAATGAGAGATGATGCATTTAATAAAAACATGCTCATAGGAACTAAGAGGTTTTTGCTTTCGGTGCTCTTTTTCTTGTCGTTGGTTTTTTCTGTTTTGTTTTATCAAGAGAAGCTTGAAGTGCAGACATTAGATCGGTCACATTTGATGGTAATTCTGTCTGTTTTTCGCTAGTCGTTACTACATGGTTTCCAGCCTTTTTCTCTTCAATCAGTTCCATTAAGTCAGTTCGATATTCGTCCGTGTATTTTTCTGGATCGAACGCTGTAGTTAATTGGTCAACTAGCATAAGCGCCGTATCAAGTTCTTTTTTTACGACCGTTTGTTCAGAAGGAATATTCGGAACATCTGCGGTACTACGAACTTCATCGGGGAAATGAATAGTTTCCATGATTAACGTTTCCTTATAAACGCGTACAATTGCTAATTGCTCCTTTGAACGTATCATAATTTTCGCAACGCCTATTTTACCTGACTCCTGTAATGCTTCCCTTAAAAGAGAGTATGCTTTACTACCACCACTATCTGGGGCCATAAAGTAACTGCGCTCAAAGTAAATGGGATCTATTTCTTCTAATTTTACAAAATCTATTATTTCTACAGCCTTATCCTCATTTTCTTTTTTAAGTTTTTCTAATTCTTCTACATCTAAAATAACAAATTTGTTTTTAGAGTATTCATATGCCTTGACGATATCCTCATTCTTCACCTCTTGCTTGCAGCCTTCACATACCTTCGCATAGCTTATTGGGGTATGACATTCCTTGTGGAGCTGACGCAATTTAATATCCTTATTTTCTGTTGCTGCATGAAGCTTTATGGGAATATTAACCAATCCAAAACTAATACTTCCTTTCCATACTGTATGCATTATGCTCACCACTTTTTCTTTTTCTTCTTACTATGCAATCTTTTCTTTCTTTTATGTATCAAATGTACATCTTATATGAAAACTAAAGAAAAACAGTGGAAGTAGGAAGAAAAATGTTGCCAATGCTTTTAACTGCTTCAACGGAAATCCCTGTAGGAAAAGAATGGCTGTATGAAACAAAATATGATGGGTTCCGATGCATTTTACACTGGGACAATGAGCCATTACTTAAAAGTAGAAACGGTAAATTACTAAATGATGTATTTCCGGAGATTATAAGCTACTGTCATGAAATTTATAGCGAAATCAAATCCTTTTTACCACTAACGTTGGATGGAGAGTTAGTCTATTTAATAAATAACTTTCAAAGTGACTTTTCTAAAGTGCAGGTAAGAGGTCGTATGCGAAATAAAGAGAGCATTATTAAAAATGCACAAACATTTACCTGTCATTATGTAGCTTTTGATTTGCTGCAATATAATGGGAAGGATTTAACTAACCTTTCTTTAACTAAGCGAAAGCAGCAAATGGGGCGACTCTTTACTAAAATTCAGCTTCCCGTTTCTATAAACTATCAGGATACAAAAAGATTGCAGTCTATTGATGTTTTTGAGGACAATACTCAATTATGGGATAAAATAATCGCAAATAATGGGGAAGGGTTAATCGCTAAACAAAAGAATAGTACATGGAATAGCGCACAGCGTACAACTACGTGGTTAAAAATAAAAAACTGGAGATATATTAGTGTCATTTTAACGAAATACGATAAAGGTAATGGTTTTTTTCACGGTGCAGTTTATCAGAATGATCTTTTAGTAGAAGTCGTAACGTTTCGTCATGGACTATCCGAAATGGAGCAAAATACATTAATGGCCATATTTCAAAAGAATGGGACAAAACTAACCAATAATATTTGGGTAATTGAACCGTCCATTTGCGTGGAAATTGCTTGTATTGATTTTGATGGCAAAAAATTAAGGGAACCAAGGTTTCATTCGTTTAATTTGAATAAAGAAATACAGGATTGTAATTGGCAACAAATGCACAAACAGTTATATCCTTTACCACCAAGTACAAAGGTGACTCATCCAGATAAACCTATTTGGCCTGATATAGGGATACAAAAAGATGACTACCTTTTGTACCTGCAACGAATATCTCCTTACTTTTTACCTTTTCTAAAGGATAGGCTTCTAACAATTATTCGGTTTCCACATGGAGTAACAGGAGAAAGTTTCTATCAGAAAAACAGTCCGGATTATATACCTGATTTTGTTAAGACAAAGCAAATGGACGATATTAGCTATATTATGTGTAATGATTTAGAAACCTTACTTTGGTTAGGGAACCAACTAGCATTGGAATTTCATATTCCTTTTCAAACAGTAAATACGGAAAATCCAACCGAAATTGTATTCGACTTAGATCCGCCATCAGTTGATGAATTTTCACTCGCTGTGGAAGCTGCTCTTCGAATGAAAGTAATATTTGATCAGTTTCAGCTTAAATCTTTTGTGAAAACCTCAGGAGGAAAAGGCATTCAACTCTATATACCACTAGTGGAAAATAGCTTCTCATATGATGAGACAGGTATTTTCACTAAATTTGTGTGTGAGTTTTTAGTGGAGCAGGATCCGAAATGGTTCACTACGGAGAGGTTGAAAAAGAATCGAGGGAATAAATTGTATTTAGATTATGTTCAACATAAGGAAGGTAAGACGATAATCGCACCGTTTTCACCAAGGGGTAATAAGTTGGGGCTGATCGCAACCCCGCTTAAATGGGAGGAGGTTAGAGCGTCATTAAAGCCGGATATATTCTCGATTCCATTCGTAATAGATCGTATAAAAAACGAGGGGAATCCCTTTCAGGCTTTTCGAGATGATTTAGAACAAGAGAATTTTGCGATTGTATTAAAGCAATTGAAAGAACTAATAAAAAAATGATTAATTGAAAAAAGTTGTCTTGAATCGTATACTAGTTATAAAGGACGTGGTTAAATGATACATACGAATTGGGCTACAAAGCCAACTATTAAAACAGTGACTTGTACACAAACAGATGCTAAAAAATTTCTTGTGAGCAATGTCCTTACCGTTGGAAAATCATATGAAGTTAAAAATGAAACAGAAGAATTTATATTTGTAATTGACAACACAGGCAAAGTTGGAGGCTACTACAAAGAATATTTTCAATAAAAACCGATGATGATTTCATCGGTTTTTTTCATAAGGAGACAAGAGCATAATATGAAAGAAATCGTATTGGAAGAACAACAAATCAGACTAAAACGAGGACATTCTGAACAAGATAAAGCTTTGATTGGTGCGGGTGGATATCTTTCGCCAGAAGAACATTTACTAGAGGATGTCCTTATTGCTGTTTCATTAAAAAAACCGGTACTATTGAAAGGTCCAACAGGAGCAGGGAAAACAAAGCTTGCCGAAACAGTTTCGGCGTTTTTTTCGCAGCCTGTTCAAAGTATAAACTGTTCGGTTGACTTAGACGCAGAGGCTTTGCTAGGTTTTAAAACAATCGTGACAAATGATGGAGTAAGTACTATTGATTTTGTAGATGGACCAGTAGTGGAGGCGATGAAAAAAGGTCATATTTTATATATCGATGAGATTAATATGGCGAAATCAGAGACGCTTCCCATTTTGCATAGTGTTCTAGATTATAGAAGAATGCTTACAAACCCTTTTACTGGAGAAGTAATAAAAGCGCATCCCGATTTTTCCGTTATTGCAGCAATCAATGAAGGATATATAGGTACCACTCCTATGAATGAAGCATTGAAAAACCGTTTCGTTTCGTTTGCAATTCCCTATATATCCGGTGAGCATCTTGAAAAACTATGGGAAGAAATGTTTCCTGAAGCACCGAAGGCTTTACATACACTTATGCTGAATCTAGCAGGTGATTTAATGGAACAAGTGAAACAAGGATTGCTATCAGAGGAAGCCGCATCCATTAGAAGTTTGCTTTATGCTACTGAATTGGCGCAATATATGGAGCCAATCAGAGCCATTACGTATGCCATTGCGGAAAAGCTAGAGGATGACCAAGAAAAACAGCTTGTTTTAGCATTGGCCTCTTCTTGGATCAAGTGAGGGAGATAAATGGGTTCGGTTGACCGTTTTATACAGTTCAATAATGAAACAATAGACGCAAGACAATTAATGCATTATGAAAATGTAGCAAAAGCTTTAACTAAAAATACCTTATTAGCAATCAATGAACGTAAACTAATGGAATTTCAACCAGCGGAGCAGACCATTTCCTTAAGTGTGTTTTGGAGACATCGTGAGGAACATGTGATGCATGCTGGTAGAATGTCGGATATATTTCTTATGTCGGAAGGATTTTGGAAGTTTTTCGATGTCCTAAAATGGCAGGAGTTTCAGCAGGAGAAACCAATAAATCTAATGAAATTTCAGGATCAGCTATTGTTTTGTATCGAAGAATTTCGAATGATTGAAATGATTCAGAAAAAAAGAGTAGGTACGCAGAAGATATTTAACAAACGCATCCAAACCTATTTAGATTTTCATAAACAACAGCTTCGCGTAAATAGACAAAAAGGTTTTTTAGCAGATGCCTTTATTAGTTATTTATATATATCCCTTTATGAAGGTACGATGTTCGTAGAAGGACCAGATTCCTTTAAGCTAGCTAATAGCATTATTCAAAAAGTATATGAATCAACAAACACCCAGCATACTATTGATATAGTTTATCAGCTTTATTTTCTTCTAAATGAATATGTGAAAGAAGATAGCTTGTTGCAATATTACGCAATTATTTCTTCCTCCAGTTTACCTACAAAGGATTTTCATTATCATAGAGGGGTAAAAAATGCGGAATCTGGTGAAGAAGAAAAGAAGGATACAATTGAAGAGGTATTTAGATCCTGGCATCGTGAAAATGAGCAGGAAAACGGTGTGCATCTCCAATATGAATTGGAGCATGGAAGAGATGGAAAAGCCGAACCAGCTATCGATGCGGAAGAAGGGCAAGAGGGTCATGAAATTACGATGACTGGAAAGGGCCAGTCAAGTGCGAATAGTAGAGAAGGACAAGTTAATCGAAGGGGTGAAGATCAATCCAGTGATTTAAAGAAAGCTGGCAAATCCTTTGGTAAAGAACATACAAATGTAGTTTACAAGGAACAGCGCATTGAAACCACTAGTCTTTCTGACAATAAGCATCTACTATACAAGTATCGGCAGGAGCATGCGCCTTATCTTAAGGCGTTTATACAAGAGATGAAGAAGCGACTGGAACAAAAGCGTTTAGATAAACGAACAAACTTAACAAAAGGTAGGTTATCTCCCAAATTGACAGCGCTTTGGACAGAGGATAGACCCAAACCGTTTTATAAAAAGAATGCTCCAAGCATTCAGTTAAATGCTGTATTTGGGTTGCTAGTGGACGGCTCAGCTTCCATGCAAGACAAGATGGAGGAAACGAAAAAAGCTGTGCTACTGTTTCATGATGTACTAACGCAGCTAAAAATCACACATGAAATTGTCCTTCATTATGAAGATGCTTATGAAGCAACGGAATCCTCCCAACCGAATGCATTTGAATGGATCCACAAGCTGGAGGACTGCCAAAAGGATAGTGGCTTAAATATTCTTTCAATGACCGCTCATGAAGATAATAGAGACGGCTTTGCGATTAGATGGATGGGGCAACGGTTAGCGAATCGACAGGAGACGCATAAGTTCCTTCTTGTATTTTCGGACGGAGAGCCATCTGCATTTGGATACGCGCAAAATGGTGTTATGGATACCGCGGAGGCAGTATTGGAGCAGGAGCAGTTTGGTATAACGGTTTTACATCTGTTTTTAAATGATCGGGAGGCTACAGAGGAGCAGTTGAATCTATTTCGCTTAATCTTTGATAAAAAATCAGCTACGGCTTCTTCATTAGAAAAATTTTCAGAAGAAACACTACGATTATTACGCAAAATGCTTCATCTTGTAGTGCAAGGTTCTTAAAAGAAAAGTACTTTTTTTATTAACCTAATTTGTTTAAGAGGTATAAACAAGGGAATAAATATAAGCGAGGATTTTTCTTCGTAATTTTGTTCCTCTTATAAATGTTCTCAAACAAAATTGTCGAGACTACAATTTTGGAAGGAGAATTGTTTTTAATGAATTGGTATGAAAAGTTGAATCAATATTTTCCAATCGATGAGATGAAATCACGAGTCCACATGGAAACACTTTTGGTGGATAAAGAAAATGTGTATATCAAAGATGAAGGGCCAAAGCATGTATTGATGTACGTAGAGTTTGAAAACTTTGTATTTGTGGATTATTTATTTGTTTCTAAGGAAGCTCGAGGAGAAGGCCTTGGCCGGAAATTATTGAATCGATTAAAAGAGAAGAATAAAGTCATATTATTAGAAGTTGAACCTATAAATTATGAGGATACTGATTCTGAAAAACGACTTAGATTTTATGCACGGGAAGAATTTAAACATGCCACTCGTATTGGATATACACGTCGATCGCTTGCAACCGGTGAAAATACCATTTTGGAAATTTTATATTGGTCTCCATCAGAGGAAGATGAATATGCAATTTATGAAGCTATGAAGTGGACATATGAAAATATACACACGTATAAAGATGAACATTTTTATGGAGATTCTTATGACTCTTCTCATGAAGTATTAGTGTTTAATGATGAAAACAAGAAAAATATGTTAAGACCATACTGAAGCGTTGTACAACTAAAATAAGACCCATAAACAAACATACCATTTATAGAAAGAGCGCTCGAAGAATATTATTTATCTTCGAGCGCTTCTTTTCTGTATTAAGTGTATTAGGAAGATCGGTTTTTAGATTGATCTGCAATGAGAAGCAGGCGTTGCTTCAATTCTTCCTCCATGCGGCCAATTTCTATTTCTGCAGCTTTTCGTTTCACACGACCATCTGCCTGAATGCGCATCGTTTCTTCAATTGTTTGTAGAAGGTTTTCTTGTGTTTTCTTCAATGTATCGATTTCTACAATACCACGTTCATTTTCTTTCGCGGTTTCAATGCTATTGACTTTAAGCATCTCTGAATTTTTTAACAGTAGGTCATTCGTTGTTTGAGTTACTTGTTTTTGTGCAGCTACCGCTTTTTGTTGACGATTTAATGTTAAAGCAATGGCGATTTGATTTTTCCAAAGTGGGATAGATGTCATAATGGATGACTGAATTTTTTCGGCAAGTGTTTGATTGGTTTGCTGGATCATGCGAATTTGTGGTGCACTTTGAATCGTAATTTGTCGCGATAACTGTAGATCATATACTCTTTTTTCTAAACGATCGACAAATTGGGCCATATCATTCACTTCTTGATATGCCATTTGGTCATTCGATAATTCTGCTTTACGTCTTAACTCGGGGATCGTTACATTTACGATTTCGTCTCGCTTTAACTCTGCTGCAGCAATATAGACGTTAAGCGCTTGGAAATAGGTTTTATTTTGGTCGTATAGTTTGTTGAGCATTTGAACGTCCTCGACAAGCCCGCGTTTTGAATGCTCTAGCTGAATACCAATACGGTCTATTTGTGTGCTTAGCTTTTGATACTTAGTCATAAGCTCCTGAACAGAACGATTGACACGACTAAATAATTTTTTAATACCAGATTTTTTTTGTGTAGATAATTCCTCTGGATTAATCTCGGATAGTTTGTTCATCAAATCACTTAAGATGTCTCCAACAGGTCCGATATCTTTCTTTTGAACATGATCTAACATTTGGTGTGAAAAACGGGTAAGCTCTGCTTGGGCATTAGCTCCATAAGTTAGTATTGCTTCATAGTTACCAGCGGGTATTTGTTCTGCCAATTGCCGGGCTTTTTGCTGCTCCGCTTCAGATAAACGATCCAATAATTTTGGAGGAGTAGCTTCTGCATCTGTTGAAACGGCTTGCGGTTTAGCTGTATCCAAAGTAAATGGGCTTGCTAATAATTCGTCCATTAATAAATCATCTTTTGTATTCGATAACTTTTCGCTCATCTTCTGATTCTCCTTTTAGATATAAAGGTCTTTCTGTTTGTTTCACAGATAGTTTGGCAAAATCCAATTCCATTTTAAGAAGCTCCACGTCTGAGGCTAGTACACTGTGTAAATCCTCTTCCATTACAGTACTGATAGATTCAAGTGTATCTCGTGTGTCCTGTAGAGCAAGCTTCATATCCTTGTTTTTCACCGGCTGTGAAACTAATAATGTATATTTGGAAGTTAGTTCGACGGCAGAATCTAAATGTGCATAAAAGAAGTTTTCCGCCTGATAGAATTTTTTGGGATTCGATTTAACAATAGAGATAATGCGTTTTGCTAAACGATTCATCTCGAATAATTGTTTAAACGAACTGATAGAACGCACTTTCAAATATTGACTATTTAAAGCTTTAATCTTTTTATTTGCTTCTTTTAACTGTTGCTGAATATGGAAATACTCGGATAGAGTCATTTGGTGTTTTTTCATAATTCGTCTTTGTTGTATTTTCTTTATCGTAAAATTAGAAATTAAATAGACCCCAATAGCTAAAGCGGAGCTCCAGAAAAATCCACTTTGTGTGGAGAAAAAGAAAACAAACCAAGAAGTGATCATGATCGGTATATTTAAGCAATGACGTATGAAGGATTGAACTACTTCACTCATGATGTTACCTCCTTTTGATACTATTATATACGATTCAACTAGAAGAAGGTTTCATTTACACCTGATTTTAAACGATATCTGATTGCATGGAGGTATAGCCCTTTAAATCATCAAAAAATTCGATTTCAAAGGCATTTGTTGTAGATAAAGGAGATACTCCCTTTTGAATATACTCTAATAGCTCCTCTAAATCATTCGTAGAACCCTCTATATCAATGACGATGTGCTTATTTTCCATTTGTTTGCAGTAGCCTTTTAAACCAAGTGATTGTGCTTTTTGTTTTACTAAAAATCGAAAACCTACTCCATCCACATCTCCATGCATTTGTATATGAGCTCGTTTATTCATCACAAAGTCTCCTAATCTGTATAGTTATTGGCTTTACTATAACTTAACCGAAAAAGTAGGAATTTTCAATTTATATATTTCAAGCCTTTTAAGTAGACATTTTAAATAGGAACAGTAAAATATGTATTAATAAAAAATGTTAGAGGCGATGAAAATGTTCGAAATTATTTATATGAAGGCCGACTATGAGCCGTGGTGGCAGTTTGAAGGCTGGGAGCAGCATATTATAGAAAAGCATTCTTTTGAAAATGAATCGGAAGCACAATCTTATCTAGAAAGTAAACTAGCAGAATTGCGGGATAAATTTCCAAAAGAAAAAGGGAAGCACGATAAATATTGGGCTTTTTGGTCCGAGAAGGAACAATGCTTTTGTGAATCGTGTGATGACGATTTACAAATATACCATGGATTAATATGGAATTCGCGATAAACTATTTAGAATTATAAAAAAACTCGTTGACTAAAATGTTCCAGCTGATATAATTTAAGTAACAATTCAATGTGAAAAATACCGTATTAATGATTCACATATCCTATGAAGTGATCGATGTGAAATCGGTACTTCATGGAATATGTGAATTTTTTCACGTATTGATTAATTTTTTGGAGGTAATAGAATGAAACAAGGTACAGTAAAATGGTTTAATGCAGAAAAAGGATTTGGCTTTATCGAAGTAGAAGGTGAAAATGATGTATTCGTACACTTCTCAGCAATTCAAGGAGAAGGCTTTAAATCACTAGAAGAAGGTCAAAAAGTAGAGTTTGAAGTAGTGGAAGGCAACCGCGGACCACAAGCGGCAAGCGTTACAAAATTATAAGAGGACAAAGAAGCACACCGTTTGGATGTGCTTCTTTTTTTTGTAAATAGGTTTAATGCTCTGTTAAGAGGGTAAAAAAGTTAAAGTATAGTTTTTAATAGGGGGAAAAATTTTGGCTGATATATTACTAGAACATAACCTGAAAGAATATTTAGAGGAAAACAAACAAAATTTTGAATCATACTTATTAAACCAAGCCGTAAATGTCAGAGAAAAGATAAATGATATTTTAAGAGTTGGCGATATTGATCTGATCAATAATGCACATAAATTAACTAGTTACATAATTAATGGCAATGAGCAGGAAAAACTAAGAGCTTTTGCTAAGCAAGAAGGTGTTGCATGGGCGACTTTTTCTTTAACATTATCGTTTAAATTAGAATGGGTTCAAGCTATTAGAAGAACATTGTGGCATTTCATTAAAAAATATAATGAAGAGATGAAATCAATTTCAATTGATTCCTTTTTTCAATTAGAAAAGCAGATTAACAATCAAATAGACTACTTTTTAAATGAATTTTTCATAAATTATTCGACCTATAAGGATGCACTTATTTCTTCTCAACGTAAAGTGGTGGAAGCCCTTTCAGTTCCTATAATTCCCATTACACCAACCATTTGTATTTTACCTTTAATCGGATCTGTAGATACTTATAGAACAAGTATATTAGAAGAAAAGGTACTTACAGAGATTGGTCGTTTGCACATTCAAACATTAATAATGGATCTTTCGGGAATTTCAGAAATGGAAACAGAGGTCATTGATCATTTAATGAAAGTTATTTATGGTACGTCTATGATGGGCTGTAGTACTGTTATTACTGGTCTTAGACCGGATGTTGTTCGACAGATGATTCAACTAGGCGTTCAATTTGGTCATGAAACGAAAACGTATGCGACTTTGCAACAAGCTCTTAATCAATATTTGATCAATTAAAAGAAAGGTGATTCGAGAGGTTAAACTCGAATCACCTTTTTCATTGTTGTATTATTCTATTTTTTCGACTATGGAGGATATCATAAATGGTTCATCTTCATTTGTGGACATATAATCCCGTTGAATTTCCCCATATCCTTTCGCAAAGTATTTGCGCATCAGATTTCCTTGCTCATCTATTTTCTCCAAGACCACAACGTTTTCGAAAGTTTGTAAATCTGTATCAACAGTTGTTGAAGAAGAAGTTATCTTCCAACCATTAAATTCTGTTCCCACTTCTAATGGTGTTTTTAAATAGACGGAGATAGTCTCCATTGCCTGAAGTTCCTGAAGGGTAGGATTTGCTTCCTCGTATGCTTCACCTTGCTCATCGATAAGCGTGATTTCGGTAGGTGAAATTTTATAATATCTTCTCATAACTGTCCCACCATTGTCTTCATAGGTAGCTACATAGTTATCGAAAAGGTGGTTGGTTTTTAATGTGAAAGCTGCATATTCATTGCCTTCTCCTTTAAACTTCGCTGTAGAATTATCATTTAAAAAATATTGCATTAAATCTGTTGCTTCTTCTCTAACGACAATAGGCTCTGTTATCGGGGTTTCCGTATGTTCAGGAGTCGACTGCTTTGTCTGTTCATTTGTACAGGCAAAAAGAAAAACGATAGGTATTAATACTACGAACATATTTTTCATCGTGTTTGCTCCTTTTTGATTTTAGTATTAGACGTCGTCAAGCTAATTATGTTTCAAACAATCTTTTTTTTGGTATAGTGAATAGAGGAAGGGGATATGACCATGAATGTAGAACTGAAAAAAGATTTACCAACTTATGAAGAGCAACAAGACTTCTATATAAAATTGCGTTCTAAAATTACAGACTACGTACAAAGTAAATCGGGTAAGGCCGGGAAGTTTACTCCATATCTTCTGTTCGCCCCGGATTTATTTCACTTATTGGTTAAGTCGATGTTTGATGACCGTTTAGATGCTAAGAGTAAAACACTCGTAGGTAGTGGGATTTTGTATTTCATCACTCCTGTAGATGTATTACCAGAAGGATTAGTTGGACCAGGTGGTTTTATTGATGATATTATTGTAGCTACTTTTGTCGTGAATATGTTACTAAATAAGTTTTCGCCTGAGGTAATTGAAGAACATTGGGCGGGAGACGAGAAATTGTTGAATGTGTTGAAAAAGGTTTCGGAAACTAGTGATTCATTCCTTGGTAAGTTACCGAGTAGGTCTCTACTTGGACGTTTTATTAAAACTTCAAAAAAGGACAAGGTTGCTAATAACTGATCCTTTCTGAATGTAGGAATTGTAAATGCCACCACTCATATAGAACTTCAATATTAAAAGCATTGCTAATTTTTAGCAATGCTTTTTTTATGCTATGCAGCACAGCATTTAGAAATTTTTACATTATGTATAGTCAACCTTACATAATGTACAGCATACAATACAATATGTAAAACACCACATACAAAAAGTAAAAGGGGGTATGTTAGCATGACCTATCAAGAAAAGAAAAGTATCGTCTCCTTATTCAGCGCTATTTTCATTTTTATATCCTTCTGCTTTTATATGTATCCACTGTTTCCAGAAGATGCATCAGAATCACCAGAAACCTTACGCTATTGGGGCTTCTTCGTATTATGCTTAACGGTTGTTTCTATAATAGCGCACATAGTAATTAGTATAATTTTTAACATTTTGTTTAAAATCACGACAAAAGAAAAAGTCCCAACATTTGCAGATGAGTTGGATAAATTAATAGATTTGAAAGCAAACAGAATTTCTTTTTTTGTTTTTATTCTTGGATTTATTACTGCAATGGGAGTATTAATGCTTGATCAAAGTTTACCGTTGATGTTTATTATTCTTATTATTTCGGGATTCACTTCGGACGTGATCGGCTCTCTATCAAAGCTATATTACTATAGGAGAGGGGTCTAATATGAGCAAAAATCTTGTCGGCAATCATATTCGAAAATTAAGGTTTAACAATAATGAAATGACCCAGCAGCAATTAGCTGACAAGGCAGGAATAACAAGACAAACAATCGTAGCGCTGGAAAAAGGAAACTACTCGCCATCACTAGAGCTGGCTTTTCGCATTGCTTTAGTCTTTAACTTACCATTGGAAGAAGTATTTTTTTATGGGGATACTGTCAACTTGAACGAGCAAGAAAAATGATAAGTAAGGGGAGAAAAGATGGACTCAAATCAGAAATCGGCAAAGATTGTGGGTGTACTGTTTTTCGTAGCAGCAATATCGGCGGTAATCGGGTTGTTGCTATACGATCCAATTCTAAATGGATCCGATTATTTAGTGCAAGGTTCCGAATATTCCACTCAGATTGCTCTAGGAGCATTAATGGAGTTAATCCTGGTCGTATCTGTAATAGGAACTGCAACCACAATGTTTCCGATTTTAAAAAAGTACAATGAAACAATAGCTATTTGGCATGTGTCCTTCCGATTTCTAGAAGGGGTTATTATTACTATTGGTATTATAAGCGTACTTTCACTACTAACATTAAGTCAGAATTTTGTGGCAGAGGGTACTGTAGACTCTTCGTCTTATCAAGTTTCCGGTACATTATTAATAGCTATTCACGATTGGGCGTTTATGCTTGGACCACTATTTATGTTAGGAATTAATACGCTTATGTATAGTTATATATTTTATAAAACGAAGCTAGTGCCTAGACCATTATCAATTTTAGGTATGTCGGGAGCCGTTATTGTATTTATTAATGCATTGTTAGTATTGTTTGGTGTAGTTGAACAACTTTCAGTGTGGGGGCTTTTGGCACTTCCTGTAGCGGCATTTGAAATGATCTTAGCGGGCTGGCTGCTCGTTAAAGGGTTCAATGAATCTGTACTCTCTCAATTATCAAAAGTGGCATAAGATACAAAAAAAGTACAGGATCATATAAATCCTGTACTTTTTGTATCTTATAAGTTTTGAGCTTCTTTCCACTCTAGGAACTCATCGTAAGTTAATTGTTTATCTAAGATTGATCCATCTTCACGAATTTCGATTACACGATTTGCGATAGTTTGGATGAACTGATGGTCATGAGACGTGAAAATCATCGCACCCTTAAATAGTGTAAGACCGTTATTCAACGCTTGGATAGATTCAAGGTCTAAATGGTTCGTTGGTTCATCTAGTAATAATACATTCGATTCCGAAAGCATCATTTTAGAAAGCATACAACGAACTTTTTCTCCACCTGAAAGAACAGATGGTTTTTTCTTCACTTCTTCGCCTGAGAAAAGCATGCGCCCTAAGAAGCCTCGTAGGAATGTTTCGCTTTCATCGTCAGGTGAGTATTGACGTAACCAATCTACTAATGATGGCTCGCTGCCTTCAAAGTATTTCGCGTTATCTAGCGGGAAGTACGCACGAGTTGTTGTGATACCCCAACGAATGGAACCTGCATTTGGTTCTTCTTCCTCTGCTAAAATACGTAACAATGCTGACTTCGCTAATTCATCACCTAGAAGAATAATTTTGTCTTCTTTGTTCATCGTGAAGCTTAAATTCGAGAAGAGTTTTTTGTCTTCAGTAGAATGACCTAAGTCTTGAACTTGTAAAACATCATTTCCGATTTCACGTTTCATCGCGAAGTTTACGTAAGGATATTTACGAGAGGATGGACGAATATCATCTAGTTCGATCTTGTCGAGCATTTTTTTACGAGAAGTTGCTTGCTTAGATTTAGAAGCATTTGCACTAAAGCGAGCAATAAAGGCTTGTAACTCTTTGATTTTTTCTTCTTTTTTACTGTTTTGATCGGAAGCTAATTTAGAAGCAAGTTGACTTGATTCATACCAGAAATCATAATTCCCAACGTATACTTGAATTTTACTGAAATCTAAATCCGCAATATGTGTACACACTTTGTTCAAGAAATGACGGTCATGGGATACAACGATAACAGTATTATCAAAGTTGATAAGGAAATCTTCTAACCATTGAATAGCTTTAATATCTAAATGGTTAGTAGGCTCATCTAGTAAAAGTACATCTGGTTTACCGAAAAGAGCTTGAGATAATAGAACTTTTACCTTTTCGGAACCAGTTAAGTCAGCCATTTTCTTTTGGTGCATTTCATCAGGAATACCAAGTCCTTGTAAAAGGATTGCAGCTTCAGATTCTGCTTCCCAGCCGTTCAAGTCAGCAAATTCACCTTCTAATTCCGCTGCACGCATACCATCTTCATCTGAAAAATCTTCTTTCATGTAGATAGCATTTTTTTCTTGCATAACTTCATATAAACGTTTATGACCCATCATTACTGTTTCTAAAACAGTGTGCTCTTCGTATTCGAAGTGATTTTGTTTTAAAATGGCTAAACGTTCATCCGGATTCATTATCACATTGCCTTCTTGCGGTTCAATTTCACCAGACAATATTTTGATAAATGTTGATTTTCCTGCTCCATTTGCACCGATCAAACCATAACAGTTTCCTGGTGTAAACTTTATATTTACGTCTTCGAACAATTTACGATCACCAAAACGAAGACTTACGTTACTTACTGCAATCATGCTAGTACCTCCTAAAATTCACAATGAACTTATTATAGCATGAAATATGAACAAATTCTATAAATCCTTGATTTTATAGGGCTTCAAGGTACGTTAATTAATAACTGGCCCCAAAATTAGCCCCGCTTGCTTCTAAGCTTTGACTGAACAAGGATACAGATTCAGGTAGGGATGAGAGATACCTGTTCTTCTTGAAAGTTCTCTTATAGATATGCCTTTTTTCTTCCTTGCCTTTCCAATAACATCTCCTAATTTTAAATGTCCCATAAAATTTCCCCGTTTCTATTGTATTTCTATTGCTTATATAAAAAGTGAAGGACGAGAACTAGCAAAGGCAGCAGGAAAGCATATGGGGCGGATTGGACAGCCCGAAAAGAAAGTACAGCAGGCGTTAGATTTGATGGCTACTCGCCAAACAAATGGAATGAGTGTTGCTGACATTGTTAAGATCACTGGCGTACCGAAACCAACGATCTATTTGAAGTTGAAAGAACAAACGAAGAAGTGATCTTGTGCAATTAACGAAGCATCTTAGTGAATGTATTTTTGGGAAGTGTTGAAAGATGTCACCGAAGAAGATGCCAGAATTTCCTGAAGCCTATGTCGTTGCACAGCCTATTTCTTCATAAACTCGCCCATAATTTAATGATAAAAAAAGGGAACCGAATCGCCTTTGCGATCCGAGTCCTTTTTTTTAATTTAGCAGTCAAATTGATTGTAAAATTACCACACTTGTGCGTGTATAACTAATACGCAACACTAGTGCAACCGTCGAATTTATACACTACTTATATTTATTCACCGCCCCTTGCTGTAGCAAGGTTCTTTCTTTATGCAGAGTGAAAATGGATGTATAGAGTAATTGTGAGGATGGTGGCACGAAATGGAAAAACACTAGGAATGACGTGGTAGCTACTAATATCGAGAAATTATTCTATTAGTGCGCAAATATTAATAATCAGAAAAAATTAAATATTCTATTTATTTTTAAAAAAATGTGTGCTAGAACAACTTTATAATTGCATACAATTATTTTAAAGGTGGTGAAGCAGTTGAATGAAAGAGCAAAAGTCAGTCGAGTCTCTACGAAAGATATTGCACATAAAGCGTTGAGAGAAATGATCATCAAAGGTGAACTGGAACCGGGTCAAGCAATTGCGGAGGAAGAGTTAGCCAAAGAGCTACAGATCAGTCGAACCCCTCTTAGAGAAGCTCTTCAGATTTTGGAAGTGGAAGGATTGGTCAATCGAAGTTTAAACGGCCGAATGAATGTCGCTCCGATTTCTACCCAAGAAGTGAAAGAAATCTTTGTTATCCGTAGCAACTTGGAAGGAATTGTAGTTGAAGATGCTATTGATAATATCACGCAAAAGGACATTGACCACTTAACCCATCTCACCAAATTACTCAAAATGGCGATAAGCCTGGAAGATTATGAGACAATCGATAGATTTGGTAAGCAATTCCACGAATACATTTACACGGTGAGTGGCAACAAGATGGCGGTCAAGTTCTTGTATCAGCTCAACAGCCTGATCAACCGGTACAGGCGATTAGCACACAAAAGAATTGGCGATACAAATCAATCCGTAAAAGAACATGAGACGATCCTTCATTACATCATCCAAAAAGACAAGATCAACGCAGTAGAAGAAATGAAGAAGCATATTTTAGGTTCGTTGAATCAAGCCATCAAGACGTTCCAAAAATACGAGCATGCCCAATTCTTACAAGAGAAAGGTACAGATTGAACCAGATTGCGAACCATATGAGAGGAGGAAGAGTTCATGACATATGCAGTAATGGGCGGTGGAAATACAGGGCAGGCCATTGCGGGATATCTGAAATTGAACGGAGAAAGCGTGAAATTGTATACCCGTGATTCACAGAAAGCCGAAAGAATTTCTACACAAGGGTTGGAAGTGAAAGGAATCTATTCCGGGCACGTCGATTTAGAGGCATTGACCTCCATAGATCAGGTGATTGCAGAGGCCCAGTTTATCATTGTATCGACGACGGCTATGGGGCATGAGACAATTGTCAATCAAATTAAACCGTTCTTGCGACCCAATCAAACCATCATCTTTTTTCCAGGCTACTGGGGTGCACTAGAATGTGAACGAATTCTGGGAACTGATTTGATTACAGAAAAGAACATTACAGTGGCCGAAACGAGTGCCATGCCTTTTGTAAGTTTGGCCGATCAAGCCGGTTCTGTTGCGATCACTAAAATCAAATACAACGTACTAATTAGTACGTTGCGTAAAGAGAACCAGATTGCTGCATCGTTTATGGAAAGGTTTCCGCAATTGATTCCGGGAGAAAGTGTATTTGAGACTTCCTTGAATAATTCCAATGTGGTGATTCATCCTCCGATCACCCTGTTTAACGCGGCAAGGATTGACGCGTCCGAGAGATTTCAGTTCTATCCTGACGGCGCGTCTCCCTATTCCTGTAACTATGTAGAAAAGATGGATAAAGAACGACTGGAAATAGCAAGTCGTCTACATGTCGATCTTCATAGCATTTTGAGTATCTTGAATGAATTTTATGATTCCGATTATCCCACTTTATATGAAGCTTTGCCCGGCTTGTTCCCTACAGGATTAGGTCCCACGAAACTCGATTATCGGTACCTGACAGAAGACATTCCATTTGGACTTGTTCCAATATCAGAATTAGGGAAAATCTTAGGGGTGGCAACACCGTATACCGACTCCATCATCAGCACTGCATCTTTACTCATGAACAGCGACTATAGGCAAGAAGGGATTCGCTTTCAGGGGTTGACCGAGGAGAATCTAAGGCGGATGTCCATGGTATAGCACATATAGGATTTGAAATAAAGCACTTGGGGAGGTAGAGATTATCTTACACGTTAAAAACTTACATGTTTCATACAACCAAAAAGAAGTGTTGAAAGGTATTAACCTATCGGTCGAAAAAGGCGAGGTTGTATCGTTTATTGGTCCGAGTGGAACAGGGAAAACCACCTTATTAAAATGCATCAATTACTTAGAAAAACCCCAACAAGGCGAGATTCAAATCGGGGATCTGCATCTCAATTATCAAAGTTTATCTAAGCAAGACATCCTCAAGCTTCGCAGGAAAACCGCCATGGTGTTCCAGATGTTCAATATTTTCAAACATAAGACGGTCATCCAAAACGTAATGGATGCTCAAATAGCCGTTCAGAAAAAGTCCAAAGACGAAGCGTATGCCATGAGCTTAAAGCAATTAGAAAAGGTAGGTCTTACAGACAAAATAAATGAATATCCCTCTCGATTATCGGGAGGACAATTACAAAGGGTCGGCATTGCACGTGGCTTGGCGCTTGAACCCGAGTTGATTTTGTTTGATGAACCTACTTCAGCTCTCGATCCCGAATTAGTAGAGGAGGTATTGAAAGTAATAGAAGATGTAGCAAAGTCCGGCATGACAACGCTTCTTGTCACCCATGAAATGGACTTCGCCAAGCGGATTTCCGACAAAGTGATCTTTATGGAAAATGGCCACATTGTGGAAGTGGGAACGCCTGAACAAATCTTCGAGAAATCAGTAAATGTGAGAACAAGGCGGTTTTTGACAAAGATCTATGCAGAGCAAGACCAACAAAAATTAAACATTAAGGGTGGTTGATAAGAATGAAGAAAAAGTCAATTCTAGTAGTAGCTTCTGTACTGGGTTTATCTCTCCTTACTGCATGCAATTCCACTGACAACGAGTCAGAAGCTGAGAGCAATGGGGATTCAGGCGTAAGAACAATCAAAGTGGCGACTGGTCACACGTCAAAACCATTGAGCTGGGTCGATGAGAACGGCGAAGTGACGGGTTATGAGCCTGAGCTGATCAAGGAACTGGACAAAGTGCTTGAAGACTATGAATTTGAATTATTCGGTGTGGAAGATTCAGCAGGTGAAACAGGACTAGCTACAGGTAAGTACGACATGTTAGCTGGTGGTCTTGGGTTCACGGAGGAACGTGCAGAGCAATATATCATTCCTTCAGAGTCTACTGGACGCGCACTGATCAAGATTTACGTGGCAGAAGGTAGTGGAATTGAAAGCATTCAAGACTTGGTAGGGAAGAAAATTTCGCCTCTATCACCAGCTGGTGCCACATATAAAACAGTTAAGGATTGGGAAGAAGAAAATCCAGAGTTTAAGCTTGAGTATGATTTAGCTGATGTAGGAATTCCAATCGCAGATCGACTAAAAGAAGTGGCGACTGGCAAGTATGATGCGTTGTTCTATCCATCGAGTTACGGACAAATCGAAATCATTGAAGATCAAAATCTACCTGTTGTGGGATTGGACCCAGTCAAAATTATCCCTACATTCTTTATGATTCACAAATCAGAGGAAAATGAGGAACTGAAACAAGCCATCGATGAAGGTCTAAAGGAATTGGCAGAAGCAGGCGTGCTTTCTGAGTTGTCTACTGAATTCTATGCAGAAGATGTGTTTCAATACGATTGAGGCTTTTACATGAACGTCTTGGTTCGAGTCAGATAAGGTCATAGTGAATATCTCCAGATCGACTAGAGCACATCCATATTCTCTCGTTTGGTTGAATCCTTTGAGAATATGGATGTAGACTAAGACGAAAAACATAGACATGACACCGTCATGTACAGAAGAGATATTAAGTAGGGAAGGGAGAAATGACGATGGAAATGGATATGCAAGAATTACTAATGGCGTTTCTTAAAACGCTTCCGATCAATATTATCATCATCATCCTGTCGGCTGCGCTTGGGTTACTCTTTGCTGTGCTATTAACGTTTGTGCGACTAAAGAGAATTCCCGTCATTAGTCAATTAGCCGATTTGTACGTATCTTTTGCGCGAAGTGTTCCTGGACTGATTTTACTATTTATAGCATACTTTGGAATTCCAAAAGTGTTACCTCTCATCGGTTTGGGCTCATATGATATAAGCCCGATGCATGCCGCTATTATTTCCATGGGATTTTATCATTCTGGTTATATTTCTGAAGTGTTTCGACCCGCTTGTCTCGCCGTTGAAAAAAGTCAACATGAAGCTGCAGATAGCTTGGGGTACACACCAATGCAAAAGTTTTTCCGAATTATTCTTCCCCAAATGGTCCCTGTTGCTCTCCCGGGATACGGCAATGCCTTGGTTTACTTGATTCATGATACGTCGCTGATCTTTGCCATTGGCATCGTGGATATTATGGGAACAGCAGAATTGTCTATCTCACGATCTTACGGTACGAATCAAATCCTAATTTACTTTATCATTGCCTTGATGTTTTCGGCTATGTGCTTCACAACGGACGGATTGGTTAGAAAACTAGAGAAGAGAGTGGCCATTCGATAAAGGGTTAACCACAATCAGCAGGAGGGATTAACATGTTTGATTTAGATGCTTCATACGAAATGTTTTTAGGGATATTGGGTGTACTTCCTGAAACCTTACTCATAGCGATTACTATACTTGTATTATCCACTCTTCTAGGAGTGGTGTTGGCTCTGATACAACAATATAAAATCCCTGTGCTGGTTCAACTTACAAAATTATTTAAACTGTTTTTACGAGGGACACCTATGGTGGTATTTTTATACTTGATGTATTATGCACTCCCCGCCATTGGACAGTTCATCATTAAACTTCTGGGTATCAATTATAATATGAATAATATGTCGCCTCTGATTATTTTAATTGTCACAGTTAGCCTCACGTTGTCAGCCTTTCAATCTGAGATCATCCGAGGCTCATTTTTAGCGGTAGATCCAGGGCAAATTGAGGCGGCGCAATCCTTGGGCTATAGTTTTTCTCAAACATTTACGAGAATTGTAGCCCCGCAAGCTTTTGTCCATGCCATCCCTGATTTCGCAAACTCTTTCACAGTGGCCATCAAAGCCACTTCACTCGGGTTTTTAATCACCGTGATTGATATCTTTGCACAAGCCAAAATCATGGCAGCCCAGAACTTTCGCTTTGTCGAGGCGTTCTTGATGGTGGCACTCATTTACTGGGGAATCGGTATTTTAATCACCAAGTTCGCCGACCGCTATGAGAATGATGTGCGAATCAAATGAGGTCATGCCATTACACAAGCCCCATCCATACATACACATCCGTCCTTGCAGCCGCATGGGCGTTTTTGTATGCCTCTTTAAGCAAGCAGGTACTCTTAATCTTGATTGATTTCCTACAGATTCTACACTCGTGACTACACCGTATACCAACTAAATATAACAAAGGTATAGACCACGAAGCGAAAGAGAGGAATGCTGGTTTCTTCGGTTCAGGTGAAACCTCAGTAAAGATGAAAGATACGAGTACTCCGGCATATTTTATTACCTACAAAAAGCACCGCTAACTGCGGTGCTATTAGTTAAACATTTTTCTTAATTGGTGGGATGTTATCATCACTTTTAATTTTACCAATTTTTTTAATGAATTCCTCTAATGTCAGTTTTCCTTTTCTCGAATTACAAATTATGGACCTTAAACTCTTTACCACAAACAATACAAATTTTAGTTACAAGGGTAGTAATATCTAAACCATAACAATTTAAAGAACAATAACGTCTACGCTCTGCGTGACTAGGCTTAGTTTTGTATTCCTTTCCACAGTAAATGCACTTCTTGATAACTGGCATTTAACCCCCCCATTTATTCTTGATGTAAATAAGTTGAATTAACTCCTTCTCTACATGGTGTAATGTTAAGATGTTTTTTTCTACTTAAACAGCTTCTCCGACTTCACCAAGAATTTGTAGGAATAGCGGAGACAACTGAATTAGTACATATCCTAAGTCTGCATTCATGATAGTTTGCCTGGCCTTTTCTGAGTTACCTATCATGAAGAAGAAACAGCCGCCAATCATAATGACACTAGCTATTGGAAAACTGATTGCTATCATTATTTGAACTAGTGGATCTAAAACATTAGCTAACATTTCAAGTGAAGTATCTGCAATAAATCCTGTAGGAATCATTTCTGGTGTGGAAGATAAATTAGTTGGGAGCTGTGCTAATACATTTACTGGTTCAGCAATTGGTTCGATTACAGGTGCAGATACGGGGATTGTAGTAGTATTCGAATCGGATGTATTCATTAAGCGGTACAATGTTGGCCCCAAACTAGCCTAGTAACCTGCTTTGTAATGCTTTATGCTGAAATGTTGTATTAGAGTGAAATACCATAAGGTAGTTGGTATAACAAGGTTTTCATTAAATTGAAACACATAACACAATCTAAAATTGTTATAGCATGAAATAGAGCTTACTAGATATTCTTATAGTGTATAAATTAAAATTTCCATTCTAACGTAAATGAAAAGCCCCTGGAAACAATATAAACATTGTTTCCAGGGGGCTTTTATATAGTAGTTACTTCCAATTCTTCTCTATAAATTCATCTCGACCAGATTGTGCTCGATCCTCTTTATAGTGTGCTGAACTTTTTTTATAGTAGTCCTGATGATACTCTTCCGCTTCATAAAATGTTTTAGCAGGTCGAATTTCGGTTACAATAGGCTTAGAGAACTTACCACTTGCTGCAAGCTGCTCCTTCGATTGCTCTGCATGCTTCCGTTGTTCATCCGAATGAAAGAATATAGCAGTGCGATAACTCTCTCCTCGATCCTGGAATTGGCCACCAGCATCTGTCGGATCAATTTGCTGCCAAAATATTTCTAATAATTGTTTGTAGGAGAAGATGCTTGGATCATATTGTATCTCTACCACTTCTAAATGACCAGAATCACCTTTTTTTACGTCTTCATATGTAGGATTGTCTATATGACCTCCCATATAACCAGAAATAACTTTATGTATGCCGTCCCATGTGTCGAATGGTTTTACCATGCACCAAAAACATCCTCCTGCAAATGTAGCTTTTTCAATCATATTTATTCCTCCTATTAAACTTGCATATGTATCATTAACTTAATGTAAAATAGATTTTACCACTTGTACAGATGGAGTACAAAAATCTGAAACTATTTGAGCTGAAATACGTTATTATTAGGGTATAAAGGGGAGATATCAAGATGGAAGAAGAATTACAACAAACGAGAAGTAGTCGAAGAAAAAGAAGACCTAGAATTGGACGCTTCCTATTCGTTATTTTATTATTTTTAGCTATAGGAATTGGTATATATACAGTTACGCAATATTCCATTGGTTATAAAATTGCAGATACAGAACAAAAGGAACCAATGGATTTTAGAGGAGATACACTTAAACAAGGTCAACGAGAAAATATATTAGTTCTCGGTGTCGATACTCGTGGAGAAGAGCAATCTCGAACAGACACGATGATGATTTTTTCTTGGGACAAGCAAAATAATGATATGAAAGTCATCTCTTTCATGCGCGATATATATGCAGATATCCCAGGTTATCAATCCTATAAACTAAATACAGCCTTTTATCTTGGTAAAGTACAGTTGTTGAAAAACACAATTAATGAGATGTTCGGCTTACCAATTCATCACTATGCATTAATAGATTTTAATAGTTTTGAATCGTTAGTTGATATTATTGCACCTGGTGGTGTTCCAGTGAATGTAGAGAAAGATATGTCTGAAAAAATTGGTGTCACTTTAACAAAAGGACAGCAAAATTTAAGTGGAAAGGAACTACTTGGATATGCTCGCTTCCGTTCGGATTCCGAAGGAGACTTTGGACGAGTAGGAAGACAACAGTTAGTGATGGAAGTATTAAAAGATGAGATGTTGTCTATCGAGAATATTCCAAATTTACCTAAATTTATCGGTGCAACTGAAGGGTATATTCAAACCGATTATTCACGTTCAGATAAAACAAAACGAGTGTTAGATGCAATCGTAAGTGGAAAATTAGAAATGGAAAAAATGACAATTCCCGTGGAAGGAACGTATTCTTTTAAGACCTATAATCATGCTGGATCAGTAATTGTACTTGACAAAGAGAGTAATAAAGCAGCGATTTCAGAGTTTTTAAAAAAATAAGCAGCTTTAGAATTGCTAACCTGATTTTTCCTTCGTAAAATATAAATATAGAAAGGAAGTTTGATAGAAGTGGAGCCAGAAAAGCCTTCTTTTTTTTCAACTAGATACATAAGATTTTTAGGTGGACGTAATACAGTCTTTTCATTGTTTCTTTTACTCATGATTGGGCTTGTCATTATGATTTATGATGAAATTTCTTTTATATTCGTACCACTCACGGTATTTCTGGGTAATGTCATTTTACCGATTATTTTAGCTGTTATTGTGTATTACTTGCTGAGACCGATCCTGCGTTTATTAGAAAAAATAAAAATTAAACGTGTATGGGGAATCTTAATCATCTTCTTAGTTTTAATCGGCTTAATCACTTTGCTAGTGTTTTTAGTTTTTCCTTTTTTAAAAGGCCAAATCTTTAAGCTAGTAGAGGAGTTGCCTACCTACTTTATCCAGTTATTTAACAGTTTAGATCAATTTTTACGTACATCAATTGTGAAGGATTATTATTTGCAAATTGAAAATGACGTAACATCCGTGTTAAATGGCCTTCCAGCTGAAATTGGGGATTTTGTTCAAAACACGGTCACTGGAATTGCCACTGGAATTTCATCTATTGTGGGAGTATTGACAAGCTTTGTGTTAGCTATTGTTACTGTGCCTTTTATCGTCTTTTATTTATTGAAGGATGGCGAAAAACTACCTAACTATGTAATGAAGCTTTTTCCCCCAAGAATGCGAGATGATTTACAGGAGGTATTTTCTGGTATAGACAGACAAATCAGTGCTTATATTCAAGGGCAGATCTTAGTTTCTATGTGTATTGGATTTATGATTTTCATTGGTTTTACAATAATAGGAATGCCGTATGCGCTACTGCTCGGGGTTATTGCAATGGTCACAAGTGTTGTACCATATTTGGGGCCAGTCATTGCGATTACACCTGCTGCTATTATTGCGTTAGTGAAGTCACCTTTACTGCTAGTAGGATTGGCAATTGTTTGGACTATTGTTCAGTTTATAGAAGGGAAGTTTATCTCTCCTCAAATAATGGGGAAATCATTACATGTTCACCCAATTACCATTATTTTTGTCCTTATTACTGCTGGATCATTGTTTGGAGTTCCAGGTGTCATATTGGGTATACCAGGTTATGCAATCTTAAAAGTGGTGGTGTCACATTTTTATACTTTGTTTAAAAGACGGTATAATAAGTTTGAACCAGTTATCGAAAATCATTATGAGTATACAAATCACAAGGTGGACTGAGAGTAATGGCGAAGAAATTTGAATCTTCCATAAAAGTTAAATCGATAAAGATAGACACAGTTGTTGACCATCCTTATATTGAACACGGTATAAATCTGTCCGGTACTATATATATAGATGGTGTACATGATGAGTCGGTGGAGAATATTAAATTAGAGGTATTTAAACTAACGGATGATTCATCCCCAAAAATCGTATCTAAGCACTCAATCGAGGTTGTAGGAGCAGCAGCATCAAAGGATATGCAAATGATTCCATTTGAAATTATGCCTGATGAAAGATGGCTTCCAGAAAATAACGAGGAAGTAACAAAGCTGATTTTACGAACGACCGTGTTATTTGAAAATGGGTCTGAGTATAATGATGAAGATGAAATCTATTTCGATATTGAAGAGTGATCTATGAAACTCCAGTCTGGTGCTGGAGTTTTTTTTATTGTGGGTAAGGAAAAGTGTTTTATACTCGGTTGAGCGGTAGTTACTTGCGTTCTAGATGGATTTACTCGCTTTGCTTTCTAAATACTTGCGTTTACGGTAGTTTACTGTTTATTTAGTTGGTTTTACTAGCGAAACGGGAAACTTATCCAATTAAAAGGGCAGCAGTAAAATATGTTTCAGTATAAACCTTCGATGTTTGTGCACTCTAACTATAAACTAGGAGGCAACGAACGATGATTAAACAACTGTTATCGATACTTATTATATCCTGTTTCATACTGACTGCCTGTGGTTCTCAAAGGGACTCCAATGAACCAGCTAATCCCGAGACACAAATAGACAACCAAGATCAAAAAATTCCGAACACTGGGAATGAACAGGTAAATGAAGAAAATGATGTAGGAATTCCAAAAATGGATGATTTCAATGATCCGACTATTGAAAAACCAGAATAAATTAACGATTGAATTGTTTGAATAGTTATGCTAAAGTTTAGTTAACGAACTCGAACGGAGGTGAAGAAAGAATGAAAAACGCTATGAATGCACAATTATTTATGTTGGAATTTTTATCCACTTCTTGTGCGATTACTCATGAAAATGCTATCAAGGGGACAGCTCTGTCCATTTTTAGCCATTTGCATAGTAATAATCATAGCTGAGAAGTCATTCTTTCGGATCCATTAAGGTAGCGAAAAGACTGTGCTTTTTGGGCAGTCTTTTTTTGTTGCGAAATAAGAATTGCTTCTTGGTTTATAAAGACTCGAAGGGAAGCGTTCAACATGATATGTACAGTAAATAATATAACTAAAATGCTCGGAGGTAATACCATTTTCGAGAGCTTATCGCTCGATATTAAAACAGGAGATCGGTTAGCCATTGTTGGGAGAAATGGAACTGGTAAAACTACTTTGTTTAAATTGTTAGCTGGTATTGAAAAACCTGACGAAGGCGCTATTCATTTTAAAAAAGGCACATCGATTGGATATTTAGCACAAATACCAACTTTTTCTGAAGACATCACTGGTATGGATGTGCTCCAGTTTGCATTTCAGAGCATTACAGAGCTAAAAAAGAAAATGATTCAGATGGAACAACTAATGGCATCTGTGGAATCTCAAAAAATGGAACGTTTGCTCCAACAATACGGAGAAATTCAAGAAAATTTTACGATTCTAGGCGGTTACACAATGGAATCTGATATTGATAAAGTAGTACAGGGACTACAGCTTTCCGGATTCGTAGATCAATCCTTTGCTAGTTTAAGCGGTGGGGAACAGACGAAAATAATGCTAGGCAATATACTGCTGTCTAACCCAGATATTTTATTGCTGGATGAACCGACGAATCATTTGGATATATTTGCAGTTGAATGGTTAGAACAGTATTTGGTTGGCTATTCAGGAACTGTTGTTATTATCGCACATGACCGGTATTTCTTAGATAAGGTTGTCACTAAAATTGCTGATTTAGAGGATGGGGAACTTTCTCTTTATCACGGAAATTATTCTTCTTTTATTTTAGAAAAAGAAGCAAAGTTAATGCGTGAGTTTCAGGAATATGAGGAACAACAGAAAAAGATCAAAAAGATGAAAGAAGCGATTAGGCGTCTAAGACAATGGGCAAATGAAGCGATGCCTCCAAATCCTAAGTTATTTCGTCAGGCACGTAATATGGAAAGGGCACTAGAACGAATGGTGAAAGTAAAAAAACCACTTATTGATCCCAAAAAAATGGAGCTATCATTTGAGTTCGCTTCTAGAAGTGGCAAAGAAGTAGTTAAGATGAAGAATGTAAATAAATCATTCGGAGAAAAGGTTCTATTAGATAATGCGCAGTTCAATGTTTTTTGGAAGGATCGAGTGGCAATTGTTGGTCGAAACGGCTCAGGTAAGTCCACTATATTAAACTTGCTCCGTGGTGAAATTCCTACTGATCATGGAGAAGCACATTTAGGTAGTAATGTCCGTGTAGGATATTTATCGCAGCATTTTGAAATTCAGAACCCGAAGGCGAGGCTAATTGATGTCTTTCGTAGTGAGTTAAATATGGTGGAAGGTGATGCGCGCCATATACTTGCGAAGTTTATGTTTTATGGACCAGAAGTATTCAAGAGAATAGGTGATTTAAGCGGAGGAGAACGGATGAGGCTTCGCCTGGCACAGCTTATGCATCAAGATATAAATTTACTAATACTTGATGAACCGACGAATCATTTAGACATCGATTCGAGAGAAGTGCTCGAGGATGCCCTTGCCGATTTTGATGGAACTATTTTGGCTGTATCCCATGATCGCTATTTTCTAAATAAGTTATTTCCTAAAACTGCCTGGTTAGAGAATGGCCAGCTAACTACTTTTGAAGGAACATATGAGTGGGCTAGAGAAAAGTGGGACGAAATGCATTTTAAACAAGTGGTAGCAGATACAAAACCGAAAACAGCCAAAATTGCACAGCCTACGAACAAAAAGGAAAAAGAAAGCTCACTAGAAGAAAAAATTTCAGAGATAGAGCATGAAATTAGTTTATTAAAAGTAAAAATAGAAATAGAAAGTGATTGGGAAGTATACGAAACGCTGCTGGAATCTATTCAGTTGAACGAACAAAAGCTAGAAATACTCCTGATGGAATGGATGGAGAAAGAAGGATGAAAAGTCTAAAACACGTTGAAAAATCAAAGATTTGCAAAAATTTAGCGAAAAGTATTAACTAGACATCAAATATCTCGTATTGTGCCGATATAATAGTATAAATATGCCCTATATGAACAGTTCATATAGGGCATATTCAATACACAGAGAAGGAAGTTGGAAATGGGTAAATCTATAAAATGGAAGATAATTATTACGGTAATTGTTCTTATTATTGTGAGTATGATACCGCTAATATTAATCAGTACGAGTACAATTAGTAAAAAGACGGAAAACGAACTAATCGATCAGAGTCAAGTTATAATCAATGAAATGTCAGCAACAATTCAGAATTATTTAGCTGCATATGAAAAAGGAATACTGCAATTATCGACTTCCAACGATATATTGGATTTTCCAAATAGTGCTAAAGCTACTGATGAGGTCTTAACTAATCAATTAGAGAAAAATTTAGATACTAGATTTAATGAATTTAATTCTTTATATGATGCGGTGGCTTCTGTCTATATAGCCTTGCCGGATAAAACGATCGAAATAATTCCAGAAGCCGATCTAGGTGCAGATTTTGACCCTACATCCAGGGAATGGTATAAAAATGCTGTTTCCAACAAAGAGAATTTCAGCTGGTCTAAACCTTATGTGGATGTTGCTACTGGAGAATATGCAATTTCAGGTGCTAAAGCTGTTATCAGAGATGGGCAAGTGGTCGGAGTTCTTGCTATTGATATTTTACTGTCGAAGTTAACCGAAAAAGTCGCAAATAGTGAGTTAGGCTATGAAGGTTATCCGATTATTGTAGATGCAGATGGTAATGCTATTGTTCATCCGACACTATTTGGTGAAAATCTATCTGAGCATTCAGCTGTTAAGGAAATGCTCAATAGTTCTTCTGAAAGTGGTGAGATACATGAAGCAACAGAAGGAACCAATAATATTACTGTATTTACAACCTTGCCAGGACTGGAATGGAAACTGGGAGCGGTTTATGAGGAGAATAAAATAAATCAAACTTCAGATAGTATTCGTAACTTATTAATAATAATTATATTAGCTATAGAGGCAGCAGTAGTTATTGTCTTGTATTTCATCATCAGTCATATTTTAAGACCAATTGAGCACCTGAAAAAATTAATGGACTCGATAGCTGAAGGGGATTTAACCGTTCAAGCAAATATTAAATCTAAAGATGAAATAGGTCAGTTAGCAACTAACTTTAATAAAATGGCTACAAGTATGAATGAAATTATACAAGTAGTAAAAGAGTCTGCTAGTGATGTACAAACCAATTCTGAAAGCTTAAGTGCAGTTGCAGAGGAAACAAATGCTTCTGCAGAGCAAGTTTCTTTAGCTGTGAGTGAAATTGCTGAAGGTGCCTCAAAATCTGCAGAAGATGCAGGAGAAGTTACGGAGAGCTCTGTTCACTTAAGTGAGCAAATAAATCTGATTAACGAAAAGTCAGTCGTGATGACTGATATAGCTACAAAAGCGAATTCCATGAATACAAATGGACAAAGTCAAATGAGAGAATTAAAATCATCATTCGAAAATTGGGAGTCTAATCTCACTTCAATGTCTTCTCTATTTTCAACATTAGAAATTAGAGTAAAAGCAATTGGTGGTGTGATGGAAACAATTATGGAAATCTCTGCACAAACGAATTTACTCGCGTTGAATGCAAGTATAGAAGCTGCCCGTGCGGGTGAACATGGTAAAGGATTTGCTGTTGTAGCGGATGAAGTGCGAAAACTTGCAGAGCAGTCGGCAAAAGCAACAGAGGAAGTAAAACAAACTATTACTGAGCTACAGAGTGAATCTCAAATCGTTGGGAAACAAATGATAGACACTATTAAAACGTTCCGTGAACAAGGATCTGTTGTTATTGATACAGAAGTGACATTCAGTGAAATATCATTACTGATGAATAATTTGCAAGCTTCTATTGATTCCGTGTCTATAGAAATCGAACAGGTTTCTAATTATAAAGATCAAGTAGTAGATACAATTCAAGTGATGGCAGCAACTTCGGAGCAAACTGCTGCAGCGTGTGAGGAAGTAAGTGCTTCCTCCGATGAGCAATTACGAGCAATTCAATCGGTGGCAGAAGCATCAGAGACATTAACAAGTTTGAGTGAAAAACTGGCGAATACAGTAAATCGTTTCAAAGTTTAAAAGAAGTTGAATTATTCGAAAACACATGTTAATATTTTCTAATGAAGAACAATATAATTAAATAACTCTTATCAAGAGAAGCTGAGGGAAATGGCCCGTTGAAGCTTCAGCAACCTCTGACTTGTCAGAAAGGTGCTAACTCCTACAAGATAATTTCTTGAAAGATAAGAATCGAGAGCAAAACGTTCACCCTCTTTTCTTATTTTATAGGAAAAGAGGGTTTTTAAATTTAAAGGGGGAGAACAATTTGCCAATAAATATTCCTAAACAATTGCCGGCAGCTGAACATCTAAAAAAAGAGAAAATATTTATAATGGATACCGATCGAGCAATAGCCCAAGATATACGCCCATTAAACATCATTATTTTAAATCTGATGCCCGAAAAAGAGAAAACCGAACTTCAATTACTACGATTATTAGGAAATACATCGCTACAAGTAAATGTGACTTTTTTACATATGGCAACCCATGATTCCAAAAATGTGAGCAAAACTCATTTGGATACTTTTTACACGACATTTAACAAAATTGAACATCGAAAATATGATGGAATGATTATCACTGGTGCGCCAATCGAGCATTTACAATTTGAGAACGTTAATTATTGGAGTGAAATGACGAAAATAATGGATTGGTCCAAAACGCATGTAACGTCCGTTCTGCATATTTGTTGGGGAGCACAAGCAGCTCTTTATCATCATTACGGAATCGGAAAATACGACTTGCCTAAAAAATGTTTTGGGGTGTTTAACCATTGTTTAACCGATCCAACTGTACATTTAGTTCGAGGATTTAATGATGAGTTTAATGCACCAGTATCACGTTACACAGCTGTTTCCTACGAGGAGATTAAACAAGACAATCGGCTATTATTATTATCAAGTTCAGAGGATGCAGGTGTTTTCCTAGTTATTTCGAAAGATAAAAAGCATATTATGATTACTGGTCACTTAGAATATGATGCAACGACACTTGCTGACGAATATAAAAGAGACATCCATAAAGGTGTAGAGATAGACGTTCCGGAAAACTATTATCCAAACGATGATCCATCACAAAAACCAAAGAACTCTTGGCGCTCTCATACTCATCTGTTATTTTCTAATTGGTTGAACTATTATGTGTACCAAGAAACACCTTATGAATGGGAATGACCTCAGATTTTTAAATTGCTTGTTCACTTGCTATAGGTTAGCAAGAATGGAAACATTTAAAGTTAATGCAATGGTAGTAGATTAAATATATAGAAGGTATAGATAACATCTTCAAAATTTAAAGACCTGTCGAATTCCACATCAAAATCCTATTTACAAATCTCAGCAACTAAACAAGGAGGATATGATGAGTTACATACAAACAATTCGAAAGTTAATTGGAAATGAAATGCTTATGACTGTAGGTTGTGGAATTATAATTGAAAAAGAAAATCAAATTTTATTACAACATCGTACGGATCGAGATGTTTGGGGTATTCCTGGAGGCGTAATGGAGCCTGGAGAATCATTTCTTGAAACTGCTTTGCGAGAAACATTTGAGGAAACGGGTTTAAGAGTTGAACAATTACAGTTGTTTGGTCTTTATTCAGGTGAAGATGGATTTGCAGAATATCAGAATGGAGATAAAGTTTTTAGTGTCCAGATTATATTCCATTCAAGCAGTTTTTCAGGAGAATTACTTCATAGCTCTGAAGAAAGTCATGAACATCGATTCTTTTCCAGTAATAACCTACCTCATTTGAACTCGCATCAAGAGCGATTCATTCAGGATTGGGTAAATCAGGTGAACTTGCCGGTAATTAGTTAATATAACTGAATATAATTAGTCAAAATAACGACCTATCTCTAATACAGATCAGTATTTCCCTTATTCAACTAACTGGTTCTTTAGTAAAACGATTAAATTCTGATAAAAGATTAACATAAACAGGGGGAGACTTAATTCATAGACTATTTGAGCTTTGTCTTATTTGGTGATTGCGCTTCAAATTGTTTCTCCAAACACTTACCGATGAAGGAGGAGCTATCAAAAAGATACCCGCTGTTTCAGTTAAAGAGGTACCATGTTCAATCATGTAATTTAGTACGTCTATTTTAAACTGATGTGTGTAATTTTTATATTGTTTTACGAATGCTTCAGAAAAACTGTACCCCAATTGTTAGAAAGTATCTAACAATTGGGGTACAGTTCATTTTGTTCTTTTTTCACGGTCAAAACCAACATTCAGTGTGAAATGTTACACTCAAAATATCTGGTAGCTCAAATTTCAAGCTACTTCAATGTAATAGAAATGGTTTTTGCCTGCTATATAACTAAATATAGGACATTTGATACGAGAAATTGATTAGTTCTGTCGCTATAATAAATAGAGTTTGAATAGAGAGGAAGTTTTCATTGAAAAGGTTATTACACGGCTTGATGGCTGTATCATTGAGTCTTGCCATATTTGTTATTCCTGCTGTATCAGCCATAGCTGATGGATTCCCAGATGTCGCGAGTTTTAATAAAGAGATTGACTATTTGACCGAATTAAAAGTAATCAATGGCTATTCAGATGGTACATTCCGGCCATCCGCGAAACTTACACGTGCACAAGCGGTTGTCATGATTATGCGGTCGATTGGTATGCCAGAATCTGTAGCACATATAAAAGATCCAGGTTACTATGATGTCACGCAATCTAGTTTCGGCTATAAAGAAATTTTAGTTGCCTCGAGTGCAGGGATAATAAGTGGGAAAAGTAAAACTCATTTCGATCCAACAGGGCATATCACGCGTGCCGAGATGGCTAAAGTGGTCGGAAACGCTTTTAAACTGGAAGGTGTGTATGAGCTAGGATTTAAAGATGTCTCTAGAGACTACTGGGCATCCTCATATATCTCATCATTGGCTACAAACAATATTACGGTTGGATATAATGATGGAACGTTTCGCCCAACACAGCCGATTGACCGTGCCCAATTTTCAGCATTCCTTGCGCGAATCATGAAGCCAAATTTCCGCCCATCCACAGGAAAATCAGCCCATTCCATCCTAGACCTGGCAGTAGAATCATCATCCATCGTAGATCTAGTAAAACATCCCCATAAGCCGATTGTTTACTATATTGATGGGAAGTCCAAATCACTTGTCATGCTAAACGTAGAAACGAAATCGAAAAAGGTTGTGGAACTGACACATCCTGCTGAAAAGCTCGTGATTAAAAACGGCAAAATTTTTGTTACGCAATTAATACAAGCAAGAAGCCCCTATAACTTCATGGAGACCCAAAAAGGACTCATCAATGTGTACGAGGCTGAAGATCTTTCTTTCCTAAAAGCAGTAAATGTTAATATCGATCCTTTTGATATCGCTGTGGATGACGCAGAAACACTGATTATTTCTTCAGGTTCGGACCAAGGCATCAGTTCAGAGATTCATACGTATAACTGGCAAACATCAGAACATTTATCATCTGCCAATCTCTTCCCGCAACAATTGATTGAACTGTCACCAACACAGAACAAAGTCTATTCGGTTGCTAGTTCTCATTATACCGGTAAAATGGAAACATTTAGCTTAAGAGAAGGTAAAATCAGTAAGGAAACCATGGTACCTCGATTCTTTAATACGATGAAATTGAGGGGCTATACACAAATGTCCCCTGACGGCAATGTTATTTATAATGGAGACGGGACAGCATACGCATCAAGCAGTATTCCCTCTGAAGATCTGGCTCCTCTTGGTAGGCTTGCGACTCCATTTACAACGATGACGTTTGATGAAACAGGAAAAAACATATATTTAGCTGATCAATCAGAACAGATTTCAGTTTATAAATACAATACTTTAGATCCAACTTCTAATCTGCGAGCATATGGCAAGATTGATCGACTCGTTTATGTAGAGGAAACAGAAGAACTTTATGCTTTTACTAAATTTAAACACGAAGGTGCCAAGACAGAATCCATTTTGTTGGAACGTTTTAAATTTGGAAAATAAAGAACAAAAGCGCAAGCGCCTATGTTAGCCCCGAAAAGCGATGAAAAAATTGCAATAAATTCACTCTTTTTCTTTATTCTTAAGTCTGAAGCGACACTGGCGCACTAGGCGCTGGAGTCTGGACGGAGAATTAGAAAGTTATCCATATACTAAAGGTGCGTATTCCCACTGACTAAATCAATGGGAATATGCACTTTTTTCTATTTGTGCGTGATCTCTGAGGAGCAAAGTATTCCCAAGTGGATTTACCCCAAAAGGTTTATTAGGTGCGAAACTTTTCTAGCTCAAAAAGGGAATAGAGTTGATACTGTAAAATGGAACTGACAAAAAATATGGAAGTTTTGTAACTTATAGAGATGAAGTAAGTCTAACTTATATATTGGAAAGAATATTAACTAGGAGGAAGCAACAATGAACAATTATAAATTTTTTTATTTTTCTACAATCTTTATATTAACTGCTCTAATTATTTTTGCAACAATAATCCTATTACTCCCATTCCTGGCTCAAGAGGTACAAAATATTTCTCCAAAATTATACATTAATATTTACTTTGACCATCTACACTTATATTCGGTTCTTTGGAGTGTCTTGCTTTCTATACCACTAATTTATGTACTTTATAAAAAGAGTTTCAATATAAAAAAACAAGTAAGTACCGTAACTATTCAATCCCTTTTATTAACCTGTTTAATTTTACTTGTTTACTTTAACCTCAATTATTTAGATGAACTTATTTCTCGCCCTACTTATGAATGATATGTTAGAAAACAAACTAATGGAACTAATTGGGTACATTTCTAATAAAAGCGGAGACGCATTTTTACTAAACAAACTTAAGAATCATTGTGTGCAACTGAAAAGCGATTAACACCTTCTTTTTCTGAATATTTCCATTATAATAATGATAGAAGGAACAGAAAAAGGAGAGGATTATTATGAACGAGGTAATAAATTTACACGATGATTTTATCCGTGTTGTTCGGAAGAAGTTTTCAGATTTAGTAACGGATACAGAAAAGGCAATCATGCAAATGGAGGAAGATAATCTATTTTGGACTCCAAATAATCATTCCAATAGTGTAGATATAATCATTAAACATATTAGTGGCAACTTAAAATCGCGGTGGACCGACTTTTTGACGACCGATGGGGAAAAGCCAACAAGAAATCGAGACGATGAATTTGAAAGTACTATACAATCTCGCGAAGAATTGCTGAAAATTTGGTCAGAAGGCTGCCAAGTATTTTTGAATGCTCTTGATACAATTCAATCAGAACATCTGCTTCAAACCATATATATTAGAAATGAACCACATACTGTCATGGAAGCTATTATAAGAAGCCTTTCTCATACTTCCTCTCATGTTGGTCAGGTAATTTATATTGCGAAACAAGTGACTGCTGAAGAAAAATGGACAACATTGTCTATTCCCAAAAAGAAAAGGTAAAAGTGGAGGAATTATTTTGAAACTAGGATTAGCAAAGAACGAGGTAAAGTTATTACCATACACGACCGACTGGGAGAAAGAGTTCAAAAGAGTGAAACTAGAAATTATAGGTGCTACTGGACTTCAAGGAGATCGGATACAGCATATTGGAAGTACCGCAATAATTAACATGCCTGCTAAGCCAATCATAGATCTATTATTAGGGGTAGACGAAATTTCAAAAGTAGATAAAGCAATATTTAAAGAGTTACAGAATATTGGATTTCTAAGGCTTAGAGTGGAAAGACCAGATGAAATAGTTTTTGCTAAGTTTACTGATGAAACTTATGAAGTAAAAACTCATTTCATTCATATGGTTGATTTTGATAAAGAATTATGGAAAAACCAACTATTCTTTCGTGATTATTTAAATTTAAATGAAAAAGCTAGAGAAGAATACGTGAACATCAAAATAACTAGTGCAAAGCAAGAGGATATTAATATAAATACGTATACAGATTTAAAAGAACCATTTGTAAAAAGTATCTTCACTATCCGAACGAACTAGCAAGCAATAAAATGTTAATCTAATATCAATAAATCCCAAAAATAGAACGTATGTGTGGTATAATTGAATTAATAGATTGATCTTCTCATGGGTGGACGGCACAATTTTTAACTTCTTGTTTAACTACTGTAACAGGAGGGGGTGCTGCTTTTGACGATATTTGAATCGCTCGTAATTATGATTAGTTTTTCTTCCCTAATCATCGCTTTGATTACGTTGACCTTTTCAATGACACGAAAAAAGTAATCCACCTATGAGTTAGCGCTCGGATGGATTACTTAGTCTACTTTGCCGACCCCCTTGAAGGGAATCAGTCTATTTTACGACTGGATGCTACTAACATCCAGTCGTTTTTTATTGTATACCTTGATTTCCTTTATTATACCAACTATCCAGAGGGGAATCAATAAAATAAGACGTTCGGTGACAGGATGAACAATTGTATTGTAATTGAATTGTAAAACGATAAAAATTATTTGACAATTATAAGTATTCCTACTATCATAATAGTTAACTTTTGTGTTCGGATTACAGGTAGAAGATGCTAAAAGTAGCATCGCCTAAGAACAGATGAGCTGAGATTAGTTAGTATAGCGGAGAAATTGTTTGAATAAGAATAGTAGCTACAGTAGACAACTTAGAGAGTCAGTGGTTGGTGGGAACTGATTTGTCTCTGATGTGAATGGACTTATGAGAGCTTCCTCGAGAACATGCATGTTTTAGAGGAAGACGTGTTTCCTACGTTACAGGAGCTTAAGGGGGAGTATAACACTCCAACTAGAGGTGGCAACGCGGTCAACACCGTCCTCTTCCAAGGGATTTTTCTGAAATTCCTTGGAAGAGGACTTTTTTTATTTAGCTAGAGATGAGCAGAGGAGAGATTGAGATGAGAGAATTTATCGAAAAAGTAGAGATGAACGAGGATTTGTCTTATTCGGAAATGACTACAGCTTCTAAGTGTATGTTTTCGGAAGATACGGAAGTACAACACATTGTCGATTTTTTAATCGGACTTTCCAAAAAAGGCGAGACTTCCAATGAGGTGGCAGCACTTGCAACTGTAATGAAGTCCTTTGCACTAAACTTAAACGAACCAGTCGGAAATTATATGGACAATTGCGGTACGGGTGGTGATGGATTGAATAGCTTTAATATTAGTACTACCTCTGCATTTGTATTAGCGGGTGCAGGAGCAACTATCGCAAAACACGGCAATCGAAAAATTTCAAGTAGCGCAGGAAGCTCCGATGTACTAGAAGCAATTGGAATCCATACAAATATTAGCCCGGAGGCATCCATTGAATTATTGAGGCAAGAAGGATTAACATTCCTTTATGCACCAAGTGTACATCCAAAATTAAAGCGAATTGGTACCGCTCGAAAAATGATTGGAAAACCTACAATTTTTAACTTAGTCGGCCCATTAACGAACCCTATTCAAATACAAACCCAATATACTGGTATCAATCGATCAGACTTCACAATGGAATACGCGGAGGTGTTAAGGATTTTAGGCAGAAAAAGAGCGATTGTCGTTTGTGGTGCTGGAGGAATGGATGAGGCGTCTCTCGCAGGAGTCAATCAATTAGTGTTAGTTGACAATGGAGATTTAATCCCTTTTAAACTGAAACCCGATGATGTTGGATTAGACTCCGCTCCAGTATCAGCAATTCGTGGTGGGGACGGTCATACAAATGCCAAAATAATGCGCAGTGTTCTTAAGGGTGAGAAAAGTGCCTATTTAGATACAGTTCTTTTCAATAGTGGGATTGGATTATTTACAGCTGGAATCGTTAGCTCTATTCAAGAAGGAGTTAAGATGGCAGCAGATTCTATCCATTCAAGAAAAGCATTAGAAAAGCTGGAAGCCGTTATTGCTTTTAGTCAACAATCTGTACGTCATGAGGTGGTATTATGACAACAATTTTAGATAAGATATTGGATGCTAAAAAAGGTCAAATTCAAGAGTTATTAATGAATTCCATACCAGAACAAACCGAATCTTCTTTTAGACCTTCCTTGTTTGAGTCGCTTTATCAATCTGAAAGATTACAAGTAATCTCTGAGATTAAACGGGCATCGCCTTCAAAAGGTTTGATTGCGGAGGGAGTAAAACCTGCGGAGCAAGCAATTCAATATGCAGAAGCTGGAGCAGCATGTATTTCTGTATTAACCGATACACCTTTTTTCCAAGGAACATTTGATGATCTAGCTGAAGTAGCTCGCACTGTATCTATCCCAATACTTTGTAAAGACTTTATCATTCATCCAATCCAAATCGATTATGCAAAACATGCAGGTGCATCTGTCGTGTTGCTGATCGTTGCGGCACTAGAACAAGAAAAGCTTTCAACCTTATATAAATATGCTATAAGTAAAGGTTTGGAAGTTTTAGTGGAAGTTCATGATTCTGCCGAGTTAAATCGTGCCTTGCAGTTGGATGCGAAACTAATAGGAGTTAATAACCGCGATCTTCGAAATTTTGATGTAGACTTGTCTCGAACTGCAGAAATAGCAGCTATTTTTCCTTTTGAAGAAAAACGTGTACTAATAAGCGAAAGCGGTATTTGGAATCCTAATGATGCTACAAAGGTATCTAGTTATGGTGCTAGTGGAGTGCTTGTCGGGGAATCATTAATGCGTAGTGGAGATGTTGGGAATGCTATTCGAAGCTTACAAGTAAAACGGGAGGTAATTATCTCATGACAAAGGTGAAAATTTGTGGGCTTATGGAGACTGAACATGTGGAAGTCGCCGTGGGAGCTGGTGCAGATGCGATTGGTTTTGTTTTTGCTCCTAGTAAGCGAAAAGTAACAATAGAAAAAGCGCAAGAGCTAGCTAAACATGTGCCTCCAAGTGTCTGGAAAGTTGGCGTCTTTGTAAACCCAACTAAAGAGGATGTACTTACAGCTATTCAAGAGGTTCCGCTCGATTATATACAATATCACGGTCAGGAAACTCCAGACTTTGTACGGACAAACAATCTACCATCTATAAAAGCGTTATCTGTTCAAAATGAGGCGGATGTTCTTCAGGCAAAAAAATATGATACAGATTATTATTTGTTTGATGCACCTGGTACTGATTATCGAGGTGGTAGCGGTGAAGTATTTGAGTGGAAACTGATGGAGGTTAATAATATTCCATCTGAAAAAATTATTTTAGCGGGTGGCTTGAACCCTAACAATGTAAAAGATGCAATTCAGAAAGTAAATCCTTTTATGGTAGATGTGTCTAGTGGAGTAGAACGAAATGGAAGCAAAGATAAAGAACTTATTCAAGCGTTTATAAGTGCGGTAAAAAATGGGGGTGGGGAATGATGGTTAATACAACAGAGGAACAAAGAGTTGGTAGATACGGTAGATTTGGTGGCCAGTATGTTCCAGAGACTTTAATGTCTGCTTTGATAGAACTTGAAAAATCCTATGAGGATGCAATTTCTGATCCAACTTTTTTGGATGAACTAAATTACTATTTAAAAGATTATGTTGGTCGTGAAACACCATTATATTTTGCAGAAAGACTGACAAATGAACTTGGTGGAGCTCAAATTTATTTGAAAAGGGAAGATTTAAACCATACAGGAGCACACAAGATTAATAATACAATTGGTCAGGCACTGCTCGCGAAGCGAATGGGGAAAAAGAAAATTGTAGCGGAAACAGGCGCTGGACAGCATGGTGTAGCAACTGCAACAGTTTGTGCACTATTTGATCTAGAGTGTGTTGTATTCATGGGGAAAGAAGATGTTCGTAGACAGGAATTAAACGTATTTCGAATGGAATTACTTGGTGCAAAAGTTGTTTCAGTGGATCAGGGATCTGGCACGCTTAAAGATGCAGTGAATGAGGCACTTAGATATTGGGTTTCCAATGTAGAAGATACGCATTATATATTAGGCTCTGCCCTTGGTCCACATCCTTTCCCTAAAATTGTACGTGATTTCCAACGGGTAATTGGAGTAGAGACAAGACGTCAAATTGTAGAAAAGGTTGGGAAGTTACCAGATGCTATTGTCGCGTGTGTCGGTGGTGGAAGTAATGCAATTGGCATGTTCCATCCATTTGTGGAAGACGAGGATGTTGATCTGTACGGAGTAGAGGCTGGAGGCAGTGGTATTTCAACTGGTCTTCATGCAGCGGCGGTTACTGGAGGAAAAGAAGGAGTTTTGCACGGTGCTTATATGTACATTTTGCAGGATGACGATGGTTTTATCCAAGAAGCACATTCGATCTCCGCTGGACTAGACTATCCAGGTGTAGGTCCAGAGCATTCCTACTTACACGATATTGGCCGAGTGAAATATACATCTGTAACTGACTCCGAAGCATTAGAGGGTTTACAGCTATTATCGAAAAAAGAAGGCATTATACCAGCTCTTGAAAGCGCTCATGCCATTCATTTTGCTACGGAGCTTGCAAAAGAAATGTCCCAGGAAGAGATTTTAGTTATTTGTTTATCAGGGCGTGGGGATAAAGACGTTCAAACTGTTAGAGATACGTTAGGGGTGAATAACCATGACTAAGGAGAAACTATTAAATGCAATTCAATTAGTTAATAGCCAGGGTGATAAGGCTTTTGTTGCTTACATGATGGCTGGAGACGGTGGTCTAGAGACATTAAAGTCGAAAATTTTATTTTTACAAGAAGCAGGTGTAACCGCAATAGAACTTGGAATACCTTTCTCCGATCCAGTTGCAGATGGACCTACTATTCAACGAGCAGGGGAACGAGCCCTATCAAATGGTACAACACTCCGTTTAATATTGCAGGAACTAGAAACTTTTTATGAAGAAGTCACAGTTCCACTCGTCCTTATGACGTATTATAATCTGATATTAAGTTATGGATTAGAACATTTTGCACAGGCTTGTGAAAGACTAGGGATTGCAGGTCTAATTGTCCCAGACGTACCAATAGAAGAAACGATTGAACTCCACAATGTACTTGCTAATACTGATGTTGCCCTGGTTCCACTTGTTTCCTTAACAAGTCCACCAGACCGTTTAGCTAAAATTACTGCGTCAGGTGAAGGATTTATCTATGCGGTTACAGTAAACGGAATCACAGGAGTTAGAGATGGATTTGGTGACCAATTGGGAAGACATTTTACTAGTTTGTCAGAACAAAGTAATATACCAGTGCTAGCAGGTTTTGGAATCTCTACACCGGAACAAGTAAAAAGCATGGGGGCATTAGCAGATGGCGTGATTGTAGGAAGTGCTATAGTTGATGCTTTCCATCAAAATGAGTTGGAGAAAATAACAACACTTGTACACGCCGCTAAAACTGAAGTACTAAATTAAAGATATTCTAACCTATTACAAATGGTGAAAAGAGCAACTCAAAGTCGAGATGCTCTTTTTACCATTTGTATATATCTTTACAATTATATAAATGATAAAATATTTTGATAATATTATTAAGAAAAGGAGATTCATATGACAAGCTGTATAGGTCCTCCAAAAAATATAATGGAATTAGCTGCTTTCTTAGAGAATATAAATAAGGATGAAGTTTCTCACATTGGTTACTGTGGGGAAAATAAGAAGGAAATTTACGAAACACTTTCAAATGATTATTCTGATGTAGATCTAGAGAAATCTTTTGTCGTTGCCTATGATAAAGATAATATAGTTGGCGCATTAGGGTTTGATATAGATGAAGAAAGTAATACTGCGGAGGTATGGGGGCCGTTTGTCCAAAATGGAGAATACTATTCTCAAACTGCAGATGTTTTATGGCAAGTATTAGAGGATACTATTCCTTTTAAACTAAACGAATACATGTTTTTTGTGAATGAAAAAAATATTTTAGCGAAGCAATTTATTGAACATAAAAATGGAAGGGAAAATGGACGTCATCTTATCTTGAGGTCAGCTAGAAATAGCTTAACCGTTGAAGAAGATATCCTTATTAAAAATTATAATCCTACCTTTCATAAATCGTTTAGTGCTCTTCATCATCTTACCTTTCCAAATACCTATTATAATAGTGAACAGATTCTTTCGAGAATTAGTGATGACAATCGATTATTAATCATCCAACACAATAATAAGATAAAGGGATATGTATATGTGGAGGCTAATCCACTTCACGGAGAAGGAACAATTGAATATATAGCTGTTTCACCAGATTTTCGAGGGCAAGGAGTAGCAACAAAGTTAATGAGAGCTGCTCTTCATCATATATTTTCCTATGAAGCAATTGAAGAAATCACCTTAAGTGTTGGGGCGAACAACAAAGCTGCAATCGCTCTTTATATGGCTTCAGGATTTCAACTAAACCGTACACTAGTTGCATACAAAAGGTAGAAAAGAATTATTCTGATCGATAAGTCCGCTCTTCATATTTTTTTTCGTGCTTGGTGTCTCTCAGTACTTGGTTGTTATGCTTCTCCTCGGGATCCAACCCAGACATCACATCATCAAAAGGCTGATAGTTCACAGTAGGAAAACGTTTCTTCTTGATCATTTTGTATGTTATTCGAGCGATCAAGACAATGAAAAAAAGTCCAAATAGAATACTTGTTACTTCCATCAATAAACACTCCTTTCATTATACTATTCAATATCGAATAACAAATACCTTTAAAGTGAGGAATATTCAAATTATGCAAGTGGAAATAGAGAAAGCCATAATTTTAAGAAATAAAGGAATGAAAAAAGAGTCAAATGAGCTCCTGCTACAATTAGTAGAAAAATATCCGAATAACGCAAGTATCCACTACCAATGTGGCTGGAGCTTCGATGTTTTAGGTGAGGAGACACATGCTGTATCATTTTATGAAACAGCGATAAAGCTTGGCCTATCCAATGGCGAAATGGAGGGGGCTATAGTAGGTTTAGGGAGTACATATAGAGCGCTTGGTGACTATGAGAAATCGAGGGATGTATTTTTGAATGGAATAGAATTATTTCCGAATAATAAAGCCATCCAAGTGTTCTACGCCATCACTTTGTATAATCTTAGCGAACATTCAAATGCTATCGAGTTATTGTTGAATATACTATTAGAAACTACTAATGACAATCAAATAATTGCCTATGAAAAAGCATTGAAATTTTATTCTAAGCAATTGGATGAGGTTTGGAAATAGAGAAGAGGGATGATGTAAGAATTTTTCAAATATACTTTAAAACACATTATACTATCCTCACAAACTCGTATTTGGTGGGGCTTAATAATTTCCTTCTTTGCATAGAATATAGAGCATTTATAATTCTATAATTCGAAGGGAGAAAGAAATGGGAGTACGGTTGATTCAAATTTCCGTTGTTTATTTTGCTATTGGGGTTACGTTAGGAATGTACATGTCTATGGCTCATGATTATGCATTAACAGGTGTTCATGTACACATTAATCTATTAGGTTGGGCATCATTTGCACTTGCTGGAATTGTCTATCATTTATTTCCTGCAATTTCGAAAAATATTTATGCAAAACTGCATTTTTGGAGTGCGAATATAGGTATTCCATTAATGATGATCGGACTAACTATTTTAATATTAGCAGCAGCCGAGCAAGTTACGATAATTATTGCGATAGGCGGAGTATTAGTAGTGTTTAGTGTGATCATGTTTGCTATTAATGTTTTACAAAATGTGAGAGCATAATTGTTGCATATAAAGGCACTGATTTTATTAGTGCCTTTAAAATACATATAGTATGGATACAACAAGTTAATGTATTAGAATAGGTTTATCGTTAACGATATACATCTTGAGACTTAGAGAACTTCCCATCTCTGGACCATAGGAAACGGTAATCATTTCTTTATAATGATATGTATAAGGTAAAAAAATGGGAGGCTACAGTAGTGAGTATAAAAAAGATTGGCATTATCGCAATTATTGTAATAATTTTGGGAGCAGTTATAAACATAGGGATGAGTATTGCTGGTGGATTTATCAAAAATTCACAAAAAATTGAGTTAGTGGATGAAGAGTTCACCAGGATAAACATAACTGGAGATAATACTACTATTAAAGTTGTTCCAACAGCCAGTTCTCATGGGAAAGTTGAATTTATAAGTAAAAAGAGCTCTGGTAGAAAACTAGAGGCTTATGTAAAAGGCGATACTTTATATGTAGAACTGAGAAAGAAGACACTCTTTAATGGGTTTAATATTGGAATCAATGCAACAGGTAACAAAATTATCTTATCTGTTCCAGATGAAAAATACGACGAGTTAAGAACAAAAACAGATAATGGTCAAATTATCGCAGAAGATCTTCAATTTAATAACGTTGATATTGAGTCAAATAATGGAAAAATTGTATTAGAAGATTTGGAAACTAAGAAGGTCAATGTAAAAACGGATAATGGCAAAATTGATTTTCACAATGTAACTGGAGATATAGAAGCGAAATCGGATAATGGTCAAATTTCTATGGTAACGGATAACCTAGATCGAACCATCTCTTTAAAAACAGATAATGGACTTATTAATATTCGGACGACATCTGAACCAAAGGACGCAACAATTCAAGCGAATATAGACAATGGAAGAATTAATATTTTTGGTTCTGCTAATGAAGAGACCATCTTTGGAAATGGGAAGAATAAAATTAACTTAAAAACGGACAATGGAATAATTTCGATCAAAAAAGGGAATGAATAAAGAAATTTCAGCAAAATATTGACGAGTTCGTTAATCTTTGTTACATTGTTTCTTATATCATTTGTGAAGAGAAAATTCTAGTAAGAAAACCTCGTCCTTAATGGGCGAGGTTTTTTTTGAGGAAGGAGCAGTCATTTGTTAAAATATTTAATTGTAATTGTTGGCTCCTTTATAATTGCTTTTGCGTTTAATGCATTCTTAGTGCCTCATGAAATTTTAAGCAGTGGAATTAGTGGTATAGCTATTTTGTTGGGAATTATAACTCCTTTTGATACAGGTATACTTAACTTTGTCATGAATGTACCTCTATTAATATTAGGATATTACAAGCTCGGTAAAGAAATTACACTTAATACGCTCGTATGTGTTTTATCGTTATCCATATTTCTCTATACTATTCCAGCAGAGGCTATTTCCAATAATACATTGCTCTCAGCCATATTTGGAGGAGCTATCGGTGGTCTAGGAATAGGTCTTATTATGAGATACTCTGGTACCTCTGGAGGGATGGATATAATAGCTATTATTATATCTCGTTCAAGTAATTTTAGTGTTGGATTGCTTCTAACAGGGATGAATAGTGTGATTGTGTTAATTTCAGGAGCCATTTTTAACTGGGAAATAGCACTATATACATTATTATCGATATATTTGACAGGTAAAGCGATTGATACTATTTATACCAATCATGAAAAACTAACGATGCAAATAATTACGACTGCGGCTGAACCAATAAGACAGGAATTATTAGCAAGCATTTATCGTGGCGTGACAGTCACAGAAGGCTTTGGTGGCTACACACTAGAAAAAAAGAACATTTTAATCATGGTCGTTACTCGTTACGAAATGATGCAAGTAAAACAGATTATTCACAAGCATGATGAAAAAGCTTTTATTAATATTTTTGAAACAGTAGAAGTCGTTGGTCAATTCGCCAAAAATTAAAAAGTAACTATTAATATCACAAAAGTCGATGTTCCTTTCACTAGGAGTATCGTCTTTTTTATTCGGGAGAAAAGGGATATTTTTGCATGTATTTGGACAAACTTCTTGGGTACTCAAAAAAATTATTACAAAAAAAAAGAGGGATACAATGGGATTTTTTAGTGAGAAAAAAAATAACCAGTTAAAATCCACTACTCCTTCAACGAGTCAAACTAAGGAGTCCAATGAAAAACAAACATTAAAAACAAGCCTTCAGGATAATATAAAAACCGTAAAGGATACGGTAGGTGAAAGTACTGATATTATAATTCGAGAGATTCGAATTGGTAAAGAAGGAGTCCTTAAAGCAGGACTAATATATACAGACGGTTTAAGCTATGCACCTAATATACACGACTTTATTTTGGAGTCGCTAATGCTAGATATTAAAGATACAGATTTAGAAAACAAGCTTATTCCTAATCCTAAACTTATTAACATGATAAAAGATTTTGCCATGACCGTAGGAGAAATAAAAGATGTTTCCAAGTTTGATGATTTGTTTCTTTCTCTTCTATCTGGAGATGTAATTTTTTTGATCGATGGATATTCAGAAGGACTTACCATAGGTAATAAGCATTGGGCTGAACGTGGAGTTACAGAAAGTACGACCCAAACAGTAATTAGAGGTCCAAGGGAAGCATTCTCAGAAAATGTACGAATTAATACCTCCTTGATACGAAGAAAAATTAAAGATCCTCAGCTTTGGTTAGAAAGCAAAATAATTGGAAAACGAACGAAAACGAATATTGCTGTAATGTACATTAAAGGCGTTGCAAATGAAAAAGTAGTAGAAGAAGTGCATTTGCGACTAAATCGAATAGACATTGACGGAATACTTGAAAGTGGAAATATTGAGGAATTGATTCAGGATGCACAAATGTCAACTTTTCCAACGGTATATAATTCGGAACGTCCTGATGTAGTAGCTTCAGCGATATTAGAAGGCAGAGTTGCTATTTTAATCGATGGTACACCGTTTGTATTAACCGTTCCTGCCTTATTTGTTGAATTCTTTCAATCATCAGAAGATTATTATCAACGTGCTGGTCTTACTAGCCTTGTTCGAATCCTTCGATTTATTTCATTTGGGATTTCTTTACTTGCTCCTGCTTTATTTATAGCGGCTACTACTTTTCATCAAGAAATGATACCAACTTCACTTGTTATTAACCTGGCCGCTCAACGAGAGGGTGTACCATTCCCTGCATTTATCGAAGCGCTCATAATGGAAGTCACCTTTGAAATTTTGCGAGAAGCTGGTTTAAGAATGCCAAGAGCCATCGGTTCAGCTATGTCGATTGTAGGGGCATTTGTTATTGGTACGGCAGCAGTGGAAGCAGGTATGATTTCAGCTGCGATGGTAATTGTTGTTTCCATAACAGCTATTGCTAGTTTTGTTTCACCTACTTATGACATGGCGATGTCTGTCAGAATATTACGCTTTGTTTTTATGGGACTGGCTGCATCATTTGGTTTATTTGGAATTACAGTTGGTTTAATTGCATTAATTTTGCATTTATGCAGTTTGCGTTCGTTTGGGATTCCATATATGTACCCACTAGCACCGTTTAATATATCCGATCAAAAAGATACACTTATTCGTTTACCAATATGGAAAATGTCTACTCGTCCTAATTTAATCAGTCAAGAGAATATAGATAGACAGCAAAATCCAACTTCTGCAAAGCCAGAGCCTGAAAAAGAACAATGAAGGATAGTAAGGGGGTTACTGAATGAAGCGAGGCATCTTTATTTTACTAATTCTTTGCATATTTCTAACGGGTTGTTGGAATCGGAGGGAATTAAACGAGTTAGCCATAACACTGGCTATTGGTCTTGATAAATCAGATGACGAATACGTGGTTTCTGCTCAAGTCGTTGTACCCTCAGAAGTCTCCATGAAAGGTGGTAAAGGGGCGGCTCCAGTTTCTCTCATCCAAGGAAAAGGAGAAACAATGTATGAAGCCATTCGAAAAATGACAAAGAGCTCTCCTAGAAAAATATATCCAGGACATCTCCGGATGCTTGTAATTAGTGAAGCATTAGCCAAAGAAGGAATTGGAGATGCCATGGATATAATATCTAGGGATTGGGAGTTTCGGTCGGATTTCTACGTTGCTATAACTAAAGACTCTACAGCGGAAGAAATTTTAAACGTTCTAACTCCGCTAGAAACGATACCAGCAAATAAAATGTTTAACACACTTAAAGTGTCAGAAGAAAACTGGGCAGCTACCGTAGGGGTTACATTGGATAAGCTAATTGTAGATCTACTAAGCAATGGAAAAGAAGCTGTGTTAACTGGAATTTTAGTGACCGGAAAGAAGGAATTAGGATCAAGCATAGAGAATGTGGCGACAGTTACGCCAAGTGCTAAGATTAAGGTTGATGATTTAGCTGTGTTTAAAGGCGATAAACTAGTTGGTTGGTTAACTGAAGATGAAAGTAGAGGCTATAGTGGCATTACAAATCACGTAAAAAACACAGTAGGAACTATTTCTTGTCCTGATGGTGGAAGAGCTAGTTTAGATGTTCTAAGTTTCAAAACAAAAGTGAAAGGTAAAGTTAAAAGTGGAAGTCCGGAAGTGGATATCAAAACTCAGATAACGGCTAATGTAGGTGAGATAGAATGTTCAATTGATATGAGTAAAGCTGAATCGATTAAAACTCTAGAAAAAATCTACGAAAAAGCAGTCGAGGATTCAATTAACCATTCTATTACCAGCGTACAAGAAAAGTATGAATCAGACATTTTTGGATTTGGTAATGCTATTCACCGATCAAATCCAAATGAATGGAAAACATTGAAAAATCAATGGGATCAGCATTTTTCTGAAATGCCTGTGAATATTAAAGTCGACGTGAAAATTCTGAAAACCGGCACCGTAAACAATTCTGTATTAGAAAGTAGAAAGGACTAACTGATAATGTTGAAAAGCATGGGAATTCTTCTAGTTGCTGCAGTCATCGTATTTTTGGAAGTTCCATCTCTTTTGGAAAAAAAGTATAAAAAAGAGTTGTTTGTGTTTTCATTTCTTCTTGCTATAGGAGTAGGGCTAGGTGTTGCACATAGTTTTGGAAAATCTATACCGAATCCAGTTGATCTTCTAACTTTCATTTTTAAGCCAGTACATGATGCAATAACTCGATAGGTGAATTGTATGAACGAAAAGTTAGGTGGAGATAATATAATATGATGCAAAACGTTAAAATAAATTCGTACCAATTTCTAGTTTTAGTCATCTTTTTTACCGTTGGTACTAGCATCTTAATGGTACCATCAGCTTTAGCTAAAGTTGCGAAGCAAGATGCTTGGATTGCCGCTATACTAGGTACGGTGATTGGACTATTAGTTGTATGGCTATTCACGAAAATAGGTCTTTGGTTTCCTAATCTCACCTTTGTACAGATGAATGAGACGCTTTTTGGAAAATGGATAGGTAAAGCCTTTTCACTCTTATTTTTATTCATGACTCTTTTATATAGTGCTATTCTTTTGTATTATTCTGGTTCATTTCTTACCACACATGTGATGCCTAATACACCAATGGCAGCCACTAATATATTGATGGCGATTATATTGGTAATGGCAGTTCGCCTTGGACTAGAGACCATAGCTCGTTCTGCAGAAATCTTAACCGGTGTTTTCTTCCTACTCTTTATTATTTTAGTCGTTTTTCTTGCACCACAGATCAAGTTTGAAAACATTGAACCTGTATTTGTAGCAGATATTAAAAGTATAGCTGAATCATCTTTAACTATCATGATTGTCTCTACAGTCAATGCTGTTAGTTTATTAATGATTTTCCCTGCCTCTATTAACCAACCGAAATCTGCTAAGAAGTCTTTTTTTATCGGAAATTTAATAGGAGGACTAATCATTATTATCATCACATTTTTGTGTATTTTCGTATTAGGAGCAGATTTGATTACAAGACAGGAGTATCCTACATATAGTCTGGCCAAAATGATAAACATTGGAAACTTTGTGAACCGAGTGGAGGCACTAATGGCTGCACTTTGGATTATTTGTCTCTATTATAAGATGGTTCTATATTTTTATGCATCAGTTTTAGGGCTAGCACAAATTTTAAACTTAAAAGATTATCGTCCTTTAACGTATCCGTTAGGGATGATTGTCATTGTTCTATCGCTCGTGGTTTTTCCAAATGTTATAGAGCAACATATTTTTGATGATACTATAAGTAAATACTTTTCTTTGATGATTGGACTTCTCTTACCTCTATTAATGGTTATCGTATATACTTTACGGAAAAAACAATTCAAAAAAGATTCTAATTCTTCATAACTTGATACTAATTGTTTAAAATACCCTTCCCATTTTAATTATGGGAGGGTATATTTTGTGCTTATTTCAATATTTCAAGTTCGTCCATGCATAACCAAGTAATTGAGCACTGCTACTAGAATGTAAACTTCGTGGCCACGTAATGGGTGATAGCTTTCGATTCTTATCTGAAGTATCCTAATAGATATGGCGAAATTTCGCTAGATTTTATATTATGAGGATGCTTCGAGAAACGGGTAGCGGAAAGTGCTATTGCTTGTGAATTTACATCATTATTTCAATAGACTACTTGGTACTTAAAAAAGAAAGGATTGATGAATACATGAATTTCAAAGAACTTAATCATTTATCTGAGTATGATAATGTGTTAGTTGTTGATGAAAATGGTACTACAATTTTCTACGATTTAGCTGATTTACATATTTTGAAGCAAATTGGGCTTAAACCGGAAGAATTTTTAAGAAAAAGTGTAACTTCTTTTTACAAAAACTTACCAATCGAAGAAAGTACATTAATGACCGTATTAAAAACCGGTGAACCTTTATGGAATTCCAAACAAGAACTAACGTCTAATAATGGTTTTACTTACACATCTATGAGTTCCACCTTTCCCATCCATAATGGAACTTCAATTGTAGGGGCTATTGAATTTTCAAAACACTACTAACCAAAAGAAAATATTCAATTACTCGATCAATTTGCTAGCCATAAAATGTATCGCAAAAATAACACCATTTTTACTATCGACGATTTAATTTCACAAAGTAGTGTGATGGAAGAAATAAAGAATAAGATACACAAAGTTTCTAATACCGATTCGACTATTTTAATAAATGGGGAAACAGGAACCGGAAAAGAAATTGTTGCGCAGTCTATTCACAATCTAAGTAAGCGTTATACTCAACCATTTGTATCTGTAAATTGTGGAGATATTCCCTCCAATTTCTTGGAGCATTTCCTGTTCGGAACAGAGAAAGACAATTTAACTGCTTCACCCGACATCCTTGGAATGTTAGAGCAAGCTAACGGAGGTACAATCTTTCTAGATGAAATTAGTGCATTAGACATCAAGCTTCAAGCTAAATTATTAAAAGTAATTGAAGATAAACTCATCCGTCGGGTAGGAGGAAAACAGGACATACACTTGAATATTCGAGTTTTAGCTGCTACCAATGAAAGTCCAGATAAATTAGTGAGAGAAAGAATATTACGTGAAGACTTGTATTACAGATTAAGTGTTTTTCAATTAGATTTACCACGATTATCTGAAAGGAAAGAGGATATTACTCCACTTATTCGTTATTTTATCGAATTTTATAATCGTCATATGCAAATAAAAATAGAAAAATTGAATGACCAAGTGTTAATAGTTTTTCAACAATATAATTGGCCAGGTAATGTGAGAGAACTTAAAAATGCAATAGAAACTGCGTATAATAATGCAAACACAAATGAGATTAACCTAAATGATATACCAGCGAAAATAAGAAACTACTCAAATGTATTGGAGAAAATTACTTTATCCGAAAACAACTTTAATTTAAAGGATAAAGTGGAGGAATATGAAAAAAGTTTAATTATGATAGAACTAAATAATACTGGTAAAAAACTTGCAGAAACAGCTAGAAAGTTAGGTATCTCCAAACAACTTTTAAAATATAAAATGGGAAAATACGAATTGAGGTAAAAATATTTTTACTGAAGGGGGTGAAAAATTTACCTCCTTTTTTTATTTGTAATTATTAATTAAGATAAAAGAAACTATTAGAAAATTAGTACATTTTCAACATCTAGATGCTTAAAAAGACATTAATTTTGTAAGGGTTTTCAATTAGAATGAGGTAGGAAAGAGGGGAACGGAATGAATAAATCGATTCAACATAGCTTAATAGTGGGGTTTGCATTATTTGCCATATTTTTTGGAGCAGGTAACTTAATATTTCCACCTTCCATCGGAAATGTATCGGGATCTGAATGGGTACCTGCATTAATAGGTTTTTCTATTACTGGTATTGCTCTACCACTGTTAGCAATAATTGCTATTTTAAATGTGGGAGGGAAGTTTGAAGACTTAACCCGCCCAATTAGCCCATGGTTCTATAAAGTTTTTAACTTGTTATTAATGGTTGGTATTGGGATGCTTGTTACGATTCCACGTATGTCAGCAACAACACATGAGTTAGGGGTTCACCAGCTATTTCCAAAAGTACCCTCATTAGTTACAATTATTATCTTTTTTGCAATTAGTTTTTACTTCGCAATGGATAAATCAAATGTTATTGACAAAATTGGTAAAATACTAACACCTTTATTAGTAATTATTCTATTGTTCATCGTTGGAAAAGGGATTTTTGATCCAATTGGTATACCAGTTGTAACGGAAATGAAAAATCCTTTTTCAAACGCTTTCATTAGTGCCTATCAAACAGGAGATGTTATAACTGGTATATTTTGTGCGCCTATCTTTATAGCTGCCATTGCAGCTTTCGGTTATAAAGGAAAGCAAGCTCGTTCGATGGCATTAACAGGAACGATCATAGCTGGAATAGGATTACTTGTTGTATACGGAGGATTATTATTCATAGGAGCTTCGGGTAGTGGGCTATTTCCAGTAGGGATTGAAGATACTACTTTAGTATCTAGGTTAATAGAAATTTCACTTGGTGATTTTGGTTCCATAGCTTTAGCTGTTGCGATTGCTTTAGCGTGTTTAACTTCAGCTATTGGTGTAATTGCTGTAATCGCAGATTTTTTGAACGATTTAACGAATAACAAATTAAACTATCGAATATGGGTTGCTGTCGTATGTATCGTTGGTATAGTAATCGGTTCTGCTGGAGTTGGAGCTATTGTCACTTATGCAATGCCAATCTTCACGGCGTTATATCCTGTGGCAATTGTTTTAGTTATTTTAGGAACTTTCCGCAGATTTATTCCAAATCCAGGTTCGTACCAAGGAGCCATTTTGTTTACATTCATCGTTAGTTTGATAGAAACAGTTGGATCATTAGGCTTATCATTCCCGGTTTTGACTGGAATCATTGCAAAACTACCTTTGAGTGGAAATGGTTTTAGTTGGTTAATACCAGCATTTTTCGGATTTATAGTTGGTAGTATTCTTTATAAATTTATAGGTGGTCAAGGGAATGACACATCGAAAGCTATTTATTCTGAAGAAGCTAAATAATGTAATTTAAATTACAAAGGAGACTTACCTCATGGAATTGACAAGAATTATGTTTAGAAATGCCAAAATTTTCACATCAAATAAAGAAAAAAAATATGCGAATGCAATGATTGTTTATAATGGAAAATTTGAGTGGATTGGTTACCAAGAAGAAATAAAAGATTTTCAAGGAGAAATAATTGATTTACAAGGTAGACGAGTTCTACCGGGAATTATTGATGCACATATGCATCCTCTATTACTTGCGAATTTTTCCAAACAAGTTGCATGTACTCCTCCAGTAGTATATTCCATCAAAGACATGATTCGTGAACTATCTACATTAACTGATGCAGAGTGGATAGAAGGGTGGGGCTATGACGAAGGCAAGCTGAATGAGGGGCGCTCCCCGAATCGCAAAGATTTAGATGAAGTTTCTATTGAAAAGCCAATTGTTGTTACTCGTACATGTGGACATATCATTTCTGTGAATAGTAAAGCTCTTTCCATCGCTGGAATTACAAAAAGTACACCCGATCCTGCTGGTGGGAAAATTGATCGTGATGAGCTTGGTGAACCAACTGGTGTATTGCGAGAGAGTGCTAGATTATTAGTGTTAGATAAAATGCCGCAACTTTCCATGGAAGAAAGTGCCGACCGACTTGCTGAGCTGACAGACTCATTATACGCTCATGGTATAACAGCGATAACAGATTTAATGGCAAGCCACAAGCCACTGGATTTTATGGGTATTTATATATTAGCAAGAGAAAAAGGTTTAATGCAAGATGTTGTACTGTATTATATGTGGCATGATTTAAAAATAAATCCTATTTTAAATGCGGAAAATACGAATCGCCAAAATCCTATTCATATTGGTGGAGTGAAACTGTTTTCAGATGGAAGTGTATCAGGAAGGACAGCATGGGTCGATCCAGCTTTCCTTGGGGAAGAGAATAACTACGGCATATCAACTATTTCTAAAGAAGAACTATTAGAAGCTGCGGAATACGCTAGACGGCATGGTGTACAAATAGTGGTGCATGCAATGGGAGAACAAGCGATAGACTTAATCGTCGATACGTTTTATGGAATGGAAAGTTGGATTCAGGACGGTCCGTCGATACGAATTGAACATGCTGCGATGCCTACTGAAAAAGCAATAGAACGTGCTGCTGAAATGGGAATTGCTTTTGTTCCTCAACCTATCTTTATATACGCAGAAATTGAAAGTTACTTATCGAATTTGGGAGTAGAGCGTACAAAAACAACCTATCCAGTTAAAAAGATGCTACAAGCAGGTATACCTGTTGCATTTTCTTCCGACGCCCCTGCTACTGCATGGGCAGATCCTGTAAATCCTTTTATAGGTATGAAATCAGCAGTAACAAGAGTTGCTTATGATGGCACTGATACAGGAGAAGCAGAAAAGATTGATATTGAAACGGCTATTGAATTGTACACCCGTGGAGCCCAACAAATAACTCGTATTCCATACACGGGACAACTAAAAAAAGAGTTTGAAGCTAATTTTATCGTACTCAATAAAGATATTTTGGAAATTTCTGCTGAAGAAATTGATCAAGTAAATGTAGAAGAGACGTATGTTAAGGGAGTTCTAGTATATAAAAAATAATAATTGAAAAAGCCAAGAGTTTTATAAACTCTTGGCTTTTTCTTTATTAAATTAATCATTTAGAGCCTCCTAACGTATAATCACACACAAAATTAAAGTTAAAAGCGTCTCAATGCCATTTTGAAGCATCCTAAAAATTAACATAAAAAAGCGATGAAAATCAACTTTCCAACTAATAATTAAATAAGGTTCCCAAATACATATTTGGGAACCTTATTTTGTGATAAAATGGGAGGAGAAAGGGTGGAAATAATGCAAAGAGATTTACCGAAAATAGTAAAAGATTTTTTAGTCTATTTAACGACTATTAAAGGGAAATCTTTACGAACACGAAAAGAGTATGAATATGACATCACATTATTTTTAAGATTTCTAATAGCAGTAGAAAATGAATTAGACATAGCTAAAATCGACGAAATCTTTATTAAAGATATAACGATTGATTTTATAAAGGAAGTTACTTTGGAAGATATGTATTTATTTTTGGAATACTGTGAGACGGAGCGTAATAATAGTGCTGCTACGCGCGCAAGGAAGGCAGCAACTCTTAAATCCTTTTTTAAATATTTGAAAGGGAAAAGAAGAATGTTGGACGAAAATCCAGCAGAAGGATTGGAGACGCCGAAAATCGGTAAGAAAAAGCCAATATATATGGATCAACAAGAGGCAGAAATATTTATAGCAGGAATAGAAAAAAGCAAACATTACTTTCGCAATTATAGTATGATTATGTTCTTTTTAAATTTAGGTCTTCGAGTTTCGGAGCTATGCAGCTTAAATATTACTTCTGTCCAGGACAACCTATTGCATGTTATAGGTAAAGGTGATAAAGAACGTACTGTTTTCCTAAACAAAGCTTGTACCGTGTCACTTTATAAATATATGGAAAAGGAACGCCAATACATACAAGGAGCAACGACAAATGAAGCGTTGTTCCTGTCCCAAAAAGGAACTAGACTAACTCGTCAAACAGTTGCAAAAATCATCAAAAAAATCAACCAAGACTCCGGCTTAAACAAAGAAAAACTTACACCGCACAAGCTAAGACACACATCTGCAACTATTATGTATAAAAGCGGTGCAGATATTAGAAGTCTACAGCATATTTTGGGTCATGCCAGTGTATCTACTACCCAAATCTATACACATGTGGAAGATAAAGAAATGCGAAAAGTGATTGAAAACAATCCGTTCAATCTTTTAGGTTAATATAATTATATTATGTAAACTAACGGATATTGAATAAGGACAGACTTATAAAGCATAGGATGATAGTGCATAACCTATAAACATTTCTTAAGGGGGACCTCATTTGACGAATAAACAGTCTTCAGCACCTTTTGAAAAAATGATGATTGTTCGTACTGTCATACTATTAATTGCGTGGTTAAACCAATTTCTTGTCATGAAGGGGTATAGTCCGGTTAAGTTTTCTAACGAAGATGTAGAACTTGGGGTAACGTTTGGTTTTGCTTTTTTTGCTTCCATTTGGGCATGGTGGAAGAACAATGACGTGCGGTACAAAGCGCGAAGAAATACACAATATCTGAAAAATAACGGGTTAAAATAGTTGACTTCTGAGGCTGGAACAGAAGTATAAAATTTAATGTTTTCACTACAAATTTGTTTGTATGTATCTGCCAGTGAAATTCCATCCGTAATTCAAAATAATTATTCTATTTTTAGGTATAAATAATAATATTATGTGAACTAAATTCGTTTTAAAAATATTCTAGGCAAGTGATTCACTTGTCTAGAATATTTTTAATTATTTAATGTGTGTATTCGATAATTCCAAATCCGTCTGCTCCGATGCTAACTTGATTGTCTTCGATTATCGTATCTGAACTATAGAGTAAGTTATATTTTTTGCTTTTTTCAAGTGTAAATTTTTGTTCACTAGAACTTGGATTAAGTAAGACTAAAATAGATTTATTATCGTTATATTTTTTATATCCAAATATACCATTAATATCAGTAGGGTGCAGGAATGTTACAGAGCCTTCATTAGCTAGTAGTTTTTCTTTTTTTCTAAGTGCATTTAAAGTTCGGATATGGCTTTTTAGCTCAACCTGATGATTTTCTTCGTTCCAGTCCATGCATTTTCTACAGCCTGGATCTTGACCACCTGTGAGACCAATTTCGTCCCCATAATAAATACAAGGAGTGCCCATAAAGGTTAGTAGAATAGTAAATACTTGCTTCGTTTTATTAATATTATCCTCGCATTCAGTAAGAATTCTAGCTGTATCATGACTACCAACCAGATTAAACGTATAATTAGACACAGTTTTTGGATAATTGTAGTATACCTTACTCATATTCTCCACAAATTGTTTCGAATTAATGCTATTCTTTGCTAGGAGATTCAATACGTTCGTTTTAAAGGGATAATTCATTACAGCGTCAAATTGATCGCCTCTAAGCCACGGCATGGAATCATGCCAAATTTCCCCAAGGATATAAACATCCGGCTTTGCTTCTTTCACGACTTTTCTAAACTCACGCCAGAATGAATGATCTACCTCATTTGCAACATCCAGTCTCCATCCATCAATATCAAATTTATTAATCCAATAGGTACCTACATCAAGTAGATATTTTTTCACCTCAGGATTAGAAGTATTCAATTTAGGCATAGATTCAACAAACCCAAAAGTCTCATAATTAGGCTTCTCTCCTCCAACAATCGGAAAGCTGTGGATATGGAACCAATCCTTATAAGGTGAGTTTTCTCCATTAACTAATACATCTTGAAAAGGAGGGAAGTAGTAACCGCTATGATTAAATACAGCATCCAACATTACTTTAATACCTCGTTTATGACATTGGGCAATTAGTTCCTTTAATGCATCTGCATCGCCAAACTGAGGGTCCAATTCCATATATTCAATCGTATCGTATTTATGGTTCGAGTATGCTTTAAAAACTGGAGTAAAATAGATCCCATTTACTCCGATGTCTGTTAAGTGGTCTAAGTGCTGTGTAACACCTGCGAAATCACCACCGAAAAAGTTATTTACTGCTGGAGGTTCGCTTCCCCATGCTTTAACATTATCGGGATTTATAGAAGGATCACCGTTACCAAAACGCTCTGGGAATATTTGATACCAAACCGTATCTTTTACCCATTTTGGAGCATGGAACTGTTCATTTTCATGTAAGTAAGGAAAACAAAAGTAATAATCACTATCTACTGGTATACTGTCATAAAATCCTTTTTCAGTGTAAATTACTTCTTCGGCTAATGTATTTAACTTAAACCCATATCGTAATCTATTTGTTGCTGCAAAAACTTCTGTTTCCCAATAGTCATATAAACCATCATTACCAACCAAATTCATGGTAATCTCCGAATACTGCCATTGTCCATTGCTCCAAATATATGGATCACCCATTATTAATGAAACTGAATTTACATCATTTTGCTTTGTTTTGATCCGTATTTGAAGCGTTTGATCGTCTAGTAAATAAGCAAAATTATCGGTCGGTCGGTGAAAAATAGCTGTTTTTTCCATAACACATCTCCTAAAATTTATTTGCGTTTATTTTACTAAATACTTGTTAACAACAAATCACATGACAAGGGGAATTTGAGTTACCAATGAAATATTATAAAAATTTACAAAAAATAGATTGTTTCCTGCTTAAATAAATGTATAATAAAATCATAAGTTGTGCAATCGCTTTCATAGATTTATAGCATTATTATATTCTTCAAATCTTATAGAACCTAATAGAAGATTGATTAGAATATTTTTTAGTGTATTTATGATAGCGCTTTCTTTTAACTTGTTGTGCAAACGGTTGTCCAACTTAGGGGTTTAAAGTGTTCAAACAAAAATATAGGAGGGGTAAAAATGAAAAAGTCTTTAATTTTATTGTTTATGCTTATTATTACGGTTGCTTTACTTGTTGCATGTGGACCGAAAAGAGAGGAAGTAACTCCAACGAACAACGGTGAAAAAGACACAGACACTGGATCTGAAACTACAGAAGAACCAGCAAAACCAGAGAAACTGATCGTTTGGGAAGATACTGATAAATCGGTTGCACTTAAACCAGCAATCGAGTCTTTCGAAAAAGAATATGGTATTAAAGTGGAATTCAAAGAACTAGGTATGGCAGACAAAATGCGTGATCAACTCCGCTTAGATGGCCCATCTGGAACTGGTGCAGATGTAATAACTTTACCTCATGATCAAATCGGTCAACTTGTTACGGAAGGTTTGATTCAAGAAATCGAAGTTAGTGATGATGTGCTTTCAACTTTCAGTGAATCATCTGTTGGAGCGCAAAAGTACGATGGTAAACTTTACGGCTTGCCAAAAGCTACAGAAACACCAGTGTTTATATACAACAAGGCTTTGATGCCTGAAGCACCTGAGACAATGGATGATGTATATGCGTTTTCAAAAGATTTCTCAGATGGTAAAAAGTTTGGGTTCCTAGCATTATGGGATAACTTCTACTTCGCCCATGGTGTTATTGGAGGAATGGGCGGTTACGTCTTCCAAGAAAATGATGGAGCGCTTGATAGAGATGATATTGGTTTAAACAATGAAGGTGCTATCGCTGGAGCAGAATATATTCAAAAATGGTATGCAGAAGGTTTATTCCCTAAAGGAATTATTGGGGAAAGCGGTGGTTCAGCTAAAGATGGTCTATTCAATGAAGGAAAAGTTGCTTCTGTAATGGACGGTCCTTGGGCGTTCCAAAGTATGAAGGATGCAGGAATCGATATCGGTGTTGCAGCAATGCCAACACTTCCAAATGGCGAGCATATGAAAACGTTTATGGGAGTTAAAGGATGGCATGTGTCAGCTTTTACAGAACATAAATACTGGTCAACTAAATTAGTGGAATGGTTAACAAATGAAGAAAATGCAAAAATTCGTTTTGAATTAACGCAAGAAATTCCACCAGTTACAACATTGATAGAAGATCCAATTATTGCTGATAATGAAGGTGCAAAAGCAGTAGCACTTCAATCTCAATACGCTGTACCTATGCCTAATATTCCTGAAATGGCTGAAGTATGGGGACCTGCAGCATCTGCACTTCAAACAATTGCTACTGGTAAAGCAGAACCAAAAGCAGCAATGGATGATGCAGTGAAAAATATTAAAACAAATATTGAAACCAACCATCCGAATTGATAAGAAAAGCGCAAGCGCATGATCTTCGGAAATAGTCTAAGGTCGCGACATCGTGGGACACCGATAAGCGCTGGAAGGATTTAATGTAAAGGCGTTCTAAGCCTTCGCAAAATCCCGAAGCGACTCGAGGGGCTAGGCGCTGGAACTAGACAGACACCGAGTAATAAGCTGAAACTTTCTTATTCTCTAACAAGGCAAAGGCATGTTTCCTTTTAGGGAGCATGGCTTTGCTTCTATATTAGAATGTACATCGTTTACTTCATGTAATTTTGCAAGAAAATATGAGAGTATTCTCCTTTCATAGGAAAGAAGGAGGGGACATTTAATGAATAGTAATGTCACAACCAAACATAGAAAAAATGCTGGGTTATTATCTATCATCCCAGGCTTTGGACAATTTTATAATAAACAGTTTGTAAAAGGAATCATTTTCTTAGTATTAACAATCGCATTTTTTAGTAGCTTCTCTCAAACGCTAAACTGGGGATTTTGGGGCCTGATCACACTTGGAGAAATTCCAATTCTTGATCATTCCATATTCTTATTAATCGATGGCATTATTGCATTGTTGGTAGCTATCATCGGTCTTGGAATTTATGCATTCAATATTTATGATGCTTATAACAATGGAAAAAAACGCGATGAAGGATTCCTATTAAATAGTGTGAGGGAGCAGTATCATAATCTGTTGGATAACGGTTTTCCTTATCTATTGATTTCCCCTGGATTTTTATTATTAATCTTCGTAGTTATATTCCCAATTATCTTTGTAATCCTTCTATCATTTACAAACTATGATTTATATCATTCGCCACCTGCAAAACTGGTAGATTGGGTAGGAATTCAAAACTATATTGATATATTCAAATTAGATCTTTGGAGATCAACATTCTTTGGTGTGCTTGGTTGGACAATTGTTTGGACTTTTGGAGCAACAACATTACAGGTTGCAATAGGAGTCTTTCTGGCAGTTGTCATCAATCAAAAAGATTTAAAAGGGAAAGCATTTTTCCGTACTATATTGATCTTACCGTGGGCAGTACCCGCATTTGTATCGATTCTTATATTTTCGGGTATGTTCAATGAATCATTTGGTGTCGTTAATACGCAAATACTGAGTATGCTAGGCATCGATGCTATTCCTTGGATGACGGAGGAAGTATGGACTCGATTGGCACTGATCTTAATACAATCATGGCTAGGCTTCCCATTTATATTCGCGATGACAACTGGAGTGCTCCAATCTATTCCTGAGGAATTATACGAGGCTGCGAACGTTGATGGTGCCTCTCTGTTCCAGAAATTTCGTGGTATCACTCTACCAATGGTGCTATATGCAACAGCTCCTATTCTCATTACGCAATATACATTTAACTTCAATAATTTCAATGTTATCTTCCTGTTCAACGGTGGAGGTCCCGCGATACCAGGACAAAATGCTGGAGGAACGGATATCTTAATTTCTTGGATTTATCAATTGACGATGACGTCGGGACAATATGGAAAAGCTGCAGCAATTACAATGCTTCTATCACTTATCGTAGTAGCGGTAGCGTTATGGCAATTCAAACGAACCAATTCATTCAAAGAGGAGGATATGATGTAATGACTAATAAGACTGAAAGAATAATCAGACTGTCAGTTTCTTATCTTATTCTTCTAATTGCGGTGATCATAGTTATTTACCCGTTGCTATGGGTAATAGGTTCTTCATTAAACCCTGGGCAAAGTTTATCAGGTTCTACGATGTTTCCGGAAAATCCTACATTTAAACACTATATGGGCCTATTTGATACCGAAAAATCAAATTACGTTTTATGGTACTTAAATTCGATGAAAATTAGTTTAATAACGATGGTATTTGCGGTAATAAGTGTTGCGTTTACTGGTTATGCTTTCTCCCGCTACCGATTTATCGGAAGAAAAAATGGACTTCTTACCTTTTTAGTCCTTCAAATGATTCCAAACTTCGCTGCGCTAATTGCGATCTTTGTACTTGCTAATAGAACAGGTTTGTTAGATACGCATGCTGGGCTAATCCTTATTTATGTGGGTGGACAAATACCAATGAATACTTGGCTGATGAAAGGATATTTGGATACAATTCCAAAAGAACTGGATGAATCTGCGCGTATGGACGGTGCAGGTCATTTGCGAATTTTTTGGCAAATCATTATGCCATTATCTAAGCCAATCATCGCGGTAGTTGCACTGTTCTCGTTTATAGCTCCATTCGGTGATTTCATACTTGCGCGTATTATGCTACGCAGCGAAGAAAAATTCACAATGGGTGTCGGTCTATACGAATTAGTTTCTAAACAATTCGGGAATGAATTTACCACTTTTGCTGCGGGGTCCGTTTTGATAGCTATTCCGATTACAATACTTTTCCTTTCATTCCAAAAGTATTTTATCTCTGGCTTAACTGCTGGAGGTACGAAAGGTTAAATACCTTAATGAAAAGAAGTGATAAAGTATGAAAAAGAGTATTATTTTAAGCCTTTTCCTTTTACTCGTATTGACCACTATTAGTCCACAAACATTTTTCGCAAGTGTAGATCGAAAGCTGCAGGATGAGGTTATTTACATGATTATGGTGGACCGATTTAACAACGGTGATAAGAGTAATGACAAAGATGCTAATATCAACGATCCACTTGCGTATCATGGTGGAGACTTTAAAGGTATTACCGAAAAGCTAGATTATATGAAAGAAATGGGTTTTACAGCAATTTGGTTGACTCCCATTTTTGAGAATATGGATAAAGGGTACCATGGCTACTGGATAAAGGATTTTTATAAAACAAATGAGCATTTTGGTTCGATGGAAGACTTTAAAACACTTGTAGATGAAGCGCACAAAAGGGATATAAAAGTCATTCTGGATTTTGTCGTTAACCATGTTGGACCCAACCACGAGTGGTTAAATGACCCTTCTAAAAAAGACTGGTTTCATGAAAACAAGACCATTTCCAATTGGAATGACCAACAAGAAGTGGAAACAGGTTGGTTATATGATTTACCCGACTTAAACCAGGATAATCCAGCGGTTAGTAAGTATCTTTTAGATGCTGCCAAATGGTGGATTCAGGAAACAGATATCGATGGTTACAGACTGGACACAGTTAAACATGTTCCAAAGGATTTTTGGACCGAATTCTCAGCAGAAGTGAAATCAGTGAAAAAATCCTTCTTTTTAATAGGCGAGGTCTGGCATGATAACCCCAATGTCATCGTTAGCTATCAGGATACTGGTATCGATGGCTTTATGGACTTTTCCCAAAATGATGCTCTACAAACTGCTTTTGAAAAATCAAATCAATCACTGGGTTGGTTATTTTCAAATAATGATCGAAATAATAAACTTTTTAAGCGTCCGGAACTGCTTGGGCAATTTATCGACAATCATGATATGCAACGGTTCACTAATTTAGCTATTCAAAACAATCAGGATCCAGTAGCAAGGTTAAAGCTAGGCTTATCTTATTTGTTTACTGCTCCAGGCATACCAATCATCTACTATGGCACTGAAATCGCATTAGACGGAGGAAATGATCCAGATAATCGCCGTATGATGAATTTTGAGGCAGATGATGAGTTGATTGAGTATATTAAGCAACTTGGTGCAATAAGGCAGCAACAACTACCGCTTACTAGAGGAGAAATGGAGCTTCTAGTTGATGACGCAGGATTGACTGTCTTTAAGAGAACCTATGATGATGAAACAATAATAGTAGCAATTAACAATACTTCTGAAGAACAAAGCGTAGTGCTAGAAGAGATAGAAAAAGTGAATGAATTGCAAGGTTTATTAGCTGGGGAACTAGTTAGGTTAGATGAAGATGGGTATACGATTCAACTGGAAAGTGGCCAGTCCGAAATATATAAGCAAGTAAAAAACCAGGTAGATAATCGGTTACCATTAACTGTTTTGATAGGCAGTATTATTTTATTATTAGTAATCCTGTTAATTTGGTTCCAAAGGTCAAAACAAAAAAAATCGAAAAAATTATCTATTTAAGTGTGTTCCAATTTAACGGTTGTCGAAACATACGAAAGAATGAGCAGCACGAAAGGGAGACTCCAATCATGAAAGAAAAATGGTGGAAAGAAGCTGTCAGTTATCAAGTGTATCCAAGAAGTTTCAAGGATAGCAACGGGGACGGAATCGGTGATTTACGAGGAATTATTACGAAATTAGATTATTTGAAGGACTTGGGTGTTGATGTTGTTTGGGTAAGTCCTTTTTATAAATCTCCTAATGCTGATAATGGTTATGATATTAGTGATTATCAGGGCATCTCAGACGAGTTCGGGAACATGGACGATTTTGATGAATTATTAGAAGGAATTCATGCTAGAGGCATGAAACTGATTCTTGATCTAGTTATAAATCATACAAGCGATGAGCATCCTTGGTTTATTGAATCACGTTCTTCTAAAGAAAATCCGAAAAGGGATTGGTATATTTGGAAAGATGGGAAGGCTGGTCAAGAGCCGAATAACTGGGAAAGTATTTTCTCTGGAAGCGCGTGGGAGTTAGATGAGCAAACGGAGCAATATTATTTGCATTTATTTGCAACGAAGCAGCCTGACTTGAATTGGGAAAATACAGATGTGCGTTATGAGCTTTTCAAAATGGTCAATTGGTGGCTCGATAAAGGTATCGACGGTTTCCGTGTAGACGCAATTAGTCATATTAAAAAGCGTGATGGGTTCCCTGATATGCCAAATCCAAAAGGGGAACAATACGTTTCTTCCTTTGACATGCATACGAACCAAACAGGCATACAGGAGTATTTAAAAGAGCTGAAGGAACAAACTTTTGCTAAATACGATATTATGACAGTTGGAGAGGCAAATGGTGTAGGGATTGATGAAGCAGATGAGTGGGTCGGAGAAGAGAATGGAAAGTTCAATATGATTTTTCAGTTTGAACATCTCGGACTTTGGAACAAAGCGATAAATAACTCAGTTGATGTTATTGCTTTGAAACATGTGCTTACTAAATGGCAAAAAGGACTGCATAATAAAGGGTGGAATGCTCTATTCCTTGAAAACCACGATCAGACTCGCAGTGTTTCAAGCTGGGGAAATGACAAGGAATATTGGAATGATAGTGCTAAAATGCTAGCAGCTTGTTATTTCCTAATGCAAGGAACCCCATTTATTTATCAAGGTCAGGAAATTGGAATGACGAATGTACAGTTTCCTTCTATTCACGATTACGATGATATAGGCATGAAGAATTTTTATGATTTAGAAATAGCAAAAGGTCGACCTCATGAAGAAGTTATGCAAGTAATTTGGAGCAATGGCCGAGATAATTCTAGAACTCCTATGCAATGGGATAGTTCAGTAAATAGTGGATTTTCCGAAGGGGAACCATGGATGAAGGTCAATCCAAATTATAAGTCCATTAATGTGGCTAATCAACTAAACGATGAGAATTCTATTTATCATTTCTATAAAAAGATGATTCACCTTAGAAAAGAAAACCCCGTTTTTGTGTATGGAGAATATAATGTATTACAGGAAGACCATCCAGATGTGTATATTTATACGCGTGAAATCGATGATCAGTTTGCGATTATTTTGTGTAACTTTAGGCAGCATAATGCGGAAATATCATTAAAATATCTCCCACAGCGTAATACAGAACTACTATTAAATAATTATAGAGATGCACCGGAGCAGCTATCAGAAAATATTACGTTAAATCCTTATGAAGTAAGAGTATATTTATATAAGTGAATTATTATGGAGCAAGAGAGTGAGGAAATTTGAATGGCGATTACAATAAAAGATGTGGCGAAGCTAGCTAATGTTGCTCCTTCGACTGTTTCACGGGTGATTGCAAACAGTCCCCGTATAAGTGAAACCACGAAGAAACGAGTAAGGGATGCGATGGATGAACTAAAATATCATCCAAATTTTATTGCCCGAAGTTTAGCAAGTCAATCTACTAAAGTGATTGGATTAGTTTTACCTCACTCTTCTGGCGTGTTTTTTCAAAATCCATTCTTTTCAGAGGTCATACAGGGTCTGAGTGAGGGAGTGCACGACAACCACTACGCTCTTCAAATGACTAGCGGAAAAACTACGACTGATTCTTACGAAGGCGTCGTACAAATGGTAGAGGGTGGCAGGGTAGATGGCATTATTCTGCTTTACTCGATGATTGATGATCAAATTATGGAGTATTTAACGAAAAGAACATTTCCCTTCGTTGTTATTGGAAAACCGTATGACCTAGTAGATAAGATTACGCATGTCGATAACGATAATTATATGGCTGCAAAAGAAGCTACCGAATATATAATTGGACTCGGGCATAACAAAATTGGATTTATTGGGGGTAGCCCCAGTTTGACGGTAACGTTAGATCGCTTAAATGGCTATAAACAAGCGTTGAAGGAAGCTAATATTGATCTGAATGATGATTATATTATTCACGGTGACTTTCTTCGTGAAGGTGGACAGGAAGCAGTTAAAGCGCTTCTGAGAAGAACTATTCCACCAACCGCATTACTTGTAACAGATGATTTGATGGCAGTTGGTGTAGTGAATTCTTTGACGGAAATGCAAATTGATATTCCTACTGAAGTATCTCTCGTTAGCTTTAATAATGCTTTGTTTGCGGAGATGTCAAGACCACCACTCACTTCTATAGATATAAATATTAAAGAGCTAGGTTATCAAGCGGCTAGTAGCTTAATACAACTATTAAAGAATGAAAGTGAGCCAGTTAAACGGATTATTATTCCACATAAACTTGTGATTAGACAATCATGTGGTGTAGCTCCGATAAACTAATAAAAAGATACATATAATTAGTTTCAAATAATAATATTATGTAAACAAAATGCCGTTAGAATAGGAGAATATAAATGTTTTCTTTCAAGTTAAATGACAAAACAGTTTTAAAAATGCTCGATTTATCGGACACTGAACATTTGTTCGCATTAACTGTTCAATCGAAGGATACGTTGAGAGAGTGGCTTCCATTTATTGATTTTACGAGGACCTCGCAGGATACAAAGACTTTTATACAATCCACTATGAAGCAATTTAGTGAAAATAACGGTTTTCAAGCTGGTATTTGGTATGATGGGAACCTTGCAGGAGTAATTGGCTTTCATAAAATCGATTGGAATAACAAACTGACTAGTATCGGTTACTGGCTAGGTAATGATTATGTTGGATTAGGGTTAATGACCAAATCAGTAGAAGCTTTTGTAGACTATGCATTAGTAGATTTACGGTTAAATCGTGTAGAAATTCGTGCAGCTGTGGAAAACAAGAAAAGCAGAGCAATTCCGGAAAGATTAGGTTTTAAAGAGGAAGGCTGTGTAAGACAGGCAGAATGGCTTTATGACCATTATGTGGATCATGTTGTTTATGGAATGCTTGCAAGCGATTGGAAAAAGTAAAATATAAAACACTGGAGCAACTTAGCTAAAGTTGCTCCAGTGTTTATTTAGTTATAGGTGTAGTAATCTTGGGCATGAACAATATTAAATCCAATTGATTCATACAATGTTAAAGCATGTGCATTTTCGGTTTCTACCTCTAAATGAACCGAGCAGCCTTGAAGAGTATACTTTTTTATAATATGCTGAAGTACTTTTCGACCTATTCCTTTTCCACGGTTGAGGGGAAGTAGGCAAAATCCGTAGATCCAAGCTTCGTTATTCTCGACTTTTACTCTTATTTTTCCTACAGAATCATCTTGTACATCAATGATATACACGCTATTGTCCATTTCTGTGTCTACTCTGTTTTCTACTTCCAATGCACTTTTTTCATCTAATCCAAAAGATTCGATATTCAATCGTATGCGTAAAGGAAGATCCTTTTGTTCCGCTTTCCGTAAATGGAAGCCTGTAACTTCTTTTAATTCCTTTGGTTCCCACTGCATTTGATACTCAGAAAGGCTATAAATAGCATTATTACTTTTCAAAAATGCTTTTCCTTCTTCTGAACCAGCAGGAGCATTTAACAAAATTTTATGAAAACCCTGTAATTTTGCAAAAGCTATTGCTTGTTCAAATAACTTGGAGAAATGGTGTTTTCTACGTTCCCGTGGTTTTACCATGCCACAAACTTCGACTGTCGTGCCAAAGGGATACAAGCCTAGAAAAGCGATCAACTCCTCTTGATCATACAGTAGGAAATCATAATTATGGTTGGAACGAGTTTTTAACATATCCCAATTTAACTTAAGCTGAATATTGTCGTGCATTTCGCATTCTTTTTGTAGTGCTTCAATGTCTATTAATTGTTTAGTAGTTAACATAGAAACTCCTTTATGAATTAATGTTGTTCTTTATTAATATTATAACTAATCTACCTAAAATAATATGTTTTTTCTGAAAATAAAAACCAGGCAAAAGCCCGATCTTTTAAGCAACGCCCGCGGAAAGTGTCTACTGAAACAGATATCATTGGATTATTCGATTTTACTAGTCCCTTAAACCCGGTGTTAACGGGATAAAAAAACCGTTCAGTAGAGAATTTCTCTAATGAACGGTTCTTTTATCTATAAATTTTAATGCATCACTTGGACAATTATGAACAACCCTTTTGCTATCTTCTCTTAATGCACCATTAGGGTAAATCCATGGCTTTTTGTTTACATTAAAAACAGAGGGGAGGTATTTAATGCAGTTTGCGGCATGTGTGCATTTTGTGGGATGAAAGTAAATGTCTATTTCATCCCCGTAATATTTTTTATAACCTGCTTCTACTAAGTTTTTTTCTGTTTCTGCCATAGTTTACCTCCAATTTGTTTACACTTCGATAATTATAGGAAGTATCATAGGTTTTCTTTTTGTTCGACTATATAAAAGCTTTTCTATAGATTTTTTAATGTTTTGTTTTAGAACGCGTTGATTTCTATTTGTATCTCTTGTTTTTGTAATGGTAGATCGAACAGTTTGATTTACTTCATTAATAAGTTCCTCAGATTCGGGTCCATACACAAATCCACGAGAAATAGTGTCGGGTCCAGAAATTATTTTGTTGTTTGCTTTGCTGAGTGTGGTAACAATAACTAACATACCATCCTCTGAAAGTAATTTTCGGTCCCGTAAAATAATTTCACCAACATCACCGATACCAAAACCATCGACAAACACATTTCCTGCTTCTATGCTTCTCGTTTGGACTGCTTTTTCATTTTCGATATCTACTACGTCACCATTTTGAACAATGAAAATATTATTACGTTCTACGCCGACTGATTCTGCTAAACGCTGGTGGTGATGAAGCATACGATATTCACCGTGTATTGGGACGAAGTATTTTGGTTTCATCAAGGAAAGCATCAATTTTAACTCTTCCTGACAAGCATGACCAGAAACATGCATACCTGTGACATTCCCAGATCCGTAAATAACGTGAGCACCTAATGTATATAAGTTGTCAATAATTCTGGTAATACTCTTTTCATTGCCTGGTATTGGTCCAGCAGCGAAAATGACCGTATCTTCAGGAAGTACTTCTACTTGTCGATAGCTGGAACTAGCTAAACGAGACAAGGCGGCCATCGGTTCACCCTGGCTTCCCGTACATATTATCACAATATTTTCCGGATTCATTGTATTAATTTCATTTTGATTCACAAGCATACCTTCTGGAATAGTTAAATAACCTCGGTCCATTGCTACGGATACTACATTAACCATACTTCTACCTAAAAGAGCAATTTTCCTATTTGTCTTGATAGCAGCATCCACAATTGTTTGTACCCGGTGTACATTAGATGCAAACGTAGAGATAAAAATTTTTCTTGGAGCTTTTCTAAACGCTTCTTCTACATGTTCCGCAATTTTACGTTCAGACGGGGTAAAGCCTGGTCGTTCTGCATTAGTACTTTCTGATAGGAGCAGCAATACGCCATTTTGACCGAGCTCCGCCATTTTATGAAAGTCAGCGCTTTGTTCGTCTACAGGTGTCAGGTCAAATTTAAAATCTCCTGTATGTACAATTGTTCCTTGTGAAGTATGAAATGCAATTCCGAGACAATCTGGGATACTATGATTTACACGGAAAAAGGATGTTTTAATCGTGCCAAGTCTTAATTTGGAGTCCGAGTCTATTAAAAAGAGCTTCGTACTTCTAAATAAGCCATGTTCCTTTAATTTGATCTCAATTAAACCTAATGTTAAGTTTGTTGCATAAATCGGGATATTGAGTTGCTTTAGGAAATAGGGGATACCACCAATATGATCTTCATGACCATGTGTAATGATTAAAGCTCTGACTTTATCCTCGTTTTCTAATAGATATGAAATATCTTGGATAATTAAATCTATGCCTAGTAGTGTTTCGTCCGGGAATTTCGAACCACAGTCAATTACAACTATATCGTCATCCGATTGTATGACATACATATTCTTTCCAATTTCATTGACTCCACCTAACGCAAAAATAGATACTTTTGTGTTTACTGTATTCATATTTATCCTCCATTCAAAATTGCTATTCTAAGTATTACCTCATATGGTCGTTTTATAAGGGGCTTTTTAATTTACTTGAAAGGAGGGAGAAGGAAAGTGGTATAAAAAAAGAATGGTTGGCCGTGAACTATATCACGACCAACCATTCTTTTTAAGTTACTAACTCCGGAGGTAGGACTCGAACCTACGACCAATCGGTTAACAGCCGATTGCTCTACCACTGAGCTACTTCGGAATAGCAGATATGTTACAAAAATTATTATGAACTATTAGTTATGGGAATATACATCCTAATTTCCGTGAAAAATTTAATAAGAAATTATTTAACGATCAAAGCAGGGCAGTGTACTCTCTTCATCACTTTGTGACTAACGCTACCTAACACCATTTCTTGTAAACCATTCAAACCACGGCTCCCAATAACAAGTAGGTCTACTTTTTGTTCATTTGCATATCGCACTATCTCCGGACCAGGTGAACCTTTTAAAAAGGTTATTCTATATTTCACTTGCTCACTATTTAATAACTGTTCTACATTTGAAAGTTTACGTTTCCGTTCAAGTAACAATGATTCAGAGGATTGTGCATGCAGAATATCTTGCTTGGATTTGTCAAAATCTGTGACCATTACTACTTCAATAATAGAACTTGGTAAACACTTTGCTAATTTAATCGCTTCATAAGCTGCACGGACGGAGTTTTCTGAGCCATCAGCTGCTAATAGAATGTGTTGATACATAGCAATTCCTCCTTAATGTGAAGTAGTTATACCTAATAACTTTTGATAAAGCAGTTCACTTGCGGGATTCATCCCTTTTACCTTTACTATTTTACCTTGTTCTTCTAATTTAGAAACAACTTTAACTATTGCCCCTACCGAGGATTCATCCCATAAATGGCTACTCGATAGATCTATTGTAATTTGTTCGGCTGTTGCTTGTTCAATTGTTTGAACAAAATGCTGGGTAGATGCAAAGAAAAGGGGACCTTCAATAATATATATGCCATCTTGTTCTGTTATTTTCACCCTAGAGATAGAAGCAACAAAGAATAAAGCACTTAAAATAACACCTATTACAACACCTATAGCTAAATTATCTGTGTATACTACGATTGCCACAGTAGTAATCATTACAAGAGCGTCTGGACGAGGAGCTGTTACTAAGTATTTAAACGAACCCCAATCAAAAGTTCCAATACAAACCATAATCATTATCCCAACTAACACAGGCATCGGTATATCTACTACTAAATTACCTAATACAATGATTAAAAAGATTAAGAAAACCCCCGCAACTAGCGTAGAAAGACGACCTCGACCACCAGATTTCACATTAATCATCGATTGTCCAATCATTGCACAACCAGCCATGCCTCCAAAAAATCCTGTGATAAAGTTGGCAATACCTTGTCCTCGAGCCTCACGATTTTTGTCTGATTTAGTATCGGTCATATCATCTACAATCTGGGCGGTTAATAATGATTCTAGTAAACCTACAACAGCTAAAGCTAAAGAATAAGGTAAGATTATTTGAAGTGTTTCTAATGTAAACGGTACATCTGGGAGGAAGAAGCTTGGAAGACTTTGTGTTATGGTTCCAAGATCTCCAATTGTTTTTAGTTCGATTCCAAAAATAAATGTGATTGCCGTTAAAATGACAATCGCAATTAGTGGGGCAGGAACACCTTTTATAAAACGTGGTACTGTATAGACAATAACAAGAGTTACAGCGACAAAAACGTACGTGATAATTCCTTCACCTAAGATATGAGGCACCTGTGCCATAAATATTAAAATAGCCAATGCATTGACAAAGCCGATCATGACGGAATTAGGTATAAAACGCATGAGCTTAGCAATTTTAAAGACACCTAAGAAAATTTGAATGATACCTGTTAAAATAGTAGCAGCTAATAAATAATTTAATCCATGATCAGCGACCAAGTTGACCATTACAAGCGCCATGGCTCCAGTTGCAGCGGATATCATACCAGGTCTATCACCGACAAAGGCGATAATTACAGCAATACTGAATGAAGCATATAGACCAACCATTGGGTCGACTCCTGCGATGATAGAAAAAGCAATTGCTTCAGGAATAAGTGCGAGTGCGACAACAATTCCTGATAATATGTCACCTCTAATATTCCCAAACCATTGTTGTTGAATTGTTTGCATATAGGTTCTCCTTCGGATATAGTCAATAATAATGTGGTCCCAAAACCATTAGTTTTAGGACAATCTGTCATATCATAACACGACTTTTCCTAAAAGGGAATGTTTTCGGGAAAATGGAGGGAAAAATGAAGTACGGATACAAAAGACCATTAGTAAATGATGAAGAATCGAAGTTTCAGCTAAATGATATACCAAATATTGAAACCTATACAGAGCAACACCCACATATGAAAAAAAGACATGAATTAGATGCACTAGTTATGAAGCTCACAAGGGGTGATCACCTATATGTGCAAAATTTTGTGGTACTAGCGGATTCTTTAACACAATTTCAAGATTTGTTACGTGTATTTGAAAAAGACGAAGTAACTGTAACTTTTATCGATGAAGACGTTCAAAATACTGACATTTTAACAATGAAGCTGATAGAGTTACTTGAGATATTGACGGATCTACAAACAAAAATCAAACGCCATCAATCCATTTTCGGTGTACGTGAGGCGCAAAAGCAAGGAAAAATCATTGGACGTCCAAAAAAGTCGGATGATAATTTAAATAGAGCATTTATTATGTATGACAGCAAAGAATATACGCTTCAGCAGATTAAAGATGAAACAGGTATTAGTAAATCAACGTTATATCGCTATTTAGACCAGTTTAAGCATGAAAGCTAGGAAAACCCTACAACTTGAACCAAGATATGCTTAAAAGCTGTTAAATGGATAAATATAGCGAAAAAAAGAATAGTTTAAGGTGTGATAGCTATGTGGAAAATAATAAATGGAAAGTTAGTACAAACAGTTGATGAAACTAGAACGGAATATAAAACTCGAATAAGTGCTAGCTTAATAAAAAAACTTAAAATAATAGCACAAGAATCAAATTCGCATATTGGTTATTTATTAGAAAACGGGTTTGAAAATATATTAAACGAAAGTGAATTAATCTATGACAAGAAAAATAGACCGAAAGATCGCGTAGAATTTCGCACGACATGTGATAAGGATACGCTGGAAAGATTACGGTTATTTGCAAAGAGCAATAAGTTAAATTTGAATGATGTAATTGAGACAAGTGAAAGCTATATAAATTTAGAGGAAGTAAAAAATGCAAATTGGAGATATAGAATAGAAAAAGAATAAAAAAGAGTACTTAAGCTTCTTTATAAAATAGGGATGTGGTCATAATATATATTATACTAAGTTTCATCTCATATTAAAAGTATACTCGTAATAGTGAGATATCAGAGGAATTTTCGTACTTGAATACTGCTACTTTAATCTTTAATAGTGAAATAAAATTTAACTACTAATTATACCGAATATAAATTTGAATTCGCTGCGTTTTTTCTTTTGTCTTTTTAAGCCGTCACGTAAATCTGCTATTAAAACTGTTTTACCTATCCAAATTCTAAAATACAAAGAAATTGATTAGTCCTTTTATTCCTTTCTGTTCAAATTCCGTACCATCTTCTAATTCTGTTTCGGTTCTTATTAACCAGGAATTTCCTATTCCAAATTCAATGTATATCAAATATCAATTCACCCTTTATTCTTTAGCATTTGCCATTTCTTAAAGAAATATTTGGTGGAGATAAAATCATCTTTTAGGAACAAAATAACCTTTGTAAGGTGGTGTGAAAATGAGAAAAATCATTATAGTCCCTTCTGTTTTGCTCTTGTTGCTAACTCCAGCACAATATTCAAGTGCTGAGCCAGATTATTATCAGCCAGCTGAAAAATCTAAAGAAGAACTTATGATGGATTTGTTTTTTTCACTACTTTTACCAAATGTTCAAGAAGCAGTTTCTAATTACTACTCTGATTACCTTACCACCAGTCCTTTAGTTTATCCGTATCAAATCAAAATTTTGAAGATGGAAAGAACTAATGGCTATCGAGGTTACATGTTTTTAGTAACCATTGAAGTTACACCGGTCGTTGGACCGCATAATCCGGTAGGAAGAGATCAACTAACATTTTCAATAACTCCAAGTAAAATCTTGCTTAAAGAGTTTAAACACATGGAAACCTACGAGCTTCCTCCGAATTGGCAAGACATTATAAAGAAAAATTAACTAATGATAAGGTTTGAACCTTTGTCCCCTTTTGGGGATTTTTTTAATAGTCAAAATCACATTTAAATAAACCTTCACTTTATTTCCCTAAATATCTTGTATTCAATTCGGTTTCTCTAATCTCCCCTTCTACTTTTTCTACAAAATATGCCTTAGCTCTTGGTCTGGAGCTAACAGAAGCAGATAATGTTTCATTAATAAAGTGAAGAGCCACTCCATCATCTACTGCATAACCGTCCTTTAACTTTCCGGTTAAGATCGATTCGTGATATGCAGGTTTTCTTTTATTCTCTCCATCATAATGGGGACAATTACTCCCCTTTAGGAATCCTAAACAATCCAACTTATACAAAGGAGCATTCAAGGGATCAGTTAATCCTTCTTCAAACCAACAAATTGAACCGGCACTTAAACCCGCAAGTATAACTCCATTCTCATATGCTCTTTTCAAAACATTGTCCAGTCCCCATTCTTTCCACAAAACCAGCATATTTCTAGTATTTCCACCACCTACATAGATTACATCTTGTTCAAGAATATTTCTTTCTAAATCGGTATATTCTGGTTCAAATAACGATAAGTGAGAGGGTTTGCAAGGGAGAGTATTAAATGCATTATAATATCTTTCAATATAACTCGTTGCGTCTCCACTAGCTGTTGGGACGAAACAAACTCTGGGTAAATCTTTTTTCGTTTGAGCTAATATGTATGTATCAAGTAAAAGGTTTTCTGGTTCCATAGAAAAACCTCCGCCACCCATTGCAATAATCTGTCTCATTTGAAGCTTCCTCCTTTATTGTTCTTAAAATTTACCTAGATGAGGTACATTAAACTTCTCTTATAAATTATTCTTCTCTCACAATTACCATTGACGGCCGAATAATTTAAAATGGTATCTGCTAAATATCTTTAGCGCATTACAGGGATTATATCTACTATTTTTACATACTTTTATTTCATTTTAGTCTGTAGTAGTTTTTGTCCTACGTATAGACTGATGCAAAGCTATCTTTTTTTTCTCAGCAAAATCCATTCTACACATGGACCAATCAAAACTTGTTTTTTTAATTTTTTCAGTCAGATCCCATAAATTATCAATAATTCTAAGTTCTACATTTCTTTTTATAAGTTCAGCAAACAAATCATTGATCATCATTTTGTTGATTGGTACTTGTGTACTCTCACTGACAAAATAACCTGCAGCTCTATCTTGAAGATAAAAATCTGATGGATCAAATTCATATAAGAATAATTTGGTGTTCCTCATTCTATCAAACCAATTATGTTCGATTGCTACAACATGGGTTATTGTGTCTGATGAAAGGAAGTTACTTTTATCATGCACTGTTGTTTTTTCGGTACAATGATATGTTACCCTTGGACAATTTCGAGGAGTAAGATAATTTGGCAAACACTCTTCATTAATTGCCCAAACTAGGCCATTTCTCTGTTCAAGATCCTTTCTCTTAGGTAATCTTGGCATAAATATAGAAATATCATCTTCCTCACTTATATGAAACAACCTCATTTCTGCCATCCCCTTTCACCAATGCTATTTGAAGTTAAGATTTAGTATTTAGCATTATTGGACTTTGTCTAAGTTTTGTAGCCTGCTCAAACGCGTATGATAGTTTAATTAATTTCCCTTCGCTAAAAGCAGTACCTGCAAATGTAATGCCAAAAGGTTTTCCATTTTTCATATATCCAGCTGGTATTGCAATCGATGGATATCCAGCTTTTGCACAAATTGTTGATCCTATATAAGAAGGAAAAAGAATCGCATCAAGGTCATATTTTTTTAAAGCATAGTCAATACCCTGTTCTTGTGAATAATATAAATCTTCTAATTTAGCTACTAAATATTCTGGATTTCTTAAGGTATTAGGGAAAGATGCTCTTAGTTCCAATTTATTCTGTCCGTATTTTAATGCCTTATCTTTCATAGCCTTATTAAATTCAATTAACTCACTTATAGAATGAACAGGTAAATTAGATGGAAGCTGAGAAAGATAATTATCTAAACTATGTTTAAACTCATATAAAGTTACTCCCCAATTCCAATCTCTATGAAACGACGGTATATCGATGTCTTTAAGTATTTTAGCTCCCTGGTCACTAATCGTTTCTACAACATCATTAAATAAACGATCATCGTACTCATCCGAGTTTAGAAAATCACTAGATGCTTTATTAAATACACCGATTTTTGCTCCTCTTAGTCCGTTCGAATCTAAAAAAATGGAATAGTCCTGTTCCATTCTTCCTTCACTTTTATATGTGGCAGAATCATTCCTATCCACACCAGTTAAAGCTGTAAGTAAAATAGCTGCATCCGTAACAGTTCTTGCAAATGGACCCGCAGTATCCTGAGAGTAGGTAAAAGGAATAATTCCGCTTCTGCTTATTAAACCCACAGTTGGTTTAATACCTACCACGGAATTTTGGATGGCTGGGCTTAGAATGGAAGCATCTGTTTCTGTACCAACGGATAAGACAGTGAAATTTGCAGCAACTGAGACAGCAGAACCAGAGCTAGAGCCACCAACAAAAAGATCTGGATCCCCATAAGGATTTAATACCTGTCCACCTCTTGAACTGTAACCTGCCCACATTTCACTTGACATCCCGTTAGCTAACTCTGTCATATTAGTTTTTCCTAAAATCACTGCACCTGCATCACGGAGTTTTCCAACAAGGAATGCATCTTTGCTGGCAATATGATTTTCTAATGCAATAGTGCCAGCACTCGTATGCATTGAATCGCCGGTTTCAATATTGTCTTTTAAAAATACAGGAACTCCGTGCAATGGTCCCCGAATACCTTTTATTTTTCTTTCGTAATCGAGTGCCTCAGCTATGAAAATCGCATCTGGATTTATTTCAAGTATAGAGTTTAAGTTCTGTTCGTCCTGATCATACTTTGCAATTCTATGTAAATAATACATTACCAATTCTTTTGATGTTAAATCTCCATTATCCATAGCAGATTGTATTTCTTTAATCGTTAATTCTTCTGTGCAAAACTTATTAAAAATAATAGTCACAAATATTCCCCCTTGCTTGTCTATAAAATAATAATTCATAAAAGCAATAACTGTAAGAGAAAAATAAAAATAAAATCTTTATCAGGCTTTTTATTAACATCAAAAGCTTAACTTTTTCGATTAACTGCATCTTTAGTAAGCACAAAATTAATATAAAACCCCTTCCCTTCATCAAAAAAGTTCACCAACTATAAATGTGAAAGCGCTCTACATCCTATTTTATATGGTGAGGTTTTTAACTTCATTTTCTTTACAAATCTTTGGTTGAGCACGTAAAAAAAAGTCCAATCTTTCAGCATTAAAACTGACTTTATTAAACCCGAAAATAAGAATTTAGAAGAAACACAACAAATAATTACCCTAATGGTATACTCATTAGAAAAACCGGGTAATAGGATACCCGGTTTTTTAGAATAAAAGTTAGATATGCAGTTGATTGTAGCGAAGGTCGGACGCTTTCCGTGGGCACGGATCGAGCCTGTAGTCTCTCCCTCGTGCTGTCCCACTGGAGTCACCGACCTGGGCTACAATCAACAATAAGCCCTTTTATACAAGGAAAGTTCCATACAATATTGTATTTAAATGAAAGATTGATTTTAACATCAATCATTGGATTACAATTCTGATTAAAAAATTATCAGTAAATTTGCCTAATCTTCTTATGTTAAGAATAAGCCATGCTAAATCTCTCCGTATAGTACTATACATTAATTGATCTTCGTTACAGTTGCGATTCCAGCGATATAAGCGAAACCACAGAGAGTGATTCAAACGAACAAAGGACAAGAGCGCCACAATGTGATCGCAACGCCTTTGTGCCAACATCTTTTTTGCCTGAGGAGGCTCGCCCTTACCTGTGAAAGCACCCCTGTAAGGGAAATAAGTTACATTATTTATTCGAAAAGTACATTTATTACTATCACGATTTTAATATTACTACTTGTCCATAGTGATAATTCTAGTTATTTTGTTCTAAGTATACATAAACCGCCATCATTTCCTGTTTGTTTAACTCTCGAATTCGTTTGAAAATGAGCAAGTCTTCCACAAGTTCTGGCTGTATACTATCCGTAACAACATCCCTAACCTTCCCTGTCAGCCACGTATTTACTGCAATGCCTTCTACTTCTTCCTGCAGTCCCTCTTCATTGAGGCCCGTTTCATGACATTTCACACATGGAATAGTTAATTTATAGACGCCGTCATGCAAATTATCCTCCGTGATGGCTTTTTTTCCTTTACAGAACGGACACTGATGACTTTTCCTTATTTTATTAATATTAGTAACGAGTTTTTTATAACCAAAGGCTTCATAGACATAAGTAAGTTTATTGTATTTTCCATTTGTGAAATATTTATCAATAATATTTTCTCTAGTCTCTATAATGCCATCAAAATCACAGATAGTTACCTGATTTTTTTTGCTGATGGATTCAATATTGTCTTTAATATCGTCCCAAAATGGCAATACATTTTGCAATACTATTTCATAATTAGCGAAGCTGGCTAATTCCAACTCTAGCATTTTCAGGGCAACTTGTGTTTCCCTAGGAAGCAAAGAGACTTCTTCGCTTAACGTCATTTCACATCCCACTATTTCTTTCAATTTCACTAACTGTGGTAGTTCTCCAACTGTCTTAATCACTTCACCCAGAGGTTGCTTAATTATTTCACGAATATCCGTATCACCAAATTTTAGCTGTTTATGATGGTTTAACACGGAACCTTGGCAGATTGGACAAGTAATCATTTCTTTCGTTGCTTTCATTTCCTCTTTAATAACCGATTTCGAAATGAACATATACATCCCAATGATGCTATTAAAGCCTTGCCATGTTCTCTGCGTTTTTCCTGCTTTGTCATAGAATGACTTTTCCCAATACCCATATAAATACGTATGCTTTTCATCTGCCGTCATGTCATTAAAGCTTTTACTCAAATCATGTCCAAGCTCATTTTTAAGTTCTTCAAATAGGAATTGTAATTTTGGATATTGGTAATATTTTAATACTTCCATTACATCTGGATGCAACTGCCCATCCCAGAAAGGTACATTTTTGTCCTGAATAACAACATCAAAATCAAATTGTTCAATTACCCCGCGGCCAGAGCAACTTGCACAATGATTATCCTGGTTATAGAAGTCGAAGCTACGCGTATCTTTATTTGTAGGATGTGATGCAATAATATGATTGATCAAGCCACCAATTTCAAAAAGAAAGCTATATTGACTATACAAATGTCGCTCTAGGTCAATTGCAATGACAGGAGCAATTTTTTCAGATTCGTATTCACCGTATATTAAACGAGCCATAGAAGATAAGCTTTTTAAAATACCGCCCTTATAGATGTTTTCTGCTTGTTTAAAATAGCTAATCTGATTTTCTTTTAAGTGGTGAATCCCATTTTTCTGATGAACAAACGAAGGAATTTGTACAGGAGCAGCTATATGCTCGTTATCTTTCCTGCGATAATAATCATCATGACTGAGAACTTTCAGATGGGTAACCGGTGTGAGCTGTCTTTTCCCAAAATCCACGATAAAATCAGCGTTTTCTAACACATAGGCATTATGTTCTATCATAATCATAGAAACGGATTCATCCTCGAGAATAACCCTTACACTATCGATGAACTGATTTAATATGTTTTGTGATAGTCCCTTTGAAGGCTCATCAAAGATAAAAAGAGTATGTGGATTTCTATTGCTAGCAAACAGTTCAGAGACTAAATGCACACATTGAAATTCCCCATTTGATAAGGACTGTGTTTTTCTTTCTAGTGTTAAATAGCCAAGTCCTAGTTTGATCAATAAACTTAAGCGTTTATGAGCGATATCGTTATTAGGTAGTTCATCCATAATATCTTCAATCGAGCGTTCAAAAAGATCTTCTATATCGCCTTGGTATTTTGTTAGTTTCTTTTTTATATCTAGAAAAGTAGCTACAGTGGAACGGCTAGTAATGGATTGGTTTCTATTTTGTCCAACCATTACAAGTTTGTCTTTTGGATATCGCTTTACGAAGTCTTTGGCGATACACTCATTAACTAGTGTAGATTTACCACAACCAGATTCTCCCGTAAAAGTGACAATTCTATTTTTGGGAATTTGAATTTCAGCGATTTGAATATTACGGCTGAAAAGATCATGAAAGTGATAATATTCGGTAGGCATTTTCTCATTTCTTTGAGCTCTAATTGGTTTTGGACGTGGGGACTCCTCTACCAATTCACCACCATATTTTCCACTAACAGGTCCAAAGAATAGTTGCTTGTCGGTCGTGTCGAGCACTGTGTCTGAATGATCGATAAGCCATATTTGATTCTTAAAGCCTAGTTGTTTAATTTGCTCCAGAATTTTCAGCAGTGTTTCTTGATCGAGCCCAACGGAGATTTCATCAATGATAATGACGGTATTTTCACTAGCTGCCATGAATTCAGCTAAGTATAGTCGAGTTAGTTCTCCGCCCGATAACGTCCCCATAATCCGATTGATTGTTAAGTATCCAATATTCATCTGGATGATATTTTTAAGAATAAGCTGTTTTGCTTCACTTATATGTAAATCCTTTGCTAACGAAAGAATAGCTTCAATACTTAAGTTATTGATATCGGATATATTATGAGCTTTATTCATTAAATCTATCTTATATTGAAGTATTTCTGGCTTATATCGTTGGCCCTCACATTGTTTACATTCAACATTTTGGGTAGTACCACGTCCTTTACACTTAGGACACCATCCTAATTCATTATTAAACGAAAAAACCTCAGGAGAAAGATTAAATGCTTCCGCAAGTCGCACACGAATCTCTGTAAATACGCCTGTATGTGTTCCAATAGTTGAACGTGGATTAGAAGAAATAGATGATTTTCCCAGGAAAAGAACTAGAGGCATTTCTTCCATCTTGATGGCACTAAAATTCGTTTCCATAATATTTGGAAATAAATATTGATATTCAGCCTTAGGTAACAATGAAACGAGGCGTTTCTTGGATTCCTCCCCAATTGTTTGGCAAAAAGTTGTTTTACCAGATCCAGAAAGACCTGCAATTCCTAACGATGTATCTACCGGTAGTACAGTATCTAAATGGTTAATATTGTTCGCAATTAATTGTTTTATCTTCAAAGTGCTTTCCACTCCACTTCTACCATATTTCAAAAATAAGAAAGAGCACAATTCTATTTACTGAATTGCACTCTGTTGTGTAAGAATTTAATTTTACTATTCTGGTAATAATTTATCCAGTCTAATCAATATTAAAATTTTCGTCTTCACTTCTGTATTCTAATAAATCTCCAGGTTGGCAATCTAAAGCTTTGCAAATTGCTTCTAATGTGGATAATCGAACCGCTTTTGCCTTTCCATTTTTTAAGATTGAAAGGTTTGCCATCGTGATTCCAACCCTCTCTGAAAGTTCCGTCACACTCATTTTCCGTTTAGCGAGCATCACGTCAATATTTATAATTATGGCCATTTTATTCACCTCAGCTCAGACTATTAAATCATTTTCCTCTTTCAAATTGATAGCTTCTTTTAAAAGTCTTTGGAGAACTGCCGCAAAAACAGCAATCACCATCGAAGCAAAAATAGGGACCATCCCAACTATTATGAGACCTGGAGCGTCGTCTACCTCCGCCATTATATAAACGAATGGTAAGGCCACAACATACAAGCAGATAATGATGATGGCAGACCTTTTAATTTTGTTTAAAGCCTTCACAGATAAATCTGAAAATGCTTGGTTTTTGTCAATATAGCTGACAAGATTAAAAGATTGGTAGAGTGCAAAGTAAAATGGTACTGCTGATATATACATAACCAGTAACAGACCGTATACAACAAATGCCAAATCTGAACCCTTTTCTGTGGCTTCATTTGCTTCCATCGCTATCTGGGGCAGTAAAAATATACATAGAGCTAGAACTGGTAATCCCATAAGAATAACGGCTAGCTTCAAAAAGAGTGTTGATCCACGTTTCATATAAGCACCTCACTATTTATTATGCTCTCATTTTAACTCATTATTTATCGTTATACAATATATAATTGTTCTTAATCACTATTTTTTTATTGGTGTATGGTATTTTGAACTTGAGCTTAGCTACTTTTTCAATCATCCAAAAAGTCACTGAAATTAAGTATAGTTTTCTCCTTTAAAGCTAACTCTATAATGAAAGCTTAATAATGGAAGGAGCCTATTATTCCACATGAAAATTCAACTACCTTTCAATAAAAATAAAAAACGAACACCTGTAATAAAAGATGCTCCTAAAAAAGATATAGGCATGATGACTCCACTGAAAAGTGACTTTGTTCAATTGATAAAAGATGCAACAAATAATCCGGCTGACTTAATCATCAAAAATATTTCATCCAATCTTACGCTCGTCTATATTGACAAATTAGTTAATGAAGTAACTTTAAACGATCATATCATCTCCAATTTGCAGGATAAATCGATTGATACTCCAGACACTATAAAAACTACCCTTTCTATACCAGAGATAGATATTTCGACTCGATTAGAAGTGGTTATAAAAGCAATTGTAAATGGATCCGTACTTATCCAAGTAGAAGGATTTTCTGAAGTAATAATGGCTAGTATTCCTAAGCGTGAATTGCGAACTTTGACATCACCAGAAAATGAATCCCAAGTAATTGGGTCTCAAGTCGGTTTTAATGAAAGTCTTTCTACGAATATTTCCTTAGTACGACGTTATATCATGAGTCCAGATCTTTGTAACGAAAACTTCGCACTTGGAAAACGGACCAATACCTCTGTAGCACTTTTATACATGAACGGGATAGCAAATGAACAAATGGTTAACACGTTGCGCCAAAGAATTACGGATTTAGATATAGATGCATTACTCGATAGTGCGGTTCTAGCAGAAATGATTGACGATAACTCGATTACCCCCTTTCCACAAATGCTCCTGACCGAAAGACCGGACAGGTTTTGCGAGGGTCTTTTGAATGGGAAGTTGGGGGTTATAGTAGAAGGTAGTTCTATGGCGATCATATGCCCCCAATCATTTATTGAATTCTTTCAAAGTCGTGAGGATCAAAATTTAAGATGGCAAATTGCTACATTTGTTCGATTATTAAGGTTTAGTGCCATTCTTCTATCTGTATTTTTGACACCGATATATGTAGGGGCGCTGACCTTTCATTATGAAGTGATTCCTCTAGCCTTCTTGGTGCCACTTAGTGAATCGCGAGCTTTAGTTCCTTTTCCACCTGTATTTGAAGCATTACTACTTGAATTTATTATTGAATTACTAAGAGAGGCTGGAGCAAGATTACCAACAAAAATTGGTCAAACTATTGGTATCGTTGGTGGTATCGTAATTGGGACAGCAGCTGTACAAGCGGGAATAACTAGTAACATTTTGCTAATATTCGTTGCATTAAGCGCCCTGGCATCTTTCACAACTCCAAGTTATATGATGGGGAATGTTATTCGGTTCATTCGTTTTCCTATTATCATACTTGCAGGATTTTGGGGTTACTATGGAATTATGCTAGCCTTTTGTTTTATCCTTATCCATCTTTTGCGTCAAACTAGTTTGGGTGCACCATATCTGTCTCCTTTTTATCCTCCGAGATTGAAAGGTATGTCTGACAGTATTATTAGATTGCCTATACCATTCACGTCCAAAAGACCAGATATTACAAGACCAACTGATCAAGGAAAATTCAATGCTGAACCTGTAAAGCCTAAAAACACTTCAACAGAAGGTGGAAAGAATGGATAATTCAATACGACTTGAACCGAATGATATGTTTAATACATATTTACTGTTCTTTGTCATTCACAGTGCGCAAATTGGGGTTGGTGTACAAGGGTTTCAACGTATTGTGTATCAAAATGCAAAACATGATGCGTGGATTTCAGTAATACTGGCGGGAATTGCCACTCATATTGTCGCTTTTTGTATGATAAAAACTTTAGAAGCTTATGGCTCTAATGACCTCTATGGAATTCAGCAAGATATTTACGGAAAATGGTTAGGCAATTTTTTAAATGCTATTTATATTTTGTACTGTTCTATTGCGTTTTTCGCCGTTTTGCGAAATTATATAGAAGTTATTCAAGCATGGTTATTTCCTGACATAAGTACGTGGTTTCTTTCGGCTACATTAATTCTAATCACCATATATGCATTTACCGGTGGACTTCGTGTAATAGTCGGGATTTCTTTTTTTAGTGTCGTCCTTGCTCTTTGGATCTTCCCTATGTTAATTTTTCCGATGAAATTCGCTACGGTAGATAGTCTATTTCCTATTTTAGAGGCAAATGTTGGGTCTCTATTAAAAGGTGCATATTCCATGACATTTACAATTTTAGGTTTTGAGATACTAAATGTAATTTATCCCTTTATAAAAGACAAGAAAAAAACAAGCAAATATACACATTTAGCTTTGTTGGCATCTACATTTATTTACCTTTCCGTCATGTTGGTATCGATTGGGTACTACAGTGAAGGAAAACTACTTAGAACTGTTTGGGCGACATTAACATTATTTAGCTTTATCAGTTTTCCTTTTATGGAAAGATTTGAATTTGTGGCGGTATGTTTTTGGATGTTAATCATTTTGCCGAATCTTTGTCTGTATTTATGGGCAGCTTATCGCGGGGTAATACGTTTAGTAAATATAAGTGGTACGAAATTCGTTTGGATTTTCTCTTTCATTATTTTTTTAGGCACATTGCTCGTGGAGTCTCGTACCCAGATTAACATGATTAATAATCAAGTGGGTAAAGTGGGGTTTTATCTAGTGTTTGTTTATCCTATTCTCTTATATTTGTTAACCATTCTTAAAAAGAAATTTACTTCGCAGAAGGAGCAAACAAATGAGAACCCTTAGATTTTATGTCATCTTACTTCTTTTACCTAGCCTTCTTGCCGGATGTGTTGAAACAAATATCTTAGACAAAGTTGGGTTAGTTACTTTAGTTGGTTACGATGTGGGAACTGAAGAAAAAATCTCCACTACCGCAGTTGTTCGTGAAGTAAATCCGGAATTTCAAAGTAATGTGCAAGTAATTACAACTGAAAATAAAACTAGTAAAGGGAATCGAATGAAAACCAATCGTAAATTATCTAAAAAAATTATGGTCGGTCAAATGAGAGTAATCTTGTTAAGCGAAGAGTTGGCTAAGGATAACATACATCACTATATAGAGACAAACTTAGAAAATGCAAGTGTAAGTAATAGTCTTTATTTGGCCGTAGTGGAGGATCAAATGGCATCCTTACTTGAATACAAATATAAAAATATTGAAGATGTAGGGCAACATATTTATAGGTTATTAGAGCAAAACATACAACAGGAGCATATGATCTCATCCACTCTCCATGAAATTGCACATGATATGTATATGGCTGGGAATGATATTGCTATGCCAATCATAAAAAAAGACGAAGAGTTGGTAGGAATATCAGGGATCGCCCTATTTAAAGGAGATAAAATGGTGGGTAGACTCTCCGCGGAAGATAGCTTTTTTGTCAAGCTAATAAGGGATAATTTTAAGTCTGGTATATTTGAAACAGTCTTAGAAAAAGATAACATACCTAGTGACATTTTAAAAACCAAACCAAATGAAGTTTCATTAGCATTCGATGCAATTCGCTCAAAAAGAGAATTAAAGTTAGTCAATCCAACTACTCCCGAATTTGACTTGAATCTTAAAGTAAAAGCACAAATATTAGAAATTAATCCCGATGTTAATCTAGACGATCCCAAAAAAGTAGCAAAACTGGAAAAAGCGATCAGTAAAAATCTAACAAGTGATATATTAAGGATAATTGATTATGGTAAGAGTATTGAATCCGACGTTTTTGGCTTCGGCGAGAAATATAGAAGCTCTGTAAGAGGCTCTAATCTGACGAATGAAAAATGGCACGAACTATATAAAAACATGAAAGTAAATGTGAAAGTTGACTTTGTCATAATCAGGAATGGAGTATTTGAGTAATAACCAAGATTCGTTCATTTACCGCGATGTCAATCCATAAAAAAACGTTTAGATGTGGTTGTATCATAGAACAATTCTCTTCAAGGATGATTGGCAAGTTCGCAAAAGTAATCCGTCGAGTGATAGGTGGATTACTTTTTTGTATGTGAACTTACCTACTTTTACTCCACCCCAACTTTATCACTTCTGCGCTCTAATAATACAACATCGCGCCACACTCCATTTAGTTTCCCCATTTGTTTTCTCGTTCCTACTACTCCAAATCCGAATTTTTTATGTAAGTTAATACTTGCAATATTTTCTGGAAAGATCAATGCTTGGATTGTCCAGATTTTGTTTTGCTCACTGGATTCAATCACTTGTTGTAGTAATTGACTACCAACACCCTTCCCAGCTGCAACAGAAGCTATATAAATGCTTACCTCTACAACACCTGAATATGCAAGCATACTAGAAACTGGAGTTAATGCTACCCACCCTACTACTTCCCCATTCAGTTTAGCAACAAAACGGCATTTATTTAAATGATCTTTATCCCATTCCTCCCAAGTGGGAGCCTCTGTTCTGAATGTGGCATTTGCTGTTCGAATACCTTCTATGAAAATCTCTCTAACATAATCCCAATCGGAAGATATCATTTTACTAATAGTTATGTTTTGATTCATCAGTATTCCCCATTTCTCTAAATAAAAGCATTTCCAAGAAGGATTATACACCTTTGGAAATGCTTTTTAAAGAACTCTTATACAATTTGAATGCTGAATAATAGCCCAATATAAGCCACTATAACAACGAATAAACTCATGATAAAGGAAAATATGGCTGGCATTCTTTTGACGAATGAGAATAGGCTCAGTGCAAGAAAAACAGCAGATATACATAACAAGAGTATTCCATCTAGATTAAATACCATTTGAACCGCTATATTAGAAGAAACATTCCCATCATGAAACAGTAAAAATAATGAAGAAAAGCCCTCACTATTTATTGTTTCAAACAGACTATGTGGTGGTGATTGCTGACTCATAGCACCCGTAGCAGCAAAAATTAAAAGAAGTATAAAAAATTCTACTTTTGTCCACGGTCGAGCATCAAAATTTTCGTCTTTCAGTAGTCGTTTTTTCATGAGAATTCCATTTATAAACGCATATGCAATGAGTGGAATAATTAGCAGATGCTTGATCAACAGACTTTGTCCATAGGAAACTGTCCATGTATCAGGATAAGCTTCCAGCGGTGTAGAGAAACTCATTAAAGAAAATCCTGTTATGATAATTATTCCAAAACAGTATAATGCGGTTATATGAAACCATTTTAAGAACGATAACCAGTTATGCGTATTTTTGGAAAACCAAGTTGCTACAAACAGTATTCCAACCCAAATGACCACAGAGGCAAAGTGTAGGAAATGAATGATTAATCCCTTCGTGCTTTGAATAGAATTTGCATGACTTGACCAGCTTACACTTAAGATAAGTACAAAAACTAGTAAAATCCCTACAATCGAATACAAAACAGATTTCTTGCCATCAAAGAATAAAATATACAGTCCTAAGAACACCGTTACAATTAACATAAATAACCATGATTTACCTACCTCAAAGGTCAATAAAATATATTGCAGTGAATCAAATAAACCATAGTCTTCATATAAATAAATGAGCAAACTAATAAGTGGAACAAAAGAAAATAACGCTATGCCAATTACTGCAAATAATTTTAATTTTTTTGAAACAACAATAGAGGGAATTAAATCGTTTGGAAATAGAGATAAAATATAGCTCCCCATTATCAAAGCGAAGCACACATATAAAAGCGCCTCGCTTAAAGTTGTCAAAACAAACATCATTTTCTATTTCTCCGAGCCATCCACCAAGCAGCTAGTGCAATGATAATGACTAAAACTATAATAATTCCTACTGTAGAATTGGAACTCTCTTCCTCTTGTTCTGCTTCCACTGTTGTTTCCATTTCATTAGTGCTAGATTCAACCGGTTCTGCTTCATCAATTGTTTCAGTAGTTGGTTCTACTGCTTCAACTTCTTCAGGCGCTTCTAATACAAAATCAATTACACCTTCTATCGGATGACCGTCAGCCCCGATTATCTTCCAATTGATCTGATATGCCCCGTTTTCCAAGCGTTCAGTTACATTCCCAGATAATACGTTATTACTTACTGTAATATCTTCTACATTCACTGCGTCATTTGAGGAGTTCGTTAATGTGAAGGAGCTTGTTTCTTCTATCTTTGTTAAAAATGTAAGTGTAATCTCGTTTAGCTTTTCGGTTACCGTGCTACCTTGAACAGGAGTAGAGCTTTCCAAGCCAGTGTGCGCTAGTACATTATTGCTAACCAATAGTACAAAAGCAATTGTCATCCAGAATATTTTTTTCATAATTAACCTCCAAAAATTTGTACATAATTTATACCACACTATACTTATACCATAAAGCTATGAAGAAAGAATGTAGTTTGTATTTTCCGCAAACTTGAGATACCCTGTATGTGTACCACAAATTATTTATAGGAGTGATTTTAATGGCTAAATCGGCTGCCAAACGTAGACGGGAACACCTACTTCGTAATCTAGGCAAAGATGTGACAATAGCAAGAAATGAAGTTAATTTTAGTACACATGTCCGGATGACTAAATCGAAAAAAGAGAAACTACAGCAAAATTATAACAAATATAAAAAGCATTTCACAAAAGGTACAATACCTGATGGAAATGCTTTTTATTATGATACTGCTATTTTTGCGGCTTAATCAAGAGATTTGGTCTTATACGAGAGAGTCTCGTTTTTGGTTATAGATTCTCTTCATTTGTTTGTTTCCATACACGAACTAAGGGTCCATCTTTTTCGGTATCGATCACAAACGAACCATTCGAGTATCGATCCGATGGACGGAAAGAATTAACATCTATTGTTTCCTGGCCTTTTTCTGTTTCAATAATCACATGGTCATTTTTCTTAACTAATAAAACATCAAACACACGATGTGGATTTGTCTTAAGCTCTCTTAATGTAAGCACGCCTCGCTTAGCTCGAAGACCCGCTTCGATTTCACTTAATGCCATTTTTTTAACGGCACCTCTTTGCGTGATCAGCATAATATCTTCGTTGCTTTGAAGCGAAATTGGATTAACACTTACTACATAATCTCCGTCCTTTAGATTAATCGCTTTTACCCCTGCAGTTTTTACTCCAGTGATTGGCACTTCGTCTAAAGAGAAACGAACAGAATAGCTAGCATGTGTCGTGATTAATACATCATCCGATGGTGCTACTAGCTCTGCAATGATCATTTCATCACTATTTTTCAGGTTCATCGTTTTAATCGATTTTGCGTATCGTTGCACCACATAATCAGAAAGTAAGGAACGTTTAATCTGTCCATCTCTTGTTGCTGTTAAAACGCTTAAATCCTTGTCAAATGAATCAATACCCATTACTCGGATTATTTTTTCTTGTGAATCGAGTGGCACGATACTGGATATATGCTGCCCAAGGTCTTTCCAGCGTATATCCGGTAATTCATGCACTGGCTGGTAGATATAATTGCCCTTAGAAGTGAATAGCAATAGATGATTCTGCATATGGATTGATTCTTTAAACAGTAAATAATCCGATTCCTTAATAGCGAAATCTTGCCCATTAGAAGCTGTGTATGAACGTGTGCTCGTACGTTTAATGTAGCCGTCCTTCGTTACCGTTACATACACTTCTTCGTTTGGAATTAGGACATCTAAGTTCACTTTAATCTCTTCAATTTCATCTTCAATGACTGATCTACGCGGTTCAGAAAATTGTTTTCTTACAGCTAATAGTTCTTTTTTAATCACTTTCAAAAGTGCTGATTCCTTTGCAAGAATATTCTCTAATTCTTTCACTAATTTATTGAGCGTTTCTTCTTCATTTTGAAGCTCGGTAATATCAGTATTAGTTAAACGATATAATTGTAGGGAGACTATTGCTTCTGCCTGGGCTTCGGAGAATTCAAATAAGGCAATTAAGTTATTTTTTGCATCTCTTTTGTCTTTGGAAGCTCTGATTGCTTTGATCACTTCATCTAGAATCGATAGAGCTTTCATAAGTCCTGCTACAATATGGAGTCTTTCCTTTGCTTTTTTCAAATCAAATACTGTACGACGAGTCACAACTTCTTTTTGGTGTTCAATGTATGAATCTAAAAGAAGTGGTAAAGTCATCATCGTTGGTCTGCGATTATGAATAGCAATCATATTGAAATTATAAGTCACTTGTAAATCAGTATTTTTTAACAAATACTGAAGGATCCCATGAGCATCAATTTCTTTTTTCATCTCAATGACAATTCGTAAACCCGTGCGATCGGATTCGTCTCGAACCTCTGCGATTCCTTCAAGACGTTTATCATGTCTTTGTTCGTCTATTTTCTTCACTAAGTTTGCTTTGTTCACTTCAAAAGGAATTTCGGTAATAACAATTTGTTGCTTACCGCCTTTAATCGTTTCAATTTCTGTTTTGGAGCGAACGACAATTTTCCCTTTACCCGTTTCATAAGCTTTTTTGATACCCTCTACACCTTGGATAATTGCTCCTGTAGGGAAATCCGGTCCTTTAATAACAGTCATTAGCTCGTCGACTGTGGCAGCAGGATTTTCAATTCTCATCATGACAGCATCTAGTGCTTCGTGTAAAGAATGTGGTGGAATATCGGTTGCATACCCTGCTGAAATCCCAGTAGAACCATTTACGATCAAATTCGGAAACCTTGCTGGTAATACGACTGGCTCTGAGTCCGAATCATCAAAGTTCGGGATATAGTCAACCGTATTCTTGTTAATATCTCTTAGTAACTCATGAGAAATTGCAGAAAGTCTAGCTTCCGTGTAACGCATCGCTGCTGGTGGATCCCCATCAACAGAACCATTGTTCCCGTGCATTTCGACAGTCATATGGCGAAGCTTCCACTCTTGACTCATACGCACCATCGCTTCATAAACGGAACTATCTCCATGAGGATGATAGTTACCGATGACATTACCGACTGTTTTGGCGGATTTTCGGAATGGTTTATCATTTGTATTGCCTTCTTGGAACATCGCAAATAAAATGCGGCGTTGAACAGGTTTTAAGCCATCTCTAGCATCAGGTAGTGCACGATCTTGAATGATGTATTTGCTATAACGTCCAAACCGATCACCGATCACCTCTTCTAATGGCAAATTTTGATAACGTTCGGTTTGTGTCATGCTAATTCATCCTCCGTGTGTATTCTTTCATTTTCTAATATATTGGAATCATCTTCTAAGCTGAAGTTGACATTAGCTTCAATCCATTTGCGTCGTGGCTCTACTTTGTCTCCCATTAGCGTAGTCACATGTCGTTCTGCGCGTGCACCATCTTCAATAGTCACTCGAATAAGTGTTCTAGTATCAGGATTCATAGTTGTGTCCCATAATTGATCGGCATTCATTTCCCCGAGTCCTTTATAACGTTGGAGTGTATATCCTTTACCAATTCTTTTTGAAGCCGCTTCTAATTCTTTTTCTGTCCATGCATATTCGAAAACCTCTTTTTTACCAACACCTCTATATACTTTATATAGCGGTGGTAAAGCAATATAAATGTTTCCATTTTCGATTAACGGTTTCATATAACGATAGAAGAATGTCAATAAAAGTACCTGTATATGTGCACCATCTGTATCGGCATCAGTCATAATAACAATTTTGTCATAGGCAATATCTTCTATTTGGAATTCTGCTCCTACGCCACCACCAATAGCATGAATAATCGTAGCGATTTCTACATTTTTCATAATATCGGATAGATTTGCTTTTTCCGTATTGATTACTTTACCTCGTAGGGGCAGAATTGCTTGAAACGTACGATCTCGACCTTGTTTGGCAGATCCTCCAGCAGAATCTCCTTCGACTAAGTAAAGTTCATTTTTTGCTGCGTTTCTCGATTGAGCAGGTGTTAACTTACCAGATAACAATTCAGAAGGTTTACGTTTTTTTCCATTACGTGCGTCTTCTCTAGCTTTTCTCGCAGCTTCACGAGCTTGCTGTGCGCGAAGTGCTTTTCGTATAAGAGAAGATGCTAGCTCTGAATTTTCCTCTAAAATATATTGTAATTTCTCAGAAATGACGGAATCTACTGCGCTTCTAGCTTCACTAGTCCCCAGTTTACCTTTCGTCTGTCCTTCGAACTGTAGTATATTTTCTGGAATACGAATAGAAATAATAGCAGAAATACCTTCTCGAATATCGGATCCCTCTAAGTTTTTCGCTTTTTCTTTTAATAGATTGGTTTTGCGTGCGTATTCGTTAAAAACTCTTGTTAAAGCTGCTTTTGCACCTGTTTCATGCGTCCCACCATCACGAGTCCGGACATTATTTACAAAGGAAAGAATCGTTTCCGAATATCCGTCATTGAATTGAAAGGCAAATTCTACTTCAATTTCATCTTGTAAACCTTCCATGTAGAATACAGGATGCAAAACGTCTTTCTCTTCGTTCAAATAAGAAACAAACGCCTCTATTCCGGTTTCATAAAAGAATACGTCATGAGCTTCCGTACGTTCATCTATTAATTCGATTTTTAATCCTTTTAATAAAAACGCAGATTCTCTTAACCTTTCACATAATGTCTCGTAATTGTATTTCGACACAGAAAAGATACTATCATCTGGTAAGAACCGTACAGATGTACCAGTTTCTTTCGTTGTTCCCACTTGTGTTAAAGATTGAACAACTTTCCCACCATTTTCAAATCGTTGATGAAACTTTTTACCTTCACGATGTATTTCCACATCCACATAGGTAGAAAGCGCATTTACAACAGATGCACCAACACCATGCAGCCCACCACTTGTTTTGTAACCGCCTTGTCCAAACTTACCTCCTGCATGCAAAACGGTAAAAATAACTTCTGCGGTTGGTATTCCTGTTTTATGCGTCCCGGTAGGCATTCCACGTCCAAAATCACGAACGGTAATACTCTGATCTTCATGTATGGTTACGATAATATGATCCCCAAAGCCAGCAAGACTTTCATCTACGGCATTATCGACTATTTCGTAAACTAAATGATGCAAGCCTCTCGCATCCGTTGAACCAATATACATACCTGGTCTTTTACGAACTGCTTCTAAACCTTCTAAGACCTGTATGTCATCATCACTATAACTATTTACTGTTCCAACTTTACTCAAATACTTTCCCTCCAAAACAAAACATCTGTTCTTTATGCTTTCTTAAATGTACAAATGGATACGCGTTATGTCAATATTTTCAGTAGTTTACGCCAGAATTTAATTGTAAGGAAAGATTTCTCAGAATGCAAACTCCCTTTTCATGCATTCGCTATTTCGTGACAATATTCCTTCTTGACTGTCCCATTCAGTTATTGATTCTTTTTAATTGTATCACGTCTTCCACAAAGAATTGTAATCCTTTCGTGTTAGGGCATTGAATACTTACAAATGTACATGGTACACTTAAAAATGTTAAAGATTCTATTAGATTTATATTAAAGGAGTATACTATGATCATAATTCTTTTACTCTTACTCGCTTATCTTATTGGTTCTATTCCATCAGGTCTATGGGTTGGCAAACTATTTTATAATGTAGATATACGAGAGCATGGTAGTGGAAATTTAGGTGGTACAAACACATTTAGAACACTTGGTAAGAAAGCTGGTTTAATTGTTACAATAATGGACATTCTGAAAGGGACTGCTGCAACACTGCTAGGTTCTTTGACAATCTTTGAAGCAGCAAATATTCATCCACTCATCTTAGGTATTGTAGCAGTGGTTGGTCATATGTACCCCATCTTTGCTGGATTTAAAGGTGGAAAAGCTGTAGCTACCTCCGGTGGTATTTTGCTAGGTTATAATTGGCCTATTTTTGTTATTTTAGTCATTGGATTTTTGGTCGTTTTAAAATTGACGAAAATGGTGTCGTTAACTTCAATGATTTTAGCAATCGTTGCGCTTCTTTATAGTGTTATTTACTACTTTACGGTTGATAAGGATTGGCCTCTAATAATTATTGTGCTGTTACTGGGAATATTTATTTTTTATCGTCATCGTTCTAATTTGAAACGTATTAAAGCTGGTACCGAACCAAAAGTAACATGGCTTTAAAATCGATGAAAGTGTGGTGGTACGTATGAAAATACTAATTTCAGCTGACGCGATGAATTGGTTTCATAAGGAAATGGAAGCAGTAAAAGGCGACACCATTCGCTTTTTTGCCCGGTATGGTGGATCAAGTCCACTGCATGAAGGTTTTTCTTTAGGTGTTACAAAGGATACTCCATTTGAGCCAACAGTGACCTATAAAGTAGAGGAAATTTTATTTTTTATTGAAGAAACAGATGAATGGTATTTTGATGGTCATGATCTCTATGTAGAGCTAGATCCAAAAAAAGACGAACTAACATATGCATATAAAAAAGCGTAACCCTTTGTGGCTACGCTTTTTTACATGATTAGCGAAAGTAATGACTTCGTGATTCCATTCTTTTTACCATATCTTAATAAGGTTTTTTGGAATAAAGAATAGAAAATCAAGTACGAGGAGGAGATTAACCTGATCAGTAACCAAAGAAAAGATGAGCAAAAGCTTATACATAGTCTATTTCGCTCTAACTAAGGTTGGTATCTTCCTTTATGATCGAGTACATATATAAATCATCGAATTTACCACATGTATATTCATAATGTCTAAGTAACCCTTCTCTTTTAAAGCCTAGCTTTTCTACTAGTTTTTGTGAGGGAAGATTAGTCGGTTCAATTAATGCCTCAATTCTTTCTAACTGAAAGTGTTGATAACCGTACTTTACAACGGCTTCCAATGCTTCACTAGCTATTCCTCTACTCCAGTAATCTTTGCTTAATTCATATCCAACTTCAGCTCGATAATGTTTGGTAAGCATATTAAGAAAACCACAACTTCCTATAACTTTACCAGAGTCCTTTAGTGTAATTCCCCATCTAATTCCTGTACCTTCTATGTATATAGATTTATACCAACCAACTTCATCCAATACATCGTTTACTGTTTCAAAAGGTGATAACCCCATGGGTTTCACCACATCTTTATCAGATAAATATTGAAACATATCCTCAGCATCTTCCTCTATTACTTCTCTTAAAATTAATCTATTAGTTTCAAGAATTGGAAATTTATTTTGCACTGTATTTGCCACCTTCTACTCATTGTTTTGTTACTAATTCTAATCATCTTCATATAAAATATTGTCCTTTTCGGCTGCATTACTTTGAGGTTTGGTAGGAACTCAAAGCGTTTTTATAGTAATACCATCTATAATGCTTCGTTTTGAATTTTATTACCAGAAATCTTGTTAAAATTAAAGCGACCGTTGAAATAGATTAATACAACATAAGATTTTGTAGAACACGCTTAAATTCGACTTCTTACTCTAAAAAAGGATAATGATTGCTTTGTTCAAAAATATGTAAGGACGTTTCTGGAATTAATTTGCTCATTTCAATAGAGAAGTCCACAGGACACTGAACATCATGTCTTCCACAAAGAATGATAGTTCTTGTTTTGATAGCTGATAATTTGCGAGTTACATCAAAAATCAGCTGTTCTCTACTAAAAAAGTTTAATCTATTAGAAGATATTTTTTTCATGATATTTTTCGAAAAATATAGTTCATAATTTTCAGGTTTGAATAAGGATAATTGAGTTCTTTCTTTACTAAACACACTCCGCTCATCTTTTTCTAGGCTTTGAAGTTTTAAAAGTACCATCAATTCTTGCCTTCTCTTATATTTTGGATGCCCCTCATTATAAATACACTTACTAGAAGATGAGCTGCATTCTCTTGCAGAAGAGCTTACAAGTAAAAGAGATTTTAAAGAGGATGAAAAATGAATACCATATAGCACGCCAATCATTCCCCCTGTTGAATGTCCAGCGAATGTCCATGAAGAGAAACCCTTTGTTTTGCGAATTTCTTCAAGGTCAAGTACTGCATCTACCATGCTTAATTCATAGCCATGCTTTGCTTTGTCAGAGCTTCCTGCATCTTTTAAGTTAACTAAAAAAACTTTGTAATTGTCTGTAAATGTTTCGGCGAAATAGTCTCCAGAATTATTAAATTCCGAATAGTGATGAGTTATACAAACAGGTTCCCCCTCACCTTTTACAAAAACCTCAAAGTATCCACGGGAAGTTTTAATCATCTCTCTTTTCCATTTTGACATAATGAGTTTCCCCCTCTGTAAATCTATCTATTTCTTTTTCTACTAAACTGTTTACGTAAGTTTAAGTGTATTGCTTCCGCATCTTTATAATGAATTTAACATAAATATCCAACTCAACTAACTTCTTAGCGAGACTACAGTAGTGTTCTTAATAAAACTTTGTTAAATGAACAAGTAAAAACAGCCTGTGATTTCTCAATTTCACAAGCTGTTTTTATAAACTTTACTATTGATAATCACAAGTTTTTATTAAATCTTTCTAGCTGCTCCTTCAGTCCTTCTTTTTCCAAAATCTCTAATTCGTATTTACCGAATAAATCATAATGGGGAAAGCCTTCCTTGTAGTCGATCCATTCTGGCTGTAATCCATGCTGATTGCCCCAGGCGATTAACTTTTGGATATCATTGCAGCCAACTTTAGTGACAGTGTTACAGCCGGGAAATCGTTCGTCTATCCAATAATGGGTTAAAAAAGCAATTTTTCCGTTTTGAACGTCTTTTTTCCACGTATTTAATTCGTGTCGTTTTATACCAAATGCCATTTACGCATTCACCTTAGCTATTTCCGCATATTTTGCATCCCATGCTTCATGAACTTTTTTAAGAGATACAGGACGGAAGTTATCCTTTTTCACAATTACATGCTCAGAAGTTGCAGTACAAGCAACGGAACCATCTGCATGAACAATCTCATAGCCATATGTTGTACGGAGCTTACTATGTTTTTCAATCCATGTTCGGATCATAACGGTTTCCCCGTATTTAACAGGAGTTTTATAATTCACGTTTACATTCGTTACTGGGGATATGTATCCGTCCTGCTCCAGCCCTGCATACGAGAATCCTAAATCTCTGATGAGCTGGGTTCTGCCTATTTCTAACCAAATAACATAGTTCGCATGGTAAACGACCCCCATTTGATCAGTTTCGGCATAGCGTACTTCAATTTCTTTTTCACTTAAAAACATCTATGGTCACCTCAGTGCCTATTATACTAAAGAAAAATGAAAAAAACTGCTTAGGAAAACTCGTCGAATTAACCCTTGAGATAATTTTCCCCTTTAATAGATTCTAAAATGTTAGGCAATTCATTAATTGGTATAAGTTCATCAGCTGAAATAAACTTATTAAAGCCGATTTCCGTTATCTTCGTACCGAGCACATATTCCCCAACAACAATCTCTAGCAATTCTAAAGCTACTTCATAATAATCATCATTATCTTCCTGGAACCCTTTTATATAAAGCTCAAGGTAAAATGCTGGTAGTTCCGCATCATATGTATAGCTGAAAAAGACATCATCTCGCGTAAGTTCAATATCATTGCTGGTCGTTCCGTATTCATCATCATTTCGTTGGTTGAATGCAATAATTGTAAATCTGTCCATATGTGGAGCCGCACCTACTAATCGGATGACATCGGGAAAGTTTTTTCCGATGGAGCTAGCACTAATTGTAAATTCTCTTTTTTCATCGACCAATTGTTTAGGCATGGAAAAGACTAACTGTTTATTAACTTTGCTTATCAATTTATGTAAATCTCCAAAAAGCTTTTCTATATACTCATCCCGGAAATTATACAATTCTTTTTCATGGTCCTTAAAGTATTGCCAAAATGCTTCAACAGGATCTTTCTTTTTAAATAGATTCAAAAGCATGGAACTCCTCCTCCTTGTTCCTTTAAGTATAAACTAAATTAGCATCATTGTTTACATAGTAAAAAGTTCGGCTAGAATTACACCGAACCCCTCTTTTCAGTAACTATATTTGCCTCTTCCATAGCCAATTCATATAACTTCTTTTTATCAATTTTCCCTACGTCTGTTCGCGGCAATTCCTCTACAAAAATAATCTTCTTAGGAACTTTATAACTGCCTAAATAATTTTTGCAATGGGAGATTAACTCCTCCTCAAAAGAAAGCGTTGGAGCAGTTGGACAAACAAAAGCAGTTACGCATTCTCCCCATTTTTTATCCGAGACGCCTATAACTGCCGCTTCTCGAACATGCTTGTGCAACAGGAGACACTGCTCCACTTCCTGTGGATATACATTCTCCCCACCCGTAATAATCATTTCCTTTTTTCTACCGACGATATAGTAATATCCATCTCTATCGAATTTTGCTAAGTCTCCGGATCTTAACCAACCGTCTCTAAGCGTATGCTCTGTTTCATTTTCATTATTCCAGTAATGGGTGAATAAATGTTTGCCAGATATATAAAGCTCTCCAACTTCATCTACTCCACATTCAAGACCTTCCCCGTTAATAATTTTCACATCGTTGAATAGCATACTTTTCCCAACAGATCCTTTTTTACTATAAGCAAGAGACGAATCAATATAAAAATTATTAGGACCTGCTTCTGTTAATCCATATCCTTCTTTAAATAGAATCCCTTTCTCCTGAAACCTATCATAAATAGAATGAGGACATGGTGCACCACCTGCTAGAAAAACCTTTACCGTTGGAAAAGTAGCCGTTTTATAATACTCCGTCTCTAGCATGGTTTGATACATCGTTGGAACGAAAAGAGAAATGGTTGTCTTGTATGTATTTAACGCTCTCAACGCTTCCTCGGCTTGAAAACGACTTCCGATAACGACCGTTCCGCCAGCCATTAGAATCGGTATACATAAGGCATTAACCCCGCCTGTATGGAACATGGGCATATAATTTAACGTACAATCAGTATCATTGAGTCCCCAGCTGGTAATCGTATTCAATGCATTCCAGTTAACTGCATTAAAAGATAGAACAACCCCTTTTGGCTTCCCTGTAGTTCCTCCCGTGTAAATTATCATCCAAGGATCTGTAGCACTCCATTTAAGAAGAGTAGAAGGACCAACTGAAAATTCAAGTGTTTTCGTTATTAATGCTAATGATATATCCGAAAATGCTTCTCCAATGGGTTGATGCTCCTCATCACAAATAATAAGTACGGGCTTACAATCATCTAAAATATACTGTAGCTCTCTTTTACTTAAACGAAAATTAAGTGGTACGTATATAAGACCATTCATCCCACAAGCAAATAGAATGGCAAATAGTTCAATCCTGTTTTGAGACAAAACGACGATACGATCGCCTTTCCGATAATCCTGTTGCCGAAAATATTGTGACCACTTAGATATCTGACTGGTTAGCTCCTCGTAGCTCCATTTTATGCCTGTGCAACTATCAATAAGAGCAGTCTTTGTTTGACTCAGTGCTGCACGTTTATATATCCATGCTTGTTCTGTATACATATGGTACAGCCCCCTTATCACATCATAATACCGCCATCCACTTGTAATACATGACCATGCACATAACTGGATTCCTCCGAAGCTAAAAACAAATAAGCATTTGCAATATCTCTTGGTTCACCAAGTCGCTGTAAAGATACAACTGATTTCATTTGGTTAATAATGTTTTCTGGCATTTTCGCTACCATTGCAGTGTTTGTAAATCCAGGTGCTACTGCATTTACATTTATCCCTTTTCTTCCTAGCTCTTTTGCCCATGTTTTGGTCATTCCAATTACGGCAGCTTTGGATGCAGCATAATTTGTTTGACCCACATTTCCATATACACCACTAACTGAGGACGTATTAATAATTTTACCGTGACCCTGTTTCACCAAATGTGGAACCACTGCCTGTGTACAATTAAACACACCTGTTATGTTCACATGTAGTACGGTTGAAAAGTCCTCTGCTGACATTTTCGTTAGCATGGCATCCCTCGTAATACCTGCATTATTAATAAGGATATCTATTTGCCCAAAATGATTTATTGTTTGCTCTATTAGCGCATCTACGCTTTGCCTATTCGCCACATCTACTTGAATGAAGCTAACTTCATAGCCAAGTTTAGTTAGTTCTTTTTCTTGTGCCGCTCCTGCCTCAGCATCATAATCGGCTAATACAACCTTTGCTCCTTCCTCTGAAAATCGCTCTGCAGCAGCCAATCCAATTCCATTAGCGGCCCCAGTGATGATCGCTACTTTATCCTTTAATCTCATCGTCTGTCGTCCCCTTTTACTAAAAATGCTTCGATTCTGTTAGTAAGCTGCTCTAGATCATCAATTAATGGAGAGTGTCCACAATCGATTAATGGAATATACGTCGCATTGTCTCCTAAATCTGCAACAATCTCTTGCGTCATCTGTTCGGACACAACATAGTCCCGATCTCCTCTTAAAATAAGTACTGGTATAGTAATATTCCTTGCTTTGTCTGTACCTTCTGTTAGACCATTATTAGTACCGCTAATATTAAACGTATTTAGGGCATGGTACACATCTGCTAGGTTTCGTTGTGTCAGCATATCATCTAGATAGCTGTCATAGGCAGCGTCATCGGGTTGCTTATGAGAATAGATTGCTGCATTCCAGATCGCCTTTAGTCCATCTTTGTTCGCTGTATCATATAACCCTTGAACGATGAGCGTCTTATTTGGATCTTCTTCCACATCTTCAATGGTTTTTAGTCTGCGGTTTAGGTCTGGTGTACCGTCTTCTTGTACCCCATAGAATGGGTATCCTCTTGTCGATGCGGATGCGAGCAACACGAGCTTTTCACAGCGAGCTGGATGGTCCACTACATATTGCATACAAATTGCACCACCAGTAGACCAACCGATCAAATAGAACTTTTGTATATTTAATGCAACAATTACTTCACTTAAATCATCCGAAAAATCTTTTATTCCTTGAATTCGTTTGTGATAAGTCGATTCACCGAAGCCTCTTAAGTCAACTGCGTATATAGTAAATCTTTGATCCAACTTATCGATTAACACATCCCAATGCTTCGATGAGGTCATATTTCCATGGACGAGCACGATTGTTTCCTCTCCACCCGGACGTACTCGGTAAGCAATCTTCTCTCCATTTGACAGTGAAATATTAGGTAAACTCATATACACCCTCCTTTTATTGTCCCCATTTAATTACTACTGCTCCCCATGCATAGCCAATACCCGCGCTTACTAAAACTACAATATCGCCATTTTTTAGTTTTCCTGTTTGCTGCGCAAGCTCTAGCGAAATTATTTGATCCATTTGTCCAATGTGTCCGTAATCACTCAAGTAAATAGATTTCTCGCTCGTTAAACCTAATTCATTTAACACAAAATCGTGTGCAGACTTTTTCATGTGAAGAATGGCTAAATAGTTTATGTCTTTTTCGGAGTAGCCACTTTTCGTCAATGCATTTCTTATAACGAGTAAAAAGTTTTGCATGGATTTCTGTTCAAGTCTTGCTTTCATGCCTACTGGATCGATCACGTCCAACCGATAAAGTCCTTTTTCTAAATGCTCAGAGGTCAAAGGTTCCTTGGTTCCCCCAACAGGAACAAGTACATCCTCGGAAAAGGAACCGTCTGTTATTAAATCCGATTCTAAAATAGTATTCTCTGAATAGTTTTTCTTTAAAATCATTGCGGCTCCACCTGCACCTAGATTAAACATAAACCTTGTTCGGTCGTTCGTATAATCAATCAAATCACTGTTTCGATAACCACCTGCTAATAGTACTGTGTTTATCGTCGGATCTGATTGCATCAAGCTTTTTGCCACTTTAATGGCCATAATGGTCGTTCCGCAGCGTAAAGCAACATCGAACGCCCATGCATGATAAGCACCAAGCTCTTCTTGAATTTTTATAGCAGCTGTCCATAACGGATACTCTTTATGCTCTTCGCCAATATAAATGATTAGGTCAATGACTTTAGGATCTATATTTTCTTTTTGCAAAGCTTTTTCCGCAGCTCTAATGGCCATCGCTACCGTATGATCCTCTGGTCCAGGTATAGGCTTCTTTGTTATTCCCATTTTGTTTTTAACTACGAATATCGGTAAACCAGATTGTTCGGCAATTTCTTCAGCGGTCATCACACTTTCTGGAATATAAACACCTGTACTGGCAATTCCAATGGTCATTTTACTAACCCCTTTCTTTTAGGGGCAAGAGAAATTTTTATCGGATTCTTTTTCTTCCAAAACAAATGCTTAACAGTCCCAACAATTCCCCGAGGGAAGAAAATAACGGCTAGTATATATACTATTCCAAAGAAAATAATCCAACGTTCGAATATTGGATGTTCCTTGGCAAGACCAGATAAGTAATGCTGAGCTAACTCAATCACCCCTGCACCAATAATCGGTCCAATTAACGTTCCAACCCCTCCAATGATCGTCATAAGTAGAGCATCCAAAGTTATGTCCATCGTTAGCACACTTGTATTGACGAATCTTAGTGAAACAGCATAAAGAGATCCTGCTAAGCTGGCAATTACACCCGCGACAACAGAAGCTATTACTTTATAATGCAGTGTCTGGAAGCCTAAAGATTTCGTCCGTTGTTCATTTTCCCGTACGGCTATTAATACCCTTCCTAATGGGGAATCTACAAATCTACGTAAGAAGAGGTACACTAATACTAAACAGCCTAGAACGAGCAAATAATACATCATGCGATCTTTAAAAAAATCAGGTGCTCGAAAGGTAAATCCATCGTTGCCAAATGTTAACGTTCTCCATTTCTCTGCTAATACTAAAAACAAGCCAGAGACTGCCATTGTCAGCATGGCAAAGAAATGACTTTTCAATCTCAATGTAAGCAGTCCTACTAAAAAGCTTATTATTCCGGCAATACACATTCCTACCACAATTGATAAAACAAATATTCCAACGGTTGGTTCAAAACGATCGAGCATAATTGCAGTGGCATAAGCTCCCATCCCGAAAAACATCGCATGACCGAAAGAAACTATACCGGTATATCCTAGTAAAATATCATAGCTCATTGCTAGAATTGAAAAGATAAATATTTGAGTTAGTAAAATAGTCCATGTGCGAGAATCCGAAACAAAAGGGAAAACTGCTAAAGCAGCGACAATAACAAATAATAGTATTTTATTAACTTGGAATGCTGACTTCATTTTGCATCATCCTTTCGCTGTGAACAAACCTTGCGGACGGAATATTAATACGATTGCCATAAGCATCATATTGACCGCAAGCGATAAAGCTGGAACATAGTAAGCCATAAAGCTACCAGCAAGCCCTACTAGAATCGCAGCTAGAAGAGAACCTGGAAAACTGCCCATTCCTCCAATAACGACAACGATGAAAGCGAGAATAGCAAATTCCATCCCCATCTCCGCATAAATAACACCAGAATAGGGTGCCATAAGCACACCACTTAAAGCAGCTAATGCCGCACCTGCCATAAATACATATAAGAAAACTTTCTTAATATTAATTCCGAGCGCTTGCACCATTTCCTTGTTCATAACCCCTGCACGAACGACTAAGCCGATCTTCGTACGTTTTAAGATGAATTGGAAAATACCAAACACGATAAAACCGATGATAATGATAAATAATCGGTACTTAATAATGATTACATCGCCGATTTCCCAGCTACCTGCTAATAGTGGTGGTGTTTTAGCTGCGAGCTGATTTGGTCCAAAAACGACCTTCAGCATTTCGGATAATACGATCATAAATCCAAGTGTGATCAGTATTTGTTGTACATGATTTCCATACACAGGTTTAATAATGAGCTTTTCGGTTATAAAGCCGAGCACAACTCCTGTTAATATGGCTCCAAGTATTGCAAGGGTAAAACTATTTGTTAACCCATAAAACCAAACGCCTGAAAACGCACCCCAAGCAAAAAGTCCACCATGGGCAAAATTTAATACATCCATTAAACCGAATATTAACGTCAGTCCAGCAGCTAAAAGAAATATCAACATTCCCGTTGCTAAACCATTGATCAATAAGTTTATGAGTAACTCCATTTGATAACCTCCTTAGCCGATTCCTAAATACTTCCGTTTGAGTTCTTCATTGTCAATCAGTTCTCGCATAAGACCTGATTGAACTGTTTCTCCATCGTCGATTAGTGTGTATGTATCCCCAATTTTGCTAGCCATAATAAAATTTTGTTCCACGAGGATGATTGTAGTTTGTTTTTTCATTTCATTAATTGCTTCCATAACTTTTTCAATAACTACCGGTGCCAGACCTTTCGAAGGTTCGTCAATCAATAGCAATTTGCTTTCGTTCACAAATGCTCTTGCCATCGAGAGCATTTGCTTTTGACCTCCGGATAAATGACCGCCATCTTTTTTCCAATACTTTTTTAAATCCGGAAATAGGTCTAATACATATTCCTGTCTTGCTAAAGCTGCATCATCTTCTTTTCTCATAGCTACTTTCAGGTTTTCTTCCACTGTTAATGCACCGAAAATTCCTTGATCCTCTGGTACATACCCAATTCCGCCTGTGGCAATATCGTAGGTTGGATTCTTCTCAATCGATTTATTGTCAAATGTGATTTTACCCGAAGTGGCAGGAGTAAGGCCCATGATTGTTTTTAAGGTGGTCGTTTTTCCTGCACCATTTCGTCCAAGTAATACACTGACCTCACCGGCTTTTGCCTCGAAGGAAACTCCCTGTAAAATGTGATATTGGCCAATATGTGTATGCACATTGTCCACTTTAAGCAAGATGCTCATCGTATAATCCTCCTAAATAAGCATGTTGAACGGTTTCATTGTTCATAATATCCTTTGGTGTTCCGTCCGCAAGTAAACGACCATTGAACAACACCATGATCGAATCAGATAAGTCCATAATCATATCCATTTTGTGTTCGATCAGCAATATCGTTCTTTCACCCGTTTGTTTGATCTGTTTGATTACATCTAAAATTGCTGGCACCTCTTCTAATGACATCCCAGCAGTAGGTTCATCGAGCAGTAATACTTCGGTGTCTAAAGCTAGCAGCATAGCAATCTCTAACTTTCGCTTTTCTCCATGCGAGAGCTGTGTGGCAAATGCATTTGCTTTGCTTGATAGTAAAACGATTTCAAGTAACTTTTCTGCTTGGATTTGTAAATCCTTGTACGAAGTAAAATGACGGAAAAATTGATATCTAATTTTTTCTTTTGATTGAACTGCTAAGCGAACATTTTCTATTACTGTAAGATTCGGAAAAACGTTCGTTATTTGAAATGACCTTCCTAGTCCTTTTCTAGTTCGTGCAACAGAGGATTTTCCAGCTAGCGATTCCTCTCTAAAAAATACATCACCATTCGTTGGTTTTAGTTCCCCACTTATGAGATTAAAAAAAGTAGTCTTGCCAGCTCCATTAGGTCCGATAATCGATTTAAAATGCTTTTCTGGCACTGTAAAATTGACATTATCTACAGCAGTCTGCCCACCAAACTTTATCGTTAAGTTTTCTGTACGCAATATTGGTTCCATCCTTTAAGCCCCTTTCATAAATCACTCTCCATAAGATAGAGAATTTGCTCTATCCTATGGAGAGTGAGCGACCAAAGATGATTGGTCGTCACTTTCGTATTAGTTACTTATTATTTAATATTGGTGGCTCCGTTTCTTCTGGTGAGAGCTCTCTTATAAGAACTGGTACTGGATAGTCCACACCGTCTTGTTTTTCTAGCTTAATCGAATACAGAGTTTGCATTGCTTGATGGTCCTCAGGACGGAACGTCATTGTTCCTTTCGGCGTTTCAAATGACATACCTTCCATGATTTTGATTAATTCATTGGCATCTGCATTTCCTTCTGATTTTTTTAATGCTTCCACGATAGAAATTGCAGCAGTCATACCTCCTGGTGTAAACAGATCAGGCACTGCTCCGTTAAAACGTTTCTTATGTTCATCTACTAACCAATCATTAATTTCATTATCTGGTAGTGTGTGATAATAAACAGAGAAACCTTCCATTCCTACAAGTGGCTCCATCACAGAAAGTGCTGGAATATCAGGTGCTCCTGTAGAAATTTTGATGCCATTTTCCTGTAACTTCAAATCTGCTATTTGGTTCCAAGGTGAGTTAGCTCCTGCCCATACAACAAATAAGTAATCAGGTTTTGCTTGAATAATTTTTTGTAAATTTGACGTGAAATCTGTAGCCGCTGGATCTGCGAACTCTTCTACAACGACTTCTGCACCTAATTTCTCTGCAGCAGCTTTAAATGCAGCTACGCCGTCCCATCCAAATGAGTAATCTGGTGCGAATGTAGCAATCTTCACGCCTGGCTTAGCGATAGCCGCAGCACCTGCTACAGCATCCTGTGAAGAGTTACGTCCAGTTCTAAAAAGATAAGGATTAAATTCGGATCCAGTGATGCTGTCTGCTACAGCCGGTTCAACAACCATAATTTTTTCATATTCTTCCGCTAACGGAAGTACTGCTAGTGTATCCCCTGAGCTTGAAGATCCAACTAAGAAATCAACCTCATCTTCTTCTAATAGTTTCGTAGCTTTTTGTACTGCAACTTCTGGCTTCGTTTCTGTATCTTCAAAAACAACTTCAATTTTCTTCCCTGCTACTTCCATTGTCCCGTTCGTAGCGTATTCCAAACCTAGTTCAAATCCATTTTTTGTTTGCTTCCCGTAAGATTCTAAAGCACCGGTTAATGAAGCAAGTACCCCAATTTTAATCGTTCCACCTTCTTCAGTTACCTCTCCAGAAGTCGGCGTCTTTTCGCCCTCTGTATCCTTAGTTGTTGTGCTTTGTTTATCACTACAAGCTGCACTAACCAACAATAAAAATAAGAGAGTTATTAATAATTTCCACTTTCTAGCCATGTACATCCCCCTCAACAATTTTGTAAGCGTTACCATACTTCTGTTTCATCTTACAAAAGGAGAGTTACAAAAGAGTTACAAATAAATTCAGGCTCCCTTGAGCCTGAATTTATTTGCGAAGAGCTTCGCGCAGGAGCAAAAATCTTTGCTCTGAGCTTTTGCGAAAGAGTCAAAGATTTTCTGCATCGAGCTGTGCGCAGATGCAAAAGGTTTTACTGCGACGAGCTTGCGCAGGAGCAAAAGGTTTTGAACTTTCTGCGACGAGCTTCGCGCAGGAGCAAAAGATCTTGACCTTACTGCGACGAGCTTGCGCAGGAGCAAAAGGTTTTGAACTTTCTGTGACGAGCTTTCGCAATTGCAGCAGCTAAACCAGCTGCACTTACTGTTAGTTGGAATTTAAAGGACTCCAGTTGGAAAAATCGAGTTGCAAGTGGGAATTTTGGAGCGTTTAGTTGGAATAATGAACGGTTTAGTTGAAATAACATATTTTTCTCATCTACACTAAAAAAAGCAGAAAATTGCTTTCTGCTTTTATTCGTAGCCTGTAATCATTTCAAACATTTGAATGGTGGTAGGCATTGGTTCTATATTAAGTTCTTTCTCAAGTACTTCCACACAGCGATCAAACCATTTAACCGACTGGCTTCTGTTTTGTAGCTGATAGTAGGCAAACATCAGCAAACGGTAGGCTTCCTCCCAGGTTGGATCGTATGATAATAGTTTTTCCGCCCAATAGATTGTTTTCTCGAATTCTTTTAATCTCGTGTAGGTTTGAGAAAGTCTTTCCAAAACTTGAATGAATAACTGCTGTGCTTTGTCTCGCTCCGTGGAAATCCATTCAATCGCAATTCTGTTCTCAAATAGTTCACCTTTATATAGATGGATCGCTTTTAGTAACAGTTCTTTTGATAGTGGAGGAGAAATTTCCTCCATACCTTTCTGTGCAATATTATTAAAATCATGCAAATCACTTCCCACATTCGCATTTGGATTTAAACGGTACATCGACTGCTTGCGCAATATAAAATAGGATTCTTCCCTTGCCTGTCTGTTTGGTTCCAATACTTTCAACAAGGAATTCAGGGTAACCTTGAAATCTCGGTCTAGTTTTTTTGTATCGCTTTCTCCCCAAAGCATTTGTATTAATTCGTCCTTTGGAACATATCGATGGTTTTGTAAGTAAAGGTACATCATTAATTCCTTTGATTTATCACGTTGCCATTTGCGATCATTTACTTCTTCATTACCCATAAATAATGTGAATGGTCCTAATAGACGAAGATAAAGGGTGTAACCAGGATAATTAATGTCGTTCTGTATATTTAACCTGCTGATGATTTGTTGAACAGACTTATTGTCAGGATGAAGTTTATCAATCTTTTGCAAAATCGGAAAGTTACTTTGAAGATCAATCGGTCCAAAAACAGTTCGATTTAATAAAAAGAAATAATAATTATGCATCGCACATAATTCCATAAAGTGCTTAGCATGCTCTCCGAATGTAGAGCCATCATTTAACACATAGTGAATTCGCATTAGCCAATAATGCGAGATCATTTCTCCATATACATCCTCACAATTAGAGAAAAGCTCGTTAGCTTGTTTTAGATGTTCTACAGCTTCAATATATGCTTTATTTTCCAAATAGACGATTCCAAGACCTATTAATATATAGGCAGATAGCCAGTAGTCATTTACCTTTTTTGTCTCCCGTAAGCCTTTTTCTCCGTATTCAATGGCTTCGCGAAAAAAGCCTTGTCGTGATTTTAAAATAGAAAGTCCCATATATGGCTCTGCTTTTGCTCTCGAAACATTCAAGTCATCCATTTTTTGAATGGCTTGTAAATAGTATACTTCCGGTGTTTCAAGTTCAAATACATCCGTTAATACTTCAGAATGTCCAAGCCGTATCAAACCTACTGCTTCTACAAATCCAGACTTTTCCCGAATCCCTGTTTCAATTCCTTTATTGGCTGCTATTTTTGCTTGAGAAACTTGTCCAATAAGCGAATAGATAAAAGATAATAGCACATCGGTTTCCCGGTGAGAATCCGGTAAGCTATCCACATCTCTAGTCCTACCTTCTAGTAATTGTTGAGCTTCAATCAGCTTTCCAGTCCTCAGTAAAATCCTTGCATCTAAATTTCCTTCGGTTAAAAGTGCTGGATTAAGCTGCTCATTTTCAATCCAAGCTTTCGCATCGTTCGCTTTTCCTATATTGACCAAGTTTTCTGCCATCAACTGTTGCAAAAAAACTCTTTCTACAGGAGAGATGTCTTTGCCTTTTTCAGCCCACTCGATTGCTTCCTTTAAATAAGGCTGTGCCAACGCTGGTTGAATAGTATCCAGATAAATATGTGCGAGACCTGCATTAGCTCTACTAATATATAATATGTTTTCATTTTGGAAAGCTTTCTCTAAAGCAGCTTCATAGGAAAGTCTTGCTTTTTCATAAAAGGCCTTGTACCGATGACACTCCCCCTCGTAATAATAGAGTTCGTAAAAGTGATCACGCATCGCTTTTGATAACTGATCTGCTATCAGATCGAGCAACCAATCAAATTGTCCGGCTTTGATCATTTTCGGTGCAAAGATAGTGACAAGCTCCGCTAAAAAGCGTTCATCATTAGCTTTTACCGCATGATGAATGGCCTGTACGATGTTTTCCTTTTCCTGAAAATAACTAGCAGCTCTTCGATGCGTTTCATAAAAGGCATTTATATCCTTTTGTTTTGATTTTGTTTCTAAAAACTGTTGGAAAAGCGAATGAAATCTAAACGTATTAGAATCACCCAATGGCTGGATAAAAGCATGACTACCAGCAAGGCGTTCCATACTTTTTGCTTCTTTCTCATCAAAAAAATCTTGAATATCAGTTACTGTAAATAACGGAAAAACACTAAAATTTATAAGAGATTGCTGATCTTCTTTTGATAACAGCAAAAACACTTCTTCTAATAAATAGGAAAATAAGTCGTTCAATGCAGGGTTTACTAGCTGGCTAATTTGCCTGTTAGACTCTGCTAGCTGCATAGCAATCAGCTGAATGGCGATAGCCCAACCTTCCGTCAGTCTCATAATTTCGGTAGCGTCATGAATGGATATAGGTTTATCAAAATAGTCCTCAAAAAAGACAAGTATTTCTTCCTCTGTGAACATTAGATCACTTTCCGTAATTTCGACCAACTGCCCACTCAGCTTTAACTTTAACAGGATAGACCATCTTGGTCGCAATCGAGTGGAAACAACAACATGAATATTGGGAGGTAGAAACTCTATTATCTTTTCCATTATATAATTGATATGAAACACATGGTCAACCAGATGGAAATCATCGAGCACAATAGATAATGGCTCATCTATATTGGCTAATTCATTACTAAATAGCGAATATAATTGTTGAAGCTCGGATCCTTTTGGGTAAGCTGAAATGAGGTCTTTAGTTTTAAAGCTTCTTCCGAACGTCGGTACAATATTTTGTATGCTACTAATGAGATGGCGAAGAAAAGGAAGGATGCCGTCGTCTTCCTCCGTAATGGAATACCAAGAATAAAGTCCTCTCGAATCTGCAAAATACTGAGCAAGTGCGGAGCTTTTACCATATCCTGCTCCGCTATGTAATAAGGTTAACTTCTTATGTGTATTCGTTTTTAGTTTCTTCATCAATGAAGCTCTTCTCATATAAGTAGAAGACGGTACTGGCGCACTTAATTTGGACAAAATTATGGTAGGCTGATCCATCTTTTACCTCCTAGTGAATGACAATTACCTGTTAGTTTAATCCTACCACAAAAATATTTTGAATAAAATAACAATTCGAATATTTCAGTAGTTTATACACAAGGAGATATTTAGTTAAACAAGAAAAAAGAGCTGTCTAAGCAGCTCAACGATAGAAAATGTATATAGAGATCAAACAATAATTATTAAGATCTTACTGTTTTTCTGATGGAATTAATCAAACTAACATCCTCTGCCAGAAACGGTGGGCAGCAATCGCCTCAACAAATTCTGGCACAAACTTTGTAATGTCAGTTTCGGAAATTACTCCCGGTTTTCCTACAAAATGATTTACTTCCAACCATTTGATGCCTTCACCTGTCGCACCAATCGGCTTATAGTGTGAAAATGCCTCATCAATGAAGTAGGCTGCATCTTTATTGAACATTTTATTGTTGTAACTTCCCCTTATCATATAGACAGCATCAAATAACACCGACTTCGCAGTCAGAAAGGTATGGTCCACTTTTACGTTAAATCCATCTGTACCCTGCACTGTTCCAATATTTTCACTGATAATTTCCGGCATCATGCCTTCGTTAACCAATCTATCCAGCACATATTTAACCTCTGGACCATTGAATCCATCCGTAAGTATTACAGCGACCTTACGCGTTTTTTCTGATTTTGTTGTATTCTCTTGACTGAGGGCAGGTGAAGATTTTGTTATGGTCGAACCTCCCCCTTTAGGTGGATTTACCCCGATATTTTTCGCAAAGGCGGTCGCTAATTCAAGACTCACATTGGCAAACATATCTACCACCTGTTTTTTTACTGAGTCACTTTTGACTTTCTCGAGTTCGAAGCTGAATGCATCAATAATATGCATTTTTTCTGGTGGGCTCATACTGTTCCAAAAAAGGGTGGCCTGAGAAAAATGGTCTGAAAAACTCTCACTTCGGGCACGGATTTTAACGCCTTCCACTTTTTCCTGATAGGAGGCATATCCCCCTTCCTCCACACTAGCAGGCTCCGGGGTGTTACCAGCCAAAGAGTTTCTGTGATAATTCACTTTCCCGAGATTGATGGTCTGGCGATGATAGCCATCCCGTTGATTGTTATGGAATGGTACAACCGGTCTGTTAATTGGAATTTCATGAAAGTTTGGTCCGCCCAGACGGATTAATTGAGTATCTAAATACGAAAACAGGCGTCCCTGTAATAATGGATCATTAGTAAAATCGATTCCAGGTACAACATTGCCCAAATGAAACGCAGCCTGTTCCGTTTCTGCAAAGAAATTGTCTACATTCCGATTCAGGGTCATCTTTCCAATGATGGTTACTGGAATGTCTTCTTCCGGCCAAATCTTTGTCGCATCCAGTATGTCGAACCCAAGACTGAATTCGTCCTCTTCGGCCAGAATCTGAACGCCCAATTCGAATTCAGGGTAAAACCCTTTTTCAATAGCACCCCATAAGTCATTACGATGATAGTCAGGATCGATGCCTGTCAGTTTGCGGGCCTCATCCCAGACAAAGGAATGCGTTCCTAATGCAGGCTTCCAATGGAATTTCACAAAATGGGCTACCCCCTGATCATTGACAAGACGAAAAGTATGGACGCCAAAACCTTCCATCATCCGAAAGCTACGTGGAATGGCGCGGTCTGACATAATCCACATAATCATATGTGCAGATTCCTGGTTATTCGCTACAAAATCCCAAAACGTGTCGTGGGCAGTAGAGGCTTGCGGGATATCATTATCAGGCTCCGGTTTAAAGGAATGCACGAGATCTGGGAATTTAATGGCGTCTTGAATGAAAAAGACAGGAATATTATTACCAACTAGATCATAGTTTCCTTCTTCCGTATAGAATTTAGTCGCAAATCCTCTGGCATCCCGAACTGTATCTGCAGAACCACGTGCTCCATTTACAGTAGAAAATCGGACAAATATGGGAGTCTTTTTGGACGTATCTTGCAGGAACTTTGCCCTTGTATACTTTTCCATGTTTTTGTATAACTGAAATTCCCCATGCACTCCAAAACCACGTGCATGAACGACCCGTTCTGGAATTCTCTCGTGGTCGAAGTGCGTTAATTTTTCGCGAAAATGAAAATCCTCCATTAGAGTCGGCCCACGCACACCCGCTTTTAATGAAAATTCATCTTCTGACACTTTTAACCCTTGATTGGTTGTAAGTTTTTTGCCTTTGTCATCAACCCGAAACGCTTCTAATTGCTCGTCTTTACTGTTCTTCTCATCATTAAGCTCATCCATATAAAACCCCTCCCCATCATTAAATGGTATGAGTCACACGCGACTCTTATTCCACTATAGTGCCTGTATAAACATTGAAGTATCAACGGTTTACATTTCTTCCTGGTGAGAGCAGAACGGATTTTGGTAGGTAAGATGAAATAGTCCAATCCAATCAAAAAGAGACTAATTCCTAAAAAGGAATAGTCTCTTTTTTCATAGATTATTATACTTCTAACATTTTGTTACGTAATACCATTTGAAGGATACCACCATGACGGTAGTAGTCTACTTCTACTTCTGAATCGAAACGAGCAAGAACGTTGAAGATTTTCTCAGAACCATCTTCTGCTTTTGCAGTTACTTGTAAAATATCACGCGGTTTTACACCTTCTGCGATATTTACACTGATTTCTTCTTTACCAGTTAGGCCAAGTGTTTCAGCATTTTCACCTGGTAAGAAATTAAGTGGCAGAACGCCCATCATTACAAGGTTTGAACGATGGATACGCTCAAAGCTTTCCGTAATAACAGCTTTAATACCTAAAAGGTTAGTTCCTTTAGCTGCCCAGTCACGAGAAGATCCCATACCGTAATCTTTTCCGCCTAGAACGACTAAACCAGTACCCGCATCTTGATACTTCATCGCTGCATCATAGATCGGCATGATTTCGCCTGTTGGCCAGTAAGTTGTGTATCCACCTTCTGTACCTGGTGCAACTTGGTTACGAATACGGATGTTCGCGAATGTTCCACGCATCATTACTTCGTGGTTACCACGACGTGATCCGTACGAGTTAAAGTCGCGAATTTCAACGCCATTTTCACGCAAGTATTTACCTGCTGGAGTATCTTTACCAATTGCACCAGCTGGTGAAATATGGTCTGTTGTAATCGAATCACCGAATTTAGCTACTACGCGCATTTTATCAAGTGATTGGATTGCACCAGGCTCTTTTGATAATCCTTGGAAGAATGGTGGGTTTTGAATGTAAGTTGACTTGTCATTAAATGAATATAAAGATTCAGTTGATGTTTCAATTGCATTCCATGCTTCGTTCTCATCGAATACACGTGCATATTCTTTTTGGAATAATTCACGAGTAACAACAGTTGAAAGCACTTCGTTTACTTCTTCAGTTGATGGCCAAATATCAGCAAAGTATACTTCATTGCCATCTTTATCTGTACCGAATGAGTCTTTTTCTAGATCGATATCTACAGTTCCAGCAAGTGCGTATGCTACAACAAGTGGTGGTGATGCTAAGTAGTTAGCTTTCACAAGTGGATGCACACGGCCTTCAAAGTTACGATTACCAGAAAGAACAGACGTTACGAAAAGGTCTTCGTCAACGATTGCTTTTTCAATTTCAGGTAATAATGGACCTGAGTTACCGATACAAGTTGTACAACCATAACCTACTGTGTTGAATCCAATTTGATCTAGGTATGTGTTAAGACCTGAATCCTCTAAATATCCAGTTACTACTTTAGATCCTGGAGCTAAAGAAGTTTTAACGTAAGCAGGTACTGTAAGTCCTTTTTCTACCGCTTTTTTAGCAACTAAACCAGCAGCTAACATTACATATGGGTTAGATGTATTTGTACAAGAAGTGATCGCAGCGATTGCTACAGCACCTGTTGGAATTTCTACATCACCTTCTGCAAATTTAGCAGTAGCTTTTTTGTCAAATTCTTTTTCAGATAAGCCGAATCCTTGTGTACCTTGAGGAGCTACAACTGCTTCACGGTAACGAGCTTTCATATCTGTAAGTGGAATTAAATCTTGTGGACGTTTTGGTCCAGAAAGGTTTGCAACGATATCCCCAAGATTAATCTCTACAACATCCGTATATACAGGTTCTAAAGTTGGATCAAAGAACATATCATTTGCTTTTAAGTAAGCCTCTACTACAGCAATATGCTCTTCGTCACGGCCAGTTAAACGTAAATAGTTGATAGATTCTTCATCGATAGCAAAATAACCACATGTAGCACCGTATTCAGGAGCCATGTTAGCAATTGTAGCACGGTCAGCTAATGGTAATTTAGATACACCAGGTCCGAAGAACTCAACAAATTTACCAACTACACCTTTTTGGCGTAATACTTGTGTAACTTTAAGTGCTAAGTCAGTTGCAGTTGTTCCGTTTGGAAGATCTCCAACTAGTTTAACTCCGATTACTTCAGGAATTGGGAAGTAAGAAGGTTGACCAAGCATTCCTGCTTCTGCCTCGATACCACCTACACCCCATCCTAGAACTCCAAGTCCGTTAATCATAGTTGTATGTGAGTCAGTCCCTACTACTGAATCAGGGAAGGTCTCTAATACTCCATCTGCACTTTCGTTTACATGTACGATAGGAGCTAGGTACTCTAAGTTAACTTGGTGAACGATACCTGTTGCTGGAGGAACAGCACGGAAGTTATCATATGACGTTTGAGCCCATTTTAAGAAGTTGTAACGCTCAGCATTACGTTCAAATTCAAGGTCCATATTAGCTTGTAAAGCAGTTGCAGTACCATATTTGTCTACTTGTACCGAGTGGTCGATTACAAGGTCAACTGGAATAGCAGGGTTGATTTTGTCCGGGTTTCCACCCATTTCATTCATCGCTGAACGAAGTGAGGCTAAATCTACTACTACTGGTACACCTGTGAAATCTTGAAGTACTACGCGTGATGGTTTGAATGGTACTTCTGCTTCTGTATTAGCATCTTTACCCCATTTAGCTAGTTGGTTTACGTGATCTTCTTTGATTACATAGCCGTCATACTGACGTAAAACAGATTCTAATAATACTTTGATTGAATAAGGAAGGCGTGAAACTTTTGCGATGCCGGCTTCTTCTAATGCTGCTAAACGATAGTAGTTATACTCTTTACCATTTAGAGAAAACGAAGTACGGCTGTTGTGTAAATTACTTTTTGCCATTTGTATTCCTCCTAAGATCTATTGAAAAGTGTCTATCTAGTGACTTTTCTCCACTACTAATCATACTTGAATATTCTTGATAAGTAAATTAGATTAAAATTATTATAAGTCATAATTATTATTGATGACCTTTTATTTTCTCGATAGTCTTTTCTAATTGCTTCGCATGTCTCTTTTCGTGTAAACCTACAAACGGAAACCATTGTATTAAGGGTACCTGTCCAAAAATAGGATGCTTTAAGGACTTATCTTTGAATAAAGTAGGATCGCTCGATTTGTATAGAGATAGGAGTTCCATTCTTGCTTGATGGAGCTGTGCCTTCATCTCTTCTGTTCTTTTATATTCACCAGACGGTACAGTATGATCTGGGGCTTTGACCTTAATTATCCGTAAAGTTGAAATCTGTATTGGTTTTTTCTTTGCTCTCGGACTTGTTGGATTAGAAAGCTCTTTTTTTATTCCTTTTATAATGGTTAGCTCCATTTTCACTAAATGATCCATAATTTCTTTAGGTGACCAAGACTCCTCATCGGGCTTTTCATTAAACTGTTCATTCGCTAGTGAATCGATTTGTTGAAATAGGTTCTTTCTTATTTCGTTATTTTTTTCTATAAACATATAATTCCTCCACTCCATACGTTGTACTTTCTTTATACCCAACTTGATGAGCAAACAAGCAAGAATCATCGCTTATTTTCTTTTCACTTCAATTATGCGACAATATACTATTGGAAAGGAAGTTTAAATAATGATAGAAATGAAAACGATGAGTCCAATAAATGATCCTTGGGAAGCATATAGAGACATGGAGCAATTTGGGAAGTTAACCTTAAGTAATATTGAATTTACCACAACTACCTTATGTAATATGCGCTGCGCCCATTGTGCAGTTGGATATACATTGCAAACAAAGGATCCTGATGCAATTCCAATAGAACTAATACTCCAACGTTTAGATGAGATTCCCCACTTAAAAACTATTAGTATTACTGGTGGAGAACCGATGTTATCAAAAAAATCCATAAACAATTACGTTCTCCCGTTATTAAAGTATGCCCACAATAGAGGAATTCGTACGCAGATGAACTCCAATCTAACATTAGAGCCAGAACGTTACTTAATGATTGCACCTTACTTAGATGTATTACATATATCTCATAACTGGGGAACAGTTGATGAATTTGTCGAAACCGGATTTGCTATGATGGAAAGAAAACCTACATATGAACAGCGAGCAAGTTTGTTCCAGAGTATGATCAACAATAGTCGAATGCTTTCGGAGGCTGGAGTAATGGTTTCAGCAGAAACGATGTTGAACAAAAAAACACTTCCCTATCTAGAGCATATCCATAATCAAATAGTAAATGAGATGAAATGTGCTCGTCATGAAATTCATCCTATGTATCCTTCTGATTTTGCTAGTGCATTAACGACCCTAACATTAGAAGAAACGCATGAAGCAATAGAACAAATATTAGATTTCCGAGATAAAGAAGTGTGGATGTTATTTGGCACATTACCTTTTTATCCATGTAGTCAAAATGAAAAAAGCATTCAATTATTAGAACGACTACGTCATACTAAAAATGTTTCCACGAGGAATGATCCAGATGGTCGGTCACGTTTGAATGTAAGCATATTCACAGGCGAGGTTATAGTCACTGATTTTGGTGATGCCCCAGCTCTAGGAAATATACAAACAGAAACACTTCCAGCAATTTTTGATAAATGGCTTGCTACCCCACTTTCAAAATCTCTAAATTGCCATTGTCCTGCTGTCGAATGCTTAGGTCCAAATATTTTAGTTAAAAATATGTACTATAAAGATGAGCAGTTTGTTAGTGGTTCTGTGAAATAAGAAAAATGCCTTGCATGTGTATAGCTTGCAAGGCATTTTCATAAGTTTTTAGTTCACATAATAGTTTTGTAGGGACAGTTAAAAGGGCAGCTGCAAACTGCCCATTTCTCAAGTATTAATGTATGAAGAAGAAGTCAAATGTTAAGTTTAAAATAATTACTGTGTGGAGAATTGCTATTAATACTCCCCTTCTGTTTAACCTTTTGTTCAACTGAACATCCATGCTCTCCACTCCCTTTTTTCAAAATTATAATACAAACACCATAAAATAGCAAAACATTTAGAAAATTTAATTTGCTTTTTTTTTTAGATTTTTATATGAAATCCTTGTACATTAAAATCTGTCGCGAGCTCCATTGAAGCCCGTCAGAATTAGCTTTTATGGGGTTTATTAGTTTCATTATATGCAAAAGTTATAAAAAATAATGGTCAAAGGTTTATTATTTGAGATGGATGGATATATAAAGAGTGTGAAGCAATATTACATTCATAAGGAGATGGAAAATATGGGATTCATTTTATACTTAATCATCGGTGGTATCATCGGTTGGTTAGCAGGACTTATTTTAGGTAAAGATATACCTGGAGGAATTATTGGTAACATTATCGCAGGTATAATTGGTGCGTGGATCGGTGGATTAATATTCCCGGACATGGGTCCAGTTATCTGGGATATGGCAATCATTCCAGCTTTAATCGGTGCCATTATTTTAGTATTAATATTAAGCTTCATCCTAAAAGCTATGCGTAGAGCTTAATATCACAAAAAAAGAAGTACTCATAATGAGTACTTCTTTTTTTATGGACGCTTTCCGTGGGCACCGCTTATCGCTTAAAATATATTTTTTCATGGATACACTTGTAAATTATATCGTCACTGCTGAATCGTCATTTCTTCCCACGGATAATTTGGTATGGTTGCAATCCATAACGTATTCATCGAAATAACTAGACAGGTCGTAACTGACATCGCGACCAGCCTAGTTTAAAATTGAACTGTAATTATTTAAGCCGTAAGTATATAAAACCCTACTAAGTTCGCTAGAAAAAGGTCAACTACCCCCATTTCCTACTTGTTCGGAACATATGCAGCTTGGATTTCTTTTAGTTGGCTTTCGTATAAATTATAAAAGTGTAGAACATCTTCCACATATTTTTCACTATGATTATAATTGAAAATGGCTTTTTCAATCTCTCCATCCGCAGCACCACTTGCTGCGAGATAATTGGCGGCACTGAAGACAGCATCCTCTAAATCGTATGGATCCGCCTTCCCATCATTATTAGCATCTACCCCATAACCACCATATTTTTCAATAACAGCTGGACTCACTTTTTCCTCATGCGGTATATCCCCTTTTCCGAGTCCACCACAGCTCGGGTGTGACCAACCAACAAACGTACATGGCATAAATTGCATATGCCCTTCTGCACCAGCTGGAGAAAGTAAAGGATCCATCGTGGAAAATCTAGTTTCGATTCGGTGATGAGCAGCTAATAATGTCCAAGGTACACCATAATTTTTTTCAGCCTCTTTATATAAAGCTATATACTCGGAAGGCACATCCAATTTTGCTGTACTCTGTTGAAAACTTTCCGCCCACTCTTGTACAACGGGTATTTTAACAAGTTCTTTCCATCCTATAATAGCTAATATATAGATCGTTATCGTAATTGGGAGAAGTAATACAATCATCCATGCCTTCGTTTTATAGGAGATCCCCTTTTGTTTCTTCATCAACTTATTCACCTATTCTACTTATATTGCTGTAAAAGATTATCTAATGTTAAAGGTTTACTGAAGTAATAACCTTGTAAATAATGACAGTCCATTTCCTTTAAACTTGCTACTTGGAACAAATTTTCTACCCCTTCTGCAAGAATTTTCATCTCTAAGTTATGGGCTAGAGAGATAATAGATTGTACAATCGCTTTTGTCCTGTGCTTTTCTAAAGACTGTGTAAAGCTTTGATCAATTTTTATCAAATTTACTGGAAGTAATTCTAAATATTTGAACGATGAATATCCCGTTCCAAAATCATCGATGGCAATTTGAAAACCAAATTTCCTTAGCTCATGAAGTGATTCAATGACAAAGTCCGTATACTCCATTATGATCGATTCTGTAATTTCTAATACAATCTTAGACGGATTGACATTCGTTTCTTTAATAATCTCTTTTGTACGGGCTATATAATCTTTTTGATAAAATTGTCTGGCCGAAACATTTACGCTATAGTATAACTCATGTCCCACGGCAGTTTCGATACAAGGAATATTTTTGCACGTTTCGCGAAGGACATAATCTCCTATTTGAATAATTAGCCCACTTTTTTCTGCTACTGGTATGAATTCTCCTGGAGAGATGAACTGCTCATCGTGAATCCAGCGTAGAAGTGTTTCTACTCCAATTATCTCATGTGAGTCTGTGTCAATCTGAGGCTGGAAGTTTAAAAATAATTCTTGTTTTTCTAGTGCATGTTTCAAACCTTCTTCTAAATACAATTCTCTATTAACTTTATCTGATAATTCTTTTCGATATTTTACATGCGTTAATCCGCCATTTTTCTTTGCCTCTTCGGCAGCTATTTCTGCAAAACGTAATAGCTCGGAGCTCTTTGTCGAATCCTCTGGGAAATAGACCGAACCGATACTAAGATGATTCACTATTTCTTTCCCCTCAATATAAAGCGGCACAGACGTTTCTGCTAATAAACTATTTACGAACAAGTCAATTTCGTGATCTGTTCTATCCTTTAAAATAATGACAAATTCATCTGCTACCCACCTCGAGATTATATCTGAGTAGCGAATATGAGCATTATTTTGTAATGTGCTAGAGACCTTCTTTAATACAGTATCTCCTATTTCATGACCATATAAATCATTAATCATCTTAAAACGATCAAAATCGATAAAGAACAAATGAAAACTTTTTTTGTTATGTAATAATTCCGATAAACTTTTTTGGAGAGAGGCTCTATTTTGAAGACCGGTTAGATCGTCTTCATATTCCTTTGCATTCAATTCGTTCTGAGCACTCCAAGCCTGCTTCATCAAATACAATAGTAGAAGTGAGCTTAAGCTTATGTATATAATCCCTTTAAGCATAGATATGTGCATGCCCTCTGGAAAAAAACTGAATAACAATGCATCGGATAATAGAATCCACAACAGACTGATTATTATATAAATCACAACAATACGAAATGAGAGTTTTCGATATGTTTTTTTCATTTTCATCAGCAAACCTCCGTGCTAGGATTCTATAAAAACAATAGCATAAAATCACTATAAACAATAGACCTATTGTGGAAAATGTCGGTATATACAAATTATTGTTTTTTTTGTAGTATAACAGGATGGAGGTGTAAATTATGTGGAAAGATTTCAAAGAGTTTGCGTTTAAAGGGAATGTTCTAGATTTAGCAGTTGCTGTAGTAATTGGAGCGGCTTTTGGTAAGATTGTGTCATCGTTAGTTGAAAATATTATTACACCTTTAGTTGGACTACTATTAAACGGTGTTAAATTCACTTCCTTATCATTTAAGTATAAAGAAACAGAAATATTATACGGTAACTTTTTACAATCTGTTTTTGATTTCCTGGTAATTGCATTTTCTATTTTCATATTTATTCGATTACTATCAAAATTTAAACGTAAAGCAGACGTTGTAGAAGCTACTAAAGAGGCTCCACCAGTTGATTCGAAAGAAGTATTATTAGAAGAAATTAGAGATTTGTTGAAAAAGCAAAACAATCTTTCATAAAAAGCAGCCTTTCCGTTTGGAAAGGCTGCTTTTTATTTACCGTCTTCGATTAATGTTTCCACATCAATAACAATTTCCTCTTTCGGAACTTCTGTATTTCCACTATAGTTTTTAACCACTACCCCGTTTTGATCGACCAAGTAGAAGGACGTACCATGAATCACTTGGTTATTGTTTGGATCATCCTTGACTAATGTCTTAAAGGAATCTGCTGCAAACTTTGCAATATGATCTTGAGTATAGCCCGTTAATAGCTCCCATTTGCTTTCATCCACAACATCATAATTACCGATGTATTCTTGCAGTTTTTCTGGTGTATCCACTTCTGGATCAACACTAAATGCGACAATTTTGTAATCCTCTATACCCTTTTCACTTAGCATCGATTGTATATCACTCATATTAAATGTCATTGGTGGACATACTGTTTCACAATTTGTGAAAATAAATGTCGACAACCACACCGTTCCTTTTAAATCCTCTAAAGAAACTTTTTCTCCGTGCTGATTTTCATATTCAAAATCGGAAACTTCCCAGTTTGTCTGTGCTTCAAAATTGCCACTGCTGCCGCAGCCGACAAGAACTAGTAAAGAAATACCTAATATAACTAACAACTTTTTCATTCATGAGACCTCGCTTTTCTATTCATAGCCTAATCTTAGCGAATCGTGTTTCAACCTTCAACTACATTGTCTTATTTAATTCAACAGTTTTGTGAATACCACACTATTTTAGAGATAACAGTACGTCTTTTATCTCTTCAAGCTTTGTTTCCACTCGGTGCATCAAATAGAATGATACAAAGATTGGGAAGCCAACGTCTTGAATTATATTTAGCCACTGCTCCATATTTCACACATCCATTCTTTCAAATTCTGTTAAAAAGACTCTCCTTGGAGGGAGAGTCTTTAGAAGGTTAGATAATTTCTGTTACTGTTCGGTCTACAACTTTGGCACTTTTAATAGCTGCAAGTGGCGATCCATCTGACTGAAATGCATTGCTTCCGATAATTGCAAGCATTCCATTTTGAATATCCGTTTCAGTTAGATTGCTTTTGGGTTCATCGACCGATATGGTGACATTCTTTCCTTGTGCTGTTTCAAATTGTAGCTGTAGTATTTTAGTCATTTTCTTCCATCCCCTTTTTAGTTATTAAATTACTTGCATAGTTTCAATCTTTTCTGCTCCGATGTATACGCTATCGGAAAACGAGCTAAGTGATACTGCAACAGTTTCCAGTTGGTCTGCTGTTACATTTGCTCGAAGATTACGGTAAGATTTTGACTTTGTTCTCATTTTGCCATCCTCTGTTACCTCCCCTTCGAAATAGAGTTTTAGAACTGCATACTTATGTTCTAGATTTGCCATGTGTATCCCCTCCTTTCAATTACTAGATAGAAGTTTTTTAAAAGAAAGGATACAAGAAGGATGAAATATTTTTTGGAAGAACTTATACTAGATATAAGAGAACGAGGTGAAGAGTTTGCTAGAAGGTTGGTTTTTATGGTTTATCCTTTTTTGGGTTGTACTTTTAGTTGTACTTATGGGAATTGGCGGCTTCTTTATGTTCCGTAAGTTCGGTAAATCATTGCCCAAAAAAGATGGTAAATCTGATTTAGATTGGGAAGAATACTATGTAGATCAAACAATCCATCTTTGGAATGAGGAACAAAAGCAATTACTCAATGAGCTGGTTTCCCCGGTACCTGATTTATTCAGACCTGTGGCTAAACAAAAGATCGCTGGGAAAATTGGACAGTTAGCGCTTGAGGAAAAAGCTACAGCTATTACTCGAGAACTTTTAATACGTGGATATATTATTGCTACTCCAAAACGAGATCATAAATTTTTGCGTAAAAAACTAGCTGAGTTGAATATTGATGTGACACCCTATAATAAGTATTTCGAGCTGTCCGTGGACAAGACAAGCTAATCAAATCAGCACAAAAAGTGAGCAGCCTATATAAAGGGGTTGCTCACTTTTTTATAAGAATTAGAAAGTATATAAAACACCCAGTAAACACCGGGATCAAGATGGTTTTTAGAATAAATAATACTACTGATTTTCGTTATAAGTGAACGCACATCCCGGGTTCATTAAATAAAGAAGCAACATAGCGAACGAAATTGCATCTTCGAGAGTTCCCTATATATATCTAAATTATATTTTCTTTAGTTAAACAAAAACGCAGTAACCTGTTCCTAAGAGTTGTGGGGGTGCGGTGGATAGACTACACCATAAGATTACCAAAAAAAGGGAGGCTAGTTGTGACCTTGTCACAACCAACCTCCCTTAACACTCACGCGGTAATTATACAGTAAACGTCTGTCCATAGCCATTCGAAAACGATAGAACCAGGTTTTGCCCTTAAAGGACTGGGCCGTTTTTTCTATCTAGTTCTGCAATTTTTTATATTGCAAGTACATGGCAATTCTCCATGGAACAATCATCCCGAATGCTAATATCCAGAACATCCCACTAAGTGTACCAATGTCAATCGTTGAACTTAAGATGACTTTCCCTATAATTCGGACAATCAGTAATCCAAACAAGATAAATATAAAAGCTTTCGATTGCTTTAAATAGATATGTCCGTCTCTTCGTTCAAATTTGGAGGTCCAAATAAGCACAACAGAGAACAGCATTCCGACACCTATTGCTTCGATGAATTCCATCAAAGTAACACGGAAATAAGGAAACACGAACATTAATGCACCAGTTGACATGAACAGTGGTGGCAATAATATCTTTTTGACACTAGCTGGATGTTTCGCTGATTTCGCTCGAATTGTTGTTACGAATATTCCCATCCCTATTGCAACTACCGTGGATGCAATCAGCATCATATTTGGAGATATTTTATCTAACATAAGCAATTCCCCATATCTTTTATTTCTTTCTGTGTTTCTACCTATCAGAAGTAACATTTTGTAATACTTGCACTATTTGATCTGGGTCGAATGGTTTTGTGATGAAATCTTTTGCTCCAGACTCTAATGCATCCACTATTAGCTTTTGTTGACCTAATGCAGTCACCATCACTATTTTAGCGTTTGGAAATTCTGCAATTATTCTTTTTACTGCTTCTATCCCATTCATGCCCGGCATGGTTACATCCATCGTTACGACATCTGGCAGAAGTGACTTATATTGTTCCACTGCCTCTAAGCCATTCGATGCCTCACCAACAATAACAAACTGATGATTTTCAAGTATTCTTTTAATCGTTGTGCGCATAAATACTGCATCATCCACTACTAATACGGTTGACATATATGGTCCCCCTTAAAATCCAGTAAAGTCTCCGAAAAACGGGCTCAATATACGAATAATATAGTTTAAGCCGTCAAAAAACAAGAGAATTCCTAAAGCAATCATAATATAACCGCCGACTTTAACGATTAAATTGCTATTTTTACGAATCCAGTTAAGCCGTGTGACGAAGAAAGATAATACAAAAAATGGAATAGCAAATCCAAATACATAAGCAAGCATATACCATATACCTGCATCTGGATTTGAGCCAGCCATGACAATAACCGCAGCTAAAATCGGTCCTGTACACGGCGTCCATCCTGCAGCAAATGCCATACCTATTAAAATAGTTCCTAAATAACCAGCTGGTCGATTTTTAAATTGAAGTTTCTTTTCTTTCATTAAAAACTCAGGTGTAAGTATGCCTACAATGATTAGACCAAATAAGACGATGAAAATTGCTCCCACCTGACGCAGTAAATCATCGTATTGGATGAAGAATGTACCTACTAATGATGTTGCAAAGCCAATTGCGATAAAAATGAGAGAAAATCCTAACAAGAAGAATAATGTATGTAGCATTCCTCTTTTTTGCATTAATTTTTTGTCTGTTTTAATTTCTTCTAGCGACATTCCCGTTATATAAGATAAAAAAGCAGGATACAATGGTAGTGTACAAGGTGAAATGAAGCTTAAAAACCCTGCCCCAAATGCCAATAGTAAGTTTACATCTGTACTCACGACATTCTTCCTTTCCGAATTACTGTACCTATCGTATCAAAATTCCTTCTATTTGACCCCATTATTGCTTGTGACAGCTTTTTGACTCTTTTAAACAAGGTTGTTCGTATCCTTTGGGCATAAGCGAGTACACATAGGTAATAAAAGATTTTCAGAATATTTTATAGGACGTATTAAGTTTAGCAAATCTGCTACCTTAGTGGAAGATAGGAATACAAAATAATTCGACTTTTGAAATTTACCTAAATCTCGAAGGGATAACCGGCAATTTCTAACCTGCAGCACAAAAAAAGTCTCTTGAAAAATATCTCAAGAGACTGACAATTATATTTTTAGTTAAGGTTATTTATTGCAGTTTCAATTGATTGTTCACCGCTCACTAAATTAAATGCACAACGATAGGTTTTTTTATTTTCTAATATTGCAACTAGTGTATGTGCTACATCTTCGCGCGTAATGGTCCCGGGTTTTGCTTTAGCCCCAGCCGTTATTTTTCGGATAGACGGTTCGTTGACAAGTCCACCAGGTCGAACTATTGTGTAATTTAAACCGCTTGCTTCAAGCATCCGATCGGCATAGTGTTTCGCTACGTAATAAGGTCGTATTCCTTCGTTCCAAGTTTGACGTTTATCGGCATCGAATGCGCTGACCATGATATAACGGTCTACTCCTACCTGTTTAGCAGCTTCCATTGTTTTAACAGCACCATCTAAATCAATCAATAATGTTTTATCAGGGCCAGTATGGCCACCTGAACCAGCTGTAAAGATGATGGCATCTGCTCCTGTAAAAGCTTTTGCAAGTTCTTCGACAGTGCCTTCTAAATCAGCTACCATTGCTTGTATGTTGTCTGCTATAAGCTTTTCTGCTTGTTCTTCTTTTCGGACCACAGCTGTCACCGAGTGAGTGTCACTCTTTTGTAATTCCTTTACTACAAGTTGTCCAATTTGTCCGTTTGCTCCAATTACTAGTACTTTCATCAGAAAATCCCCCTTCAAAATTGTTCTCTCTATATCCTTTCATAAATGAAACGGCTTTACAATTTATCCGCTCTTACAGTTCTTGGCAACCATAATACTCAAATAAGAAAGAGACTTGGACAAAACAAAAAAACCATTTTTCTCGGTGAGAAAAATGGTTTTTTTACATAAGAAAAATTGATTTCCGTTTCAGGAACGCTTTTCGGGGGCACGGCCTGAGCCTGTAGTCTCAGACTTCGTGCTGTTCCCCCTTAGTCGCACTTCCACTCCAACGATTTAAAAAGTATCTAAATCTGAATGCAGATTTTACAGGATTCTTTAAATATATACTCCTGTCCCAGCCTCTTTCCGACTTTGTATAGTTTATTTTTCACTAGAATTTTCGAAAAGTGAAAGTGCATTTATCAATTCATGGAGTGCTTCAACTAACTCTTTATATGTTGTTTCTGCTTGTTTCGCGTCAACTTGTGCTTCATAGTCAGTTCTTGTACCAACAAAAACTGCTCCAAACAAAGCAACTTTTCTTTGAAATACTTTAACCTCTGTTAAGTTTTCAATTGTAGAATTCATATATGTATATACATTGAAAGAATGTTCGTTAGCACAATATCTTTCAAATAAATCAGAGCGTTTTTTTCCTTTTTTCTTAGTGATTTTCTCTAATTCTTTCGCGCATATTACTACGTTCTGTCCTTGCTCTGAAACCATTTTTACAACTTCATTTATTGAATACATTTTAATTACGACCTTTCTTTTTTCCACTATCATTGTATCATAAGAAAAAAATGATCAGTTATTGAATACATTTTAATTACGACCTTTCTTTTTTCCACTATCATTGTATCATAAGAAAAAAATGATCAGTTGCTTGGTTCTTCTTAATACAATAAACCAGCCAAAAGTATTGCCTCTTGGCTGGTTTATTTTCGGTTACTAATTATGCGATATCTTCCACTACATTGTTCTGTAATAAATACATTTTATGATACAAACCTTTTTGGTTTAATAGCTCTTGATGAGTCCCACGTTCTACTATCTCCCCGTGATGCAGCACAAGAATTAGTTCTGCATCCTGAATCGTACTTAAACGATGGGCAATGGCAATAGTCGTACGACCTCTTCTCATTTTTTCTAAACTACTTTGAATGGCAACTTCTGTTTCCGTATCAATATTCGCAGTTGCTTCATCGAGCACTAATATCTTCGGATTTGTAGCAATAGTGCGTGCAAATGCTACCAGTTGTCGCTGCCCACTAGAAAAAGTTGAACCTCTCTCCGTTACTTTTTGTTGATAGCCGTTTGGTAGTTTTTCGATAAAATTATTTGCCTGTACAAACTCTGCTGCTTCTCTTAGTTCAGTGTCTGACATATCCTTTGCATGAAGTCGAATATTACTCTCAATGTCTCCATAGAACATGAACGGATCCTGCAGTACAAGCCCAACCTTCTCACGCATTTCTTCCGATTTGAAATCTTTCACAGAATGACCATCTATTTTAATGTCACCTTGTTCAAATTCATAAAAACGCATAAGCAAGTTAATAATGGAACTTTTTCCACTGCCCGTATGCCCCACTAATGCAACTGTTTGACCTGGCTCTGCAGTAAACGAAATATCCTTTAGTACTTCTGTTTTACCATCATAGGAGAAAGTGATATTTTGAAATTCAATTTTTCCTTTTTCAATTTTCGCAGTTTCAATGTTTTGTTGATTTGGGGCTAAGTCTTTCTCATCCAATAACTTGAAAACCCTTGAAGCTGCTACAATTGCTTGTTGGAAAATTGACAGTCGCTGCATCACATGGTTGATAGGCTCAAAGAAGCGATCGATATATGTGACAAACGCATAGATAACCCCGACTTCTACTATGTTATTCATGGATGTAACCCCGAAATAACTAAGCACCATAATAATTGCCAATGCATAAACCAAATCGATAGCAGGACGAAGCAATAAGCTATCCAGTTTGATGTTCCGTTTACCTGCATTCCAATGGGAATCATTGATTTCATTAAATTCGTCCTGCAAGCGATCTTCCTGTCTAAATGCTTGAATCATAGTCATGCCCTGTAATGATTCAGCTAGCTTTGCATTTAACTGGCTTAGTCTTTCTCTAAGGTCCTGGTAAACGACCGAACTATATTTCCGATAAGTTAAAATAATGACTGCTAGTATTGGTAATAAAATCGTCGTAATAAGTGCCAGTTTCACATTCAATATAAACATAGCAATATAGACACCGATAACTAAAAATCCACTTTGAACAAATCCGACTAACACACTGACGAACATATCTTTAATCGCTTCTGTATCATTTGTAACACGGGATACAATACTACCCGCAGGTGTTTTGTCAAAGTAACGCATACCTAGTTTGTGTACTTTCGTAAATACATCAATTCGCATCTGTTGAATAATTTTCAATGCTAGCTTTTGAAAAGTTAGTAATTGAAAATAGCTGACAATGACATTTCCAATTTGTATAAAAATATAACCTAACGCAAGGCCAACCAGTGGACCTGTAGGAAAATTTCTCGGTGTTAAAAAATCATCCATATACGTTTTGATCAAATATGGACCAAGAATATCACCAGCTACTGTTAATATTAATAGAAGTAAAGCTATGGCAATTACTTTTTTATGTGGCTTCAAGTAACTGAGCAAACGTTTGAAAACTACCCACTGGTATTTGCCTGTTAGCTGTGGCTGTTTTTCATCCATTATGATTCACCTCCCTGTTCTACTAACGATTCTAGCTGCTGTAGCTGATACATTTCATAATAGATACCTTGCTGTCCCATTAATTGCTCATGAGACCCTTTTTCTACAATCGTTCCTTCATTCATCACAATAATTTGATGTGCGTGTTGAATAGCGCTTAAACGATGGGACGTTATAATCGTTGTTTCATCACTTCGTTTCGCCTTCAATGCTTCTAATATCGCTTCTTCGGTTTTAGCATCAACAGCAGATAAAGAATCATCTAAAATAAGTAGCTCAGGATTCATCATCAGTGCACGCGCAATCGATATACGTTGTTTTTGTCCACCAGACAACGATACTCCACGTTCACCGACAACTGTATTATAGCCATTTGTAAACTGAAGAATATCCTCGTGAATATAGGCTAATTTTGCGGCTTCCTCTACAGCAGCCATCGTTGCACCTGCATTGGCAAAAGCAATATTTCCAGCGACAGTTGTGGAGAAGAGAAAATGATCTTGAGGCACATAGCCAATTGCTTCCCGTAAGCTGCGTTTTTTGTACATGTCAATTGCATAATCACCATATACAATTTTTCCTGTATATCCTTCGAATTCTCTCATTAATAGCTTCAATATAGCAGTTTTACCTGAACCAGTTTTCCCGACAATACCTAACGTTTGACCTCGTTTAATCGTGAAATTTACATGGTGTAAGGCTGCTCGCTCATCTCCAGGGAATTTAAATTCCTCCAACTGAAACTGAATATCCCCTTCCGGTCTTACATCTACAGCATCTAGACGATCATCTATTTCTATCTTTTCATCCATTAGATTTTGAATGCGATCATAAGACGCCCGACCACGCTCGACAATATTAAACAGCCATCCAAATGCAAGCATAGGCCAAACAAGTAATCCTAGATAAGAAGTAAAAGCAAACAAATCCCCTATCGACATTTCGCCCGCAAGTATATAACGAGTACCAAACACTATAGATAAGAAGAAACACATCCCAACGATCAATGAAATCGTCGGATCAAATAATGCATCTACCTTTGCAACTCGAATGTTTTTATCAACTACCTCTTGTGATAATTGAACAAAATCCTCTGTATCTTCTTTCTCCTGCCCAAACGTTTTAATGACTTTCACTCCAGAAATACTTTCCTGTGATTTGTCATTTAAATTGGAAAAGGCTTCTTGTGCAAAGCGAAATCGCTGATGTAGTAGTTTTCCATAATAGCTTGTTAAAATAGCCATGATTGGCAGTGGTAGCAAAGCTATTAACGTTAGCTTCCAGTTAATCGTAATCGCCATTGCTGCAATTACAAACCCTCCTGTTGCTAACGAATCTACAAGTGTCAGTACACCTGCTCCAGCCGTTTGTTGAACAGCCGATAAGTCATTTGTTGCATGCGCCATTAAATCACCAACACGTTTTTTTTGGTAAAAAGATGGCGACATTTTTGTAAAATGGCGAAACAAATTCTCTCTTAATTTTCTTGCTAAAAAAATCGATGAACCGAAAATCATAATGCGCCAGTAATAACGCAAAATATACATCCCGATTGAAGCTAACGCCAAAACTCCCAACCATTTCACTAATACTGCAGTTGTGAGTGTGCGCTGGTGGATTTCGTCAACCACATACCCGATAATTTTCGGTGGTAATAGCTGTAGAAATGCAACAACTAGCAGCATTAGAATCCCGATTAGATACTGCTTTTTTCTTTCTTTAAAAAACCAACCTAAATCCAAAAATACTTTCATTTTTTTCCCCCACTATATATAATTAAGACTTTACTATTTTAGCAAATATTCTAACATCCTGATAGATAGTAAAGTGAAAATAATTCGGAATCTGAAATGTTTTTTCTTTTTCCTATAAGTCGGAATGTTAACACTTTATTCATTTTTTAAAAAAAATTACATAAATTTTGATATGCCTCGGTAAAAACCGTATATAATAGACTCATAAATTCAAACCAATGCGAATAGGAGAGTTCATCTTGAGTCAATCAAATCCACGTGCGTATAATTTTAATGCTGGTCCTTCTGCACTTCCACTTGAAGTATTAGAAAAGGCGCAGCAAGAGCTAGTAAATTTCCAAGGTTCTGGCATGTCTATTATGGAAATGAGTCACCGCGGTGCAATTTTTGAAGCAGTACATAATGAAGCAATTTCCCGTTTAAGAAAGCTTTACGCAATTCCAGATAACTATGAAGTACTATTCTTACAGGGTGGAGCCAGTCTGCAATTTACTATGATTCCGATGAACTTTTTACAAGTTGGGAAAAAGGCGAGCTACATTATGACAGGTGTTTGGTCAGAAAAGGCTTATAAAGAGGCAAAGCTTTTTGGAGAACCAGTGCAAATTGCAAGTACAAAAGAAAATAAATACCGTAATGTCCCCTCATTAGAGGAACTTGACGTATATTCCGACGACGCATATGTACATATAACATCAAATAATACCATTTACGGAACACAATGGTCCGAGTTTCCTGATACAGGTGAGGTTCCATTAATCGCAGATATGTCTAGTGATATTATGTCTAAACCGGTTGATGTTAGTAAATTTGCGATGGTTTACGCTGGTGCTCAAAAAAACCTTGGACCTTCGGGAGTAACTGTTGTTATTATCCGTAAAGATTTTCTGGCTATGGCAAACAAAGATATTCCAACCATTTTAAAATACACCACCCATGCTGAAAGTAACTCCCTATATAACACTCCACCAACATTCGGTATTTATATGCTGGGGGAAGTGTTGAAATGGATGGAAGACCAAGGCGGTTTAACGGAAATAGCCAAACAAAACGAAGAAAAAGCAAAACTGATTTATGATGTCATTGATAATAGCCATGGCTTCTATACAGGACATGCATCAAAAGGAAGCCGTTCTCTCATGAACATTACATTCCGTGTAGCAGACGAGGAATTGGAAAAACAATTTTTATCAGAGGCAAAGGATGCAGGATTTGTCGGCTTAAATGGGCATCGTTCTGTGGGTGGTTGCCGTGCTTCTACTTATAATTCGGTTCCGTACGATACATGTAAAGCTCTCAGTGATTTCATGATTGCTTTTCAAACTAAACACCAATAACATTGTTAAAACCCAAGAGGAATAATTTTCTCTTGGGTTTTACTAGATTTTAGGTCTTATTTCTTTTTTGAATCATATTTTCTATGGAGTTTAATGATAATTAGGAGGAATTTCTATGAAGGCAATCATCTCTAACAAATATGGCTCCCCTGATGATCTGGAATTAAAAGAAATAGCAGCACCTATTCCTAACGATGACCAGGTGCTTGTAAAAATTCACGCAGCATCCCTGAATTATGGAAACCTAGTACTATTAACAGGAAAACCGTTTCTAGCACGATTTGCATTTGGTCTATCAAAGCCAAAATACATCATACCAGGTGGTGATATTTCAGGAAGGATTGAATCTGTAGGCAAAAATGTTAAACACCTAAAACCAGGAGACGATGTATTTGGCGACCTTTCAGGCTGCGGATGGGGAGGTTTTGCCGAATATGTAGCGGTTCCCGAACATGCATTAGTACTAAAACCGGAAAATATTTCATTTGAGGAAGCTGCTGCAGTGCCTATGGCTGCCACCACGGCCCTTCAGAGTTTACGAGATAAAGGTAAAATCACCTCTGGGCAGAAAGTTTTGATCAATGGTGCATCTGGTGGGGTTGGGACTTTCGCTGTACAAATCGCTAAATCATTTGGAGCGGAGGTTACGGGTGTATGCAGTACAAGAAATATAGACATTGTAAAATCATTAGGCGCGGACTATGTCATTGATTATACAAAGGAAGACTTCACTAAAAATAAAGAACATTATGACCTGATTCTTGCGGTAAATGGGTATCAACCCATTTCAGCCTATAACCGCTCTCTTCGGTCGAATGGCAGATATGTACAGGTCGGAGGTTCTGGAGTTCAACTTACGGAAGCAATGGTCTTAGGACCTCTCCTTTCCATATCTGGGAACAAGAAAATGGGCAGCTTTTTACAAAGGGCAAACCAAAATGATTTGAAGTTCATCAAGGACCTTCTAGAAGCTGGTAAGTTAAAACCCATAATTGATAAGAGTTATGCATTGAGTGAAGTTCCTAATGCTTTTAGGTATTTTGAAGAAGGACATACTCAGGGGAAAATCGTTATTACTATTTGAATGATTTATGATAGATCAATAGATTTTTGAATAATAAAGCTGAGTTCCATTGCAAGTATACCTTTTCCCTTTAGATTCGTTGCAGTTACTTCCTAAAAACTAGTTCCTAAATGTCTCTTACTTTGCAAACGTTCAATGTTTAGAAGTCTCCGAAGCTATTGAACGCTTGCAAATTTTCGAAATAAGAGCTCGAAATTTTCCGACAACTAATTGTTAGAGGCTAATTAGCGATTTTTAATGCAAAAATGATATACCTTAGGAATTTCGACATTTAAATGCACGATAGCCAATGAAATCTCGGTTATGAAGGATAAATTCGTTATGTTCCTCCCATAAGTCATAAAGGTCCATATTTATTTGTTTCGATGGATTTATGTCATTAACTTCAATTTGATTAAGCTCAGATGGAGTACTTATTATTTCTACTTGATTAAATCCAGCTTGATGTAACCGCAATATCCATTCATCAGTATCTAATATTTCATTAATGCCGTAGAGACTACAAGCTTTTTTTTGTTTTTCTACTGACAGGTATTGTTCTGCAGTCATTTCAATCATAATCATATGTCCATCATTTTTCAAAACTCTAGAAAGTTCCTTTAGTGTCCTCGAAATTTCTGTAAAAACGATAACCGACTCAGCAATAATCAAATCAAAGGAGTTATCTACAAAGTCTAAATTTTGTACGTCTCTTTCCAACACCTTCACTGGGGCTTTGATTTTTTGGAAACGTTGCCTAGCTTTTTGTACCATAATTGGATGATTATCAATCGCTGTCACTTGACAATTATATTTTTCGACTAATAAAGCAGCAGTCTGCCCTGTCCCACACCCTATTTCCAGCACAGAGTCATTTACTTTAATGTTTTCATCTTGTAATATAAATCGAGTTAGACTAAAACCTCCAGGATGTGCACCACCAATTCCAAAATGAGCTAATAAATCCAAGTAAGCATTAGACAATGATATTCCCTCCTGACTTAATATGGCTATAGTATGCTTTTAGCGCATTTCTGTAACTGTCTAAGGTAAATTATTTATTAAGAATGCCGATACACAAATAAAAAAACTTAAGTCCGATTAGCTATGGACTTAAGTCTTTTTTGTATTCCTATAAAACTTATACTTTCTACTTTAACTTGTTTTTTTCGGTGTAAACCAAGTGATAATCAATCTTATGTATCGATCATAATAAAATGCCAAAACATTGATTGGACAACGTTTTGGCATTTGACTTTCAGCGTTTTTCACTTTTAAGTTTTTTTGCAACTTAATATTCTAAGAGATTTTTAGATTTAAAATAAGTTTAAGAAAGGTAATCCAAAGGTTTTACAATCTCAAAAGCTTCACTTTCTTCAAGGAACTTGGTAATTATGGAGCTATGTGAACTACCAACAATCAATAAAATACTCTCTTCTTCTGAATTTACAATTCGAGATAAATTTGAATAGATGATTAAATTTCTTTTGTACCACCAACTTAACCATTGCATCCCAATATAATTATCGAAGTCTCCTATTCTCGCCAAATTTAAGTACAGCTTATGTAATTGATTTAACCAGGATGGTTCATTAAGTTCTCTATAATAATCTAAGACACTCTTATTAGTTGTTAATTCTGGTAAATATAGTCCTTCGAATATTTCATTAAATAATTCTGGTTGATTTTCTTTTAACCAATTCTCCACTTCTACATAATCCATCTCAGCTTCACCCATCCAGTCGACTGGGTAAAGCTGTTCATGTCCTAATCTTGAAGCGATACGGAACCCAACTTGATATATCTCATTCATTTCTAGTGTATATTTGCCTGATATATATTGTTTATATTTATTGTTTAAATCTTTATTCTTATCCGCTACCATTTCTACTGCGATTTTGGTTGGTTTGAAGTTTAGTAGGTTAGTGATTACTTCTTCAATTTCATCTTGTCTATTTTGAGCACATAATTCGGCGTAATCATTCATGTGAAAAGTTCCTAGTACAAGAACCTGCGGCTTATACTTATTCATTAATAACACTCCTAATTATTACTATATCTAAAACTTCTTCTGTTAAGTGACAAAAGGCAAAACTTCATAGTCTCTCCCCTTCTTAGTTTTTAGTAGCCCTATAAATCCTTTTGATCGTTTCCATATGTAATGCTTCGTGATAGAAACTGAATAGGAATGTTTCACCGAGTGTATGAAATGTAATTCCAGCTTTGTTAGTGAATGGCTCTGGTAATCTTTTATGTAGGTTTCCTGGAAGGGAATCTACAATTCGCTGTTTTTGCGCAGTCAGTTCATCCGAAATTTCTGCGAGCGTTGGGGCATTTCCAATCCAAGAAGATGGTTTTGTGCCTGCACTAAAAAATCCTTCATATGCTTTTGGAAGAGTCATCTTCTCATCGGCAACACCAAATACAAGCTTTTCTTGGATATAGGCAATATGACCAAAATTCCAACGAATATTATTCGTAAATCCAGTTGGGATGTAATCTGCTAGTTCCTCGGGTATTTGTTGGATAGATCTTTCTGTTATTCCTCTTACTATCTGCATATGCTGAAAAATTGTTTGTTCCAATACTACTCCCCCTATCTTTGTTTAACGCTCCTGCCCTTAAATGTATTCTCCTTTAACGAACTAAATACCTTCCATTCCTCCATATTATAAATGACTTCCTGGTTGGAAGTCATTTTTTCAACGGTCTGTTCATTGTATTATGTATCCTTTCTCCCTACTTTCATCTATGTAATGGTTGCGAAGAGAGTGCCCAATCGCTAATCATACTTTGTAATCTAGGGGGAGCTTAAAATAACTATCTATCTTAAATCATATCAAGTTTTTGAAAGTGTTCCAGAAATGGATACTCATATTAGGTTGCATATGACGGAGAATTATTATGAGTTAAATGATACGGATCGTGCAGTGCTTTCCCTACTTGCCCAGTATGCATGTAAGTATCCTGGAGCCGTTCATTTAAAGGTGGAAACAATGACACATGCGATCAATAAATCGGATGCGACTGCTCGTCGTTCGTTACGTAAGCTAGAGAGCCTTCATATCATTAAGAAAATCTCGACAATCCGACGTGTCGCAAAAGGTTATGGAGCTAATATTTTAATCATTTTGCCTTTCAATGACCAATCGCAAATGATCAGTCGGGATAATGCTCAAACACCAGTAATTTCAAACACTAGAGAGCATTTTTCGCAAGAAGAAACCGATTATTCTTTAAGCTCTAAAAAAGATTTATTACATAATACGTATTCTAACGAAATTGTTCCTTCCGTAATTCCGATGAATAATTCTTCGAAGGATCATTCTCGCTCTTCCTTTTATCAACAGTTCCAATCGGTTATTTTCTCGATGCTTGGAAAAGACCAAAAGACCGTAAGTCAATTGTATGGTGTTTATCGGAGCCTGACTTATCGTGTCAATCATTGCTTTCCTCAGTATAAGGACTTCTATGAACAAGTTGGATATCAAGCATTGACTATTTCATTACAGGCGACCAAAAAGAAAAGAATTCGTAACCTTGCAGGTTATTACGCGGGTATTTTCGAGAAAATTTGTCAACGGGACTTGTTTGAATTTTATGATGAATTCGAGGGGTAACTTTTTGTAAGTCATGACTCAATCAGCGATAAAAAAAAGACTCCCATGTTGGAAGTCTTTTTAAGGATATGATTATTGTGCTGTATATCCGCCATCAACTGTTAACACATTTCCTGTCATAAACGAAGAATCGTCTGAAGCCATGAATAATACTGCTTTAGCCATTTCTTCTGCTTGTCCAAGACGTTGCATTGGCGTCATTGTTTTTAATACTTCTTTGCTTTCTTCAGGAATGATCGGTGTATCGATGAAGCCTGGAGCTAGTGCATTTACACGAATATTTTTAGTTGCATATTCCAAGGCTAGGGAACGAGTTAAGTTAATCACTCCACCTTTTGCTGCGTTATAAGCTGCTGAACCAGGTGAACCTACCCAGCCGTACATGGAAGCAGTATTGACAATTGTTCCTCCGTCGCCTTTAAGCATTTCACGAATTGCTTCACGTGCAACTAGGAATACACCATCTAAATCGACATTTACTGTATTACGCCATTCCGAATATTCTAGCTCTTCTGTTGGAGTTACACGACCAATACCAGCATTATTAAAAACAACATCGACTTTGCCAAAAGTGGCAATTGTTTCTTTGAATATATTTTGAACTTCTTCTTCACTTGTAATATTAGCTTTAACAAATAATGCTTCTGCATTTTGTGCTTTTAACTCTGCTTCAAATGCTTTACCTTTTTCTTCATTCAAATCGACTAGTACAACTTTTGCACCTTCTTGAACAAAAAGTTTTGCAGTTGCGGCACCGATTCCTGATGCACCACCTGTGATTATCGCTACTTTGTTTTGTAATTTCATTAGAAAATCTCTCCCTATCTAAAAAAATTTAAATATCTGCATTTTCATGTCTCGAATCAAAGATATTTATAGGATAAATATATTCCTCTTTTTTACTAAAGTCAAAATTATGGATCCGACACATTTCTTTATTTTTTATGCCCACCAAGTAACCTAGCACGGTTTCTAGCAGTTCCTGCATCTGTATAAGATACGGCACGCAAAACTGCAGTAGAGCCGTATTTACTACGTAGGGCATCCATTGTTTTACCTAGCTTTCGTTCCTTCCATTTATTTTCTTCAAACAAGCTTAGCTGCATGGAATACTCTGGTTCTAAATTCGTGATCGAGACAGACAATTTCCTAACTGGGCGACGATCATAAAATTCATCAAAGATTTGTTCACATACTTTATAAATGGCCATCGTGGCATTTGTCGGTTCATCGATTGAACGGGAACGATTAAAACCACCGCCAAATTCGTTTTGACTATAGCCAACGGATAGATGTATCGTTCTACCAACCATCTCTGCTTCACGTGCACGTCTAGCTACATCCTCACACATTTCTAAAACGACTGCCATCACTTCTTTTTTACTGTGATAATCTCGAAATAATATTTGTCCCTTACCATAACTAATTTGACCTTCCGCAAGAGGTGCTCCGAGCTCCGATAGATCTACTCCCCACGCGTGATAGTAAAGTTGGTTTCCCATTACACCAAACTTCTCCTCGAGTAGAGTTAATGGTGTATTCGCCAATTGACCAACTTTGAAAATCCCCATGTTATTTAATGTTTTTTGGAGACGGGATCCAATCCCCCACATTTCGCTTAAAGGAGTTACTGGCCACAGTTTTTCCTGAACGTCTTCATATGTCCATTTCGCAAAACCAGTTTTTTTGGCTTCTAGGTCAAGTGCGAGCTTAGCCATAAGCATATTTGGCCCCATCCCAACCGCACAAGGCAACTGAAATTGGGCATATAGCTCATCTTGTATCCGTTTAATTGTTTTTTCGACGGGTCCCCAAAGCTTTTCTGTTCCACCAAGATCTACGAAACACTCATCGACACTGTATACATGTATCGATTCGTGTGGGACGAACTGATGTAAATAGCGTGTAATTTCCATCGATACACGAACGAAGAACTCCATTTTAGGCTCGATAAGATGAATCGAAGGATGATCTGGTATTTCAAACAAGCGAGTTCCAGTTTTTACACCAAACTGTTTTTTCATTGGTGGAGATGCAGCAAGTACAATACTTCCTTTTTGCTCCAAGTTCCCGATAACCGCAATTGGGGTAGTTGTGACATCCAGACCTGCATCTGCTGCTGCACAGCTCGCAAAAAAACTACGTATATCAATACATATAATTTCCCGATTTTTTAGGCCTTCATACAATTTTTTTACTCCCTTCTTAAAGAACATATGTTCTTTATAGTATATTACGAACGCAAGTTCTTATTCAATGGTAAATAATTGGTGGATGTAAAAAAGCGTTCCTATTGCAGGAACACTTTTGCTATTCGGGATCTTTATTTAATTCGTTAATTTGTTCAATAGCTTCATCCACATTTCTGACTCCAATTACTTTTATTGGAAGCTTTAAAGATTTCACCACATCGTTGGCCTCCGCCAGATTTCCGATAGGGAGAATTATATAAGAGAGACCGATTTTATTTGCACTAAGAATTTTCTCTTTTGTAAGACCAATCTCTATTGCTTTTCCAGATTTACTAATAGCTCCAGTCACACCAATTGGTATATCATTTTTAAATTTCCCTTGTTCTATTAGACTAGATAAAACGAGAGCTAAACCTGCACTGTTTCCACCTGAATTATTTCTAGAGAGAAATTCGTCTATATTAGGATTACTTGTATTTAAATACGACTTTACATTCACAGACATCTGTTGAAAATAATCATACTCCATATTGATTCCCACCAATTTAAAAATTGCTGTAGTTTTCCCCGCATAGCGATGGAAATTCGAGGCTGGTTCTATATCAAAAATTAATAATTGATTGTTAAGATTTCGAAAATCTTGTCCATCTAGGTCTTCGGCCAATAATATCTCGGTTGACCTTACAGCCAATATGTAAATTCCAGAGTTTTTTATCAGTTCTTCTGGTGAAACATATGAAGAGACAAAATAGCGGCTCCCATCCGTTGAAATAAGTGGAAATTCATATACCAGTAAAAATAGCGAAGCAATAAAGGACAATAGGAAGATATATTTGGAGATTTGTGTTTTTCTAATAGCAAGTAAAAAAAGTGGCCAAAATAGAACGAGCAAGGCTAAAATATTGCAAAAGAAAAAACTAGAAATATAATCGAGGAGATACAAATAAAGCTCCGCAAAATAAACAAAAATGGTCATTACAAAAGGAAGCATTTGATGCTTATTTACTAAATCAAATATCTTCTTCACCTCTCCATTACGATATGTACTACTATACTTATTCTATTAGCTACTATAAAATCCTCTATATTTCTCCAAATAAAAAAACACTCCCAAACAGGAGTGTAGTTATTTCTTTAACAGTTCACTAGTGCTAAGAACTACATCTTCTCAGGAGCTGGTATACCTAAAAGACGTAAACACTCCTTCAAGACAACAGATACTGAAAGTGCGAAAGTTAACTTAGAAGAAGTTGTCTCATCATCGGCTAAAATTTTTGTACTAGCATAATATTTATTGAATTGACGCGCAAGCAGTAAACTAAACTTAGCAATTAGGGATGGCTCAGCCTGATCAAATGCTTTTTCTACCACACGAGGAAAATCCTCTAGGAGCTGGATAATTGGCCAAGCTTCAGCGCCAATAGTAGAAAAAGAGAATGATTCATCCTCAAAGTTACCTTTTTGGAGCAATGAACAAATTCTAGCATAGGTATATTGTACATAAGGTCCTGTTTCCCCTTCAAAATTAAGCATTTGTTCCAACGAAAACTCAATATCATTCATGCGGTCATTTTTTAAATCATTGAAAATAACTGCTCCTACTCCAACTTGCTTTGCGACTTCCTCTTTATTTTCTAAAGTTGGATTTTTCTTATTAATATTATGCTTTGCAGTCTCTATAGCTTCAGCTATTACATCGGTAAGCAAGACGACTTTACCCTTACGCGTAGACATTTTTTTGCCGTCTTTGAGCATCATCCCAAATGGTACATGTTCTAGCTGTTTAGACCATTCAAACCCCATTTTTTGTAGTACCGAAAATAATTGCTTGAAGTGAAGTGTTTGTTCATTTCCCACAACATAAAACGTTCTACTCGCATGATACGTTTTTTGACGATACATTGCTGCTGATAAATCGCGAGTAGCGTATAAAGTAGCCCCATCTTTTTTAGTAATCAGGCTTGGTGGCATACCTTCGAGTTCTACTACAAAAGCACCGTCAGATTCAATTAATAAACCTTTATTCTTTAAATCGTCAACTACCGTAGTCATTTTATCGTTATAAAAAGCCTCCCCAGCATAAGAATCAAATTGAACATCCAAAAGCTCATAGATTAATTGGAACTCCTTTAATGATGCCTCTTTGAACCACTTCCATAAGGATAGAGCCTCTTCGTCGCCTTCTTCCAGCGATTTAAAAGCTGCACGAGCCTGCTCATTTAATGTGTCATCTTTTTCTGCCATTTCATGAAAATGCACATATATCTTTAATAACTCTTCAATCGGTGCTGCAAGGATTTTCTCTTTGTTTCCCCATAATTTATAAGCGACTATTAACTTTCCAAATTGTGTACCCCAATCTCCTAGATGATTAATGCGAACAGCTTTGTACCCATTCTTCTCCGCAATATTCGCTAAGGAGTTGCCGATTACGGTTGAACGCAAGTGACCCATTGAAAAAGGCTTTGCTATATTCGGGGAGGAAAAGTCGATCACAATTTTTTCATGCTTTTTATTTTTACTTCCATACTCCTGTAGGTCCGCTGTAATTGCTTGGAGTACTTGGTTTGTAACAAGAGCTTGATCGAGGAAAAAATTTACGTATCCACTAGCGACTTGTACGCTAACTATTAATTTATCCTCTAGCTTCTTACTTAACTCTAGCGCTATTTGCTGCGGTGCTTTACGCAATTTTTTTGCTAACGTAAAACAAGGAAAAGCAATATCCCCTAATTCTTTCTGCTTTGGCTTTTCCAGTAACTGCTCTACTTGTTCAGCAGTCCAATCAGTTTCTAAAGCATTTGAAATGACCGATGCGATTTGATGTGACAGGCTCATTTTTTCTCCTCCAATATAAAAAGCCCTCGTCTCTATATAAGAGACGAGAGCTAAATTCCCGTGGTACCACTCTAGTTGCCACGAATGTGACCGCTTTTACGTTTGTAACGAGGTGTCTCCCCCGATTTTCCCTACTAGGCTTCAGGACATTTCTCCAAAGTGCGCTTCATCGATTCTTTGTGTATTAGGCTCCCACCATCCCTAACTCGCTTTCCAGCTTCGTATCGACTACTCTCTTCTTCAACGAATTTATCATATAATGATTTTACATATCGTACAAAAAGTTCAGTCAATTGTCAATATCAAATCTCCTCTTATAAAATGGAATACATATACAATTCAAGCCACTTCATTATTTAAAGTCCTTGTCGCCCCAAAATATAGGAATTGAATGTTAAAAGTTATGCAAGAGTTTGCCCGATTCCTAAACTATAAGAATTGCGCAACCTCTTCTTCATTTTATTTTATTCATTATTACTATAATTAGTAAAATTACAACATTATTCTTTTATATTGTTTCGTCCGGAACACTAATATATAATGGTCACTATTCCTAAGAAAAAGAACTTAAATTATTATCCTTGTATAATATCAGTTTGATTTGGCCTGATAGTTTCTACCTGGCAGCCACTAACAATGCCGGACTACAAGGAAGTGTGAAATAAAGAGAAAAATAAGTACGGTGAAACGAATTGATTTTTTCTAAAAGATCGGTGTTTAATCCATTCTGCGTATAGATAAAAAACTCTTATTATTTCATACTTTCTGTCTGGCGGCTGAAGGTATGAATGAATAAGAGTTTTTATTTTGGGGAAAATATAGTTGGAGTTGATTATATGTTTTTTTTAATAAATATACTGGGCATATTTGTTGTCCTTGGTCTAGTCTACCTTTGTTCGCCTGATAAGCGGAAAATTAGATGGCGTTCTATCCTCAGCTTGCTCATTGCTGAATTGCTTATTACCTGGTTTATGTTATCGACCACAATAGGAACATGGACGATTAATAAAATTACTTCCTTTTTTACATGGTTGGTATCATCCGCCAATGCAGGAATTTCATTTGCGTTTCCTTCTGTAATGGCGAACGAAACAATTGATTTCTTCTTTAGTGCATTACTGCCTATTGTGTTCATTGTGACTTTCTTCGATATTTTATCTTATTTTGGAATTATGACCTGGATCATTGATAAAGTAGGTTGGGTCATTTCGAAAATTTCCGGATTGCCAAAGCTGGAGAGTTTCTTCTCGATCCAAATGATGTTTCTTGGAAATACGGAAGCTTTGGCTGTTATTCGTCAACAGCTGGTTGTTCTGAAAGACCATCGCTTGTTGACATTCGGGATCATGAGCATGAGCAGTGTCAGTGGTTCGATTATTGGGGCATATTTATCGATGGTTCCTGCCGAGTACGTGTTTGCAGCAATTCCGTTAAACTGTTTAAATGCCCTGTTACTGGCAAGTATTTTAAATCCTATAGAGGTTAGCAAAGGAGACGATATTGTGTACGTTCCTCCTAAGGAAGAACGTCAAGATTTCTTTTCAACCATCTCAAACAGTATGCTTATCGGGATGAAAATGGTTATTGTAATTTTAGCGATGGTAATTGGATATGTGGCATTAACTACCGCTCTTAATGGAATACTAGGTTTCTTAATAGATGGTTTGACAATCGAAAAGATTTTCGGTGTCATTTTCTTCCCATTTGCCGTCTTGCTTGGATTAGGCATCCAGGATGCGATGTATGTTGCTTCGTTAATGGGGATTAAACTCTCGACAAACGAATTTGTGGCCATGATGGATTTAAAAAACCATCTCCAAGACTTAAGTCCACATACAATCGCCGTTGCTGTTACTTTCTTGACCTCATTCGCCAACTTTAGTACAGTCGGCATGATTTATGGCACATATAACTCCACTTTAGGAGAAGAACGGTCAAAAATCATCGGAAAAAATGTTTGGAAGCTATTGGTCAGCGGAATGGCTGTATCCTTGTTAAGTGCGATGCTTGTGGGATTGTTCGTTTGGTAAACATCCCGGAGATACAAGCAGTTACTGATTCATTATAAAAATAAGGGATTGGTAAGCTACTTAAGGAAGCCACTGTATAAGTGGCGCATTTATAGAAGCATCGAAAATTTACATCCAATATCCAAAAACAAAAGAAGCTAACAGCCTATATGTACTAGGGTGTTTGCTTCTTTTCTCTTTAAACGGACTTTTTCAGTGACCTCACTTAAAAACCATTATGGAATTAGTTCAATTAAATAGATTTTCACATGTAAATCCGTTAAAAACCCAAACCTCGAATAGAACAACCTCTATTTAGTCATATTAACAACAAAGGAGATGATATTATGCCACGAAGAAGTGCCAATCAACATGTAAAAGCGACTCCACATTTTGATAGTGATAAGGAAAATATTATAAATAATCCTACCTCAACTGCTGGGGCAAAGGTCGGTATTCAATTTGAAGCAAAAGAGGAGTTTGGTCAGGAAGGAAATCCATACAATTATATTCCGAAGCCAGACAAAGAAATGCAAGCATTCACGAAACTAACAGAAGGTAAAAAAATAGAAAAATAATTAATAAATAAAAACTATAGAGTCCTCTCTATAGTTTTTATTTTTCCTTATAAAGTAACTGTATTTTTTCTTTTAGTTGTTGTTGATTCCATTCAACTGCTTTATCAGAGACAAATGAAACCTTCTTGTGTTTCGGTATTTTCACTTGACCATTTACCGCTCTTGTATAGCCTTCTATCATCGCAGCAATTGCTAAAATGACAAGCGCGAAGCAAATAGCTGGACCAAGTGGTAACCAAGGAACTCCTTGCAAATAGCGGAAAGAAGATCCAAATAGCCCTGCCCACTCGTAAGCAATCGATTTAGGAGGATCACCCATCATTGGATCATAACTAACATCTGTTCCTCCGATATATAGTTGTAATAGTCCTAAATGAGTGAATACGACTAAGGTTTCCACGACCTGCTGTCCATATAAGACGAATAGTTTTTCTCGCATCATTGGGAAGAGGTGTCGGGTAATAATTCGGTACTTGCTTGCACCAAGAGTTCTCGATGCTAGAATATATTCCTGCTGGTATAACAAGTTCGCTTCATTTCCAATAAGAGAAGCAACTATCGGAACCGTAATAATGGCCATTAATACTACTTGAATAAGAATACGCTCCCAGACAGTTGTGGAGAAGCCTTCCATTGGCTCCCATAACACGGGATAGAGCATTAAATAAGAGAAAATAGTCATCGGTACATAATGAAGAGGATCGATGAAACTATTAATCGTAGTACGACGTTTTTGCCAATATGTCCCGATTACAAATCCCAAGGGTACAGCTATTAGCATTCGTACTGCAGCGACACCCATTGCTGAAATAATCGTATATTTTGCTCCGAGCATAATTTTAGCGAACATATCAAAGCCGTACTGATCGGTACCTAACGGATGCAACCAGCTTGGGGAAAGCGGTGCGGCCTCTATTACTCGCCCTTTTTCCATTAAGAAATAGGTTTGTTTCGGATCTGGACCATTTATCCATTCAAATACAAAGCTTCCGATGAGAAAGAAAGCCAGCACTAGAAAACCGAAGACAAAATAAGGTTGCTTCCATAACAATTTCATAATGTAGTACCTCCACGGCTTGTCCGACGTAAAAAGTACCACTCAAAAAAGCTATATACGATGAACACTGGGAGGAAAAAGCTACAAACAGTTATTAAAAATAACTCTCCGGACAAATGCTCGCTTAAGTGAAACATAATCCCGGGCATGTTGAACATTCGCTCTAGGATGAATAAATTGGAAAGCATAAACCACATCGTTTTTTTGGATTGAAAGAAAATACTAATAATAGCATTACGAAAAATATGTATAAGTAAAATGATAACTTTATTAAATCCAAGAGATCTAGCGAGCTCCACATATAATTTTCTTTCTTCTGCTTCAAACGTAAGCATACTTAATCGATAAAGCTGAACCATCGGCAAAATCATCAAACAAAAAACTGGTAGCAGATAGATTTTTTCTCCACCAGTAGAGGCGATTCGCATAAATACACCCGTATGTCTATGAACAAGGATAACAAGTAATTGGATAAGCAAAATAACTAAAATGTCAGGTAATGATTCCAAAAAGAAAAACAATGTTTTAATTCGCTGTCGTGCACGTTCCTTAAAAAGCATAGTCATTACCGTGAAGGATAAAGCAAAAAAAATAGCAACAAGAAGTGCTAGAAATAATATTTCTAATGAATAGAAGATAGATTCCCCAATATAACTGCTAAAATATGTATCTAGAAAATAATTCAGTGGAAAAATTACAAGTAAATGCTCCCCGTATGCTCTCCACCAAAACTCCCCTTTTTGAAAACCATTAATAAGTATTGGCAAACCACTTATAAGCAGAATACCGATGAATGCAACAGCTAATCGGAGCATCCAGTGCATAAAATGTTTCACAAAAATCCCCCTGTTGCCACAAAGCTATGATGAAATTATCATACCATAGCGAAAACGAAAAATAGATAATTTTTTGTAAATTCTAAAATGAATTGGAAATAGAGAAAGCAAAAACATACAATTGATGCGAACTTTAATTGGGCTATGTTAAAATTATCAATCGATTTTGAGTAAATAAAGTTAAGATTGTAAAAGTTCTCATGCTCAGTACAAAATTATATAGGTTATTTCATGGAAAATAAATATGAGCTAGGATGTCTATCCAAGCTCATTGTATTTTGCTTACCCTTTTTACTAAAGCAACCGTTAGTCAAACTCAAACAACTACAGTGCATCACAGGCTATAGGTCAATCTAGTTATCCTTTGAAAAAGAATTAATATTGGCGTACCTCTACAACACCATTAATTGCTACGAAAGCATTTATGTCAATCGTCTTAATGAGTGTCCTAAGTTCAGGTTCTTCCAACCTGTTAATAACACAGAAAACTATTTCAACGCTTTCTTTTGTTTTTCCACCCTCACCAACTATATATGTAACACCTCGATCAAAACGTGATTGTATTGCATCACCAATTTTTCGTGAATTGTTGCTAATGATCATAATATTTTTGGATTCGTCAAAGCCAGCTTGTACCATGTCTATTACCTTCATAGCTATAAAATAAGCTATAGCCGAACATAAAGCACCCCTTAATCCATAAATTAACATGGCGAATGAGAATATTAACACATTAATACTCATTATCACTTCCCCCACTGATAATGGGAATTTCTTTGCAATTAGTATAGCTAAAATTTCTGTACCATCTAGAGCGCCACCTTTTCGTAAAACAATGCCAACCCCTAAACCGATCATAATACCTCCTAATACTGCAACTAACATGGTATCCCCTGAAATAATAGTTGGAATGTGGTGCAATAAGCTAGTAGCAATGGACAATACAGAGATACCAATTACCGAACTAAATGCGAATGACTTTCCAAGTTCCTTATATCCAATAAATACGAATGGAATATTTAAAATGAATAGGAATAAACTTAACGAGAATCCTGTTAAATGAGAGAACAAGATTGATATACCAGTAATGCCACCATCAATTAGATTGTTTGGAATTAATACAGCTTCTAGACCAATAGCTGTAATAAGTGCTCCCACAATAATAAACAAAACACGACTAACTCTTTCAAACACACTGATAGAACGACTATTTTTAAATTCCAGGTTTAACTCAACTCCTTAATTTGCTTGCTATTAAACATCATAAAACGGCGATGATACAAAGCCTCTAATCTCAAAGTAATCTTACAATTACTAGAAAAAATCAATTTCGATTTTATACTAATATATATATGTTGTGTGAACGACATGTTATGCTGTTTCTTCCTACATATGAAATAAAACTATATAGCTAACAAAGGCTTATACTCCGAAAAACACCAGATTATAAACAATTGAACAACCTCAGTAAAAGTAAAAAACTATTACCCCTTTAGTAAGAATTGAAAACTAATGAGAAAGATAAAAGTCCACAAAGCTATTTCGACGCCTTGTGGACTTTTATTATTTGTTAATTCACATAGTTTTTATTAGTAGTAGCCTTTTTGGAAACATATTTCATTGGTACTGTGTCAAGTTGTTGAACGAATTCATAATGTAATGATAGAAAGGGAGGAATTTACAATGAATAACCATACAAATCAAACTTCCACTTATTCAAGCTTGCTTGCCGATTTAACGAAAACGATTAATAGCGAATTTACCGCAATTCATTGCTATGAACAATTAGCTTCTATTGCCCCAAGTGAGGAAGTAAAAAATCGCATTCTTGAAATAAGGAAAGATGAAATGAGACATTTTCAAACGTTTTCAAGTATTTACTTATCGTTAACAGGAATGCACCCTAGTCCTCAAATAACAGAACAATGTCCAACCAATTTTCAAAATGGAGTCATTAGCTCATTTAATGATGAACAAGAAGCTGTGGATTTTTACCACGAGGTAGCAAGAAAACATCCTATCGTAATGGACGTGTATAACCAAATAGCTGCAGATGAGCAAAATCATGCGGTCTGGTTTTTATTTTTTAAAGTTAATAATTTTTCATAAAATGAATACTCTACTTTCCGAAAAAATGGAGTGAAACTATACTTATGAACCTCCCAATAGTTGAAGAATCCATTCCTTCACATCAACAAGTCGATTATATTCAGGGAATTCATTTGTACCAGTAACGATTATTGGAACAATGGAATCTACTTTATGAAGAGAGCCATGTGCCCCACCTCCTGCATGGTCATGACTATGTTTATCAACGAACTCATAAGAAGGTCTTGCATCCACAATAATAACACGCCCTTCCTGTGAATGAAGTGCTCCATGTAGCCTTGCAAGGGCATCTGGATAATTTTGATACTGAATCCGTCCTCCATTTGTCATTTTCAAATCTAAGATGGAGGCGTTCCCTGCAATACTCCACGATTGTTCATATTCATCAACATACGTACCCTTTGGTGAAAACGTAAATTCCTCATCACTTAGGGGACTTACAACATAGTTTGTATGTTCATCTTTCCATGCGATAATGCCAATACGCTCGTCCTTTTTTAAAACATTCGTAATTTCTGATAATTCAACTTGTTTATCATTTACATAAATGTACGCCATTCGCTCATTGATAGCGATGGCAAGTTGGGCATTCCTTTTCTTACCTTCCCAAAACGTATAATCCTTCAATGAATTATTTAAATCAATTAAAGAAGTTTCTTTATCTTCTTTTATGAATGATTGACCGCTATCACCTAGAACAATCCAGGTTACCTCTTGAATTGCTTCATCCCAAGATGAAAAGCTATTTAATATGTCTTGTAGCGCCTCATCTGCTTTTTCAATGCCCTTTAAATCATTCGGGCCATGTTTGTGTATGGAAGCATCTGCATCCGGTAAATATGTTAGTGTGAAGGAGGGTAACTTCTTTTGTTCGATTAAGTATTTCAACTCATTTGCAGTGAATTTATTGTTTACTCCCAAACGGTTCCAAACAAATTTATTCCAATCGTTTTCAGAATTATATTGGGATAACAGACCAAGTGAAAACAATGTTGGTCCATTTATTTCAATTTCTTTTGGTAAAAGATTGGGCATTGAAATAAGTTTAGGGACGTTTAGTTGATGTTGAACACTTCCACGAAATAAAAGGCCATTAATCGAAGCAGATGTTAGTTTACGGGTCGCTAGCTCTTCATGAATAGTTTGAACCTCTTTACTTAAATGGTTTTTATTGAGATGAATAACGCTGTCCATTGCAACATTCTTTACACCATTATTCCAAATTTCTCTGATTCCACTCCCATAACTAATCATTCGGTTTTCATCTTCTTTAAACCAGATCAATCCCGGCACTTTATGTTGACCTGGATACGTACCGGTTAATAAAGTACTATCAATAGTAACTGACATTGTCGGATAAGAGCTAATCATCTCTGGATTAATATGTCCATTGTTGATCAAAAATGAGAATGCTGGTGCTTTTCCTTTTTTCACCGCTTTTTGTAATGGTTCACTCATTAAGGAATCTACGGCAACTAGTATAATGGGTTTCTTTGTTGAATTAATTGGAATATCATCCAGCTCTTTTGTTGGAGATATTGAAATTGCTAGTACAAGAACACTACAGATGACAATAAATGTAATTAAGAAGATTACTATTTTTCGTTTCATGAACTCACCTTCAAACTAATTATTTAATGTTAGTATGGTCTGAGTTCGATATAAATATGTAGAAGAACCCTATTCAAGTGAGCTTATCTTTTATTTAAATTCTAGTGACAAATACATGATTCTTTTTTGTTTATTAATAGAACAAACCTAATTTTGTCCCATTTTATAAAAGATTTTGTTTCAAGGTTTTACTTGATCAACAACCCTGCTATTTAGTTAAAACAAGTTCTATAAATATGCAAGTCAAAATGAGATTTAGGTAAAATAAGGAAATATATTATTCCTATGTCCTAATTTCATTAGTAGATTTGTAAAAAAACGTAAGGAAAAAGGTAAAATTTTGTTAACGAAATCTTTATTAAGCTATAAATATATCTACATATTGCTTTAACATCCCTATTATATAATAAATTCGAAATATATTATTAGATAGGAGATGGAGAAGATGAACAAAAAATTATTAATAGGAACAGGACTGGCCTTATCGTTGTTTTTCAGTCCAATTACTCAGGCATTTGCTGAAGCACAAACAGTAGGTGAAAGAAAACAAGTAGAAAATGTAGCACACCGTGGTGCAACAGGTTACGCACCAGAAAATACGATTGCTGCTTTTGATCTAGCTGTTGATATGAAAGCAGATTATATTGAAATCGATGTTCAAAGAAGCAAAGATGGTGAATTAGTAGTGATCCATGATACAACAGTGGATCGTACAACTGATGGAACGGGAAAAGTTGGGGATTTAACATTTGAACAGCTTAGAAGTCTGGATGCAGGTAGTTGGAAAGGGGAACAATTTGTAGGAGAATCAATCTCAACATTTGAGGAGATTCTTGATCGTTACCATGGAAAAATTGGAATTTTAATAGAGTTAAAAGCTCCAGAGCTTTACCCTGGTATTGAAGTACAAGTATCAGAAGCATTAAAAGAACGAAATCTCGATAAACCACAAAATGAAAAAATAATTATTCAATCTTTTAACTTTGAATCAATGAAAAAAGCGAACCAACTTCTTCCTAAAGTTCCAATAGGTGTATTAACTTCTAACCGTGCAGACACAACATTGGAAGCTTTACAAGAATTTTCAACATATGCAGATTGGTTTAACCCAAGTTATGGAATTGTAACTGAAGAATTAGTAAACCAAGTTCACTCTCTAGGAATGCAAGTTGGTTCATGGACAGTACGTAGTCAAGAAGCAGCAGACTTACTATTCAAAATGAAAGTTGACGCAATCATTTCTGATTATCCGGATTATGTAGATCCTAGAAACAAATAAATTAAGAAAAGGATAGTTCAGTAGTGACCCCTTATAATTAGAGTTTTTATTATGTAGTTGATTGGCTGGTTTGAGTTCGGTATAATACCAGACTTAAGTCAGCCAATTTTTGTCTAATCCATTCAATTAAGTGGAGCGTAAATATCTAGGTACCTATATTTCTATAGCCTAATCGATGAAAAAAAATGATACCTTTTCCGTTAACATAACCTTATTTTTTTTACATTTTCACTTCCATTTTTTCATAGTGTATATACATGGATGTCCTTGGGAGTGATTAGATGCATTATTGGAAAAAAGGCTTAGTTATCTTAGTTGGAAGTATTTTCATAGCATTAGGTATTAATCTTTTTTTAATACCGTATCAAGTGTTGGACGGTGGAATTATAGGGATAGCGCTTATATTAAATTACCTATGGGCTTTAAAGCCTGGACTAATGATTATTTTTTTTAGTATTCCAGTCTTTATGATTGCATGGTTCACTTATCGGGAATATTTTTATAATAGTTTGCACGGAATGATCATTTCCTCCTTTTTGATAGATTTGCTTCAGCCATTAGTAGGCTTTATACATATTGAAGCGATATATAGCTCTATTTTAGGTGGATCTTTTGTAGGTGTTGGTATTGGGTTAATGCTACGATTTAAGACAAGTACAGGGGGTACAGATTTAGTAGCGCAGTTACTTAGTGATAAAACAGGTATAAATGTAGGGATCCTCATATTTATTATTGATTCGATAGTTGTCTTAAGTGGGGGTCTATTATTATCTACTGATACCTTACTTCTGTCGATAATTACAATCTTTTTTGTTGGAGTTACAACAAGTCTAATTACAAAGAATGTTCGAGCCATCTAAACATAAAAGCCGCTAAGGAATTCACTTCCTTTAGCGGCTTATTATTATTTAATACGTTGTTCTGTTTCTTTATCAAAGAAATGCGCTTTACTAAGATCAAATGCTAAATCGATTGTATCTCCTGCTGTAATATTGAAGCGAGAGTCAATTCGTGCAACAAAGCTTTGGTTGTTCACTTGCGAATAAAGAATAATTTCTGCACCCATCAATTCAGCAACCTCTACAGATGCACTCACTTTCGTTTCAGGTGAGAAGTCTAGGAAAACTTGCTCGTCATTAATATCCTCTGGACGAATACCAAGAATGATATCTTTTCCATCATACCCTCGCTCTTTAAGGACCTTAAGTCTGCCATCTGGTACTAATAATTTTACATCATCCATCACAAAATGATTGCCAACCAATTTACCATTCAAGAAATTCATCGCTGGAGAGCCAATAAACCCACCGACAAAAACATTATCTGGCTCATCGTATACCTCTTTCGGCGCACCAACCTGTTGGATAATCCCATCTTTCATAACTACTAATCTTGTAGCCATAGTCATTGCCTCTGTTTGGTCATGCGTTACATATATCGTTGTTGTTTGCAGACGGCTATGTAGCTTTTGAATTTCCGCACGCATTTGCACACGTAGCTTTGCATCTAAGTTAGATAATGGTTCATCCATTAAGAAAACTTCAGCATCACGAACAATTGCTCTACCAAGTGCTACACGCTGACGTTGACCACCAGAAAGAGCTTTAGGCTTACGATTCAATAGATTCTCCAGCCCCAAAATTTTTGCTGCATTATCTACACGTTTTTTAATCTCATCTTTTTTAAATTTGCGAAGTTTCAACCCAAAAGCCATATTATTGTATACATCCATATGTGGGTAAAGCGCGTAGTTTTGGAACACCATCGCAATATTACGATCTTTCGGTGGTACATCGTTTACGCGTTTATCACCGATATATAAATCCCCTGAAGAAATCTCTTCTAATCCAGCAATCATACGTAAAGTCGTCGATTTACCACAACCAGATGGTCCTACTAAAACTAAAAACTCTTTATCTCGTATTTCCAAATTAAAGTCTTCTACAGAAACTACTTTGTTGTCGTATACCTTTTTCACATTTACTAATTTAAGTTCAGCCATCCTATTTCCCCCTTATATTGTAAGTGCTTTCATTAGTAATAGAATACTATATTTCTAATTTTCAAGAAATGGGAATAGTGCACAAAGATGAAGAAGAACTTAGTGTATATTTACTAAAATTTATTTTTTAGCTATTAATGCTAGGGATACAGTCATTGCATGATGAAATTGGCGAATATCAATCCCAGTCTTTTCAAAGAAACGATCTAATCGGTATTGCAGGCTGTTTCGATGTAGATGAAGGACTTTTGCCGTCTCGGAAAGATTTAAGTTGCACTGGAAAAAAGTCTCCATCATATGAATCGTTTCTTCATCATCTATGTATTCCTGCAATATAGTTTTAGAAATATCCAATCGTAAATTTTCATCCGCTTGCTTTGTTAACAGGAATGGAATGGCCTCCACATAAGTCAATACTGATTTGGTCGTATAATGGAAAACACGTTTGGCAACATTCGTCAGCGAATGATAATGAAAAGTAAGGTCCTCCATCTCTTTTTTGTAAGGTCCAACAAAAAAGGTAATTTTGACATATAGATCGCTCATTAAAATGTCGATTATCTGCTCGTATGAAATACTTTCCTCTTCTATCATTTGCTGCTCAATAATAAAACCTTCATGCTCACTTTCCCATAGAATAGGCACCCCTTTATCAAAAAGAGCCTCAATAGCATCTTTAAATAACACGGGTTCTATTTGATTTTTGTTAAATGAAAAATAAACGAACCGAAATGGTTTACTTGGTTTCCAGTCCTTTTCCTCCATTAAATCTGCAGAAAAAATAAGCTTCCTCCAGTTTCTTTCCTCTAAGGTAGGTGTAGGAAACTTCACATGATAAGGAGACAGAAACGTTGTTAATAATGAAATATCCTTGGAAGTTAGTTCATCACTCCGGATACCAATTATTTCTTCTTTGTCTGTAGCAAACCATTTATATTCTTCGCCTAGTTGATCCGAACCGTCTGTATGTACGATTAAAGTAGCGTAGATTTCCTTTAATTGATCGATCATTATATAAACCTTCTTTCGAAAGAATTATCATCTATGTATTCAAGAGTACCTCTAGCTATTACCATTACTATACAATTATATTATGATTATTGAAACTAGATAAAGAATAGAACAAGTTCACAAGATCTTATATTAGCCCTAACAGTTCAACTTTTGTTTAAAAAGCATTTTCTGAGTCACTTTTGTATGCAATTTTATAGAGTTTGAGCGTTTTTTAATTTTCATGTAAGTTCAATAACAGTTCTTTACAATAGTTATTTATTATTGTATTAAAAGTCAGTTAGTTACCGAATTTTTCTCCATTTTTGTTTCATACTAATAGCTAAAGAGGTGAAAAGGATGAAAAAAGAAGAGTTATTAGATATGGAAACAGCTGAAGCAAACATTGATTTGAACAAAGTAATAAATGAGGACAATAAAATTACCTTCAAAAAAGGAGCTAGCTCTTCAGCTGAGGCAAATATTGCCATCCAAGAAGAATTCTATACTGAAAACAACCAGGAGGAAATATTGCCAACATACGTCAATTATAACACCCTAGGTTTTAAAATCACTGGCAAGGATAAATGAATCAACGGGACGCTGCCAAAGCATTAGCAGTACAATGTTAGAGACCACACATCCGCAACTACGAGATATTTATGAACAATGTTTTTAGAATGCGACCTCAAACCATTATCATCTTTATAAGATAACGAGAAAACAAAGGTTGATATAAGACTGAGCTAGCTTCTAAGGAGGTTAGCAGGGTACAGGAACTTACCCAAAAAAACTATGCTAAAGTTAATAGTTAGTTTTTATATAGAAAAATGCGCTTGGAAAATCATTTCCAAACGCATTTTTTCCTGTCTTTCTTTACTAAAGCACTCGTTAATTTTCAGTCTATAGAATGTATTTAAGATAGGCACTATTATTATGGAAAAACCTAAACTATAGAAAAATGTAAAAAGCCAATCTCGTTTTTTGGTCGATTTAAGTAGTAAATTGGTCTGTACCATAAATATTCCCATCATAATACCCATATTCTTTTTTCGTTTCTTCATCTAATTGATAGAATTGAATATATTTTACATTTACCTGAACAAACTCCTTGCAATGCAAGTATGTTCAACACTATGGTTTGTGACCATTTTAATGAAGCAAATGCCTTGCCACTCAAATATAAGCATTGGTTTTCCACCAAAAAATTAAACCATAACCTTTCCTAATGGAAAACTTATGGTTTATATCATACCTATGTTTATAACGCCATCTTCATAAGTTTTCCACTTACAAGTTCAATCATTTCTCCCTTATGTGAAATAGTTAAACTTTCACCTTCTACTAGGGAATAGGTTACTGTGTTTCTTTCCATTTGAATATTTATTGTTCTATTTTGATATTGCAATTGAAACTCAAGGGACTCCCAATGATCAGGAAGAGATGGTGCCAATGAAAGACCGCTTTCTTTCACTCTTAAACCTGCAAAGCCATAAACGATTGCTAGCCAAGTCCCTCCCATATTCGCCATATGAAGACCGTCCTTCGTATTACCGTGTGTATTTTCCAAATCTAATCGCGCGGTATTTCTAAAATATTCATAAGCTTTCGCTTTATCACCTAATTTGGAAGCCATCACACTAAATATACAAGAAGACAAAGAAGAATCATGAGTGGTAATTTGTTCATAGTAATTATAGGAATTATTCATCGTTTCCAAATCCTGTTCATCTTCCAAAAGAAAATGAGCAAGCACTGTATCTGCTTGTTTACACACTTGATATCTATAAAGAGTTAATGGATGATAATTTAGCAAAAGTGGAAATTTTTCTTTCGGGGTATTTTCTAAATCCCAGCGATCCTTTTGTAAAAAGCTATCATCCTGTGCATTGATTTTGTGTTTTTCATCATATGGAAGATACATCTTTTCCCCTGCATCAATCCACTCGCTCACTTCTAATACCGTTAATTGTAATCTATCTCTCAATTCACTTAATACTTTGCTATCTTTTTCTTTCAAAAGATAATATGCCTTAGCTGCCCATAACAAATTGTGTTTTGCCATGACATTTGTATAATAATTGTTATTTACAATACATGTATATTCGTCAGGTCCAGTCACACTATCGATTTTAAATTGGCCATCTTTCATGTGCCCAGTATCAATCCAAAGACGAGCAGTTTCAAATAGAAGCTCGGCCATATTATCCATTAAAAATGCATCATCCTGCGTTACTAAATAATACTGAATATAACTATACGCTATGTCTGCACTGATGTGATACTGTGCTGTACCTGCTGGGAAGAATGCTGAACTTTCAGGTCCCGTAATTGTTCTCCATGGAAATAACGCCCCTTTTTTATGGCCCATTTCCTTTGCCCTTGCTCTTGCACTATCTAAAATAGAGTATCTTTGGATTAATAGATTTTTAGCCAATTCTGGATTTGTCATTACAAACACTGGAAATATATAAATTTCTGTATCCCAGAAATAGTGTCCCTCGTATCCTTCTCCTGATAATCCCTTAGCTGCAATATTACTCACAGGGTCTTTGCCAACCGATTGTAAAAGCTGAAAAAGATTAAAACGAATTCCCTCTTGAAGTGAAGAATCTCCGTTTATTTTAACATCTGCTGTGCTCCAAAACTTATCTAAGTACCCTTTTTGCTGTAGTAAGAGATCCTCAAAAGAAGTTCCAGTTAACTGTTGTTGAACGAAAAGTGCCTCTTCAATAACACCATTCCCATGCCTCAATGTGTCAGTGTATACATTATATTTTGTAAAATGAATCGGTTTATTTCCTTTACAAAAATAGGTCTCCTCCACATTGTTATCCGTTACTTTACTCTCATACTCATACTCGTCTAGATCAATTCTAGAACGAGTAACACAAGCAACTTCTAATTGGGTTGCATATGTTCTGTTTTTCACAATGCTAAAATTTTCATCCTTCCGAACATCTACTATATGGAGTCTTTTAGCATGACCTGAAGCAACTCTAGGATCGTTTTTATCGACAAAGTTAGAAACATTGCCATCCACTACAGAAACAATTTGAACAAGTTGAATATTGCTCAATGGCACGATATTGACTTCCATCGCAAACAATTCTTTCGTAGTAAAGGAAATAAGTCTTTTAAAATGAATTTTCACTTCTTTACCTTTAGGAGATTTCCAATGCACAATTCGCTCGACATACCCTGCATTCATATGCATATTCCGTTCTAAATGTAATACTTCCCCTTCAAATAACGAAAATTGTTCCTCATCAATATATATATTAATCGTTTGTGCATCAATAACATTCAATATTTTCTGTTGAAAATGAGGAAATGCATGGAGCTTCTCCCCATATTGAATTTCCGTTTCATCATGAAAAGCATTAATATATGTACCACGAATCGAACCAAAAGTACTTTTATAGCCTTCTTCAAAATTTCCTCTTATGCCAAGATAACCATTCCCGATTGATAAAAGACTTTCATCTAATAAAAGGCTTTGGTTATCTATTTCTGATTTAGTCAGTTTCCAGGTCAATAAATTTCACCTCATTTTTTTACGCTGTATTTATTAATAATTTCTTCAAAATCTAACATAGCGGTATTTTCTACTAAATAATCCGCGTGCGATAAATTTTCTATTGAACCAATTCCCACAGAGAACATTTTTGCTTTGTTAAGAGCGTCTATACCTGCAGCTGCATCTTCAACCCCAATGCACTCCTCATAAGGAATGCCAAAGTAATCAGCTGCAGTCGTGAAGGTTTCTGGATCAGGCTTTCCTTTTTTAACTTTGGAGGCATCGACAATATAATCGAAATAACTAGTGAGTCCTAGCTTTTCTACTATATTTTTTGCATTTTCACTTGCTGAACCAAGCGCAATTTTAATCTGATGTTTTTTGTTGTTTATTAACAAATTTTCAATTCCAGGTAAGATGTTTTCTTTAGTAATAGATTCAGCTAATTCTAAATAGTATTCATTTTTTTTATTGGCTAATAATATTTTTTCCTCATTATTCAACTTTGCCAAAGAAGTATTCAGTTGTAGTATGAGTTCAAGTGATTCCATGCGGCTAATTCCTTTAAGTTGCTCATTAAATTGTCTGTCAAATGAGATTTCAAGTTCCTCAGCAAGTTTTTTCCATGCTAAATAGTGGAATTCAGCAGAATCAGTAATAACGCCGTCTAAATCGTATATAAATGCTTTTGGGTAAATAGTCATTCGATTCGTTCCTTTCTTTATGAAATGGTTTTCACACTTCCTCTTTCTACTAACTGGTGTTCAACGTTCACATGCTTCCGGTCGAGGTTATTTTCCATTAAGTCTTCCAATAATTGCGCAGCCAGTTTTCCTATTTCAAAAAAGTCCTGACCAATAGTTGTGAGCTGTGGCTCAGTGTAACTACTAAATACTAAATCATCAAATCCAGTTATAGATATATCCTCTGGAACTTTCAAGCCCATTTCCTTTACGGCCTTCATAACCCCAAATGCCATGAGATCGCTAAAACAAAGAAAAGCAGTAGGACGCTTTGTTTCTAAATATTTTTTTGAGATTTCATATGCCTCTTGCTCTGAAAAATCAGCATACATGATTTCATCTAAGTTTAGCTCTAAGCCATTTTCTTTGAAGGCTTCTTGAACTCCTTTTATGCGCTCTGAATTAACATAAGTGTTCTTCCTACCAGCGATGATTGCAATATCCCTGTGATTTCGTTCAAATAAGTACATCGCCATTTCTTTGCTGGCCCTTACATTATCAATAGACACGCTACCTACTAATCCATTAGTCGTTTCAGGGATAATATCAAGTACAACGCAAGGTATATTTGTATCGATCAACTCCATATAGTATGGATCATCTATACGTATTCCCTGTAAAAGTGCGCCGCCAATATTACGTTCGCGACAATACTTCGCGTAGCTTTTTTGTTTCTGACGCTGTGAATCTATTAAGTAGATGGATAATTCAAATTTACTAGCTGAAACTGCGGTATAAACACCCTTGAATATATTAAATGCATTATTATCTTTTTCACTATTATTGAGCACCCCTGAAGATATTAAACCAATAGTCATTTGCTTCTTAGATGATAGGTTTTTAGCTACAATATTTGGCGAATAGCCCATTTGATCAGCAATCTCAAAAATTCTCTGCCTCGTCTTTTCATTTACATCTGTATAGTTGTTAAAGGCTTTTGAAACAATACTGACAGATACACCAGCTTCTTTTGCAACATCTTTAATAGTAGGCATTTCATAACTCTCTTTCTTAATGTAATAAGATATACTTAAGCACTTTTGTTTATGGTTGCTTTTTCCTGCATTTTCAATGAGAATCTATAAAATAAAGCAAAAGATAAATAGGCACTTACTGATCCGGTAAAAAGGGGTATCAAAAATATAAGCTTTGTAGCACTTAAGTAAAACAATAAGAAATTACTAATAAGGATTACAAAAAATAAGAACGGACTCCCTATCGTTACCAAAAAAGTATTCTTTAACAATTCTCGAATATTCATTTGAAAATGCACATTTAAAGAAAAATAGTTAATCGTAAAAACAAATAATACAAACCCCATGATTGAAAATACAAGACTTAATAGTTCATGCTCATTTTTAAAATAATAGAAATCGATTAGCCATATTAGCCAAAGTAAAGTCAAAACAAGTCCCGACAAAACACTCTTTTTATAATTAGATTTAATATGCGAAAAATAGGCTTTTGTTAGAGAGGGATGATCAATCTTTAACAACCAATCACGAGCCATCGCAAACATTCCAGTTGTACTTGGGAAAAATAATAGGGGAAATAAAATTAATAAAGGTACATAGTAAACTAAAAACGCTAAACTAAAATTATTTGCGTATAAACTCAATAAAATAATCACAATTGGAACATTGATCATCATCCATAAAATATTTACTACAGAAAATCGCATAACCCATTCTGTTGTACTGTACAATACTCCCGGGAAACCTGAAAATTCACGCATGTTGTTACCTCCTGAAGTAATAGATTTTATTTCACTGCCCCTTCCCCGATTCCTTTAATAATATGTTTTTGTGCAAGTACATAGAAAATTACAACAGGAATTATGGTAAGCATCAAGCCAGCCATTGCAAGGTTCCATTGGATTGTAAATTGCCCAAAGAAATAAAAAGTAGAAAGTGGAATTGTACGAAGCCCCTTATCAGTAAGTGTTAATGATGGTAGTAAATAATCATTCCAAATATTAATAACGTTTAAAATCATTACCGTTACAGTGATTGGTTTTAAAATAGGGAAAATAATTCTCCAGAAAACCCCAAACTTCGAAGCACCGTCAATTGTCGCTGCTTCCTCTAGTGTAATTGGGATAGACTTCACAAATCCATGGTATAAGAAAACGGAAATACTGGAACTAAATCCAATATGCATAAAAATTAAGCCTTCACGAGTATTGATCATAGGAATATGTAAGGAATTAGTGATAGTGCTCATAAATTGCATTAAAGGCATCATCAATGTTTGGAAAGGGATGAGCATTGTTGCGATGAACACCATGAAAATAATTTTACTTAGTTTGTTATCCGTTCTTGCAAGCATCCAAGCTGTCATGGAAGACAATACAACAATGATTAAGACAGAAATAATTGTGATATACAACGAATTAGCCAATGCATTTAAAAAGTTCATTTTGTCCATTGCTTCTATATAATATTGGAAACTGAACTCTGTAGGTGGTGCTAACACATTTTCATATAATTCCTGTCGGTTTTTAAATGAATTAACAATAATGATATAGATGGGAGATAAAAAGAATAACGCTGTAATGAGGAGTAAAAGCTCTTTTAATACTCGATAAAATTTTTTCATTACAACTCTACCTCCCTCTTTTTCGTAATATAAACTTGTGTAAGTGTAATTGCTGCTACTATTAAGAAGAATATAATCGCCTTAGCCTGACCATATCCATAATTACCATATCCAAAGATCTCATTGTAAATATTCATGGCGAACATTTCCGTAGAATTAGCAGGTCCACCACCTGTTAGAGAAAGGTTAACATCATAGATTTTAAATGCGGATGAAAGCGTTAAAAACAAGCTAATCGTAAAAGCAGGCATTAACAGTGGGAAGGTAATATTTTTTAATTTTTGCCACCAACTAGCACCATCAATCATCGCAGCTTCCATGACATCTTGCGGTATACTTTGTATTCCTGCAATATAAATAATCATAATATAACCTGCCATTTGCCAAGTAAAAACGAATACCAAAGCATATAAAGCAAAATCCTTATCGATCAGCCAATTAAAAAAGAGATTATCCATTCCAGTTAATTCGCCTATTAGTGTAAAAACATCTAAGAAAATAAACTGCCAAATATAACCTAATATTAATCCTCCAATTAGATAAGGCATAAAAACCATTGTTCGTGCAGCGTTTGCTATTTTTAGTTTAGAAGTCACGAGCAGAGCAAAAACAAGGCCAACTATATTAACTGAAATTACTGCTAAAAGGGTGAATAATGTTGTCTTCCACGTAGATGTTAGAAAACGGGAATCCCCAAATAACTGGATGAAATTATCAAAGCCTACAAATACTTTTGGGTTAGCTGCAATGCCATCCCACTTAAAAAAGGAATAATATATTCCAATTACGAATGGAATAACTACCACGGTCAAAAAAATAATAGTTAATGGAGCAGTAAATAATAAATACCACCCTTTATTATTTTTGTTTTGCATGTAAAAACACTCCTTTCTCTTAGTTTATCCATGGTTCATATTAGAAGTACTGGGCACTCCTCAAATGGTGTGCCCAGCCTCTGTGTATCTATCAACCTTTGAATTTAAACTATTTTACAGCGTTCTTCCAAGCATCATCTAAGCTTTCAATAAATTCCTCACCAGTCATATCTTTCGATAAAAAGAATTCTTCTGCTTTTGGACCAAAGTCGTTTGGCACGATATTAGCTGGGTAATAGTTTTGTGCCCAAGGTATCGTTTGACCACTGTTAGATGCATCTAATACATCTTGAGATAAAGGATCTAAATCATTTGCTTCGATACTCGTAAGAGCAGGTACGAAGCCAAATTCCTCTACAATGTATTTATGACCTGTTTCACTTGTAAACATCCAATTTAAGAAATCTTTTGCAGCTTGTGTTTCAGCTTCATCTTTTTTGCCATTAACAGCCCAGTTATTTCCTACTCCAACTGCTAATTTGTCAGTTCCCATTAATGGGAATGGCAACATTCCTACTTCAAAATCTACGTCAAAATCTGAAAGCATTCCATAAGCCCAGTTTCCTTGATGGATCATCGCTGATTTTCCAGCAGCAAAGTCACCAACTTCTTTGTCATAAGTCACATCTAGAGGACTTGGCGTGTTTGTTTTAATAGCTTCCATGAACTTCCCAAACTCTTGAAATTCCTTTGTTTCAGCCATTGTCGTGTCACCACTTGTAAGCTTATCGATGAACTCGTAGTGATCACTTTGCAATGAGAATGGATAGTTACTAATATGACCGATTAAGAAATAAGCTTCTTTTGATAGACCAAGACCAGTAATTCCTTCTCCTTTAAACTTTTCTAATGTGCTGACAAACGAATCATAGTCAGCAACATCTTCTGGTTTTACTAAATCCTTGTTATAAACTAATCCAAATCCTTCCACACCATATGGTATTCCTACGATTTGGTCATCTACTTTAAGTTCCATTCCTGGAGCTATGTCTTTTACATATGCTTCGGATGATAGATCAGCTACATATGACTTCATTTTTTCAGCTTCTGTAACATTTTGAAGACTGAATATAGATGGACCCTGGTCGCTGTTCATACGAATTTGCAGCTGTTCAAAATAATCATCACCTGTTGTGCCCCATACTTCTACTTCCACACCAGTTTCAGCCGTATATTCCTCTGCAAGTGCCTCTAACTGATCTGTAATTTCCACTTTACTTTGGAAGATAGTAATTTTCTGATCAGAAGCTTTACCACTATCGCCATTTTTTTCGTTGCCAGTTGCGCCATCATTACTGCCACTACAAGCACCTAGCATTAATAGTAAAGCGATTAAAAATAGACTACCGAATGCTCTTTTTTGGAACTGCATTTAAATTCCTCCCCCTACAATTTGAATTTCTATAGTGAATAAAATGAAAAATCATTTTATAACTACCTTTTGGCGTATTCATATTCTATATTTATTTCATCATCACACTCATAGATTTGATCATAAACCTCAAATTCTATTTTTTTCTTATGTTCAACTTTTACAGATAAAGTATTATCAGTAAGGAATATTGCTATAGGTTGACCTTGCCAATGAATCGTAAAGTTCATATGATTCCACTGCTTTGGTAATTTCGGGTTTATTGTAAGTTTCCCATCTACGAGTCTAATTCCTGCAAATCCAAAGACAGCTGCTTTCCATATTCCACCGATGGATGCTGCGTGTATACCATCGTCTGATGTATTCATTGATGGTCCTAAATCGACTTCTGTAGCTTTTTTAAATAACGAATATGCAAAATCTGTGTCCCCTATATCATTCGCTAGAATAGAGTGTGTTGCTAAGCTTAACGAAGAATCATGTAATGTTTTTGGTTCGTAATAATAGAAGTTAGCTTTTTTTACTGCATCTGATAACTTAATGTCTTCGTGTAAAAAAGTCTGTCGTAACAGGTAAATCAAGAGCAATGTATCTGTTTGTTTTGTAACTTGAAGAGTATTAATTTGTTGTGGATTATAATATAGATATATAGTTCTTAATTTCTCTTGATTTTTATATTTTGTTAGATCAATTTCTTTTAATTTTAAATACGTATCATCTTGAGGAATAACTAAATCTTTTTCACGTGGCTTAGGCAAATATATTTTTTCTGCTTTTGATCGCCAATTTTGATAAGCTGTTTTCAAATCTATCTTCATTGTCAATTTTTCTATTAGATTAGTGTTTTCTTTCATTAATGTTTCGTAATATCGTATTGCAAGTTTTATATTGAAGAAAGCCATATAATTTGTAAAAGCATTGTTGTTTACATGCTCTTTATACTCATCAGGACCTATAACATTATTAATATGGTATTCTTGCTTACTTTCATTCCACTCAAGACGACTCGCCCAAAAGATTGCAGTTTCAAAAATTATTTCATAACCATATTGGTCCATAAATTCGTGATCAGCAGTGACATTAAAGTATTGGTAAATTGCAAAAGCGATATCTGCGGAAATATGTTGTTCAATAACTCCAGACCAAATTTTAGTTTGCTTTCCAGTTACGATATCAATATCTCCTAATTTTGGAGTTACTTCACCGTCAGTTGGCCAAGCCGCCTCCCAAGGAAACATAGCCCCACAATATCCATTTTCCCTTGCCTTTTCCCTAGCTCCATCTAGGCCGTAGTAGCGATAAGTTAAAAGTGATTTTGCAATTGCTGGATTGGAAAAAGTGAAAAATGGAAGTATGAATATTTCTGTATCCCAAAACGAATGCCCTTTATAACCTTCTCCGCTCAATGCTTTTGCTGCAACTCCCATTCGGTCATCATGTGCAGGTGCCATAATTGTTAACTGATATAGTGAGAATCGCAAGGCAAGTTGATCATATGGATTTTCACTATTAATCTCTAATTTGTAGGCATTCCATATGCTATTATTCCATGCTTCTTTATGTGACTGAAAGAGTGAATCATAACCTTTTATTGAACTATTTCGTAAATCTTCCAATGATTTATCCATGAGCAGTTGAATATTGTATTCGTTATTGTCATATTCCTTATCTCGACTAGTGTACACTGTCGTTAGTTTTTCCAGTTCCATTTTATCGTTCGGTTGAAGATTAATATTATAGGTTAGCCACACTTTTCGACGGGCCATGTTCATTTCTGGATAATCCGTTATTTCTTGATCATTAACAATAACTTTGTGGGAAGAGTTGATAACCACATCTATTTTGGACTCATTCGTTGTTTGAACTAGCAAAATCTTCTTTTTATCAAATATTCTGCGTTCACCTTCTAAAAAATGCTGCGCACCTGAATTACTCATTTGTGCGTCAATTCCAGAATCAAATGAAATTTGAACTGGGTCTGATAAACTTTTAACAATCATTTTCATACCTATCAAATGTAAATTATCTAGTGACACAAATCGTTTAAATTCAAACTGAAGTATTTTTCCTTTCGGAGAGGTCCATTCAAAAAATCTTATTAGCTCAGCATATTTTAAATTTAATTGTCTTATGTAATCCTTTGTTTTTCCAAATTCAAGGCTGAATCGTTCACCGTCTACACGGATATCTAATCTTGTGGCATCTGCTATATTTGGTAATTCTGTTACTTCATTTTCTTCGGCCTTATTGAAAGTACCAGCAACAAATAAGTTTCGAGTTTCTTTCATATAAGGCTCTTCAGTAGAAGAGCGTAACCCTAAATAACCGTTTCCAAGATGCATAATTGCTTCCGCTTTTCCAAGTGAATCAGGTTGGAATGCAGTTTCTGAAACAACCCAATTTTCAAGGTCATCTTTACCTAGCGAATAATTTATCATATTACTTAATTCCCCCTTTCCCAAAGTAATATACTAAGTTACGAAAACGTTTTAGATTTATAAAAAAAATAATTATTAATGAAAGTAATTTTGGACATCTTCGAAAACGTTTTAGTTTTAATGCAAATTGTAAGCCTTTACATATTTAACTATAAGTATAAAATTTTTAATTGTCAATTAATTAAAGGTTTTTGAACTATTTTTGAATTTATTTTATGGAGGAAAATACAAAAAATGTAGACAGCTCGTTTTGAGTGTCTACAGATTTTTTAGGCTTATGCAAGTCGCGTCTTTGCTTCCGTAATTTGAATTTTTACTTGCTCGAATCCAGTTCCACCGAGAGAATTTCTTCTACTAACAGCGGCTAATGGAGACAATATATCATATATATCTGGCTCGATTAAGCTGCTTGCCTGTTTGAGATCTTCCAGTGGTAAGTCGAGCAAGAAATAGCCTCGTTGGATGCAAAGGAAAACTAATTTACCAGTGACTTCATGTGCTTCACGGAACGGAAGTCCTTTAGCTGCTAAATAGTCGGCAAGCTCTGTCGCATTCGAGAAGTCTTTGTGTACAGTATCATGTAAGCGTTCTGTGTGAACTATCATCGTACGAACCATACCTTCAAAAATCTTCAGTGATCCAACGATTGTATGGACTGTATCAAACATGCCCTCTTTGTCCTCTTGCATATCCTTGTTGTAAGCCAGAGGAATTCCCTTAATGACGGTAAGTAATCCCATAAGATTGCCGTAAACCCGGCCAGTTTTTCCACGGATTAACTCGGCCATATCTGGATTTTTCTTTTGAGGCATAATACTAGAACCAGTTGAAAAAGCATCATCCAGTTCAATAAAGTTAAATTCAGAGCTAGACCATAAAATAATTTCTTCGGCAAATCGAGATAAATGAGCCATTAGCATAGAAGAATTACTTAAGAATTCTAGAATAAAATCACGGTCACTGACTGCATCCATACTATTTTCATAGACATTTGCAAAACCAAGGTAATCAGCGGCAATCTTGCGATCAATTGGGAAAGTCGTCCCTGCAAGTGCTCCTGCTCCTAACGGTGAAATATCGATGCGCTTAATAGAATCTTTGAAACGATCCTTGTCACGTTCTAGCATCCAAAAATAAGCCATTAAATGGTGAGCAAAAGAAATAGGCTGCGCACGCTGTAAATGAGTATAGCCTGGTGCAAGAGTTTCCACATGCGTTTCTGCTTGTGACACCAGTGTTTGTTGAAAAGTCTCAATTAACTCGATGATTTCCAGTACTCTATTTTTCAAAAAGAGATGCATATCTGTCGCTACCTGATCATTTCGACTACGCCCAGTGTGCAGCTTACCACCTACTGGTCCGATTAAATCAATTAGCATTTTTTCTAAATTTAAATGGATATCTTCATTGGCAACGGAAAACTCTAGTTTGTTTTCAATTGCTAATTTTTTTAATTGAACAAGTCCACCCAAAATACTTTGAATATCTTCTGGTGGAAGTATTTTGCAGTCTCCTAGCATTTGGACATGCGCAATACTTCCATCTAAATCTTCCGTTACTAAAGCTTGGTCAAACCCGATAGATGCACCAAATTCGTCTACCCATTGTTCGGCAGATTTTTGAAATCTGCCTCCCCATAGTTTTGTCATACTTCCACCTTCTCCGCTCCCTTGTTCACCATTGCGTGAACTTTTGTAGGAAGACCCCATAACTCGATAAATCCTACAGCAGAAGCATGATTAAATTCATCATCTTTTGTATATGTCGCTAATTTCTCATTGTATAGAGAGTTCGGTGATTTACGACCTTCCACAATTGCATGCCCTTTAAATAATTTCACACGCACTGTACCATTCACATATTGCTGTGTTTCCTTTAAGAATGCCTCTAGTGCAGTTCTAAGTGGAGAGAACCAAAGTCCTTCATAAATAAGTTCCGTTAACTTCTTCTCCATTACTGGTTTAAAGTGAGCTAATTCTTTTACTAATGTAATATCTTCTAATTCTTTATGTGCTAATAGTAAGGTATGCGCACCAGGAATCTCATACACTTCACGGGATTTAATACCAACTAAACGATTTTCCACATGGTCAATACGGCCAACACCGTGTTTTCCAGCCAACTCATTTAATTTTAATATTAATTCATGTAAGGGATATGCTACTCCATCTATGGATGTAGGTACCCCTTTTAAAAATTCAATTTCAATGACATCAGCAGTATCAGGAGCATTTTCCAAAGAAACAGTTAAATCATAAGCCTCTTCCGGTGGAGCAGCCCAAGGATCTTCCAAAATGCCACATTCATTTGCACGACCCCAAAGGTTTTGATCGATAGAGAATGGGCTGTCTAGGTTAATAGGAATTGGGATATTTTTTTCTTTTGCGTAAGCAATTTCTTCTTCACGACTCCAGCTCCACTCACGAACTGGTGCAATTACTTCCAAGTTTGGATTTAATGCTTTAATAGAAACTTCGAAACGAACTTGGTCATTTCCTTTTCCTGTACAACCATGCGCAACTGCAGTCGCACCCGTTTGTTCTGCAATTTCCACTAATTTCTTCGAGATAAGTGGACGTGATAAAGCAGAAACTAATGGATATTTATTCTCATACCATGTATGAGCTTGAAGAGAGATCAATGCATATTCATTGGCAAATTCTTCTCTTGCATCGATCATATAACTTTCGATTGCTCCAACCTCTAGCGCTTTGTTTTTCACGAATGCAAGGTCTTTTCCTTCACCAACGTCTAAACAAACAGCTACAACATCGTATCCTTCATCCTTTAACCACGTAATTGCAACTGATGTATCTAACCCGCCTGAATATGCTAAAACCACTTTTTTGTTCATTATTAAATCCCTCCGATGAATTTATATACAAGTTTTTAGTATTAATATACATAATGTATCATGACTTGTGTATAAATACAACTAATATTTAATAATTATAAGTGATTATTCATTTTCCTCTTTTTCTACCCGCTGCTCATTAACCTCATCCGAAATTAGTGTAAATGCAATGCCGCGTTTATTCAGCTGATTTTCAATTTCTTGAATAACATTCTGCAAAACTGTTAAACGTGCATATAATTTATCGTCACCTTGGACAATAAACCATGGTGCGTCCGAACAATTAGTCTTGGCAAACATATCTTCGGTTGCTTCTAAATACTGATCATATTTTTCTCGATTTCGCCAGTCCTCGTCTGTCAGCTTCCACATTTTATAAGGGTCGGTTTTGCGTTCTATAAATCGTTTCAATTGTTCTTCCTCTGAAACATGTATCCAATGCTTAATAACAATGTAATTTTCTGCTGATAATGTTTTTTCGAATTGATTTATTTCTTTAAAAGCTCGTTTCCATTCCTCTTTAGTTGCTAGTTTTTCCACTCGCTCCACTAAAACTCTTCCATACCAGGAGCGATCAAAAATGGCTATTTGTCCGTGTTGTGGCAGCTTTCTCCAAAAACGTTGTAGGTAGTGATAGCGCAATTCATGGGGCTGAGGTGCAGAAATAGGATGTACTATATATCCTCTAGGATCTAAACGCTGTGTTAATCGTTTAATAGCGCCACCTTTACCTGCAGCATCCATTCCTTCAAAAGCAAGTATTAGTCCTATCTTTTCTTCTAAAAGAATCTGCTGTAAGCTTAACAACTGATATTGAAGTTGCTTTAATATTTTTTTATATTCTTTTTTAGAATGTTCAAAATGGGTTGCTTCTAAATTATTTAGTCTATTTTTCAACATAACCCCTCCGATGTTTTTTTAACTGTATACCCAATTATCTAATAGATTAATATTTTCAATGTTTTGTTCTAAGATAACCTAGATAAAATAAACCCAGTCCTTTTTAAAACATGTTTCTATCTTTTGCGAAGGGCTTTGTGTAGCTTTAAAATAAAGATTAATCATAAGCATCTTCCACTGAATAATAAAGACCCATTTTGACAAAGGATTGATCAAAATGGGTTCTTATCCATCAGATTTAAGTTTGTTTTTTATAAAAAGATTGATTTTTTTGGAAAGCGAATTTTTAACTAAAGCACTCGTTAGTGTAAGAAGAAAGAATCCTTATCTCTTTCATAACAAGTTTCATACTCATCTTTAATTATTATACTAATACAAGCCGCACCACTTTCATCATAAATTCCTTTTCCTATTTGTAATTCAACACTTCTATCCTCCCCAGGAAATTCAGGTTCTTGATTAATGATATTAAGAGTATCCTCATCTACCCAGCCCATAATCCATAGCCATCATTTTTGTATCTATCTTTATTTCGACTAATCCAGTCTTTTGTTTGTTGAAAACTAAAAGGTGCAGGGTAAAACTTCATTGTTTCACTGTCGGAAAGAATACTTTGCAAAGGAGTAATATCCTCATCTTTATACTGTCTTAAAAGTAACCTCTGCGTTTCAAGAACAAACATTTCTCATCACCCTTCCTATGTAGTAATCCCTAGTTTTAACAATTACTTTAGATATTGATTAGATAGCTTATTTAACTAAACTGCTGCGTTAGTTCAATAAGAAAAAATGCTTTACTCCTTATTGAAGTAAAGCACCTATTAATTCAATTTCATGTTTCTTATTTTAACGATTCGTTCCACACTAAATCCAACTACTATCCCGATAGCAATTGGAAGTAATGCAATTTCTGCATCAAGAATCGAACCGTCTTTTAATGGCTCATTTTGAAACATTTTGAACTCTAATGCAGCTATATTAAATATAAAGCCTATTACATAAAGTAATACCATTGTTCCTAATGATGATAATAGTGGAAGCAATAAATTTTTATACATAAAAGACCTCCTTTTTATTAAATAAACCTCGATAGTTAATTCACTGTGGAAAAGCTTCTCTAAAGGGTGCCCCTTGTTCTACTAAATCATCCGTTAGTTGAATCAGGTAAATTAGTTTTGGTGCAAGTCATATTGGGCTTTCAAAAACAAACGTTAATTGCCAAGTTAGCTGTATATAACTAACTATTGAATTGAGCTAGAAAATTCAATTTGTTTCAGATCTACCTTTTTAGCCCACTCACTATCATCCCAAATATTAGGGTTGCCAATTGTTAGATTTTCTCCCCGTACCATGAAATCATAACTATCTTTTGTACCCGTATACCAGTCAACAATAACTAACTTGCCGTTTACATTACGTACGAGAAATTCAGTGGGTTCACCATAACTACCTACTGTCTTTTTAATTTCCACAGGTAATTTTAAATAGAGAAAACCCCCGGCTACGTCATCAGTATACTCCACTTCAAAAGTGCCAACATCAACACTTTTCACCAAATTATCAGTAAGATTGTGCGTTAAGTACAAGTCAAATTGGTATTGAATCTTCTTTTGCGTATACTGTTCAAGGTTTACGTTACCGATAAATGCACCCATTTCAATATTCGAGCCGTTCCAGACCGCTTTATAATAGTCAGTAAGCACTCTCGCACACATTTCATAAGCCGTTTCAGAATCCTGAATTGATAGTCCTCCTTTATTTTTAGCTACATATTCAGGGGGATCCTGTAAAACATTCCTTTCAGTGTTGAGCGTAATTTCTTTGTTAAGAGCACTAACTTCAATGCTTTCCTTCGAGACTATGGTTTCAGGTTCTTCGTCAATTAATTTATCTGTATTTTGTTCACTTTCTTTATTCTCCATTGTTGTACTACAACCACTTAAAGTAATAAGTAAACAAAAAGTTAACAAGATCTTCAGTCGGGCTTTCATAAAAACTCTCCCATTTTTTTATGAATTAGACGAAGTATATATAATAATGTTACATATTCAACTAACCTGCGACCCTGCGACGTAAGTTCAATAAGAATGCTGCTCTTAAAGGAGCCTCTTGTTCTACTAAAGCACACGCTAGTTGAAGAATAGTCTCTAATTCTACCCGCTTCTTCAACACAAGTGTAACTGGAAAATGTTTTACTTTTTATTTTTATGATTAGAATTTAGTAATTCTTCCTCTATTTCTTCGTCTGACACAAATACCTCATCATTGTTTTGCCTCTTATTTTTAGGAATTAACAATAAAATGCCCAAGATTAAAACAATTACAATTAGCCAAACAGAAATAGTATGAAGCTCTTGCCCTGCTGCCATAGCAACTTGCAATATAATTGAGGCTGTCAGTAATGATAAACTAATTATTAAAAGTCCAAATAACCTGTACATAACATCCCACCTTCATAAAGTCGTTACTGATAGTTATTCTAAATAATAATTAGTTTTCCTTCTTCAACTAAACTGCCCCGTTAGTTCAATAAGAAAAAAGCTATCCTTACAGGCAGCCTCTTATTTAACTAAAGCACCCAAAGTGAAGCTTATTCAATAATCGCGCCATTTAATTGAATATCTAAAATATCATCTGAGTTATAGAATCAATTAAGTATTCCAGTTGAATATAAACATATTTTCTATCGATTTGAAGGTATCTTGCAAACGGAAAACGAATGGTTGGAGCTTGCTTATCCCGATAATGTGTACGGCCTACAAATCATTTGGCTCCTTTATTGCGATTGAAACGATCGTTTTTACGTAATAGTCAATGCTCGTGGTCCTCCTGTTGTTCCTTCATGACGCTTAAGATTGTGAAGCTTTCAACGTTGGAATCCTGCTGACACCCTTCCAGTGTATAGGTGAATAATTGCTGTCCCTCCTCTGATACCAGCGCCGAACAGGTCATGTTCACTTTGGCGGGGCTGTCTCCCCGATCCTTATTTTTTGAAAGATCAATTTCCAAATCGAATAAAGATCCGTCGAAAGATAAATTGTACAATGTTGGATTTCCTTCCGGCGTATAATTGGCAATCCGTACGGAAGCCACTTCTTTCGCTTCAATGTTATCCAAGAATAGTTCAAAGCGAGGGAAATTGTAAACAGGTCCATTCATATTAATGACATCGCCGTTTTTAACCGCTGTTTCGCTATCATACGAACAAGCGGATAGCATGCATGTTCCGAGAAACAATAATAGATACAAAAGTTTTCTCATATTAATCCTCCCATGGTATCCATGATATTTCACCTTCACTGTATGCACTAAACCATCATTCTATCCCACAGCAATCCATAAAAAACATTTCTGAAGGGGGTTTTTATGTTAACTTCCGCAAGTTTTCATAAACTGTTCACAGACAAATTTGACGTAATTCTATGTTTCTTTTAGTGCGATTGATACATCATTGTCGGCTTATTCACACCAAATTTTCTACTGCACAAATAACTTTTTTTACAAGAATATTTATAAAACACATCTAATTTTAATCAAATTTTCATTTATATAAACTAGACTGACGTTATATTTAACATTAAACTACTAGGGAGCATCTACGATGAGACCAAAATCGAATGCTAGGAAAAATACACACTTTTTATCCAACTATATTCCAAACCCAACAGAACGAAAAACAATTGTGATCTGTATAACAATAAAGCTCCCCTTTTGTTTAACTCTACATATTTAACTTATTCAACATCAATTTTAATACTCCTAATGGAAGTTTAAGAAAAGAGTATTATTAGAAATACTATAAATGTAAAAGAAGCAACGTCTAAATAGAGGTTGCTCTATTTGACTAAAGCACCCGAGAATAAATATTTCATTGATGATACTCAATTAACCAGCAATCTTGATATTTCCCCTCGTGAAGCTCTCGACTTGGAAGTAATTTTACTTTGTTAAAACCACATTTCTCATAACATTTTATCGCCCTTGTATTCCGTTTTTGAGGGTCCATAACTATTCTGTCTGCACTTTTATCTTCGATTAAAAATTTAATCATAGATGTAATAAGTAATGTGCCGATTCCTTTGTTCCAATACTCTATCTCACCAATAAATTGGTCCATTCCATAAACATTTTCGGTAAAATACCCATATTCCTTTTTCGTTTTATCATCTAATTGATAGAATTGAATATAGCCAATTTCGTTGCCATCATATTCCACAATACATTTAACTTCTTCATCTTCAGCAGCAAAAAAAACTTCATTCACTTTTTCTAAATCAAAAGGATTATCTCTACCTTCATAGAATTCAAGAACCAAAGGGTCTGAGAGCCATTTTGCTAACAGGACATTATCTTCTTTTTCTAATTTTCGCACTTTTAATTTCCCATTATGAAACAACATAATAATTCTCCCTCCCATTATAAAAAGTTGTTTATATAATTCGTTTCATTAATTCATAATTCCTAATGAGTTGTTTAACTAGCCTTCCACTTTAAGTTCAACAAGAAAAAGGCTTTACTCCTAATTGCATCTTTAGTTCAAAAAGAAAAAGGACTTTACCCCTTCTTGAAGTAAAGCACCCGTGCACCCGTTAGTTCAATAAGAAAAAATTTTTCTTTTGGTCGGATACGTCTCATGACTTCATCCACCGTCCAAAAGAAAAATGAAGTCATAATTCCAGCGATAAAATTTAGTTCCCCTTCTCCTACCCAATAGTTATTAAAGTTTGAAAAGAAATCACTTGATTCAAAGATTATGCCATAGACAAATGCAAAAGACATACCAAAAAACAAATGAATTAGTAGCGCTAAAGTCATTCTTTTAATTCCTCTGAATCGTTTGGTTAAATAATCAGATAAAAAAGTTACAGGAACACCGTAAATTAATATAATCGGTGAAAATAGTAGGCTATAAATCCCAATCATAGGTATCAATTCAAATGGTCTTTCCCATTCACCAAAAATAAAAACTAAGATGAAAGTAATCGACAAAATTGTTGCAAAGAAAAAAGTTATAGCCTCCCTTTAATCAACCATTCTCCCCCTTTTAGTACAATAACTTTGTTATCCTAACCTGCTGTATTACTTCAGTAAAAAGGCTTTACTCCTTCTTGAAGTAAAGCACCCGTTAGTGATGTAATTACTGATTATTAGGGTTCAATATAGATGTATTTTTCTTCCATTCTCCGCCACCAATTTGTTCCCAGTAATCGCCCGTTTGTTTATCAAAAATTCTAAAATAGTCAGTAGCTATCATAATATGTTCGTAACGGTTTTCGTTTTGTACTTTCTCATTTTGACTTTCAACAGACTCATTATTATTAGTCTTCAAAGCCTCAGAAATGAACCAAGAACTAATAACAATACTTACACCTAAAAAGATAATCGAAAATGCCTGTAAATTCTTATTCATTCAACTTTCCGCCCCTTAGTTTTACCTTCTATATTTTACCATAAATATCCAATGTCTTATTAAACTAACCTGCCCCTTTAGTTCAATAAGAAATAAGTGCCACCCCTTCTTGAAGTAAAGCACCCGTTAGTAGAAAATAGTCTGAATTACCTTCAAAGATTTTTCTGTTTTTAAGTTAAATACAAACAAAAAGTGTATTATTTATATTTTTCGTTCAGATAATTAATTTGTTCAACAGCTTCATCTACATGATTTACATCAAAAATTCGGATATTTGTATTAAGTTCTTTTTGAAAAGTCTCTGCTTCTTTGCTATTTTCACTTGGGATGATCATGAAATGAAAACCTGATTTTTCTGCGATTTGTATTTTTTCCTTGATGCCGCCCACAGCTGTTACTTCTCCTTTTCCATTTATGGCTCCAGTAACAGCAATTGGTAAGTGATTTTGAAAGGTTCCATTTATCATCAATTCAGTTAGTAATAAGGCAAGCCCTGCACTATTTCCTATCGCTTGATCGTGATTAAAGTAATCGGTAAGTCTTTGCTCTTCTTTCCCGAAATATTCTCTTAAATCCTCTCTCATCATCTCTTTTGGCGATTTTAGCCCCAACCAACTTAGCAGAGTCCTATTCTTATTTTGATAACTCATTGGATTGGTTAATCCGATAATAGTTAAAACATCTTTATGCTCTTTGGTTAATTGCTCCTGAACCGCCTTTTTACTTTCCATATTATTTAATGTTTCAATTTCAATACTGATAATAAAAATTCCTGAGCGTTCTACTGTCTCCCTAGGTTCAAAGTAAATGTCTGCTATATGTGTTTGTGAAGCGAACCCTATAAGAGGCAGCTCATAGCAAAATAACAGCAAAAGGATGGATAGCGAGATAGTCATTTTTCGTTTTATCCTATGTTTCTTTCGGAATACCACGATAGAGAATGACAATATCAGCAAGCTAATCAGCAAGATAGCTAAATATGAAATTTCATCAATAACATCTTGAAGATATAAGAAAAGAAATAGAAGGTAAAAAAGCAGTGTTAAAGAGAAATGTAAGCTAGTAGAAAAACGTTTTGCATTTTGCATGTTTATCAGCCCTCTCTTAAATTGGGTAACTGGGAAGTATTTCTAAGCAATTATTCTTAATGTAGTTTACGTTCTAAATGAAAAAGAGGTTTCAAGTTATTTACCTTTAACAATTCTATCAATGTCTCAATATAAATCAGTAGTGAAAAAAGGCACTGTAAAGTTTAGATTTTAGGTAGTAAAAAGGCTCAGTTCATCTGAACTAAGCCTTATCTTTTATTTTCCTTCTTCAACTAAACTGCTGCTTGATCATAAGAAAAAAGCTTTACTCCTTCTTGAAGTAAAGCACCCGTTAGTTGAAGAGCGACTTTAATCGCTGTTATCTAAATCATCATTTAGAAAAGATTTTTTGTCTTCTTCAGTTCCATTCTTTTTTTCAAGAAATTGCCCAATTATTGAACTGTTAATACCATTTTTGACTGCTGCTTCTATAACCCCATAAAGAGCTAATAATCCACCAATGGATACTACAACAAATATTACAATAAGCATATTAAGATTATCCATAAAATCACCCCTAAAATTCTAATATTTAATTGAACTAACCTGCACGGTTAGTTTAACAAGAAAAAGCTGCCCTTACAGGCAGCCACTTGTTTAGCTAAGGCACCCGTTAGTTTAAGTACATTTTTTCACAAACTATTAAGTTTCTAATAAAACATCGAATTCTTTAACACAGACGGCATTTCCAGTAATCTCTATATCATAATTCTCTTCATTCTTAGAAACTTGTACCATGACCCGACCATCTTTTTTAATTTCGTGACCTTGTTCAACTATTAGATTTAACGGTTCTTTAAAATTGTTATTTATGTATTTAGCATAAAATGCACCCATTACCCCTGAAGCTGTACCTGTAACTGCGTCTTCAATAGTACCTGAATATGGTGAAGAGAAGTGTCGAGCATGCATATCTGCATTAGAATCATAGGTATCCAAACAGAAAGGATGAATAGATGATTCAGGCATTTCCTTTAAAATTTCAGGAAACTGCTTATTATTTGGTTCCATTTTTTTAAAAGCACCCAGTTGTTTTATCGGTATTATAAGCGTCCAAATACCTGTACTTCCATAGAGTATCGGTAAACCAGCATGTAGGTCTGATTCTTTTAGTCCTATTGATTTGGCTAAATCTTCTTTTGAACCTTTAAATTCCTTGAATTGAGGAGAAGCCTGTTTCATTGTTATAAATATTTCACTATCAACTGAAGTATTAATTTTAATCGGTAGAATGCCAGCGTTTGTTTCAATTGTTAACTTTGTTTTATCTCCCAATAATCCTTTACTTTTTAAAGCATAAACAGTTGACATTGTTGCATGCCCACATAAATTCATTTCATGCCCTGGTGTAAAAAATCGTATTCTAAGGTCAGCTACATCCGATTTAACTGGAAAAGCAGTCTCATTAAAGCCTACTCTGAAAGCAATTTCTTGCATTTCTGCATCAGTCAATTCATCACCATTTAACACTACTCCCGCAGGATTTCCCTGATTAGGTTCTTTACTAAACGCATCATAATGATAAACCTTTATCGACTTCACAACTCATACCTCCAATTGGATATTTTAGAACTCCTTACATTTTACCATTCATTACTAATTTCTTGTTCAACTAAACTGCTTCATTAGTTCAATAAAAGGCATTACTCCTTCTTGAAGTAAAGCACCCGTAAGTGAAATAAGAAATGGGACGCGTATTCCACAATCGCACTCTTTAATTGAGTAACTTAATAAGTCTTAACCCAAAAATCACTTAATTCTTCTTTGCTATCGCCCCTGTCAGTTCAAGAACTTCAACTAAAAAAAGGGCATTAATCCGTCTTGGATCAACGCCCCAAATCTGAGTTTTTATTTCTAAAGTAATCACGAGAACCTTCTCTTATTCTATTAGGTAATACTTGTTCAAGTTCCACATTTAACCATGCAAATGTCTTATTATTTATAAATCCCCGCATTTGTTGTTCCGCCTCAAGCATTACTAAATTAATTGTACAAGTGGGATTACTGGTTTAGGTGCCTAAACCCCATAACTAGCCCTGAAATTCCAAAGAATGTACGAATAATTATTTAAATTCCACCTTCTTTTGAATAACCAACAGCGTTAATTCAATAATAAAAAACTTCATTCCTTCTTAAAGTAAGGCACCAATTAGTTTAAGTGAAATTAAGCACATAGTGTTGTCATACTATAATGGAAAGTAATGATTTATGATTTTCATAAGTCGTTCTGAATTCTCCGATGAGACACTTTCAGATAATCTTGCTCCAGCAATGATTGGAGCCCATTGAAAAACTTCAGACCTTAAAAGTCCACTCCTTTCACAATAAAGTCGCAAATACATATCAGCTAATTCAGACGAAAATTGGGAGTATAAAAGATAGGTCCGATATATATCAGCACGAATATCTCCTGCACTCGAATCAACCCAATCGATAACTACCACTCGGTTATCTGTCATAATCAAATTAAATAAATGAAAGTCACCATGACAGAGCCTATTCTCGTATGTAAATGATTCCAATCTCTTTAACAAATAAGATTTTTGTCTTTTATCTAATTTATTCACAGTCTCAATTTGACGGTATAATTTATCATACATTGGTTCGATTGCATCTGGAATTTTACTATGAATTTCAAATTGCATATCGACTGAAACATTCAAGTAATATTCTGCTTGTTCTTTATCTTTCAACATTAAATCTCCTAATGTTTCTCCCTTAACATACTCCATTATGATTGCTTGTTCTCCGTTTATCTTGGTAACCTCTAAAATCTTTGGTACAGAAAGTCCACATGAATAGGCAAATTTTTGTTTTTTTGCTTCATTTATGGATTCCGTATCTGGCAAAAAATCATTATAGACTTTTACTATTTTGTTATCGGATAGATAAATTTTTGCAGTATTTCCTGTTGCTATTGGATTACCTAAAATCATTGGGTTCTCTCCCTACATTTAAAATTAACCTGCTGCTTTAGTTCAACAAGAAAAAAGGCTTTACCCCTTCTTGAAGTAAAGCACCCGTTAGGGGAAAAGTGGTTGTCATTAACAATCACTTTCACAAAATATATTATATATATAACTTCACACTTAGAATAAACTCATAAACAAAATATCCTGCAAAACCAATTAATAGAATCCCCGATACTATTGTTAACCATTTAATCATATTCCGATTTAATGCTTTTCTTGTAATGGATATAACTGTTAGTAATCCAATATCATGTAGCAATATTCCACATAAAATCCCTAATGCAATAATGAAAAAATGACTTTCTTCGCTTGCATAATTTTTTGCAAGTACTACTCCAAATACATTCACCCAAAAAACAAGATTACCTGGAGATACAGCCACAAGAAGACCATTCCTATAAGAGCTAAAAAAAGACTTTGTTACTTTTTCTCCCGATAAAGTGATGTCTTTATCAGCATTTTTTATTGAATCGTAACCTAAATACAATAAAAACATAGCTCCGATAAGCCACATTGGAATTTGAATAATAGGTAACGCCAAGATAGAAGCAAGTCCTGTTGATAGCAAAATGATTAGCGCAATATCAATTGTCATACCACCTAACCCTACTGCCCATCCATGTATAAATCCATTTTTCAATCCTTGTTTTGTCATTTCGACAGTAATCGCCCCTACAGGCATTGCAATGGTAAGCCCTACCATTACATAAGCAAAATACAAACTCACATAACCACTTCTCTCATAAGTAAAGATGGATAATTTCTTACGTCCGTTTATATGAATAATTATACATAAAAAAATTTATTTTATGCAACAACTTCTTCTACTCCTATTGAACGAAAGCACCCCTTAGTTTAAGTGAAAGGTTTCACAATCTATCATAAATACATAGGTATCAGTATTAACCCGTTAACTTTAATTGAATAACCCCGCTATTAATTTCTTCTGGATAAAAGTTCTGTCTCTTAGCCACTAATAAAAACACATCTTTATAAAAACAGTATCATAATTAATACAACATTTTACGTGAAAGACGTGATATTAAATTTATCCTTCTCAACTTCCGATATCGAGTTTTCTTTTGCTTTCATCTTTTTGTGTATATGTCCCCCTGTATTGTACTTTGAACATTACCGTAAATTAAATAAATCATTTTCGGTAGAAAGAAATTAAGATTCATGGTAAAATCACATTAGGAAAATAAAGGCAATGTAACCTTTGGGTTCAACCTCGCTGAAAAGTAGGTTGGACCCTTTTTGCATTCTTAAACCTAAAGGAGGACTTTTAATGTTAAGAACAGAAATGCTGTTGCATCGGCTGGACGAGATCGGCAAATCACTCGAAAGAAGAGGGGGTGCACTATTATTGTTAGGTGTCGGTTCCGTTGGAATCGAGACTGCTCGGCTGGACGACTATTCAGATTTGGATTTCTTTGTCATTGTAAGGCATGACCAGAAAAGCAGATATATCGACCATTTGGATTGGTTAGAAGAAGTTCACCCTTTAGCTTATTCTTTTAAGAATTCGGAGATTGGCTATAAAATTTTGTTCGAAGACGGTATTTTTGGTGAATATGCGGTATTTGAGGAATCGGAGTTGATTAATGGTTCTTATACGGAAGGGAGAGTCGTTTGGAAGGATCCCTCCTACAACAATACGGGAATTTCAAAACCTTCCAACCCGATACCTAGCCCCAAAAAAGACTCCTTAGACCATCCTTTGAACGAAGCTTTAACTAATCTCTATGTGGGACTCGGCCGCTTTGCCAGGGGAGAACGCCTATCAGCGACGAGGTTCGTACAAGGTTATGCTGTGGACAGGATTTTATCCGTACTTCATTTGATAGAGCAAGAGGTAGATTACTTTCCCGATCCTTTCGGAAACGAGAGGCGCATGGAAAAAAGATACCCTCGTTTCGCGGAAATGATTGCAGACATGATACAGGGATATGATCATGTACCTGAATCTGCACTTCGTATTTTAAGCTTCATAGAAGAAGTGTATCCAGTTAATCGAGAACTAAGCGATGAAATACGACGTTTAGCCAAAATATCCTGCCGATAACAAAGGAGTTTAATCTTATCATATAAAAATAGCTATCTATTTCCCATTTCTGCCATTACTTGTTTTGTATAAGCAGAATAGATCAAAAACAGAGTTAACCTCTCAAAAAGAGACAAATTTCTCTATCAGGAAATTTGGATTATTAGTTATACCTCGAAAGTCCGTTAAACAAATTAAGACTAGGCTGTTTACAAAAAAACTCACCACGTTGTACTGGGCTTCCATTGTTTGTTTTGTATCTAATAATGAAGTCCAGTGCATTAAGGAATGCTTTCTAATACATTCTTCACCGCTGAAGTATTTCCTCTAATTATACTAAACTGCCCCCAATTCCCTCTCGTTTCATATCTGTTAGACCTCCAATTCATTTTTTACTCAACTAACCTGCCCCGTTAGTTCAATAAGAAAAGTGTTTCACTCCTTCTTGAAGTAAAGCACCCGTTAGTTGAACAAGGTTCAACACTTGCACACCATCAATTGGTTCCCATAAGGATCTTTAAAATTAAACCAATGGTTATGCTTAATTTCTGTTGTTAATTCGACATTTTTACCTCTCATATACTCATATGCTTGTTCTATATTATCAGTGTTTAAATGAAAAGGTGGAGTTTTGAAGATATTATCCTCTGAATAGATTTTGCTATCTAATACAATTTCTGGTCCATTCATAGGCACTATATATAAATGACCATATAAAACCTCACCATCTACTGGTAACCCTAATATGTCACTATACCAATTACGTGCTTCTTCAATATTACTTACAGGAATAAAAACTGTTCCGATTTTATTTAATATAGGATTCATAAACTACCTCCAAAAATCAACTTCGAATATACAAGATTTATTCGCTACAATTTATATATTCTCCTTCTTATTAAACTAAACTGCCCCTTTACTTTAGTTTATAACAAATAGAGGTTCCAAATTTAAATAAATTTCCATTTGAAATAATCATAAATCAATTTTTCTTATTAAACTAAACTGCCCCTTTAGTACAATAAAAAAAAGGCTTTACTCCTTCTTGAAGTAAAGCACCCGTCAGTTGAAGAAGAAAGTATCGTGTAGTTTAAGAGTTTCAGTCATTTACTCGTTTAATCCTTTATTATCACTTGCTCACTTAATAAAACGTTTTATATTCGCGATTCCTAGCGTTATCCCTTATAGAAAAATTAAAGCTTGTATTAATGCGAGAGCAGCAGTTCCTATTATTGGTGCAATTTTTAACAGAATTAACCCATCAGTTGTTGAAATTAGTGGATCAAGTGGGTCTTTTGCAGGTGAAGCTAGAAGATTGATGATTCGTTCCCATCTATTAGATTTCATTGGGAAATCCGGTATATCTATGTGATATTCATCCAACTTCGTACACAGATGATGTTCCTTATTAAAGGGATCCTGACTCATATTCATCTCTCTCCATTTCTTCTTTTAATTTTTTGATTGCTATGTGTAATCTTGATTTAACTGTCCCTTTCGGAATTCCAAGGATTTTTGCTATTTCCTCTTGTGGCAAATCGTGATAGTAGAAAAGTATTACAACGGCACGCTGTATTTCAGGGAGCTTTGCAACGGCTTCCCGAATGGTCATTCTGTCTAATTGATGAAATTCTTCGGTCTGTATCGGAGTAAGAAAGGGCAAAAGGTTGCTCCATAACCTGCGACGATTTAATTTTGTTATCATCAATCGATATGCAATTTGAAAAAGATATGATTTTAGTTTTCCTTTACTTGGATTGTAATCGTACTTATAACGTTGTAGTTTAATAAATGTGTCTTGAACAATATCAATGCTTAATTGCTCATCTCTTGAATAACGGAAAATAAATGAATAAAGAGATTGTTTTAATAGAGTGTAAATAATTTCTAACGCTTCGTTATCACCATTTTGATAAGCGATCATTAATTCATCTTCACGTTCACTCAATCTCATCGCCCCAGCGTTCCTTGATAGCTTTCAACGTCATAGAGACTCTACAAACTAAATAAATAATTGATACAAGTGTCCATACTTGTGCTTGGTTTGTAAAAAATTGCACAAAAACATTTTCAACTGTTTCACCACTTGAGACTAAAAAGTTAAGAGCCTGAACACAAATAATGGAATATACGGCTAGACCAAGTGTAAGTGTATCGAAAACGTTCCATCTTAAATATATTTTTGTTTTCTTATAATTGATTTTACGATTTTCACGGACAACATATTTGCGATCCATTGGAATAGCAATCGCTAAAATTAAAACCATTAAAATACCTCCAACGATAAGAGAAACAATCCAACCAGTACCCATTTGTAACATCCCCATTCTACCTTCTTTATTAACTATACAAATGAGAAGACAAAAAAGTTCATTTAAAATGTAAAAGAGTTTTTTGTCTTTCCTTATTCAAATAAAAGTATTGAATTGGACGTTAAAAAAGAGAATTATCTCGATATAGGTTTAGCTTGTCAAAGTTGGTTAATGAAAGATGATTATGAAACTAGCTTTCATAACAAATAGTTTAGTTGTACGATAAGGTGTGATTCAATAGAAATAGATGTGAAGTGTTGATTTTTTTATATTAAGATTTTCAGCAATCGGGTGCTTTAATCGAAGAATTCGACTAACCTACTGCTTTAATTTAATACGTTTGAAACGAATAGCTGTTCTAATTTAAAATAAACTTTCCATTTAAAATTATCAAAACACCATTTTTCTTATTGAACTAACCTGCCCCTTTAGTTTAAGTGTAACATTTCACAATGCATATCTGAGATCAACTTAATGTTTTGGACTTAAAATAGACCATCGTAATAATGGTCTTGTTGAAATAAAGCACCCGTTAGTTGAATAACGAAATTATAATTTTATTTTTTTTATCATTTTAAAATTAGACAAATTGACACCTCTACGTTCCACGGTTTGTGAACAAACAATTTTGTAGCCCCGATGTTCAAAAAACGGCTTAGCTGTAATACTTGCCTCCGTATCAATTTCTAAGAGATTCAATTTCTTAGCCTCAGATTCGAGCATATCAATTAAAGCTGTGGCTATACCCTGGCCTTGATAATCTTTATGAACATATAGTCTATCTAAGTGACCATTATGCGTTAAATCGCTAAAACCAACTACTTTATCATTAACTATAGCAACAAATGTTATATTTTGACCCAATGATTCCTTCCAAGACATCATTTTAGATTCTTGTTCGTCTCTTGGTGCCCAAGCATTCAATTCTGATTGGGAATAGTCTTTCGAGTTTACTGAATGAACCGTTTCATAAAACAAAGAAACAATTCCTTCAGTATCGGTTTCATTATACTTTATAATCTTCACACTCTATTATTCCTTCCATTATTAGGATAAGTATATTCTAATATATTCTTCAACTAATCTGCCCCGTTAATTCTATAAGAAAAAAGCTACCCTTACAGGCAGCCACTTGTTTAACTAAAGCACCTGTTAGTTGAACTTATTTACGAGTTTCTTAACATTTACAGCTCGACGTGATTGTTCTTTTAAATTTGAGTTTTCTTCAAGGTCAAACAATACTGCCTCACCTTTGGTAAGTGATTTAAACCCATCCATTTGAATACTACTGAAATGTACCCACACGTCATCCTCTCCATCAATTGAAATCCAGCCCCACCCCTCATCTTCATGATAAATTTTACATATTCCTTTAATGTTATATATCATTATAAAGCTCCCAATTTTTCATAAGTTGAAAACATTATGTTCTTCAACTACCTGCTTCGTTAGTTTAAGTGTAACATTTCACAATGCATTCTGAGTTCTACTCGATGTTTTGGTTATAAAAATAGACCATCGAAATGATGGCCATGATTAGCTAAAGCACCCGTTAGTTGAAGAAGATATTCTTATTTTTCAAATGCCTTATTAACTGATTCAAAAGCATGAATTACTGTTGTATCAAATAATGGAACTTCGGAATCCTCTTGTTTTATTAATAATCCAATCTCTGTACATCCTAATATAATCCCTTCGGCACCCTTATCAACTAAATTCTTGATAACTTTTTTAAAATATTCTTTTGACGCATGATTGATTTTCCCTAAACATAATTCTTCATAAATCACTTCATTTATAAGCTCTATATCTTCATTACCTGGAATTAATACCTTTATATCATTAGCTTCAATTCTTGATTTGTAAAAGTCTTGCACCATCGTATATTTAGTTCCAAGTAATCCAACTGAAATTACTTTAGTTTTCTTTATTTCATTTGCTGTTGCATCAGCAATATGTAGAATTGGAATATTTATTTTTTCTTCAATATAATTTATTACCTTGTGCATTGTGTTTGTACAAATAACAATAAAATCTGCACCTGCCTTTTCTAAAGAGAGTGCCACATCCCCCAAAGTGTGTCCAGCACTTTCCCAATCACCATTAGCTTGATAACGTTCAATTTCGTCAAAGTCAACGCTATATAAAATGCATTTGGCTGAATGTAATCCGCCTAATTTGTTCTTTATTTCTTCATTTATTAAACGGTAATATTCATTTGATGATTCCCAACTCATTCCACCAATTAAACCTATTGTTTTCAATGCACTAATCCCTCCTTATAGATTGTATGTGTAAGATAGAATATTATAAAATCCACCATAAGATCCTATCTTCTTTAATTTCGACAGTTAAAGAACCTTTTCCTTCTTCAATTAACCTGCACCGTTAGTTTAAGTGAAAAGAATCACAAACTTCACCGCTTATTTGTTTGTAAAATCAGTTTGCACTTTAGCACTTAATTAAGAAAGTCCTTTTATAAAGAAATACCCCTCAGATAAAAATCCAAAGGGGAAAAGCTTTGCGACTTTATTTATAAAAACCATACTTTTTATCAAACTTCATTTCAAATCCACGTTTTGGAGGTTGATAATCTAATGGCATTTGTCTATCTGTCGCTATTTCCCTTCCTTATTTTTAAGCATTTATGTGGGAAATGAAATTGTAGCAGCTGGACGCGGGGAACGCAGATTGCTTATCCTTTGAAAGGGGTCGCTCTTAGCCTTGTACCCCACCTGAACGGAAATCAGTAGTATTATTCATTCATTTAAGTACCATGAAGATAGCGTACAAGGTACATTTTTTATATACATTCTTTTAATAAAAAAAGACTTAATACACTTTAGGAGAGAACTACGTCTACTTAATATTCTAGGAAATATGCACTTTCTTAAAGTGTTCGACAACTGGAAATGGATCGTAATATGGATGAAGAAGTTTCTTCCATTCCTGATATTCGCTCGACTCTCTAAATCCAATCACATGATCTTCTAGGCTTTCCCAACTCACTAGTAGTAAATATTTCCCCTTAGCTTCTATACAACGTTGTAACTCGTGGTTTATATAACCCGGCATTGAAGAAATAATTTTTGATGCTTGACGAAAAGCATTCTCATAATTTTCTTCTAAACCCGCTTTAACTTGTAACATCACAGCCTCTAATATCATGTTACTGCTCCTTTACGTTCTAAATTCTTTAATAACTCACTTAATGTGATTTCCGCCATGGAGTCTATTCGATCATCAAAATTCTCAAATTTTAGGTTTCTTGTTACATTATTTGGAACAATAATACATCGAATCCCTGCCTTTTTAGCTGCACTCAATCCATTAAGTGAATCTTCAAACACAATCGTTTCTTTTGGTGACAACCCCAAGTCCATAAGTGTTTTATGATAAAGTTCGGGATCTGGTTTAATTTTGCTCACATCATCTTTTGTATTAATAACTTCAAAGTAATCTATTATATTAAGTCGCTTTAAGTATGTGTGCACCCACTGCTTTGAAGAACTAGAAGCTAGCGCTATCTTCATATTTTTTTGCTTAGCTGCATCTAAATATTCTTTCACACCTTCACGAAGTACAGGTACTTTCATCTTTTCTTCATATCTAAGTGTTGCATACTCTTCAATCAATTCACAATTGACTGAATCACCAGTGATTTCCCGGAAGTAAGGGTATAAAACATCATTTCCAGTTCCAATACATTGAGAATATCCTTCTAAATCCAAACTAATTTGATGACTTTCCCAAAACACTTCTTTGAATGCCTCATACCAAGTGGTTTCTGTATCAACAATTAAACCATCAAAATCAAAAATAACTCCTTTAATCAATTTCAAAACCCCATTTTTTTTATTGAGTTGTTAAAAAAATTCGTAAAGTCCACCATCGAAGTAATTAAACTCTCCGTTTGTAATCTGTTGTAACCTATATCCTGTATAAAAGGCATCTAGTAATTCCTTATCAAAAAGAAAGGATCGAATAGCAAGCGCTATATCATATCTTGGATCTCCAAAGGCAGTCTCAGATAGGTCAATAAACGTATGAACCTGATTATCCGTAACTAGTACATTATCTATCGTACAATCTCCATGAATAAGCGTTTGTGGTATAGTATCCGGTTTGTTTAATATCAAATTTTCTAATAATTGCTGATTTCCATCCACCTCATAGTTTTTTAGATTGAATGCAGCTCTTTTAAGTTGCATATCTAACCAGCATTCCTGTTGTTTCCATTTTAGTGGTGGATCAGTTACGTGTAACGTTCTTAACATAGTACCAAAGCTATGAATGAGGTTCGTTTTTTCCTCATCTGTTTTAGCATCACTCAATGCCTCTCTTAGTGGAATCCCTGGCTCCATACTCATGAGAAGGTAACTATTATTTTCATCCTCTACAAAGTCGAGATAGGTTGGTATAGATAAAGCAGTATTAGCGTTCAATTCTTGCATAACTTTTGCTTCCTTTAATAACCATGTTCTATACTTTGGTAAAGAGGAACATTTGCAAACATAGTTCCCTTGATCAGCATGAAAAAATTGCACTTTAGAAGTTGCGCCTTGTCTTTTAGGATAAGAAGTCCTCAGTACATTTCCAATTTTTTTTTGAAATTGCTCCGGAATACATTGATTTTTAGTGTTTTTCAACATGTACACCTCATTTTCTACATTTCGGTTGTCATAGTTCATATTCTCTATCCACTTACTATAATCCTGTTGTGTTCAAAGATAATGTGGACACAACACACAAATAATTGTCTAGTTGAATTGTTTAATTGTTACGATTATTATACAAATGTGACATTTTTGTGAAAATTGGATATTTTCCACAATCCGACAAACTTTGCATTTTCCCTATTATACAATGAACAAGTTGCTACATTACCTACAAGAAAAATACTCCAAGAAATGAAGCTAAATACACACTACGGAGGAAATATTTTGAACAGTCATATGCACCAAAAATCATTATTGCTACAAATCGAATTAAAGAAAAAGGAAATGTATAAAAAGGCAAATATTCTTGGATTTACCCATCCAATTGTCGTTACTTGTAGTCAGGAGCTAGATGAATTACTAAATAGATACCAGCAAAAAGCTTCATAAATATGAAATATACAGGTACCTGCTTAGCTTCTACACTAAGTTAGATAAATTTACTTTCTCTTTTAAAAAACCGATTTCTTCATTATTTGAGGAAAATCGGTTTTTTTTATGCTTTAGGAAACTATAAAATCCTTGTTAAGTGGCTAACATAGGCGCTTTCAATTTGTAGCTACTCTTATGTTATTTTTTTGTAAAATACTTTTTCCCAACTGTTTCGACAAACGATGGAGCTATCGCGTATAGTTTGCTTGTAATACTCATATAAGAAGGAAGATCAATCTCTCGCACTGGTTTTTCAATTACTTGTTTAATAGACTCTACAACTTTTTCCGGAGTCAATAGATGTTTCTTCATACTACTTCTATAGCTACCTGTCTGATCAGCTAGGTCGAGAAAGGGAGTATCAATTGGTCCAGGATTAATAGTGGTCACCTCAATACCAAAATGCTTCAGTTCCATCCGGATAGCATTTGCAAATCCAAGTATGGCATGCTTAGATGCTGCATACACAGATGCTTTAGGAGTAGCTACTTTCCCTGCTTGAGAAGCAACAAATATAAAATGACCACTTTCGCGATTTTTCATCTTTTCTGCAAAATACTTTGTCAGCTGCATTGGTGCCAATACATTTACCTGTATCATTTTTTCCATATCTGCTTCATCCATCTCCAATAAATAGGAAAAAGTCCCAACACCAGCACAGTGTATAACAGTATCAGGTGTACCCATGTCATTAAAAAGCGCATCAAAGAACGGAGCGTTTGATAGGTCTGCTTCAACTGTATTTATACCACTAGTCGATAAATTGTTTAATACAATTGTATTTCGACCGGTAGCCCAAATCTCATGACCTTCTTCATGTAGCGTTTTTGCAAGCAATAAACCTACTCCACTCGTTGCACCGGTAATTAAAATTTTTTTAGGATTGTTCATATAAGAAAATTCCTTTTTCATCTCGTCTTGCTGTAATTAGTTCTTCTTCTATTAAATAATCTGTTTGGCCAATCGTTTCAGATAGGGTTAAACCAAGTTCCTTTTCGTAAACCTTCGGAAATAGTTGTTTTGTCAGCTCGAAAATTGTTTTTTCACCTTCACTTAACATATCTAATACTTTAAGCGCTCGTTCTTTTTGTTTTTCCAGTCTAAATGTAACAAGCTCTTGAATATTATATACTTCGTTGCCATGCCCACTATACACCTTTTCGACAGGGAGCTGTTGAATCTTTTTCAATGAAGCATTATATTGTAACAACGACTTTTGACGGGTTTGCTTAGGATCTAAAGGTGGTTCAATTAAAGGATTAGATGAAACCTTTTCCAATATAAGATCTCCTCCTATTAGGACCTGTGAGCTTTCATACCAAAATGCTAAATGGCTTTGCGCATGTCCTAACGTTTCAAGTACTTGAATATCCGGATGCCCAGGCAATGAGTCCCCGTCGTATAAATAGTTGTCTAATGTTCGACTGCCAAGGAGTCTTAAAGGTCTTCTCATTTTTTCTACCCAATGAAAATACTCCTCCGGTACACCTTCCTCTTTTAAGCATTGAAGATAAAAACGATCATGATACTCTAAAAATGCTTTATCACGTGTCATCCATACTTGATTGTATTTGTGACCTAGAATGGTTGCTTGCTCAAAAGCATCCGTCCATCCAGCATGGTCCGGGTGATGGTGTGTTAAAACTACCTGTTCAATATCGGATAGCTCATAACCAGCCTCTTTAATCCCTTGTTTTAATGCTATTAATGCTTCTTCTGTTTTGGGTCCAGCATCGATTAGTGTCAAAGCATCCCCTTTAATTAAGTATGCGTTTACATCTCCTACAGCAAAAGGAGTAGGAATTATAATTTTATGTATCATTTGGATTCTCCTCATTAATGAATAGTCATTCATTACATTGTACCTTTATTTATGTAAGTCGTCACGAAAATATAGTTGACTTTTTATAACAAGATGCATATAATTTCATTAATTCAGAATATTAAAGCCAAGATGAAGACTAGTACATATATGATGGAGTTAAGAGAGTGAAATGACCCGCTGCAAGTTTCATCTCCCGCTCGTATATCGAACCTACTTCGGAGCTACTATGTAAACATGGTCGTACCTTCTCGATACGAAGGATTAAGTTGTGCTGAAAACATTCAGCAAATTTAGGTGGTACCGCGGAAAACAAGTGTTTTCGTCCTTATAATATATGGGACGAGAGCGCTTTTTTATTTTGTTGAAATAAGGCATGACTACAAGGAGGAATTATAATGACGAACATTGTGTTTGTTGGGGCTGGTGCTATGGCAGAAGCAATTATAAATGGTTTAACTAAAGAAGAAAAAATTTCACCTACCTTTATCCATGTTATGAACAAATCAGACGACAGACAGCTTGCCCATTTAAAAGAAACGTACAATGTGCAGATCGTATGCGGACAGAGAAAAGCGTTAACGGAAGCTGATATCATTTTTTTAGCGATGAAACCAAAGGATGCGAATAACGCCTTAACTAGTCTGGCACCATATATAAACAACAAAGTAACGATTATTTCTGTTATTGCCGGCATCAGTATCCAGACCATTACAAATTCTCTTGGAAATAGACCAATTGCACGAGTAATGCCAAATACATCGGCAGCTGTAGGCATGAGTGCATCTGCTGTATGCTGGAATGCACTTGTTTCAGAAGATTCAAAACTATTAATCATTAATCTGTTAGAATCGATAGGCACAGTCAAAGTAGTAGCCGAAGAAGATTTACATGTTGTTACTGCACTTTCAGGAAGCGGTCCAGCCTACTTCTACTTTTTTGCTGAACAGTTTGAATCCGCTGCTGTTGAACATGGTTTAGACAAAGGAGATGCTCGCCAATTATTCATTCAGACGATGGAAGGTGCTGCACAAATGCTTAAAAAAGGAGATGTGGAACCAAAGGAACTCCGTAGAAGAGTGACGAGTCCAGGCGGTACCACAGAAGCAGGCATAGAACAATTAATGGAACATCAAGTGAGGGAAGCTATCTTTGCTTGCATCCATGCTGCGCAAAATAGATCTCGAGAGCTTGGTAAATTATTTGAGTCCTAAAATAAGATTCCGAATGAAGTACATCTCGTTCGGAATCTTTTTATACTTTTTGTTTAACTAAATCACCATCTACCCAAATATATTCTGCAAAATCTTCTGCGATATAAATAGGGAAACGATAATCTTCCACTTGCGCAAGCATTTTGTTTAAGTCGGATGACAGGAAACGAGCGCTAATATGATTGACAATTAAATGTCTAGCATTCGCTTTTTGGCAAACCTCTGCTGCATCCACTATTGTCGAATGCCCATAAAGGCGTGCAAGCTCAGTAGTTTCTACGTCGAATGTTCCTTCATGAACGACCACATCAGCATCCTCACTTAACGTTATAGAGTTTTCACAGTATTTTGTGTCTCCCAATATCGTTACCTTAAAGCCTTTTCTCGGTTCTCCAGTCACTTCTTCACTCTTGATCACTCTTCCATCTGAAAGTACCACATCTCGTCCATCCTTTAATTGCTTTAATAAAGGACCTCTCGGAACTCCTAGCGCATCCGTTTTATCAATAAATAATTCCGGTGCAAGTGCTTTTTGCTTGACGGTATAGCCAAAGCAAGGCATAACATGCTCTAATAGTTTTGCTTCCACGATAAATTGTTCATCTTCAAATACGATACCCTCATCAATTTCTATTATAGAAAAAGGATATTTAACATGCGTTCTCGATACAGCAAGCGTTACCTCTATCCAATTCTTAAGTCCTGTTGGTCCATATATTATAAGCGGCTCTTCCCCACCTAAAAATGAACGGGATCCTAGCAATCCAGGAAGTCCGTAGATATGATCTCCATGTAAATGTGTAATAAATAGTTTTTCCAGTTTACGAGGCTTTAATGACGTATGTAAAATCTGATGCTGAGTTGCTTCCCCACAATCAAACATCCAAAATGTCCCTCGCTCCTCTAATAGTTTCAATACAGTGGATGTCGTATTACGTTGTTTGGACGGCATCCCTGCGCCAGTACCTAAAAATAATAACTGCATTTTTGCTCACTTCCTTTAACAAGATGGGACATAAAATAACTATAGAAATCTTAGTAATACCAACTTGTAGTTACTTTTGTAAAATCCTACAAAATATCAACATTTATTTATTATTTAAATAACATTAACATTAGTCTAACTCTAAATTTCTTGTATGTAAAAAGTAAAACTGCAAACAATAATTAAAACTTAAAGGGGCGTCCAAAACTTATGAAATTAGAGTCATTGATAAAGCCATTAGGTATTCACATAAGTCAAGAAGACGTGTCCATTGACATAAAAGGTCTGGCTTTTAACTCCTCTAAAGTAGAGCAAAATTATATATTTGTTGCAATACCAGGGACCATGACAGATGGACATAAGTATATAGAAGATGCTATTTTAAATGGAGCTTGTGTTGTTATTGGCGAAGAGAATCTTTCAGCTTTAGGTGTGCCCTATTTTCGGGTACCCAATTCACGAAAAACCTTAGGATTACTAGCAAAGATTTTTTATAATAATCCTACTCAACATAAAATAATGATAGGAATCACAGGAACAAATGGGAAAACGACTACCTCTTATATGCTTAAACATATTTTGGAATCTGCAGGAATATCCTGTGCACTATTCGGTAGTGTTTCGACGATTATTAACGGAATTGAAAACGAGTCTACACATACAACTGTTGATGCAGTAACTATAAATGAGCTTTTAGCAATGTGTAACGACTCGGTTGTCATAATGGAAGTTTCCTCTCACGGTTTGGTTCAATCTCGGGTGGAGGGTCTTCAATTTGATTTTTGTATTTTCACTAATTTAGAGCAAGAACATTTAGATTACCATGAAAATATGGAATCATACTACTTAGCTAAACAATCTCTATTCAATTATTTAAAACCCAATGGCGTTGCTATAATCAATTCAGATTCATCATGGGGTGAGCGACTATGTTCGTATGTCAGCTCTTTAAATAAAGAGGTTATCAAAATTAATGGTAAAAATCCAACATATATCGTAAATGATGAGGAACTTATATCGATCAAGGAAACATTACAATCATATTCGCTAAACAGTCAGATGAAAGGGAAGCATAATTTAGAAAACGCTTCGCTTGCATTTTCAACGGCAATCTCCTTAAAACTAGAACCTTTGAATATTGAACGTTCGTTAGAAAATTTCAACGGGGTACCAGGAAGATTTGAGTTTTTTCAGCATCCTAAGGGAGCAATCTGCATGGTTGATTATGCTCACACAGCGAATGCCTTTTCGCATATTTTAGAAACGGCCAACTTATATAATCCCCAAAGAATCATACATATTTTTGGATTTAGGGGAAATAGAGACGTCCAAAAAAGAAAAAATATGGTTCAAATCTCATTAAATAAATGTCATCTTTGTATTTTGACATTGGACGATTTAAATGGCGTACCAGCAGAACAAATGATTCAAGATTTATATTCACTGGATCCAATGAATAGGTGCATTATTATTCCGGACCGAACTTTAGCTATTCAATATGCATGGGAAAATGCTCAAACGAATGACCTAATAGTTATAACTGGAAAAGGTATTGAAAAGTATCAACAAAGTTTTAGCTTACCTACGTTTTCTGACATGCACACGTTAAATTATCTGAACGATTCATCTTTAGTTCAGTAACAGTAATCTTAATTATCATGATCATCTAGGAAGTCTTTACTGAAGCTTGTTTTCGATTCCAGTGAAGGCTTCTTTTTTACCTTCATTCCACGCTTTATACTATTTTCTCCAAATTTCCCCTGCAATTGCTCCACGAGCTTTAGAATTGGCTCTTCTTTTGCATGTTCTTCAAAGTTAAAGATAGATAGCTGCTCTACTGATTCTCCTTTATCGTACACATTGTTGACAGTTATACCCAATAGGCGAATCGCATCACCGTTCCAAGAGGCGTGGAATAAATCTAATGCTAATTGATTTATTTCTTGTTCCTTATAGAGACTGCTAGTTACTGTTTTACTTCTCGTTTTGTTTTTCCAATTAGCATCCCGTATATGTATTGTTAAGGAACGTCCTGCCAAATTTTTGGCATCAAGTCTGGCAGCCACCTTTTTCGATAATCGATTAAACACTTTTTCCAGTTCCTCTATGTTGGACACATCATAAGGCAATGTAGTAGAATTGCCAACACTTTTCGTATCATAAATAGACTCGGGATCAACGGCTCTATTATCTGTACCATTAGCCCGATTTAGCAGGCGAATACCATTCTTCCCTAGTTTTTCTTTCAGCAAATATGGATTGGCAGTGGCCAATTCTCCTATAGAGTTAATACCAATAGATTCCAATTTCCGAGCAGTGCTTTCTCCTATACCATGCATCTCTATTACGGGAAGTGGCCATAATATATCACTCACCTGTCTTTTCCGTAATACAGTTATTCCCATTGGTTTTTTAAGATTGGACGCCGTTTTAGCGAGAAATTTATTAGGGGCAATTCCAATTGAACTAGGCAAATCTAGCTCTCGTAAAATGCGATCCTGGATCGATTTGGCAAAGCCAACTGCATCATTGTTCAACTCAACGTCTGTCACATCCATGTACCCTTCATCTATTGAAACAGGCTCAACGAGATGCGTATATGATCTTAAAATCTCGAACATTGCTTTGGAAGCGATTCGGTACCGTTCGAAATTCGGGGGCAATAAAATCAGTTCTGGACATTTTCGTTTTGCTTCCCATACAGACATCGTAGTATATATACCTTTGGCTCTTGCCTCATATGAGCATGTAACTAGTATGCCCCGTCTTTCTTTAGGATTACCCGCGATGGCAATAGCCTTTCCTTTTAAAGAGGGGTCATGTGCTTGTTCAACCGATGCATAAAAGCTATTCATATCGAGGTGAAAAATAATTCTATGTTTACTAGACAAGCCATTCCCCTCCTTTCCACTCACTCACGCTTCATAGATAGATGTTCTATATAACTCATTATACATTGAAATAATTTCATAATTAAATATTAACTAGTGATATCCTAGAAACGTTGATTTGGGCTCCAGGTGGACGCTTTCCACTCCAATCAACAATATCAACTTTAAAAGAATTAGGCTATTTTAAAGCTAAGGGGTGATTTTATCAATCTTTTTTACTAAAGCACCCGTTAATTGAATAAAAGAATTTTTTATTCGGGTCGAATACGTCTCAGAACTTCATCTACCGCCCAAATGAAAAAGTTATAGCTTTCCTTTTAATCAACCGTTCTCCTCCTTTTAGTACAATAATTTTGTTAAACTAACTGGCCCCGTTAGTTCAATAAGAAAAAGCTGCCGTTACAGGCAGCCACTTTAATAAAGCATCCGTTACATAAAGAAGAAAAGCGACGATTACTCCACACCCAATTATTGTACAGGTCAGTACTTATTTTTTAGGCATAGTATATGTCACAGAAAAACCATTGCTTTCTTCAATTTTCATATAAATTTCATTAAGAATTTCTAATGCTCTTTCATTTGATTCGTACTTACCTAAATTTTTACTCCAGTGATCCATAGTGGCACTACCAATTACTCCTTCTATTTTCTTTCCGTCTACTGTAATCTCTTTTGCGTTTATCAAACTTTTATCATCTTGTGTTGCAATCCATAACATAAATAATCATCCTTTCGTTTTATTATTTGTTAATACAACAATCTGGTCCGATTATTGAATATAAGTTAAACAATAGCCTGCATCTTTAGTTGAATAAGAATAAGGCTTTCCTTTACAGCATTGATCCGCTAAAGCACACCGTTAGTTGAAGAAGGATTAGGACTTGATATCTTTCAATTTCGTTAACAATTTGGGTTGAAGCCTGCTTCAAATGCCTCTTTCAATTTAACCTTTTTCATATAAATTGTTACAAAACATACAATTATATTGAGTTATTTAATTATTTTTATTAGGAGGATACCTAATATTGTCAAAAGGTGAAGTTGTCGATCAAAATAATCAAAATTCCGATACAGAAATTCATGCGGTACGTCGTGCTGTGATGGTCGCATTATTAACTACAATGGGCGATGCAATTTCAGTCACTTCCACAGTACTCAAATCAGAAGAAAATCATAAAGAACAACAAAATAAAATAGACGAACTAAAAAATATGATTCAACATCTCAACGATTTAACTGAAAAAGTAAATAATCTTAATCAACGAATTTACAAGATCAAGGACATTGTGTAATTATTTATTCATATTGGAGGCTACTTTCTAAATGAACAATAGTGAAAGTAATAATAATAAAAATAAAAATAAACAAAGTTCCAATTCATCTATTCGTGCAGCAGAGCTTGCTGTCCTCGGCGAACTATTCTCTACAGTCGGTGGTGTGATATCCACTAATCCGCTGTTCTAGCATTAGAAGAAGAACGACAAGAACAAAGTGAAAATAAAAATGTCTAGGAATAACTTGACTATTTAAAATCTGAAATAGAAAAACTAAAAAAACTAGTCAATTACTCTTAATTACGGTTACTTACTTATTTTTTACAGTTAATTAACAACATAATAAAATCAAGGATGTGTAAAAATGAAAAATGATTTTCAAAAGGAGAATAATCCTGAATCACCAGAAATTTATGCAGCTAAACTCTCATTAGTTGGAACGACACTTTCTACATTAGGCGATGCTCTTCAGACAATCGCTGCTGGGATTACATTACAAGAATTAGAAAAAACAAATAATCAAAACTCCCAAAACCAAACGGACCAATCCAAAAAACTAGAAAGTATGCAAAAGCAAATTGATCAATTAACTAGAAAAATAGAAAGAATGGATCGTAGAAATAAGTAAACATACTTTGGGATCAGGTTATTCATCTTCAACATAACATTTCAAGTTAGTTGAGAAAACAATATCACAATATTTGTCAAATTGGACCCTTAACAATATAGGCTACTGTCAGCCCTGTTCTGCTAAAGCACCCGTTAATTGAAGAAGAATTTCATTACTACATTATTTGGTGTTATAAAGTTCAAATAATTTTTTCCCATCGCTTGTTCCGATGATAGTAGTAAGTGGAACGAGATTAATAACCACGTTTAAGTAAGATACAAAAATAAAACTATCTAGATAGTTTCGAAAAACTCCAAATTCATATCCTGTAAACAAACCAAATACAAATGCAGATAGAAAATTAAAGATTACCCCACCCAAGAAAAAGAATGCTTTCTGTGTATTACTAAATACCTCAATATTCTTAGGAACAACACATCCACCTACGAAATAAGCTTTCTTAATAGCAAATGCGTTTTTCTTCCATAATATCTCTCCATTTCCTATCGCAAATTCACTTATTTCTCCTCCAAATAACTTAACAAAAAAAGCGTGACCTGATTCGTGAATTAGTGCAATAAAAGGAAAAATAAATAAAGCAATGATTACGAAATTTATTAAAAAGTCCATCTTTCACCCCCCCTTTATGATATCTACGAAAATGGGGGAAGAACGTTTCATATTTTATTAAACAAACCTACAGCTTTAATTGAAGAAGAAAAAAGGCTTTACTCCTTCTGGAAGTAAAGCACCCGTTAGTTTAATAATATTAGTAACACAAAATTGCTACTGTAAAACTTGGAATTGCCATCAAAGCTGAACTAAAACTAACATTATTTTTTTGATTTCTACCTTCGACTAATTAAGTTGCATAATCCAATTCCACCTTTAAAAGTAGTAACCATTTCAATGTCCCATATCACAATAGATGCTAAGACAACCATCAGCTTGACCTAACCTTTGCTCTCTATAGTCTGATTTACTGTCATCTCAATGCAATAGAGCAATTACGAAATTATCAGCGGGTGAATAAGGGAAAACAGCTTGTACGGGGGGAACCTGTTACTTTTCCTACATGTTCAAACGAATGTAAAACAAAGGGACGATTCTCGATTCAAAAAATTAAAACGTCCCCTGATTCCTAACATAGCTTATCATTTTATGGTATTAATAATATTTTCCCCTTGCTTTTGCGGCTTTCTAGAAAACGATGCGCTTTGTGGCCATCTCGCAATGCAAATACCGCAGGCTCAGATACCGTAACTTTCCCCTCTTCTATCCAGCGGAATAACTCGGATGAACGGGCTACTCGTTCTTCTGGGGAAGTAAGGACATTCCAAAGATCACCACCAGTCAAAGTCTTTGACGTATCCATCAACATTCTTGGGTCAACCGGAGATGGGTCTCCTCCTGCCATTCCATAAAAAACGACCGTCCCACCAATGCGAGTTGCTGTAAAACTATCCTCGAGCGTGGAGCCTACTGAATCATAGACTACATCCACACCTTTTGCATTTGTTACCTCTAAAACTTTTCCCTTCCAATCATCCGAGTATATGAAAACCTGATCTGCCCCAGCTTTCTTAGCTGCGGACGCCTTCTCCACAGAGGAAGTTAAGCCAATGACCCTTGCACCAAGGAGTTTTGCAATTTGGACGAGCAACTGTCCAACGCCCCCTGCCGCTGCATGAACTAGAATTACATCATTCTCCTTAACCGCATAACTATCTTTTGTTAAATAGTGAGCAGTCAAGCCTTGTAACAACACGGAAGCCGCATCTTCAAATGAAATAGTCTCTGGAAGAAGAATTGCCTTTTCCATCGGAACAGCTACTTGTTCCGCGTTAGAATGTGGGACATCAGCAAATGCAACATGGTCGCCAACACTTATTCCTTGGACATTAACTCCCGTCTTTTCAACGACTCCGGCCCCTTCATAACCTAAAATAAATGGGGCAATTCCTGTAAGATGATAGTTCCCTTTTCTTCTATATATATCTGCAAAATTCAATCCAATTGCTTTCATCCTTACTAATATTTCATCAGGTCCGATAACCGGATCCGCAATTTCAAGATATTCTAGTACTTCCGGTCCTCCGAATGTATTAAATACAAGTGCTTTCAAATCAACTGCCTCCTCTTATATATTTTTCTATACATTTTAAATTATGATTGGAAATGCAAATCAGTTTCTCTTCTTTTGGATGGGTAGGGTGATAGATAAAAACTGCACTTACTTATGGTACGGTTCACCACAATTATCCTTAACTAATTTACTTAGTATAAGTCAGCAATTCTTCCTTCGCAATATGGCCCGATTGTTGAATAAGAGCTAAAGACGATTCTTCCACTAAACTGCTGCTTTAGTTCAATAAGAAAAAAGGTTTTACTCCTTCTTGAAGTAAAGCACCCGCTAGTGCAATAAAAAATTATATTTTAACGCTTTTCTTTCAGTTTCGTAGCCATTAAGGATTTCTTTTATAATATTAAATGATTCTTCTGCGATATTTTTGTTAGATTGTTTATTATAATTGTAGGTTATTAAAGCCTTCCATAAAGCCCAACCCCTAGCTCTATTCCAAGTTCCTGCATCAAAATTCAATGCATTCTTAAATCTCTTTCTGCTACTATCATCAAAAAAAGTCCACGCCATTGCAGCATCACAAGAAGGGTCCCCTACACCTAATATTCCAAAATCAATAACCGCACACAATTTACCATTTTTAATTAATATATTTCCTGGTGCTATGTCACCGTGGACCCAAACTGGTTCACCAGCCCATTGTGATGCTAATGCCAACTCCCAAATTTCATTCAATAAGTGTTTATTAAAGGTATTTATATTATTAATGGCTTCTCTACACTCAATATCGTATACACCAATATCCCCGCCTCTATAAAAATTATGTTCTCCAGCTAAGGGACCTCCACTTGCATCAATTGATTGTAACTCAACTAAAAATTTACCCAAATCATTTGCAAATTGATTAATATCATCTATATTTTCTAAAGTTAATGTCTCTCCATCCAACCATTTGTTAACAGACCAAGGATATGGGTAATTCTCACTTGGTTCTCCTTTAGCTAATGGTTCAGATATTGGTGTAGAAAGATGCCTAGCTAAGAGTGGCAACCATTCTTGTTCTTTTTCAACTTGGGGTACATAGGCTTTATCACTTGGCAACCTAACGCTCATACTTTTACCTAAGTGAAAAGTTCTATTATCATTACCCCCTTTTTTAACAGGCTTTATTTCCAAATTAGACCACTTTGGAAATTGTCTATTTATTAACTTCGAAACTAAATCTACGTCGATTTTTATCATTTAATTTCTCCCTATAATTTTATTTATTCATCACCCAAAACCCGGTTACAGTTACAGTTACAAATTTATTTAATAAACGCATCCTCATCAACCCCTTAATGTTTTGAATAGTCTTCCTCTACTCCCTCTTTAACTTTAAACCCGCAGTTATAAACCCAGCCCCTGTTAAAATGGATCCAATTAATTCAATAATCTCCTGACCATTCCCTAAGAAACTGGCTCCAGCAAATACAATGTTACCTAGCAAAAATAAATATCCTGAAATAGATGGTAAAACCTTCTCACGAATGATTGATATCCCTAATAAGAACATTCCTAAGACAAATAGCAACGGCCCAAAAGTGTAAATGGGCTCCGTGACAGAGGTGCTAAATACCATTTCAACTTCTTCGCCAGAAGCGAGTGCTATTTCGACATAGACAATCGCAGTTACGATGATATTGCCAATAATCCCTAAGATCATAGCTACAAAACCTAATAATTTGTTGGGATTTCCATGACTATATAAGCCGAAAAAAGCAAAAACCAATAATAGATGGGCAGCAAAAACTAATGAACTCCCTATTGTTGAGCCGTTTGGATCTGCTCCAATATTGAGGGAATGTGCGACTATAAGAAGAATTCCTGAAATGACAGATGTATAACTTCCTAGCCGTTTAATTAATTGATTCATAAATTCTTTGTCTCCTTGATTTTATATTCTAGGGATTAAGCAATGGTTGTAGAAGATATCAAACCGAATATAGCGTGTACAAGAATGAGTGGAACGAATCTGCACGTCTAAATGGTATGTTGACCTTAAGGACAGTTAGTAAACGATTTTTGGGAATATTATTCTATCTCCCTTGGTCCTTTTTAGATTCTTAATCTAATCTGCTAAATTAGTTCAAGAAAAAGTGCCACCCCCAGCCTTGAAGTATAGCATCCCTTTTGTCCAATAATTTACATATATTAACTTATTCGCCACAATCGCAAAAAAACCTTCTTATTGAACTAACCTGCCCCGTTAGTTCAATAAGAAAAGTGATTCACTCCTTCTTAAAGTAAAGCACCCTTTACCTTAAGTAAAACCTTTCACATTCATAGTTATATAAGAATGTTTGTAGATAAAGACTACAACATTCCCCAAAATAAATTGGTTTGTGCGGTAAGGAAGAGAATAATTAGTCCTATGGAAAGCACTTTGATTATTTGTTTTTGAGAATGATATAAAACAAAAATCGTAGCAATCTAAAGTAGAAATTCCAATATATTTCTAATATCAAAATACCAAAACCCAAAAGTAAAAGCCTGTCTTGAAATAAACACAAATATTATAGATGAAATAGAAATAGCAATTATACCTGTCCCTTTTGCATACCAAGATACAAAAGCCAAAAATGGTGAAATACAAGTCATTATAATCCAAATCATCATATAAGATTTAGGAAAAAAACCAGCTACCAGAACTGTGTATAGATAATAGCTACCTACCATACCTACGAAAAACAAAAAAACATTTACAGCAGACAGAACAGGCGATTTACTATATACAGATATAACTACCGCAAGGAAAATCCAAACCCCATGCGAGAAAAAAAGTTCCTTAAATCAAATATTTCGAGAAGATAAGGTAAATATTTACTTGGGGTTGTATCAAGCACCTTGGAAACAACGCCTAAAATAACTCCTGCGATAAATATTAAAGTCGAATATAAAAACTTCTTTGATAGCGATATTTTCATTGCTCTACGAATCTCATTTAAAAAGTCTATCATTTATTCTCTCCCAAATATAAAAAATCTCTTAAAAATGAAGTTTACAGAATCATAGTATAAAGTCCAAAAAACCATACGAAGTTATTTTTCACTTCGCATGGTTTCTCTTTCTCGGCATTATCTCACAGTTCTATGTTTGTTTCTCCCCGATTACCCATATACACACTGGAATATGTTCTGCCACGCTAAATTTGTTGACATTACACCAGGATGGGGTATTGATTAACTTACACTCCATTATTCCATAAGCAAATCCGACCAGTTAAGTAAACCGGTTATTTAACTAAAGCACCCATTGTTTAAGTACATTTATTCACAAAGTTTCCTTTTTACATTGGACGTAGAAGAAAAGTGAAGCTCATTTATACTGCCTATTGATCGCGAAATTAAATAACCCTTTTTACAAGTATCTCCTCAAAAGATTGTATCATTAAACAATCTTGCTAACTTTTACCTCCACGAGACCATATGACCACTGGAATTAGTAATAAGGATATAATCGCTCCAACCAATGATAATGTTGGATAACTAGAAACTGATACAATGATTCCAGACATTGCCCCACCAGCAGCCCCTGACAACGCAATCAAAACATCCACTGTACCTTGCGTTTTAGCACGTGTGGAAGTTTCAGTGGAATCAACTATAAGTGCAGTACCACTTATCAACCCAAAATTCCATCCTATTCCAAGTAAAGATAGAGCCATTACTAGAAGGATCATAGAATCTCCTGGTGCAAAAGCGGCTATTATTCCTGCCAGAAGCAACGTAGTTCCAGCAGCAATAGCCATCACAGTACGCCCCAACTTATCAACAAGTATACCTGTAACCAGTGAAGGCAGATACATGGCACCTATATGAAAACCAATAACCAGTCCTACTTCTCCCAAACCATGTCCATGATGAATCATATGAACTGGTGTCATTGTCATAATAGCCACCATTACAATTTGAGTTAGGACCATAATTGTTGCACCAACGATTATACCTCTTTTATTTTCTGTTTGTTCAATTGTTGTCATTTGTCCATTATTACTAGGTTCTTGGTTGGTCACTTCTATCATTTTAGCTATAACGAACGGATCTGGACGAAGCATTATGAAAAGGAAAACACCTGCTAAGATATATGCTGCCGCTGCTAAAATAAATGGACCAGCAAGTGATGGAATACCAACAGAAAGAGCAAAATTCCCCATTACATTCACTAAGTTTGGGCCTGCCACTGCGCCAAATGTTGTAAAAACCATCGTCATACTAATAGCTGTCGCTCGCTGTTTACTATTTGCTAAGTCCGTACCAGCATAACGGGCTTGTAAATTGGTTGCTGTCCCAGCACCATAAACCAGTAGGGAAGCAAATAATAGTAAAATACTATTTATTATTGCTGCAATTATCACTCCAATAGCTCCAAGTCCACCTATTATAAAACCCGTTGCCAGACCTGTCCGACGTCCAAACGCTTGCGAGAGTCTCCCAACAAATAATGCTGCTCCTGCTGACCCTAAAGTTAGTAAAGCTGAAGGAAGTCCAGCATACGCATCCGTACCGAGCATTTGTTGTGCAAGAAGTGCCCCCACTGTTACACCTGCTGCTAAACCTGCACCTCCAAAAATTTGTGAAATACTTACTACGAACAACGTACGCTTGTATAACGTTTTTTGCTTTTCTGGTGAATGAATGTAGCTTTGTAAAGAAGCTGTTTGGCCTTCTAAAGCTTCTTCCTTATCTTTGGGTATCATAATTTAAACCTACCTTTCTACAAATCTAATTCTATATCTAATAACCCTTCAACAAGATTTGATTCATCATATCACGCACAAAAAAACCACACAATTTTATCATTGTATGGCAAACAATGTAAGGTAAGAACGTTAAGTAACTGTTTAAGGATAATCAATCCTTGCTCAAGCTCTTCGCGCGTTTTTGGGGCACCACAAATTCAACCCTTAAAGGTATCCTGTTTTCCTCGTATCCAACAGATAAATCGGATAGAGCAAGCGTAGAGTAAGATAAAATTCCTACTTGCCAAATAGTACGAAAGTCAAAATTATAGAAACAACGATATATAATCTTCTCACCGTTCCCACCACCTTTTACGATTATACGGAATCCTAGTCGGTTTGTTTCATACTTATTGAACTAAACTGCCGCTTTTAAGAAGAAAAAAGGCTTTACTCCTTCTTGAAGTAAAGCACCCGTTAGTTGAACATGCACCTTCTCTTTTATTACACATTATCTTCGTAATGCTCATCATAGTATAGTTTTCTTCATACGATTACTTGAGGTGAATAAAATGGAATTACTTTCTGAAAAGGATGCATTGAACTGGATACTTTATGTTCTTTACTTCGGATTTCCTATACTAATAGTAATAAATTTAGGTGTATTAATAACTTTAATCCAATTAAAGAGAAGAAATAAAAGATAAAATATAACCCTAAAGTAACAGAGTAATTGTTCCTTCTTTTTTTGAACACTAATTTTAACCCCGTATTAATTGCGTCACATTTTTTATCAAATGCGACATAAAAAATCCCCTTCGCTTATCGTAGGAAAGCACCCGTTAGCTTAAGAAGAACAGCGACGCTTATTAGACAATCGCGCCCTTTTGTTGAAGATAAAAAAAAGTGCCAAAATCTTTGGTATCCAAAATATAGAGATATAGAAATTATTAAACCTAAATGTCATAAAAATAATTAATGTCGCACAAATACTTACTAATACAACTGCCATAACAACCCTCTTTCACTTCTGAATTCTCTAAAAAACCTTTATTAATGATCCTGCCCGTTAACTTATTACCAATTATTTCAAATCCTCATCATTTACACAATACGTTATTCCAGATAATGGCCCGATTATTGAACACAAGTTAAACAACACTCTTCAACTAACCTGCCCCGTAAAAGTACAACGGGGGGGTATTATGAAGTTTTGATGTTAATCAGTACCTTCACCTTGACATAAATAGTTCATATTTTTATGATTGATAAGAAGGCAAATAAAAAGGGAGAAAGAATTATGAACTCACTTAACAACATTTCTAATCATCTTCTCAGTAATAAAGAATCATTGGCTATTGAAATTGTTAACGGTGTTCTTAATTCTCTGAATCAGGATATTCCTAAATGGGAACAAGATCAAGCTGTTACAATGTATATTGAGTTTGTAAGTTTTATAGGTGAATACATAATTAGTGAAGAAAAAAAAACACCTGAATTACTATTAGTATGGAGTAAAAAGAATGCAGCTATGGTTTCACTTGATGGGAATCTTTCTACTCTAGTAGTTAGGTATTTGCCAACGAGGGATGTTATTACTGATATATTAACTGAATTGGGATTGGAATATAATCTTAGCTTGAAAGAACTAAGTAAGCTTATAAAGCAGGTAAATCATATGTTAGATATAAGCCTTAATGAAACTGTTTCTAATTATGAATTTCTTGTGAACGAGTATCAAAAGATGGCGCAGATTGAATTAGCAGAAGTATCTACCCCAATTGTTCCTGTTAAGGACGGCATAATTGTCCTGCCATTGGTAGGAAACATCGACTCATACCGGATACAATATATGATAGAAAATCTACTTCCTAAAATGTCTGATTTAGGGGTAAATTGTGTTATCGTTGATTTTTCAGGTGTTTATAAATTAGACAAAGAAAACGTCAAATATCTTAACCAAATTGGACAAATGCTTCGTTTAATGGGAATGGACATTATATCAACTGGAATTAGTCCCAAATTGGCTCAATTGGCTATTAATGAAGGAATAGATTTATCTGGCAGCAAAATTTATTCTAACTTAAAAATAGCATTGGAAAGTTTTGAATAACACTTAGGGTTTTATTAACTTAGAGACACTTTTTATGGGTATCTTGGATCGTTTTCACCCCCTTTATTGATTAGTGTGTTAGAGGCATCTTTTATTATTCACTGATATTACTTCTGATTTAACCTGAATTTAGTTTTTATGTTCAACAAAGAACTTTACTATACAGTTAATTAAGTTGTGGACTATATTTTCGCCAATTCTATAGATGTTTTCACGCAGGAAATATTCCTTTGTCTTGATTCATTTCTTTTTTTGTAGCTCTTATTGAACTAACCTGCCCCGTTGGTTCAATAAGAAAAAAAAGTTCCCTAAGCAACCAACCCATGACCTTTAAAACTAAAGCACTCTTAAATAGAAAAAATTCATTTTTTTGCCTTTATAACTATAAAAGAGGGTCTTCTCTGTTCATTAATCAATTTTGGCATTTTTTCTAATCCGGTTGGAATTGACTGTGGTTCAATAATTTTTTCTAATACAAGACCGTTGTTAATTAGCGTATTAATTAATGTTGAAATCGTTCTATGATATTTAATAACACCATCTATATACCAATGTTGCTCTCTTTCTCCTTCTTCTTGGTAATTATCCAATGCCCAATGTAATCTATTTCCCTCTTTATCGTCAATCCAATTGTTCATCTCTTTTCGTGCAGTTACAATTGGATGTTCAGTTGAAAAAATATATTCTCCGTTTTTATTCAATAAGCTAGTAACTTTTTCAATTATAGCCGAGTAATCAGCTATATAATGAACAGCAAGAGAGCTTATGATTAAGTCAAATTTCTGATTTTGTAATTCCAAATCTTCTATTGAGGTACAAATATAATCTATTTTCTCGTGTTTGTTTTCTTTGTTAGCATGTTCGATCATATTCTTTGAGATATCTATTCCTACAACCTTTGTGGCACCATTTTCTACACAGTACTTTGCAAATTCACCAGTTCCACAACCTAAATCCAATATGTTCTTGCCATTAAGGCTTGAGATTGCGGATTTTATCGCAGGTTGTTCAACAAAGTCATTGTAGGTTATTCCACTATCTCTTAAAGAAGTATAACTTTTAAAGAAGATGTCATTATCATAGATATTTTGTTTCATTTTAATCCCTCCCTAAATTCTATTGATTCTAATTCTAGAAATTACTAAACAAACCCTTTTTCTTATTAAACTAAACTGCCGCGTTAGTTCAATAAGAAAAAAACCACCCTTACAGACAGCCTTTTGTTTAACTAAAGCACCCGTTAGTTGAAGAATTTCTAATTCTTTTTTATACTTTTTTGATATTTACTATGTCCATCGATTAAGCCAACGAGTTCAAAGTTATTGTTTATATAAAAGTTATTTAATTTAGTATTATCTGCAACACAATCTAACTTAAGATATTCTTTATCACTTACATTGTCTTGTATCCAAGTCAATATACTTTTACCTATACCTTTCCTCATATAGGTAGGAATAATTGCAAGTCTATGTAGATAGAGGGATTTTGAAGAAATATCACTTCCCCAGATATCCCTATCCCATTCACTTTGTTTAGATAATAGTGTGAATGTAGCCACAATATCCTCATCTTTCAAAACAATGTATGTTTCGTTATTAGTTATGGCTTGTTCAATCTCTTCATCATCACCACCATCTAATAGAAACTTCCATTGGTTTATTTCATTGTCCTTCATCCATTGTGCTATCTGCTTTAACATTTTAATAATTACACTACTATCGTCATTTGTAGCAATCTTTATTTTATAACCTTCAACGTAATCCAAGCTCTTTTTACCTCCTTTAAAATATCTTTTCTCCTTTTTTTATTCAATAAACTACTCCAAAAAACCTGCGTCGTTAAATGAAGAATATTCTATATGAAAACCATTTAGACACGACTTTTCACCATGATACTCAAATGCCTTATTAAACTAAACTGCCCCGTTAGTTACATAAGAAAAGCTACCCTTACAGGTAGCCACTTGTTTAACTAAAGCACCCGTTAGTTGAAGTACAATCATTACAAATTTCATTAGAAATTAAAAAATCGCTGCCACAGCAACCATTATTCAACAGTATCTAATAATTCTACATCTACATTTTCAGTGTCTTTCCAACTATAATACTTTTCTAAATGCCATTTATCTTTGAGCCTTCTATATTTGTTCTCTTCAATCCACAAATGTAAGTCATTATAGGCATCCATTATTTTATAGTTAACGCCTTTATATCTTGAAACAGCATATCTTTGAGGAGGAACTGATAGAGTCACCATATCAGAAGGAATATCTTCGTACTCTTTAACTTCAACACAAACCCGATACCCATCTTCATCATCAGTACCATTCTCTACAACAAATGCACCAAATTGGAGTAATGGATTAACGACATGCTTAATTTCATTCATACGTTCACTTAACTGTAATGACGCTTTAGCGATCTCAATTAAATATTGGTCACCAGGACATAAAACTCTAAACCCAACTAACTTTATTTCTTCTAGTTCTTTAATAGACTTATTTTGTAATGTTGTTTCTGACATTTTGAATTCTCCTTTCATTAATAGACTATTTCTACAAAAAAATCTCAAATACCTTCTAATTTCACTAACCTGCCCCGTTAGTTCAATAAAAAAAGCTACCCTTACAGGTAGCCACTTGTTTAACTAAAGCACCCGTTAGTTGAACAAGATTTATTACAATCAAGTTAGGTAGAAAGGAAAAGCTATTGGAGCTTCTTTACAAAAGTATTCATTTTTTTCTATTAAATTTGTGAAACATGATGATTCAGTAAATCACCTTGGATAAATTAGGCTCTATTGATAACACTTCTGTATTTACCACCTATTCCTCATACATCATTTTCCTCGTCATTCCACCATCTATGACAAGATTAATACCTGTAACAAAATCATTTTCTTTGGCTGTTAAATAAAGACAGGCTCGTGCAATATCATCTGGTTTTCCTACGCGCTTTGATAGATGCTGTTCATGATCAATTTTACTTAATTTTGAATAATCTCCTGTTTCAATCCAACCTGGGGAAATAGCATTGACTGTAATCCTATCTTCGCTAAATGAGGCTGCAAGTGCATGTGTAATGGCTACGATGCCACCTTTTGTGGCAGCATAAGATTCAGAATTTGGCTCAGACATAATGGCCCTTGTGGAGGAGATATTCACAATTGATCCACCTTCCTTATTATGTCGCATATACTTTGCTGCTTCACGTGAACCCAAGAAAACACTTCTTAAGTTTGTGTTTATCACATCTTCCCATTCTTCTAGCGAAATATCATAAGGGGACTTGAATAACGCTTTTCCTGCATTATTGATTAAAATATCTATCCGGCCATATGTTTGATTAGCTAATTCCATTAATCGAACAATATCTATTTCGAGCCTTACATCTGTTTGTACGAAAAGTACTTCTTTACCCTGTTCTTTCATCCTTGTAACTGTTTTTTTACCTGCTTTTTCGTCGATATCTGCTAAAATAACATTGGCACCTTTTTCTGCGTAATGTAGGGCAATTCCTCTCCCAATTCCATTTCCAGCCCCTGTTATGATCACTGTTTTATTAGAAAAATCCATAATAATTACACTTCCTTTTTAAATAAGCGCTAATCCTAGTTACAGAATTGCGCCCTATTCTTGAATAAACAATATTATCTTATGTTCCCGTACAATTTTATTTCGATACTCCATACCAAAATACAATCCAAGCTTCTTCAAAGCGAATTAGAAAATCATCATAAGCCTTCAAATGAATGAGTTAGATTGAAAAAGGCTTTACCCCATCCTGAAGTAAAGCACCCGTTAGTTTAAGTGAAACTCTTCACAATATATCTTAATTCTTGTCAATCAGCCTTTTTATTGCACTAACGACTACTTCCAATTTTCTTGATTAACTAAACACCCTCTATCTATTAATTAATCTATATTTTATATAGCTGTGTAAAATGATTATACATTCCTAATGGGAAAAATAGTCAATTATAAATTCAATGTCATAAACAGACTGTTTGGGTCATCAGAATATTTATCAAAAGGCTCGCAGTATGAAAACCTAAAGCTTTCATATAGTCGGTAAGCTGGTTGGAAGGCCTCGATAGAGCCTGTTTCAAGACTTAATTTTGTATAGCCACGCATTTTAGCTTCATTAATAATATGCTGTAATATGGCTCTAGCCACACCTTTTTTCAAATGCTTTTCTACTGTTCGCATGGACTTTACTTCTCCATGTTTGTTAGTTAGTTCTTTTAAAGCTCCACAACCCATAATTTCTTCGTCTTCCCAGGCACTATAAAAAGTAACATTATCTCGCTGGAGTCCTTCAACATTTAAGGCATGTATACTTTCTGGAGGGGAGTTTTCAGCCATACCAGCTAAGTGTGTACTAATAAGTTCAATAGTTCTTTTATCTGTAAGGTCATCTAATTTAATTTCCAAATTGTTATACCATCCTTTGCTTATATTTTTAGGTTTTCCAAACAATATATTCAATGAACCTTTTCAAAAATCTGAATTCTACTTTAACTAAAGGATACAATGTTTATTTCCTTATAAAAAACTTATTAAACTAACTTCCGCCTTAGTTTAAGTATAACATTTCACAATTCATAACTGAGATCTACTTGAAATTTTGGGAATAAAAACAGACCATTGAAAGGATGGCCATATTTTGCTAAAGCACCCGTTAGTTGAATAAAAAGTATTTGGAAAAACGAACGTTTAAGTGAATATATTATCCCGACACAATGGCTTTCTCGCCACTAAACAAATTGGGTGTGTAAAGGAAAATAATTAATTCTCTTAATCTGGGTACGCATCATATAAAGTATTGTCTTCGAAATGGACTAAAGAAAGATTATCCGTTAATTTAACTTCTAAAGAATAAATCTTATGACTGGTATCGTTTTGTAAGATAATATAATAGTTTTCGCGATTATTATCATATCGAACGCCTACATTTCTAAAATTTTCATCTTCATTATATTTGGTTATGATGTAATCCATTGAATGTTCAAACACAGCAACTTCATTCTTCTTATGGTTATTATAAATCCAAATTGAAAATGCTATCACTATACAGAGAATAACGATTACTATTTTTGGGGCATTAGATAATACGCATATCTTTATTGTTCTCAAGTGATTTCACCTCTTAGGTTTGTTGATTCTGATTTTGTCTAGCTTATTCAACTAAACTGCCCCTTTAGTTCAATAAAAGAGTGCCAACCATAATTGAATTAACACTCTTTATTTTTTTTAGAAGCCTTTATTATAAAAGTTGCTGGAATTAGACTTGCTTTTTGTGTTGAATACCATCTTGAAGGATTTTCGGAAGGTGTATGCGGTATCGCAACTTCATCTATCACCTTTTCTATAATAAAATTTGAATCGATTAATGAATTTATATATGTACTAAGTTTCCTATGATAGATGATAACTTCATTATGCCATGCTTCATTAAATTCTGGCCCTTCTTCAAGGTAGGACCTCTTAACAATAAAAGATCCATTTTCGAATTTTATACGATCATGAAATGGATGCTCCCAACTAAAAATAAAAGTTCCGCCTGGTTTCAAATAACTATTAATGTTTGCTAAAGTACTGTTAAGATCCACTGTCCATCCAAATGCGTATATGGAATAAACAATATCAAAATAACTACTTGGCAACCCTGGATTTACCTCCATTGGAGATTCAAACAACTTTACATTATTGTGTTGATTGCCTAATAATTTTGATGCCGTATTGATTTGTTTACTTGATAGATCGATTCCCCATAGTTCAGTAGCTCCATTGTTACTCATATATTGCAATGAATGTCCGCTGCCACATCCTATGTCTAAGACCTTCTTTCCAGAAATACTGCCAAACAATTTAAGTTGCTCTTCCGTTAAAGAAAAAGGTCCATACTCAGGAAGAGCTGTCCGTCCGAAAAAACGTTCTGCTGATTTTTCCCAACCATCTTTATTAATAGTTAACATTTTATTGTGATCCATTTTTCCCACCATCCTCATTGCAATTAATTTTTCTTTTCAAACATATCTTCTTCAACTAAACTGCTTCGTTAGTTCAATAAGAAAAAGCTACCCTTACAGGCAGCCCCTTGTTAACTAAAGCACCCGTTAGTTAAGATTTACAGTATCATTTTTAGAAATATACTATTGGATTACAAGATACTTTAAATGTATCTTCGTTATTTTTTTCCGTATAGCATAGGTAACTTATTACATCATCTGGATCATCCACCTTTGGATTATTCGCATCGGTAAAATAGACAGAATATTCGTTCCCGCTATTTGGTACGGCTCTTACTAAAGCAAAAAAACTTTGATAAGGATACCCAGCATTTTGTATATAGTTTCTTATAGCACTTCTTGGAGTATTATCATTGTGCAATATTGGAGCTAAAATTGGTGGGGAAATAATAATTAATACTAAGATAATACAAAAAATAAAAATAATTTTCCTTTTTCTCATATCTATCCCACCTTTCTATGTTCTACAATTTTGTTTCTCTTTTACAATGTATTATACCTTCTCTTACTGAAGTAAAGCACCCGTTAGTGAAAGAGGGTCTGCCATCTTTTGAAGTTTAATCAGACCATTTTTCCTCATCAGAAATCCATTTATTTTTATGTAAGTCAAAGGATTTATCGTCATCGTGGAAACCGAAATAGGCAGGTAATTTTATACTTACCCCATCTGCTTTATTCCAACACGCAACAAACCATTCCACAATGGCTTGTTCTTCAGCTTTGGATATTATCTCATCATTCTGTTCATGAAACTCCCAGAACTCGTCTGACTTATCAGTAGGAAGTTCGTAGTATTGCATATCTTCAAGTAATTCGTGACTACCTGCAAAAATACTACTATCGCTTCCTTCGTAAAAAACTTCATTTGCTTCTCTGTCCATAGAAAATATCATAATGGAAAGGTCGAATGGTTGAATAAAAACCGAGAAATCTAATAAATCTATTTCATTGTAATAATTAAAACCAAGTATTTCTCTTATATTTCGAATCAACTTATCAGAGTTCTTTTCAAGATTTTCTTTTAATGAGCTAATGTATTTTTCTATTGTAAACAACTTATTCACCTCAAACTCCTATTAAATTTTCAATAAGTATTTTTATCATTTAACGCTAAAAACAAGGTCTAAAAATATTGTACTCGTTATTCAACTAACCTGCGCCGTTAGTTCAAGAAGAAAATCAGTTACCAATGGCAACCCCATGATTTTTTACTAAAGCACCCGTTAGTTTAAGTGTAGACTTTCACAATCTTATTCCTCTACAAAAGAAAAAGGACCCCAAAGAGAGTCCTATTAGTTATTAATTGTTTTAATTCGGAAAGCATAAATTCCATCACCTTCATCCCAACTTGCGTGAATGACAAAAATGAATTTGCCTTCAAGCTCCGGTAATCTAAATTCATGGGTATTAGATCTTTTAAGATCCACGCCATTGTTCTCCCAATTACCAATTTCGATTGAAGAAGGTTTGTAATCAAAGTTAATTGATATTGTTTTCCCGCTTGGAACTTCATTCATCTTCACCTTTTCTACAAGTTCAGCTGGGGATGCCGAGTCAGCATTAACAACTTCTCCATTTTTTGACCAAGAATATGTCCCCATTGCAAAAGAAATTTCTTGATTATCAACTGTTATAGTCGGATGAGGTGGCTTTAAATCTTAATTTTCATTTAATTGGCATCCAGTTATAAAAAATATAAAAACAAATATCCATAGGCATTTTTTTCATTCTAGTACTTCCGCTATAAATTTTATGTATACGTGATCTTAGCTAAAGTACCTGTTAGTTCAAGAAGGTTTATCAGATTACCGATTCCTTCTTGAAAATTTAATCTTTATTGAGTTTCTACTGTGTTCTTCCTGGTAGATGAGAAATTTATTAAGCCGAATAGTAAAAATAACATACTAACTGCCCATAAAACTCCTGCAATTCCAAGGCGTAGAGAAATTTCTTCAGATGCCATCGGATGGTTAACATCAAAACTGATTGCATTTAATGCTTGGCTTATTGCCCAACTAAAAAATATAAAAAAACCAATAACCAATCCATAAGCCATTCTAAATGGCTTTCGTTTTTTTGAAAACATTAACAGTAATACAACAATAAACGCTATACCCATTATGATTGTAAATCCACCTATTAGCATACCCATTGTTTCTTGTTCCATTGGCATATTTCTTCACTCCCCCAAAAAACATTCTATTGTAATTTACATATATTAACTTATTCGATACCATACAAAAAAATCTTCTTATTCAACTAAACTGCCGCTTTAGTTCAATAAGAAAACAGGCTACAGTTATTATTTCTTACCTCTTCACAAAGGACGAATGATCTATATTAAACTGTCACGTTGCTTCATCAAAAACCTTTTTACTATAATCCTAACGCAAAAGAGTCCACTAATTAATAGAATTAATAATAAAGGTCCTACTAGTAAGCGTCCGGTAGTAATTGCATTTGAAGATAGGATACTTGGAACAAACGAAGTAATCAACCTAAAATAAGGAACATCTGAATAAGCTAGAATAATATTTTCTAACATCATGTAACAAAAAGGACCTGTAAACACAACAAAGATATTTTTTAAATATATCCAAAGTACAAAACCAAATGTAGCAACAACAAAACCTATAAATGCCCTCCAACAACTAAGAACAAGTCCATATAAGAACGGATGATTAACAAAATAATAACCAGCATAGTTTTCTATGGCATAATCCGAACCATGTGGTATTACATCTGGGATAAAATATAAGGCAATAATTAACCCTATAAAAGATAAAACAAAAGTGATGATAGCACCACTGATTGATGAAACTAACCACTTGGCAATCATGTACTTTCTCTTTGATTCCCCGGCATTATTGGAAGAACCATTACCTTTTTTTCGATCACAGAATATTAACCAACATGCAGGAACTACAGCAAAAAAAGGAAAAAAGAGTGCAATTAGCTCACCTGATTGTTCCCAAACTTCAATATTGTAATTATAGAAATAACCATATTGGCGAATAATAACGATCCCTCCACTAAACAATAGAGCTGTAAGTAAAGTAATAAGGTGGGGATATTTTAACTTAGAAATTTCCATTTTCATAAAATGTAACATAACTATTCCTCCTTTATTGTTAATCTTTAATATTTTCAAGATTTTTCATATCTTTTTAGAATTGAATTTTTCTTTAACTTGTTACTACTTATTTGGATTCACCGTTACACCAAATTCAGATGCCCGAATCATTTCTAAATCTTCTAGTCTTTTTAACTCTGCTGCTGTACCCGTTACAACTACACCTATTATCTCGATATTTTCAGCAGCTAGTTTCGCAGAAACTCCTTTTAGATTGTTATATATACGATTAAATTCCCCAAAGTATTTTCCATCTTTATAATTTAAGCCCATTTGTAAAGCATCAATAAAATACGTCTCACTCATAGATGAATCGATAGAGTTTTCACTAAACCCGTAAATTTTAGTAGCCAATTCAGTCGAATTGGAATTATACTCGTTTATGTTTGTGTTTAATGATTCAGTGTCTTCTTCTGAATAAGTATCTACCCAGTACCATTTAAGTGTAATATTCTCTGGAATTAATTCACGAACTTCTTTCAGTGTATATTTTTGGTTAAATGAAACCCCTAATTCGACCAAAGTATCATCTGTAAAATTATTTAAGGTATTTAGGTCATTACGAATTTGTTTGTACAATACCTCTGGATGATAAAAACTCAACATTCTTTGCTTTGTCTCACGATCATAATACCTTACTAGTCCATCCTCTTTGTCTTCTAACTGTATCGGGGAATGATTTCCTGTAAAACGACTTATCCCACCAAATAGACTATACATAACAACTTGATTACTCCAATCTACTGGAATCCCTTCAATCTCTTTATAACGATTAAACGTTAAAATACCTTCAAATACACCATTTGATTCGTTTTGGCTTCCTAATAGCACAATATTGGGATTAGTGATTCTGCTAAATAATTCGATATCCCGCATCGCCTTTTCTTGGCTTCCTCTTATGATAATAAACCAAGAAAAACTTAAAGTAATTATCAGAAATACGATGACAAATAAAGAGATACCTATATTTCGAAGAATGGTTTTTCTCTTTGCTTTTTTTACAACCTTTGAAATAACACTTGTTGACTTCCCATCAAATAAATCATTTAATTCCTGTTCTATTTTATTTTCCGTCATGTTTGTCCTTCTCCTTTCGATACATGTCTTTAAAGGATTTTCTTGCACGAAATAAATAAGTTTTCAATGTTCCTAGATTTAAGTCCAACATTTCAGAAATCTCTTGGTAGCTTAATCCAAGTACATATTTCAACAAGATTAGTTGCTTATGTAAGGGGGGGAGTTGATTCAGTATGTCTTGAATTTCTTTATTCACTTCAATTTGTTGAACATAATCTTCTGGTAAAAGTGAATCATCTACCAGCTCAAAGTTACCAAAAGATATATACACCTCCCTTTTCTGTCTGCGACACAAATCATAATAATGGTTAATTGCTACACGAAATAACCAACTATACGCTTTGTTTGGGTCAATGGAATCAATATATAAAATAAATTTATAGATGGATTCTTGGATAATATCTTCAGCATCTTGAGGGGTTGCACCATTTTTAATTAAATATTTAAAAATATTTACTGTTTTTTCTTGTAAAACTATGTACAGTTCATCATGCCGACTCAATTACTCCCCTCCTTTTCATTTATAAGACCTTTAACATTGAAAAAAGTTAACATTTAAATATGAAATTTTACTTAAAGATTTTCAAAATAAAAAGTATGTCCTATTAATAGAATCATACTAGAATATGATAATTCGCTGTTTAACTGGTATTACAAACTTAATTCTATATTTCTGGAGGATTGCCCAGTTAATGAAAAAAATATTTATTATTGTCATCCCCCTTTATTCAACTAAACTGCTTCTTTAGTTCAATAAGATAAAAGGCTTTACTCCTTCTTGAAGTAAAGCACCCGTAGTTGAGGAAGAAGTTATTTATTTTCTTTTGTACTTCCTAAATATTCACCGTTTTTTGGATTAAAAAAGACCTCAGCACTTTGACCATTTATTTTTCCATCGACTCCAAGAAAAATGTGTTTCTCATCTCTCACTAATCTAAAATGATATCCGTGTGAGAAAGGGTCTTCTGTTGGGCTGGGTTGTAAATTAAATTTCTCAACAGCGATTTTAATAATTTGGCTACTATCTATTTTAACTTCTGATTGTGGAATAGTTAGTTCTTCAGAACTGTCACTTATTATGTAACTTTTTAGTTTGCCTTTTTCAATACCAACTATCATCTGACGTTTAACTGATGGCAAAGAGAAAACTCCTTGCCAATCTCCTTTTTTTCCATTTTGACCACTTACAATTTCATCATCAACACTGTTCATAAATACAAGAATTGTTTCTTTATCAAATTGTTTACCTTGTTCTAATAATAAATTATATGCTTCTAAAAGCGTTAATTCTTTCTCTGGTAACGAGAAAAACGAATCTACTTCATACTTCCCGTTCTCTATTTTTTCTTTAGCATAACTTAAGGGAAAAAAATTCCCTATCGTTGCTTGTATAGGGAATTTGGCGAAAGCTGAGATAGAACCCACCAGTATCAAGATAAAAAAACAAGTTGATATAGTTTTCATTTTGCTCACCTACAATCTATTGTGTAGGGTAGTTTCTCCACGCTTCACATAATAATACTTATTGAACTAAACTGCCGCGTTAGTTCAATAAGAAAAAAGGCTTTACTCCTTCTTGAAGTAGAGCACCCGTTAGTTTAATAAGAATATCTAAATACTGTTAATAATTCTAACTCCATTGGGGTCAACAATGTTCGATGATAATAATCCATTTATTACAGCTTCTTTAATAGTAACCTCATCACCAACTTCTGAAATTATATTATTAGCCGTTTTATTAAACAGAATGGAAAGGTCATTATCTAATCCTTTCTTTTTAGTTTCCAACTTTAATTCTTTTATTTTTATGTTATCAGTCATAGGGTCTATAACGTCTGTGTTTGTTTGGAGTTCTATCCTAAATCTATAAGGTGTGGTGATAAAGGTTCTTCTTTCTCCTCTATTAACTTCCCAATTCATTTTTTCTGCGTTTTCACATATCTTATTTTGTTCTTTTTCTGATACCAAAAAGCCAATATGATCAAACATAATTTTCTTGCCGTAACCGAAAGTAATATTTATATTCCCTTTTCTTACCTCTACAATTCGAAAAAGAATTTTTTTCTCTCGAAAGTCATTCCACGTTAACGGTGGATTAAACGTTTGAAAATCCCCATCATATTTTCCTACTCTTTGAAATATACGAAAGCCATTATCCTCATAAAATTTTTCTGTTTCTTCAACATAAGGAGTCCAAAAATGATAATGAAAAAGCATTAAATTCACCTCTTAATTAAAGTCTGTTTAATTATCTTTTCGATACAATAAGGAATTCCTTCTCTTTCTAAACCGCCTCGCTTTAGTTGCATTATGTACTAAACAAGGTTCCATTTATTGCTTCAATATAACGGGTTGCAGATCTTTGTACACTTTGCTTAGCCTCTTCTTTAATGACACGATTAAACGCATCATATAATCGATCAAACTTCAATTCTTTTACCCTGTTTGTAATCCTTTCAATCGTAACTCTTGGAAGTGGAATAAAATTCGCATAACTATACATAAAACTTACCCATTGACGGTCAGCAACGACCCTAATGATATCTCCAGTCAATAAGATTCCGTTCTGATTGCTTCCATTTTTCCATTCTAAAATTGTACCACCCTTATAATGACCGCCAACTCTCTGTATGATGATACCTTCTTCTAATTCAAGTGACTCACCAGTCCAAAAAACTATTCGTTCACTTGGTCTCGTCACCCATTCTTTATCATCTTCATGAATATAAATCGGAGCATTAAAAGCTTCCGCCCATTCTACTTGACTTGAGTAATAATGGGGATGAGATAAAGCTATTGCATCTATTCCACCTAAGTCTTCTATTTCTTTAATCGTAATTTCATCAATATATGAAATACAATCCCACAACAAATTAAAGTTCTTATTTTGTATAAAATAGGCTGTTTGCCCAATTCCAAAACTTGGACTAGTTTTTATGCTATATAGTCCCTCTTCTTCGAAACTAATAGTATTTTTATATGTACCATCTTTAATCATAGTTTCTAATGTTGTCCAAGTTTGCCCTTTAACACTTATATATTGTCTTTCTTCACCACAAATCTTACATTTCTTTGGTTTCTCAATAGAATTTTCATACTGAACTCCGCATGTCTTACAAATATAATAATTCAAAACAATCCCTCTTCCCGAAAAATTCATTTTAGTCTGTGTTATCTGAAATCAATTGTAATTAATTGTATCATTATAAAACATGGGTCACTCTAAGCCTTTTGAATGATAATTCATTCACATTCTTCGTTATTCAACTAAACTGCGCCGTTAGTTCAATAAGAAAAGCTACCCTTACAGGCAGCCACTTGTTAAACTAAAGCAAACTTTAGCTTAATTATATTTTTGTCCATTCTGTTCTTAACAATGAAAAAATTAAGGCATCGTGAGATTGATTATTTTGATAGAGGTATCCCCTCAACAAACCTTCCTTAGTAAAACCTAAACTATTTAATAAATGTATAGATGGCTCATTTTGCGGATAAGTCACTGCACCAATCCTAAACAACTCCAAATATTCAAACGAGTATCTTAATACTTCTTTTACTGCTTCGGAGGTAATTCCTTTACTCCAATGTGAAGGGTGTAATTCATATCCAATCTCAGCTTTTTTACTCCAAGTGCTAAGGTTGTTTAATCCTAATGTACCAACAAAATCACCTGAGTCTTTTATTACAATGCCCCATCTTATACCTCGTTTACTCTCATATGCACTTTGAAAGGACTCAACTATTTTTGAAGCATCCTCAATACTTTTCAAGCTATCCATTCCGTAATACTTAGTCACTTCATCTTTTGACATAATTTCGAAATAGCTTTGTGTATGTTCTTCTTTTACTTGAACTAAATTCAGTCTATTCGTTTCCAGCTCAGGAAATCCCATAAAATCTACCCCTCGATTTATCGTCGTATTTTAATCCTTGTTAACTAAACTGCTGCGTTAGTTCAATAAGAAAAAGCAACCCTTACCGGCAGCCACTTGTTTCACTAAAGCACCCGTTAGTTTAATAACCAAGGGACATTCATTTGAAACTCAAATTGAATTACTGGAGTTGGAAAATCTTCTGGTACTAATACTAAATCATTACTAAAGCCAATCTCAATACCTTTATAATTAATAAAAGTTGGTGAAGAAACTTCACTGCCTTTCTTTGTGGGAACCCATAAATTTGGACCTTTAATTATCCTACCAACAACATGATAAAAGCCTCCATACAAATGTGTACCATCTTCATTTTCCATATATTCAGAGACCTCACCTTCTTTACGAGGGTCTATACCAAGTAAATTAAAAATGTTCATAATGTCTTGGGAGAATATATCACAAGCTAAAACATAATTTGCACAAAAATCACAGCTACACCCTTCAGTAATTAAATGATAATTCTTATAAAATTCTTTTGTTCGATTAACATCTATTTCAATATCCCAGGAACCAACCTTTATTTGGTCCATAATATCACCTTCACATTCTTATTTATCTTATTCTCTATCTTTTCTTATTGAACTAAACTGCCCCGTTAGTTCAATAAGAAAAAGGCTTTACCCCTTCTTGAAGTAAAGCACCCGTTAGTTGAATAAGAACAGGAAAATTTTGCTGTATTAGCTTTTTATAGCTTTCCCAGCACCAAAAGTGATTAGAAGGATTAACATTAGAGAAAAGACTAAAGCCCAGCTATTTCCTTCCTCCAAATAGGGCAGTTAATACCACATCAAACGAAGGAACGCCCAACGCACTCAGCAATGGTAATGCAAAGGCTGTTGAAATAACACCCATTACGAAAGCTAATATAAATATTTTTTTCTTTTTATCCACAAGGTTCACCCCTTTTTCAACTATTTTAACACAACATTTAAAATTATCAGTCAATTAAACGTAATTTACATTATGGACCAATTGTTAAACGCAAGTTAAACAACACTCTTCCACTAAAGCACGCGTTAGTTTAATAAGAAACCCTGTATGGAAACAAAGAATATAAATAAAGAAACTATAATGAACATATACCCTTCAAATCTTTTTCTGTCTCTTTGAAGTTCGACTAACCCCGTTACCAACATAAACGCCCCTAAGAAGAACATCATAAACGGCATTAACTCAAATTTTCTACTTATTAAACCATAACTAGCGAATGCAATAACAATTATTCCTAATAAAATTCTAATTATTTTCACCAATGCCCCCCTTAAATTTTTTCGCTCTTATATTAAAGCCTGTGCATCTTGGTAGAAATCCTTATTCAACTAAACTGCTGCTTTCTTTAATACGTTTGATACGAATAGAGGTTCCAAATTTAAATAAATTTTCCATTTAAATTATCAAAAATTTATTTTGCTTATTGAACTAACCTGCCGCGTTAGTTTAAGTGTAACATTTCACAATGGATGTCTAAGATCTACTTGAAGTTTTGGATAAAAAAATAGACCATCTAAATGACGGTCTTGTTAAACTAAAGCACCCGTTAGTTGAAAAAGAATTTAATATTTTCTATAAGGATTCAACTTTTTTAATTACACCTTCATAATTAAGAAATATCTGAAAGTTACGTTCCTTATTTAGCTTTTCAAGTTCATCCTTGGTGTAATCTCTATACATTGTTTCAAAGACAAGGAAATATATGAAACCATCAGTCGTGTCCTTTAAAATCATGGGTTGTATTGGTCCCAATGATTCCTTCAATATAGAAGAATCAGTTACAACCTCAAAGTTAAGAGACATTCTTTCCTCATTCGAGAGTTCTTTTTCAGACAACAACGATACTTCATACCTTACTCCAGTAAGAGGCGTATCTGAAGCACTATCATTCAAGTTAGCAAATTTACTATTAATTTCACTTATCTTAAATGGAACAGAATAGGTTTCGTTTTCGCTAACATCTACATGGTCACTTTCCACTTCTTCCTCAGTCTTTACTGATTGCTTAGGTTCATTAACCACTTTTTGATTGGTACATCCTGATAAAATTAATAGTCCGAGTACAGTAAATAAACAAATATAAATTACTTTCATAATTCTCCCCCTTTGCTTAAGGATTTACATATATTAACTTATTCAACACAATCGGAAAATAACCTTCTTCTTCAACTAACCTGCTTCGTTAGTTTAAGTGTACCATTTCACAATGCATTCTGAGTTCTACTCGATGTTTTGGTTATAAAAATAGATCATCGAAATGATGACCATGATTAGCTAAAGCACCCGTTAGTTGAAAAAGTGTAAACAACCTAATTGAAGAACAAAAAAGAAAGAAAACTATAGGTTTGCATTTAACCTTCTACGATTTGGATGAAAATCGGGTTAATTCTATAATCTTTACCTTTGTAATGAATCTGGATGTAATCAAGTTGATACATCGTGTGTTCTTCTCTTTTACTGGGACTCCATATTTCAGCGTTTTCTTCCCACCACAATGTAGGGGAAGTCATATTTGGTCCCATCACACACTTATCGTCTTTAGATAGATTAACCCAAACACCTAATAGGTTAGCGTAAACATGTTTCAAAATATCACCACCAATCTATCAATAGTTTAGCAGAAAAAAATTCCATATACTCCAACAAATATGGATGTAAATTTTTATTAAATGTGTCTTTCTTATTGAAGTAAATAGCTTCCTTAGTCAAAAAATCTTCCCTTAAACTAAAGCACCCGTTCCTTCAAGAACTATAATTGAGAATCCCAATTTATAAAGGTTCAATTCTCCGTTTTTCATCCTCTATATAGTCATAAACATTCAATATTTCTTTGTCATAGTCGTTTTCGATTTCAAAATACCTAACACCTACTTGTAAACATTCTGTTTTAAATTCTTTATGTTCCTTGATTAGTTCTTTTACCGTTCTTTCTTCGGGCCAATTACGGAGTTCAACAGCATTCCTATGTTTCACTATTTTTGTTTCGAAGTTTTCTTGAATATAATTCGTCGAAAAACCTAAGAATACTGGAATGATTTTTTCTGAATAATTGATGTCAAAGCCCTTCATATAGTGAGGCGATATATAGCATCCTTCAATAATGATATGTTGTTCATTCTCGATATTTGTCATAATAATCCCTTTTAATATTGGCCAGAGCTTATCTCCAATGAATTCGGTACTATCTAGTGGTGTAAATCCACAATTCTTATCCCCTCTGTACAAGCCCATTTTTAAATGGTCTATAGAGAGATAAGAAATATGATATTTTTCTAGTAACTTTTGAGCCATCAATGTTTTTCCAGTACCACTTACAGCACTTATTAAAATAATCATTTATTACTCCAATCTAATTTATTTGTTTATTACACTAAACTGCCGCGTTAGTTCAATAAGAAAAAGCCACCCTTACAAACAGCCACTTGTTTAACTAAAGCACCCGTTAGTTGAATAAGAAAAACAGCTACCTAAAGTTGGTTAGAAATAAAGTTTTTTATCTAAAATATCCCTAGAATCCATATTTTTAAGTTAAATTGGCTTACATTTCTTTCGGAAAGAACCTATTCAAATAATGATTCTCTAATTTTCCCATCTAGATTTTTAATCGCCAACATCGAATTATTTTGAATGATGCCTGTATCAACAAAACCAATTGAATAGTATAATGTTTTAGCTATGACATTACTTGTATGATAAAAGAGGTTTACATATTCTGCTTCCCCATATGGCATAGTTTCAATATCCATCAACATTTTTTCAAAAGCAAGCTTGCCATATCCTTTTCCTTGGTAACTTTTATCAATCATATTATGCCAAATAAAATAACTCTTCTTGCCATAAAAAACTTCATTTTCAAATGATTCATGATCCATCGTATCGTAAATATACATCGAAAATCCAACTATAGTTTCATCAGCATAAATGGCTAGTGGAGTCGCAGGTATACCGTCTGCGTTCAGCACATGAGCGTCTGCAAAGCATCTGAGGTTAGTAGTTTCTAATATAAATTCTTTCTGGTTTTCTCCAACTTCAAGTGCTATCACTTCATCAATGTTATCCCTGGTTATCTTTCGTAATTCAATCATTTTTTTTATCTCCTCTCCTAAGACAAGCTACTTTCACAATTGTTTAGTTTCTCCGCGTTTAAGACCTATTTCTCTTCTAAAATTACTCATTTAATTAATCATTCGGTCCCACTTAGTAATACCTTCTTGTTAAACTAACCTGCCACTTTAGTTCAATAAGAAAAAGGCTTTACCCCTCTTGATGTAAAGCACCCGTTAATTGAGCACTTTATCTATACTTTTTCAGACTTATCCTTTAGAAATAATCCGATTAACGTAACTACAAATCCACCAGTTACAATAAAGAACTCTATACCACCACGCAATATTCCACCATATTCTTGTATCCAGAAACCTAAAATCATTATTGCAATACCAAGTAACATTATTTTAGTAGAACGCATTATTCTGCCCCTTTTCTTATTGAACTAACCTGCTGCGTTAGTTAAATATTGCGGCAATGGGTCACATCATTCATAAATACTATTAGATAGATTAGAAACATCTAGTCCTGTAACGTTTTGAAAGCCTACTTCAAATTCCCTTTGAATTTGAGTTTGAATTAATATTTTGTTGATAACATCGCTACCATACTCATTAATTATGAATTGAATGGCTAAATTGGATTGTAAGTATATATCGTATAAAGGGTCCGTTCGATAGGTATTCCATTGCTCATGTGTCGTCAATTCGTTTAAGGGCACTATTTTAGATAATGTGTTGGGAACTTCCATACCATTCATGCCAATATATTCAGCTATTCCTTCTGAAAACCAGAGGGGTATATCGCTATCATTCATTTCTAATTCAGATAGTTTCTGAGTAAATACATAATGAGTATATTCATGCATAATATTTTTATTGTATAACCAGACAGTTGGTCCTACATTTTTAATAATACCTTCTCTATTTTCGGGTAATATTCCGAACATATTCATGCTTGGCGAATTAAATCCGGTAGAATATTCTAAACCAGAAAAACTCTCTATTTCATTATTATTTTTAAATATAACTACATCATAAGGTTTATTATAACTACCAATAATTTGTTGATTTAACTTAATTCCATAATCAAGAGCATTTTTGGTTGCAAGTAATAATTCTTTATCCGATTCTAAATAATATATTGTTAAATGCTCAAAATTTATGTGATTATATCCTTCTAATAATTCCTCTTTTCTATCTTCCTCTACTTTTTCTAAATCTATAAATGATGATAGTAGTTGAGGGATGTTCTCTTTATACTTATCTACTCCTACTTTAATCACAAATAGAATAGCAATTAATAATACTAATATAAAGAATATTTTTTTAGTCAAAATATCCACTCCTACTGTTTATTATTAATTATGATGCGTAATATCCTTTCTGAAAATCTTCTCTTATATTAACTAATTCGTAGTCCTATCAAATAAACCTGTTTCTTCAACTAGACTGCCGCTTTAGTTCAATAAGAAAAAAATTTACTCCTTCTTGAAGTAAAGCACCAGCTAAATGAACAAGGGAATAAAACTAACTTTTCCCTTATTTATATAAGTCCCCTCAAAAATAATTTTCACCTTAGAACATTTCAATTCCTACTGGAGCAAATTACTATATTTACTACCCTTAATGATTATCTTTGAATACATTTTTGTCCATTCCAATATGGAAATATCAGGATTGTTTTCAATGAAACTTTCAGTGATTTGATAACCTATTTTGTAATTCGACCACCTCGGAATATCTTTACGTGAATTGCCGTAATTCAAATTATTGTAAATAATAAAATCCATAGATTCGCCATTTACGCTTAATTCTTCTAACACCTTAGCCTCGGCATCCTTTGATAGAGGCTCTGTCCAAAAGGCTCCGACTCTTATTTCAGGGTATACAATAGTAGTAAAGAATTCTGCTTTACCTTCTGTAATGATTAAATCTAAAATGTTATACTCGATTGGTATGCTATCATGCAAAAAATTAACTGTGTGATGATATTCGTGAGCCGCCGCATATTTAACCATTTCTTCTGAAACGGATGGGTCAATCCTAAGTAAAATATCATTTTCTGAATAAGTAAGCCCACTCAACCCTCCAGCAGTATTAATGACATGCCATTCTTCAGGATTAACTGGAAAAATATAAACATTTGTATCCTCACCTGGCAACAGTTCTGCCGATTTCAATAGGGCTTCCTCTATCCACTTATTAATTTCTTCTTGATTTTCAAGTAGTTCATTCGTCTTTTTTTCTAACTGTTCTATTTCCCAAGATGGTGATAGAGGGTCGCCTAATGTTATATCACTAAGGGAGGATTGCTCTTTAAATGGTTCTAATACATACTCTGTATAGATAGCTTTTTTATCAAGTTCAGGATTCTCACTAATTGTTCTTGCATATTTCAACACTTCATCGAAAAATGAAATAATTTTAAACTCCTGCCCTTTATATGAAAAATGGTAAGTAGTTTCTGTAGAAGTATTGTTATCATCCACTATCTCATGTTTCTCTTCCTGTATTCCTTTGTTTTGTTCTTCATCATCTATACAACCCGATATAAAAAAAACAAGTAACAGTAAAATTGATAATCTTATTAAACGTCTCATTCTATCCCTCCATGTCCTTTTTCTAAGATGCAGAAAAGGATTTATATATCAATGAAACTCTTCTTCCACTAAACAGCTTCGTTAACTCAAGAAAAAAGTGCCGTCAGACTTAAAATAAAGCACCCTTCTTGTCCAAAATTTACATATATTAACTTATTCAACACAATCGCAATAAAACCTTCCTATTGAACTAAACTTCTTCGTTAGTTCAATAAGAAAAAAGGCTTTACTCCTTCTTGAAGTAAAGCACCCGTTAATAAATTGAATGACATCATTTTTTAGCCTGTTTCTTCTTTTCGATATAATTCCAAGAGTAATAAATAATCCAGAAAATAATTATTGCTAAAAATCCATAAGAAGAGTTATCTGTGTAGGTAAGTAAAGCTATTGCTAGAATCAAAAAAGGTGGCATAAGAATCCAATATTTTTTGTTTTTGAACATACAATTACACCTTTCTTTCTGTTGTGTTTTTCCATTGTATTTATTATTTCAATCTTCAACTAACCTGCCCCTTTAGTTCAATAAGAAAAAAGGCTTTACTCCTTCATGAAGTAAAGCACCCGTTAGTTTAATAAGAAAAATAACTAAATTTTAGTTTCAAGTCTACTATTTCAAAATAAAAACTTTATTACTCTTAGAATTTAATGCTCCATCATTTCGTGTGCAATATCATGTCCATCCATCTCTGATGGGTAGTAGGTAGGCCAGTTTGTGACTTCATCTAGTAATGCCTTACGGTCGTCACCCCAATACAAATGGTAGTGGTCAGATTCATTCGGTTTGATACTATGATCACTAAATTGAATAAATTGAGGAAGCCCATCAATTTTTTCTGCTAGTTTAAATATGTATCTTACTCCTCTATTTCCCGCATCATATGTTAGGATTTCATATCCATCATAGACATACTCACCTGAATTTTCTTTTCCTTTTTTGAAGAACGTTACATTATCACTTTGAATCATGATTCGGTCAACATCTGTTTGATACCCTTTATTATAATACTCTTTATACTCTTCAGATGTCATAGCATCTTCCTGTTCCGCTTTGTAAGCGAATACCTCGTCAAGTGTACCATCCTGTAAGTATGGATATACTGATTGCCAGTCGCCTTCCCAATCAGAAAGTGAACGATCACTCACTTGGCTGTCCTCAAAAAAACCGTCATAAATTTTTTTTGTTTCTTCATCATGTAAATGTCTATGTTCGTGATCGTGATTACTTTCACTTACATGTGTATGACTTTCAGATGTTTTCTCTTGTTTTTCAGAAGAGCCTTCAGCTGGTTCTGAAGTCTGACACCCTACTAATAGTGAACTAATAGCTAATACACTTAGCCCTGTTGCAAATGAAATTTTCATTTTTAACACTCCTTTAATAGTAATAATTATTATTTGTATTTATAAAAATACACCATTTAAACGTCAAGAAAAAATTTAGGCTATTCATGAACCATTTATAATAAATAGAATTTTTACTTTGTTTCTCTATGCAAAGTCACTTTTCTTAATCGTGGACAATATTTCTTCAATTCAATACGTTCTGGATTATTTCGTTTATTTTTCTTCGTAACGTAATTTCGGTCACCTGTCTCTGTGCAGGTCAATGTAATATTTACTCTCATTTGTATCACCTCCATATTTTTTCAAGTAATCCTATGTGTGTTGTGAAAAATCTAACAACCCTATGACTGACTTTTCTTTGTTGGATAATTAACTATTGGTTTCAAAAAACAGATAGATAGCTGTTCACTTTCTGCAAGTTGCATAAAAACTTGCCTAATTTTTAATTTGCTTCAATAAAAGGAGGAAGTGGATCGGACAGCTTTGTCCAGTCAATTTCCATTTCTGCATCAGTTATCAAACATCCATCAAGCTGGGACTCGATTTCATCCCGATTCATATCAAGTCCTATCCATACCATTTCTGTTTGTCGGTCACCATGAACATCATCCCATCTTGATTTCAAAGAAGGATCTTCTTGAAAAATCATTTCTTGCTCAGATTTTGGCAGAGATGCAATCCAATGACCAGCAGCCTGAATTTGAAGTGAAGAACCAGCTTGAGAAAGTAAACCTGCCATATTATTTCGAGTTGCGAGCCAAAAGAATCCTTTGGATCGAACAATTTCTTGTGGAAAAGTATTCAACCAAGCGTACCAACGTTCTGGGTGGAATGGGCGTTTTCTTCTATAAACAAAAGATGTGATGCCATACTCTTCTGTCTCGGGAACATGTTCCTCATTTAATTCTTTAATCCATCCAGCTCCTTGACTTGCTTTCTCGAAGTTAAATAGACCTCTGTCTAGGATTTCTGTAGGTGACACTACCCCATTTTCTACTGAAATGATTGTAGCCTCGGGATTCATTTTAACTAAAAAGGATTTAAATGCCTTTATGTACTCAGGTGTTACTAAATCCGTTTTACTAATCAGTAATATATTTGCAAATTCAATTTGATCAATTAATAAATCCGAAACATCCCGAATGTCGAGAACATCGTCGGTTTGTTTACGTTCAAGGAGAGTTTCTCCACTTTCATAGTCACTCCAGAATCGGAAGGCATCTACTACTGTTATCATGGAATCTAATCTACAATATCTTGATAGATCTATACCAACTTCTTCATCGATATATGTAAATGTTTGCGCAACGGGAATCGGTTCAGAAATACCTGTTGACTCAATAACTAAATAATCAATATTTCCTTGCTTAGCGAGCTTTTCCACTTCAATCATCAAATCTTCTCGAAGTGTACAACAGATACAACCATTTGTCAGTTCAACTAGTTTTTCTTCCGTACGTGTAAATCCGCCATTCTGAATGAGTTGTGAATCAATATTGATTTCACTCATATCATTTACGATAACAGCTATTTTCTTCCCTTCTTTATTTGCCAATAAGTGATTTAATACCGTAGTTTTTCCTGCACCTAGGTAACCACTTAAAACGGTAACCGGAATCGATTTCTTCATACATTTCCTCCATTTTTTATTCTATAAATAGTAATGATTACGATTTAAATCATATATTGTTTAAAAATAAATTGCAAGCCCTTTTATGAAACTGCAATGGTCAGCTCTAAAATATAATATGAAATTCTAAGCTACTTCAAAGTACTAAAGTGCTCAAAATACCCTTAGTGGAGAAGATGTGCAACTTATCTCCACTGCAGACTCGATTTCCGATGAAGAACTAGAAACAGAAGCCTCACTTTAAGAAGAAAGCAACGATGACCATGGAAATGATGAGGGACATGATCATGGCAGCTCCGATCCACCGATTTATCAAACAATGTTGAAAGCAAGACATTCTTCGTATCCCTTGCTCATTTGGGCATATTGCTGAAACTTATGGTTTCGAACAAGTCGAAATTGCTGGATTGAACAGCCAAGATGAACCTTCTTAAAAAGAATTAACGGAAATTGTGAATCTCGCCAAAGAGAAAAATATTGATTATGTCGTTTTTGAACAAAACGTTTCTTCCAAATTAACAGAAATCGTTCAAAAGGAAATCAATGCTGAAGCTGTCGAAATGCATAATCTAGGTATCCTGACACAAGAAGACATCGATAATAGTGAATCCTATTTCACTTTGATGAAAAAGAATCTTGAAGTTTTAGAAACAATTCTCCAATAAAAATCAAAGCACCGCAAAAAATGCGGTGCTTTTTATTATTAAAAATTGCAATATCCAACTATAAAAAAGTGCACTTGATTACACATATCGTAATCAAGTGCGAATTATTTTTTCAACGCTTTATCGGTAGATTAAGAATCTTTATTTGACCTATACCCCTCAAAAAAAGCACGAAATAACAAGGCCCTCTTATTCAACTAAACTGCTTCTTTAGTTTAAGTGTAACATTTCACAATACATATCTGAGACCAACTTAATGTTTTGGACATAAAAAAATAGACCATCGTAATGATGGTCTTGTTGAACTAAAGCACCCGTTAGTTGAACAAGAAATTTTATCTTCAAGTTCGAATTTCAGTGAAATAATTAAAACTCTTCTTTTAAGATAGAGTACATTTTTAAATCTCGATGTTTCCCTTTTACAAATATACCTTTTCTAATTATCCCTTCAAAAGACATTCCTGCTTTTTCCATTACTCTTGCTGAACCGATATTTTCTACATCACACCTTGCTTGAATACGAACTAAATCCATTTCTACAAAACCGAATTTTATTATTTCCTTTGCTACTTCAGTAGTTAAACCTTTTCCCCAATAGTCTTTAGAAATGACATATCCGATTTCAGCAATCTTATGATTTGGTTGCCACCAAACAAAATCGATTGTCCCGATAAATTTTCCATTTTCCTTGTATTCAATTCCCCACGGTGAAACCTGCTTGTTTTCATATTTGTTCAATACAAATTCAACAAAACCTTTTGTATCGGATATTGTTTCGTGGGTATTCCAAGTTACATACTTAGACACTTCTTCGTCTGAACCGTATAGATGCATATCTTCAATATCTTCTAAAGTGACTTTTCTAAGTATAAGACGTTCTGTTTCTAAGATAGGTAAATCACCATATATGTTCTCAATCTTCATTTAATCCCCTCCACTAATTAAATACTAATTCTATAAAGAGGTAGTCTATTCCTCCTTCTTATTAAACTAACCTGCCGCGTTAGTTCAATAAGAAAAAAGCTTTACTCCTTCTTGAAGTAAAGCACCCGTTAGTTGAAGAAGGTTCTGTTTAAAAAATAATAAAATAATCATCAAAGCATTCACCATCTAGGTTAAAAAGCATTTTGTATTCTCCAATGTGATTATCTAAATAAATAATTGGAATGTATGAAGTAACGTAATCAAAACCGTATTGCATATGAGCATCTTTATTCCAAGCATCAATAAAAAGTCCAAGTCGATTCATCACAATTGACAATTGACTTTTATCGAAATCCTTACCGAACACTTCAAGAAACTCCTCTTTTTGTTCCTCTTTATATTTATTAAACATTACCCAAAAGCCTTTGATGGTATTACTTTCAATAGAATAATTCTCTGCCCATTTTCTTAGTTTATTTGTATCCATCTTTTTGATTTCCTCTTTCTAATGTTAATATCAAGGGTTTGAAAAAATTTACTAAAGCACCCGTTAGTTGAATAAGGTTGTATTATCCCTGACGTAATATTTTTTGAAACATTCTTGGTCGATGCTTTTCAAACATCTTTATCAAATCTTTTCCAAAAACAGTTATTGTTCTTTCCCAAGGGTGCCCTAAATATCCCCATTGAAAATCCTTATGAAAAAAGAAATAATAATCGCCATCTGGGAAAATCGGTACTGTCCATTCATCGAATTCATTTTTGGGAAAGTCTAAATGCGAATTTATCAAATAACATTCATGTTGCCAATCTAATGCATAAATATATTCATCTTTTGACGTAATTTCTTGAAAAACAAGTAATACTTTTTCTTCTAAATCAACAAACGCATCCAAATCTTCAGATTCTCCAAAGTATAGAGAGACATCGTAGGTAATAAAAGGTGATGGTACTTTAAAAGAAGGGAAATCAGTAGTGCTTGGTTCAAACTTCAATTCGTCATATATTTTATTCCATACTTTTTCATACTCTGCATTGGATAGTTTAAGCCAATTTTTCATTTGAATTATTACCACCTTAATCACTTTTAATAGCGTCCATTATAACATTTCTTATTGAACTAACCTGCTGCGTTAGTTCAATAAGCAAAAGCAACCCTTACCGGCAGCCACTTGTTTAACTAAAGCACCCGTTAGTTTAAGTTCAATATTTCACAATCTTAAAAAAGTGACGAGAAATATGGTTATTAAGTTATATTTAAACACCAAGTATTAAAAGAAATTCCAATAAATCTAAAAACGCTCCGAGCTATCTCAGCCTCAGAGCGTTTTGTATTCTTGTAGGGTTCTACTACGTTCTTCCAAATATCAAGACCACCAAATCTTGTTTAACATTATAGCTTATTTACTAAGATTGGTAGTAAGATTATTGAGCTGTGTAACCGCCATCAATAACGACTGCTTGTCCAGTAATACTTTTCCCTTTATCGCTTGCTAAGAATAATGCGTAGTCTGCTATTTCGCTAACGTCTAATAATTTCTTTTGTGGTACCATATTTAGAATCGCCTCATTAAGTGCATCTTCTTCTGGGATACCGCGAGTTTTCGCTAAATCTGCAATTTGTCCACGAACAAGTGGTGTATCAACATATCCTGGAGCAAGTGCATTTACCGTAATACCGTGGAGAGCACCTTCTAAGGCTGCAACTTTTGTTAAGCCAATAACCCCGTGTTTCGCACTATTGTATGCCGCTTTTCCTGCAAATCCGATTAATCCATTAATGGAAGCGACGTTGATAATACGTCCCCATCCTTGTTCTTTCATAATAGGGAATACTGTTTTTGTAAGAATGAAAGGTGCTGTTAACATAATTTTTTGCATCAATTCGAATTTGGCTGTTGGGAAATCTTCAATAGGTGATACATGTTGTAGACCCGCGTTGTTAATAAGAATATCTACTGAACCGTAAGTATCTTTCGTTACTGTTACTAAATTTTGAAGATCTGTTTCACTTGTAACGTCAGCTTTAACACCAATCGCTTCAAATCCGAGTTTTTTTAGTTCTTCTGCGGATGCTTGTACACCTTCTTCATTGATATCAGAAAGGACAACTTTCGCACCTTCTTGAGCAAAGTGTTTCCCAATTTCAAATCCAATACCACGTGCAGAACCTGTAATAATAACGACTTTATTTTCAACCATTTTAAATTCCTCCAATTTTTATAATATTAGTTTTAATTTATTATACCAAGCCGATTGCACCCATAATGATACCGACAATTAATGCGATGGTCGGTATGATGAATGCAACCACGAAAACATCTTTATACGTAGACTTAAGGCTTAACCCAGTAACAGCAACAAGTGTTAATAAGGCACCATTATTAGGGAAAATCGATGCACCAGATGCTACTGATGCAATCCTATGGAACACCTCAGGGCTAATGCCTGTTGTTTGCGATAGCTCAACAAATGTATCACCGAGCGTACCTAAGGCAATACCCATACCACCAGAAGCAGAACCAGTAATGATGGCCATGACTTGAACGGCTAGACCTTCAGCAATTAAGGGATTATCTGATATATTTAACAGCCATGAAGTAATGTCTTCAAAAGCTGGTACAATTGCTATTACGGCACCGAAACCAACGGCAGCACTCGTATTAAGGATTGCCATTACGGAACCTTTTGCACCATCATTTACGGAAGGAATAAACTGTTTGTAATCCTTCGCATTCAAGATCATAATGCTAAGAACCCCTATTAAAAGAGACCATAGTGCTTCCACCTTCACTACATTAAGTAGTACAACCACAATTAGAAGTGGAAGTAGTGACACCATCCAGTTCGGAATTCTTTCATCCTCTGTCTTTTCAGTAACTACTTGATTTGTAGGTTCTGTAAAAACGTCACCTATAGCAGATAGTTTCTTTTGTCTATATGCTAACCAGAGATAACCTCCAACTGCCATGATTAATGTAGTGACAATCCCAATTATAGGACTTGCCATTGGTGTTGTTCCGAAAGATTCCATTGGTATTAAGTTTTGAATTTGTGGTGTACCTGGAACAGAAGTCATGGTGAACGTAAATGCACCAAGAGCAAATGTTGGCACAAGCAATTTCCTTGAGATATTTGCTTCACGGAATAGTTCAAGCGCAATCGGATAGATTGCAAAAACTACGACGAACAAGCTTACGCCACCATAAGTTAATATTGCGGCAGCTATTAAAACGCCTAAAACGGCACGTTTTTTTCCTATTAATTGTGTTACTTTTTTAGCTACAGATTTTGCAGCCCCTGTCGTTTCCATTAATTTTCCGAATACGGCACCTAATAAGAAGATCGGGAACCAGTTCTTAACGAAGCCAACTAAACCTTCCATGTAGGGTCCTGTATATGTGTCAAACACATCTAATCCGCTAATTAAAGCTACAACTCCGGCAGCTACTGGAGCTACCCAAATGATGGACCACCCAAGATAAGCTAAAGCCATCAGCATTACTAAGCCAATAATTATACTTATCACTTGTAATCACTCCTTTCCTATATTGAAATAAAATTATTAACTGTATTGATAGGTAATATCCTCCGCCTTATGGATTCACTTCCCTCTTGTTCAAGTATCTTGAATTCAATACTCTTGAACTCGAGGCTAATATTATAACCATTTTCACAGAATGTCAACAATGTTGTTTCAGAATAGACACAAATAGTTTTATCCAATAAATGTGACATATTCATGCTACTGAATTGCACCCTGAATAGTTGACACTAAAAAAAAATGTCCTATTCGAGATTCTTCCTATGAAACAAGCCCTTTATAATAAAAATATACTTAGTATGAACGGAAGGTTATTTCTAATAATTTCTATAGAAAATGGATTTTACCTTATGATGTTCCGTTCTAAAAAGCTAAAAGTGTTTTAAACCGTTGGAGAAGAACTCTACCCAATACATAGAAAATAGTTTTTTAGATGAGGACCGAGGTAAAGGAAGCATAGGTCAATCTAATACAAAGAATATATCAGCGGCTCGTATTTGTTATTTACAAGTATTAATTGAATTACTAAAGTAGCGAGATGGAGCTCTAAAGGTAGGCGAAAAAAACGTAAGTAGGTTCACGTGAAAGTACGTAGTCATCAATGAAGTAATTCGTAAATACCAACTGGAAAAGACCTTACCTCTCGCGCGAAAAATTATACTCTATTCAGGGGGTTCATTATACATTTCCAGAATTTCTAATTCACAAAAGTCCAATAAAATTCGTCCGAAATTTAGGTCTCTGTTCCCTATTTCCTACAGGATGGGGCTTTATTATTACTAATTACTTTTAAGGCTTTGAAAATTCATTGTTTGACAGTAATGTGACAAAGCGTTATATTTGTTTTGAAATCGAGATATTAAGTAAAGGAGGAATATGAATGGATTTCTTAATAATTCTACTAGCCCTCGGGGGTTTAATGTATACAGCTTATCGTGGTTACTCAGTTATATTATTTGCACCGATATTCGCACTTCTAGCAGTGGCGATTATTGATCCTGTCAATATTTTGCCTTTCTATTCCGGCGTGTTCATGGAAAAAATGGTTGGATTCATTAAGAACTATTTCCCTGTCTTCCTATTAGGAGCTATTTTCGGGAAAATTATTGAGATGTCTGGAATCGCAGAGTCGATTGCCAAGACGATTGTTCGCTTGATTGGAGCTAAGCAAGCAATGTTGACGATTGTTTTACTTGGTGCAATTTTGACATACAGTGGCGTTAGCCTATTCGTTGCGGTATTCGCAATTTATCCGTTTGCCGTTCAATTGTTCAAACAAGCAGATATTCCGAAGCGTTTAATGCCGGCTACTATCGCACTGGGTGCTTTTACTTTTACAATGGACGCATTACCAGGTACGCCACAAATTCAAAACGTTATTCCTACAAGATATTTCGGGACTGACATCTATGCAGCACCAATTCTTGGAATTATTGGGGCTATCATTGTCTTAGGAGTTGGGCTATCCTATCTTGAATTCAGAAAGAAAAAAGCTAAGATAAATGGAGAGGGCTATTACGGATTACCTGGTGAAGATAAGCCAATTAATGAGGAAACAGAGCAAGATATAGCTACTTCATTAAGTGCAAATATTTCAGTTCTTCGGCAGATTTTAGCTTTTGTACCACTTGCTCTTGTAGCTGTTATGAATAACTATTTAACAAAAGCAATTCCAAAGTGGTATCCAAATGGATTTGATTTCTCTTCAATCGGCTTGAATGATTATTCAATCGATGTAGCTGCCAATGCTGCCATTTGGTCTGTTGAAATTGCATTAGTAGTAGGGATTATTACAGCATTGCTCTATGATTGGAAGAAGGTTACGAGTGGTATTAAAGAAGGTCTAAACAAAAGTATTGCCGGTTCCTTGCTTGCAGTTATGAATACAGGATCTGAATTTGGGTTTGGCGGTATTATAGCTGTCCTCCCTGGGTTCGCAAAAATCAGTGACGGAATCTCAGGTGCCTTTACAAATCCACTCGTTAACGGAGCTGTTACAACAAGTACACTTGCGGGTATAACAGGATCTGCTTCAGGTGGTATGGGGATTGCATTAAATGCCATGGGAGATAAATTCAACGAGGCGATTGCCGCTGCTAATATTTCTCCCGAAGTAATGCACAGAGTTGTCTCAATGGCTTCAGGTGGAATGGATACTTTACCTCATAACGGTGCAGTGATCACACTACTCGCTGTTTCAGGTTTAACACATAAACAGTCCTATAAAGATATATTTATGATTACAATGATTAAGACACTTGCAGTGTTTGTCGTTATCGCAATCTATACTATGTTTGGCATATTATAACGTATTTCTATAGAAAGAATCCTATTCAGAATTTGTGAATAGGATTCTTTGTTTTACGAGGTTGACAAACAAGTGTTTTGGCTGACTGCCTATTAAAAAACCTTAAATAAGACCTGATAAAAACAAACCATATCCATTTGGAGAATAATCATTCGTAAAAACCCCCCATATAAGCCAGCCTATTCATGAACCCAAAATAGAATTTTCACTATCCTACCTCCTCAATTTATTAGTTAATTTCTCCAATCCTCTTCGAATTCCTTGTTCAACTAACCTGCTGCGTTAGTTCAATAAGAAAAAGAGTTACCTATGGCAACCCCATCAATTGTTTACTAAAGCACCCGTTAGTTAAATAAGATTTATGTACAGTTGACACACTTTTCAGGTTCATTTAAAGAATGGCTTCATTAAAAACTGGATATCGTCGAAAATCAATTCTTTTGCAGAGGGCGTTGGAGTCAGCAATGGGCTTGCCCTACATGTTGTCAATCAGCGCGTCGTGTATGCTTTTGTTATTGATGCATGCAGATGTGAGCAGAAATTTCATAACTTCACCCCTTGTCTTTGTGTGATTCTGTCAATTTCCCCATAATTCCATGGCCTACCCTAGCTTTATGAATGATTAGAACCACTTCAATGGAATCATTGTTAATCCAATGTTCAGCTTATTTGTCTATTCGAATACCTGGCGAAGCTCAATCTGTCCTTCTCCAAGACCATGCGGGTCTGGCGCACGCATCGCCCACTCGATCGCTTCCTTGCGCGACTTCACATCTATGAACCAGTATCCTGCAATCAACTCATTGACTTCAGCGAAAGGACCCTCTGTAATGGTCGGTGGTTCCCCCGGAACAGGGTAACTAATACGAATACCTTTAGAGCTTGGATGGAGTCCACCGACTGACAGCAGAACTCCAGCTTTCTTTAGTTCTTCATTGTATTTCTTCATCGCAGCAAACATTTGATCCATCTGCTCTTTTGGCATTGTCCCTGCTTCAGTATCCTTTGAAGCCTTCACAACCATCATAAATTTCATTGATTTTAATCCTTCCTTCGGCTATTTATCCTTTATCCCTATGTTCTTGAAGCTTTTATAGCTAAAATTTCTTACCTTTTTGTATTATTCCACATCTGAACAGAGATTCCTTCTTCAGCTATCCTGCCCCTGTAGTTGAAGGAGAAAAAAGAGCTGCTAAATGCAACCCTGGGTCTTTAACTAAAGCACCCGTTAGTTTTAGTACATTCCTTCACAAACTGTTTTATTCATGAACTGACCCGATAAAGCTTTTTATAATCTTATAATCATGTCGCTCTCTTGAATCAAAGTTTCATCATGTGTAACCATCAACACCGTTTTTCCCTCGTTGTTGAGTTGGTGAAGAATATCCATTACTAATCGCCCGTTGTTTCGATCAAGTGAACCTGTAGGCTCATCTGCTAAAATAAGCTTACAATTTTTTAACCGTAGCCTGGCAAGTGCAATGCGTTGTTGTTCACCGCCAGAGAGGGAATAAACTTTTTGCTGTAATGTATTCTTCATACCAACAGAATGCAATGCTTCTTCAAGAGTTACATTAGATCGTCCTTTTGGGTGAACCATAAGTAAGTTTTCCTCAACTGTTTTCTGTTCCACTAACGCAAAATTTTGAAAAACAAATCCTACTGTATCTCGATAATATTTTTTAAGGTTTTTTGCATTCGTGATCTCTAATCCATCGACAATAATTTTTCCATCTGATACTGGCTCTAAGCCGCCAATCATATTCAGTAGTGTCGTTTTCCCACAGCCACTTTCACCAGTTATGATAACAAATTCACCAGCGTCGATCTTTAAGTTTAAATTATCGAACAGTACTTTATCACCAAAATATTTTTTGGTATTTTGTAATTCAATTAGCGTTTCCCTCAAATTAAATTCCTCCTTTCAATACTCTTTGAATTTGTAAGTTATCATTTTTTCGAGTTAAGTAGACAAGAATACTCACGTCTAATAAAAATACAATTATACTTCCCCAAGCTAAATAGCCAAGCATACCAATTCCCAAAAAGACTTTGAAGAATAAGGCTCCAACTAAGGATAATCCACATATCCCACAAGTTAATAAGAAAAACGATTTGAATCGCTCAACTAACGTATAACCCATTACTTTTTTAATTGTTAGCTCTCGAGCATTCGATTCATACGCAATTCGTAGTGAGAGACTTGAGATTTGAACTTCCAAAATAAGTGTAAGTAAGGTCAAAATTATTGCGATTAACAGACTTCTGTTTTGAAGAGCCCAAAGACCATCATACCAGTCACCAATATCGATAATATTAAATTCAATTAGGGAAGGATTGATTGCTTCACCTGAAATGGCTTGAGTAAATTCACTTAATTTCTCTTTTTCATTTTTTAGACTGACAAATTGAGATAGAAAGTAAAAATCATTTGCGATAATCCCATCAAGGTCTTCAGCTTCTTTTAATTGATAACTAACAGGATATAGTGGCAATGCTCCATAGTTGTAAGTATCTAATATGATTATTGGATTCTTAATATTATATGAATAGTCAAATTCATCATCTAAATACCCTTCTGCTATTACAGAGAGGCCTTCTTTATAAGTGAATACGCCTTCTAAATTTTGATTATTTAGTCCAAGCAAATTACTGACACCCATAATTTCTTCGATAATCTCTGATTGATTTGCATCTTCAGGAATCAAGATATAATTTCCTTCTTTTTTATTTATTGTTTCCCAAGCTGGAATCATTTCATTGTATGGTTTTAAACCAGATAAATTAGCGAATACATATCTATCACCCCATTTAGGCGACACGTTTTCAAATGAATTATAGCTCATTAGTGAAAAATCAAGTTCAAGGTAACTGTACCGCATAAAATTATCCTTAAGTTGATCACTCGTATTAAGTGGTATCTTGTTTTCAAATTGTCCATTTGGTGGGTCTTCCATTTTTTCATACTCATATGGGTAGGAAATATCTACATGAATTCTATCCATTTGTGAAGAATAGTAATTCTTTTGGGTATAAAGTTTAACTCCTTCGATTGACAGCGATAGAGTTACAGATAATATGAGAATCGTTAATATTGAAATGAATCCCTTAATGGCAATACTAAAATGTAACGCTTTTTTAGTAGAAGCGATAGATTTTATTTGGAAATGTTGTCCAATTCTCATACCGATTGTAATAACAATAGCATTTCCTACGAGCAAAGCTAATAATCCGATAATAGACACATTCCATCTAAAGTATGAATTAGTAAATGGTAATAATAAGGTTAGAGCTGCTGTTGCAGCAATTGAATAGCCAATCGTATCAGACGTTATTTTTTTGATTTTTAGCCGATTAGAATCCGAGCCAAAAACGATTCTGACCATTTGCTCTTTTTTACTATAAATCGTGTCATAATAAGTAAGCAGTATAATTGTTATAGTCATCAACAACCAAACTGTCGCTACGACATTCTCAGAAACTTCGGGCATAGGATCATTCCTGAAATTGCCGGAATACTGTACCATGTCAGGAAATAGCATTTTATCAAGATATTCAGGGGATTGGCCGATGTACCAACAATTTTGTAATTCTTTTTCTGTTGCTTCCTCAAATGGCTTAAATATGAATGTTGTTTTTCCTGAGAAGAACGAAGAAATAGTCCCTGGTTCAATGCCCCAGTCTTTCTTCATCATATTTTGTATCGTCTCATCCCCATATATCGTGATTTCCCTTGAAAATGCACCACCGTCTTTTTTACTAATAGTAAAAACATTCGCATTAAATTCATTTGCTTTTTCTAAGATGGTGGTACGCATCTCTTCCTCTGAATCACCAGTTTCTAAATAATAGCCAACCTGCACATACTTTTCTTGAAAATTCTCAAGAAAAAACGTATAACTTTCTCCAATAAACAAAAAACCAGACAGAAAAATAAAAAAGGCAATAATCGTTTTTACTTTTGTCATATTATTTCTCCCAAATCAATACAGCGCGTTCTATAATTGATTCCCAAGAATCTTTTTCAGCAGAGATTTTCTTTACATCAAAATCCACATAATACACAGCATCAACTTTTTCACTTTCAGGTAGTTGAAAGATATATTCTTGTTCATTAAGACTTTTTTCATCATTAATAAGGTTCCTTGAAGGCGAATCGGCAAATGTTTTTGTGTAATAAATAAAACTCACATTCTTTTTCTCTCCATCAATTTCAAGTGGAATAGGATGCGTTCCGTTAACTCCTGCATAGCTTTCACCATAATAACGGGAAACCAATTGATTATTATTTTGTCTTTCAATTTTAATTAAATCTTCCGAATAAGGAATAACTGTTTTATAATAAAAAATACACAAAAACGCTACTAATAAAATTATTGCCGTTACTAAAGTAGAAACAATTGAAATCACCACTTTTTTCTTACGCCATTTTTTACTGATATTATTAAAAAGAGAGTCTGTATTTTCTACTGGAATATAAAGATCACGTTTCATGGACTCGTATTCCTTTTGACACTTATCACAATACTGTAAATGCTCGTCTACCATTTCTTTTGTATCTTGACTAACTACTTCGTCAATATAAAGAGGTAAAACATCTTGAATGATTGTGCATTTAATCTCTTTCATGGTTCATTCCCTCCATATACTCCATAATTTGCTTCCTTGCCCTGTAAAAGGTTATCCTTGCCCACCCTGCGCTTTTTCCAAATAGCCTCCCTATTTTCTCAAATGGTAGTTCGCCAAAAGTGCGAAGCGAAAAGACTTCCTTATATGGCTCACCCATCAAGTGAAGAAACTGATGAACAGCAAATGCATCTTCTTCATTCATCAAATGCTTTACAAGTTGAACTCCTGTACTTGGTTCTTCTCTAACATCTAAATCTATTAGCAACTTTTTTCTTTTGTAGTGAGAGAAATATGTGTTTTTTGCAATTGTAAAAAGCCACGCTCTAATATCTTTTGAACCATCAAATTTTTCAATTGATTTTAAGGCTTTAAAAAATGCCTCTTGCGTAATTTCTTCAGCTATACTCTCATCGCGACTTAATGATTTAATATACAAATACACTTCCTGAAAGTATTCGCGATAGATTTCCTCAAAGTCCACCTCTTTTCCCCCCTTATACTTATATAACTCTTGGAAGTTAATTACGTTACAAAAATACTTGAATTTTTTTCTGCTTGGCACTTTATTAGCTACTAAAAACAAAAAAAAAGCCAACCCCTACTGCAATAATCACTATGAAGTGGAAAGGTGAAATTATTATGGATAACTACTAAGTATTTTTATATATTCTATTAATTATCAAAAAAACCGATAGAAACTACTATCGGTAAAAAATTCAATATAAGAGGGAGTAAAACGCAACCTTCTTCAACTAAACTGCCCCTTTAGTTTAAGTGTAACATTTCACAATGTGTTTCTGAGATTTACTTGATGTTTCGGATAAAAAAATAGACCATCGAAAAGATGGTCTTGTTTAACTAAAGCACCCGTTAGTTTAAGTGTAACTCTTCACAAACTCGGTGCTACATTAAAGTTAGGGGAGTAGTCGGATTCTTCGAATGCTGCATCTATATCAAAACGCTCTAAGAACTGTTCATAATCTGCAAATAACGTAAAACGACCACACACAATAATCCCACCTTTTTATAACTTAATAAAACGAAAATCTAGCTAAAAAATATAAACACTTAAATAAAAAACTTCATTTCCGTTACCAAAATTAAGAAAGTCTTTTTATCTTTATGTTACTTCCAACTATTTAAAACTTTCTTTTTCACTTATTTCTGTCAATACTTCATCAAATGCAAGATACTTAAGGGAATTTTTATCTGTTTCTCTTAGCAGTATTTGCAGGTCATTCAATAAGGAATCACTAGTAATTCCAGCGATAGAATTAAACTTTTTCCGCTCATTTAATTCAAGCAGACAGATTATCATGTGATTATACAAAGCAGGAAAATCAGTTTTTATAGATTCTTTATTACTTATAAAAGATTTTATATAATCTTCAAAAATATAATCTGGAGAAATTTCATTATAAGGAGTAAAAATTGTTGCGGATTCTATGATCCAATTCTCGAGTCCCGCCGCAAAAACAAGTAGTGAATATTTTCTAGTTTCTTGATTAGGATCGGCAAAATATTTAAAAAAGTAATCGAAATTTTGTTCCTTCCAATCTTTGGCTGTGTCTAGGCCAATCGGAATATATCCTAAAATGTGTTTAGCTTTGTCTATTATTGAATCTGTCATAACGTATTTCCCCCCAGAAATAATTAAGATACATTAATTAGAATAAAAACGCCATCCTGCAAAGATGTTTACTTTGCGGAGTGGCATTACTTGTAGATGCTAAACTCTTACGTAGGGCATTCAACTAACCTGCCCCTAAAAAAAAAGGCTTTACCCCTTCTTGAAGTAAAGCACCCGTTAGTTAAAAAACACCATTCTTACCATTTAACCGTTTGACCTCTTTCTCTAAATAATCTAAACGTTTATGGATTCGATAAACAATTGGTAGATATGCAATAACGATAATAATTAACCATCCCATTGATTAATTTCCCCTTTAAAAAAAACTGTATTATTTTTCATTAATTGTAACATTTTATTTATTCGGATACAGCGTTTCTTTTGTTCAACTAACCTGCCCCGTTAGTTTAAGTGTAACATTTCACAATGGATGTCTAAGATCTACTTGAAGTTTTGGATAAAAAAATAGACCATCTAAATGACGGTCTTGTTAAACTAAAGCACCCGTTAGTTAAATTACCAAATCCGTGCATTATTTAAAGCGTTCCACTTTGATTGTTAAACCGTTCCACTTCTCGAAGAGCATCTGCTTCAGCTGAATTCTGGTTTAAAGTCTTTTCCTGTTTATTTAAGTTATATTTCCTTCGAGTCAAAACATCCACTAGATAACTACCTAAAATTAATGCTGCTATGGAACCCCAAATAATCCACATCACCCAATGCATACTTTACCCCCCTTCATTTCAGTCATTACTTCCATCGTTACTCAGTACATTAATATACGTTTTATAGCTATGAATAGTTTCAATTATCAGTATTTTTAAATTAAGATATATAAATTGTTTTCAATCGATTCCTAGTCTGACTCACTGTAATTTACTTATGTAGTTATTCAACTAACCTGCCCCTTTAGTTCAATAAGAAAAAAGACTTTACCCCCTCTTGAAGTAAAGCACCCGTTAGTTGAATTACATTTCACTAAAAAACCTGGATGAAACGCTTTTTTATTTGAAATTCTAATTCTCTAATGCTTAAATTCGTTTCTGCATCGAGAATACTTATTTCAATTGTTATCGTATCCCAACTTTCCAAATGAGTACGCTTTACAAACCTTTGAAAACTTCTTACTACAGAACGTTTCTCCATATATTGAGGCTTTTCATGAGATAAATTATTAATACTTTCATCAATTTCCCATCTGCCGAATTGAATATTTATATCTCGATCAAGTTTATTTTGTGTATCAAAATCAAAAATCATGTTTCCTGTTTCTTCGTTAAAAGAAATTAACATTACTTTCAAATAAAGCTTATTGTCATTAATCAACAATATTTGAATTCCTGTATGATCCTCTGGTTCACCAACCCATTCCTTCCATTGTTCTTTAGTCCACAAGTCCATTTTACTTGTATCATACGTTTTCATAATGAAATCAACATTAATAATTTCTTTTGCCATTCCCTACACACCCCTTAATTATCTTAATATGCTTAACCCTTTCAACTAACCTGCTGCTTTTGTTCAATAAGAAAAAAGGCTTTACCCCATCTTGAAGTAAAGCACCCGTTAGTTTAATTTCTACCCCAAAACCTTTCAATTTCATTTGAGGCTTTCCTTGTCTCTGAACCCATATACTTATAAGCATTTTTTAATATCTTTTTAGAGTCTCCAAGTTGTGCAAGTATAGTAACGCTTAGTAATTCTTTAACATCATCATCTCCTGAAGTTGCCATCAGTTCAAGATAATCAAATAATTCCTTTATCTTTGGTATATCCTTCTCTTTTCCAATGAGTTCAATAAAATAATTGCTGCATTCACCGAAGAAGACATGATTTAAGATTTCGCCATTAAATTCAATATGTTCTTGTAAGTAACGCTTATACTCTTCAAATTCTTCTGTAAAGTGTATTGCTAAGTCTTTATATTCCATTTTATCTCCTGTTCCTGAACGTCTTTATAATAATTGCTTGTTCAACTAACCTGCTGCATTACTTCAATAAAAAGGCTTTACTCCTTCTTGAAGTAAAGCACCCGTTAGTTGAATTAGAATACTAATCCAGAATTCATTTATTCTCTTACTAATTCCTCTAAAATACTAAAAAAACCTTTATCATCTTC
>NZ_JBIWER010000003.1:0-505372 GCF_044762655.1 Psychrobacillus sp. NPDC096623
TTCATTTCCTCACCCCAATACCAATATCCAATTCTATAATTCTATACCTATCCTCAACAAACCTGCCGCGTTAGTTTAATAAGAAAAAAGGCTTTTCTCCTTCTTGAAGTAAAGCACTCGTTAGTTGAAGAGCGAATTTAATCCCTGTTATCTATATCATTATCTAGAAATTTTTTTTTGTCTTCTTCAGTTCCATTCTTTTTTTCAAGAAATTGCCCAATTATTGAACTATTAATACCATTTCTGACTGCTGCTTCTATAATTCCATAAAGAGCTAATAATCCACCAATAGATACTACGACAAATATTACAATAAGCATATTAAGATTATCCATAAAATCACCCCTATAATTCTAATGTTTAATTGAACTAAATTGCTGCGTTAGTATAGGTAAAAACCTTCATTCTTTTTTATATCCTAACGTAAATATCCAATTCTAGATGTAGGACAATTGGCATAATAGCGCGTTTTGTGAAAAATAATCTTTACCTTTAATCCAATAGGTGAAAAACTAGTATTTTATTTTTCGTTAAGTTGTTTTAACAATTCAATTATTTCTTTATTTTGTTCATTTACTTTTCTTAACTTCACTTCAATAGTCAAGCAACTTATTGCTATCACAATAACACCAACGGTTATAATAAAACCCATCTTTAATTCCCCCTCACTACATCTATATTGCTTCATAAAAACCCAGACTCTTCTTCAACTAAACTGCCGCGTTAGTTTAATAAGAAACCCTGTATGGAAACAACGAATATAAATAAAGAAATTGTAATGAACATATACCCTTCAAATCTTTTTCTGTCTCTTTGAAGTTCGATTAATCCCGTTACCAACATAAATGCCCCTAAGAAGAATATCATAAACGGCATTAACTCAAATTTCCTACTTATTAAACCATAACTAGCGAATGCAATAACAATTACTCCTAATAAAATTCTAATTATTTTCACCAATGCACCCCCAAAAAAATTTTGCTCTTATATTAAAGCCTGTTCATCTTGGTAGAAACCCTTATTCAACTAAACTGCCGCGTTAGTTTAAGTGTAACATTTCACAATGGTTAGCTGAAATCTACCTAATTATTTGAACGTAAAAAAAGACCATCGAAATGATGGTCTTGTAGTTGAAGATGCTATTAATCCTAAATGAGCTTAAAGTAAAGGATCTAATTAGTGTCATTTCTTCTAAAGTATTCTCGTGAACCTACTCTTATTTCTTTTGGAAGAACTTGTTCAAGTTCCTCATTTAACCATGAAATAGTCTTACTATTTAGGAACTCATACATTTGCTGTTCTGCTTCTAGCATTACTAAATTTATTGTGCAAGCGGAATTACCTGACGTACATGATGAGCAATTTTCTTTATCTAAATACATAAGATTATTCTTTAAAATATTCTGGCACTGAAAAATAGGCTTAACTCCTTCTACTGCTTTTATTACATCCCAAAAAGATATCTCTTCAGGGGCTTTAGCCAGTTTATATCCTCCATTTACCCCAGATACAGAAATTACGATACCGGCCTTAGATAATTTACCGAAAACTTTAGATAAGTATGTCTCTGATAGTCCTTGAAATTCTGAAAGATCTTTTATTCCTATGCTTTCGTTTGAAGGAACATCAATTAAATAAACAAGGCTATGCAAAGCATATTCAACCATAACACTATACTTCATTTAGTTCACCTGCTTTTATTATTCAAGATAGTAAGTGTAATTGTATATTAACACAAACTTGGAGATGCATATATTTTTTAATTTGACACAAATTATCATTCGATGTATTATAAAAAGCGTCTTAATCATAGATAACTTCTATCGACGATTAATGCAATCTGTAATTATACTAAACATTCTTTTAGGAGGAATACATCTATGAATAAACTTCTTGTAATAAACGCACATCCAATAGTTGATTCAACTTCTTCAGTAAGTCTAAATGTTCTTGATTATTTTATGAGAGCTTACAAAGAGCTACATTCTAATGACGAAATCGTTGAACAGATTAATTTGTATAGTGAAGTAGTGCCTATGATAGATGAAACTGTGCTAACTGCATGGGGAAAATTAAGAAATGGACACGAACTTACTAACCAAGAACAAGAACTAACAGAGCGTATGAATGAGATATTAAAACAATTCAAAAGTGCAAATAAGTATGTTATTGCATACCCATTGCATAACTTTAATGTTTCATCAAAGTTAAAAGCCTATATGGACAATATTTTGATTGCAAGGGAAACTTTTAAATATACTGACACAGGATCAGTTGGGTTACTTAAAGACGGAAGAAGTATTGTTGTGATACAAGGAAGTGGAGCCATCTATACCAATAATGACTGGTATACCGAAGTTGAATACTCTCATAAATACTTAAAGTCAATGTTCAACTTTATGGGAATTGAAGATTACGAAATTATTCGGGTACAAGGAACTGATTTACTGGGTGCTGATAGAGATAATATTTTACAAAAGGGATATGAAGAAGCTGAAAAAGTTGCTTCTGAATTAGCAAAGAAATAAAAAACTGCAAATTACTGCAATATTTAAAACATCCTACAAAACAGGATGTTTTTTTATCACTTATTTTATTATTCCTTGTTCAGCTAAACTGCCCCTTTAGTTCAATAAGAAAAGCCACCTCTAAGGCAGCCTCTTGTTTGCTAAAGCACCCGTTAGTTGAAGTAGAAGACTCACAAACACTGAACTATGGCATACGAAACTTTCAACTTACTATCAAAATGAAATCATAGCCCCTCGCTCATCGAATACTGAGTCTGGGTTCCAAGCAACCTCCCAAAGGTTGTTTTCGGGATCCGAAAAATAAGCTGTTCTTCCTCCCCAAAAGGCATCACTTGGTTCTCTTAAAATATTCCCACCTACTTTTCTAATAGCATCAATTGTTGTATCCACTTCTTCAGTCTTATCTACGTTGATGGCAAAAGTCACGCCACGAAAGGTATCTACGCTTTCAGTAATTTCAACTCCTGTATCCTTAGCCAATTCCTCAATAGGAAATATTGAAAGAATTACACCCGCCGTTTTAAAGGCAGCGTAATTATCAGAACTTATCTCTGTTTCTTCCCATCCTAAACTTTTATAAAACGAACGTAAAATTGGCAAATTAAATGCACCAATAGTAATCAAGCTAATTCTTTGCAATACCATTAATATTACCTCCATATTATTATTAAGTAATAATTTCAACAAAATGTTTAATAATCCTTCTTTCACTATCCTGCCCCTTTAGTTTAAAAAGAAAAAAGGCTTTACCCCTTCTAGAAGTAAAGCACTCAATTAGTTGATTATGTGGTTTTTGTGTTTATTGCTAGGTTATAAAAAAAGATGAATATTTCGGAAAGCGAATCTTCAACTAAACTGCCCCGTTAGTTTAAGTGAACACTTTATCAATCTTATATTAATTTTAACATAAATATCCAATTAAGGTAAAAGTAATTTTTAAACAGATGTGGAGTGGATATTACCATAACATTAATACTACACACAGAAACCCCTAATCCAATATGAACTAGGGGTTTCTGTGTTTATTCAATTTGTTTAATCCTCATTACTCTTAGATGCCTTTATCAGCTCACCAATTTTTTGAGGAGACATACTTAACACCTTATGAATGGATTCGATCACATTTTTGCGCGGTCTATTTACTGATAACTCATCTACTAACTGATTAAACTTATCACTCATTATTTGCTTTTCCATGAATGCCCCCTACTTTTTATGTCCACCAAGTAATTTAGACCTTTTTACTGCAGTTCCAGCATCCGTATAAGAAACAGCTCGAAGTAGTGCAGCCGATCCATATCGATTACGTATACTATCCACTGCACTTGCAAGCTTACGATTCTTCCACTTTTCTTGTTCGAATAGACTTAGCTGCATAGAGTGTTCATCTTCTAATTTAGTAATGGACACGGATAGTTGCCTAACTGGTTTTTGCGCGTAGTTTTCGTTGAATAACTGCTTACATACTTCATAAATTTTTATCGTGTCATTCGTTGCTTCGTGTATCGTACGAGATCGACTGAATCCCCCACCGAAAGCGTTTTTACTATAACCTAACCCAAGAGAAAGAATGACAGCTAAAACTTCTTCTTTTTTGTTATAATCTCGCATAAGTATTTGACTTTTACCGTAGCTTATTTGTTTCTCTATTATGGGTGCACCAAGATCGGATAAATCAATTCCATTAGCATGAAAAACAAGTTGATTCCCCATCACGCCGAAAACCGATTCCATCGTCTTTAAATCATAGTTAGCTAAATCTCCCACTTTAAAGATACCCATATTGTTCAGGTTTCGCTCCATATTGCGACCGATACCCCACATCTCCGATAAAGGAGAAACTGGCCATAATTTCGTTTGAACATCGTCAAATGTCCATTTAGCAAAACCTGTTTTCTTTGCTTCCAAATCGAGAGCCAGTTTAGCCATCAACATATTCGGTCCCATACCAGCAGTGCTGTGTAATTGCAAAGTATCTAGTATTTCTTGTTGAATTTTGAGAATCGTTTCTTCAGGAGGTCCCCACAATTTCTCGGTACCGGTAAGATCAATAAAACTTTCATCAACCGAATAGACGTGTACCGCCTCTGCAGGCACATATTTATGAAGGATTTCCGTTACAGCCATTGACATATTTAAAAAGTAGCCCATCTTGGGTTCAAATAATTTAACCTCCGGGCTGTTTGGTATTTCAAATAAACGAGTTCCAGTTTTTACTCCAAATTGTTTCTTGATAGCAGAACTTGCAGCTAATACAACACTTCCTTTTTGATCTAAGTTTCCAACAACTGCAATAGGAACCGTTTTAACATCTAAATCGTACAGAACGGCCATACAGCTAGCATAAAAGCTCATCATATCAATACAGGCGATGGAGCGATTCGGAACTTTGCTATAGTCAATCATCAAAAAAATACCAGACTATCTTGTTCGTCAATTAACTGTTCCATCATTAAACGGCGCCTCTTTCTTTAGGAAATACGGGAGAAACTGCGAGCACATTATCGATTAGAAACGTTCTTCTAGCATGTTGCTTAAAACAATAAGCCTGGAATAGATCCCCTTGAAACTTAAGGACTTTTACTTTTCGCTTACTAATTTCACCGGTTTTGGAAACATACATTAACTCAACCATCCACCCATGCTTAAAATACTTTACTAATTCACTACGCACATTTGTTCCCTCCTTTTTATTCATTATATGCGAACGTACGTTTTATATCCATAGTAATTATTGTTAATTCTTGAGATAAATTCTCTCTAAATAAGTAAATCATAGATTAAAACAAGTCCTAAAAATGCAAAAGAAGTGGTCAATATGATTACTAGACAGTAAGTATCCAAAAAAGAACACAAAATTCAGCGTTCTAATTATTAGTACATTTTTTCGATTTCTCTCGCCATACGGAAACGCCAAGTGCGTGCGGTTCCTTCCACATTGTGCGTTCAACTTAAGCAATCAGTGCGGCAGATTCTACCTCCCACACCGCTATCTATGTTTCACCTAAAAACGCAAAGACCATTAAATTTTTTTGCTTATGTGTTACTCCTACAAAAAAATTTAAGCTATTGCTACAGAAAACACCGGTAACTTTCTTAAACGAAAAATATATGGGCCATACATTTTTTAATAGTCTACTTTGTTTACTAATTTGCCTTATGAGTTGAAATCTATATGATTTAGGTTTGATACCTATTTTGATTGAAGTGTCGGGTGGGGATCCAGGGGGAAAGCGAACGGCGAAGACCCCACAGTGAAGCGAGGAGGCTAAGGCAACGCCCGCGGAAAGCGTCCTCCTGCAACGATAATCAGCAGGAACAATGAAAAAGATTTACTTTTTAAGTTTGCAGGCGTATTGGGTCTATAGTACAAATATAATATAGTTTCCACTTAAAAAAAGGTAGCTATATAAGCTACCTTTGCTGACTAATCATGAAACTAATTATTAATGGTCTCTTCTTTCTTTACTTCCTCTACATACGATTGAATATCATTAAAGCCTTCTAAAGAACTAACCAATATAGAAGCATCGACGATTGTAATCATACGATTTTCTAAGTTTGCAACTGCTGTGAAATAACGTGTTTTCGTATAATTCACTAGACCAATTTGCTTTAGATTATTCTGATCTATATCTAAAATCTCTTTCGCTTCCTTCACTAGAAGACCAACAGTCATATCTTTCGTATGCATTGTAACTACTTTAGCAGACTCCTCATTTACACCACTACGATTATACAAAATTTGTTCAAAATCGATAATTGGTACAAGTTCCCCACGAATTTTCATCAAACCTATCAAATAATCCGGTAAGTGCGGGATTGGATTGACATGTTCTAATTTCTCTATAGACACTACATGTTCAATGGATACTGCGTATTCTTCATTTCCACATTGAAATACGACAACTTTTTCATTGCCCAATGAAGTCACCTCCTATTTTATTCTGCCGCCACTAAAACGATCTCTACTATTAAATCGGCTAGTTTTTCTAACTCTTCAATAGGCATTCGTTCATTTGTTGTATGAATTTCTTCATAACCGACAGATAAGATAACTGTAGGAATCCCAAAACCAGCAATTACATTGGCATCACTACCACCGCCACTAGTCTTAATCTCCGCAGTTCTTCCAATACGTTCCACTGCACGTTTGGCAACCTGTACGACAGAGTGGTCTTCTTCAAAATGGAAGCCTGGATACATTAATTGTGTTTCTGTCACTGCTTTACCGCCAAATTTTTCAGCCGTTTCTGCAAATGTTGCCACCATATGTGCAACCTGAGCATCTAGTTTTTCTTTGTTGATAGAGCGTGCTTCTGATAAAATATGCACTTCATCACATACGATGTTTGTAGCTTGTCCACCTTCAAAGCGACCGATATTTGCGGTAGTTTCAGCATCAAGTCTTCCTAACTTCATAGCAGAAATCGCTTTTGCAGCTAAAGTTATGGCAGAAATACCTTTTTCAGGAGCCACTCCAGCATGCGCAGTTTTCCCTGTAATTGTCGTCCATAGCTTAGATTGGAAAGGAGCAGCTGTTACAATACCGCCAACAGCCCCATCACTATCGATTGCATAGCCATATTTTGCAGTAAGTAAGGAAGCATCCAATTCTTTTGCTCCTACTAAACCACTTTCTTCTCCAGCAGTAATGACAACCTGGATGTCACCATGCTCGATGGATTGCTCTTTCAAACGACGAATAGCTTCAAACAAAGCGGCGATTCCGGCTTTATCGTCAGCTCCTAAAATTGTTGTCCCATCTGAATAAATATAACCATCCTCTTTAATAACAGGTTTAATCCCCTTACCAGGTACAACCGTATCCATATGGACAGTAAAGTAAATTGTATCTATGTTTGCATTTGATCCCTTTAATGTTGCGATTAAGTTGCCAGCTCCATGACCAGTTTTAGAAGCAGAATTGTCTTCAATAACTGAGAAACCTAGTTGTTCTAATTTACCTTTTAATATAGGGGCAATTACTTCCTCGTACTTTGTTTCAGAATCAATTTGAACTAGCTCTAAAAATTCATCTACTAATCGACTCATTTAAAAGTCTCCTTTTATAATGGAATATTACCATGTTTTTTGTTTGGTCTAGTTTCTTTCTTATTCCGCATCATTTCTAATGATTGAATTAGCTTAATACGAGTTTCCCTCGGGTCAATTACATCATCGACCATGCCCATTGAAGCTGCTACATAAGGATTTGCAAATTTTTCACGATACTCCTCAATCTTTTCAGCACGTACAGCTTCAGGATCATCACTTTGGGCTATTTCACGAGCAAAAATTATATTTGCAGCTCCGTTTGGTCCCATAACTGCTATTTCCGCATTCGGCCATGCAAAAACAACATCTGCTCCAATTGACTTGGAATTTAAAGCAACATAAGCTCCGCCATATGCTTTACGTAAAATAACTGTTATTTTAGGAACAGTTGCTTCTGAATAAGCAAATAATATTTTAGCACCATGGCGAATAATTCCACCGTGTTCCTGTTTAATGCCTGGGAAGAACCCTGTTACATCTTCAAACGTAATGATAGGAATATTGAAGGAATCACAGAAACGAATAAAACGCGCTGCTTTGTCTGAAGAGTCTATATCTAAACCTCCAGCCATTACTTTTGGTTGGTTACAAACTAAACCTACTACCTCGCCCTTAATACGAGCTAGACCAATAACAATGTTCTTAGCAAATTCTTTTTGGACTTCTAAGAAAGAATTTGTATCAACGACTTGTTCAATAACCTTTCGAACATCATAAGGTCGAATTGCTTCATAAGGAACGATATCAGCTAGGTCAGGACGATAATTATCTTCTTCCTTTACTTCAGCTATCGAAGGCTTTTCTTCAAAGCTTTGCGGTAAATAACTTAGCAGTAAACGAACGCTTTCTAAAACTTCTTCTTCTGTTTTTCCACGAAAATGTGCATTTCCACTTATTGTATTATGTACTTTCGATCCACCTAGATCTTCGGCAGAAATTTTTTCACCCGTAACGGTTTCAATCACTTTTGGACCTGTGATAAACATTTGGCTTGTTTCATCAGTCATAAACACAAAATCAGTTATAGCAGGCGAATACACTGCGCCACCAGCACATGGACCTAAAATGACGGAGATCTGCGGAATAACTCCCGAATAAATAGCGTTACGATAAAAAATTTGTCCATATCCATCGAGTGAAACGACACCTTCTTGAATACGCGCACCACCAGAATCATTTAACCCAATAAACGGCGCTCCATTTTTAGCAGCCAAATCCATAACATTCGCAATTTTAAGGGCATGCATTTCGCCTAGAGCTCCACCAAAAACAGTGAAATCTTGGGAAAATAAATAAATAGGACGACCATTTACTTTTCCGTAACCAGTAACTACTCCATCTCCAGGACCTTCTTGCTTGTCCATTCCGAAGTCAACTGTGCGATGCTTGATAAAGGGGTTTAACTCGACGAATGAATCTTTATCTACGAGCAATTCAATACGTTCGCGTGCAGTCAGCTTGCCTTTTTCATGCTGCTTTTCAATACGTTCATCTCCGCCTCCAAGCTCTATCTTGCGTTTACGATCATATAAGTCATTGATTTTTTCATATATATCCATAAATTACTTCACTCCCCCAGTTTTATCGACTAATTCATAGAGTACACCACGAGATGCCTTCGGATGTATAAATGCTACTTGAGCTCCGTGTGCACCTGCTTTTGCTTTTTCATGTATTAGCTGAACGCCTTTTGCCTTTAGCTCGTCCAATCGCTCTTGTATACTAGATACGCCAAAAGCGATATGATGAATGCCTTCACCCTTCTTTTCTATAAATGAATGAATCGTACTTGTTTCATCGGACGGTTGAAGTAATTCTAGAGTAACATTCCCACTATCGATAAAAGCTACACGAACTTTTTCAGATGGAACATCTTCTATATGTAATAGTTTTAAACCTAATGATTCTGTGTAATATGGAAGCGCTTCTTCTATACTTTTCACAGCAATCCCAATATGATCAACTTTCTCCATTTTTACACCCCTTTTAAAAACAACAATCTTCTTCTATTGTACCTATTTCAAAAAAAATTCGCTACCTCTTGTGCATTTTTATGTTTTTGATAAAATAAAGGTACAAGCTAAAGGAGAGAAATTATGCAAAACCAAAAATTTCGTAAAATTATTGTTTATTTAATGATTTTTGTAATGGTAATGTCTACATTACTATTCGGTCTAAGCTTCGTCCTTTAAGAAATAATAAAAACCAGCGAATGCATATGTATGCTTCCGCTGGTTTTTATTTTCTATATAAAGAATGGTGTCTATCCAATAATATTGCTGATTTCCGTTTCAAGCGGAAGTTTCCGCGGGCGAGGTCGAGTCTCCTCGATCGGCTCTACGCTTCATCCCTGTCAGTAATCATATAACTTCAAGACTGTCCTTAGCCTACAAAAACATATAGAAACAGGTTTTGCTTTTAAACTTCTTCGCAATATTCTTCAAATAATCCTTGTAAATGCGTGATTACGGAAGTTGGTGCGTGTCCTTCTATTTCATGACGACCGATTTCTGCTACCGGCTGTCCATCTTTTAACAATACAAATGATGGAGAGGAAGGTAAGTGATCTTCTCCGAAAAGATTACGTGCTTGCTGAGTTGCTAATTTGTCTTGACCAGCAAAAACAGTTACTAAATGATCTGGACGTTTGTCGTAATGTACGGAGTTTGCAGCCGCTGGGCGAGCAATTCCTCCTGCACATCCACATACAGAGTTTACCATTACTAACGTAGTTCCTTTACGAGCAAATGCAGCATCTACTGCTTCAGGTGTTTCAAGTTGTTCAAATCCTGCTGCTTCTATTTCTCCACGAGCTTGTACTAGTATATCATTCATATATAAATTAAAATCCATATTCATTCTGACACTCTCCTTTTTTTAACTAGTTTTATCTTATCAGATTATTTGTTTGAATTCGAGGAAAACAATTCGTCAACTGCTTGGGAAACTGTTATTTTTTCTTCCCGTACTAATTGCTCTAAAGTTGCCATAGATTTTTTCTTAACATTGGATGAAAAAAACTCATCATATAATCGATCTACAATCATTGCTTTAAACCATTCTAACGATTGTTCTTTTCGTCTTTGCTGCCATACAGATTTTTCCTTCATCTGTTGCTGGAACTGCAGTATATTTTCCCAAACAGCATCTAAGCCTATTTTAAATAGCGAAGATACTGCTAGGGCAGGAATCTTCCAGTATGGAGAGGCTGGTGCTAAAAAATGGAGTATTTGCTTATACTCTGCGACGGTTTTTTTCGCTAGCTTTTCATTGGATCCATCAGCCTTATGGACAATAATTGCATCCGTAAGCTCCATTATTCCTTTTTTCATTCCCTGTAGTTCATCACCAGCACCAGTCAGCGCTAGTAATAAAAAGAAATCGACCATTCCTCGAACAATCGTTTCACTTTGACCTACTCCAACCGTTTCAACTAAAATGACATCGTATCCAGCAGCCTCACATAGAAGCATCGTCTCACGAGACTTTTTGTGTACGCCTCCAAGGGTACCAGCAGTTGGTGAAGGTCTAATAAATGCGTTTGGGTGTTTCGCTAGCTCTTCCATTCTCGTTTTATCTCCAAGAATACTTCCGCCTGTTAAAGAGGAACTAGGATCTATAGCTAGAACCGCAACTCTATATCCCTGATCACATAGCATTTTCCCAAATGCTTCTATAAAGGTACTCTTCCCAACTCCGGGAACTCCAGTTATACCGATACGAATGCTGTTACCAGTGTAGGGAAGCAAGTTTTTCAATAATTGCTGACCAATTTGTTGTTGATCATTTACAGTACTTTCAATAAACGTAATAGCTTTTGCTAAATGCAGCCTGGATCCATTTTGAATTTGCTGGAAATATTCCTCTTCATCGATTTGAAGAGGCTTTCTTTTGGAGAACTTTTTAATAGAGGCCTTCCCCACACCATCATGTTGCGATTTAATACCACTCATCACACGCATTGAAGATTCGTTATTATTATCCGTGTTTGACATTAGCCTTCCACTTCCTCATAACCAAGACGCTTGTAAATCTCTTCTATAACTTTTTGTGCAGCAACAGGAATAACTGTTCCTGGTCCGAAAATTGCAGAAGCACCATTTTCTCGTAAGAAAGCATAATCTTGCGCAGGGATAACACCACCAACAACTATCAATATATCTTCTCTACCAAGCTTAGCTAATTCCTCTCTCAATGAAGGAACTAATGTCATATGTCCAGCAGCTAATGAACTCACTCCGACAACATGAACATCATTTTCTACTGCCTGAAGTGCTGTTTCTGCAGGTGTTTGGAAAAGCGGACTAATATCTACGTCAAATCCTAGATCGGCAAATGCAGTTGCAATAACCTTAGCCCCGCGATCATGCCCGTCTTGACCCATCTTAGCGATTAAAATACGTGGTCGGCGGCCTTCGTTTTCACGGAAGTCCTCTGCCATTTGTTTCACTGCATCAATCTCTTCTGCATCATTAAAGTTAGCACTATATACACCACTCACAGAACGGATCACCGCCTTATGTCTTCCAGCTACCACTTCTATAGCATCTGATATTTCACCAATAGTTGCTCGTTCTCGAGCAGCTTTAACAGCAGCTTCTAACAGATTGGTTCCACCATTTCTTGCCGCATCCGTTAAATCATTTAACGCTTCTTGTACAGCTTTCTCATCACGGTTAGCTTTGACTTTTTCTAAACGTTCCATCTGTTTTTGACGAACGACTGAATTATCAATATTTAAAATATCAATAGCATCTTCTTGCTCTAAACGATATTTGTTCACCCCGATGATTACTTCTTTAGAGGAATCAATTTGTGCTTGTTTTTTAGCAGCAGCTTCTTCAATCTTCATTTTAGGTAATCCTGTTTCAATCGCTTTCGCCATACCACCAAGTGCTTCAATTTCTTCTATCAAGGTCCACGCTTTTTCCATTAATTCATGTGTTAGTGTTTCGACATAGTATGACCCACCCCAAGGATCGATTACTTTCGTCATATTCGTTTCTTCTTGCAGGAATAGTTGAGTATTTCTAGCAATTCTAGCAGAGAAATCTGTCGGCAAGGCAATTGCTTCATCTAATGCATTCGTGTGAAGGGATTGTGTATGACCCATTGCTGCAGCATTTGCCTCTACTAACGTTCTCGTAACATTATTAAATGGATCCTGCTCCGTTAAACTCCACCCAGAAGTTTGTGAATGTGTGCGGAGAGCGAGAGATTTAGGATTTTTCGGATCAAAGCTTTGCATCATTTGAGCCCATATTCTCCGAGCAGCACGCATTTTTGCTATTTCCATAAAATAATTCATTCCGATTGCCCAGAAAAATGAAAGTCTTGGCGCAAAAGCATCAATATCTATCCCTGCTGCTAACCCTGTTCGAACATATTCTAGTCCATCAGCTAACGTATAGGCTAACTCTATATCAGCAGTTGCTCCTGCTTCTTGCATATGATAACCAGAAATCGAGATGGAGTTAAATTTCGGCATTTTTTGAGCTGTATAAGCAAATATATCTGCAATAATTTTCATGGACATTTCTGGCGTATAAATATACGTATTACGAACCATATATTCCTTTAAAATATCATTTTGTATCGTTCCAGCTAACTGCTCTGGTGCTACTCCTTGCTCTTCAGCTGTCACAATATAAAACGCCAATATCGGAAGTACTGCACCGTTCATCGTCATCGAAACAGACATTTGATCTAACGGAATCCCGTCAAATAAAATCTTCATATCCTCCACCGAGTCTATAGCTACTCCTGCTTTTCCTACATCACCTGTAACACGCTCGTGATCTGAGTCATAGCCACGATGTGTAGCAAGATCAAATGCAACGGATAATCCTTTTTGTCCCATCGCTAAATTTCTTCTATAAAAAGCATTACTTTCTTCTGCAGTTGAAAATCCTGCATACTGACGTACCGTCCAAGGCTTCGCAACATACATTGTTGGATATGGGCCCCTTGTGTTCGGTGCAATACCTGGTAGATCGTTTAAATGAGAAAATTCCGTCGTGTCTTCTTCGTTATATACAGGTTTTAATGCAATTCCTTCATTCGTTAGGAAAGAATCTCCTGCTGGTATTTTTGTATGTTCCTCTTTTAATATAACTTCTTTAATGGATACTTTTTCGTAATTAGGCGTTGTCATTTAAATCCTCCTTTTTAGCAAGGGATAGTAGTTGCTGCCCTTTTTCAAGAAGCGATTGTCCAGCATAGATACATCCAGATAATCCTGAATCTAACCAGTCTTCATACTCCTCAAATTTCCCTGCAACATCCATTGGTACCGACAGTTTTTCATTTAATAACGCTGGAACTAAACCAGCCGTTTGTTCATCGTTACCAACGAATACTATATAATCGATATTCTGTTCATTTATCCATTTTTGTAAATCGAATGGTTTTAAGTTTTCCGGTGCTACAATTGGTGAAATCCCTAATGCGATTAAATAGCCTTTAACAAAATCCATTCGAGCTTTATATTCCTTTAAAATCCCGTATGGAATAATAGCAGTATTTAATGGACTATCCTCGAATGATTTTCTTAGTTGTTCAAAAGGTTCCGCTAGTCGCTTATATTCAGTTTGTTTAATAGAGACCCCATTCACGTCATCTGGATTTGCATAATTGTTTGTTCCGATTAAAGATTTTTTACGAATAGAAAATGCATTGATCTGTTCGTTCCATTTTGCTGCTGCTCGTTCTAAAAGTAATGCTTGTCTATCCTCTAGAGTTTCTTCTTTCATTAGTGTTAAAAAGTATTTCCACGTTTTTTCGACTAGCTGATTCGTCAAGGTTTCTATATAGTATGAACCACCTGCTGCATCGACAACACGCTGAGTATGTGTTTCTTCTTTTAGTACGAGTTGCATATTTCGAGCAATTCTTTTGGATGTTGGTGTAGCCCCAGTTAAATAATCATGTGGGTACGTCGTCAAACTATCCGCTCCACCAAGAACGGCTGCTAATGCACTATTACCCGCACGCAAAATGTTAACATTTGCATCTAATACGGAGTATGATCGCAACGAAATTTCTGTATGTATAGGGATTACAGGTATATCAGAATTCCCATATGCTTGTCCGAAAGCTTGCCATAGAATACGAAAGGCACGAATTTTCGCTATTTCCATAAAGAAATTGCTTTCAATCGAAAATTGTACAAATCCTTTTTTAACAAGATTCTCTACGCTAGTTTTTTGTGCAAGCGCATCTGCTTGTACCAATACACTTGCCAACTCACTAATAGCATCCCCTCCAGCCTGATGGATGCAAGAACCATTCAAGAAATACGTTCTAGCATTAGACAGCTCTAAATCCTCTGCCCCTTTTATTAAGCCTTGAAGGTCTGTGAAGTGAGTTAAAAAAGTCGGATCATTCGTAACATCTAATATAGCAGTGTGATCCTTTAATAGCGTAGCTAACTCTTCTATTTGATCAGCACTCCAAGTATGTTCTTTTTCTACCTTATAATGAACAACATCATTGCCTTTTGAAAGTGAATCTTTTATTTCTTTAAGTATTGCTCCACTAGTGGATCCTTCTGCCATTTGAGCGATTAACCATTCAGATGACTTTTTCGACTTCCGAATAATCGTGGTTTGCGATGCAGGAATATTTGCCATATCTTCTATTGAATAAAGCGGTTTCAAAATAATCTCTTCTAAGGTTTTCGTTTTTAGTGACTCCAAAGTTTTCCCTTTTAAGGATTTGAGGGCTACTTGCTCCCATTGATCCAATGTTGCTTTGTTAAAAGTCGTTTGTCTCATTTTATCTAATGTCATATGAACGCGCTTTCGCTTCCCCCTAGTTATAAAATTATTCTAATTATATATTAACTGACTCCTATAGCATTAGAAAGGGAAAATTCCTTTTTACTCGGCATCTCCCATTAATCCCACAGTACATAAATTACAGTACCCGTTAATTTAATAAGAACATAGAAACTAATTAAACAAGCATACAACAACCCCTTATTTAAGTAATCTCCCGCGTTACCTCAATCTTTACGCCTTCTTGAAGTAATTCACCCATTAGCTTACGAAGGTCATTCAGTATCACTTGTATATTTTTCTGGTAGTAATTGCATTACATTACACTTTACTAGCTTACCTTTATAAGAAATGATTACATCAGTATCCTTCCCATAATCACTTATTAACTCTCGACACATACCACATGGTGCAACTACCCAACATTTATCTATATCCTCGTGTGGATGAGGGTGAGCTACTGCGACAATCGTTTCAAATTCATGGTCTCCCTCAGATATAGACTTACCAATAGCCATTGCTTCGCCACATACTGTAATTCTTCCTACATTCGCTTCAACGTGTACTGCTGAGTATATCTTTCCCGTTTTCGTCCTTACCGCTGAACCAATGTGATGTCGTTCGTATCTATAATTATTTTCAATAACTTTTTCTGCTTCCTTAATCAATTCATAATCTATATTTTCTAATGGTCTTACTACTAACATAAGAATCTCCCCTCACTACTTTTCGTCTCTTTTTCTTAAACTAAACTACTGCTTAAGTTCAATAAGAAAAAAGGAATTGCAGTAGCAACCCCTTTATCTCCAATCAAAATAGTTTTTTTACCTCAAGTTAAAAATTCCCTTTCCAGTTTCCATATTTATAGGCAATGATGAATGTTCATGAGCTATGACCCAAGATTCATTCACTTTTTTTAAACCATATGTGAACCGATTTGTCATTTCACGAAGTTTCTCACGAGAATCTTCCTGGTAGGCAACAAATGTTACAGCACAATGAACAAATGCGAGATATGAATTTTCTTCAACTACCAGGTCATTAAAATCAACATTGAGTAAAAGACCATCCTTACTCAATCCATTAAACCACTCTTCCACATTTTCCTTCCATGAAGATATACCCTTGCACTCCCAGTTACCCCAGCAATCATAAATATGCATATCGGGAGCATACATGGATAAGAATTTTTCAACATCTTTTTCGTAAACTGCTGTTTTGTAATTTTCAAGTATATTTTGAACTTTTAAAAAAACCTCCGTCATTATGTGCATCCCCTTTACTAATTTCAGAAAGGCTACCAGGGAGCTCTCTGAAACAATCTGTTCTTAACTACTCTTCTCTTCAACACACAATATTTAATTTAACTGATTTTAACAATTTCTACTCTTTTGTATACGTGTTTTTTATCATCCTTATTAAAACTTTCAAGTGGAATTTTAATGATGGATTGGTAAATAAATCTCTACTTCTTCTTCACCATCTTCCACTGGATGATAGGTCTCAACAATATAAGAATCTAAATCCCTTTTATAACCCTGATCATCTGCCCATTTTAATAATTGGTTATGTAGATGATCGATATTAAGTATATTACCCCTAGTCGTGACATAGGATTGATCAGTTTCGATATAGTCCATCCCATCTGGAACTTGTTTTAGAGTCTCATTTACAATAAATCCAACGTAATAGTGACCTTCCAGATGGTTACCATCCTTTTTAGGTTCGAAAAGGGCTATTTCAGTACCCGAATGATTTTTAACTTCATCTACACGAGTGATAAAATGTCGGGCAAGTGTTGGAACTTCAGCACCAAAATTAGCAAAAGCTCCACCACCTTTTATGCCTACAACTCTAAAGACTTTTTTAACCTTTTTGCAATCCACCAATATCCCCCCAAAGACTTTGATAACCCCTCGTATTACAATTCTCATTTAACAAATGGAATTCCTTCCGATGGCATCTTTTTTTATTGAACCAACCTGCGGCGCTAGTTCAATAAAAAAAGACTTAGCCCCCTTCAAAAAGCTCACTTTTTGAAGAAGTTTGGTAAAACAATTTTCCATATATAATTTTCTTTTTTTAATTCCATTAAGGTTGAAGCTGTAAACTTTCCGTAGCTAACCATTAATTCGACTAATAAGCCATTACTATCTTCTTGTTTTACTCTGATTGAATCATAATATCTGAAATCTAAGGCTATTTCCGAGTTGGATATGCTAAGATTTTCGTAATATTTTTCTTTAAAAGTATCGAAATCAGGTGAGGCACCATCAATATAAGCCAAGGAATAGATTGCTTCTATATTATCGATAACTGCTGAATGAATATAGATAAGTGTAATCTTTTCTGGTGAAAAACCTTTTAAGTAATTTGTATCATATTCCTCAGTAAATTGTTCATATGACATCAATTCTTCTTCCGACAAGTCGCTTAAATAGGAAAACTCTACTTCTGAGTCAGCAATTTTAGGCACTTTCTCATCTACTATACTCATAATATTTTCCTTTTTTGTTTCATCTATTTCTACGGAATTACTAGGCGTACAACCCGTTGTTAATATTAATGAAGTTAAAAATACAAAAAGAGGAAAATTAGATTTCAATCGAACTACCCCTTTCATGCCTACCATCAATGTTAAGGAATGATAGTCCTTAAACTATATATTCTGCATTTCGCTAATTATTCCTTCTGCAACTAAAAAGCCACTTTAGTTCGAAAAAAACAATGAATTACAATAATTCTTGGTTATTTCGACATCAAATATTTTTCTTTGAAAATTGGACTAAGTTCACTCCATACATCGAATTTGTTACCATCTATATCATAAAATACGAAGTTTCTTCCAGTATGTCTTCTGTTTTCAATATCTCCAACTCTTATCTCATTTTCTACAAAATCTTTATGAAGTCTTTCCAAAGCATCTAAACCATTTACTTCAAAAGTTAAAGAAAAACGTTCTACACCATAAATATCAATAAAATTTGACGATTGTCTTTCAATTGACTTCACAAGAAAAATACTTTGGTTTGCAAGGTTCAAAATCGCTTTGTCTTCATCTTTATAAGATAAATCTGCACCTAATTTTTTTACATACCAATCAGATGAGAGTTCTACATTTGTTACTGGAATATAAGTAGTTCCCACCCTCAATAATTTTTCACTCATTTTAAAAACTCCTTCCAAATTCTCATATTATAAACAATTCTCTTTTTACATACCTTTCTCCTTCTAATTAAATGAAACTAATTTGTTAGTAAAAATACATCCTATCTCGTCTATTATTCTAAGAAGTAATATGACTATTTTAGGAGTAATGGAACTGTTACTGTTAATAGCATGAGCTTTAGCCAGACTTTCTAACGTATTTCCAACCGCTCAGAAATTAATAACGAGATTCATCTACACCAACTTAGATAGAGCTATGCAACTTACTCAAATAAATAAAAAAAAGAAAAGACCTAAGTCCAGTATAAATACCGGAATTAGGCATTGAGGGCTCCTTTAAATTTTTTGTTTGACTGTATTTGTTCAGATTATTTATCAGAGGTTCTTAATTAAATGATTTCTTTGAAATTATGAGCTCGTTCATCCAGTGCTTCAGCTGACGAAGAAATTTCCCCGAAATCTTGTATGGCTACAAGAGTTTATTGATGTGTTTCTTCTACGTTTTGAGATACACGTGTAAAATTCTCGGTCACTTGCTCAATTTCTCGTACAATGCCTTCAATACTGAAACCTATAACTTCAATCTATTTTTGAGTTCCTTTAAAACAAAGATTTCACGTTTTATCCAACTGTTCTTTTCACTATCTAAACTATTCATAATTTTTTCATTTTGAGCAATTGCATCATTAAGGGAAACCCATTCTGGTCTAAATTCCTGAGCGGACTCATAATCATCCAATTGTTGTGCGATTCTTTTATCGTTCATTAATTCACAAAGATAGTAGTGTGAAGTCATTTGGAATAGAGCGTTATTGTCAAATTCGTCTAATTTCTTTTCAATAACTGACCCTAGCTTATCTTTAATTATACAGTTAATATACCCAGTTTCTTCTGCCACTTCACGAATTAGACACTCCGAATGGCTTTCGTTGCATTCACCCCCTCCTCCAGGAAATTTATAATCCCCCTTATTCGAACGAACTAAAAGGATATTATTTTTTTGAAATATAATAGCTCTTATTGCCTCTCTGTAATTTACCCTAATATCTACTTGAACTTGCTGTGCTTCTATTACCCTATTAAAAATTGTTATCCCTCCTAGGTGTTTCTATTCTTTCTACTTGTACTTCCATAAAGCAATAACTGAATCCTCTATTTCATAGAGCATTTAGTTAAATTCAATATTCCTGTTAGTTGAATAAGATAATATCACATCAAGTAGTATATAGAAAAAATGAAATTGGAATAAATTAATATATTAAATAAGGATACTATAAGCAGCATATGCTAGCCAACAGTATCCTTAATGATATTTTTAAAACTAAACATGCAGTCAATAATATATCACTCAATTTTCTACAAGTGATACCCTACAATCTTGCTCTATTGTTTGAATACCAAAGGAGTTTGCTGTTGCATACTGGGACTTTTCTGTAAAAAATTTCTTCTCAGAACCACATATAGAGCAATTTTGCAGTGAAAGTGGCATTTCAAGACCGCAGTGATCAAGTAATTCCACATTGGTTAAAATTTTCACCGTCTTGCCATCTGCCACTATTTCTCCTGCTTTGATAACGATGGTCCTACTGCAGGTCTCAACAATCGTGTCCAAATCATGGCTTGTAATAATTTTCGTATGTTCAAAGCTGTTTAGTAAAGAGATTAATCTTCGGCGTGATTTAGGATCCAAAGCAGATGTCGGTTCATCCATAATAAGTATATCCGGTTCCATTGATAATACAGATGCAATAGCTGCTGCTCGTTTTTCTCCCCCTGATAATCTAAATGGTGCTCGGTCTTTCAGATGCGGAATTCCAACCAACTCCAAAGCCTCTGTCACTCGATGGTTCACTTCCTGTTCACTAAGAAGATAGTTTCGTGGCCCAAATGCTACGTCATCATAGACTGTCGTCATAAACAACTGATCATCCGGGTCTTGAAAAACCATACCCATCTGTTGACGAATCATCGGCAATGTCTTTTTGATCACTTCCACTTCATCGACTAAAACTTTCCCTTTCTTAGGAAAAAGAACCCCCATCAATAGCATAAGTAGAGTAGATTTTCCAGCACCATTCGCGCCAATAATTCCAACTGATTCCCCACGACGGATAGTAAATGATATGTTTTTTATGGCCTCATATCCGTCTGGATAATCAAAATTCAAATCCTTTACCTCCAACATATGATGACTCAATTAGTTCACCACCTTTGTAATAAATGAACCTATTAACATTGGCAAATTGTTTTTTCTCGCGATGATAAAAAACAAACCCCACCCCAACAAATACACTATATCTTTCCAGCAAATCTTATCTATTTTTCCTGTATGATACTCTCCGTTAAAGTTTCGCAATGCCATTGATTCATATATCCGTTGCGCTCTATCAAAGGTCCTTAAGATGAGTTGTCCTACGAAAGAACCCCAAACACTACGATGGATTCCCTTCTGTCTCGGCGCACGTAGAGAATATGCCAGCATCATACGAGAGATTTCTTCTATTAATACATAAATATATCGGTACGTTAATAATAGCTGTAAAACAAAAATCTTTGGAACCTTAAGCATTCTTAATGCTGCAGCAAGACTGTCCATCCCTGTGGTGGAAATGAGTAAAAGGCTGGCCCCAACGCATACACAACTTTTAATCAATATTGATAGAAACGTCACCCAGCCCTTCGAAAATATCAATCCAAAGGCTGACACTGTTTGCTGATCAAATACTGGATTAAAGATTCCGATTCCGATGATAAACGGCATCGCAAGTAAGATTCTTTTTAAAATGGGTCCTATGGGTATTTCTGCAACAGCAATTATGACTATCGGATAAAAAAAGAATGGGAGCAGACCAACTATTTCGTATCTTCCAAAAGATAGAACCATAGTCAAAAACACAACTGTTGTTAATAGCTTAGTCAGTGGGTGAACCAGATGAATAGAGGTTTCCTTCCGAGCCAAGTCTTCTAGAACCCTCAGATTATACAACGAATTTTTTATGTTTGACATGTAAAATCAATTCCTATCGAAAGTTTAACAGCTGAATGGGCTGCTTCACTTAATTACATCCCATATTATCAAGAATTCAGATCATTTTTGATGAAAGTTTACTATTATAAGGTTGCTTTTTCTTTTTTCTTTTTAGAGAGACTGATAATGATACCTGTCAATCCAGCTAAAACTAGAGTCAGCGCCCCTCCAACTATTCCTGAAACACTTGTACCAGTATTGACTGCTGGCCATACTTGTTCTATTTTTGCTGTTACTTTTACCTTGTCATCACTTTCACTAGTTTTAAATCCATAATCAGGTAAAAAAGTGATTTTTCTTTGAATATCTGCTAAAACTTTATGAATACTACTAGAAGCTTCTAGCTCAGTTGTACCACCTGTTTTTTCCACCGACCACTCCAAACCATCAGGATCAGCAGAAGCAAACCATGATAGACCTCCTCCTATTACAACAACTGCAATAGAAAGGCCCGTTAAAACCTTTTTCATTGATACCTTTCCTAATGGTAGTCCAGCACTTGTTTTTTCCAAGATTTCTGGTCTTTCTCTCCATACGAAGGCTACTACACCAGCTGTTATCAATCCTTCAACAATCCCTATGACAAGATGAATGGGCTGCATCAAGAGGACAAACGTTACAAAAGGCAACTCCGTCTTACCTGATAAAAAAGTCTCAAGTACAAGACTAAATGCCCCTAACTGAAGACCAATGACAGCTGAAATCAATGTACCCCATAAGATTCTTTTTGGTGAAATACCTTTTCGGGTAAACCATTTATAAATCAACGGATAGGCTATGAAACATGTAAAAAAACCTAAATTAAATACATTACTGCCGTATGCAAGCAATCCGCCATCACCAAAAAATAATGCTTGAATCATAAGAATGGATGCCATCGTCAAGAAACCTGCATATGGACCTAGTAATATGGCTAAGAGCATTCCTCCACCAATATGACCACTAGAACCTGTACCAGGAATAGCAAAATTAATCATCTGTGCAGCAAAAACAAACGCACCGATTACCCCCATAAGAGGAATTTTCTTCTCATCCAAATCATTTTGAGTCTTTTTAATAGAATAAGCGGCAACTACTACTGAGGCTGCCAGCATTGAACCACCTACTACTGGTGAAAGCAAAGCATCAGCCATGTGCATATTGTTCGACCCCTCTCCCCAAATTAAAAAAACCCATAAAAAAGGAAGCATAATACTCATTCTCTTCATGGGTTAATTCAATAGTTATGGTAATTAAAATAAAATACAGAAATTACTGCGAATCTCACCTTCCACTTGTAATACAATTAAGAATACCCTGTATTGTCTTGAATATTTAATATAGTATTAAGACTTTAAAATTTGTAGTACGATTATGCATGCTTAATATATGCTTCTTTAAATACTTCCATGACCTCTATTTTTTAAAAAAATCATTAAATACCTTTTTTAATAATTTTATATTAATAGATTAACTCTGTGTTTTAAGTTAAGTTTTGCTTTAAACAAAAAGACTGTTGAAAAAGTTTTCTCAACAGTCTTTTTGAATTTAAGTTAGTTCTTGCTTGTCCAAACTGCTAAAAGGAAAAAAGAAGGAGAAAAGTAGTATGATGGGAGCCTTACACAATCGGACGAAGTAAGAAGGAACGAATATTTGAATTGAATTCAATCTTAATCTCAAATACGTTATGAATGGCCATCTTAACTAAGCTGCTGGATTAGTTCCAGTAAAACAGTGCCAACACTAGACTTGAAGTAAAGCAACCGCTCCCCTTCCTTACTTTTTCATTTCCATAAATTGATCGTACATAATCTCTTTATAATATTGCTCATAACCTACCATTCCAAGTTCCCTTGCTGCCTTCAGCTCTACTTCTCTATCATAAGGAACACGTACAAAGTTAATCGAATTAGTTCCATACGAACCATCAACAATAACATAAGTAGCATCAATTAAATCTAAACCCACACTCCCTACATTGCAAAGGGTACCGATTTCATAACTTCTTAATAGAGTTATATGAATATCTCCATAAAACACAATATCTGGAGTACGTTTCGAGTGATGAGATTTGGTTTCTTCACTATTCTGAAAAAGAGACAAACACTTTTCTAAGGGATGATACTCAGGTGCAATTCGCTCAAAAACACTCCTCGGTGATGCGTGAAAACAACGAATCAGTTTCCCATTTAACTCAAATTCAATGTGAAAAGGTAGGGAGGCCAAGTAGTTAAAATCCTCATTTGTTAGCTGGCTTTGGGACCACTTAATAATTTCATTATCTGTCTCATCCCGGATAAACACATCCCAATTCCCATGAATGACTTTATCACAATGCTTTCTAACAAGTTCGATACATTCCGAACCACGTGGACCCTTCCCAACCAAATCTCCCAAACAATATATCTGATCTACACCACGTTTTTCAATATCTTTTAGGACCGATACTAATGCAGTCAAATTACCATGAATATCTGAAATAATTGCTATTCTTGTCAAACTAATTTCCCCCTTTAGTAATACTGTCCGTACATATTAAATTTTACATTAATTTTATAAAATGATAATACCTGTCTCATCAAATAATACAATTAGGACCACTTTGTCCATTTGCAATCACCCTCTATATGCAACCGAATTATATCAAGCTACATGATTAGTGACGCTATTAGTCTTCCTCAGAAACATGGTTTACATAGCCTTTACCTCGACGCTCCCTACCAATCTGGAATTTACCAATTCAGTAGTAACCGAGTCTTATTAACTTCTGCTTGAATATAATTAGTTGCAGCTGACATCTTGCAATGATCCTTCCAGATTATTGAACACTAGTTAAACAACACTATTCAACTAACCAATACTTAAGATCAATAAGGATATTCCATTAACTTGTATCCATCATTTTTGAACAAATATTTTATTTAATTGTACTTCTTCTTTTTCCTTATCGAGAAAATAGAGTTCATTCACAGAGCTTCCTGGGGCAAAATCAGAATATACATACCACAACTTTATATCTTTGAGCTCTGGATCATCTATATACTCATACAAATGGAAAACTATAGTTGCGTTTTCGTTTAACAATTTCATTTCTCGGATCGAATATTCAATATCCCTATTTTTAACCAGTCCAAAGGATAAACCAGCTTCTTTCGGTGAGTTTGTGTAGGGAATATCATTTTCTTGCCTTATATCATATACGTTTAATAGACTTTGATAAATGTCGAAATCTTTATACAGACCAGCCGTGTAAAGTGCTTCGGAATAGGCTATTGAAATATTCCCGTCTTCATGAATAACTAAAGCTAACGTATCATCAGATAGTGAGAGTACTTCCCCACCTGTCTTTTTTTTCAGCTCATTTAAAGCACCTAAAGTAGAAGAATGATAATTTTGGATTATATAAACAACTACTCCTAAAACTAAAATAACCAATACTGCCATAATCCCTAAAAATAGTTTCTTCACTAAAACACCCCTAATTAATGAATTATTTATATAACTCCTACTTCGACCTCCTCCCATATATGCCCTCTTATTTCAGTAATCAGCTGTTTTAGTTCAATAAAAAAAGCTTTACTCCTTCTTGAAGTAAATCAGCCGTTTGTAAATAACTATTGGTACCCACCATTGGATACGGGGAGTGATTTATATTCTTCCTTGCTTTTAATGATATTAAAAACATAGTTTCTCAACTCTACCCGTTGTTTTGCCTCGTTCGTTGGTTCGCAGTACTTCCCTGAAATTACATGTGTTAACGATTCACCATTACCTATTGAAATATTTAGATTATAATTAATATTTCGTTAAAATACTCATAACTGACTGATTACTATGATAAAATAAATCATATCTTAATAGAATTGAGGAATGAGAATGGTTAAATTTGATAAGCCTGATGTAGAACAATTTTTTCAAACATTAACAGTGGAAAATTTCACGGTTAGTCCTGATGAAAAACAGCTTGTAATTAGTACAAACCTGAATGGTCACTTTAATCTTTGGGGAATGGATTTGCCTAATCAATTCCCATACCCACTGACGTTTAATAATCAGAGTGTGGACTTTTTAACGTACGCAGAAACTGGTGAACTTATCGTTGCTGGTTTTGATAAAGACGGAGATGAAAACACACAAATTTATGCTCTTTCTCCTCAAGGTGGCAAACTGGTCCCGCTCCGTAGTAATGAAGGCGAACGGCATTTCTTAAGCTATTTGACGAAAGATGGAAAACGTCTTTACTATTCAACAACAGCAGGAAATGCAAGCTTCCTAAATAGCTATCTCTATGATATTGAAACTGCTGAGGAGAAGCTTTTACTCGAAGGCAGTAATGCTCCTACCACAATAGGTGCTGTCTCTCCAGATGAAAAGTCTTTTGTTTCGAGTAAACAGTTTGGAAATACTTACTCATTAGCCTATGTCCATGTTGGGGAGGAGACTATATTATTAACCCCTGAAACGGAGGAACAACACACCGTTACAGATATGCTGTACACTTCCGAATCCGAGATTTATTTCTTAACAAACTATAATTCAGATTTAACCTATTTAGCTAAGTTCGATATAGAAGCAAAGGAATTTAAAAAGGTTGTAGATATAGATAGAGAGGATTTCTCAGGGATAAAATTCTCTAAAGAAAAACAAAGTATCTATTTGTTGGGTTCATATGGAGTAGAAGATCGCCTGTATGAATACCAATTAAAAAATGAAGAACTAAAAAAAGTCAAAGCACCAACTAGTGTCATAGAAAAATTAATCGTAATGCCTACCGGAAATCTTTATATCAAAGGACGGACTTCTACTAGACCAAATAATGTCTTTGTTTCAAGAAACAATGGTGAATCATGGGAAGAGTTAACTCAATTCCGCATTCCAGGAGTTTCAGATGAAATGCTGGTAGAACCAACAATCATCACTTACCCTTCTTTTGATGGTCTAGAAATTGAAGCCCTGCTTTTCAAAGCAAAAGAAGAATATTCCAACGGTCATGTCATTTTATGGCCGCATGGTGGTCCTCAGTCCTTAGAAAGAAAATGGTTTCGCTCGATGTTCCAATTCCTACTCAACAGAGGGTATTCCATTTTCGCTCCAAACTTCCGTGGTTCCTCTAACTATGGTCTAAAATTTATGAAATTAGTAGAAGGTGACTGGGGACATGGACCACGTCTAGATAATTTAGAAGGCTTGGAATGGTTGATTAAAGAAGGATATGTCGACAGAGATAAAATTCTACTCTTGGGTGGCAGTTATGGAGGCTATATGTCCCTTTTACTACACGGACGCCATGCCGAATACTTCAAGGCAGTTGTAGATATATTTGGTCCGAGTAATCTATTCTCCTTTGTAGATTCCGTTCCCGAGTTTTGGAAATCGTACATGATTCAGTGGGTAGGAGATCCAGTAAAAGATAAAGAAAAATTTATAGAAGATTCGCCAATCACTTATTTAGATGGGATGACAAAACCTATGCTTGTCATTCAAGGGGCTAATGATCCACGGGTCGTACAAAAAGAATCCGACCAAATTGTCGCAGCTTTAAAGGAAAAAGGTAGAGATGTGGAATATATGGTATTACCAGATGAAGGACATGGTTTTTCGAAAAAGCAAAATGAAATACTTGTTTATGGGAAAATGTTGGAGTTCTTAGATCGGTATATCTAAAAAAAGTGTCGATAAAGGGAACTTCCCTTTATCGGCACTTTAAATTTTACTCGATTAACCTTGTTGTTCTTCTTTTGTTGGTCCCATTACACCAGGAACAGGAAGTCCTGCCTGGCGTAGTAGAACGGTCATTTGACCACGGTGGTGCGTTTGGTGGTCTAGAAGTCCACGAAGTAATGACCCTCTAGTCGTTTCTCCAGCAAAGCTTTCGATTTTCTCCACTAATTTTTCGTCCGTTAAATTAGCTTCTGCCTCGTGCTTTACTTTCTCCACTACTCTTTTATACGTCTCCACAATATCCGTAGCATTAGCCTGTTCTTTTTTGTCTCCGATTGCAGAATTTACATCCAACCCTACTAATCCTGCAAAAAATGCTGGGCTCGTAGCAAGATGCCATCCTAGCCATCCTAGAGTACTATGCCCTTCCACGATTGCTTGATCTAATTTTTCATCAGATAGTGACTGGAGGACTCGAAGTGTGCCTTCCGCTGCAACAGACCAATCTGTTATAAAATCATTTACCGTTCTATACATTTATACCGACTCCATTCATAAGTAACATCAAATTCATTGTAATTATAGTTCGTGAAATATTCAACTTAAGTTCCCTTAGGCATTTTTTAGACATAATTTACTTTCAAGTATGCATAAAATAATAGATACGTTCCAATTAAGAAAGGAGATTCACATTGGCAGATAATACGCAGCAACCTTTTTATCAACGATGGGGCTTTATTTTGTTCGTTCTATTTTTAGGAATAGTAGTTATTGCAAATGTAGTCAATAAAACAGAAAAAGAGGAAACAGTTAAAGTAGATGTAACCGACTCACCTTTTTATAAAAAAATGGAAAAACAAGAGTTAACAGAAAAGATGGCACAAAGTGATAAGTCTCCGGAAGTAATTGCAGCGGAAATAATTATGAAGAATTTCGGAACAACAAATATAGAAAAGGTAAATGCTGTTCTATCGTCTAGATTTGAAAGTGGTGTAGTCGAAACTATTGCACTGAAAGTAAACTTTGAGTCTCCAGAATCCTTAAAACGTTCTATATTGTTTAGTACAGTTGATTTTATGAAGGCGATGAAATCACTAGACGAAGTTACTCAGGCTACCTTAATCGTACAAGCCCCACTTACAGATCGGTACGGAAATGTAAAGAACGATGATGTTATGGTAGTTCTAATGAGTAGAGAGACATTAAATAAAATAAATTTTAATAACTTTAATGCAAAAAATCTCCTAGCTGTTGCAGATAGCTACTGGGAGCATCCTGCCTTATCAGCTGAATAAATAAAATAGTTTCTTTTAATCAAAATCTACCTCTTCCATTTATAAAAGAGGTAGATTTTCATTCTATTGTTCCAGTACTCTTAAGATCAACAACCACTTTTAGATCAAATGGCAACTCTGGGTATGCTTCATTCCACTTTGACATAGTACCCTTGTCATTCAAATGCATAGTTCTATATCTTAAGCCAAAACCAAGTGGATCAAGATTCTCTTTTTGAATAGTTGTTAAAAACTCAAACACATGTTTCCTTACTTCCTCTTCAGCTAATTTATTATATTTTGTTAAATTATTTAGTGATAAATCTTTATCAGACTCAATAATTTCACCCGTCATTTGGATTTTCATGTTAATAGAAATTGGCTTTTTATTGTTCGTAATTATTTTGTATTTCACCTTAGTCTTAACTATATTTATTACAATATTGTTTCCTTCATACTCAACTTTATAACTATATCCTCCAAGGTTATTCATTAAGGTGTTGTATTCTCTAGTCAACCTGGGGGTCAATTCATAGGGAGCCCTGCCCTCTTGAATGATTATTGATTTATTGACTATTAACTGAGAATTATCTTCAGAAGTACCTATAATAGGCAAAACAGGATCTATACCAAAACTATTAGAGTTTCGCCTAAATTCAAACAAAAAAGTGGAAACGATATAAGGACTTTCCGTACCAGTATTATCGAAAAACCTTGTTAAGGAAGTAGACACAGCTTCTTCTTCTTTTGGTTCAGCTCTTAGAACTGCTTCGGCGGACGTTTTAGCTGCCCCTACCCAGGCAATTAACTGCATATCTCCTCTTCTAACGAAATAATCCATCAGGTCTTTGATATTATTTTCCAGTAATGCTTCGTTCACTACAATGATTTTAGTATGGCCGAATTCTAACACTTTGTCTGTATGAGATTCTAGTAAGCGTATAGTTTCTTCTATATTTTCCCCCTCATGTATTAAATACTGATAGCTCGGTTTTTTTTCCTGCTTAATCGAAGCTAAAGGAATGGCTAATTTAAGCGTAACTTTATAGTGACCCTCCTCTTTTTCTGAGGGATCGATGCCAATACCAATTACAAATAATCTATTATCAATATCTTTAAACCCACAACCTGTTAATAAAAAAATACATTGAATTAAAATAATGCTTAGAACAAACCCTCTTTTTCTACAAAAAATGAACACTATCCTTTTGCCCTCCTTTTTGCTACAAACAAAGAAAGGAATAAAATAAAATAAAATATTGGTAAAGTGTTATAGAAATTACTTGTAAATTTGAACAGTTCGTATTCGTTTATTTTTAAAACCAAATAAATAGAAATTACACCAAATAGTAAGACAAAAAAATAGGAAGTCAAGTTTTTATCTTTCCATTTCATTTTATTAAAATAAAAAACACTTTCTAGTAACTTTAACGATACATGCCAATGAATTAGCAAACTTAAAAATGAAATCCCTAAAAAGATAATGATAAATATGAAAACTACACGCTCAATTACCCCAAATTTCATCCTTACGGAGTCACTGGTAGATACCCACGGAAAATTCATATGATCAATTTGTTCAAAACCATTAAATCCAATAGGTATGAAGTATGTAATAAATATTACAATTGCACCGACAATACTAATAATAGATATCTGCTTGAATCCAATTTTGAGTTTTTCTTTAAAGAAACTATTAAAGATAACAATATTTACAACACCGATAAATTGATAGGAAGCCGCGGTAAAAGCGCTATAGCTAGGAGTAGTATTAATATTCATCATAGCTACCTTAACAAAATCCCATTCCAGATTTTCATCTGTAATTATCTTTATGAATAGAAATAGTAAGATCGGCAATAGTAAAATAAATACAACTTCCAACGTATATAAAACACTTTCTGACTTCATCAACAACCCAAAAGAAACTACTATTACAAAAGCGAGAGCAGTTATTAATAATGAAGTTTCAAGTGAAACAAATGTTGTAAATAAAAACACATAGGTAATTAACGTTATAGTCCCTGCTAAAAACCATGTAACTGCAAAGTATACTATTACGGGAATATAAAACCATTTTGGGCTATACTTTTTTAAAAAATCAGGTAAACTTTGACCGCTAAATTTATTAAAAAATAGAACAACAAAATAGGTTAATATTACACCTACAAAAAGTGCAGCAATCATCGAAAAAATTACCCCTTTTTTACTTTCAAAAACTAAAATTCTCGGGACTGTTGCGATTATATTTGCAATCATTGTTACAAAAATTAAATAATACATATAGCGACTCACTGTTAACCTACACCTCTTTTTTCTTCCTCGTAGAATTCCAATCTAACTTTAGAAACGGTTCACCAAAACTTTCTTTATTTGCTAAAAACATGATGATTCCTAAAAATCCAATCATTAATCCTGCAGTGCCAAAAAGTGTGGTGAATGCTAATAATAAGTATCTGCATATTCTTATAGCGAAACTCATTTCACTTATTGGAATTACAAAACTGGTAATTGCAACAGCTGATACAACGATGATCATTATATTGGAAGTTAAGGCAGCCTCTGTAGCTGCTGTACCTAATATTAACCCTCCCACTGTTGTAGCTGTAGCACTTATTGCTTTCGGTAAACGTATACTCGACTCAATTAAAAACTCCATAAAAAGTAGCATGAAAAGTACTTCTATAAATGATGGATATGGAACTCCAAGCCTACTTCCAGCTACAGAAAGTGCAAGTTCCAAACGAAAGATATCTGGTGTATAGGAAATGACCGCTACATACATTGCGGGTAAAAGAATACAAGTTAATAATCCAAAATAGCGGAGGATTAATGTAAAAATAGAAATCCAATATGAATGATACCTATCCTCCATAGACACCATAAAATCAAAGAAAACAACTGGGGCCACTATTGCTTGTGGACTACCATCCATCAATATAATTACTTTTCCATTTGCCAAATTATAAGTAATACGATCGGGACGTTCAGTTAAAATTAATGTTGGAAATAAAGATAATTTCGTATTATTCAAATGAAGTTGTAATTCTCCTGAAGATTTAATAAGTAAACTATCCAGTTCCTTAATTTTTTTATGTATTGCATCTAACACAGATTGCTTAACAAATTGTTTGTCATATATAACAGATATAGATTGATGCGTTATATCCTTTAATTGAACGGTTTCAATTGTAAGTGAAGGTTCAAGATACCGCTGCCTAATCATATTTAAATTGGTTTCTATGGCTTCACTTAGTGCTAACTGTGGTCCATATATAGTGGGCTCCATCACAGCTGGTTGAGGTGAACTGGCACTAATCATTTTTATATCTAAGAGAAAAAATTGGTCATGGATGGCTATTAATACATGCCCTTTCGTCAACTGTATTAATAGTTCTTCCCCAGATTTCATCTTTACATTGTCCGGAAGCGACTGAATATAAGAAGTAAAATGCTCTGTAGACTTAAGTTCAAAAAACGGTTTAATAATTGTTTCTTGTAATTTAAAACCATCAACTACTGTTTTAAAGTAAAGTACAAAGGCATAATTTTTATCAAGCTGCAAAGGTACTAGCAATATATCCTCAGATTGATTCATTTTTTCAACTATATCTTGCATTAGTTCAGGAGTATTCGGCTTTTCATTAGCACACAATATAGTCACCCCTTTTCCTAAAATTTGAATATACATAGGGTAACCGAATTTACTAGTTTATATCCTTCAGATCAAAAAAACCATTTCAAAATGAAATGGTTTTGCTTTTCTAATTTAGTTTTCTATCACTTTTCATCAATCGTATAGCCTGTATAGATAGTCGTACTAATAAAACTGCACATAAAAATAATCCTACATATGCAGCCGTATTCATATAGACTGCATACTCTGCTTCTATAAATTGTCCAATTGCTAATAATGCAACCGAGATAATACCAAATGTAATGCCGACCATAAGTAAGATGAAACGAGAAAATAATTGTGTGACAAACACTGAATTACTTTTATCCGAAAAGATATCATGGTGTAATGTTATTTTACCACTTTCCACTCGCTGAATGAGATGATCCACCCGTCTTGGTATTTTACGAATAGTCGGTAGCAGTAATGCAAATTCTTCCTCCAAACGTTCAAAGGTCTGTTTTGGTTCCTTAAACGGTTTTTTCCATAATGCTGACATATAATCTGTAGAATAATCTTTTGCTTCATTAAAAATATCAAAGTCACTCTTTATCAGGTGTAATGTGCCGTCGAGCGTGACTATAGCTCTAAGAGCGATTCCTACAGATGGATAGAAGGATAAACCGAATTTATTGACCACTTCAAAAAATGCAGAAATCAGTTCTTCCGTTGGAATATGAGAAATATAGGAGATTCTTAATAATAATTGCGCCATTGCATGTTCTAATTTCTCTCGTTCAATATGATCTACATCCTCTACTAATAGAGAAAGTGCATCATATAGAATATCCGCGTCATTATGTTGAATACCCAATAAGAATAACTTCATACCCTCTTGCTGAGATTGTGCTAAACGACCAACAGCTCCAAAGTCTAAGAAAATAGGAGTTCCGTCGACATCATCTATAAAGATATTGCCCGGATGTGGATCTGCATGGAATATTCCAGAATAAAGTAATTGATCAAAAAACGAATATAAGACAGTCCTTGCAAATTGTTCTCTATCCACTCCAAGTGATCGAAATAATGTATCCCCGTTTGCTACACTCTGTCCATGAACATATTCAAAAACGATTAAATGGTTATTGCTAATTTCCGTATATACGTGAGGTATTTTCACTTTATATGAACTATCTTTCAAGGCAGTAGTTACTTGAATAGCATTTCGCTTTTCAATTTCAAAATCAACTTCTTCTCTTAGATTTTCTGCAAAGCCAAGTGCAAGTTCGCGAAACCCAAGTTTTTCAGCCCATGTAGATTTTTCAGAGAACCATGACGCAAAGTCTACTAATATATTCAAATCGTCACGCATCATATCTTTTATATCAGGTCGTAAAATTTTCACTACTACCTCTTTATTATTTTGTTTAAGAATTGCTTTATGTACTTGACCTATAGATGCCGAGGCAATAGGAGTTAAATCAAATTCAACGAACATATCCTCCATTTTATAGGGCAGGTAGGATTCTAAAATAGAATTTACTTGTTCATTCGTTAACGGCTTTACATGTTGCTGCAGTGATTCTAATTCCTTAATAAAAGCAGGAGGTAATATATCTCCTCTTGTAGAAAGAACTTGACCAAACTTCACAAAAATACCACCGGATTGCTCCAACGTATCTTTTAATGCTTTAGCTAATTCACGTTCACTTTCCTTGAATTTTGAATATTTAATTGTCCGAGAAATACCATTTTTCATGGCAATTTGGACAACCTGTCGCATTCTTCTCTGACCACGCCATTGATTTCGTAAGCGAATCCACAATGATTTATTTCCTGAAACTCTTTGTCCTTTCTCACCAATTGCCATCGGATCAAATAGTTCAAAGAAAAGGTAAAGCAACATGGATATTAATAACATACTCCCGATCCATATAATAGTACTGACATCCATATACGTATAAACAAAACTTTCCGATAAGAAATCTGTTCCACGTAAATAGGCATACCAATATACAAAGGATGTAAAAAATACACTAATCGCGACTGCCATTATACGTTTAACAAAGTTAATCTGTGATCCCATTAAACGACCACTTACAAAAAAGATGAATCCTGAGATAATTAAAATTTGGACTAATATTTTCACATAAATCACATATAACACGCTCCTTTCATCCACCTTATGTCTATTCCCCTTCTTTCATTTTATTAATCTTCTGTTTCTTTCACAATAGATAACTAAAAAATCCAAATACAGTTACTCTTCTTTGATAAACTTCACTACATCATATCGACAGTTATTACAAACCATTAAATGTGGACATATCTGATCTATGGCTGTGTTTGGATAGCCATCCCCCATTTTTACAGTTTCTTCATCATTATAATGACCATACGGATCTAAAAAATCAGATACTTTTCCAGAATCTTCTAATAGATTATTACAGTTGGGGCAATTTAAATTTAATACTTTTAACGAATTACATAAAGGACATACGGCCATTAATATCTCTCCTTTTTACTTTCCTAAATAGTATCCTTTTTTATTTAGATATTATGCAAGAAGGTTTAATGACCATAGTTAAATTGCGTAACCAATTATTCCTTTTCAACTCTATACCAAGTGAACTATTTTAGTGGAATAATTATAAGCTGAAATAATTTATTTATATTAGTTCAGCTTTTATATATGATTAAAGATAGATTTGGGATTATTTTCGATATATATAATATAGGTGAATGAACTTATCTAATAGTTATTCAAGTAAGATGGCAGTTTAATCTCTACAAATATTAAAGCTACAAATTTTATTAAGGAAAATCCGATTTCTTGCGAATTTCATTCAACTCTTCAAGTCGAGCGGAATCTTCTTCGAAATATTTAACAAGATTCTCAATTTTTATAATAGAACTCATACTCATATGATGCTCGATTCCTTCTACATCCTTATAAATATTTTCTTCATTAACCCCAATAGTTCTTAAAAAACTTTCTAACAATTCATGTAGGTCTACTAGTCTCTTTCCCATATTGCTCCCTTTTACAGTCAATATTAAGGGTTTATACTTTTCGTATACTAAATATCCCTCTTTATCAAATCTTCGAACCATTTTTGTTACTGATGAAGGATTAACCGACATAGCTTCGGCAATATCTGACACTCGTGCGTAGCCTTTACTTTCGTTGAGTAAATAAATTTCCTCCAGATAGTCCTCCATGCTCGGTGTAGGCATTTCAAGCCCTCCTTTACAATAATCCCTACAGAATTTCACACAATATATTTTCATAGGCTTATTTTTCTGTTAATCCACTTAAAATAATATTAATATTCCATTCCATCATTTTGATATAGGTATCGCCGTCCTCCCCTGGTTTACCAATGGAGTCAGTGAAAATTTTCCCGAAAATTGGAACACCGGTTTCATTAGAAACCATTTCCATGCTACGTGGGTCTAAACTTGTTTCAACAAATAAGACAGGGCTTGTTTTCGAACGAATAAAATCAACAACGGCTTTTACTTGATCAGGCGACCCTTGGTTTTCTGCGTTAATTTCCCAGATGTATGCCGCTTCAAAACCATATGCTTCAGAGAAATATTTAAATGCCCCTTCGCTTGTAATCAACAGTCGTTTCTCTTGTGGAATATCGCTAAAACGATTAACAGCCTCCTGATGTAGCTTCTCCAGTTTCAAGATATATTCCTTCGCATTTTTTTCATAAACCTCGGCATGTTCTGGGTCAACTTTTATCAACCCTTTTTTCACATTCTCCGCATATTTAATTCCATTACGAACGTCTAACCATGCATGTGGATCTTCTTCTGATTCTTTTCCCTTGGTTGTTAAATATTTCGGCTTTACGCCTTCACTTAAACGGTATACTGGTGCATCTATTCCCGCTTTACCTGCAGTAAGCAACAACTTTTCAAACCAGGAGTTCCCTCCTTCTAAATTCAACCCATTGTAAAAGACGACATCTGCATCCGTTGTCAATTGTACATCTTTTGGAAGTGGATCATATTCGTGTGGATTCGAACCAACTGGTGCCAAGGTATGAACTTCTACACGATCACCACCAACATTCTTGACGATATCGTAAATAATGGAGTAAGTGGCAATAGCTTGAATTTTATCATTATTATCGTTCGCTGCGTTCACGTCTTCTTTTCCACAAGCTGCAATAACAAGAACCAAAGAAAGACTCATAATAACTAGTAAAAATTTATAAATTTTCATCTAAATCCTCCGTTTTTATATTACTAACGAGATAGTAGTTCTCTGTTTCGAACGTTCTTTATAGCACGAAACACCAAGCCTTGTTTGGGTGAAAATACAAATGCAAGAATAAATAGTACCGTAGCAGCAAGTACTATTGCGGCACCCGAAGCTAAATTGTAGGTATAACTAAAATACAAGCCAAATATGGAAGATAACACGCCGATTCCTGCCGAAAGGAAGATCATGACCCAAAGACGATTTGTCAACAAGTATGCTGACGCAGCTGGAGTAATGAGCATCGCTACAACAAGTACTATCCCAACTGTTTGAAGGGATGCAACTGTCACCAACGTTAAAAGTGTCATTAAGAAGTAATGGATAACTCTTGTTGGTAGCCCGTATGCCGCAGCCATAGTTGAATCGAACGAACTGACGAGAAGTTCTTTATAAAAGACATAAACGCATACTAGAACAAAAACACCTATAAGCAAAGTGGACCACATCTCTGATGGTCGAACTGCAAGCACGTTTCCGAATAAAATATGATACAAATCAGTACTACTTTTCAGAAGTGTGATCATTATAATCCCAGTGGCAAATGCAGCAGTGAACATAATTCCAATCGAAACATCGTTTTTAATACGGCTGTTCTGACTTATAAATCCAATACCAAGTGAGGTCAAAACACCGAAAAATACTGCTCCAAAAAAGAAGTTAATACCGAGCATATAGGACAAAGCAACACCTGGTAGCACGGCATGTGAAATAGCATCTCCCATCAAAGCCATTCCTCTCAAAATAATAAAACAACCGATCACCCCGCAAATAATTCCAACCATAATGGAGGTAATCAGTGCTTTTTGTAAAAATCCATAAAACATAAGGGCATCAATGAAATTTATCATGCTTTCACCTCCAGATTTGTCAAAGAGGAAAATTGATTGTTATAAGCCTTATCTAATACTTCAGGTCGAATCACTTTCTCCACCACTCCAAAGTCAATGAGTTCTTTGTTCAAAAGGATTAATTCATTGAAATATGCAGTAGCTTTACTTAAATCATGATGAACGACAACTACGGTTTTTCCAATGTCACGAAGTTGCTTCAAGATAGATATAATCGTTTCTTCACTCGTAACATCGACACCTACAAATGGTTCATCAAGTAAATAGATTTCTGGCTTTTGCGCCAACGCTCTTGCGAGAAATACTCTTTGTTGCTGCCCGCCTGAAAGTTCTCCAATTTGCCGATTACGAAATTCTGTCAGCCCTACCTTTTCCAAACATTCATGTGCAAATGCTTTGTCTATTTTCTTCGGGCGTTTAAATATACCTAAGTTTGGATATGTGCCGAGTAGCACGGTATCAATAACAGTAATGGGAAAATCCCAATCAATGCTGCTTCGTTGTGGAACATAAGCAACTTTTGTCCTCATCTCCTTAATCGTCTTTCCTAGAATCGTAATGTCCCCTTTTTCTTTTTGAATAAGGTTCAATAATGCTTTTAATAATGTCGACTTCCCTGCACCATTTGGCCCAATAATACCAACTAAATTTCCTTCTCCAACTGTGAAACTGACATTTTTCAAAGCCTCACTACCGTAGTAAGACACATATAATTCTTTTACTGCAATGGCTGTCTTCACCAATAATCCCTCCTATGTTAATATTTAAATGCCCAAAATTTGCACAAGGGCAATTTTCTTTCGAGATTTACACCATTAGGCAAAATAATAAACGTACAAACAATTTCTCACGCAATATTCTTTCCCTAGGGAAACTTTTAGATTAAAAAAAAGCTAATTATGTTGGGAAAGTAGATTTTGTCTTTAAAGTATATGAAGCTCACTTCATATTAGTTCCCCCAAAACTTATAATAAAAAAATAAAAACACTTTCTTAAAAAAATCATGATTTCAATTAATACACCTATGAATTATCAGGAAGCCTCTAAACAAGCGCAGATGAACATAAAGCTGGGGAAGATGGTGGTACTATTACTAATTTGAATCGGATGCAAGGGTTAAAAAGTAATAAGTAATTAGATCTAGAAGAATATTCTCCATTTGCTTTCTAAGTCGATAAAATAACTCTTACAGTTTAAGTCTTTAAAATTGAGGTACATATATATTAAGACCAATAAAATACTATTTATAGGAGGAAATTATTTTGAAAAGAAAAATGATTGCATTACCTTTAGCATTATCTACTTTACTTATACTAGGAGCATGTGGAGATGACGAAACAGATGTGGAAGATATCGAAGTAAACGATCCAATGATAGAAGATGATGGAGAAAATGATACGGGTGTAGAAAACGAAGCAAATAATGAAGAAGAGAAAATAGAGGAAGATGATGTACAGGAAGAAGAGGATCCAGAAACGCAGGATGAAGGTTCAATTAACGATTCAACCGATGATGCAAACGACTAAACGAAAGCACTTTTCACTTTTAATAGTGAAGAGTGTTTTTTTTTGCTAAGAATTCTATATTAATTTGGAGATTAACAGATTTATAAGTAAAATCTCTATTCTATTATGGTATTCTCAAAAGAGGGGTGCATAATGAAAAACAAACCAATATATGTAGAAATTAGCATCAAAGAAAATATAGAACGTGTATGGGAGGCTACCCAGAATCCCACCTTGCACGAGCAGTGGGATTTACGTTTTTCTTCTATTACCTATTTACCGAAAAAAGAAAATGAAACTCAACTTTTTGAATATAAAACAAATATAGGATTTGGTTTAGCTATTGCTGGTTGGGGAAAAAGCGTCGGTACTTTTCAAGCAAAGGATGATTCAAGGACATCTTCCCTACATTTCGGTACGGATCATCTTCTTTCTCCTATTAAAGAAGGAAAAGGTTATTGGAAGTATGTGCCCGAACATAATACCACTAAGTTTTTCACTCAATACGACTACGATGTGCCATGTGGTGCTTTTGGTAAACTACTGGATAGAATTACTTTCAGACCAATAATAGGCTGGGCAACGGCACTAAGCTTTGATGTATTAAAAAGATGGCTTGAAAAAGGAGATACTCCATCAGCGCAATTTACTCGATTTTTTACACATTGGATTATTACCTTTCTATTCTTTTTCGTTTGGATTTATCAAGGATTAGTACCCAAATTAATCATGATGCATCCGGAAGAAGTCGCTTTGACTAGCGCGTTACTTCCTCTCAAGCTAAGCGATGCCCATATGATGGTCGCAACTATTGGTGCCATAGAGATTATTTTTGGTCTCATTTGGATTCTTTATCAAAATAAAAGAAGATTACTAAGATTGCAGTTAATCATACTGCCTCTGCTAACCATATCTGCAATAATTGCCGACTCTTCGGTACTTTCAAATCCATTTAACCCGATAACATTTAACTTATCTTTAATCGTATTAACGATTATTGGCTTGTTACCGAGTAAGGATATCCCAACAGCGAGAAGCTGTAAACGCGTAAGGTAAGGAGCTAATACATGTCCATTTATAAAGAAATTCTTGGAGAACAATTTTATAAAATGCACCCAATGCTTCAAAAAAGATATGGAATTGAAGATGATAAAACCTTTAAAGGAACTGGAGTGATGCATAAAATAACTAGTGGGCCCAAACGGTTATATCCTTTTCAAATGTTTGCTGCACGCAGAAAGTTTTTGTTTCCTGAACATGGCAATAATATACCCTTTCATATTATCAATGAACAACAAATTGGTCTAAATGGAGAGAAACAGGTTCATTGGGAAAGAAGGTTTTATTTCCAAAATTGTTACCGAGATTTCAATGCTCTAATGACCTTAGATAAAAATAAGCAGTTAGTGAAGGACTACCTAGGCGAGCCTAGTCTCTTTTACTCTGAGTTGACTTTTGAAGTTACAGATCAAAGTCATCTAAGTATCGAATCTCAAAAACAACGAATTGTGTTAGGAAGATGGGAATTTCCCATTCCAAGATTGTTCCAAGGGAATGTTTTAGTCAACGAATGCTATATGGAAGAACATGAAGCTTTTTTTATTCATGTATTGATAACGAATCCGTTGATCGGTACTTTATTTGAATACAAGGGGGAATTCCAATCTGATGACCTTTAAGTTGCTTGCTGGGATACATATAATTTTATTTGCTATAGTTGCATTTTTTACTGTAAACCCTTGGTACTTCTTAATGCTGTCCGTAGCACAGATTTTGTTTGTACCCCTAACATTACAACTCCTTTTAAAAGTAAAGCTTCAGATGTATTATTTTGTCCTTCCTGCTATTATTTCTGTAATTGTATTGCAAATAACAAATGAAACTAGTTTTGATATTGCACTTGCGTTCATTTACTTACTATTTACACTTGCTGTGGCGTTATATGGATTTGGTCGCTTTGTTCACAGGAGATTTACTCATTTAGAGGAATTCTCAATAGATGCTGGCCTCATGTATTTATTCATGGGAGGGATATGGTTTTTTGCTTTCGAAGTAGGTTTTGATACTGGCTTCTCCCCTATGCTGACTTGGCTTACAGCAATACATTTCCATTACTCTTCTTTTTTATTGCCTATTTTTATAGGTTTTACCGGAAGACTTTATAAACCTAAAAGCTACTCATTTTTTACTATAATCATATTGGTATCACCATTAGTAGTTGCTGCGGGTATCACATTCTCACCTTGGCTTGAATTAATGTCTGTCCTTTTATATATCATTGGTATTTATGGTTTTGTCGTTATTGCATTTAAAATTCCATTTAAAGGACTGCTACAAAAAAGTCTAGTTTTAATTTCGTTTAGTGCATTATGTATTACAATTATTTTCTCTCTACTCTATGCGGTTGGAAATGCTTTTGGTGTATTTCAAGTAAGCATTGAGTTTATGTTGAAGTTTCACGGTTTTTTTAATTGTTTGTTATTCGGATTATGTGGTGTAATTGGTTGGTCAATTTTGACACCTGCCACTTCTTTTAGGAAGTGGAATTTTCCGATTAGCCAGGTTAGAGGGAAATTTGTTATTGGCGAACAAATACTAGAACGTAACAAAGGGACTGAGACCTACAATGGACTTGTAGACGATATGCAGATATATGTTAATAAGAAAAATGTGAAGTCTGCAATTATCGACTTCTATGAAAATACTAGACAATACCAGCTATTCTCTGAAGTACATTGGCATACATGGTTTAAGCCATTTGCCGCTGTCTATGGAGTTATTAGTCAAAAGATCCAACAGTTGAATCTACCCTATTCTTCTAGAAAAATGGAGATGATTGGCGATATTATCACTGTTGAAGATAACCGTTTTAAGACTAGGGCTTGGCTTCGTAAAATAGAATCTAAAGTTATTTTTGTCGCCTTATATTCCTTACATGAAAAAGGCGAGAAAACATATATGAATATTGCATTGCCGCTCCCTTTCTCATCAATGATCGGCATACTTGAACTGCAAGAGCTAAACAATAGAAACCTGTTATTAACAAGTCACAGCAGTTATACTTCGGATACAGGAATTTACTTAACGTTTCGTAAGTTTGTGTTTAAACTGCCACTTCAGGAGCAGTTTTTAATTGAAGAATTACCTAATGGACAGCTTTTTGCTAAACATCGGATGAAAATATTCTCAATTCCTTTTTTAAGTATTGACTATACAATTGTTAAAAAATAAGCTCATTGTATTTTAATCATTAGCGATTCATGTAACGCAAAACAAGTGCTATACCACACTCTGTAATATACAGGGAATTCTCAACTTTAAGAAAAATTTTCTATCATTTGTTCTATATTTTTTCTTGGTTGATAAAATTCTTCACTAGATTTTTAAATAATTTAAAAGAAGGTCTTTTTGTGTTAGAAAAACTAAACGTATTTCTCCAAAAATACATTGCTATCTTGACCCCACTTAGTTTGGTTTTAGGTGTATTGTTAGAGAACATTGGGCAAAATCTATTATTCCTCGTATCATGGCTTTTTGCTTTCATGACATTTGTAGGAAGCTTAAGTATGAAATTTAAAGATGTAAAAATTTTTGTGAAGCATCCAGTACTCATTTTATTCACCATTGTTTTCTTACACCTACTGATGCCTTTATGGGTTTATTTCTTATCCACTATCATTTTCGATGACCATTTATTGACAGTCGGCTTTGTATTATCTGTTGCCGTCCCGACCGGCGTAACAAGTATTATTTGGATAAATATTTGCAAAGGAAATTTGCCGTTAGGTTTATCTATTATATTAATAGACACGCTACTCTCTCCGTTTGTCATGCCTTTAATGCTCCATATAGTTTCAGGAGAAAAAATTCAATTAGATGTTGCATCACTAATCCTTAATTTAATATTAATGATTGTGTTGCCTACTATTTTAGGAATAATTGTGAATGAACTTTCAAAAGGTGAAATACCAAAGAAATTCGGAAAGAAACTTGCTCCTTTTTCAAAGCTGTGTTTATTTGCAGTCATTATGATTAATAGTAGTGTGATATCTCCATACTTAAAGGATTTCAACACACATCTAATTTCTGTCTTACTTTTAGTCCTTTTAATTGCTGTGTCAGGCTATGCTTTTGCTTTAATCATTGGTCGCTATATTTTAAAGGACTATCCGCAAATGATTACTTTTGTATTTACAGGAGGAATGCGAAACATTGCAATAGGTGTAATTGTTGCAACGACCTATTTTCCAAGCAAAGTAGCAATGCCTGTTGTATTCGGAATGTTATTTCAACAGGTTTTAGCTTCCATATTTAGCAAGGTGATTACAAAAAGATCAGTTCCCCAAAATATCTAGCTTAGCTAGTAAATATGAGAAGCTAAAAAGCCGAAGTTCCACTAACAATTAACTAGTATAAAATAAAATTTCAAATGAACATATCGAGCTTTCCCCTGTACAGAAAACTAAAATAATTTACTCAACCATCTGGAAATCGAATTCTAATGGTCTCCAGGTGGTTGAGTTATTTTAGAGTGATTACAATAACTGGGAATTTTTTCTTTATCACCTGTTTATTTCAATATTATATAAACTCAAAAGAACAAGATACTTATATAGCACCAATTTTCTCCACCCTTTGAGAACCATTCTATACATGTTGTAGACATTAAATTACACTTACGTTTTTTTATTTAAGCTTCAGCAATTTCTCTAAGATAATCTAGCTCCTTTTGTATTACACTAGTATCAATTTTTTCAAACAAAGGTCTAATTGTTTGTAACTGAATTGGTACAGGATGAATAGGCTGCCAAGAAAATTCATCTATATTGAGATAGGTTTTTACTTCCTCGCTTGAATAGGGCAGAAATGGTGATAATATTTGTGCTGCATTTCCAATAATGTACACACAAGTAGCAATAGTTTCTTTACACTCTAGTTCCTGTTCTTTTATTTGAATCCACGGTTTTTGAGCATCAAAATATTTATTTCCCTTTCGGATATAGAGAAATATTGTTTCTAATGCTAACTTGAGATGGCCTTCTTCTATTAGCTTTCCTATTTCTTCATATAATTTTTCTGTTTGCCGTATTATTTCTTTAGATAAATTACTTTCTGGTAAATTTCCTCCATAAAATTTCTCGATGAATTTAAATGTGCGATTCACAAGATTTCCGTATGCACCAAGCAACTCTGAGTTGTGACTATATATGAATTCTCGCCAAGAGAAATCAGTATCACGATTTTCTGGAGCATTTATCGTTAAAAAGTAGCGAATGGAATCAGGATGATACCTTTCTAAAATATCTGGTATCCAAACTGCCCAATTTTGACTGGTAGAAAGTTTTCTTTTTTCAAGTGTTAAGTATTCATTGGATATAATATGTGTTGGTAAGGCAGGATTGTTAATCCCTAATAATATTGCTGGCCAAATAAGTGAATGGAAAGGGATATTATCTTTTCCATGGATATAGTATGAGATTGTTTCTTCTGCCCAGTACTGCTGAACTTCTGTCCTATTCTTCTTTGCCCATTCTTTACTTGCCGAATAATATCCTGCGACTGCTTCAATCCATACATAAACTTTCTTTTCCTCATATCCCTTAACTGGAATACTTACTCCATTCGGAAGATCTCTAGAGGCTGCTCGATCTAACAGCCCTTCCTTTAAGTAACGCTCAGATAATTGAATTGCATTGTCTCGCCATAATTCACTGACTTTCGCTTTTTGCACAAAATTCTCTAAATTTTCTTGAAAATTACTCAAAGCAAAATAGAAATGCTCTGTTGTTCGGATTGAAGGTTCATTTCCACAAAGCTTACACGTTCGGTCGATTAAATCTAAGGGATCTAAAATCTTGGAACAATTATCACATTGATCTCCACGAGCCCTACTCCCACAATTCGGACATTTTCCTTCTACATATCTATCTGGTAAAAATTGCTTTTCTACCTCGCAATAGGTCTGTTCTATTTCTTTTTTATAAATAAATCCATTATCTAATAGCCTTAAAAATAGTTCCTTTACAACTTGGTGATGATTCTCACTGTCTGTTCGCGTATAGAGATCATAAGAAAACCCCAAACGCCGAAAAGAATCCTCGAATTCAGAGTGGTATCTATCGGCTACCTCCTTTACTGAAACCCCTTCCTTATTCGCTCGTATAGAAATAGGTGTACCATTACAGTCACTACCCGAAACATATAGTACATCCTCCCCCTTCAATCTAAAATACCTCGCCAGTATATCCCCTGGTAATAATGCAGCTATATGCCCTAAGTGCAACGAGCCGTTTGCGTAAGGCCATGCCCCTCCAATAAAAATACTCATCTGCTTTTCCTCCTTTTTATAAATAAAAAAACCTCGCCCTTACCGGAAATATCCCGATAAGGACGAGGTTAATAATCTCGTGGTACCACCTTAATACTCAAACGACTCACATCGTCTGACTCTAAAAGTACATGGCAAAAAGCCTTTATACTTTGACATGGATAACAAGTGCCAAATCTTGTCGTATCCTACTAGTTACAAACGTTCAGTACGAAGCTCAGAGATCATGTTCAGATGACTAGTTTGCTTCATTTCCACCAGCAGAAGCTCTCTTTATAACATCATCAACTTACTTTTCCTCTTCATCGCTATCAATATATATTAGATAATATGATTATACATAAAATTCTGAACTACACAAGAATTTTTGTGAATTCCATGATAAAATGGTAAAAAGTGAAGGGGGTGCATCTTTTTTGAAAAGCTTCATTGATGATTTTGCTGGTGCTATACATGATATTTTATATTATGTCTCTTATTTTATTGCCGGTCTGCTTATAGTGGGTGTACCACTTTATTTGATAGTGATTTTATTTGGTTGGATTTCTCAATTGTAAACAAGTCTTTTGTAGTACTTAATAAGAACCCAGTTCCAAGGTATAATTTTTGGATCTTCAAGTACTCGTTTGTCCAATCTTATTTTTTTCTACATACATAGATCATTTCATAACCATCCTTACTTAGAGGTGATTTTTTCCAATCCTCATAGGCATGCAAAATGTCTAGTCCGTTTTCGGACAGTAATCGTTCCATTTCCTTAGGATATGTATATCTTAAGCTAATGTTCGTTTTTCTTTCATCTACTACATTACCTTTGTCCAAGTATTTTCTGATTGTTGTATAATGCTGTATCTGTTCTAAAGGGTCATAATTACTAATTGTATACACATCTACTTTTTTACTTTCCACCGTATCCGTATATGTTTTCCAATATTCTTCTGTACTTGGTTGCAGTAACTCATCAGCATTTGGAAATCTCGTCCCAAATATAAAAATTCCATCTTTCTCTAAATGATTATTTATCGACCTTAAAACAAGATTTTGTTGTTCATTTGAATGAAAATGTTGAAAGGAGTTTCCAACCATAAAAATAAATGGGCTTTTTTGGTCTAATTGAAGCACTGTACAATCTTGCTGTAACCACTCAATTTGTTCATTTAGATCATTTACTTTTTTCTTCGCTCGTTCAAGCATACCTGCATGTAAATCTACACCAATCAATTCGAATCCTTTTTGCGCTAAAGGAATTGTCATTCTTCCAGTTCCACATGCCAAGTCTATGATTGGTCCTCCTTGTTGGATAGCCCATTCTGTAAGTAAATTGAGTTCTCCAGTATAGTCATCATTTTCTATATCATAGGAAACTGGATCACTATATTCTTCTAGATTATTATTCATTAATTTCTGCTCCTTCTTGAGCTAACCACTGAGCTATTTTCTCTTCGAATCCAAGTTCCTTCCACGCAATAATAGTGGCTTTTTCTCCATGCATTTCCTTATATTCTTGTACAAAAAGGTCCCCTAAAAAGTAAGCTAATCTACTATAACCAAATCTATTTCCACCATTAATAGAAAACCATTCATGAAATAATTCACCGGAAGTTAAAGTTTCATAGTCCTCCTTAAATACCTGCTTAATCTTTGTAGTATTTGCTAGTGCAAAAGCAAGCCATTCGACACCTTCATCATTATAGGAAAAATAGACAGAGGGATGAATATTATCAGCTATTTGACGGGATAAATGTGTTGCAATTCCTTCTCTATATAGCCATATGAGCGGATGTGTCCATAGAGCCTTGGACCAATCCATTCCTGCATTATCCGATAGAATATTTTGAGCTAGATGTCCAAATTCATGAGCAACTATTACGCGTAGATGATCAGAATTTGGTGATAGCTTTTCTAACGCAAAAGTAATATTTGGAATGATTTGACGATAAGTATATGCATTGGATCCAAACCCGCCGACAATCAAATTTATTTCGACTGGAAATGATATATCATATTTGTTCTTATATGCCTCTGCTATTTCAAGAATAATAGATTGAATATTTTCGTGTACTTCTTTGATTACGCCGAAATAATGAGGATACTTTTCGATTGATTGTAAATGTCTTTCTTCTGTGTTCTTACAATGTCCATTGAAATACTCCTTGAAAATAACAGGAAATTCCGCATAATATTTACGTAAAGATTGTGTTGTTGGCTCAAAGTTAGTAAAGAAATATGGAACAGTATCTATTATTTGCACCCTAGTTTCTCTCCTTTTTTATTTGCTCACCGTTAGTTCGTATTCATCCATAAACGCTTGAATGTTTTTCATTACTGTTTCTGTATCTGGAACTTTCTCTAAAATTTCCTTTTGTGAATAAACAGTTCCTCCTTTGATTACTAAATTAATCTCTTTCGTATGTTGAATATTTTCTAATGGATTTTCATTTAATATGACGATATCTGCTATTGTACCCTCTTTAATTATTCCTAGATCTAGACGTTTTAAAGCTTTAGCTGCATTTATCGTTGCTGCACGAAGGGCATCTATTTCGGTTATTCCTGCTAGTACAAACAATTCTAATTCACGGTGTAGCGCCATTCCAGGTATGGTAAATATCCCCGCGGGTGTATCGGTTCCTGCAACAACCTGCCCACCTAAGTCGTAGTAGGCTTTTGCTATTTCCTTATTCATCGTAGCTTGTTTGCCAAGTTTTTCTAAAGAAGCTGGTTGACTTAAAAAGTATTTCCATTGGTTAACCAATCCTTCGTTTTCTTCAAGTTTTTTTGTTACATCATTTACTGTGTACCAATAGTTATTTAGTAGCTTTGCTTGATCCAATAACACCATTGTTGGACAAACAATCACCTTGTTTTCAATAAGCACTTTACAAACTGCTTCTATTTTTTTCCGATCAGGTTGTTCCCAATCGATAGAGTCCCACACCGTTTCCTCAGCTTGCATCGTCCACTCTGGATACATATCCTGGACAATTCCTGATGCATGTTCATTCCATTTAATACCCATTTTTGCTGCATCTATTGCTGTGACATCCTTTGAATAGACTAAGTCACAGCTCACTTCTTTATTTTGTAAATTGGCTTCCTCAACAACTGCCCTCATGGTTTCTTTTGGCAACCAACCGTATACTTTTATTAAATCTGCACCTGCTTCTACTTGTCTACGGACTTCCTCTTTTGCGGCTTCCGAGCTCTTCGCATTCATACTCCAAGGACTTGTCTCTCCCCACAATCCCGGAGGTCCGTCAATAATACGATCAGCTGAAATAACTCGAGGCGTAGGTGCTTCTATTGAGGCATGGATTAAGTCCTTTAATTCATTGACATTGCCTCCTGTATTTCGAACAGTCGTCACACCAGAAGCAGTGAATAGCGGAGCAAAGCCTTCTTTTATATGTACATGCATGTCAATAAGTCCCGGAATTACCCATTTCCCTTGAAGGTCCAACACTGTTACATTGGAGCTTAACTTATTTTCATTTTCTCGTATATTTTCTACCCTGGTTATAATGCCATTTTCTATCGTAATATTATTCATCGTTATATGACCACTTTCAACATCAATCACATTCGCATTTTTTAATAATAAAATATTGTTTCCCACTCTTTAATTTCTCCCCTTTTTTACCTTTATTATTATACTTATAAAACTAGAAAAAGGTTTCACAATTCAGATAATTTAGTTGATGCTTTTCACCGATGTTGAGTAATTCACCACAACTTACTCGTCTTCTAAATGTTTATTAAAGGCTGTTACAAAAAAACATATACCGCTTACAATTAATACAATACATATGAATAAAGGGAAATATCCTATCGCAGATAAAGCATCTGCAAATCTCCCATATCCCCCTCCTCTAGTTGTATATATAGCTGCTGCAATCTAGGTCATCCCAAATAACATAATTCCTGAAAGTGTTGCGGTTGCTCCCATTAATATATATTTCAATATTTATACCCCTTTCATATACAACTCTTATATGTATATTCGCCTTGATGAAGAGATTTCCTTTTCCACAAAAGAAGATGCCGTTTTTCTGTTAGTAAAACGGCATCTTTAAAAATTATTTAATTTCTCCAACGTATATAGATTGTGGACGGAAAATTGTATTGTCTTCAAGCTGTTCAATCGCGTGAGCTGTCCAACCAACCATTCTTGCAATACTGAATGTCGGTGTGAATAATTCTGGAGGCATATTAATCGAGCGCATAATGGCAGCCGCATAATATTCTACATTCGTATATAACTTCCTACCCGGTTTATACTCCTCCAATAACTGAGTAATTTCTTTTTCTGCGATTGTTGCAATATCTAGCCATGTATCTTTACCTTGAAGCTCCAAACACTTCTCTCGCAATATAATCGAACGGGGATCTTCCGTTTTATAAATTCGATGTCCGAAGCCCATGATCTTTTCGCCTTTTTCTATTTTATTTTTTACAATGGTACGAATCAGTGTAGGATTTTCGAATTCATTCAACATAGAAATTACTCCAGATGGAGCTCCTCCATGTAGGGGTCCTTTCATTGTCCCAATAGCTGAAGTAATGGCTGCTGTCAAATCTGACTCTGTTGAGATCGTTACTCGTGCTGCGAAGGTCGATGCATTCAACCCATGCTCCATCGTAAGTTTCAAGTATGTTTCCAGTGCTTCCACTTGGACATCACTTGGCAATTCTCCAGTTAGCATCCATAAATAATTTGCTGTGTGGGAAAGATCCTTATTCGCATCAATAATAGGAAGTCCTGATTGGTTCCGATAATGTCTAGCTACTATTATTGGAAGTGCTGCTGTTAATAGAACTGCTTGCTCCTTTATAGACTTTGCTTTAAATGACGGATGAGCAAATGCAGAAATAGCCGTTCTCATCGCATCCATTAAGGAAATTTCTGTAGGAAGCGCATCAATAATAGCTATTACGTGTGGAGGTAATTCTCTACGATCATTCAACCCAAAGTCATTTGAGCCTCTTTGCCCAGGCCATATAAAGGCCGCCAATTGTTCAAATGTATTTGTAGCAACTAGCTCATCCACTAGTACCCCTCTGTATCTTAGTTCCCCAATGTCACCCTCGACTGATGCAATTTTGGTATGAACTGCTACAATATCTTTTAACCCCTTTTGAAACATATATAACTCCTCCTTTTCTTTAGTATATGAGGAAAACTTGATAATAAAAATTAAATATATATAATCATATTAATTACTATTATTAATCAAAGAAGGTGTATATATGGAATATCAATGGCTAAAAACATTCTGTACTGCTGCAGAAACACTTAACTTTCGAAAGGCTTCTGAAAAATTATTAATGTCTCAGCCAAGTGTGACCGTTCATATCAGATTATTGGAGGAACATTTGGGATCACCTCTTTTTGACAGACAAAATAATCGAGTAACCCTCTCAGAAGCAGGAAAATATTTTCTACCTGATGCACAAAAACTAGTGAACAATACTGAAAGCACGATTCACAAAATGAATGCATTTAAACAAGGGTATCGTCGAACTTGGACAATTGCTATTTCACCTCTCATGGCCGAAACGATTCTTCCCTATTTTTTACGTTCATTTATGAAACTACAACCCGACTTAGAAATACAAATCCGTGTAGAGGAATCCTACCTTATAGAAGATCTTGTAGATTCAGGAGAAGTACACATTGGCATTTCTGCACTAGATGCACAAAGAAAAGGAGTAGAATCCATTTCCTTTTATGAGGATCCGATTTTATTCGTCATGCCTGTAGATACTTTTGATGAGGAAAGTGGTCCTCCGATTGATGTTAAGGATGTTTTACAGAAAAACTATTTATTTACCCATCATCACCCCATTTTCTGGGATGATCTTCTAGTAAAATTGCATAAGCATATAAACGGAGTCAGAACGATGAAAGTGACACAGGCACATATTGCAAAACGCTTTGTACAGGATGATTTAGGCGTATCCTTTTTACCTCACTCAATAGTTCGGCGTGAGCTATTAGAAGGCAAAGTGATGCAGCCTCATTTTGATTTATTTGAGTTACCTACTGTTTCTACTTTCATTCTCGTAAAAAAGAAAGGAGATTTGGAAAAGTTATTCATTGACCAAATATCGAAGTATTATTTTGGTTGAATTTCAATATTAAAAACACGAGCGAAATAATCGCTCGTGTTTTTATATCAGAATGGGTAATTGATCTTTCCAGTTTCAACTAATTGTTTTAACCCCTCAAACATATAGCCCCATCCTTGTTCCGTTTGAGTTTTATATTCATCCTGCGCTTTTTCGATATCTTTTTCCGTCCATCCTTCTTCATGAGGAACAACTATTAATTGTGTGAAAGTCATGACGCATCCATTCTCAGTAGATTCAAATTCAACAGTAATTTCATCCACTGTATCACTGAATTGTGGCATTTTGAATGTCAAAACCAACTTATTTGGCGAATTAATCTCCAAGTACTCCCCGATAGCTCTGTAATCTTTTCCTTCTCGATGATCGACAATTTCCCACGCGCCACCGACATGAGGTTCGTTCATTGATACCTTATTAGTATGTTCCATCGTGAAGAGCCATTTTCTCATCATCTCTGAATTCAGCCAAGCGTCAAATACTTTATCAGCAGTTACATCAAAACTCTTTGTCATCGTCAGTGCTATAGTTGAAGTATTAGCCATTTTAGTCATCCCTCTCAACAAAATATTCTAATTAAAGTATACTACATATAATTATTTTTATAATAGATCAAGAAATCAGTCCACTGGTCATTTTCTAAGGAAAACTCTTTTCTTTCGCATTCAAATTTAAATCTAGCTTTTTCAGCGAGTCGGATCGAGGGATAATTATCCATATTAATATGTAATTCAATACGATGGAAATTTAAATAGGAAAAGAAAGCTTCAGTAGCTGCTATTACACTTTCTAAACCATAACCCTGTTTCCAATATTGATTGTGAATGGAGTAGCCCATCATTGCCCACTGATAATCCATCCGCAAGATTGTTATTAGTTCTACTTTCCCCACATTTACTCCGTCTTCTTTTCGAAATATTCCAAGGATGTACATTTCATCTTTTTTAGCTGCTTCATTAAAACCTTCAACCCAATCAACAAACCATTCTTCTGTAGAAGCAGACATATCTTCAGGTCGACCGTCATCATAATTATATTGTGAGGGCATTCTATGATCAAACTGATCGTACCAGTTATTATAATCCGTTTTTTTAAAGGGACGTATGATGAATCTTTCGGTTTCTATTGTTAACTTTGAAAATTCCATGGTTCACCTACTCTCGATACATACTGTTCAAATCTTATAATTTATATAATCAGTCATCACTATTCTTCTCCTGCTCTGCACTTTTACTAAATGCTCTACTCCACATCCAGCCTAATGTTAACAAGCACAGTACATAGAGGACATACTGAACCATCGTTACCGGATATCCCAATATTTTATGGCTGATGATATCGAGACCTGCCAAGGCGAATAGACCTAAAATAATTAGTGATATACTCTTTTTATGTTTTATCGAAGTTCGCTTCAATAATCTTATAATTATATAATAAATTGGTAGCATGAGAACAAGCGCAAGTAGGGCTATGCCTCGCGAATTAAATAGGTTAATCAGTATACCAGAACTCGGCGAAATGAATAATATGAGATTTTCCTCAGGAAGTGTATCAAATGTTCCGCTATACGTATTACCATCCTTTTGGAGTGGTAAGTTCACATAGACACTTGCCCTCTTTGGCACTTTTACTTCTATATTTAAGTCTTTGAAATCGCTCCAGTAAGATGCTGGATGGAGTAAATAATCTAACCGATAAATAGGATGGAGGCTGGCTCTCTCATCTATTCCTAAAGTTGCCTTGTATTCAATAGTCAGCGTTTGTGTGCTCTTTGCATTTAATGTTACTTCAAAAGTTTTTGCTCCTAATTTATTCGAGTTGCCTATAACATCGTACCCTCCAAAAGAATATTTTTTTCCTGTTCTTGGATTAATCCATTCAATATGAGGATCGTCGCCTATTAATTCTTCTGGATCAAAAGGAACATTACCAGTTAAAGGTATTTCAGTTCCATCTAAGTCTATACTCCATTCACTTGACTCTCCTGGTTGAGGAAATGCTATAGGTACTAGAAGATCCTCTGCTGTTTTGTTTTCCATCTCATATATAACTCGAACATTCGCAAGCATTATTGGAAACGATATATCCCTTTGCTGTTCGATATCAATATATAGTTTCTCACTCTCAATGCTGATGACGCTTTCTTCCATCGGTAGGACATGTCCTATTGGGCTAACTGGTTCTTCAAAGTAACTCGTACCATTTGCAAAGATGGAGGTGGGATTGATATAAATACTAGCTACTATGAGTAGAAATATTACAAGCTTTCTCATGCTCCACCCTCTCTTTTCTCTTGTAACGCTCCTCTTATTGCTAAATAAAGTTCATCCACAGGTTGAGAGCTATCAAGTTTTAATATAGGACTTTTTGATAATTCCATTTCATAACATTGCGCAGCATATGTTCCTATCATTGCTTTATCTTGTTCCTTTAAATACGTTTTACACCATTCTAAGAATTCATTCGTTTTGTTTCCATCTTCATCAAGCCATGATTCTTTCGGATTATTTCGCTTAATCTCTCTCTTTCTTAAACGTTCCATTCTAATCTCTTCATCAAGAAAGAGGAAAACAAACAAATCACGATTAGTAAATCCATTTGGATACCATGAAAAGATTGAGCCTGATACTACATAATCGGGATTGAATTCCATATCTATTTCATACATTTCTTTTCGCTTTTCAATCGGATAGTTTTCAGTAAATGATTCATCTTTCCATAGATAATTATCTGTATCAATCCACTTAATATTTTCTTTTTCACTTATAAATTTTGCTAAGGTACTCTTGCCCGTTCCAGACCCACCAATAATTTGAACTTTCATTGATTTTACCGCCTTTCTCGCTGAAAAATCGACGTTCCCCTTGCTTCTTAATGAGAGGATTAAATTCTCTTCCTCTTATTTTCAGGCTGTTACAACAAAGACGTAGCCCTTTACTAGCCAATGGTTTATCAGTATATCTTGGAATTATATGTAGGTGACAATTTGGCACATAAACTTGATTATCAGGTAAGCAGGTTCTAAGAATGGCCATCCTTTACAACCTCTCCCATATTCTATTAACTTCTATCAGCTTCTTTTGATCAAAAGTCAATTTATAAATATCGGGCATATCAAGTTCCTTCCAAAAAGTAAAATCATAATTTTTATCAAAGTAATTCATTATTAATACCAATAGGTTACCATGTGTTCCTACTGCAATATTTTTTCCTATGTACTGTTCCAATACATTCAAAGTTGCTTCAACTCCACGTTTTCGGGCGATAATATTAGATTCTCCACCTTCCCACGAAAAGGTCTGGTCCTCCCATACTTTTGTGATAGCAGAATTAAAATCCTCAATAGGCTCTTGAGACAATTTACGTTCCTTAAAATCATCTTCTATAATAATTTCTCTTCCTATAAATTTTGCTATTCCTTCGACTGTCTCTATGGCTCTTTTATATGAGCTCGAAATTACCACATCTATATTTTCTTGTTCAAGCATTTGAGTAATTCTTTCTGCGTCGACAAGGCCCCGTTCTGATAAAGGTCTTCCTAATTCATCTGGTGTATATGTAGAATGAGCATGTCGCACGAAGTATAAATTTGTTTGCATGTTTGTTTACTCCCCAAGGTCATTTTTTTATATTAACTAAAAAAACAAACTTTTTTTATTAATTTGATTTTATCCAGTGAATTCCTCAATTAATTTATACATTCTGAGATAGTCGAATCATATCCCTACAATGTATTCCGTTTTCAAAAATTTCTTCTAAATAATGCTTTGTAAAAAAGTCTATATCCACCCCTATAATTCTAAAACCACACTTTTGATAAAGCGCAAGCTGTCCTATACTTGAATTTCCAGTTCCAATTTCAATTGTTTGGAAGCCTTTTAACCTTGCTTTTTGTATAGCATCTTCCACTAACTGCTTTCCAATCCCTTTACCCTGTTGATTAGCCACTACTGCAATATTAACCAATTCCACCGTTTCCGGTCTTGTTGGACGCAACACATAAACCCCAATAATTTTCCGTTCATTTTCAGCTACAAAACAGTCACCCCGATTAACGTATTCCTCTACAATTAATTTTGAAGGGTCAGCCGTTAAAAGCAACTCTATTGGGGGTTTTTCCCCTTTTACAAGTTTCCTAATATTTATGTTCATCATAATCTCCTATTTATAACTACTTCTTCTTTTATACCTTTCATGGCTATATATCCAGCAATTCCTTCTGGTACGCTCAAATACTCCATCTCCATTTAAGATGAAGTATTCTGTCGTTTATTTTGATATATATTTATAAAAAGATACTGCTAAACGAATGAATAAAACATAAATAAAGGACTGACAAAAACTTAGACATATCACAAATACATATCGTCCAAAATCTTCGGTTTCCGTAACACTATAGAACTGCAGCTGCCAATCCAAGAAAATATTATAGTAACTTACACCTAAAAAAATAGGAATTAATAATACCCAATAAAACTTAGGCATACTACCAATCATATTACCTTTTACGAGCATTAACTCACATCCATTTCCAAGTTTAAGTTACTGCTGCAATAACTTTTTAAGATTGTCGTCTATGTCTCGAAGATCGCGATTGTCACTTCGCCCTCTTATCCCTTAGTATAGAGTTCGCAACCTTGTAAATTTATAAGTTTGTAAGTGATTGTATGAATTCATTTACACTACCAAACATTTGATCTGGTTGTACACTAAATTCCAGAGTCTGATAATTTGGCAACCAATGTACTCCGATTGTATGTACGTTCGCTTGTTTACCAGCAAGAATGTCCGCGTCACTGTCTCCTAGAAAAACAGCCTCGGTATTTTTTACGTTAAGCAGTTCCAATGCCTTATTTACTCCCTCTGGGTGAGGTTTTGGTATATAAACGTCATCACCAGTAATGATTACATCAAATAACTCATTCATATTAAGGCATTCTAAAGAAATAACCAGACTTCTTTCTGCTTTTCCTGTTACAATCCCTAACTTGTAGCCTTCTCTTTTTAAGCGATAGAGTAAATGATTAATCTCTTCATTATCTATAACAAGTTCACGGTGCTTTTCTATATATTTTTCATAATATAATTCAATTGCTTTATCGTGATTTTTATCCACAAGATTTTCTCTGATAATTCCAGTCTCAGATGGACCGAACATAGCCTTAATTTCATCAGAATTTACTTCCATGTTGTCAAATTCCTTAAATACTGCTTGAAAGGCATAAAAGCAAACTGGCAAAGTATCAGCAATGGTTCCATCAAAATCAAAAATGATCGCTTTCATAATTTCACATCCTTTAATATTCTTGTGTTTTCTTACTTCTGTCAGTTCAAAAAATTACTAGCGAAAAGTACTTCTATATATTAATAATCCACTATTAACAGTTCTAAGCCCAACAACTGCAAGAGCATTCAAATAGTATTCATTTTATTTAAACTACGTGTAATTTCAATTGGTGAGAAATATAGTAATCCCCCTATGATTCCAAACAAGAAGCTATATGGTACAAGGTGGTAGAAAATATCTTTATTTTCTAACTCACCGATATTTATATAAAATAATATAAAGAAAATTATTCCTATTAATGTGGCAATTAAATATCGAATACATCTTGATTTAATCGTAGATTTGTTGGATACGATTAGTAATGTAGGATACCCTATCAAAAAATATAAAACTATAATACTTAATGTGCCAATAGTATAGAGCATTTCACTATTTACATTTACAAAATAAAAATAAGTTTGGAATAATATAATTGAGATTACTGAAATTACGAGAGTATATCCAATTTTTTTCAATACTTTACACCATCTCTTTTTCCTTATTAGCTTAACTTCTTTTAGTTTTGTAATAATTAATGTTTTAACTCTTTACTTGATCTATTTTTCCTTGTGGCTTATAAAAGACTAAAGAAGCGCCAATTATTATACAGATTAAACCACCGAAACCAGTAGTAATGATGGCAAATTGTTCCGAAAAGTAAAATTTGCTTATTGTTAGAAAAATAACCAAAATCCATCCTATAAGATTTCAATATACTGGCGTTTCATTTTTCTCATCCTACCACTCATCCATCAAAGCTGGTATTTCCATTAAGTCATCTATTTCATACTCTGCATGAACATCCGTCCATTGTATATCTCTTTTCCTAATACCCATCATCCCAGCATTATTGGCACCTTGCACGTCATTTTCTGGATGATCGCCGATAAAAACGCATTCGCTTGGTAGCACACCAAGTTTGTCTGCAGCTCGTAAAAATATTTGGGAATCAGGCTTTTTCATACCTTCCCATTCAGAAATTAAAATGACCTGAAAATAGCTTTCTATACCTAAAGCTTTTATATTATCCATTTGAAATTGGCCATATCCATTTGTAATCATACCGATTAGTACTTTTCTTTTCTTTAATTCCTCTAGCATGAGCAAGAGATGATCGAAGGCGACACAACTATACCTAAATTCCTTCAAATAGTCCTCGAGCAGTTCTTCCCAAGAAATTTTGGTAATTGCAAATTCCTCCACGAGTTGTCGATAAACTTTATCCTTCCAAACGTATCCTCGGCTATCCAATTGTATAAACCTTGTTTTATACACATCTTTTGTAATAGGACCGATAAGATGACTCAGTCTATCATATTGCTTATCTGCAAATATGCTTAACGACTCGTCTCTGTTGAGCAGTGTTCCATCAAGATCAAACAAAATTGCTTTAATCATTTTATTCTCCCTTTACTTTTTATCTATGTACTCCCATGTTTTATTTCTTCTAGTATATTCTTCCACATCTTCCTATTAAAATCCTTCTTTTCTGCATCCATACAACAACGGCATCATCCCTGTCGAAGGGATGATGCCGTTGGTAGTTGTTATTCTAATAGGGTGACGTCTACGATTTCATCAATCGCTACTTCAAATGAGCGGAAGGGATCCTCCAGTTCGATTGTTCGCTTTCTCAAATCAATCCATTGTATTGTGCCGCGGTTATAGATAAACTCTCCCTCTTTCCACCGTTTTATTTTAATCTCGACATTTCGTTTCATCGCGAGTGCGATTTGATCCTGAATCGCTTCATAGTCAAACTCATTTAAGTCTGGGCGAGGTTCTTTTTTAATTTCTTCGCCATACTCTCGCAGCATTTTCACATGTTCTGGTAACATCATCGCTACCCATTTTTTCGACCCACGATCACGTATATGGGATAAATCAAATTGGTTCCAATCCTCTTCAAATTTAGCCATGCTATCACATTCTTTCTTTTTCATTTATCATATCGAACATCTGTTCTTTTTTCAAGTAGAAATAAATGGCTAATAAAACAATGACCTTCAAAAGCCACCGATTTTTGTTTTATTGATCGATTGTGAAGAGCTATTGAGCGATTATTAGGCTTTAATGATCGATTAATAGGCAGCATCGAGCGATTATTTGATGTCATTGATCGATTATTAAACATCATCGATCGATTCTCATATAGGAGACCATTCTCTCCGAAATAAAAGACACGCCATAATGAGCGTGTCCAATCCAATTTCTATTTACATCAATTCTTTTGCGAGTAAACGATAGACGTTTAATCGTTTTTCTTGCGAATGTGGAATACTACAAATCATTACTTCATCGAAACCATAATTATCTTGCTCTTCCTGTAAAGTCTCCGCCACTTCTTTAGCGGAACCAACTAAATGAATTTTACGATTTTCTTGAATCATCATTCGGTCCATTTCCGTCAGTGAATATTCCTGCGCTGCCTCTGGTGTCATTAATGGGCGAATCTGCCCTTTCATAAGAGATAAACGCGAGATGTCCTGTGGTAATGCTTCAAACTCAGCTTCTTCCTTTGTTTCAGCAACAGTTACTAAGTAAGTAACATTAATCTCCGGCTTCTCCATTAAAGGGGAAGGTGTGAAATTTTTGCGATACGTCTCTAAAATTGCAGGAGTCATACCGCCTTGGAAAAATTGGGCGAAGGAATATCCAAGCCCCATTCTTCCAGCTTGTACAGCACTGTTCCCAGTAGAACCAAGTAACCAAGCTTCTGGCAAGACAATTTTTGAAGGTGTCGCAATCGTTCTGTTATATAGACTATCTTCTGGAACTTCATCATTGATTAGTTGCAGAGCAATGGCTAACTTTTCATACATATTATTGACCAATGGAGGACGACCTTCCGAAAGAGCATACATCGCGTAATTATCTCCACCTGGGGCACGTCCAACACCAAAATCGATACGACCTGGAGAAAGCGCACTTAGTGTTTTAAATACTTCGGCAAGCTTTAGTGGTGAGTAGTGCATCATCATTACTCCACCTGTACCGATACGTAAATTTTTCGTTTTTGCCGCTAAGTGAGCTGCAATTACTTCGGGTGCCGAGCTTGCGAACGCATCTGTTCCATGATGCTCGGCCATCCACATACGGTGATATCCTAGTTCATCTGTTAAAATAGCCAATTCTTCTGCTTTTTTTAATGCTCCTGCAGCAGTATTGCCAGTTGTGATTGGCGCTTGGTCGAGTACACTTAATTTCATCTATTTATCTTCCCTTCTGCAAATCCACCTTAAATACTTCTCTTTACAAATGCTAACGAATAAAAAATAAAAAGTAAACGAAAGGGACTTGGTGATAGAAATAATCCAAGCGACATCTTTTAATGGAGTGAATCAAGAAGTAGCAGACGGAGAAACAATTAATCGTCGTTACAGAAGCAGGAGAGTTTGCTTATAACAAGATAAAAATAAAATAAAAGGGATTTAATGGGTTCTCTTTCGGGGGGCAAAACAGTAAAATAATATATAAATTCGCAGACTTATTCGCAAGAGTGAGTAGGTCATTTTGATTACTTAACCGGATATACAAAATAATAGTATACAATCTTTATAAAGTAATATGTGTAACAGAAATAATTATTATTCAGTGGAGGTAACCTCATGACAGATGAAAAAATTGTATTAGGTGCTGGAACAAAGTACCCACTTAACGGAATGTTGACCATTCCTGATAAAGTTAAAGGCTTGCATCCAGCGATTATTTTAGTTCACGGTTCTGGTCCAAGTAACATGGATGCAAAAATCGGAAATAATCATCCCTTTAAAGACCTGGCTAAAGGTTTGGCGAAAAAAGGAATTGCAGTGCTTCGTTATGACAAGAGAACATTCGTATACGGTAAAGAACTGAAAAAAGAAACTGGGTTATCAGTTAAAGAAGAAACAATTGAAGATGCTATACTAGCAGCTAACTTTTTACGAACGGATCCGCGTATAGATGGAAACAAAATATATATTATAGGTCATAGCATGGGAGGTATGTTGGCTCCAAGAATCGATGCTGAAGGTGGAAACTTCAATGGAATCATCATTATGGCTGGTTCCCCACGCAAATTAGAAGAAATTATGATAGACCAAAATAATGATGTTTTAAATTCATTGAATAAGGTTTTAAAAATGATTGCTCGAAAACAAATAGCATCATTAACAACTAAATTCAACAACATCTATAATCTAAGTGACGAAGAAGCAAAGTCAACCAAAGTTTTGGGGAAATATGTTAGGACTTACTACTTCAAAGAAATGGGTGAACATCCATCCACAAGTTATCTCAAAGCTTTGGATATACCAGTTTTCATTTTGCAAGGCGAGAAGGATTTCCAAGTATCAATAGAAAAAGATTTTAATGGTTATAAAAAATTATTGGAGAACAATCCAAATGCAACATTTAAACTTTATCCGAACTTAAATCATTTGTTTATGCCTTCCGTTTATGGCAAGATACTAAAAGCGAGAAAAGAGTATAAGGTTGAACAACAAATAGATAAACAAGTTATTAAAGATATTTCTGAATGGATTTTTTCTATTTAGGTAATAACACGTGAAATTCTAAGTTACCGACTTTACTACTTTTTGGTTTTGGCAACATCGATTATTCCGTAAAATAAAGTTATGGTAGCTACCCTAAATCAAAATGGGTATCTTTGTTAAAATACCGGAGACTTTGTGAAAGAAGGTACTTAGATTAACGGTACAGCTTAGTTGAAAAAGAGGAGTTACTAAAGCGATGTCGAATATATTTATTGGTGAAGTTTGAGGCATTGGAGGTAACATTTTGAAAAACTATAAGATTGAAAATAATATTCCCACATTGGAAGAATTCAAATATTTGTGTGCGTCTGTGGGATGGAGTAATTATATGAATTTTGAAGTGGCAGAAACATCACTAAAGAAATCTATTCACTGCATTACAGTCAAAGATAATGAACAAATTGTTGGTATGGGTAGAATTGTGGGCGATGGGGCGATTTATTTCTATATCCAAGATATAGTGGTTCATCCAGATTATCAGAAACATGGTATAGGAAATGAAATAATGAATTTATTGGTTAAATACTTAAATATAAATGCACCCGACAAAGCATTTGTTGGTTTGTTTGCCTCACAAGGTAAAGAAACGTTCTATGAAAAATATAATTTTAAAGACTTCTCCCCAAATATGACTGGTATGTTTACTGTGATTTCAAAAAAAGAGATATAATTAATTTAAATTTTGAGAGAATCAATTAATCGATTTTAAAACAATCGTTCTCCAATTAACTTTTTTAAAAAGACATCAAAATAAAGTGAGCTTGGAGATATATTTCCAAGGTCATTTTTTGTGTGTATTTTTAAATCAACTTTTACCTGTGACATAGCCTAAAATTTCTGCTTCTTTTTATTTTTGTGGAGACATAAAATTTTACAGCTTAATCCTAAGGAAATGAGATGATTGGTTGGTTAGTTTGTTGGAAAATATATTTCAAGTATCGGCCATAATACTGCTGCTATGTTCCATCTATTATTATAGACACTTCAAAAAGACAAAGAGAGAAAGAAAACTAACTACACTTGAATTTGTAATGTTTTTGTTAACGGAAGTGGCAATATTTCTTTGTGCTAGTAGTTACTTTCTCCTTCTTTTGGATAGAGGTTAGATTTAACTTTTGCGATCGCTATTTCGCATCATCAACCTTTCTTGCAGTGCAAGGTGGTAACTCCAGCGAGAGGAGACAAATGAGATATCAAAGCAAAGGGTTAGTGACGGTATATCGATCATCGCTTCCCCGCGGTGGCAAACAGGATGTGGTTACAAAGGCGTGGCGATAGCATGGTGGCATTCTTAGCCTTTGTACCCCACCTGATTTTATAGTCCCTATCTTTTAAAATAAAAAAGGTAGAGCAAAATGCCCTACCTTTTTCACGTTTTATTAATAAACGGATGTATTTTCTTTTGTAATGTTCTCCAGTATTTCTTTCACACGTGCCAAGAAACGACCGGCAACTAAGCCATCTAGTACGCGGTGATCTAATGAAAGACATAAGTTTACCATATCACGTGCAGCGATCATTCCACCATCCATAATAACTGGACGTTTTACGATGGATTCTACTTGTAAAATAGCTGCTTGTGGATAGTTGATAATTCCCATAGACTGAACAGAACCAAAGGATCCTGTATTGTTTACAGTGAATGTACCACCTTGCATTTCGTCTGACTTTAATTTACCAGAACGAACTTTTGCAGCAAGCTCGTTTACTTCACGACCGATACCTTTAATCGTCTTTTCGTCCGCATTTTTAATAACTGGAACGTAAAGTGCATCTTCTGTCGCTACTGCGATGGAAATATTAATGTCTTTTTTCTGAACGATTTTGTCTCCAGCCCACATAGAATTCATCATCGGGAATTCTTTTAATGCTTGCGATACGGCTTTCACGAAGAAAGCAAAGTAAGTAACATTAAAGCCTTCTTTTTGTTTGAATTCGTTTTTAATCGAGTCACGGTATTGAACCATATTCGTTACATCTACTTCAATCATTGTCCATGCGTGAGGGGCTTCGTGTTTACTACGTAGCATATTTGCTGCAATTGCTTTACGAACACCGGTCACTGGAATTTCGATATCTCCAACTGCTACTGAAACATTCGTAGCTGCTGGTTTTGGAGCAGATGGTGCACTAGCAGCAGGTGTAGATAGTGCTGAAACAGCTTCCTGTTCCACTTTTGCTACCGGGATTTCTCCACTCTCAATAATCTTCAGTAAATCCTTACGAGTGATTCGTCCTTCGTTACCTGTACCGTCAACTAAAGAAAGATCGATTCCATGTTCTTGAGAGAGCTTTAACACGGCTGGTGAATAGCGAGCTTTGGCTCCTTTTTCACGTTCGACAGGTGCAGCGTGCTTTTGTACTTCCGTAGGTTTAACCGTTTCAGCAGTTGGCTCTTCAGGTGCAGCCTCTTTTACTTGAGCTACTTCCTCCGAAGCTCCACCTTCTGTTTCAATCGTACAAACGATTTCTCCAACAGCAAGTGTGTCTCCTTCGTTTGCTATTAATTCCTTGATAATACCTGTAAAAGAAGAAGGAACTTCAGCAGTAACTTTGTCTGTGTTTACTTCAGCTAAAGCATCGTACTTATTTACATGATCGCCTGGTTTTACTAACCATTTTTCTATTGTACCCTCAGTTACACTTTCCCCTAACTGAGGCATTTTAATTTGTTCGATTGCCATTCGTTTTCCTCCTTCCTATTAGTATTCTGCTAGCTCACGCATCGCTTTTTCGACTTTATCTGGATTGATCATGAAGAATTTTTCCATTGTTGGTGCATATGGCATAGCAGGAACATCAGGTCCAGCAAGACGTTTAATCGGTGCATCTAGGTCAAATAAGCAGTTTTCTGCAATGATTGCAGCAACCTCTCCGATAATACTACCTTCTTTGTTGTCCTCAGTAACTAAAAGAACTTTACCTGTTTTAGATGCAGCTTCTATAATACCTTCTTTATCTAAAGGATAAATAGTGCGTAAATCTAGAATATGTGCAGAAATACCGTCTTTTTCTAGACGTTCTGCAGCTTGTAGCGCAAAATGGACAGCAAGACCGTACGTAATAACCGTAATGTCTTCCCCTTCACGTTTCACATCTGCTTTGCCGATTTCAATTGTGTAGTCTTCATCAGGAACTTCACCTTTAATAAGACGATAAGCACGCTTATGCTCAAAGAACATAACAGGATCTTCATCGCGAATCGCTGCTTTTAGCAGTCCTTTAGCATCATACGGTGTAGAAGGAATAACAATTTTCAAACCTGGTTGGTTAGCAAAAATTGCTTCTACAGATTGCGAGTGATAAAGTGCTCCGTGAATTCCTCCTCCAAATGGTGCGCGGAAAACAATTGGACAACTCCAATCATTGTTCGAACGGTAACGAATACGGGATGCTTCGGAAATAATTTGGTTTACCGCAGGCATGATAAAATCCGCAAACTGCATTTCTGCAATTGGGCGTAGTCCGTACATAGCAGCTCCTATTCCAACTCCAGCTATAGCAGATTCTGCAAGTGGTGTATCTAGCACGCGATACTCACCAAATTCATCATAGAGACCGTTTGTTGCTTTGAATACTCCACCTTTACGACCTACATCCTCCCCAAGGACGAAAACGCGTTCATCACGTGTCATCTCTTCTTTCATTGCAAGTGTGATTGCATCAATATAAGACATGATTGCCATTATGCGTTCCCCCCGTCTTTTTCAGCATACACATGCAGCAATGCATCTTCTGGAGCCGCATAAGGAGCAGTTTCTGCATAGTCAGTAGCTTCGTTTACTTCTTTCATAATTCGATCATTTATCTCTTTTTCTAAACCTATTGGTAATATATCTAAGTCACGCAAATATTTTGCGAATGTAATAAGCGGATCTAATGCTTTTCCTTCCGCAATATCCTCTGCCGTACGGTATTGTCTGTCATCGTCATCAGAGGAATGGGCAGTCAAACGATATGTCACAGCTTCTATTAAGCTTGGGCCTTCACCATTACGCGCACGATCGGCAGCTTCTTTTACTACACGGTAAACCTCGATTGGGTCTTTCCCGTCTACCGTCACTCCAGGCATACCATAACTGGAAGCACGATCGGCAACCGTTTTACTTGCAACCTGACGCTCAAAAGGTACAGAAATAGCATAGTTATTGTTTTCCACCATTGTAATACATGGTAATTGGTGAACACCTGCAAAGTTTAGACCTTCATGGAAATCCCCTTGGTTAGAGGACCCTTCTCCAAGCGTTACAAATGTAATAAAATCTTTCTTCTCAATTTTTGCAGCTAAAGCTACTCCCACAGCATGTGGTAACTGAGTTGTAACAGGCGAAGAGCCAGTTAGAATTCTATTTTTCTTTTGACCAAAATGTCCTGGCATTTGACGACCACCCGAGTTTGGATCTTCTGCTTTTGCAAAAGCAGATAGCATTAAATCTCTAGCAGTCATTCCGAAATGTAAAACAACGCCCATATCACGATAATAAGGAGCAATATAATCTTTTTTGTTATCAAGTGCAAAAGCTGCTCCTACTTGCGCGGCTTCTTGACCTTGACAAGAAATAACGAAAGGAATTTTCCCTGCGCGGTTTAGTAACCACATACGTTCATCGATACGGCGTGCCATTAGCATCGTTTCAAACATTGTTAACACATCTTCATTTGTTAAACCTAATTCAGCATGACGATTTGTTGTCATTAAGATCTCCCCTTCTATTAATAGGCAATCAAATTGCTTCCTACTCGACATTTTTCTAGCTCCTGCGCATTTCTACATGTGTATAGCCTTACCATCTACAGCGAGTGCTGCTTCTCCCATCACTTCACTAAGTGTTGGGTGTGGGTGGATCGTATGTGCAATTTCCCAAGGTGTTGCGTCTAGAACCATTGCTAACCCAGCTTCTGAAATCATATCAGTTACATGTGGTCCAATCATATGAACCCCTAAAATATCGTTTGTCTTTTTGTCTGCAACAATTTTCACAAAACCATCTGTTTCGCCGTAAACTAGTGCTTTACCAATCGCTTTAAATGAGAATTTACCAACCTTCACATCATAATCTTGATCTTTTGCTTGCTGTTCCGTTATCCCAACGCTTGAGGCTTCAGGATTCGAATAGATACAACGGGAAACTAATGTGTAGTCAATTGGGGAAATATCATTACCCGCAATATGTTCGATTGCGGTAATTCCTTCATGACTTGCCACATGAGCTAGCTGAAGTCCGCCAATGACATCTCCAATTGCATATATATGAGATTCTTTCGTTTGGAATGTTTCGGAGACTTGGATAAATCCTTTTTCTACAACGATATCAGTATTTTCAATGCCAATGCCTTCAACATTTGCTTGTCTGCCGACTGATACTAACATTTTTTCGGCTGCAAAGATTTTCGTTTCACCATTTATTTCAGCAGAAATTTTCACTTCATTTTCTTTTGTTTCGAGAGTTTCTGGCAATACTTTTGCACTTGTGACAAATGTTATTCCTTTTTTGGTTAACAGTTTTTGCATTTCTTTCGAGATATCCTGATCTTCTGTCGGTATAATACGATCTGCATACTCGACCACTGTTACCTCTACTCCAAAATCGTTTAGCATCGATGCCCATTCAATGCCAATAACTCCGCCACCTACGATTAAAATAGATTTTGGTAGTTCGGTCATTGCTAGAGCTTCATCTGAACTCATAACAAACTGTCCGTCAAACGTTAATCCAGGTAATGTGCGTGGTCTGGAGCCAGTAGCGATTACTACATTTTTAGGTATAAGCATTTCATTTTCTTCACCATTATTCATCTCTACAGATATAGTTCCTCCTGGAGACGGTGAAAAGATAGAAGGCCCTAACATTCTTCCAGTACCTTCATATACATCAATTTTCCCTTTTTTCATCAAGCCTTGCACACCTTGATGTAATTGGTTAACGATCGATTCTTTGCGTGCCTGTACACGACTAAAATCTAGTGTTACCTCTCCTGTTTCTACACCGAAGTCTGCCGCATGATTTTTAGTCGTGGCATATACTTCTGCACTGCGTAGTAAAGCTTTGCTCGGAATACATCCTTTATGTAAGCAAGTCCCACCTAAATCTCCTTTTTCAATGATTGCTGTTTTTAATCCAAGTTGAGCGGAACGTATAGCAGCCACATATCCACCGGTACCGCCACCTATAATTACTACATCATAATTTTTTGACAACTTACCCATCTCCTTCAATTTTCATCTAAGAAGGCCGCTTTACTATAAAAGAAAGACGGCCACTTTAGTTTAATAGATGAAATTAGTTGTACTCTTAACGTCCGTTTAAGATATGCTTGCCATTTTGTAGGAATTGACTACGAGATTTACTTACTCGTGCAATACGTTCCTCTGCCAAACGGTCAGCAGCAACATATGATGGAATGCCATCTCGTTTCGAAATTTCAAAAATACGTTCAATTTTATCGTAAATAGTCGCAACGCGTTTCATCGCGCGTTCTGCATTGTATCCATATAATTCGTCGGCTACATTAATAACTCCACCTGAGTTAATAACATAATCTGGTGCATAGACAAGACCCATTTCATGGATTAAGTCTCCGTGTGCTGTATCACGTAATTGGTTATTTGCTGAACCAGCAATTACTTTTGCTTTTAGTTGTGGAATTGTGTTGTCATTGATAATTGCACCTAAAGCACATGGAGCAAAAATATCAGCTTCTACCGAGTAAATATCGTTTACATCTACTTGAACTGCTCCAAAAGCATTTATTGCACGGTCAACCGAAGCTTGGTTAATATCTGCGACGATTAGTTTTGCGCCTTCTTTGTGTAAATATTCGCAAAGTGTGTATGCAACATTACCTACACCTTGTACTGCTACTGTTTTACCTTCTAAAGAATCAGATCCAAATGCTTCTTTAGCAGCTGCTTTCATCCCTACGTAAACTCCGTAAGCTGTAACCGGTGATGGATTACCTGAAGAACCAAACGCTTCTGAAATACCAGTTACATAATTCGTTTCTTCATGGATTAAATCCATGTCTGCAACGGTTGTTCCAACATCCTCTGCAGTAATATAACGACCATTTAACCCTTGGATGAAACGACCAAAAGCACGGAACATTTCTTCATTTTTATCCTTTAATGGATCTCCAATTATTACGGTTTTACCACCACCAAGGTTTAGACCAGCTGCGGCATTTTTATAAGTCATACCTTTTGCAAGACGCAATGCATCCTCAATTGCTTCTTCTTCAGTTGCGTAGTTCCACATACGAGTCCCCCCAAGTGCTGGACCTAAAGTTGTATCGTGAATTGCTATTATTGCTTTTAATCCTGAAGTTTTGTCTTGGCAAAAAACTAATTGCTCGTAATCGTAAGTTTCCATATATTTAAAGATTTCCATGTGTAGTTCCTCCTAGTAGTTAAATGGGCCAGACTTATCTATTCAATACCCCTATTGTTTGAAGTGCTCCCATTTATGCTAAATGATATTTTTCTAATTTGTAATATAATGTGCGAAGCGAAATGTTAAGCTGTTTGGCAGTTCGTGATTTGTTTCCCCCAGAAACCTTTAAAGCCTGTGCCAGCACTTTCTTTTCCATTTCATCCATTTGTTCTGCTAGCGTGCCAAGTGAAATTTCTCCGGTGTCTTCACTTGGCAATACGAGCATTGACTTCGGTAGATGATGCTCTTCTACTATTCGATCATTTGGCTGTAAAAAAATCATGGAACGACTGATGACATTCTCCAGTTCTCTCACATTCCCTGGCCAATCATATAGTAGTAAGCTGTTCATCGCTTCTTCTGAAAAGCCTTCAATATTTCGACCAAATTCTTGGTTCAATCGCACAAGTAAATGCTCAGCAATTGCCGGAATATCCTGCTTACGATTGCGTAAGGAAGGTATATGTATCGGCATTCGATTCAATTGATAATAAAAATCTTCTCGAAACGTACCTTCTCGCATTGCTTTTTCCAGGTTCAAGCTACTGGACGCGATAATACGAACATCTACAGGGATAGCTGTCGACCCGTCAACACGAATAATCGAGTTTTCTCTCAGAACACGTAATAGCTTTGCCTGTGTTTTTTTCGAAAGCTCCCCAACTTCGTCCAAGAAAATAGTTCCATGTGTTGCCTGCTCGAAAATCCCAGACTGGATAAATCCGTCCTTTTCCGATCCAAACAGTTCTGCTTCTAACAATTGCTCTTCCATTGAGCTGCAGTTTACACGAAGAAACGGATGACGCGATCGATTACTTTCACAGTGTATAGCAAGGGCAAATAAGTCTTTCCCAGCACCGACCTCTCCCCTTAAGAGAACTGTTACTGGAACGCTTGCTGCTAGCCTCGCTTGCTCAATGGTGAAATTTATTTCGTTTGATGTGCCAACAATATCTTCGAAGCTGTAAGTTGCGCCTAATGTTCTGATAAGCGTGCGTGCATGATCTAATTCTCGCATCAATCCTCGCATCTCGGTCATATCGTGAATCACACCCACACTACCTTTTAGTTGTTGATTTACGATGATAGGCGCGACATTAACGATCACATCTTTTTTTTGTTTTCCTACTCGCAGATTAACACCACGGATCGGTTTACGTGTTTGCAACACTTTTAAGTGGATACTTTCCCCTTCCGAAATATCCGCTGTTGCTGGTTGCCCTATTACTTCTTCTTCACTAAATCCAGTTATTCTCGTGTAGGCTGGGTTTATAAGAATACCCTTCCCTTCTTCATCAACAACGGAAATAGCATCATCGCTTGAATGGATAATAGCCTCTAACATTTTTTGAATTTCTGTTAAATTTGTAATTTCTTCAGCTAGTCGAACTACTTCGGAAATATCCATGAAAACTGCAAATGCACCAACGGATTTTCCTTCTTCATTAATCATCGGATAGCGCGAGGTGACAATTTTGGTACCGCTTTCAAGAATAAGTTCTTTGTTTAGTTCGACACGTCCGGTATCGAACACTCTTGTTAATTCACTTGTAGCGATTACTTCATGCACATGTTTTCCAATGGCATCTTGCCTAGCTATTTGAGTCATTTTTTCTGCACTATTATTGAAAAGATTAACGATACCTTGATCATCAATTCCAATCATACCTTCTTCAATCGAATCAAAGATTAACTCCTGCATCATCGTTTTGTGATCAATAATGTGTATATACTTATTTTTCTCTTCTAAAAGTGAAACAATTAAGTTAGCAATCTCGCCCGGTATTAATACCACAGTGGCAGGTCTATTTGCAAGAAGCTCATGAAATACCTCTTTGTCTCCTGTAACATCAATGATGATCTGAATATCATCATGTAGGAGAGGTTTCCACTCTTTATACGTAGGAATATTTAACTCTTTTGCAAGTTTTAACCCGGGGGCTTTTTCATCAATGTCACAAATAGCTTTTACCTGCAGGTAATCAGCCTGTTGTATCAATTTCAAAAGTGCATATCCTCCATTACCAGCGCCTACTATAATTATATTTTGCAAGAATATGCACACCCCCATTAATCATCTGCAACTTATTGCACTTCTCATTTATCATAACGCAAGTTTCATTCGTTGACAATCATCTTGTTGATAGTAAAATTAAATTAGTCAGAACAGGAGTGAAAAAAATGGCTCGTTTAGCGGCTTTAATCGTGTTATTAATTCCTGGAATTTTAGCAGCATTTGGAATTAAATTAATGAGAGATACGTTTTTCGGATTGCAAATCCTCCCAATTGGTGGTTTGGCCATCCAATTTATAAGCGGTTTAATATTTACGGTTTTAGGCTTAGGCTTCTTTGCAGGATTCTTATTGAATCGCGATCGTAAAAATGGAAAAGTAGCTCCACGATTTCAAAAGAAAAAAGACGTAGACTTATAACAGTCAGCGTCTTTTTTGTTTCCGTCCAGACTCCAGCGCCTAGCCCTTCGAGTCGCTTCAGACTTGCGAATAAAGGTAAAGAGCACCTTTATTGCAATTCTTCCAGCGCTTGCTCCTGCGCAAAGCTCGTCGCAGAAGAACGTTGTCAGGGCTATCATAGGCGCTTGCGCATTTGTTGTTGTAAAACTTTTTCCGGATAATCCGTGATCCATCCAATCACCGATTCATGTGGATTTTGAATATATTTTTCATTGCCCTTTATGTTATAAAAGCGCATTGGAAAACCTGCGTCCCATACTCTTTTCATCAAATCGGTATCGTAAAATTTTTTATTGAAGTGAATAGCATCAATTTCTTTAATGGACAATACATAATCCCAATCGGAATTTTTTTTGCCGATAAAAGCAGTTTGGGCTCCTATTTTCATAGTATGAATTGTTTGCAGCACACTAAACTCAAAGGAGGAAAAGTGAACATCAGAAATAATAGAAGCTTTTTCGACCACTTCTTGAATTTTTTCATTTTTACCAAGAAAAGATTCCTTCAGTTCGACATTAAGCTTAATCCCTAATGGCGCAACAAATTGGATGAATTCATCAAAAGTGACCACTCTTGAATAGAAAAATTTGCGGTAGAACACTCGCCCCAGCTTTAACTGCAAAACTTCCTCCGCAAGCATATCTGTAATTCTTCGTTTATTTCCCGCCAATCGGAAAAAGTCAATGTCATGTGTAACAAATGGTACGCCATCAGCGGAAAGCTGTAGGTCTAGTTCGATCCCGTCTACACCAAGCTTCACTGCCCTTTTAAACGCCTTCATAGAATTTTCCACAGTTTTGAGTGCAGCCCCTCGATGAGCGTACACAGGTAGATTAGACATTTAACTCCCCATTTTCCAATTTAAATTTCCCTTTGGTCGGTTTCGTAAGGTAGGAAGACTTGTTACCAATTTGGATAACCGTTCCTGGGTTTGCTTCTCTCGTAATATTGATAAAATAATCTGTTGTTTGCCTAAGCATTTTCAATATACGCTGAATCTCCTGATCTAGCTCTTTAGCATCACGTTGAATGGCATTATACTTTTGTTTCGTTTGCTCATAAACAGCTACTTGTTGAACATTCATGGAACCTTTGAATTGATTTAACTGGCTTAAGGTAAAATTGAGCTTCGTCGATTCTTCCTGTAATTCCATCATTTCTTGAGCTTTAGTTTTTGCGTTTTCCGTTAAAATTTTACGGTCAATTCCTTGCACGATCAATTCTGTTTTGCGCTCTGAATTATTCCCCGAATAAGCAGATGTAATGGAATTGATAGCTATTGCTTTTCCTCCAATTATTTTGCCTTTGCGTTCATCTATAATCAATTGATCACAGAAAATTGTCGCCCCTAGCGAATAGAATCCAATATGAATATTATCTTTTGCCTCTAGTGTACATTCGTTTGCATGTTTTACATATATATTATGATGTGCCTCAACGTTTGTAATGCCTTTGCCAAAAATTCCACCCTTGATGAACACATCACCCTCGGTTGATTTAATAAGCTCTGCTGCATGCACTCCTTCTTTGGATTCGATCGATATATCACCAGAAGCTACTATCGAGTAACCAGCCATGACAGTACCTCTTACTTGGATAGAACCGTCGAATTTCAAATTACCAGTCTCTAGCCCAACATCCCCTTCGATGATAAGATGCTTTTGCACGGTAAGTATTCCATTTACTTCTCCGATTACCCCTTTGGTTTTTGAGCGAAGGACAATTTTCCCTTCCTCTTCCACTTCATAGGCTGATTTAGTGTCATATTTTAACGAGAAGTCATCGCCTATAGGTGCAGGTACCAATTCACCTAAAACATTCTTTCCTGGTGTCCCTTGCTGAGGAGGAATTTTTTCGCCTAACCAAGAGCCTTCATTAATCTCTACAAGGAAGTTCATGTCGAAATAATCTGCTTTACCATCTTCATTGATCACTGGTGTCTTTTCCGCTTGTTGTAAGTATGTAATTTTAGCATCAGGACCTTTTTCTGGTTGTAATCCTTTTGCAATTATGTATGATTTTCCTGTCTTAATGGAGGATAAATCTAATGGTTGCTGACCAAATATAATTCGATTATCTGAAAGTAGTTTTTGTATATTTTGTTGAAGACTTTCTAAATTTTCTTTAACAAAGTTTTGTGATTCATAAATAGTAAGTAATGCCTGCATTTTATCATTGGTAATTTCTAATTCCATACTATCTAGCCAAGTGCCCAGCTCAATCGGTTCCTTCGAACCACTTTCCACCGCTTTTTTCAAAGTCATAAAATTAGAAATTTTAAGTCTTGGATGATTGCTAGTCAGTATATCCACTTTCTTTAGATTATAACGATCGCTTTTTATAGTCAGAAATACTCGTCCATTTTCTTCAGAAAGTATTATTTCATCATTCTCAATGATTGTCATCATTTTAAACACTTCCTCTCATCACTCATTATACTCACTATTAAAAATAGTGTGAAACAAATTTAAATTTCGAGGAAATTTTCGATATTAATACCTAATCTCTACTATTAATAAATTGGGTTGCATAATCCAAAATAGATATATAGGCTTGTATAGCCGATACTTCAAAGGGTATAAAGTAACTTCAAATAAATAAAATAGACCTACTCTTTTGTAGAATAGGTCTAAACTTTTTTGCACTTTAAGGAACTATAAAATCTTTGGCATGTGGATTACTTTCTACAAGTGAATCTTTGTCCAGTCTCCAGCGCCTAGCCCATCGAGTTGCTTCAGACTAGCGAATAAAGGAAAAGAGCGCCTTTATTGCTATTCTTCTAGCGCTTTTCGAGGCTGACATAGGGGCTTGTGCTTTTTTACCTAGCAACAATTTACTAGCTAGCCATATTCTCCATACGAATCTTGTCTGCAATCATCGCTATAAATTCACTATTCGTAGGTTTTGATTTTAAGTGGTGCACAGTGTATCCGAATAATTTAGAAATAGTTTCGTAGTTTCCACGGTTCCAGGCTACTTCGATTGCATGACGTATTGCTCGTTCTACACGAGATGGTGTCGTTTGAAACTTTTTAGCTATTTCTGGATATAAAACTTTCGTAATGGATCCAAGCAATTCAATATCGCTATAAACCATTTGGATAGCCTCACGTAGGTAGGAGTACCCTTTAATATGCGCAGGTACACCAATTTCTTTAATAACATTCGTAATAGTATTGTCAATGAAGCGCTTAGTTTGCAATGCTTCTTTTTCTGGGTTCGCTTTAACAGGTTCTTCTTGAACAAAGCCTTTTTTGCCAGCAACTTGTTTAATCTGAGTTACTAGGCGTTCAAACTCAAAAGGTTTTAGCATAAAGTAGGATGCTCCTAAGTCTACTGCTTGTTTCATAACATCTTCTTGTCCAAAAGCTGTGAGCATAATTACTTGAATATCCTTTAATTTATTGTCTTTTTGTAGATTATCTAAAACCGCAATTCCGTCTAAATGCGGCATTATAATGTCGAGCAGTAATACATCCGGTTGAATATTCTCCAGAAGTTCTAAGCAAAGCTTACCGTTTGCTGCTGTACCAATTATTTCAATTTCGGGATGCTGATCGAAATATGACCCCATCGTACGAATCAAGTCTTTGTTATCATCCACAATTGCAATTTTTATCTTTTCCATTTTATCATCCACCTTTTGTAATTTTTCACTTAGATACTATTCTCTTTAATCTTCCTATTTCCTTCATTCTTTTTAAAAATAAGGCTTTTAGAATACAGTTTCGTTAGGTTGCGACAAATTTTCGAAAATTACAACATCTTTGTCGAATAATCTTTATACCATATTATACCTAATAAGCAAAAAAAGATAGACCCAAAATCGGTCTATCTCCTATTTATTATTTATGGACTCTTTTTCATCATTTCCGTTATTGCTAATGCTGCACCGTTTTCTGGTTTGTCTACATACATATGAGTTACAACACCGACAAGTTTATTTTTTTGAATAATCGGACTGCCACTCATACCTTGTAAAATACCGCCCGTCTTCTCGATGAGCTTTTTGTCAGTTACGGTAAATTGAAATATATGATCTTCAACTGAAGAAATTTCTATTGTGAAATCCTGTACTTTTTCACCATCGATGGAGGTCCGCATAATTGCTTTACCTGTCATTATTTCTTCTTGATCTACAATTTCTAGCTGCTGCTTCGATATATTTTCTAATGCACTATTGTCTAATTTTCCAAAAACACCGTATACATTATTTTCGTTTACTCCTCCAATTGGTAACGTGTTCGATTTATGGGAGGTTATTTTGTAGCCTGGTTTTCCTGGCATACTTTTCTTTATTTGCTCAATGGAGGACAAATAAATGGAGCCCTCCGAGAATTTTGGCGTAATACCTGATTGCTGGTCTACAATTTGATGTCCTAAGGCACCAAATTCCTTCGTAATCGGATCAAAATAAGTCAACGTGCCAATACCTTCTGTAGCATCTCTCAAAAAAGGAAGTAATTTTATCATCTGATTGGGACTAATATTTTTCGTATACATTTCTTTTTTATGCTCATACTGGATAGTAATTTGTGTACTGTCTTTCATATGACTTTTTACGTCATTTAAATTTGTCACTGGTCGTTTATTAATCAAGTGAATCGAATCACCTGTTCGCAACCATTCATCATTTGAGAGTAAAACATCACTGCTTACAAAAACGGAACCGTATTGTAAATCAATTTGAATGGACTGCCCAAGTGGAACGACTGAAGTCTGCTCTGCCAAAACTGAATTGCTCGCGAAGAATAAGGTAAAGAAGAGTAGTGGCATTAGCGACCATTTACGATAGTTTTTCTTCATATTTCACCTCCCTATATTGATACTATGTCCTACAAAATGTCGGCTATGAGAGGTAAATAATTGATAATAAAAAAGACCTTAAAAATAAGGTCTTCACAAATTTCTTATAATTTTTTTTCGATTTTTCGCTATTTTCAAAAGCTCTTTCGAATGCTGTAATGTCGTGCTTGTAATTTCTTCACCAGACATCATCCGACTAAGTTCTTCTGCTCGTTTATCATTTTGTACCTCTTCTAAAACGGTAAATGTTCGATTTCCACTGACCTCTTTTTTAATCATTAAGTGCTGATCGGCCATTGCGGCAACCTGAGGTAAATGCGATATACAAAGTACTTGTGAATTAGAAGCAATGCCAGCAATTTTTTCTGCTATGGATTGGGCAACTCGTCCACTTACTCCAGTATCAACCTCATCAAATATAATAGATGTTATGCCTTGATGCTTGGAGAAAATACTTTTAAGTGCAAGCATCATACGGGAGAGCTCTCCACCGGAAGCAATTTTCGTTAATGGCTTCATCGGTTCCCCAACATTCGTTGAAATATAAAAAGATAAATCATCTAATCCATTTTCATTGTAAACCGGGGTAACTGCATCATGAAACATAACCGAAAAAGTTGCCTTTTCCATATATAATTCCTGTAGTTGCTCCATGATTGCAACACTTAAAAATTTAGCGGCTTTTTTACGCTTATCGGTCAAATCCGTAGCCTCTAGTTCTAAATCAATCTCAATTTGACGGATTTTTTCTGACATTTTTTGAATTTGTTCATCTCGGTTTACTAGTTGGTCTAAGCTGTATTGAATCTCATCCTTGTAGTTTAAAATTTCCTCAATGGATGAACCATATTTTCGTTTTAACGTCTGAATAGTAGCTAAACGATCTTCGACTATTTGTAGCTGGTTATTATCGAATTCCATCTCATCTAAATCATTTTTGAGCTGATAAGCAGCATCTTGTAATATGTAAAATGCGGATGATACATTTTCACTAAGTTCTTTCATATCCTTATCCACTTCAGCTATATCTTGAAGATCGGCCATTGCAGCACCTATATAATCTAAACCTTTGGATTCAGATAATATCGCATCATAAGCCGTACTCATTTTATCGAAAACCTTATGGAAATTTTGTAATTTCTTTTTCTGTTCCTGTAGTTGCTCCTCTTCCCCAATAACTAAGTTGGATTCCGCAATTTCATCTACTTGAAACGTGTAAAGATCAATCTTATGGGCAATCTGCTGTTCGTTCTCCGATAATTTATCCAATTCTCTTTTCCACTTTTTATACTGCTTATAAAGATCTTGATAAGAATCTTTCACTTCTTTTAAATTATTTCCTGCGAATTGATCCAACAAATGGATATGTGCTTTGTCATCCATCAGTTCTTGGCTTTCATGCTGCCCATGAATATCTATTAAAGAAGCACCAATTTCTCTTAAAATACCAATAGTAACAAGCTTCCCATTTACTCTACAAACACTTTTACCAGACTGGTTAATATCTCTTCTTAAAATAACAGATTCGTCTTCCATATCGATACCGACGTCTTCTAGCTTTTTTACAACGCCGTGTTGTGGACTCGGAATATTGAACAGACCCTCTAACTCAGCCTTTTTTGCTCCATGTCGAATGAATTCATGTGACCCTCTACCACCACATAACAAATGCACAGCATCAATAATAATAGACTTCCCTGCTCCCGTTTCTCCTGTTAGGACAGTTAGTCCTTCTTCAAAGCTTACGGTCAATTCATCAATAATGGCAAAGTTTTTTATCGTTAGTTCCTTTAACAATCGGTTTCACCTCACTTTAAAGCATTTCAAGTAAACGATTTTTAATAACTAGACTATCTTTTTCCTCTCTGCAAAGGATTAAACAAGTGTCGTCTCCACAAATAGTACCTAATATTTCCGTCCAATCTAAATAATCGATTAATGAACCGATTGCATGGGCATTACCTGGTAACGTTTTCATGACTAAGAAATGGCTGGCACCATCAATACTAACGAATGCGTCGGATAGTGCTCTTCGTAATTTTTGAATCGGATTAAAGCGTTGATCAGCAGGTAAACTATATTTATAATTACCGTTTGGCAACGGTACTTTCACTAGATGTAGTTCCTTAATATCTCTCGAAACCGTAGCTTGTGTGACATTATATCCTGCATTTTTTAGAAAATCGACTAAATCGTCTTGTGTTTCAATTTCATGCTTAGCAATAATATCTCTTATGCGAATATGTCTCTGTCCCTTATTCATCTCGGGTCCACCTCTTTGTATATTTATACTGTTTACTTTATACAATAGCATTGGATTGGAAAAGTAACAAGAAAAAAGCGACTCTTAAGAAGAGCCGCAAGTTATTTTAGTAATTCATGTGCTTCGTTCACTAGTTTTGTAAAATCGATCTGATGCGGTGGAAACTCTTCCCCCACAATATTCGTAAGATGAAATAAAAACTCGATATTTCCCTCTCCTCCTGTTATAGGAGAGAAAGAAGCATTTTTTAACTGAAAATGCTGATTTTCTGCAAATTGAGCAATTTCCTTCAGCACATCTACATGTACTGCTTTATCCCTTACAACGCCTTTTTTCCCTACGCGATCTTTGCCTGCCTCAAACTGAGGTTTCACAAGTGCAATGACATCACCATTTGGCACTAAAATTGTTTTTAAAGTCGGAAAAATTAGCTTTAACGAAATAAAAGATACGTCAATCGATACAAAAGAAGGTAAGCCCTCTAAAAAGTCTGCAGGGGTTGAATATCTAAAATTCGTTTTTTCCATAACAGTTACACGAGCATCCTGCCTAATTTTCCAAGCCAACTGATTGCTTCCTACATCTAAAGCATAGGCATGCTTGACCCCATTTTGTAAACCACAGTCCGTAAACCCGCCTGTAGAAGAACCTATATCAAGCATAATTCTGTCTTCAATCTGCAGGTCGAATTGTTCTAATGCTTTTTCTAGCTTTAGTCCGCCTCGGCTAACATACTTTAAAACCTGACCTTTTACCGTTAAAACAGAGGTAACTTCCACCTTTTCTCCAGGTTTATCTATACGCTCTTCGTTTTTGTAAATAAGCCCTGCCATAATAGCACGCTTAGCCTTTTCTCTCGTGTCGAATAATCCTTGTTCGACTAATAATACGTCAACACGTTCTTTCGGTATTTTTGTCATGATGGAATATACCTGGATGATTCTTTTATTTTTCTATTTACTACTTCAACAATTTCATCTGAAGTAATATGAATTTCTTCTAGTAATTGATTTACCTCGCCATGTTCAATAAAGACATCTGGAATACCTATACGATGAACATTTACTGATAGGTTATTCTCATTGTAGAACTCTATTACCGCACTACCGAAACCACCTTGAAGTGCACTTTCTTCGACAGTAATGATTGGAATATTACGTGCCTGTAAATCTTTAAGCATTTCTGCATCCAATGGTTTGATAAAACGTGCATTGATCACTTCAGCGGAAATATTCTGTTGCGTAAGCATTTCTGCAGCTTGCATAGCCATTGGAATTGTGGTTCCAAATGTCAAAATGGCTGCCTGTGTGCCTTCTTTTAATACTTCCCACGAACCGATTGGAATAGTTTTCAATTCCTCATCCATTGGTACGCCTAGACCATTTCCTCTTGGATAACGAAGTGCTATTGGACCATCCGAATATTCGAATGCTGTGTTTACCATATGCTGTCCTTCATTTTCATCTTTTGGCATCATAATAACCATATTCGGCATATGACGTAAGAAAGAAATATCAAATACTCCTTGATGCGTTTCGCCATCTGCTCCAACTAAACCAGCTCGATCAATTGCAATAACAACATTTAAGTTTTGCCGACAAATATCATGAAGCACTTGATCATAAGCACGCTGAAGAAATGTTGAATAAATAACTAGCATTGGTTTCATACCATCTGCAGCCATACCAGCAGCCATTGTCGTTGCGTGCTGTTCTGCTATACCAACATCGAACATACGATTCGGAAATTCTGAAGCAAATCCTTCTAATTTTGAGCCAACCGGCATTGCAGGAGTAATTGCAACAATGCGTTTGTCTGTTCTAGCTAACTTTCTAGCAGTCTCTGCAACAAGTGCACTCCATGAAGGTCCTTTGGATGCTGACTTGACAAAATCACCTGTTTCCGTTTTATACGGACCTGTTCCATGCCATGTGCCAATTTTGTCTAGCTCCGCAGGTTTGTAGCCTTTTCCTTTTTTCGTAATAACGTGTAATAATACTGGTCCCTTCATCTTCTTCGCATATTGAAGGTTTTCCTCTAATGCTTCAAAATCATGACCATCAATTGGACCGAGATAAGTAAAGCCTAGTTCTTCAAAAAACGCACCTGAAACGAGTAAATACTTTAGACTATCTTTTACTCGCTCGGCTGTTCCTGCTAGCTTTCCGCCCACTGCTGGAATTTTTTTCAGCAAAGATTCTAGTTCATCTTTTGCCTTATTATAAGTTCCATGCGTACGCAATCTGCCAAGTACATTGTGGAGTGCTCCAACATTCGGAGCGATAGACATTTCGTTGTCATTTAAAATAACGGTCATATCCGTTTTTTCATGCCCAATATGATTTAAAGCCTCTAATGCCATACCACCTGTAAGCGCACCGTCTCCAATTATTGGCACCACATAGTTTTTCTTGTTTTGCAGATCACGAGCCTTTGCCATACCCATTGCAGCTGACAGTGAGGTAGAGCTATGGCCAGCTTCCCATACATCATGTTCACTCTCAATACGCTTTGGAAATCCACATAATCCTTTAAATTGACGAAGCGTATTAAATTGACTCGCACGTCCCGTTAAAATTTTATGAACATATGCTTGATGCCCAACGTCCCATAGAAACTTGTCGTCTGGGCTATTGAATGATTTATGCAAAGCAATTGTAAGTTCCACTACACCTAAGTTAGGTCCAATATGCCCACCTGTTACAGCTAAATTTTCTATTAAAAACGATCGAATATCTTCACTAAGTTCCTTTAATTGTTCATTATCTAAACTTTTTAAAAAGGATGGGCTAGAAATTGAAGTTAAATCCATTGCCATCACACACCTTCTATTAGATTTCCTTCTTTACAACTAGTTAATATCATAGCAATAATAGTATAAAAAACAAATAATTCGGTCCTATTTTGACCTTTTTGTAATATAATCGGCGAACTCTACGAGTAAGCCTTTATGCATCTGAACAGTTTCTAATGCTTGAAACGCTTGGTTGTATTGGTTTTGAAGTTCAGTTTTTGCACCTTCCATCGTTAAAATGGATGGATATGTATTTTTTTCACTTATTAAGTCTTTACCAGCTGTTTTCCCCAATTGCTCCGATGTGCCTTCTACGTCTAGAATGTCATCTTGAATTTGGAAAGCAAGACCAATATGAAAAGCATATTTTTCTAATGCAGTCTTTTTTTCTTCCGAGGCATTTGCAATAATTGCTCCAGCTAAAATACTGTATGACAAAAGTGCACCTGTTTTGTTTACATGGACCTGTTCTAGTTTCGCAAGGGTTAATGATTGACCTTCTCCGAGCATATCTAAAACTTGACCGCCAACCATTCCTTCTGCACCAGCAGAAAAACTCAACTGATCGATCAATGCTATTTTTAGTTCTGGGGAAATATTCGAAAGTCTAGCAATTATACCAAAAGCAAGCGTAATGAGCGCATCTCCTGCCAATATCGCAAGGGCTTCGCCAAATACTTTATGATTAGTCGGCTTTCCACGTCGTAAATCATCGTTATCCATTGCAGGTAAATCATCATGGATAAGCGAATAAGTGTGAATCATTTCAATTGTACTTGCAACAATAATTGCATCCTCATTTTTTACATTTAGCTCCTCTAAAACTGCAAGCGTATAAAGCGGTCTAATTCTTTTTCCACCAGCTTGAAGTGAATACAGCATTGCTTCTTTTAATTGCTGAGGTGCGATTATATCTTTTATAAGATCATGTAATGTTTTTTCAATACGTGGCTGATTGGTTTGTATAAATGAATTCAATAGATTAGTCATTAAGCTCACCAGCATCCTCTTTGTTTTCATCCATAAAAGTCACTAATTGTTTTTCAGCACTTTGAAGCTTGTCACTGCAAACTTTGGAAAGCTCCATACCTTTTTGATAGAGCTCGATAGCACTTTCTAAAGGTACATCCCCTTGTTCCAGCTGACGAACAATATTTTCTAATTGCAGCATTGCTTCATCGAATAGAATTTCCTTCTTAGTCATTAATATTAGTCCCCACTTTCTTTCACATCAACTCGCCTTACGATAGCTTCTAATTGACCATCTTGTAATGTAACAAATATCGAATCATCTTTTTTTACATTTTCAACAGATTTAACTAGTTTACCCTCTTTGTATACAATACTGTACCCTCGATCCATTATCTTTAATGGATTCAAAGCTTCTAATGTCCGTATAGAACTAACAAATTGCTGACGATGTTTTTCAAATGTCGCTAGTGACGCTTGGTTCAATTGATTAGTTACTAACTGAACAGTTTTATGATGCTGATCAATTACTCTTTGTGGAGATAATTGTATAAATCTATTTTGAACCTGTGAAAAATCACGTTGCTTATTCTTAAAAAGAAGGTTGGTTTCTCTTTGTAGCTGCTGCTCTGTACGAACAAACCTTTCAATAAAAGGACGGTATAATTTCTCAGGGGTTGCCATTACAGGCGATTCCATTGCTCGCTTAAATCTGTTTTTTTCATCTGTTAGCCGTTTCGTTATAAAATGAAAGCTTGCTGATTGGAACGATAAGATATTTTTCATCAGATTTTCTTTGCTAGGTACTGCCATTTCCGCAGCAGCAGTTGGAGTTGGCGCTCTTAAATCCGAAACAAAGTCAGCAATTGTTGTATCTGTTTCATGACCAACTGCACTGATGATCGGAACGCGACTGTTTGCAATAGCTCTTGCTACCACTTCCTCGTTGAAAGCCCATAAATCCTCGATGGACCCACCACCTCTTCCAACGATTAAGACGTCCATATTAACTACCTGGTTGGCTTTTTCAATGGATTTCACTATAGAAGGTGCAGCTTGAGGTCCTTGAACAATGCTAGGAAAAACGACTACTTCGGAAATAGGATAGCGACGTTCGAGTGTTGTCAATATATCTCGTATTGCAGCTCCGGTTTTAGAGGTAACAACACCAATCTTTTTAGGGAAAGTTGGTATTGGTTTTTTACGACTTGGATGAAAGAGTCCTTCTTGTTGTAATTTCTTTTTTAATTGTTCAAATGCTAGAAAAAGCTCCCCAATACCATCTGGCTGTATAGTGGCCGCGTATAACTGATATTGTCCAGCTACTTCAAAGACGTTTATATCACCTCGTACGAGTACATTCATGCCACTTTCCGGAACAAATTTTAAAGATTTGGCATTCATCGAAAACATTACAGAAGTGATCCGCGCAGCATCATCTTTCAGCGTAAAATAAATATGTCCGCTAGAATGAACCTTCACATTGGAGAGCTCTCCTTTAACGTACACATCTCGCAAATGCGTGTCCGCATCGAATTTTCGCTTTATGTATTTGGTTAAGGCCTTAACAGTTAAGTACTTTTTCGGTTCAGTAGTCAAAAAAACAACCCCATAAATTTAATAAGAAATGATGCAGGTGCCTATGTTAGCCCCGAAAACGTGCTCCTGCAAAGAGCTTTTCGCAGGAGCTGGACAATTATTAGTTCGTTAATGTATTTTCAGCAGCTAAACAAGTATTTTCCATAAGCATGGCAATTGTCATTGGACCTACCCCGCCAGGAACAGGAGTAATTTTAGAAGCAACTTCCTGTGCCGATTCAAAATCCACATCACCGCAAAGCTTGTTATTCTCATCGCGGTTGATACCCACATCAATAACAACTGCCCCTTCTTTTATATAACTAGCATCAATCATTTTAGCTCGTCCAGTTGCTACTACTAAAATATCTGCTTGCTTAGTAAAAGAACGTATATCCTTTGTTTTAGAATGACAGTAAGTTACAGTCGCATCCTTTTGCAACAATAGTTGACCCATTGGTTTACCTACAATATTGCTACGACCAATAATAACCGCATGTTTTCCTGCAATTTCTACATCGCTATATTCGAGCATTTTCATCACGCCAAAAGGTGTACAAGGTAGGAAAGATTGTTGACCAATCATCATTTTTCCAACACTTTCTGGATGGAAACCATCTACATCCTTCTGTGGTGAAATTGCCGAAATTACTCTGTCTTCATCAATTTGAGAAGGCAATGGCAGTTGAACTAAAATGCCATGAATTTTAGCATCTTCGTTAAGTGCCTCTATATTTTTAAGAAGCTCGTCCTCCGAAATAGTTTCGTCTAACTCGATTAACACAGAATACATTCCTAAACGCTCACACGTTTTTGCTTTGTTGTTTACATAAGTTTGGGAAGCAGGATTGTTCCCTACCAAAACAACCGCTAATCCTGGAACGACACCTTTAGATTTTAGGTTTTCAACTCGTTCTTTTACTTTTTCTGTAACTAATCCCGCAATTTGTTTTCCATCAATTTTATTATTAGACACTATAAACGCTCCTTAAGTCATTGTAGATTATTGCTCTGTATATTTTGATAAAACGCCATTTACGAATCGGCTTGACTTTTCGTCACCAAATACTTTGCAAATCTCTAGTGCTTCATTAATTACAACTTTTGCTGGTGTTTCTTCTGTGAAAAGTAATTCAAATACAGCTATTCTCAACACTGTACGTTCAATTTTCGGAAGTCTGGACAGCGACCAATTTTCTAATTTATCTGTTAAAGAAGCATCTATTTCGTCCTTGTGACTCACGACCCCACTCACTACTTGGGTTAAAAAAGAATCTTGTTCTTCCGTAACATGTCCAATAGCTTCTTCTATGGAAATTTCATGATTATCTAATTGAAATAATGCCTGTAATGCTAATTCTCTCGCTTGTCTTCGTTTCATTATTTAGTTCTCCTTTAAATGTAACTATCTAGACAATCATAGCATATTTTGTTGTTGTATGTGTATTAGAAAGAGAAAAAAGAGAAAGAGCTACCTAGATAGCTCTTTCTCTTTTATTCTGCTGTATCGAATTGTACACCTGTAATATGTACATTAACTTCTTTAGGCGTTAAACTCGTCATATTTTCAATTGCTTGACGAATTTGAGACTGTACTTCTCTAGCAACTATAGGGACGGAGGATCCGTATTTCACTAGGCAATAGACGTCGATAAACAATCCTTCATTATTAATCTCTGTTTTAATACCCTTGCCGTGAACTTTTTTCCCTAAGCGTTCTACCACTCCAGCTGCAAAGTTTCCTCTAGTACCAGCAATACCCTCTACTTCGTTTGTGGCAATACCAGCAATTACGGTAATAACTTCAGGAGCAATTTCTATTGTTCCTAAATATTCTTTTCCTTCAGGAGTCATTTGAACAAACTTCTGTTCAGTAGTTTCTGTCATAATCCTTCACTCCTTGTTATGAATTCATTACATCATATTTCTCTAAGAATTTCGTATCAAAATCACCAGATACAAAAACTTCATGATTCATGAGCTTCGAGTGGAATCCAATCGTTGTTTCGACTCCTTCGATAGCAAATTCACTTAGTGCACGTTTCATCTTAGCGATTGCTTCTTCACGCGTTTCAGCATGGACGATAAGTTTCGCAACCATTGAATCATAGAATGGCGGAATCGTGTAACCTGGGTATACAGCTGAATCTACGCGAACGCCTAACCCACCTGGTGGTAAATAAAACTCAACTAGGCCAGGAGAAGGCATAAAGTTTTTCGTAGGGTTCTCCGCATTGATACGACACTCAATTGCCCATCCATTAAGTTTAATATCTTTTTGTTCGAATGGCAATTTTTCACCAGTAGCTACTAGTAGCATTTGTTTGATCAAATCTACACCTGTAATCATTTCTGTGACAGGATGCTCCACTTGAATACGTGTATTCATCTCCATAAAGTAGAATTTTTGTTCTATATGATCAAAGATAAATTCTACTGTACCTGCACTTTCATAACCAACAGCAAGCGCTGCTTTCACAGCGGCTGCTCCCATTTCAGCGCGGAGCTCTTCAGACAATGCAGGTGAAGGTGCCTCTTCCACTAGTTTTTGCATACGACGTTGAACAGTACAATCGCGTTCCCCAAAGTGAACCGCATTTCCGTGACCATCAGCTAAGACTTGAATTTCCACATGACGGAACACTTCAATATATTTCTCTAAGTAAACGCCAGGGTTGCCAAATGCTGCTGCCGCTTCTTTTTGCGTTATTTTAATCCCTTTTAGAAGATCTTCCTCATCTTTAGCAACACGGATTCCTTTACCACCGCCACCAGCAGTAGCTTTGATAATAACTGGAAAACCTATTTCTTTAGCAACTTTCAAAGCAGCTTCATCGGTTTCAACAATCCCTTTAGAGCCCGGAACGATTGGAACTCCTGCTTTTTCCATTGTTTCTTTTGCTACATCCTTAATCCCCATACTTTTGATAGCAGAGGAAGATGGTCCGATAAATTTAATATCGCATTCTTCACATAGCTCGGCAAACTCAGCATTTTCTGCAAGGAATCCATAACCAGGATGAATTCCTTCACAACCTGTTAGTTTAGCTACAGTTATGATATTGGAGAAATTCAAATAGGAATCCTTTGAAAGCCTTGGACCTATACAGTATGCTTCATCAGCAATTTGCACATGAAGTGCTTCTCGGTCTGCTTCAGAATATACAGCAACAGTTTCGATATCTAATTCTTTACAAGCACGTATTATGCGGACTGCTATTTCCCCGCGATTTGCAATCAATACTTTTTTCATCATCCTTGCTCCTTTCTTAGTTTCCTTTAACGAGGAACAGAGGTTGACCATACTCAACTAGTTGTCCATCTTTCACAAGTATTTCTACGATTTCTCCATCCACTTCTGATTCAATCTCATTGAACAACTTCATCGCTTCTACGATACAAACGATTGAATCTGCCGACACTTTTGAACCAACTTCAACGTATGCAGCTGCTTCAGGAGACGAGGATTGATAGAATGTACCAACCATTGGAGAAACAATTTTGTGTAATGAGCTATCTACAGAAGTAGGAGCAGCTTTTTCTACAACAGGTTCTTTTGGTGTCTCTTGAACGATAGGCGCCTGCACTTCGGCTGGTTTTGGTTGCTCTGCAACAGATGAACTTTCAAACGTTTCACTTGATGAATTGAAAGAACCTTTTTCATTTTTTTTCAATTTAATCTTTGTGCCTTCTGATTCGTATAAAAATTCATCTAAAGACGACTGGTCGACTAGTTTAATAATTTCTCTTATTTCTTGAATCTTCATGTAGTTTAATCCCCTTTTATTTACAAAATTTATTACTCCATCTTCTATTTTAGACGTTTTCACGCTAATTTGAAATAGTTAGCCTTAATTATTCTGAAATAATAAAAAAATGGCCGACCAAAAACGTCTGATTATATTGGTTGAAAACCTATACTTCAAAAATAATAATCCCTGAAAATTTAAGGAACCATAAAGTTTTCAAGGCTTTCTAACAGGTTTTCTCTACAGGTGTTTTCCGTTACGGCGGATGCTTTCCAGGGGCATGGCTCAAGCCAGTAGTCTCACGCTCGAGTTGTGCCTTCAAGAGTCGCCGACTTCACTTCAAACAACCAGAATATAAAGGTTCCAAAGAAAAAAACCTAGCGCTAAGAAAAATTTTTGTAAGCACGGAAGAACCATTTATTTCTTAAAATGAGAAATTTTAATGCATAAAATGATATAGTTTTTCAAGAAAATTGAGGAGGTATTTTAAAATGGAATTCGCAAATTTTACTTTAAATTCTTTAAAAAAGCTCGCCGGTTTTTTAATATTTTCGCTAATATCTTCATTTTTATTTAAAAAGAAAAAAGCATTAATTTCTGTTATTCAATTTTTTCGTAATTTCTCAGACAGAATTTATATTCGAGAATTTTCCTAATTATGCTTATGGGGTGTTGGTATTGCTATTACTTATATATTTTGTCTTTTTTAGAGATTTATATACATATATAAGATCCATGAAATCTGAATGAGATGCATTAAATAGAATTGTAGTATTTTTCATCTTTAAAAGTATTTTGGACTTACTGTTCTCTGGACATTATTAATTACTTTATAAAAAAAAGCGCCTCTTCAGGCACTTTTTTTACCGCTATATATTAAGTATTTTGGAATTTTCCTATAGATTACTGACCACTAAAATTTACTTCTACATTAAAAGCTTGTGGCCACTCCCGCTTAACCGCATATATAATTTCAGATGCTTTTTTAGATGATTGTTCGTTGGAAACAACATCTATCAAAACATCACTTTCTTCGATGCGCACTAATGCATCATCATAACCAAGAGACTTAATAATCAGCTCCAACATCGCTTCTGTGGAATCAATTTTAACTAATTGTTCAATTTGGTTATAAGCTTTGTCTTTTTCTTCTGCAGTAAATTCATTGGAACCTACTTTTTGCGTTAATTGTGCACGAAGTTGACTACGTTTGTCTGTTACTTCCATTCTCATTTCTTCAAATGCGTTACTTTTAGAAGCAAATGATTCTTCATTTGTTGAGGACGTTTCTACTAATCCTACATCATCAATTGTGTCATCGGAAAATAGAGCAATACCATCGAATGGCGATGGTCGATCCGATACATAAAAAACAGTCACTACTGCTACTAAACTAAATAATGTTAAAAACCATACAGATCTCTTTTTGTTCATATTATTTATCCTCCAATTCCATTTCTTCTATCACAATTCGATGTGGCGATATTTGCAATACAGATGACAATGTCTTGATTAAACTATTTTGTATTCTTTTATCGTTCGCCCCTTCCGCAACTACTAGAATTCCAATCAATTCCTTCTTGTCCTTTTTACTGTCACTTGTCCACTGGAAAAATGAAACATCACTCTCAGCAGCCTGTTCGGAACTATCCTCGTAGTGGAAGTATACTGCTACTTTCCCAACCCCATTGATCTTCTGTAGTATCGAAGTTAGGTTCTCTGTAGTTTCGTTGACTGGAACATCGGTTTCAACAACGCTTCCTTCATCACGAACGAGTAATCCTGAAAAAAGGAGACTAATGAAAAGAACAGCTATACAAATGACAACAAAACGAAAAGTGGGTTTTTGTTTAGATGAGATGGAGAATCACCCTTCTTTTCATGATGGATACAATACTTTATGCAAGACAACCTGTTTATATGAAGAGAAAGGACATAATCCAGAAGATAATCGCTATTTTCACAAGAAATCCCGTTGTTTCCTTATCGGTATGCTCCAGTAAAATAGACAATAACTCGCCCGCTAGAACGATTAAAAATATACCAAAGAGAAGATTCGTAACGATGGTTACTATCCTTTCCCACTTATTAATAGTTTTGCAAACAGCATCGTTAAAATAATCGTAAAGAAAAAAGTAAACGCGATTAAAACAGAAATGATAGAAAGAACAAACAATGTTTTTCCGATATCGTCTATTAATCCACTAATATTGCCATCTACAAAAGGCTCTAAAATAGCGCCAAGCAATCGGTATAAGAAAGCAATGAGAATTGTTTGGATTGTTGGAATAGCTACCAACATAACCACCGTTAGAATTACTGCATTTCCTGTAATTACAGATGCAGAGGAAGAAAAGTTTTTCATCGTGCTAATGCTTTCCGTCAGCAAAGATCCGACAAACGGGATATTATTTTGTATTAGCCGTTTTACTGTTTCATTGACAGTCCCGCTTACGGACCATGTGATCATTCCGTTTACTGACATGAAAATACTATATAACAGTAGAATAATAGAAGTAGAGCCTATTAAAGTTAACCGGATGAGATCAGACATTTTTGAAAATGATGTTGGTGGGTGTATTCTGCTGATTAAGTCAAATAGGAATGCAGCCATAATAGCCGGTATTAAAATTTTCCCTGCTAATATTGTAGTGAAGGATGCAAAAAGCATGACAGCTGGATTCCATGCGGTTATCAGAAATGCCCCTCCTGAAGCAGCAATACCTAAAGTAAGAATTGGATATATACCTAAGAAGAGATTGACTAGTTCACTCGTCATCGCCTGGATCATCTCTAATGCTCGAATTGCTGGTTCTAAGCAATAAATACAGATGATTAACATAAACAATAATTTAAAGAGTCTTTTACTCGAAGGTATAAACCACTCAAGGCAAATAAAAGCAAATCCAAATAAAAGCATGTACGAAAAAGTTTGTGCTACCTCTTTGAGGGGCTGCACTAAAGATTGTAATATTTCTTCCATTGCAGTTCATTCCTTCAAGAGAGTAGTCCCATAAGTGATAAAAACTTTTCATAGAATTGCTTCAAATGATTCAGCCAGACAAGCAACAAAATGGCTTTAGTCGTAAAGGTGAATAACGATGCTAGGCTTGTATATTCATAGTCCAAAAGAAGTTCTTCTATTATTTGTGAAAGAAATAATAGTAAGACAGAAAATATGAGTAGTTTAAAGACCGGTAGTAGATTCGTTGGTATGTATGAGGTGTACTGGGAGACCGTAGGAATGATAAATACGGTGAATATATAAGTTAAAAAGAGAAAGATATAAATTGTATAGACAATTGAATGGATGCGAGGATAAGTTTCTTTTATTAATTGCAGCAAACAAAACGCTAAAATGATAGTCAGGTAAATGATCATTTGCTAACTCGTCATCATAAGCCATTCTAAGAATGTAGATATTTCATAAAAAAAGAGCTTCAACAGTCGCAATAATTCAATTGTCATATATATATAACCTACAAAAAACAAAAAAAATGCGTATTCCTTTTTACCAGTGGATTCAAAAAACAAGTGAAGAATAGCTATTAATATACCTATACCCGCAACTCGAAGTACATCGTGAAGTTCCACAATGCCTCCCCCTTCCATACAAACAACATATGATGGCGTGAGGAATAATATGAAAAAACTAAGCAAGCTTTAAATAAGAAAAACCGATCAAAAAACTGAACAGCTGGTCTTTTAAGTATAAAAACCTAGATATGCCGTTTATTTTTCATTTCGGTCAGGCGCTTTCCGTGGGCACGGTTGGAGACTGTAGTGTCTCCCTCGTGCTGTCTTCTGGAGTCGCCGACCTGCGCTACAATCAACAATAACGCATATATAAGCAGTCTTTCTCTAACCTAATAGGATAAATTAAATTCTGCTTTTTTCATCTTTCGATGGACAGCATTTATCAAAAAAGATGGTAAGTAATTTGTGAATAACACTAACATTAGTCCTATCTTTTTATCTTAGCGACAAGCTATGTCAAATCTTTTCGTGTAGTATTACACATTAATTGATCTTCGTTACAGATGGTGACTCCGTCGGAAGCCATCAGGATGTTGGTTATGCAATCGTTGCCCTAGGACGCAACGCACATAGATTGACTTCACTTTGAGTGGTGGCGTTCTTAGCTTTGTTCTCCACCTGTTTCTGCATCGCTGCGCTTCTGTAACGGAAATAATAGGATATTCGTTCTAACAAGTCCCTTAAATCCGGTAATCACAGAACATTTTTATATAGAAAAAAGAGGCTCACAAATGTGAGCCTCTTTTACTAATATTATTGAGCTCTTGATACGTATGAACCTTCATCTGTATTGATGATTAGTTTATCGCCAACATTGATGAACAAAGGAACTGTTACTATTAAACCAGTTTCAAGACTAGCAGTTTTTGAACCTCCGCCCGAAGTATCCCCTTTAATACCTGGTTCTGTTTCAGTAACTTCTAGAACAACTGACTTTGGTAACTCTACACCTAAAGTCTCTCCTTGGAATTGAATTACATGTACTTCCATATTTTCGCGTAAAAACTTTAGTTCATACTCGATTTGGTTATCATTTAGTTCAATTTGTTCGTAAGAATCTGTATCCATGAACACATGCTGATCTCCACTAGCGTATAAATATTGCATTTTACGGTTGTCAATCTGTGCTTTTTCTACTTTTTCTCCCGCACGGAAAGTTTTTTCGTTCACTGAACCGTTACGTAAATTTCTCAATTTAGAGCGTACGAATGCTGCGCCTTTACCAGGTTTAACATGTTGAAAATCTAATACTCGGTACAATACACCATCCACTAAAATCGTTAAGCCAGTTTTAAAATCATTTACTGAAATCATTATTTTCCCTCCAAATTAAGATAAAATTAGTAATTCTTTTGTCGAATGTGTTAACTTTTCTAAACCATTCTCTGTAACTAGTGCATCATCTTCGATCCGTACTCCACCAATATTCGGCAAGTATATTCCAGGCTCTATCGTAATAACCATACCAGGCTCTAAAACGATATCTGAACGGAAAGATAGTCCAGGACCTTCATGTACTTCTAAACCAATTCCATGACCCAATGAATGACCAAATGCTTCTCCGTAACCTTTTGAAGCGATATAGTCCCTTGCAATAGCGTCTGCTTCTTTCCCGGTCATGCCAGGCTTAACTTTTTCTAAAGCTAATAGTTGTGAGTCGAGAACTACTTGATAAATTTCCTTTAGTTGATCACTTGGTTCTCCAACTGCCAATGTACGAGTAGTATCAGAAATATATCCGTTATATAATGCACCGAAATCTAATGTAACAAAATCTCCCTCTTCAATTACTTTGTTTGTAGCAACACCATGTGGAAGTGCTGAACGAGTTCCTGAAGCTACAATTGTATCAAACGACGAGGAAGTCGCTCCTTTTTTGCGCATAAAAAATTCAAGTTCATTGGATACTTCAAGCTCGGTCATACCTGGTTTTATGTAATTAACGATATGCTCAAATGCTTCATCCGCAATACGACAAGCTGCCTTTATTATACTAATCTCTTCGTCGGTCTTAATCAAGCGTATTTTTTCAACAAGACCTGAAAGTGGCACTAAATCTGCTTGTATAGCTTGTTTGTATAGTTCAAAATCGCTGTAAGTCACATCGCTTTTTTCAAATCCTAATGTGTTAATTCCCATATCTGTAATTTGAGTAGCTATTTCTTCCATCATTGTTTTCGTATGCTGAACAATACGGAAGTCTTTAATCTCACTTGCTGCTTGCTCTGTATAACGGAAATCCGTGATAAATACAGCATCCGTTTTAGAAATAATTGCTACACCAGCTGTTCCAGTAAATCCCGTCATGTATCGACGGTTATGACCATTCGTTATTAACAGAGCATCTACCCCGTTTTCTTCAAGTGCTGCACGTAATTTACTTAGTTTCAATATTAACCCTCATCTCATTTTCAAAATAACATCTTTGACTATTTTATCATAGTAAACGAGGTCGGTAAATTTTTCATTTTCCTAAAGGGTTCTCTTTTGAGTGAAAAATAGCTGATTCCATGACAAAACGAACGGCGATAATGACAATACAAATAAAAGGTATAGATAATTTCTTGATCGTTTTCTCAAATGAATTTGCATCTAAAATAACCCATTCAAGTGTGAAGGCGATTAAGAGCCCTAAAGCAATACTCGTGATGGATACTGGAATTTTCGCGAACAAAAGACATACATAATAAAGGAGAAAGCAAATCCCCCAAATGATTAAAAACAAAATAATCCATTTAACATAGACGTTGCTCCCTTTTAATACCGCAAAGTTTTTCGTATATCCTATAGGATTCCATTTAATGAAATGGAAAAAATCTAGAAATTTAAATAGAATGGTCGTTCCTAGTGCTGCAACGAGACTCGTACTAATCGATAATCCTTTCATGTTAATCTCCTTTTGTTTTCCCATAGTTTAAGCGAAAGCACGGGTTATTAAACCTGGAAGAACAAAATTAAAGCACAAGTGATAAAGACTTATCAGCTTGTGCTTTGAGAATTTATGAGATTATAGCCCACATTTTAGTTGGGCATTACAGTTGGTACATGTGTTACATCCACCCATTTCTTCTACAGTACCTTTACGACAAACCGGACATGTATTTCCAACCTCTGAACCAATTGTTACATTAGTTGAACGTAAATCTTGAATAGTATCTATCAATACGACATGTCTTTTTTCTATTTTTTCTTCTTTTGGATGATCTTCTAATGTATTTTCCTCAGCTTTTAACGTTAATACTTGTGAGTCACGACTTCCATCGACATACACAGTACCACCCTTAGCTCCACCACGATATAAACGCTCGTATACACCTTCTACTTGTTCTACCGTATATCCACGCGGTGCGTTGACCGTTTTGGAAATAGAACTATCAATCCAACGTTGAATGATACATTGCACATCCGCATGAGCTTCTGGAGCAAGTTCCATAGCAGTAACAAACCAGTTTGGAAGATTTTCTTCTTCAGCCGTTTCATTGCGTTCCAAATATTCTTGTACAATATCTGCTTTTACCTCGATGAATTTACCTAAACGCCCACTTCTATAATAAGTGAATGAATAATACGGTTCAAGTCCAGTAGAAACGCCAACCATTGTTCCAGTAGATCCTGTAGGTGCAACAGTTAACAAATGAGAATTTCGAATACCATTTTCTAAAATGGATTGCCGAATTTCTTCCGGCATTGATTCCATAAATCCAGTTTCCGTAAATGCTTTTCGTAAGCGGTTTGTTTCCTCTTCTGTTTCACCAGACAAGAATGGGAAGCTTCCACGCTCTACAGCAAGCTCTGCAGAGGTTTCATATGCAGCGATAGCAATTGTTTTAAAGATTTCATCTACTAGAACATTGCCTTCATCCGATCCATACTCTTTTTCACAATAGATGAGCAAATCAGCAAGACCCATAACGCCTAACCCTACACGTCTTTCCCCAAGTGCTTGTACTTTATTTTCTTCTAAGAAATATGGAGTCGCATCGATGACGTTATCTTGCATGCGTACACCAACACGAACCGTTTCTTTTAACGCTTCAAAATTAACTGTTTTTGATTCTTTGTTTGCAAATTGCGCTAAATTCACAGCAGCCAAGTTACATACTGAATAAGGTGCAAGTGGTTGTTCGCCACAAGGATTAGTTGCGACAACTTTTTGTCCGTATGCTGTAGCATTCGTTTTTTCATTTGCATTATCGATGAAGAAAACACCTGGTTCTGCTGAATAAGTAGCACAAATATTAATTAAATTCCAAAGCTCTTTCGCTTTTACAGTGCGGTAAGTACGAACTTCGTAGCCCATTCTTTCCCACTCACGTACATCGCCAATTTTATGCCAATTTTCATTGTAGAAATCCATCTCTTCTGGTGAATAAGCTTCCGTTGCAGGGAAACGCAATTCAAAGTCGCCGTCTTCCTCTACCGCCTTCATAAAATCATCTGTAAGCGTAACGGAGATGTTCGCACCAGTCAAAAACTCTGAATTATGAACTGAATAAGTTCCACCGTCACGTAATTTTGTTTCTGCATCACGAATTATTTCATTGCTAAATCCACCTAGACCAGGAATCGTTTTATAATTAATAATACCTTGATACATGGCTTCTTCTTGGATTGTAAGTGGTTTAAATTTAAGCTTGTCCTTCGCAAGTTGTTTAATTGTTTCATCATTTGTATTTTCAATTAAGAAACGCAAAATACGTGGGTTTTGCATTTTCGAAATAATAAATTCCGCAATATCAGGATGCCAGTCGGCCAGCATAATCATTTGTGCTCCACGTCTTGATCCACCTTGTTCGACAAGATGAGTCAGTTTTGCAATGTCATCTAGCCAGGAAACTGAACCAGATGATTTTCCGTTCACTCCACGAGCCAGCGTATTTCTTGGTCTAAGAGTCGAACCGTTTGTCCCAACTCCACCACCACGGCTCATGATTTCCATTACTTGCTTACGGTGGTCACTGATCCCTTCACGAGAATCTGCAACAAATGGCATTACGTAACAGTTGAAATATGTTACATCCGTGCCAGTTCCAGCACCGTATAATACTCGTCCTGCTGGGATGAATTTCAAAGAAACTAATTGTTGATAGAATTTCTCGAACCATTCTTCACGCTTTTCTTCTGTTTGTTCAACAGATGCAAGCCCAGTTGCATTTCTTTTGGCAATCTGCTCATAAAAAACTTCCAATGGTTTTTCGATAACGTTCAATGGTCGAGTGATAATGCCAGTCTCAATTTTTGCAGCGTCGTCAATCGCACTTCGATAATCTTCCTCGATTTGCACCTCGGCCGTTTTCGCATGTTCGTTGATTGAAACGATATAGCCTAAACCTCGTGCTGGGAATTTAGGATCTTCTTTCACCGTTAAAACGACAAAGTCTCCTGCTTTTAACGTTTTCTTTTCTGTATCTTTAAAGGAATAGCGATCAATCATCACAAGTCTCGACACACCTTTATGCGTAAGTGTCATATCTTGTGTGATCGGGTGAACTTGTGGGAATAATTGGATATCCCTATTTAGTGCTTCAACATTTAAAGTAAGTTTGGTTTCATTTTTAGTAGTTACCATTTACTCTTCCTCCTTTCTACAAATTGTGATTGACACAATATGTAGTGGTTTTATTAATAATACGACACAACATCTTGAAGGTAAAGCAAATAGATGAGGATTTTATAATTTAAGAACTAATGTCCTATTTTTCATTTTTACTATAAGACCTAATAACTTTTATTTTTTAAAATTCCATTCATCATTGGCATATCGTGTCGATTCTAGTTCTTTAATGTAATCTAGTTGTTGTTTCGTGAGTTTATATTCTACTAATTCAATCTCCAATGCATCTTCAAAACCTTTTTTAAACGCAGTTTTACATTCTTCTATCGAAATTGGTTTTGATATTATTTTGTTAATCGCAACAGCTTTTTGAGATAGGCTTCTTTTCACTCTTTTTCTTACCTCTTCAGAAGAAAATTTAAAAGTCTGGATTAATTTATCTTCGTCTAAGTCGAGTAAAATTGCACCATGTTGGAGAATAACGCCTTTTTGTCTTGTTTGAGCACTACCGGCAACTTTTTTTCCTTCTACTACTAGCTCATACCAGCTCGGTGTATCGAAACAAACTGCTGATTTCGGTTTTTTTAAATTTTCTTTTTGTTCGTCCGAATTCGGCACAGAAAAATAAGCATCTAAACCAAGGTTTTGAAAACCTAACAGTAATCCCTCACTAATCACTCGGTAAGCTTCTGTTACTGTAGCTGGCATGCTCGGATAGCTTTCTGTAACGATCACACTGTATGTAAGTTCATGTTCGTGAAGTACCCCTCTTCCTCCTGTAGGACGTCGAACAAAGCCAAGACCTAAACTTTTCACAGCTTCCATATCAATCTCTTTTTCCACGGATTGAAAATAACCAATAGATAATGTAGCTGGATTCCATTCGTAAAATCTAATCACAGGTGGAATAAGACCTTCACTATGCCAGTCTAGCAGTGCCTCATCCATCGCCATATTAAAGGATGGGGTACAGGGTCCAGAATTTATGAAGTACCATTTTGCTTTTTCCATCGAATCTCTCCCTTCACAACGAGTTTCATTTTATCAAATAGATTGAATTGTATCTAGCAATTCTTTTATAATGAATATGGAAACATAGAAAGGGGAAAGACCGTGTTAGAATTATTGTATTTTGTTATCGCTCTACTCGTTGTACTTTTAGTCTATGCTGGAATATCGGCATACCGTTTAAAGAAAACCGTTACTAATCTCACACAAGAACAATTTATCGAAGGCTATCGTAAAGCACAGCTGATCGATGTTCGTGAACCGAAAGAATTTGAAGGCGGACATATTTTGGGAGCAAGAAATATCCCTTCTTCTCAACTGCGCCAACGCTTCAAAGAAATTCGTCCAGACAAACCTGTCTATTTGTATTGCCAAAGTGGCGCAAGAAGTTCCCGTGCTGCGATGTTTTTAAAGAAAAAAGGATATACACAACTGCATCAGCTTAAAGGTGGCTTCAAAACTTGGACTGGTAAAGTTAAATCTAAGTAATACATAAGGTTCTTCTAATTAGAGGAACCTTTTTTCTTTCAGTCATACATTTTGGAGGGTTAAGATGCAAAAACAAATATTATTTTCCCATCAAGAAGATTTTAGAAAGTCTCACCCGCATTATGAAGATTTCGCTATTCTTTCTAGGCGAATCATTTCTTTATTGAACGATCATACAAACCAGAGTTGGCAATCGATCGATATTGGTGAGTCCACACTTCAACTTGACGCCAATCTGTTGGAAATGATGGAAAAGGACTTACTTGATTATGAAGTATTATGTTCCATTTTCGAAACGAAGTCTCAGGGCAAGGTTGCTAGCAAGTCTCAATTGTCATTCGAAAACAAATTAGAGGTTGTGGAAACCTTTGAAAATAACCTTATTTTTTTCCCACAATATAATGTCGCGTTAACACTAGCATTCAACTATTCGGCTGGTAATACGTGGCCTGAATATCATTTCTTTTCAACTTCTGTAGAAAACGCATTAAATTTCTTGCAAGAAATTAACGAAAAGCTTCGCCAACTGTTAATGCAGTCAGTTACTTATCTTGTAGATACAGAAAGTGGCGTCCAGCGTCGAAATTACGGAGAGCAAGCAGTTGTTAGCAGAGAGGATGTCCTATTAGCAGAAAGTATTAAACAGGATATATTCCGCTCCATTGATGAGTTTTTTAAAAAGGATGGACATTTTTTCAGAGATTATGGACTTCCGTATAAGCGTGGAATCCTGCTATATGGCGCTCCAGGCAACGGGAAGACTACATTAGTAAAATCCATAACGGGCTCTACTAAAGCACCGGTTGTCTATTGGCAGATTACAGAGTTTACTGGTAGTCATTCCATTCAAGAGGTTTTTGGTATAGTTACGAGGCTAGCACCTGCTATATTAGTTATTGAAGATATAGACTCTATGCCAGAATATACTCGCTCGGTGTTTTTAAACACCCTGGATGGTGCTCAATCGAGAGAGGGACTATTTATTATTGGAACTACAAACTACCCTCAAAAAATCGATCCTGCGCTCATAAATCGAGCTGGTCGATTTGATCGCGCTTATGAAATTCCTTCTCCAACCGTAACTGTACGACAGGACTATTTACTTAAACTAGATATCAAAGGAATTTTCTCCGATGATCAAGTAAAAGAAATGGCCAAGCTTTCTAAAGGACTTTCCATGTCTCAATTAAATGAATTATATATGTCCGTTGCACTAAACTGGCACTATGATGGGAAGTTAGATTATGAGAAACGAATCGAGGAATTAACGAAGCAAAATAACCGAACAAACAAAAACAAGTGGGAAGATGATGAAAATTCAATCGGATTTAATTATTAAACGTAAAAGAATCAACTATTTTATGGCAGTTTTCATTTCTATAGCACTTGGTTTAGCTAGTAGATATTATGGTGGACTGCCTGATATTATAGTGATTCATGCAGGTGATACGCTTTGGGCTATTATGGGGTATTTTCTATTTCGATTACTGTTTGTTCATAAAGGTCTGCATAAGGCGTTTTTTCTAAGTCTAGTTTTTTGCTTTTTCATCGAATTTAGTCAATTCTATCAAGCCGACTGGATAAATAGTATTCGCAGTACATTACTTGGTGCTCTAATACTCGGTAAAGGCTTTCTTATCGTAGACTTATTCCGATATTCAATAGGTATTGTTCTAGCTTATTTGACCGACAGACTAACGATTAACGGCTTGTCAATGGATCATTGACAAGCCGTTTTAATTACTCGTTAGATAAATACCGTTCAACTAATATGAAGCAACTACAAAAAGTGCGATCCTTAAGAGAATCGCACTTTCATTTTATGCTTTTGTATATCTCAATACCGGCTTACGCGCAGCTTTTGTTTCATCTAAACGATTAATAACTGTTGTATGTGGAGCATTTTGAACAATTTCTGGGTTTTCTTGTACTTCTTTCGCAATTTGAATCATTGCATCGCAGAAAGCATCCAAAGTTTCTTTTGACTCAGTTTCTGTTGGTTCGATCATCATTCCCTCTTCCACATTCAATGGGAAGTATATCGTAGGTGGATGATAACCGAAGTCAAGCAGACGTTTAGCCATATCTAGCGTACGAACTCCAAGTTTCTTTTGTCGACGACCACTTAATACAAATTCATGCTTACAATGACGATTATACGGAAGATCGAAATGCTCCTCTAAACGTCTCATCATATAGTTTGCATTTAACACTGCGTACTCCGTTACTGCTTTAAGTCCGTCTGGTCCCATTGAACGGATATAAGTGTAAGCACGAACATTAATACCAAAGTTTCCGTAGAAAGGTTTTACGCGACCGATTGTTTGCGGACGATTGTAATCAAATGTATATTTGTCATCTTCTTTTACAAGAACTGGACTTGGTAGGAATGGAATGAGGTCCGCTTTTACCCCTACTGGACCTGATCCTGGACCACCACCACCATGAGGACCCGTGAAAGTTTTATGCAAGTTCAAGTGAACACAGTCAAAGCCCATATCGCCAGGACGTGCTTTAGACATAACAGCATTTAAATTCGCGCCATCATAATACAATTTACCACCCACACCGTGGATAATTTCAGCTAATTCTATAATTGATTCCTCGAACAAACCGAGTGTATTTGGATTTGTTAGCATCAATGCAGCAGTATCTGGACCAACAACTCTACGTAAATCTTCTAGGTCAACTAGGCCGTCCTCATTAGATTTGACTGTAATCGTTTCAAAGCCTGCAACCGTAGCGGATGCTGGATTTGTTCCATGAGCAGAGTCAGGAACGATTACTTTTGTACGTTGTGTATCGCCATTTGCTTCATGGAATGCACGAATCATCATTAGAGCAGTCCATTCACCATGTGCACCTGCTGCCGGTTGGAGAGTTACTTCATCCATTCCTGTGATTTCGATCAAATGCTCTTGAAGATCGTACATTAACTCCATTGCACCTTGAACAGAAGCTTCTTCCTGTAAAGGATGAATATTCGCAAAACCTGGGAAACGCGCAACTGATTCATTAATTTTGGGATTATACTTCATTGTACAAGATCCAAGTGGATAGAATCCTGTATCTACCCCATGATTACGGTTAGATAAAGCGGTATAATGACGCATAATATCTAGTTCAGATACTTCTGGTAGTTCAGCTTCTTCAGCTCTTAGAATAGCTTGAGGTAATAGAGTTGATAAATCTACTTCTGGCACATCTAATTCAGGTAGATTATATCCTACGCGACCTTCTTTTGTTATTTCAAAAATAAGTGGTTGATTATCTTTATGCATGAAGAGCCCCCATTTCTTGCACGAGTGCATCTATTTCTTCTTTTGTACGCTGTTCTGTTACAGCGATTAAAACATGATTTTGTAGATCAGCGTTAACGCGACCTAGATCAAAACCACCGATAATTCCTTTTTCAAGAAGTCCTTTATTTCCTTTTGCAACTGAACCATTTACTTTTACAACGATCTCATTAAAATGAGCTCCTTGATACACTACTTCAAAGCCTGCTTTTTCAAAAGCTTGTTTTGCATAATGTGTTTTCATGATATTTTGAGTTGCTATTTCTTTCACACCTTTTTTACCAAGTGCAGTCATTGCAACAGAAGCTGCAAGTGCGTTCAATGCCTGATTTGAACAAATGTTAGAAGTGGCTTTATCACGGCGAATGTGCTGTTCACGAGCCTGTAAGGTTAATACATAGCCACGACGCCCCTCTTCATCCGTAGTTTCACCAACTAAACGACCTGGAACTTTACGCATAAGCTTAGAATTTACCGCAAAGTATCCACAGTGAGGACCACCGAACGCTTCGGAAATTCCGAATACTTGTGCATCCCCTACTGTAATATCTGCTCCAAATTTACCTGGAGGTGTTAAAACACCAAGAGCAAGTGGATTTGCAGAAACGATGAATAATGCATTTTGTGCATGTGTCAATTGCTCCACTTTAGCTAAATCCTCTATTTGTCCAAAGAAATTAGGATATTGAACCATAACCGCCGCAGTATCTTCGTCAACAGATTCTTCTAATTTCGCTAAATCTGTAACTCCGTCCTTCGTTGGTACAGTAACTACCTCGATATTTTGGCCTTTTGCATATACCTTCACAACATCAATGTATTCTGGATGAATAGCTTCCGAAACGAGTAGCTTTTTACGACGCGTATGTCCAGCGGCTAGATTTCCTGCTTCTGCTAATGATGTACCACCGTCATACATAGACGAGTTTGCTAGGTCCATTCCTGTAAGTTCGCAAATCATTGTTTGGAATTCAAAAATAGCTTGAAGTTCTCCTTGGGAAATTTCCGGTTGATACGGAGTATAAGCAGTATAGAACTCAGATCTCGAAATAACATGATCAACAATAATAGGTTTGAAATGATCATATACACCAGCACCTAAAAATGATGCAAATTGTTTACTATCTGCATTTTTTGCGGCAAGCTGACTTAGCTCTTTTAATAAAGCCGATTCCGCTTTCGCAGGTTTAATATTGTACTCACCTTTAAAACGAACTTTCTCGGGAATATCTGCAAACAACTCATCAATAGAAGAAATACCAACCACATCTAGCATTTCTTTCTGATCCTGCTCAGTCATTGGTAAATAACGATGCTTCATCAAAGGACAACCTCTTTCTTTGTCTTATTTTTCTCTTTTATAAAACGGAGTTGCTACTGTAATTGCTTTTAATCGTTTATTTCTTATTTCAATTTCAACCTCTTGACCAAGTTCTGCAAATGTTGCGTCAATTAAAGCTAGACCAATATTTTTCTTAAGTGTAGGAGATTGCGTTCCGGATGTAATATGCCCAATTTGCTTATCTTCTACAAATACCGGGTAACCCGTACGAGGAATTCCTTTATCAATCATTTCAATCCCAATACTTTTTCTTGGTACACCATTTTCTTTTTGTTCTATTAAAACAGATTTACCATTAAAATCTTGTTCTTTCTTTAGTTTTACGACAAAGCCAATATTAGCTTCTAGTGGTGAGATATCTTTTGTAAGTTCTTGCCCATAAAGTGGTAGACAAGCTTCAAAACGTAAAGTATCACGAGCACCTAGACCACATGGTAAAAGACCTTCCTCTTCACCTGCTTCTAAAATGCTGCTCCATAATGCTGTTACATCATTTGCAGATGCGTATACCTCAAACCCATCTTCTCCCGTATAACCAGTACGAGAAACAATTACATTTTTACCCGCAACTTCGACATTATTTGCGAAACGGAAGAATCCTATTTCATCTAAATTTTTGGAAGTCAGCTTTTGTAAAATAGATTGTGCTAATGGTCCTTGTAATGCAAGTAAGCCATAATCTTCTGATTTATTTACTAGTGTTACATCTCCATATACTTGTTCCTGCATCCAGTTAAAATCTTTTTCGATATTCCCGGCGTTTACAACAAGAAGATAATGATTGTCTTCTATTTTGTAGATCAATAAATCATCGACAATTCCGCCATCCTTGTAACACATAGCAGTATATTGCGCTTGACCACTAACTAATTTCGAAACATCATTCGTCATAAGCTTTTGAAGATATTCCTCACTATCTGTACCAGCAAGAATTATTTCTCCCATATGAGAAACATCAAATAATCCTGCTTTCGTTCTAACCGCTTCATGTTCGGCTTTGATACTTGAAAATTGGACGGGAAGCTCCCAACCACCAAAATCAATGGTTTTTCCTCCGTAATTTGCATATACATCAAATAAAGGTGTTCGTTTCAACTGATCTGCCAAAATACTCTCCTCCTTCACTATTTCCATACAAAAAGGACAGAATAACCCCTTTGATAAAATAGGGGTACTCTGTCCTGGGACCTGAAAGTTTACCAAAAATGGCTTTCCTCTTTGGTGGCTCTACGTAGTATAAACGAAAGCGCTCTCCAGAGTTGCGTCCTATACGAGTTCTTTTGCCTGAGAGATTCATAATTTTCATTACTTGCTCCTTCGGCGACGCAACTAGTGCGTTCTCTCCCCGTATATTCATCCGCGATATCTCTATAACTCACTCTTTGTCTATATCCTAACATTCAAGTAATTTATAAGCAATACTTTTTAATAAAATTAGTTAAATGCGAACAATCCTACGTAAAAAGTTTTTATCATTCGCCTTTTAGGCGGTTTACTTGAAATCCAGCATACTCAGTAATTTGTCTAAGCGGTCTACGTTCTGTCCGAACCGTAATATGCGCAGCTTTTTTATAGAACCTTTTTCTTGTTCTATATAATTGTTCTAATTCTTCCTTTGAGCTGTTCTGTACAATAGGTCTATTTTTGTCGTTTTTGATCCTCATCCATATATCTTCAAAAGTTGCATCCAAATAAAGCACAAGTCCCGTTCTGCGCATTATTTCAATATTTTTTTCGTTCACAGCAACTCCACCACCAGTGGAAATGATGCATGATTCGTTTCGAAAATTTTCTAGAAAATCGGTCTCCACTTGCCGAAAGTAAGCTTCTCCTTCTTGCTCGAAAATCTCAGGAATCGTTCTTTTTTGCAATCTGACAATTTCTTTGTCCATATCATAGTAGGGCATTTTCAAATAAAAGCTCAGTCTTCGTCCAATTGCACTTTTACCACTGCCCATAAACCCAACTAAATATACTTTATACATGATTCACCAACTCACTAAATTCCAATTTTCTCGGCGCCAAAATTCCATCAAGTTATTCTTTATTATAGTGAGTGGCTCTTTTTATTACAACTTTAAAAAAAACTTACGTGCAAACTATCGCGTATTTTGACGATTAAATAACTCTATTTTTTCGATTGCTGCGCCGCTATAGAAAATCTCTAACGAATCGTACGTTTGGTATTTGGATTCATACGCAGCAGTAATAGATAGTAGGAAGACAGTAACAACGAGCAATAGGATCACTGCAGCCGGCAAGAACACCCCTCTTTCATTCTGTATGGTAGGTGACATAAAAAACATGTTCTTTCTCTATATCATTTACAAAATTCACTTTCAGACGCAGTGCGTTTCCTTCCAGTTCAACAAATAGTGAGTTAACATTTAATAACATCTGCTCGTGACCCTCCCAATTCTTTTGTTTACGTATTAAGTCTTTATAAAGCTCCACTTTATAATTTATGTGATTTTTCTTAATCATAATTCCTGAATTAGTATCATTAACTCTGATAGAATCTAAATCGGTTATATATGAGTCTACATACTGAATGAACAATGCCCACTCTATTTCGGTAGTATCTGTAACTGCTGACTCGGTCTTCGTCAACCACCACATAATACCTGCCAACACTTGTGCAAAAAGCATAAATACGGCTAAATGAAGAATACCCTCTAGTAATGTGTAACCTGATTGATCACTGATTTTCATTTTATGATTGGCACACATTTACGCTGCTCCTCCCGCATCCCTTCATAGTCTATGCAAACTTTTTCACTACTAATCTCGTAGACATAGTTAACTTTTTCAACTTGCATAACCCCAGTCGCATTATTTTCTACGATATACATCTTAGCAATTTCATACATAACTAGGGATGAATGATAATCTCTTTTTTTATCCTCTAGTTGTACAGTCATATTATTTAAAAACGGGAGGAAAGTCGTAGCAATGATAAATGTGATACTCAGTGATAAAATGGTTTCTGGCCAAGAAAAGCCATGACTATTTCTCATAATTTATAACACCTCTGCCTATATAAAGAGTTATAAGCTTTTCTCCTCTCTCTGTTATAAATAATAAGTTTCCAAAGTTTTCAACAGTGCCTTTTGGATGGAATTTCAATTGCTTTAGCCTACTTTCATCTGATAAATACATATTATTTGGCATATCCTTTTCGAACAAAATAACATCTCCTACTTTTCCTTTATAGCTTCTACGCCTGTTCGTAAATTCTAAATAAGTAGATTTATATTCTCCAATAGAGACTGCCTGAAGTCTTTGAATGTCCAACTGCAATTGCTGAAAGAATCTTTCTTCCTCTAAATCCTTCATTCTTTTAGAGGTAATAAATAGAACTGAAGAGGATACTACCAATACAATCGACAAAACTAGCAGCATCTCAATCATCGTAAATCCTTTCTCATTCCAATTAAATTTATTCATCGTTTGCTTATCCACTAGTCACTTTTCCTGTAACAGAATCAATAGTTAGAGTTGCTCCATTAGGACACGATGTGTCGTTATCAGGCAAATAGCCATCTTTTTCAAGTTCTTCTAACGTAGGTATTGTTTTATGCTCAATTTTATATGCCGCAACCTGTCCCTCTACCATTTTCACAAATGCCTTACAGCTTTTATCATCAATATTGGCAGAATGCTTTGTCACGTTTGGAATAGATATAAGAATCAGCACAGATATGATCAGTAGCACAATCATCATTTCAATTAATGTAAAACCTCGGTTATTGTTCAGTATTTTTTTCATAATATCTCCTTTACACAATATTAATCATGTTATAAATAGGCAATAATATTGCCAAGTAAGCACCAATGATAAAAACAGCTAAAATCAAAAATAAGGCTGGTTGAACTATACTTATATAAAGAGATAGCTTCTTTTCAATTTCTTGACTGAGAAACTCACTATAAAGAGAAAGCTCTCTTCCTAAATAACCACTATTTTCTCCATGCAAAACAAAATGAAATAGTTCCGTCGTAAAAGTGTTTAACAGGAACACTGCCTGAGAAAATGATTCACCATGTACAACCTTTTCTGTCATCTGTTCGCCGACAAATTGGAGCACCTCATGTTCCTCTTGAGATATTAGCGCCTTCAATGATTGCTGAAATGACATCCCACTTTCCAGGAGTCCACCCATCTCTCTTGCAAAAACTCTTGTTAATAGTAGCCGATACCAGCCTCTTACTATAGGCAAACTCAAATAAATAGCTAGTTGCCTATCTATCGGAAGTCTTTTCAGCAATATATACGACAACATAAATAGGCATCCAAAAATAATCGTAGTCAAGAAAAATAGATTGGGCATTTGCAAGAGGAAGCTTGTCCATATTAAAGATTGCTCGGACACCTCATTTCCTCTAGAACCAATTAAAGCCTCCATATTTGGTAGAAAATACGTTCTAAACATCGTAAACAGCAAGAATAAAATCATAAACAAAAATATCGGATACATTAATAGGTTATTCAACCGTTTTTTCGCACGTTCAAAAAATGCAGTATTCACACTTAATACAGCGATTGTTTGTTGTAACTGACCATGAACAGAAGCGAGGTTCAACGGCAGCAGTAATCTACTCGGAAAACCTAATAACTTGAATACATCCACTACGTTTAAGCCATTACGTTGTATGTCAATTATTCTTTTACTCACAGTTTCTGAGTCCTTTACATGAAAGGGTAATAACATAGTGACAGACTCGTGAAATGTATAGCCTTCCTTTAAAAGATCGCTTAGTCTATTCAAAAAAGATGCATGCATATTTGGTGGAATAGTTTGATGCCTCCTTTCCAAATAGATCTTAGCCTTTTTCAATAACACCTTCTCTTACCCCTCTCTCAATTTGATAGGATAAAGAAAAGGGATACGGAATTAGAAAAGTTTTGCCAGACAGCATCGAGTGAAATGCTTCTTCTAACAATTCATCTGAAAGAATTTCAAATACAGCAGATAATTCAGGTTCCATCCCTTCACATGCAACTACTAGCCTTTGCGTAACTATGCCAGTGATCGTTTGCTTTAACTCTTCTGCTGTCACACCTAGATCTAATAGTCGATAAAGCGACCCTACCCCGTCTTTTGCATGAATCGTGGATACAACTAAATGTCCAGTGAGTGCGGCTTGGATAGCTGCTTTAGCTGTAGCCTCGTCTCTAATTTCCCCTATCATGATTACATCTGGCGAATGACGCAATATAGCCTTTAAACCAGTAGAATAGGTAACGCCTGAACGCTCATTTACTTGTATTTGAAGTAAGTGAGATTGACTATTCTCGACTGGATCCTCTAACGAAATGACATGTCGATTTAAATTTTCTGCACAATATTTGGTAAGTGAATACATAGTGGTGGATTTTCCAGAGCCAGTAGGACCAACAAATAAAATCAAGCCTTGTCGATTTTGCGCTAGTTCTACTATTTTTTCTGTAGCATCTCTAAAAAGTGAAAGGGAATGAATAATTTTAGCGTTGTCATGCTGTTGGAGGCGAATAACCAAACTTTCCTTACCGAAAATCGAAGGAAGAGTAGAAACGCGAAATGAGAACTTATGAGAGTTGAAAATTTGTTGAAAGGAACCGCTTTGTGGCTTTCTTTTTTCGCTGATATCAAGAGAGGATAAAAACTTGAAGAATGAAATGATACGCTCACCTATATTCAAGGGGAGCTTGCCTGCTTCAAACATCTGAGAATTCTTTTTAAAGAAATAAATATACTCTTCTTCATTTGGAATCATGTGTAAATCAGATGCACCAAATTTATGGGCTTTTTTAAGTATGCGTAAACATTTTTGTTCGATGATATTTTCTACTTGTTGCATAAGTTTCCTTTCCCCAGATACAGGTTGCGACCGCATACAACTTGTACATTCTATTATACTTGCTTGTTCTTTAAAAAGAAAGAAGTTATTTAAATTTTCTGTCATATCAATAAAAATTATAACATCGTAAATGGTTTCCGCGCCGGCCAAGCACTTACCGTCCGCTTGACTTCAGCCGCTTTCCGTTCTCCTGAGCAAGCTCGTCGTAAAAATAAATTTGCTACGCTCATTTCAGGGCCTTCAGCTCTGTAACTTTTAATAAAATACGAAATAAAATATAAATTCATGTTTTAAAAGTACTAAGTATTTATGAAAGTGACTCATCTATAAATTGTTTTATTATTCTCTCGTTCTTGATTATAATTGGAACTAATAGAAGAAAGAAGGTAATTGCATGCCAAACACTTTAAAGCTTACCAATGCTTTAGCTGATGAAACTCGGTATTCTATTTATCTATATATCGTTGAACAAATTCAACCCGTAAATGTGCAACAAATTGCGGAACAATTCAGCATCCATCCTAATGTTGCAAGACTACATCTTACAAAATTAGATGAATCAAAGCTGATCACCTCCGAATTGCTTAATAACAAAAAAGGTGGTCGCCCAGCTCGTATATATAAACTTCCAGATAAACCAATTTACTTAAGTTTTCCTAAACAAGAAAATCATTTATTACTAGAGTGGTTATTGGAATTAGTTGAAACGATGGGTACAGAGGCGCTTGATAAAGCCAAAAACATCTGCTACGCTTCCGGTCGCAATTCTATACAAAATTCATCAATAGCGTCTCAAAGCTTTGATCAAAAAATAGAGTTACTAGCTGCTGCTGCCCTTTCGATAGGTTATATACCTAAAATCGAAACTATAGAAGATAAACAAATTATTACATTCTCTATTTTTAACTGCCCATTTAAAGGTCAACTTTCCACCCATCCACATATTGTTTGTATTATTCATGAAGCATATTTAACTGGTCAGTTTGATGCATTGTTCCCAAATAGTGAAATTGTTCAACTCGAAAGCAAACTAAATCACTGTAGCAATTGCGTATATCATGTAGAAGTTCTATAATGAATGCATAGATAATACATATTTGTGACAATGCAGTGTATAATGAGTAAAGAAAACTAATAATCAGTTTACATCTAAGAACACTTTCATTTATAATAAATATGAGAATTATTTGTATATAGTTGTAAAAGGAGGGACTACAAATGGGCAATATGTATAAAGTAATGGCTTTCTGGACAGGGATTTTTGCAGTTATGTTTTATTTAGGTGATATGACAGAAGCTTCTTTACTATTTTTAGCAAATACGGGGTTATTCCTTCTTCTAGGGTTCTTAAACCTATCAGAACGTATGTATATGTACATCTTCGGAGCTTACTTAATGTTCTTCTTCGCAGGTTTTACATATTATACAACTTTCATGCACATACCAGGTGCAGGACATTAATAATCTATACTAAAAAAGCAGCTCCTTTACGGGCTGCTTTTTTGTATTGTTATTATTTCGAGCACATCCATATCGCATATTATCAACCAAAAAGCTAAAGCTATACTTAGTAAATTTTCTAAAATCCATTCAAGAACGGATTGGTCTCCATTTCTTCTTCTATCGTTGTGGAAGCACCATGGCCTGGATAGATTAGGGTTGTTTCAGGCAACGTTAAAAGTTTCGAATGAATGGCCTTCATAAGCTCAGCCTGGTTCCCGCCAGGAAGATCTGTTCGTCCGATACTATTTTGAAATAGTGTGTCTCCAACAATCGCAAAGTCTTCCTGTTTAAAATAATACGTTATACTACCAGGCGAATGACCTGGTGTATGTAATAGTTCCATTTGAAATTCCCCAATTTTTAATTCTGGCTCACTATTTAATAAGAAATCTGCTTCGCTGCAAATAATGGATGGGATTTCCGCATACTTGGCAGAACCATTTTTAGCTGGATCCACCAACCACTTTTTCTCTGCGGTATGGATATAGACCGGAATATTAAAGCTCTCTCTCACCTGTTCAACTGCTCCGATATGGTCAAAATGAGCATGGGTCAATAGTATTGCTAGCGGATTTAGCTTTAACCGATGAAGCTCGCTTATTATTTTGTCAGCTTCTCCTCCTGGATCAAAAATTAAGCATTGCTTCTCCGAATTAGAAACAACATAACAATTAGTTTGGATATAGCCTAATGGATAAGTCCGAATGTTTAACATGATAATCACCTCTTTCTTATCTTAAACGATATATCCTCATTTGTTCAATATTTCACCACTTTTTTACTCGACAAAACGTATTATTAGAATTACAATAGAAGAGGAATATGCAAATGCGACATTCATTTTCTGGTGTCGAAAGGAGTGTCTATTCATGAACTTATTAATCGTAATCTTTGCCCTAGTTACACTTTTAGCTGTAGTTGGCACATATCAAGCTTTTAAAGAAAAGAATGTATTGGGAGTATTGTTTAACTTTGGTACGTTCGCTGTTTTTGGTTTCTTTACTGTCATGACAGTCGTGAACCAAGGCTTCCCACCAAGTTTACACTAAAATGTAACAAAAAAGCTGTTATACATTTAATATGTATAGCAGCTTTTTTCTATTTATTAAAATATATCCATTTCTCTACTTTCAAAGGATTAGTGTTAATCCAATTTTCTTTTCCGTATCCTCCTAAACAAATTTCTCCATTCGGCGAACAAGAAATAGGCTGTTCTTGAACTTCTCCCAAAATTAGCTGACCTTCTAAAGAAATTTTTGACAGAATGCTCTCTTGACTAGTATCATCCTGATTTCTCGACTCTGTAGCATTCAGTAACATAAATTCATTCGTCGAAACAATCGACATGGTTGGAACAACCCATTCGGAGTAATTGGAAACGGCAGGTGCTGTCCACTCCAATTTTTTAGATCCACTCAGCGTCTCCAAACGGTACTCAAATTGTTTTTTCTCTTCGTTAATTTGAACGTATACAATCGCTTCTCCGATATTTGACACGTCTAATACTTTGTCTTCTCCTGTAGCCGTTAATGTCTCATCTGAGATAGAGTATAACAACAGTTCACTCCCATCTAAACCAGAGTCAGACCATCTAAAAACCATTAAATTTTCTTCGTCATACCACTTCACAAATGGATTTTCTATATCAATAGATACTAACGATTGTGTAGCACCATCATATACAAATGTACTATAAGTCCAATCTTCGTAAAAGGTAGAGAAAACAACTAAGTTTGGGTTTGTTGGATGCCAATCCATATATATTTCTGCGGATTCAAAAGATAGGCTTTGTGTAACAAAACCATTTTTATGTAGAAATTGAATTTCTGCGGATGAAGAGTCCTTAGAAGTATGTAATAAAATCATTTCTTTCAAAGGATGAATAGTCCCTTGAATAATAGGAGTAGTCGTAGTATAAATCGTTTTCCAGGTGTTTGTTGGAACAGTATAGGTTTTAACCAACCACTGCCCTTTTTCCACAAATATAAAAGCTATTTCTTCGTTTGACATCCACCCAATCACACTATGAAAAGCATTGTTATCTAACAGCATTGAAGGTACATCTTGGTTAGTTTTTTCAACTACTTCGTTTTCGAAAGTTATTTTGTCTTCGGCTTCCTGTTCTTTTTCAGGAATACTTGCTTCCATTTCCGAACATGCATGAAGGAAAATGGTACAAAATAATAAAAGAACAATTTTTTTCAACATACTCCCCCCCTCTTCCTTCTTACTTAGTTAGACGAATGAAAATTCATTTTGTTTCATAAAAAAGCACAGACAATAAAAATGTCTGTGCCTTTGTTAATTATCCTCTTTTAAAGCCTCATCTATTTTCAAGTTACCAGTCTTCAAATCATAAAAACGCAATAAATCACCGCTAATAATTTGATCTGAATATCCTAGTTCCTGAGTGGCTCTTTCTATATAGGGCTGACAGCTTTCCATCTCAATCTGTACACCTGTTGCATTATCATAACAAGCATTATTTGCAAAAACAACTTTGTCCGTTACAAATCCACCGTCACGGAAGACAACAAATTCTTCATGCTCTTCTGAGAACAAATCTGCTCCAAGCTGCATATCTTTCGATGTATCAATACCTAAAGCATGTAAAATAGTTGGTCGTAAATCTATTTGACCAGAAGTTTCTGTCACTTCTTTCCCTTTGCCACTATTTGGAATATGGACGAATAGGGGAACACGTTGAAGCTTTGTAGATTCATATGGAGTGATTTCTTTTTCTAAATATTGCTCCATCGCTTTGTTATGATTTTCAGAGATACCATAGTGATCTCCGTACATAACGATAATCGAATTATCATACAAACCTTTTTCCTTTAAATCCTCAAAAAATAGTTTCAATGCTTCGTCCATATATCGAACAGATTGGAAGTATCTATTGAGTGTATTAGAATTGGAATTATACTCAGGAATCAACTTGTCTTCTTCATCCAAAGTAAAAGGATGATGATTTGTTAACGTGATCAAACGTGAATAAAATGGCTGAGGCATATCTGCCATCAAATCAACTGATTGCTCTAGGAAAGGTATATCCTTCATCCCCCAGTTAACTGCATCCTCTTCATTCACTACAAAACTTTGTTCATCATAATACTTTTGTATATCTAAAGCTCTATACATAATGTCTCGATTCCAGAAACTTTTGTTATTAGGATGCAATACGTTTGTAAAATATCCTTCTGCACCTAAGCTTTCTGCCATCGAATGGAATGTGTTACCACTATGTGTAAAGAATACTGCACCTCCACCCAATGGATGTAGAGAATTTTCTAAAATAAACTCAGAGTCAGACGTTTTCCCTAACCCTGTTTGATGATAAAAATTAGAGAAATAATAAGTATCTTTATCTTGTGTTAATGAATTTAAAAATGGCGTAACTTCATGACCATTCATATCATTATTAATAACGAAAGACTGTAACGATTCCATTGAAACAACGATTAAATTTCGATCTTTGGCAACTCCAAACATATCTTCGTTTGCATCTACTTGGTTTGATCTTACATAGTTATTTACTTCTACTAGCTCACTTCCATCAGCAAGTGCTCTTTGGGCATGTGATTTAGATTGGATATATATATCATATAAATGATAGTTGTATGGTCCGATATTTTTTACAAGCATTTCACGATCAAAGCTTCGAGTTAATAATTGAGGTCGCTCTATTTCAGATAACCCTAAGTTTAAAAATAGAATCGCAGCAGCCATTACAAAATAAGCTTTTTTTACTGCTGGCTTAATAGCTGTAACTTTGTCTCCAATTTTCAACCACTTTAATGCAATTATGATAATAGCAACATCTGTGAAAAAGAAAATATCTGTTAAAAAGATGCTTTCTGCCGCAGATGAACCTAAATCACCAAAATTACTCGTTTGGAATAACACCGGAATAGTGATGAAATCAGTGAAGAAACGATAAAATACTGCGTTCGCATAGATAATAGCTGAAAGTACTATACTAGCGATTACAATATATCTATTTCTGCCTTTAGGACTCTTAAAGAATAAAGAAAGCCCATATATAAACAATAAAAAACTCAGCGGATTTATAAAAAGTATCAGTTGTTGCATCATATTTTCAATATCCATGTCAAAGCTGGTGTGGTAAACAATATATGTTTTTATCCATGTAGCCACAATAGCAAGAATTAGAATAGAATGTGTTGGCCAATTTTTCTTCCTCATGCCTACATCCTCCCTTTTTTACTTCGTTAAAATAGTTAAAACAACAGAATTTATCTTAATCCTTTCTTTACAATAAATCAATAAAAAAGAAGTAGGATTATGATATAATTGTACAAGTCTTTTATACCATACCCTATATAAGACGGATTCAATCAGTAAAAAGTTTCACTTTTTTTATAATAACATAAAACGTCAGAGCAAAATCAACTCTGACGTGACTTACATCTTACTATTATTTAGGTCTTTTCTCAACAACAACATGGCGACCTGAAAGTCTTTTGCCTCAATCATTTGCATTTTATACAGCTCTCTAATTTCATCTTCCATCATTTCTAAATCGGCTATTCGATCCTTCGTATATACATATATTCCAAATCGTTTTAAAAGTTGCATTACATCGTATACTGAATTCATACTACTCATCCTTCTCACGAATCTGTTTACAGAAGAAAATTTCGTTCTGTGTAATTATTTTATCGACAGGTAAATCAAATACATCTGTTTCGACATCTTCCACCACCTGAATTTTAAAAGCCAATGACACTGTATCTCCATTATAGTTCGCAAGGAAACGGTCATAATAGCCTCCTCCATATCCTATACGATATCCTTTTTCGCTATAAACAATTCCTGGAACTACTATTAGATCAATCTCCTGAGGGGTGAATGCTTTTGTAAGTTGAGGATTCGGCTCGAGTAAGTGCATATAAACCCGCTCTAACTGGTCGAAATTTAGTATTTGATAAAAAGTCATTGATTTATCTGACGGTTTGCATTTAGGTACTACAACATTTTTCCCTATATTCCATAACTGTTTTATAATACCCCATGTATTGACTTCTGGGAAGCTTGAAATGGTCAGTGCGATCGTAGAAGCATCAGAAGCTGCAACATATCTCAAAAACTGCTCTTCAATTTGTTTGGAATAATTAGTATATGTTATTTCATCTATAGCTGTTAACTTCTCTCTCATCGCGTTCCTTGTGAGTATCTTTGGCATTGTCTTCCCTCCATACAATAGAAAAAAACCAAAACCATGCAAGGTTTTGGTTTAAGTTATTATTTAGTTTCTCTATGAAGAGTCATTTTCTTATCACGTGAGCAATATTTTTTAAGTTCAAGACGTTCTGGATTGTTACGCTTGTTTTTCTTAGAAATATAGTTGCGCTCTCCGCAATCTGTACAAGCTAATGTAATATTAACGCGCATGGTTGTCCCTCCCACTCTTTGTCAGGATTAAATATAAAACTTGAGCATGATTTATACGACTAACCAATTATAGCATATATCCAAATAAAATCTACTATTAATACAGGAAATTATTCAAAGTTTTTTTGGATATGGTAGTATGAGAATAGAAATATAACAATAGAGGTGAATATTATGGACTTTACCATCATCGTAATGATTATCGGCATTTTATTAATAGCAATTTCTTTTTTCTTCAAGGATTCCTCCAAAAAAGTCGAAGCGGAACTAGAAGATCTTTCATTAACCGTTTATCAAGAAATGAGCGCACTCAAGCGTAGACTTAAAGTAGTGGAGGAAGAATTACTCATCGAACCTTCCAAAGTCACTTTACCAGTAAAAAAACAAGCAAAACCCATCATTCATGATATTATAAAGAACCAAGTGTTGGAGCTTCATAAGCAAGGTTATTCGTTAAACGAAATCAGTGCCCGTTCCTCTTTAAACATTGATGACATTAAATATGTAATTGGTGGTGGAAAGTGATGAACAAAACCCTTCGAAATATAGGCATTGGATTATTTCTCGCTGGTGCTGCCTTTCAAATAGAAGAAATCCTTACCGATGTGGATATTACTTCTACAAATGCAATTTCACAGGAATCCTATGATCAGGCACAGCAAGAACTTACAGATGTTAAAAAACAACTGGCACAGCTGCAGCTCGATTTAAATTCGGCACAGCAAGCCCAAACAAATGAACCTAAAGAAACCGCTAAAACGGAAACGTCTGCCGAGCCAACAACATCAGAAACGGCGATGACTTTATCTATTCAAGTAGGAATGACATCTTCAGAGATCAGTGCAAAATTACAGGATAAAGGTATTATTCAAAATAGTGTCGATTTGGATAATTATTTGTCCGACCAAGGTTTAGCAGGGCGCATTCAGGTAGGAAACTACGAGCTTAATTCATCCATGACTTTGAAACAAATCGCCGAAACAATCACCCGCTAAAAATGGGTAGTATTTCTCGGTAATATCATTCTAATAAAAGTATCTTTTTCGAAGGCTTTGGATAGGCGTTTTACATTTTTCTAAGGCTAGTCGAGACTAGCCTCATCTCCCGACATCTTAATATGCCTGCCTGTTCTTCACCCTCCTACAACGCTTAGAAACAGGTTAGTACGTTTTGGGATACTTAGAGAAAGAAACATCCTACTTATAAAAGAAGCTCACGAAGATGCAATTTCGTTCGCTATTTTACTTCTTTACATAGAGAACACCTACTATTTTTCTATATTCCACTTAAGAAAAGCTACTCCTTTCATCATTAATTAAGCACTCAATCTCTTGTTCAGAAGACACTTTAATTATTATGTATACACTATTATCATTTAAGCGATCTGCCGTGCCCGCGGGAAGCGTCCACCTGAAACGAAAATCAGTAATATATTATTTATTAAAAAAATATATTACTCCCATTGTTGTAAGGCTATTTTATATACTTTCAATTACTAAAAAAAACGGTAGATACCTAAGTTAGGTACCTACCGTTTTTATACAATCACATTTAGTTATTTAATTCGTAGTGCTTTCCTTTTAATAAATATAAAAGTCGTTCTGCAATATTAGTTGCGTGGTCTGCTGATCGCTCCAAATAACGACTCACAAACGATAATTGAGTAACTTGACTTAGCTGGGCAGGATTATTTATACCAGCAGTCAGAAGTGTACGAATAATATGCCCATACATTTCATCTACTTCATCATCTAATTTTGCAATACTTTTAGCTTCTTCCATATTCTCGTTCGTAAACGCATCTAGAACCTGTTTAAGCATTTTAATTGTCTTAACACGCATTTCTTCAAGCATAACTATCGGCTCAATATGCTCATCTTTTCCGATACGAATAGTTTCCTTGGCGATATTACATGCATAATCACCAATACGTTCCATATCTGCAGCAATTTTAACGAGAACCATTAATCTTCTTAAATCAGTTGCGACTGGTTGTTGCTTTGCTATTAGCAAAATGACACGGTCATTTATTTCTTCTTCCATATGGTTAATATGTTCATCATTTTCAAGCACGGAAAGTGCACCTTCAATGTCTTTCTCAAAAAGGAAACTCATTGAATTGTCTAAAGTGTCAATAGCTGTATTACTTAAATCTAGTAACAAAGACTGTACTTGGTTTAAATCTGCATCGAACTTCTCTCTGCCTACCATATCAAATAACCCCTTTCATCATCCGAAACGACCTGATATATAATCCTCTGTACGCTTATCTTCAGGTGTTGAAAAAATAACATCTGTCGAATCAAACTCCACTACTTCACCGTTTAAGAAAAATGCCGTCTTATCCGATATACGTGCTGCTTGTTGCATATTATGTGTAACGATAATGATTGAATAGTCTTCCTTCAGCTCTTGTATTAATTCTTCTACTTTTAGTGTAGAGATAGGATCTAGTGCTGAGGTCGGTTCATCCATTAATATAACATCTGGTTCGATAGCAAGACATCTAGCTATACAAATACGTTGCTGTTGTCCACCAGACAAACTATACGCATTCGTATTTAGTCGATCCTTTACTTCATCCCAAATAGCAGCGCCACGTAAACTTTTCTCCACGATCTGGTCTAAAATCTTTTTGCTTTTTATCCCATGGATTCTCGGACCATATGCAATATTATCATAAATAGACTTGGGAAATGGATTCGGCTTTTGGAAAACCATTCCTACTTTCGTACGAAGTTCTTCTACGCCGTAATTCGCATCAAAGATGTTACGTTCACGATAGAGGATTTCTCCAGACGTTTTAACAGTTGGTACTAATTCTACCATACGATTTAAGGTTTTGATATATGTGGATTTCCCACAACCAGATGGTCCTATTATTGCAGTAACTTCATTTTCTTTAATTTGTAAATCGATATTTTTTAGTGCATGATGATTTCCATACCATAAGTTTAACTTTTGTGTATCGTATACAATGCTAGATGCTTCTAGTTGACCTGCTGCCCCTTTTTCAAACGTTTGTACCATGTTAGTTCCTCCTAATGTGAATTAGTTTAATAGCGTTTTGAGAATTTATTTCGGATAAATATAGCGATTGAGTTCATAATGAGCAAGAAAATCATAAGCACAAGAATCCCTGCAGATGCAACGTATTGGAAAGCCTCTTGCGGTCTTTTCGCCCAATCATAAATTTGCATCGGGAGTGCTGTGAATTGGCTAAGTAAATTATCTGGCAGAAAATGAACAATTACTGGAATACCAATTACCACTAAAGGAGCCGTCTCTCCTACTGCACGAGAAAGTGCTAAAATTGCACCGGTTAATATACCTGGAATAGCAGAGGGCAATACAATATTAATAATGGTTTGCCATTTTGTCGCACCCATACCATATGAAGCTTCACGCACATCTTGTGGAACAGCTCTTATAGCTTCTTGAGCCCCAACAATAATAACTGGTAGTATTAGTAAGCTCATTGTAAAACCTGCAGCTAAAACACTATTTCCTAGCGCCAAAGCTCGAACAAAAATCGTTAAACCCAATAAACCAAACACTACAGATGGAACACCAGCTAGGTTAGAAATATTCATTCTAATAAAATCATTTAATTTATTTTTTGTAGCATATTCTTCAAGATAAATAGCTGTCCCAACACCAAGAATAATAGATACTGGTGCAACTACACACATCAACCAAATAGAACCGATCAATGCTGCTTTGATACCTGCTTTTTCAGGCACACGTGAACCGAAGTTTTGGAAGAATTCAGGTGTTATATAACCTACTCCCTGAGTGATGATACGGTAGAAAAGCACTGCTAAAACTAATAAAGCAAATAAAGTTGCAGCAAAAAATAAAGTTTTGAAAATACCGTTCACAATTAATCGTTTGTTCATTTTCTTTACAACTGCTTCATGATTTACATATCTCATATTAATACTCCTCCCGATACTTTTTGGAAATAACGTGAGCAAGATAGTTCATTAACAGTGTAAAGAGGAATAGAGTAAATCCAACTGAATAAATGGAGTAATAAATTGTTGTTCCATAACCTGCATCACCTGAAGATACTTGAACAATATACGCAGTCATTGTTTGAATGGACTCTGTAACATTCCAGTCGAATTTAGGCGTAGATCCACCTGCAAGTGAAACAATCATTGTTTCACCAATTGCGCGTGATACTGCTAGCACAACGGAAGCAGTGATTCCTGAAAGTGCTGCTGGTAATACAACCTTCAATGCTACTTCTAATTTCGTTGAGCCCATAGCTAAAGCACCCTCACGTATCGAATTAGGTACGGAGGACATTGCATCTTCTGATAACGATGCAATCATTGGTAAAATCATTACGCCGACAACAATACCTGGACTTAGGGCATTAAAGATTTTTAAATCCGGTATAAACTGTTGAAGTAAAGGTGTAACAAAAGTTAATGCAAAGAAACCATATACAATGGTAGGTACCCCTGCTAACACTTCTAAAATAGGTTTGATAATTCTTCTTGTTTTATCTGTAGCATATTCACTTAAGAATATAGCTGAAGCAATACCAAATGGTACTGCTACAATAACAGCTATACCAGTTACCTTTAATGTACCAGCTATTAATGGTAGAATACCAAATACTTGTTCTGTGTTTGCAAAAGGAAACCATTCTGTCCCAAACAAAAAGTCTGTAACTTTTACTTCTTTAAAGAATATAACTGTTTCAACAATCAATGTTCCAACAATTCCAAATGTCGTTAGCACAGAAACAGAAGCGATTAATAAAAGGATAATCGGAATCATCTTTTCTACTAATTTCTTTTGCTTTTTACCACTCGATTTTTGGATAAGCTCTTGTACCGAAAACTTTTCAGCACTCTGCTTTTGACCCACGGTGAATCCCCCTTTTACCAAAACGCAAGAAATGAGTAGCAGGAGCTACCCATTCCTTACCTTTTAACGTTTACCTATTTTGCAGCTTATTTTAAACCTTCTAGAGTAGATAGACCCTTATCATACTCTGCATCCGGAAGTCGTACATATCCAACTGCTTCCGCCATATCTCCAGCATTTTCAAGAGAATATTGAATGAAATCATATAATGCAGCATTTTCTGCAAGAGCCTTGTTGCTCACGTATGTGAATAGTGGGCGTGAAAGTGGAGAATATTCCCCTGATTCAATTGTTTCGTTATTAGGCTCTACACCATTAATTTTAACAGCTTTAAGAGTATCTTGGTTCGCTAAGTAGTAAGCGTAACCGAAGAATCCAATAGCATTTTTGTCCGCTTGTACACCTTGTACTAATACATTATCGTCCTCAGAAAGTGTTGCAGCTTTTACTAAATCTGCTTCATCAAGAACTACCTCATCAAAGTAGTCATATGTTCCTGAATCTGTACCAGGAGAGTAGAAAATAATTTCTTCTGCTGGCCAATCTGGATTGATATCAGACCATTTTTTAGTCGTTCCATCTTCGATCCACATTTTCTTTAAATCTTCAATTGTTACATCTTCAACCCAATCATTATCTTTACTTACTACTACTGTTAACCCGTCGTTAGCAAGTTTAAATTCTGTAAAATCAATTCCAGCTGCATCTAATTTTTCTTTTTCTTCGTCTTTAATTGGACGAGATGCATTCGAGAAATCTGTTGAACCAGCGATGAATTTTTCAAATCCGCCACCTGTACCAGATACACCAACAGTTACTTGGACTTTTTCTTGAACTCCCGCATATTCTTCTACAAGAGCTTCCATGATTGGAGCTACTGTACTTGAACCATCACCAGAAACTTGTCCTTCAAGAACTGCTTCGTCTTGAGTATCACCTGTTGCAGCTTCTTCTGTTTTTGTATCAGTTTCAACTTCGTCTTTAGTTGTGTCATCTCCACATGCTGCTAGTGCAAGTGCAGAACCAACCATTGTTGTCATCATAAAATACTTCCAGCTTTTCATCAGGTAAATCCCCCTATATGTTTTGTTTTCTTTTTCTTACATGCTTTACTTTAAAGGTTGTATGTTTAGTCGGTATGAATGTCATGTAAAGCTTTTGTAAAGAGAATTACTGATATTATTCCAAATTTCTACACGATTATTCACCAAAATAACAAACCAGGTAAATAGACACCCGATTCTAAGATTAGCGTTTATTTCCTCTCCGAGTGGATATTAGTAGTTATATTAAATAAAAAAGTTACATGATTCCAGTGTTCACGGGTTACTACTATATATTTTTTTTTATAATAAAAAAGGAAGTGATTTACTCACTTCCTTTTTCTCACTAGCACAGTGATCGTTATTCTGTTTCTTCTTCATCAATTTTAGCATTTGTAAATGCTGGTTTAATCAGTGAACTTGAAGTTGAATCGTCTGTCGCTTTTGCATTATTTTTTTGCTTGATTTCAAAATATTTATCGACAAGTCTCCGTGCGATTGGTGTGGAATAATTTGTCTTATAAACAGATTCCACCGAAGCGTGCGGAATAACAAGTGCATAGGCTATTTCCGGATTGTCATATGGAGCAAAACCAACATGCGTTAAGTTTACAGTCCCAAATGTTCGCCATAAGTCAGCATCAAAGTAGCTAGCTTGGGCAGTCCCTGTTTTACCTCCACCGGTAAAGGGAGCGTCTGCAAAGGCGCCTCTTGCAGTTCCTCTAGAGCCAAAATACACTTGCTTCATGCCTTGCCGAACCCGCTCAATTTCCTCTCGCGTGTTATCTACTGTATTTAATATAGTAGGAGTCATTTCTTTTACTACTTTGCCTAACCGGATACCATCCTTAGAAGGCTCTCTAATCTCCTTGACTACGTGAGGTTGAATTCTATTACCACCGTTTGCTAGAGTAGAAACAAATTGAGCAAGCTGCAATGTAGTGTACGTATCAAACTGTCCAATACTTAAATCTAGCAGCTTACCATCCTCGTATCCTCCCGTGCTTCCGGTTACCTCTCCGGGCAGGTCAATACCAGTTAAAGCACCGAGTCCAAGTTGAGCATAACCACTTCTCATTTTAAGAAAGGCATCTGTCCCAAAGTTAATCGACTGATTCGGTCGATAAGTACTACCAGCTACTCCAAATGCAGTTTTGAACATATATACGTTGGAGGAGCGTTCTAGCGCCTGGAGATCATTCAATCGAATACTACCAGATCGATTGAATACAGAGCTTTTAGGTTCCGAACCCTTAATCCTGATTGGTTCATCTATTAAATAGGATCCGATTTGATATACTCCCTCACGGTAACCTGTAAGAATAGTTCCTGGCTTCACAGTTGAACCAACCTCATATGCATTAGTAAACGCACCAAATGCATAGTCATTAATTTCTTTAATACCTGTTTTCTCATTTTTATCAATTCGCTTACCTACTAATGAAAGTACTTCACCAGTATACGGGTCTAACATGATAAAATAAGCATTTTTTAAATATTGGGCACCATAGTTTTTGCTTAAATTTAGCAATTCTTCCGCAAGAATTGCTTCATGTGCTAATTGAATTTCACTATCCATTGTTAACACTAGATCTTTTCCAGGTTCTCCTTCGAACACCGTTTGAATATCAATAACTCTTCCTTTTCCATCGGTGATATTTTTGACAACACTTTTTTGACCTTGAAGAACTTCCTCATACTGTTGTTCAATATAACTTGTCCCTACACGATCATTACGTGAATAGTCTCGTGATAGAAAATAATCTAGACGGTCTTTTGGAATACCTACTTTTGGTAATGTCGTGGATCCTAGTATTGCTAGGGAAGAGGTTTTTACTCTTCTCCAATCGGTTGTCGTGTTTACACCCTCTAGATCACTTAGTCTTTCAGAGACCCGGGCAAACTCTTCCACTGTGACCTCTTCTTTTACATCATCACCTTTAATAATCTGAGGAGATAATGCATATCCAGAGGCCATTTCACGATAAATTGCAATTATTTCTAATTCTTCTGGACTAAAGGAATTCAGTTGCTCCTCCGTAATTCTACTTCTAGTCAAACGATCAATTTCTCTATTGAGATCTTTCTTATCTATAGTTTCGTCCGCTGCTATTTTTTTCCGTTCTTCATCTGTCACTAACTCTAGTGCTTCTTCAGGATACTTTCGCAGCCAGTAGTCCTGCAAATCGCTCTTCGTAATTCCTTTTGCATTTTTTTCTATTAACTTACTTAAAATCTCTGCAATTTCATACATTTGTTCCGATTTTGTTGTTTGCATTTTTGTAAACGTTATCGCTCTTTGTGGAAGATTGTCGACCATTATTCGCCCTTCACTATCGAAAATTCTACCACGAGGCACACTAGTATTCACAGGGACTTCCTCGGTCCGGGCTAATTCTCGCGTGAAATCTTCCCCCTTAACAATTTGAAGAAAGCCTAAGCGAAGTATAAGCATTGTAAATAATACAAATATCGAGAAAAACAGTATGTTCATACGAAAAGTAATGTTTGCACGTTGTTTTGCCTTCATATTTTGAGCACGTTTTTTTGGATTTTTTCGCATGAGTTCACCTTCTTTGTTAAAAAATTTGCTATGTACAGTGTAACATAAAAAGCACACACTTTTAGACGAAAAAGTGTGTGCTTGGTTTCATTAGTTTTGCAAGTTATACTGCTAAATCAAAATAATTATTTTGCAGCAGCGAAACGTTTTGAAACTTCATCCCAGTTTACTACATTCCAGAAAGATCCGATGTAGTCTGGACGACGGTTTTGGTAGTTTAAGTAGTAAGCATGCTCCCATACATCTAAACCTAATAAAGGAGTTTTACCTTCCATAATTGGTGAATCTTGATTTGCTGTAGAAGAAACTTCTAATTCACCGTTAGCTACTGATAACCAAGCCCAGCCAGATCCAAAGCGAGTAGTAGCTGCTTTAGCGAACTCTTCTTTGAATGCATCAAAGCTACCAAATTTTGCATCGATTGCTGTTGCTAAATCACCTGTTGGATTTCCTCCACCGTTTGGCGATAGAATTTGCCAAAATAGTGAGTGGTTAGCATGTCCGCCACCATTGTTGCGAACAGCAGTACGAATTGCTTCAGGAACAGCATCTAAATTAGCGATTAACTCTTCCACTGATTTTTCTTGTAGGTCTGAATGATCTGCAAGTGCATTATTTACGTTTGTCACGTATGTGTTGTGGTGTTTAGTGTGATGAATATTCATCGTTTCTTTGTCGATATGTGGTTCAAGTGCATCGTATGCGTAAGGTAATTCTGGTAATTCATATGCCATTTTTATTTCCTCCTAAAGAATATTTTAGAAAATTCTTTTCCATGTATTAGCGTATCAAAATATGAGGAATCGTTCAATTAAAATAACCTAAAATAATTTTAATCATACTTTTGACTGAACTTATACAAAGAATATAAACACAACGAGCATAATGATTAAGACGATAATTTTGACTACAGATGAAGTTAAGAATCCGATTAAAGATCCTACCCCTGATTTAATAGCTTGTTTTACACCATCTCGTGTAACGATTAATTCCGCAATTACGGCACCTATAAACGGACCAATTAAAATACCTGCGACTGGAATCACAAATGGACCAAACAACAGTCCAATAGTACTTCCCCAGACCCCTGCTTTGGTTCCACCAAACTTTTTGACCCCAAAAGCATTTGCCGCCATATCTGCACTAAACAATAGAAGCACGAACAGCACTTGAATTACCCAAAACAGCCATGTTAGCTCAGTAAAGGAGAAAAATAAACCATACACCACATATCCCAATAGCATAAACACTACGGAAGGGATTATTGGATAAAAAGTTCCAATAAAGGCGACGATGAAACATAATACGATTAATATCCAACCAATAATTTCTATCATATTCGTTTACCTAACACTCCCTCCGCAATATTAGAAGCGTGATCACCTATACGCTCTAAATTGCTTAAAATATCCACGAACATAATTCCTACTTGTGCGGAGCATTGACCCTCGTTAACACGTACAATATGATTTTTTCTAAATCTGCGTTCCATTTTATCAATCACATCTTCCTGTTCAGCTACACTTTGCGCTAATTCGACATCGCTCGTATCAAATGCTTCTAAGGCATTTGCAACCGTAGTTATCGTAAGCTCGAACATTTCCGAAACATCTTTTATAGCATCTTCTGTAAGAATTAAATGATTTTCTTCTCTATATTCGATTAATTCAATAATATTTTCAAAATGATCGCCTATTCTTTCAACATCACGTACTGTATCCATTAGAATATTATGTCTAGTTGAATCCTGTACAGTCAAAGGCTGAGAAGAAATCTGAATGAGGTAATCAGTAATTTTTTGATCTAAATGATTTAAAGCGTCTTCTAGTTGATAGCCTAATTCTGCCTCTTTTTTGTTATTCGTTATTAAGTATGAATAAGTCGTTTGAAGTCCTTGCACACTTAATGCACCCATGCGTAAAATTTCCTCTTTCGCCTGTCCGATTGCAATGGTTGGTGATTGATCAATAAAATGAACATCTAAATGCTTTGGTTTATATTCAATCGAAACATCTTCCCCTGGTATAAGTTTAGTAACTAGGAAAGCCCAAGCACCAATAAGCGGAAACTGTATAATAGTATTTGTTATATTAAATGTACCATGAGCAAAGGCAATTTGCATTTTATGTTCCAAATCTAGCACACTGGAAATCCATTCAATATAAAGCGTAAAAGGTGTTAAAAAGATTAAAAATATGACCATACCTACTACATTAAATAGGACATGTGTCGCTGCAGCACGTTTAGCTGCAACTGATGCACCTAAAGATGCAAGTACTGCGGTAATCGTAGTACCAATATTATCTCCAAATAAAATAGGAAGAGTGCTTTGTAAGGAAAGTAGATTTTCTGCATAAAGGCCTTGAAGAATTGCAACAGTAGCACTTGAACTTTGCACGATCATCGTGAAAATTGTTCCTGCCATCACCCCAAGGATAGGTGTATTACTCATAGTTAATGCTAAATCAGAAAAAGTGGCCATTTCACTCAGCGGCTTCATCCCATCACTCATAAACTCGAGACCGAGAAATAATCCACCTAAACCAAAAACAATTTCTCCTATATGTTGAATTTTATTATCCTTAAAGAAAAACAGAAGAAATGCTCCCACCGCCATAATCGGTAAAGCATTGCCACCAATATCGAAGCCGATGATAAAAGCTGTAATAGTTGTTCCAATATTAGCACCCATAATGACACCAATTGCTTGTCTAAGATTCATAATCCCTGCACTTACCAATCCAACTGTTATAACCGTAGTAGCTGAGCTAGACTGTATAAGAACCGTAACCACAATACCAACTAAAACACCCATTAAAGGGTTAGATGTAAACTTATCTAAAATATTTCGAAGTCTATCCCCCGCAGCTTTTTGAAGTCCATCTCCCATATATTTAATGGCGAAAAGGAAAATACCCAGTCCCCCCAAAAATTGAAAGAGCATTTCCTGCCAATTTAATTCCACTTCATTCTCAACTCCCAGTTTAGACAATTTTCGCATACAAACTTATTATTCATTAATTATGAATGCTATGTAAATAGTATATATCATCATTTACAATTTCTTAACAATGCGAAAATTACATTTTGTCTTCCTCCATCCTTTGATGTTAGAATAGTGAGGAAAGGGTGACATTACTTGAGTTTATTTCAACTATTTAAATCTAGCTTTACTAGTCCTAAAAAAATCGCTGCATTTCGACTTATTCCGATTGGTAAAGTGATGCAATATATATTTAGTTATATATTTATCATGTCCATTATTTCCTTTGTTTTTTTTATCAATGGAATTTCTGACCAACAACAAACAATGGAGGGGTTATTAGAGTACTTTGCGCAAATTCAATGGCTTTTATATCCATTTTCCTTTTTGTTCTTATTTGTATTGAATACTTTATTTATCTTTGTTCGCATTAGTATATTAGCATACATAGGCAGCATCATCCTACGCATTAGAAATAGAAAAGGAGAATTTCGGCATATTTGGAGGACGGCTCTCTTTGCCAGTACAATTCCATTGTTGTTATCTATCATTTTTGCGATTTTGCAGTTTTCGAATAACTATATTCAACTCCTAATCTATATATTGAGTTTAGTAATAATTACTTTTGCAACGAAATACTATCCAGTTAAAAGATAATACATAGTTCCCCCTCATCTTGCATAAAGTACGGTAAGGGGGTTTTTATATGAAAATATTCGTCGCAACTATTCTATTACTCATTTCGTTTTATATCGTAAAAGTAGATTTAATCGAAGGAACGATCCCACTTGCATACTCTATTCAACCAGTTGAATGTGACAAGAAATTAGATTATATTACAGTAGAAATTATGGCTGGAGATTCACTACAATCCTTATTCTCTCTCTATCCTTCCGTCGAATCTATCTCATTCACAGAGAGATTAGCAGACTTTTATAATCTTAATCCTCATTTTATTAATCAGTCTTTTAAAATAGGAGAAAAGGTTTTATTGCCTACCTATACAGCTTCAAAAGAATGTAAATAATGTAAAGTAGAGCGTTCTTTCTTGTCATTTCATTCGAAAGACTGATAAAATGATGAATAGTGATGGCATTTAGCCTCAAGAAGGAGAGATTTTCATGAGCGGAATAATTCATCGTTCCAAAACTCGTCCAGTTCGGGTTGGAAACTTAACAATAGGTGGAAGCAATGAGCTATTTATACAAAGTATGACAACAACAAAAACACATGACGTAGAAGCTACAGTTGCTGAAATCCTACGATTAGAGGAAGCCGGCTGTCAAATCGTACGTGTCGCGTGTCCAGATGAACGCGCAGCGTATTCTATCGGAGAAATCAAAAAACGTATTAACATCCCATTAGTAGTGGATATTCACTTTGACTATAAGCTAGCACTTATTGCAATTGAGCAAGGTGCTGATAAGATACGTATAAATCCAGGTAATATTGGACGTAAAGAAAAAGTCGAAGCTGTTGTCAATGCAGCTAAAGCAAAAGGTATTCCAATTCGTATTGGGGTAAATGCTGGTTCGTTAGAAAGAAAAATTTTAGAAAAATACGGCTACCCAACTGCTGATGGAATGGTAGAAAGTGCGTTACATCATATTAAAATTCTAGAAGATTTAGACTTTCATGACATCATCGTCTCTATGAAAGCTTCAGATGTAACTCTAGCTGTAGAAGCTTATCGTAAAGCGGCAGAAGCATTCGACTACCCTCTTCACCTCGGAATAACTGAGTCTGGAACACTATTCTCTGGTTCGATCAAAAGTGCTGCTGGATTAGGAACACTGTTAAGTATGGGTATCGGTAACACAATGCGCGTGTCCTTAAGTGCTGACCCAGTAGAAGAAATAAAAGTTGCTCGCGAATTATTAAAGGTTTTCGGACTATCTTCTAACTCCGCTACTTTAATTTCTTGTCCTACTTGTGGACGTATTGAAATTGACTTAATAAAAATTGCTAACGAAGTGGAAGAATACATCTCAAACATTAAAGCACCTCTTAAAGTAGCAGTACTTGGCTGTGCAGTTAATGGTCCTGGAGAAGCTCGTGAAGCTGATATTGGAATCGCAGGTGCACGTGGAGAAGGTCTGTTATTCATGAAAGGCAAAACAGTTCGAAAAGTTCCTGAAGAAACAATGGTAGATGAACTAAAAGTGGAAATAGATAAACTTGCCGCAGAATATTTTGCAAATAAAGAACTAGAAGAAAAGCAAAACCAAGAAAAACAACAAGCGTAAGGAATGATGCAATTGACGAATATACGATTTGGTATCGATATAGACGGGACAGTAACATCCCCTACATCTTTGCTTCCACATATAAACGAAGCATTTAAATGTAATTTACAGCTAGAGGATATTAAAGAATACGATTTAACAAAGGCTTTTCCAGTAAGTGAAAAGGATTTCTACGAATGGTTTAAGAAAGCAGAACCGGTCATATATGCAACTTCCCCTATTCAACCCGATGCACATGCTGTATTATCTGCATGGAAAGAAAAATACGAGCTGTATTTCATTTCAGCTCGGGGGGATAATGTAATGGATGTTACGTTAGATTGGTTCAAGCAACAAGAACTGTTATATGATCACATTGAATTAATAGGAACCCATAACAAAATTGAAACTGCTCGAAGACATGGTGTTCATGCTTTTTTTGAAGACAAACATGACAATGCAGTAGAAATTAGTGAGGAACTTGATATTCCAGTGATATTATTTAATACTCCGTATAATCAAATGCCAGCTCCTAATCGCGTTATCCGAGTAAATAACTGGATCGAAGCGAATAACTGGATTGAAAAGGAATTTTCCATGTCTATTAAATAAAGTTAAGGCTAGTACAAAACTTTATTCAAAAATAATAAGCCCCGAAAATTTTACGATTAGTAAAGTTTTTGGGGCTTTCTATTAGGTTTCAACTATACTCGTTTTCGGTACGACGGACGCTTTCCGGGGGCACGGTTAGAGCCTGTAGTCTCTCTCAGCCTCTTTCTAAGACTAATGACAGGAAGGACAATTCCCGTAGATTTCAAATTTATGATTCTCTATCTCGTAGCCAGGTATAGCATTTTGCAGTGCTTCCATTGGACAATATGGAATTTCTTTAATATTGCCACAGGACATGCAGATAAAATGATGGTGATGATGATCCGCTTCACATTGCATTCTAAAATGCTTTTCCCCGGTTAGCTCGGTTTCTTCCAAAATACCCAAATCCACAAATGTGCTTAAATTTCGATAAATTGTATCATAGCTCATCCCTGGATGTTCTTTTTTCATCACATTTAATATATCTTTCGCTGTTATATATTTTTCCGTTTCTGAAAAAATACTGAGTATTTGTTCGCGCTTATCTGTTTTTTTGAACCCTTCATTTTTAAGAATATCCCAGGCTTTTTCTATATTCAATGAGAAACAGCTCCCTTGCTTCCTATCTTTTTAGACAAAATAGTTAGAAGTAAAATGATAATCGATGTAACAACAATTGTTCCACCTGGTGCTAAATCTAAATAGAATGCACTTACTAAACCAACAATTACCGATAACTCTCCAAATAATAAAGATAGAATAATTGCTTGTTTAAAGCTTTTGGAAATGCGCATAGCAGCAGCAACTGGCAATGTCATGAGAGAAGAAACGAGTAAGATTCCAACAATTCGCATCGATCCCGCGATGACTAATGCAGTCACAATCATAAATAATACATGAATCCATTTGGCTGGAAGTCCAGATGCCTTCGCATATTCCTCATCAAATGAAAGAACAAATAACTCCTTAAAAAACAAACTTAGAAAGATGATTACAATCAAAGCAATACCGATAATAATCCATAAATCTTGACGACTTACGGCAGAAACAGAACCAAATAAATAACTAAATAAGTCAGAGCTAAACCCTTCTGCCAACGAGATAAAGATTGCTCCAAAACCAAGACCTGCAGACATGATGATTGGTATTGCAAGCTCCTCATAATGTTTATATAATCTTCTCAATCTCTCTATAAACAATGAGCCTGTTACAGATGCAACAATTCCTAAATATAGCGGGTTTAGTAACGCTAATGCTCCAACAGACTGGCTTAAATACAAGCTACCTGCTATACCGGCTAATGTGACATGACTGAGAGCGTCTGCTATTAATGAAAGCCTACGGACAACGATAAAAACACCTAATAGTGGAGCGATTAAACCAATGATTAAGCCAGAGGCAAAGGCATTTTGTAAAAATTCATAGTGAAAAATAGACTCGATCATGATTTTACCTCACTTTGATGTTCGACTTTACGAACAGCATGTCCATACCAAGCTTCTAACTGTTCCTCACTCATTTGATCCATATCATTTTTAAAGCCGTGAAAATGTATTCGCTGATTTAAACATGCCACGTGGCTAATACTCTTGGATACAGCATCTACATCATGTGTGACTAAGACGATTGTAATATTATGTTCCCGATTTAAGTGGCTTAACATATTATAAAACGATTTTACATTTTTACTATCTACACCTACGGTTGGTTCATCTAGGATTAATACATTTGGATTACTGATTAACGCTCTTGCGATAAAGACCCGCTGTTGCTGTCCCCCAGAAAGGTCACCTATATTTTTCATAGAGAAGTCTTCCATCCCAACAGACTTTAAAGCTGATTTTACTTGCTTATCAACATTTGCAGGAAATCGATGAAATAATCCTGTTTTCTTAACTAAGCCGCTTCTTACTACCTCTTTTACAGTAGCAGGAAAACCTGTATTGAACGAATTGGATTTTTGTGAAACGTATCCAATACGCTCTTTGTCTTTAAACTGGTTAACCGGCTTTCCAAAAAGAAGTACTTCGCCTTTTGTCGGTTTTAATAATCCAAGGATTATTTTCAACAAGGTTGATTTTCCCGAGCCATTAGGTCCAATAATCGCTAGAAAGTCCCCTTCTGCAATAGTTAAATTGATATCGGTTAATGCTTTAGTTTGTTCGTATTGATATGAAATATTATGTAAGTTGATCAATGGGGTTCCCATTATTATTCCTCGATTCTAATTAAGAATGATTACGATTTACAAAGATATAGTATAATCCTAAATCCAACATGTGTAAATAAAAATTGCTTGAAAGGATGTTTTTCTGGATATTCATAAATTTATTCAACAGCTACAAACATGTACGCTAAAAGAGTTTAAAACGATTGTAAAAGGGTTCGATATTCAGTTGTCAGACAAAGAATTGAAAGGGGTTCATCCTCTATTAAAAGAAATTTCACTTTCCTGGATGGTCTTTGGAGTACCCTTAGCCATCCAACAAAAATTGATCCAAATTCTCGGGGAACAGCGTGCAATGGACCTTTATAAAGAAATAAAAGAAAAGGCACCAACTTCTTTTAGATAAAAGAAGAGGTATCCTATTTTGTAAGGAAGTATGAAGAAAGTAGATTTTCTCTTATAATATTGGAATTAAATAGAAATAGTATGTGTTTACTAAAAATAGAAGTGAAATAGCTAACGTCATAAGATTACCGAAAAAAGGGAGACTGGTTGAGACATCTGCCTCAACCAGCCTCCCTATAAAATTACCCTGTATTGTATTGCAGAACGTCTGTCCAAAGTTCTTCGAAAACGAAAGTAACAGAATTTAACCTTAAAGGACCGGGCATGTCTTTTACCCGGTTTTCTTAACGTAATGCGTCGATAGCTTCCGGGTTAAATTGTTTAGTTCGAAGCATTTCTATCTCATATTTGTATGGGGCTTCCTTCGATTTAGCATCTACACCTACAAACGGCGTTTCTAAAATTTTCGGTAGCTCCATCAATTGTGGATGATGCACAATATATTGTAATGCCTCAAATCCAATTTCACCAAAGCCGATATTTTCATGTCGGTCTTTTGCTGCTCCACAAACATTTTTACTATCATTAATGTGAAGTACTTTTAAACGATCAATACCAATTATCTTATCAAACTCATTTAAGACCCCATCAAAATCTTCGACGATATTATAACCAGCATCGTGAATATGACAAGTGTCCATGCAAATAGATAAACGATGATTGTTTACAACACCATCAATAATTTTGGCAAGTTCATCGAAAGTGCGCCCACATTCTGACCCTTTTCCAGCCATTGTTTCTAAAGCAATTTGAACGGGGAATTCAGTTGATAGCACTTCATTTAAACCTTCAACAATTCTTGCAATACCAGCATCTGCTCCAGCTCCCACATGGGCTCCTGGATGCAGAACAATTTGAGTGGCACCAATATGCGCAGTTCTTTCAATTTCTTTTTGTAAAAACTCAACACCAAGAGCAAAAGTCTCGGGTTTTGTCGTATTTCCTAGATTGATAATATAAGGAGCATGTACGACGATATTGGACATCCCATTTTCTTTCATATGTGCAATACCAGCTTCAATATTCAATTCTTCAATTGGTTTTCTTCTAGTATTTTGTGGTGCTCCTGTATAAATCATAAAAGTATTTGCACCATATGATGCAGCTTCTTTACTCGAACTCAGTAGCATTTCTTTACCACTCATAGAAACATGTGATCCTAATAACATAATAGCAACTCCTTATTTCTTACGGTTTTTAATGCGTCTCTCTCTTTTCTTAACTTTATCCATTTCCCATTTCATATTACGCTTGTAGCCTGGTTTTACCTTTTTAGGCTTACGTACTTGGGCTTTAGCTATTGCATCTATTTCATTTTCATTTTTCGTGCGGTTTTTTCGTGCGTGGCGTTCCTTAAGCTCTGACCATTCTCCATTAATCACATCTTTATGTTCAAGAGGAATCCCCATTTTCTCAAGGCGCACTAAAGCATCTTCGTCAGATGGTTCGTAAAGAGTAATGGCAATACCAGTCATTCCTGCACGAGCGGTTCTTCCGACACGATGAACAAAAAACTCTAAGTCATCTGGTATCTCATAGTTAATAACATGGCTGACACCTGGAATATCAATCCCACGTGCAGCAAGGTCTGTTGCTACAATATATTGAAATTCAAGATCGTGTATTTGCTTCATCACACGTTTACGATCACGTGGAGATATATCTCCATGGACTACGCCTACTTTAATACCGTTCCCTTGTAAATAGTTCGCAACTTCATCTGCATGTTGTTTCGTATTTGCAAATATAATAGCTAAGTAAGGATTTATACCTTCTATTACATCAAGTAAACGTTTCTTTCTAGATTTGCTTCGAACTGGAGTTACGATAAATTCAATACCCTCTGCAACTCGGCGTTTTTCCCCTATTTTTATATGAACAGGTGAATCCATATATTTTTTTAAGAACGGCTGTAATTTTTCTGGAATAGTAGCAGAAAATACGTACATTTCTAATTTCTCAGGCATACGAGATGCAAATTGATCAATTTCATTGATAAAACCTAGATCGAAAGCTAGGTCAGCTTCATCGACGACTAAAACATTTGCAGTATGAACAAGTAATGCTTGCTCTACTGCCAGGTCACGAAGTCTACCTGGTGTTCCAACAACAATCTGTGGTTGTGTTTTTAGTTTTTCAATTGCACGAGCTTTGTCCGTTCCACCAATAAATAATTTTGTTTGAATTTCTGTGCCTTCTACTAGCTTGTTCAACTCATTATAAATTTGTGTTGCAAGCTCTCTTGTTGGTGATGTAATAACTGCTTGTACTTCTTTTTTACTAGCATCTATTTTTTCAACAATTGGGATCAAAAAACTATGTGTTTTTCCTGTTCCAGTATGTGCTTGACCAATCGCACTTTTCCCCTTTAAAACAAGTGGAATCATTTCTCTTTGAATTGGCGTTGGTTCTTGAAAGCCTAATTTTTCGATTGCATCTAGCAAAAAAGGCTGAAAACTATAATCTGTATATTTTGACATTCTACGTCACTCCCTCACATTTCTTTATTGTACCACGATTGTACATAAAACGTATAATTTGCATAGAATAGAATAGTCTTTACTGTTCGAAAGGAGTTGAAAAAATGCGCTATCAATCTTTTTATCCATTTGCTCAAAATCGAGGAAATGATTTTTTTGGCATGTCAAATCCTAGTCCTCAAAATGTTCCGAATAATTCCTTCCAATTCTTTGGAGGGAATCAGGGTCCTCCGCCTCCTTCACCTACAGGACCAGCGACAAATTTTTTTAGTCAGTTTCAATCTGCTCCCACAGGAGGCTTTCAACAGAGCCAACCAGTGTCCAAAACAATGGGTTACTTGCAAACAGCAGACAAATTTTTAAATACGGCTCAGCAACTTACACCAATGGTTAGACAATTCGCTCCAATGATACAAAATGTTCCAGCTTTGTTGAAATTATATCGTGGTTTTCAGTCTGTTCCAGCTGCTACACCTACGGCTGCCGCTAATGTAAGTACTGCATCCACAGCCGCAAGAGCAGCTAATACCGCAGCATCTGCAACAAACGGAGCTTCCATCCCACGAATATTCCAGCCACCAATTTAATATTTTGTATTCATCTATTTGCTCCGTTATAATATGAGTATGCTCGTATTGAAGGGAGTTACAAAAAATGATTGTACAAAAAATTTCGCCTAGAGGATACTGTTATGGTGTAGTGGATGCAATGGTTATTGCTCGAAATGCTGCATTAGACACTTCTCTTCCAAGGCCTATATATATTTTAGGAATGATTGTTCACAATAAACATGTAACTGATGCATTTGAGATGGATGGAATAATTACTTTAGACGGAGAAAATCGCTTAGATATCTTATCGAAGGTAGATACAGGTACGGTTATATTTACTGCACACGGTGTTTCCCCTGAAGTGAAAGAACTAGCTCGTCGAAAGGGATTAGTTTCTATAGATGCAACATGTCCAGATGTCACCGTTACACATGACCTAATCCGAGAAAAAACAGCAGAAGGCTATGACATTATTTACATCGGCAAAAAAGGACATCCAGAGCCTGAAGGTGCGATAGGTGTAGCTCCTGACAAGGTCCATTTAGTTCAAACCTTAGAAGATGTTGAAAATTTAACAATTTCAGCAGATAAATTACTCGTTACCAATCAAACGACGATGTCTCAATGGGATGTTGTGGATCTGATGAAAAAATTAGAAGAAAAATTTCCACATGTTGAAGTTCACAAAGAAATCTGTTTAGCTACGCAGGTTCGACAAGAAGCTGTTGCTGAACAGGCTGGAGAAGCTGAACTTTTAATAGTAGTTGGTGATCCAATGAGTAATAATTCTAATAGACTGACTCAAGTTTCAGAGGAAATAGCTGGAACTCCTTCTTATCGAATTGGCGACATCTCTGATTTAAAATTGGAATGGCTGGACAATATTTCGCATGTAGCTGTAACTGCAGGAGCATCTACACCTACTCCTATTGTCAAAGAGGTTATTCAATTTTTAGAAAAGTATGATCCGAATGATCCTGAAACGTATGATACAACGAAAAAAACAGCAGCAGAAAAGATTCTACCTAAAATTAAAATACCAAAACCAGTAAATCGTATTGAACCTTATACCGTTAACTAACAAAAGCTGCTCATTATAGAGCAGCTTTTTTCACAAGTTGTAATTATAATACAGGATAATACTTCAGATTTCGGTTTCAGGCCGACGCTATCCGTGGGCATGGCTTCAATATCCTCGTCACTACGTCCTGCGGGGCTTTCAGCTCAAAGAAGAGAAGCGGGCGAAATTGTATATTCAAACGCTTCTTCTAGTTTTCTAAACTGGTCATTACATATTCCTAAAAGATTTAAGTGCGAAGGAAAACTAATCGCTATAAGATTACCAAGATAACTAGGCTGGTCGTGACGTACTTCACGACCAGCCTAGTTAAAAATTTAGATGGTAGTATTTGCCGCTAGTTTTTCCTAAGCCCGCTGAAATAGCTAGAGACAGGTTTTTGAACTTAAAGTACGGATCGCTTATGGCTGGCTATACTAACATGCCTTGTTAAATTAATTGAAATGGTTCGGTTGAGATTTTTGAAGGGATGAATTCAACTGCGAGCTTGTTTTCCACACAAACCTTTGTCATATACTCCGCAACACCCGTTTTCATAATTTGTTCCACATGATGTCCTGGATCAATAACCGATAACCCAATAGCCTCTGCGTCCTGTGCAACATGGAAATAGAGATCACCTGTTATAAACACATCTGCACCTGCTCTTTTAGCTATCTGAATATATTTATTGCCATCTCCACCAAGCACAGCTACCTTTCGAACTTTCTTCGTTAAATCACCTACAACTCGAACAAATGGAACGTTTAACTGTTGCTTCACTAAATGTGCATAATCACCTAATATTTGTTTTTCAGGCAATATACCAATTCTGCCTAGTCCTTTAATATTTACTTCTGCTTCCAGCAACACTAAATCATAAGCAGGCTCTTCATAAGGATGAGTTGTCAATAAAGCTTTTAATATTTTATTTTTCATCGAAACAGGAAAAACTACTTCCACTTTATCCTCTTCTACAACAGACAATTCGTTCGCTTGTCCAATATAAGGGGTTGCCTCCTCTAAAGGCTTAAACCTTCCCTCTCCCCTAGTAGTAAAGCTACAGCTATCATAATCACCGATTTTACCTGCTCCAGCGGTGCTTAATGCTGCTCTTACTGCTGCTGTTGACTCTTTGGGAGTAAATACTGCTAACTTCATCAGCTGTTCCGAGAAAGTTTGCTCTAGAATCTCTATATTTTCTAAATGTAGAGCAGAAGCGAGCAAATCATTTACTCCCCCTTTTGCGATATCTAAATTCGTATGTGCAGCATATACGGCAATATCATGCTTGATCAATTTCTCGATTAGTATTCCTTGTGGCAAATCTGTTCGCATATTTTTTAATCCTCTAAAAATAGGTGGATGATGTGCAATGATAAGCTCGCAGCCATTTGTAATTGCTTCTTCTACTGTATCCAGATTTACATCTAACGTTACTAAAATTTTAGTTACTTTTTTATTTAGTGTGCCAACTTGTAAACCTACTGGATCTCCATCGACCGCTAACGATTTAGGTGCCCATTGTTCGAAAAGGGAAATAATATGTTGTGCATTTGTTTCCTTCATCGTTTATAAAATCTCCTTTACTAAGGCAATTTTGTTTTCAAGCCCCTCTTTCTTTTGTTGAACCTCTGTGCCTTCTAATTTGTTCAATTCGTTTACAATTCGTTGCCATTCATTCAGTTCCGTATTCCATTTTTTTTGGAACACTGGAGATTTTTCTTCACCTAAAATGGGACCAACTAATAACTCTTTTTCCGATAAACTCATCATGCCTTTTTTTAACACAAGAATTTCATAAATTTTATCGTGTTCCTCTAGAATTACTTCGTTTTCTATCTTCCAGTGTTCTTGAATTGCCCATTCTCGTATAGCTTTTGCATGTATATTTGGTTGTAAAATGAGAGTTTCTACTTTAGTGAGTTTTTCTTTACCAGTCTCTAATATAGAAGCAATGAGTGGACCACCCATTCCAGCTATCGTAACCGTTTGAACATTATCCGCATCGGAAATTACCGCCAAACCGTTCCCGAAACGGACATCGATATTTTTCTCGAGACCCTCACTTTTCACCTGTTTCTGGGCAGATTCGAATGGACCTTTTACAACCTCACCAGCAATTGCTTTTGTAATGACTCCTTCATGCACTAAAAAACATGGCAAATAAGCATGATCACTACCGATATCCGCTAAAATAGTATTTTCATCTACAAAGGAAGCGACTGTTCTCAGTCTTTCCGATAATTTTTTTGCATTCATTGTTTCAACACCTCTTCAATAGCTATTATAGCAAAAAAGAAAAAAGACCTCGATTCTTTTACAGAATCTAAGGTCTTTTGTTTAAATACTATTCTAAAGATTTAACCCATGCCGCCATAGCATCAATGTTTTCAGCAGGTACTAAACCAGCTGGCATTGCACCTCTACCTTTTGCTAAAACGTCTTTAATTTCATCTTCAGATAATGCAGTTCCTACTAATGCAGGAGCAGCTCCAGTTCCTTCATAACTGTTACCATGACAACCGATACATTTTCCTTGTGCAAAAGCTTCTGGATCAAATTCTCCAGCTGATGCTTCTTCACCGCCACCTTCAGCATGCTCTTCAGTTGCAGCGATTTCTTCTTTGTTACCTACACCGTCTAAAGACAAGAAGAAAATTAGACCAATACCAAAAGCCATAATTAAGATAAATGGAATTATTGGATTTCTTTGCATAGTTAACCCTCCCTTTTAATACAATCTTTTCTAATATAGAATTAGTCAACATTAATATTGTACTGCATTCTAGAGAAAACTAAAAGTCCTAGGGGAGAAGTTTTCTTACTTTGTGACAATTTAGACATAATTATTCGAGTAATTTCTACAAATTAACAACCTATATGTCGAGCAATTACCATTCTTTGTATTTCAGAAGTACCTTCACCAATTTCAAGTAATTTAGCATCACGCATATATCGTTCTACCTCATACTCTTTCATATAACCGTATCCACCATGTATTTGAATAGCCTGATCTGCTACTTCCATTGCAATTTCGGATGCATATAGTTTACACATTGATGCTTCTTTACCAAATGCACGACCTTGATCTTTTAACCATGCTGCTTTGTGTACCATTGTGCGTGCAAGCTCAATTTTCATAGCCATATCTGCCAATTTAAATTGCGTTATCTGAAAATCAGAAAGGGCTTTACCAAACTGCTTGCGTTCCTTAGAATAACGAAGTGCTCTTTCAAAAGCTGCTTGTGCAATTCCTACTGCCATGGCACCTATGCCAATTCGACCACCATCAAGAGTAACAAGGAATTGTTTAAATCCATTCCCTCTCTCACCTAACAAGTTTTCTTTAGGCACTCGAACATTTTCTAATACTAGTTCCGTTGTATTAGATGCATTCAGTCCCATTTTCTCGTAATTATCGATAACAGAGAAGCCTTCTGAATCCGTTGGCACAATTATTGCAGAAATTTCTTTTTTTCCATCTTTGATATCAGTAATAGCTGTTAATGCTAGGTGTTTTGCATAACTTGCGTTCGTTATAAAGGCTTTGTTTCCATTAATCACAAAATCATCGCCGTCTTCTTTTGCAGTTGTTTGTGTACCACCTGCATCAGATCCTGCGTTAGGCTCAGTTAAGCCAAAAGCTCCGAATGATTCTCCTGTACAAACTGGAACCAAGTATTTTTGTTTTTGTTCTTCTGTACCATATAGATTTAGTGGAGCACCACCTAACGATATATGTGCAGAATAGGTAATACCTGTTGAAGCACATGCCCTACTCAACTCTTCCGTTACGATTGCAAAACTAACTGTATCTGCTCCTGCTCCGCCATACTCCTCTGAAAACGGTAAGCCCATCATCCCCATGTCGGCTAACTGTTTAAAGATTTCTTTTGGAAATGCTTTCGTTTTGTCGCGCTCAATTGCTCCTGGCGCTACAACCTCATCCGAAAACTCACGAATTGTCTTTCGGATCATTTTATGTTCCTGTGTCAAATCAAAATTCATTTCTTCCATCCCCTTTGTAAATAAAAACGCTTACATTTCTATTATACTAAAAATACTAGAAATTCAAAGAAGATTTATAATTAGAGACGCATCCACTATAGGACTGCTCATTAGAAAAAGCCGACAATTAAGCACTAAAGTGAATTATTGTCGACTTTTAAAATTATGTAAAATCGTAAAAAATTAATAGAAAACAAAATAACCAATTATCATTAACAATCCTAAAACACCAGAAATGCTAAAATAAACGAGTTTCATTAGTAATCCAGAAAAAAGCCATAATAAACAATTCCCTAAGATCAGCCCGATTAACACTAGGGGATAATCGACAAAATAGACATCCCAAACTTTAAAAGACAATCCTAATAACAACAGCGCAGAAAATACAAACAGTAGTGGTGCCATGATAGATTTATTTTTTACTAGTTTCACAGCCATAAATAAAAAAGAGAATATAACAATGGCAACAGCAAAAATGGGTATAATAACGGCAGTTGTCACTACAAACAACGATGCTAATAATACAACAGTTATCAAACCAACAATAGTATACAAGATTAAATCATATTTTCTTTTTTTGGCTAAAAGTGCATGAGAAGCTTTCTCTGTATGCTCATCAGCCTGACTTTCTCCCTGTGCATATAAAGCTAGCAGAAAATCACAATAATGCTCCGGTAATAAATTATTTTTTTTCCAGAATGCAATTTCGTTCATTATAATTTGCTTACGCTGCAACGACATATCTAGTCCTCTTTTCATCTGGTAAACCCAGTATTATAAGAATCATAGAATATAGAAAAAGACATCCATAGCGGATGTCTTCCATTCTTATTCTAAAAAGTCTTTCAGACGTTTACTTCTAGAAGGGTGTCGCAGTTTGCGCAAAGCTTTTGCCTCAATTTGACGAATACGCTCACGCGTTACTCCAAAAACTTTACCTACCTCTTCAAGCGTTCTTGTACGACCATCATCTAGACCGAAGCGTAAACGTAATACATTTTCTTCTCTGTCTGTAAGCGTATCTAAAACATCTTCTAATTGCTCTTTTAGAAGTTCATAAGCAGCGTGATCAGAAGGAGATTGTGCATCTGCATCTTCGATGAAATCACCTAAATGGGAATCATCCTCTTCCCCAATAGGAGTTTCTAAAGAAACTGGTTCTTGCGCAATTTTTAAGATTTCGCGAACTTTTTCTGCAGGCAAGTCCATTTCTTCTCCAATTTCTTCTGGAGAAGGCTCACGACCTAAATCTTGCAATAATTGACGTTGAACACGTATTAGTTTATTTATGGTTTCTACCATATGCACTGGAATACGAATCGTTCTAGCTTGGTCAGCAATTGCACGAGTGATTGCCTGACGAATCCACCAAGTTGCATAAGTACTAAATTTGAACCCTTTACGATGATCAAATTTCTCTACCGCTTTGATGAGCCCCATGTTACCTTCTTGAATAAGGTCTAGAAATAACATGCCACGGCCAACATAACGTTTCGCAATACTTACAACTAAACGAAGGTTTGCTTCTGCTAGACGTTTTCTAGCTTCTTCATCCCCTTGCTCAATACGCTCAGCAAGAGCAACCTCTTCTGAAGCCTTAAGTAAGTCTACTCGACCAATTTCTTTTAAGTACATTCGAACAGGATCATTAATCTTAACGCCAGGTGGAACACTTAAATCGTTTAAATCAAAAGTCTCTTCTTTCCCTTTCATTAAACGATCTAAATCCTCTTCGTCTCCATCTTTACGGCTTAGTTCAATATTTCTACCTTCAAGATTATCGATAAATTCTTCGATTTGATCTGATTCTAATTCAAAAATAGCGAGCTTTTCTGCTATATCATGATACGTTAGTTCACCATTTTTTTTACCTAATTCGATTAATTGTTTTTTTGCTTCTTCTAATGATAATTCAATATCTGTTTCTTTTGTGCGTTCAGACTTGTCCGCCATAAGAATTCCTCCTTCTACTACCGGATAGTTACTCTAAAGTTTCCAACGACTTTTTTAACTGAATCGCTTCTTTAGCCAGCTCCAATGCCTTGGAAATATCACTCATTTTCTCTGCTTCTTTTGCTTCATGTAACTTACGATTAATACGTAGTTCAATCCGGTATTTTCGTATATGGCGCAAACAGTCCATGACTTCCTCTGTCTCATGCTCTGGATCACGTTCTGCGAGCGCTGCTTCCATTACTATTTTTCTTAACTCTGCATCATTTAAAACTTCTAAAAAACGCTGATAATCTCCATCTGGATACTCTTCGTAAAATCCAGTTAAACGAACAAATACCACTTCATAAGCATCTCTGATAAAACATTGATCTTCCAAGTTTCTTCTTGCTATATCAATTACACTAGGATTATGAAGCATATGGGACAGTAAAATTCGCTCCGCTCTTTCGTCTGCAGATATTGCTTTCTTTATCTTCGGAATTTCCGATTTATTAGGAAGGGGTATAGAAGATTCCTGTTTAGATTGCTTTGCTTTTTTTCCGTGAATTTTACGTAAATGCTGGTAAATAGCTTCTTCAGATACATTTGTTTCTTGTGAGAGCTGACGAATATATAAATCACGTTCCACGGAAGAACTTCTATCACTCAGTATTTCCAATATCTCTTGGATATACTGTAAAGTATCATTTTCATTATTAAAATTTTTGTCTCTTTTCGAAACAATCATCATAAATGATAAATAGGAATGCGGCTTCTCAATAATCTTAGTTCTAAATGCTTCTTCCCCGTAGTTATTAATGTAGTCATCTGGATCCATTGCATCTGGTATAATGGCAATTTCCGTTTGTATTTGCTTGGCCTGTAAAGCGGTAGAAGCTTTTTTCGCTGCTTCCATTCCGGCGCGGTCACCATCAAAACAAAGCGTAACTTGAGAAGTTAGTCTATTTAGTTTCGTTATATGAGAAGACGTCAAGGCGGTACCCATTGTTGCAATTCCATTCTCAATACCAGCCTTAGATGCTGCAATTACGTCAAGAAAACCTTCAAAAACCACTACATTCCGTTGTTTTCGAATAGCTAATCTTGCTTTATCTAAGTTATAGAGCACCTGGCTTTTTTGAAATATAGGAGACTCTGGGCTATTAAGATACTTCGCTTCGTTTTCATTCTTTTCGAGTATTCTACCGGAAAAAGCAATAACATGTCCTGTTTCATCAAAAACCGGAAACATTATTCTCCCACGAAACCGATCAAAATACTTTAATTCATTCTCTTTTCGGATAATAAGCCCAGTTTTCTCAATTTCTTGTAAATTCATACCTTTACGTTCAAGTAAGGTAGTTAAAGCATCCCATTTTGGTAAGGACCATCCGATTTTGTACTTTTCGATAATCTCTTTCGAAAACCCTCTTTCCTCCAGATAATGTAAGGCATTTTCTCCTTCCTCGGTATGAAGCAGTAAATGATGAAAGTAATCACTTGCAAATTCATGTGCTTTTTTCATCAGAGAAACCTCTTTAGAGACAGGTTCTTTCGTCACTCTATCGTCCGAGGAACTTTCTTCAATAGTCAATCCAATTCGACTACCAAGTCTACTTACAGCATCTTGGAAGGAAAGATTTTCAATATCCATTAAAAATGTAATTACATTTCCACCCGCTCCACATCCAAAGCAATGAAAAATTTGCTTTTCATGTGTAACTGAAAAAGATGGCGTCTGTTCACCATGAAAAGGACATAAACCAAAGTAGTTTCGGCCTCTTTTAGTAAGTTGAACATATTCGCTTATGACGTCGACAATATCATTGTTATTCCTAACTTGTTCGATTAACTCTTCTTCTATACGACCTGACACTTTTTCACCATCTTTACTTGCTCTACTTTAATAATTCGTGAAAGGAAAGAAAAATCCTGCAAGAATCGACAAAAAATCATATAAATAATCTAATAAATATTATTTTCCACAAATAACTATTATAAAACATTTTAAACTATTAATCTATACTTTATTTATTCGATAAACAATAGAAAAAACCTTTTCACAATCGTGAATCGGCTTAAAAAATTTTTCTACATTATTTTTGTTGAATATGATTAATTACTACATTAGCAGTCTCTTCAACAGCTCTGTTTGTTACATCAATTACGATACAACCGATTTTCTTAGCAATTTTCTCGAAGTGGAGAATTTCTTCATTGATTCTTTCTATTTTAGCATAACTTGCATCATCATTTAAACCAATTGCTTTCAGTCTTTCTTTTCTAATAGAATTTAGTTTATCTGGAGTAATGACTAACCCCACACATTTTGCCGGGTCTACTTGAAATAGTTGCTCAGGTGGTTCTACTTCCGGAACAAGCGGAACGTTCGCTACTTTGAATCTTTTATTTGCCAAATACTGTGACAATGGTGTTTTAGAAGTTCTAGATACTCCAATAAGAACTATATCAGCTTGGAGTAAACCTCTAGGATCTCGCCCATCGTCATATTTTACCGCAAATTCAATTGCTTCTATTTTTTTAAAGTAGTCTTCATCTAACTTCCTTACTAAACCAGGTTCTTCGAAAGGTTTTTCATCTAACTCTTTTTCAAATAGATTAATAACCGGTCCTATTAAATCAACAGACTCTAAATTGTATAAATTACAATACTCTATTAATGCTTGACGCATTTGAGTTTGCACAAGTGTATACAGGATTATTGCCCCTTGCTCTTTAGCAAGCTCGGTAATTTCTTTAATATGGTCTAACGAATCAATATGAGTAAATCTCTTAATTTTAGTACGCTGTAGACCAGGTCTAAACTGACTTATTGCCGCTTTTGCTACTAGTTCGCCCGTTTCTCCTATTGAATCCGAGACTATAAACAGGTTTAGCATTTTCATCGTTTCACTCCCTATAGATCATGGTCATCGGCTAATGATAAAAAGGCCCGAGTAATATTCGTTTTTGTAATTCTACCAATCACTTCTAACCCATCTTTTCCTTCTTTTACAACTGGTAAAGAATCAATTTGACGATTCATCAACTTTTTGGCCACTTCAAAAAGTGTATCCTCTTTCAAACAATACGTGATATTAGGCATTCTTGTCATAATCATATGTACTGGAATTTTGTTCAAATCTTGGTTACCAATACTTGTTCGTAAAAAGTCTTTTCTTGAAAGAACTCCTGAAAGCATTGAATTTTTATCTAATACAAATAATGACCCTACATCCTCTAAAAACATATGGCATATAGCATCATACACCGTCATACTTTCATCAACAACTGCAGGTATTGATTGAAAATCCTTCACCATCATTTGCGCTATATTATCTGAAATTGCTTGGCTTGTTTTTTTGCCAGAATAAAAGTAACCAACACGTGGACGAGCATCTAAAAAACCTGCCATCGTTAATATAGCTAGATCTGGACGTAAAGTCGATCTAGTTAAATTAAGTCGTTCTGCAATTTGTTCGCCAGTGATAGGACCATTCCCTTTTACAATGTCCAAAATTTCATTTTGCCGTTTGTTGAGTTCGATTGGACTCACCGCCTCAAAGTGTTATACTTAATACTAAATTATTATATACTAATTTATAGATGATTGCGAAGTAAAGTGGCTCATGATACAATAGCAACATATGATGAAGCGTTGAAGAGCATTATAAGTACTACACCGTAAGCGAGTGGGGATAGTGAAAGCCCACACTGTAGGAAAACGGCAGCTCAGAGCTTTTGCTTTTAAAGAGGATTGTTTTTTAACAATCAATCGGGGTGGAACCGCGGGTTAATAACTCGTCCCCGGGCATTTATTGCCCGGAGACGAGTTATTTTGTTTTCCGGGTTAATTATATTAAATGGAGGGATTTAAATGACAATTACAATGGAAAACGTAGTTAGTTTAGCAAAACAAAGAGGTTTTGTATTTCCTGGCTCTGAAATTTATGGAGGTCTAGCGAATACATGGGATTACGGTCCTCTTGGTGTGGAATTGAAAAACAACATCAAAAAAGCTTGGTGGAAAAAGTTTGTTCAAGAATCACCATATAACGTAGGTTTAGATGCAGCTATTTTGATGAATCCAAAAACTTGGGTAGCGTCTGGTCATATTGGCAATTTTAATGATCCTATGATTGATTGTAAAAAGTGTAAGTCACGTCACCGCGTCGATAAAATTATTGAAGATGCACTAGATAAAAAAGGTATTGAAATGGTTATTGACGGTCTTTCATTCGAGAAAATGGAAGAGATCATGAAAGAACATAATGTTGTTTGTCCATCATGTGGTGCTTTCGATTATACTGAAATTCGTCAATTCAATTTAATGTTCAAAACCTTCCAAGGTGTTACAGAAGCTTCTACAAACGAAATCTTCCTACGCCCTGAAACTGCCCAAGGTATTTTTGTAAACTACAAAAATGTTCAACGTTCTATGCGCAAAAAAATGCCTTTCGGAATTGCACAGGTAGGTAAAAGTTTCCGTAACGAAATAACACCTGGTAACTTCACATTTCGTACTAGAGAGTTCGAACAAATGGAACTTGAATTTTTCTGTAAACCTGGCGAAGATATGGAATGGTTTGAATTCTGGCGTAATTATTGTAAAGAATGGCTTTTAAACTTAGGTGTGTCGGAGGATTCTATTCGTTTACGTGATCATTCAGAAGACGAACTTTCTCATTACTCCAATGCAACAACGGATATAGAATATAAATTCCCATTCGGTTGGGGAGAGCTTTGGGGTATTGCAGATAGAACCGATTTTGATTTAAAACAGCATATGGAGCATTCCGGGGAAGATTTCAATTATATTGACCCAGTTACAAACGAACGTTATGTACCGTACTGTATTGAACCATCTTTAGGAGCTGACCGTGTAACATTAGCATTCCTTTGTGAAGCATTTGATGAAGAGGAATTAGAAGGTGGAGATGTCCGTACAGTTTTACGCTTCCACCCTGCATTAGCACCAGTTAAAGCAGCAATTTTACCACTTTCTAAGAAACTGTCTGAAGGTGCAACAGCTTTATTCTCAGATTTAAGCAAGCACTTCATGGTCGATTACGATGAATCTCAATCTATCGGTAAACGCTACCGTCGACAAGATGAGATCGGTACACCATTCTGTATCACATATGACTTCGATTCAGAAACAGATGGCCAAGTTACAGTACGTCATCGTGATTCCATGGAACAAACAAGAATGCCAATTGCTGATGTAAAGGCGTTTTTAGAAGAGCAATTACAATTTTAATAATTAAATGATTTCGCAATCTAACAAGTCACTTTTTGAGTGAGAAAATATTCAATTATAAACGCCAGGATGATGTTCATTACGTTGAACAACATCCTGGCGTCTTACGTTGCCTTTAAGAAGAAGAATCAATCCATTGAGATGCTATCTACACAGATGTGCGCTGCCTCACGCAACACATGAGCCATAAAGGATAGTCTATTGCGCCAGTTCATCCTTTATGAAGTCACATTCTTCGCGCTCACACGGCTTGTTAGTCCCACATCCTATTTACCACTAGAAAATTAGAATTCACTCTCTAAAAAGACGCAATGCTTTTATAACACTTACTCTGCTAAATCTTAAATTTAAGAACTACTCATTTATTGATTGGAGTGTAACGCGGCGACTCCAGCGGGAACAGCACGAGCTGAAAGCCCAGCAGGAACAAAGTGACGAGGAGATTGAAGCCGTGCCCGCGGAAAGCGTCCGCGTGAAACGGAAATCACAGTGTTATTTTCTCTACAATTATTTAGATAACTTCATAATCATTTTTTTATAACACTAACTTTGCACAACGTTAATTACTCATTTATTGATTGGAGTGTAACGCGGCGACTCCAGTGGGAACAGCGTTAGGGGAAGCGAGGAGGCTGAGGCAACGCCCGCGGAAAGCGTCCGCGTGAAACGGAAATCATAGTATTACTAACTATTCTTTGATACATTTCTATATAAAAAATAAAAAAATCCAAGCCCAAAGAGTTATTCTTCTTCGGGACTTGGATTTTCTGTTTTAGGAGGGAAAAACTCTGGGGTTTTCTCCATTTGATCTAAAAAACTTTGTGACTTTAATCGTATTCCGACTTGTTCACTATAAATAGTTCGAACAATTTTTTTGATAAAGCCCTTCGTTTCTTTTTTGAGTGTCAGCTTACCTACTTGGTCAATAGGAACTGTATAAAAGGTTCGAATAAGCTTCACTTGAGATGGAGAAAGTCTTATAATATATGGGTCAATTGAAAAACATCGATGACACAAAAAACCTATTTGAGAAAAAGAAAAGGCAAATTCTCCATCAGTTGCCCCACAATTGGTACATTGATGGAGCGTCGGATAAATACCTGCTGTAGGCAGAAGCTTCCATTCCACAAACAAACTTATAGCCTCTGGATCATATTCTTCTGAAATCGCATGTAACGCTTGCTGCAAAATTTCAAATAAATGTGGCTTCGGCGATTCATCATCGATTAACTTATCTACCAATTCCATAATAAAACTTGCATATGCAGTAGCAAATATATCTTCTCTAATAGACCTCATCGAGTCAATAATTTCACCTTGCTGCAAAGTACCCATGCCTCTTCCTTGCTGAATCAAAAAATAGCCGTACGTAAAAGGCTGTGAGATAGAGGCTAAACGGCTCGTTGGTTTTTTTGCCCCTCGAGCCATCGCTGCTCTTTTCCCTAATTCACGTGAAAAAATGGTAACGATTTTGTTAGATTCGCCATAAGAAGAAGCCCGTAAGACAATACCCTCTACTTTTTGTAGCAATTGTCTCCCCTTCTTTCTTAGTACTCGTCGTCTCTAAAACCATAATCCTTCAAGTGTGCAGATTTATTGCGCCAATCCTTTTGGACCTTTACCCAAAGCTCTAAATACACATTTGTTCCTAAAAGCATTTCGATATCTTTGCGTGCTCTCGTTCCAACTTCTTTCAATAAGGCACCCTTTTTACCAATGACAATTCCTTTTTGGGAATCTCTTTCGACTACAATCGTTGCAGAAACACGAATCATATCTTTTTCTGTATCTTCTTCTTTTTTAATTTTATCAATGACTACAGCGATCGAATGTGGGATTTCTTCTCTCGTTAAATGCAATACCTTTTCACGGATCAGCTCCGAAATTATAAATCTTTCTGGGTGATCTGTAACTTGGTCGGCAGGATAATATTGGGGTCCCTGTGGTAAATACGATTGGATTGTTTCCAATAGCTTCTCAACGTTGTTGCCCTGCAGAGCAGAAATTGGAAGAATTTCCGCGAAGTCATATTTTTTGGTATATGATTCAATAATATCAACTAATTTCTCTGGGTGAACCTGGTCAATTTTATTAATCACAAGAAATACAGGTGTTTCGTTGTTCTCGAGCATTTCCATAATATACTCATCAATTTTTCCACGTGGTTCTACTGCGTTTACCATGAACATTATTACATCTACTTCTCGAAGTGTATTTTTAGCAACCTTAAGCATGAAGTCACCAAGTTTATGCTTTGGAGTATGAATCCCGGGTGTATCAATGAAAATCATCTGACTATTGTCTAAAGTTAATACACCTTGTACTTTGTTTCGAGTTGTTTGTGGCTTATCACTCATAATCGCAATTTTTTGACCGATTACTCGATTTAAAAACGTAGACTTTCCTACATTAGGTCTACCTATAATTGATATAAAACCGGATTTATAATCCTCATTGTTTTGCAGCATAATCCATATCCTCCGTTTTAAAAGCTCCAGGCAATAATTCAGCAACCGTTGTTTCCGATACATTCCCATTTAAATTTGTTAAATAAACTGGCATATCTTTATCACAAAATTCCACTATAACTTGTCGACAAGCTCCACATGGAGAAATTGGACCTTCTGTATCCCCGGACACTGCAATTGCGACGAATTCTTTTTTTCCTTCTGACACTGCCTTAAAAATAGCTGTTCGCTCTGCACAATTGGTTAAACCAAACGATGCATTTTCAATATTGCAACCATGGAATACTTCTCCATCTTTTGTTAGTAGTGCTGCTCCAACTTGGAACTTTGAATATGGGACATACGCCTTTTCTCTAGCTTTGATGGATTCTTTTAATAACATTTCTTTGTTCATGTGATTCACCTCTATAATAGGATACCCGACCATTTCGGGATAAATATGATTAAACCAACAATTACAGTGCAAATAGCATATACCAAACAAGCTCCAGCAGCTAAATCTTTTGCTTGTTTTGCTAACGGATGTAATTCCGGAGTTACCAAGTCGACGACGCGTTCTATGGACGCATTTATTAATTCTACCATGAACATACCGAAAATCGATAGAACAATGATTATCCACTCTAATTGAGATAACCCTGTTAACCATGCCGTTAGAATAACAACTACCGCTGCAAGTATATGAAAACGAAAATTTTGTTCACTTTTGACTACATGATATATTCCGTTAGCTGCGTATATAAACGACCGAAAAAATTTAAGAATGTTCATGGCCTTCTCGTTTTAGCCCATAAGCTTGCAGAATCGATTCTTGTAGACCAAACATCTCTTTTTCTTGCTCTTCCGTTCCATGGTCATACCCTAACAAATGTAAAAAACCATGAACTGCTAAGAAGCATAACTCTCGTTCAAATGAATGTTGATAGGATTCAGCTTGTTCCGTTGCACGTTGTACAGAAATGATAATATCTCCTAGCAACGTCGGTATATCTGCGTTCATAATTTCAATTTCCCCTTCTCCCATTTCCTCCATAGCAAAGGAGATGACATCAGTTGGAACATCTTTGTTGCGATAAGTTTTGTTAATTTCTTGGATAGCATCATTCGTCACAAATGTTACGCTAACCTCGCTGCCTTCTCTAACAGAAAGTTGTTCACCAGCTGAGTGCAATACTTTACTTACAAGAGCTATAGCCTCTTCTGTTAGAGTACCTGTTTCATCCATTAGATCTAGTTCTAGCATATTATTGACTCCTCACATAGTTATTTGGGATATTCAATCCGCGAGTGGAATGTTCCGTTCATGGTTGTACAAAAACTTTCTTCCATTTTTTTTATTTCCTTTAGAGATAGATCACATTCATCGAATTGTCCATCTAATAACTTTTCTTTAATGATTGATTGTATTAGTTTTTTTATTTTATCAGCATTCGGCTCTTTCATCGAACGAACAGCTGCCTCAACACTATCTGCTACAGAAATAATCGCGATTTCTTTAGATTGTGGTTTCGGTCCAGGATAGCGGTAGTCATCTTCTTTCACTATATCATTTGTCTCTTTCTCTTTAACATAAAAGAATTTTAACAAACTTGTGCCATGATGTTGTGCCGCTACATCTACGATTTCCTTCGGTAATTTATGTTTCCGTAAAATCTTTGCCCCATCCACTGCATGTGCAATAATAATATCTCTGCTCGCTTCTGGAGACAAGCTATCATGTGGATTATACCCATTTACTTGGTTTTCGATGAAAAATCCAGGACGGTTTGTTTTTCCAACATCATGATAATAACAGCCAACTCGTGCTAATAACCCGTTTGCCCCAATTACTTCACAAGCAGCTTCTGCTAAATTGGCCACCATTAAACTATGATGATAAGTGCCAGGAGTCTCAGTTAATATTCTTTTCAACAAAGGATGGTTGGGATTCGATAATTCTATGAGTCTCATGGTAGATAAAATACCAAAGAAAGATTCGAAAAAAGGTAATATCCCAATAGTCATCGCCCCTGACAATACCCCTGAGAAAGCGGCTGCTCCAATATAAAATAATATATCCATAATTTCATAAGAAGCCTTTGTCATTAATAAATAAAATATGATAAACACAATATTAATAGAAGATACGATTAGACTAGAGCGTAATATTTGAGAATTTGTTTGCATTCGTCGCATCGCAAAAATCCCTGCAACTCCTCCAAATAATATGTATAACGAAGCTTCCATCTGAAATACGATTGTATAGCCTTCTTGAAAAATAATCCCGGCATATGCAGCCGATACAAATTTAGATATATAAGCTGCACGTTCATTGACCAAGATATAAACAAGCATCGCAACCATCGCTGTAGGAAATAAAAACGCTATAATTACATCAAAATTATATGCTACGGACTGAATTACCTTCATCATTAATACCGATAAAATGATACTAAATGCAACAACAATTAAATTCTTGGAGTTGTTTATAGTATCTGCTCTTCTACTAATTGTTTGTCCAAATAATACCCACATCGTAAGTCCCACAAATACTGCTAATCCAAGATATGGCTTATAAGATGCATTATTCGTAAGCATCCCTAGCAACTCAAGCTGTCGATAGACTTCTCTATCAATAATTTCACCCTTTTGAACGAGTATTTGTCCTTGAAGTATACGAGTCGGCTCTACACTTGCTATTGCCTGTTCTAACCGTTCTTCCGTTAAACTCTCATTTACTACCTCTGTTGCGATTATAGAAGTTTTTGCGATATTAGTGAGTACATTTTTATACTCCTGTGAATAAACAAAACTGTTATTAACTTGCTGACCAATTTTTTCTTTGAAAACTGATATATTTTCCAATCTTATAGCTTCATTCAGGCTTGTCGCCACTAATTTCGATAATTTTGTTTTAGTCTCTTCTAAAATGACGTTATTCTGGTTAATTAAAATGGCTAACATATCGTCGCTTAGTGGTACATAACTAGCGTTCTCTGCCAACTCTTCCATTTCTTTTTTCAATTTCTCTACTAAAGTAGCGGTAGTATCTTCTTCTGGATTTGCATTTTCTTTTACGTGCAAGACACTATCAAAAATAGATTTTACTATTGCAGCCTGGTTAGCAGCAGTTTCGTCTTGAAATTGATAGACGGCTTGAACTTCCTGCTCCGCTCTTTTACGTTCTTGCTCCGTTTTTACCGTGTCTTCCATTGTTTTAACTGCTCTTATCGTATCAGGTGAAAGCTGGAACAATTCAAAATCATATTTACTTTCCTTCACATTTCCGATAAGTAAAAAGAACAAGCATATGGCTGTAATAAAAGTGACGATGAAAGGGAGATACTTATTATTTTTCCATTCTCTCCACTTTATAAGGAATTTTTTCATTTATTCTCATCCCTCCACCAACTAGTTATTCCATTATACCTTATTTTTTTCACAATTCACTAATGTTTCCCAAATAACAAAGAAGCAACCGTCTAAACATAGACCGTTGCTTCTATTTAGGTTCCTATATTATTGTTCTTCATATGCTTGAATAATTTTTGCAACAAGCGGGTGACGTACTACATCACCTTGCTCTAAATATTGAAAATGTATTCCCGCAACATTTCTTAATATTTTTTCTGTAACGATTAAACCGGATTCTGCCCCTTTTGGTAAATCAATCTGAGTTTTGTCTCCTGTGATTACCATTTTAGAACCAAATCCAAGTCGTGTTAAAAACATTTTCATTTGTGCTTTTGTTGTATTTTGAGCTTCATCTAAAATAACAAAAGCATCATCCAGTGTACGACCGCGCATATAGGCTAGAGGTGCAATTTCGATTGTCCCTCTCTCCATAAGTCGATCTGTCTGTTCTGTTCCTAATACATCATGCAACGCATCGTATAATGGTCTTAAATAAGGATCTACCTTTTCTTTTAAGTCCCCGGGTAGGAAACCTAGACTTTCGCCTGCTTCTACTGCAGGACGTGTTAAAATGATTTTTTTCACATGTGCATTTTTAAGTGCCTGAGTTGCCATCACTACTGCTAAATATGTTTTCCCAGTACCCGCAGGTCCAATACCAAAAGTAAGATCTGAATGTCGAATGCCTTGAATATACTCTCGTTGTCCAATTGTTTTTGCTCGAATCGCTTTACCCTTTGTATTTCGCGCAATCTCTTCATCGTATAAACTAGAGAAATATTCAATGGTTCCATTCAAGCTCATTTCAATTGCAGAAGTTACGTCGCGCAAATTAATATTGATGCCTTTACGAATAACTGCCAATAGTTGAATCATCAACCGTCTGGCTTCTTCCACATTTTTTTCTTCACCTATAATTTGGATTTGTTCTCCTCGAGTAATAAGTTGAACTTTTAGCTCTGCTTCAATTAATTTAATATTTTTATCCGAGATGCCAAGCAGCATAACAGCTTCGGCTGGATCTTGCAAATTAATGTCTAGTTGTTTATGTTCGCTCATGCTTCGTCTCCTTGGGGTATAACATGTGGTATTGCAATATTTTCATTTATTAGTAAAAGAATCTTCCCTTTTACTTTATCATCTTGTATTGATACCTGTAAAACTTTATCTTCTAATAATTGTGTTCCAGCGGGTAATTCTTTCAAAATTTTTTGAAAAAGTAGCGGACGTATGAGACGTTCAATAGATTCCTCTGTTAACGAATAGGTAACTTGATGATTCTTTTGAACATAACCAGCCTGAACATATTTATTAATCACAGTAGGTAATTGTATTTCTTTCCAAAACATCAGTTTGTTATCCACTTTTTTTTGTATCACCAATTCTTTTGAGTTCGGATTAGTGACGGCAACTTGCGTTGGAAGTTCAAATGATAGTTCTATCCAATAACTGGCATATACCTTTCCTTCTGCGCTAGTAATAATCCTTTTGTTTCCTTGTTTTACAAAGCCTTTTACTAAGGTATCTCCTTTTTTTACAGCAATATTCTTTTCAACTGCTCTCTCACCTTTTGTCAGAGAAAAATCTGTTATTACTCCACTTCTCTTGGCTACTAGATTCACTGCAGGTGAATCCACAAGTTCTTTTTCTGTTTGAGGAGGCGCGAGCATAGGAGAAACTGTAAAAGTAGATCCCGATTTTGAAAAATGTACCCAAGAATACTCTTTATGTTCTAATAATATATTTTGGCGTATCTCTTGCTCCGCTGGAAGCCTAGAAACAAACATTCTCTCTTTTATACCCATTTCTTTTAATTGTTCAGTTAGCAGGATGTTGCTTTCTGGTGAATCCGAATCAATTTGGATTGTCCATATAAATTGTGCAAATAAAACGGGGATGATAACAAAACAGAATACCCCTAAAACTGATCCTGAGTAAATAGAAATAGTACTTTCTTTTAGTTCATCTTCTAACTTAATAGGCAGTTTCAGTTTTTTTCTCACTTTGCGAAAAGCCTTCAAATCCTTCGCTTTAATGGAAAAAACAATATGATCATCCTTTGTATGAAGCTGAAATACTTCGATATTATGCTGCTTTAAACTTTGATAAAGTGGAAATTGATCTGTGGATATTGGAGCTTGTATTTTGATAAGACGCCTCATACCGTTTTTTCCTTCCTCGTTAAATTAAATAATTGAAGATTTTGCACATGTAGATGAAGCCTATCACTAGACATGGATTTTATGTGCAATCTTTCCGCCTGAATTTCTAAAACAAATTGGTCATACGTACAAACAATACTATTTTCTTTTAAACGCACTAACGAGAATTCATAATCCAATATGATATCATCAAAGCTTTCTACCATAATACTCGCATGGAGTGGAAATAATTGCTTCACAAAAAACACCCCTTTACATGAATTTATGCATGTAAAGGGGTGTTCATGAGTTATCTTTTAGATTTTGGTGGTGCGAGTATTTCTGAGAAAATAATCGCTCTGATTAATTCGTCCTCATTACTAGGTAGCAAATTGTTAACTACTGGAGAAGATTTTAACCTTTCAGTAGCTTTTTCCTGATGAGCACTCAATCGACCTGGACCTCTAGACACTCCTTGATCACGTTTAACTTCTCGCTCCATTTTTTTTACTTTTACAGGCACTTCAATTTCCTTCACGACAGGAGGCTTAACTTTCATCTCCTGCTGTCTTTCACTCGTAAACTGCTTGGCAAAATCACCTAATTCTTTAAAGGGATTTTCCGAAACTGTTTTACGCGTTGGAGTGCTGTTTACAGGTTTTTCAACCCGTTTATTGTCAGGTTCTTTCTTATTTTTAAAGAAAAGACTAAAAAGTGCTGCGATTATTATAGGAATGAAAGCTTCCAAGGAGATCGGCTCCTTTCCGCTTTTATTTTAGCTCGTCAGTAGAAGGTTTATCTCCGCCGACTTTACTAATAGAATCTCTCATACCAGTATCTGCTTTGATATTATTGTAATTCATGTAATCCATAACACCAATGTTACCTTCACGTAATGCTTCAGCCATAGCTAATGGAACTGCAGCTTCGGCCTCTACAACTTTCGAGCGCATCTCTACTACTTTCGCTTTCATCTCTTGTTCAGATGCTACAGCCATAGCACGACGTTCTTCCGCTTTTGCCTGCGCAATTTTCTTATCAGCCTCTGCTTGCTCTGTTTGTAATTCTGCACCGATGTTTTTACCTATATCAACATCCGCAATATCAATCGATAGAATTTCAAAAGCAGTTCCAGAATCTAGTCCTTTTGCTAATACTGTTTGAGAGATTAGATCTGGATTTTCTAATACTCTTTCATGACTCACACTAGAACCAATAGTAGAAATAATCCCTTCGCCAACACGGGCAACGATTGTTTCTTCACCAGCACCACCGACTAAACGGTCAATATTAGCACGAACTGTAATACGTGCTTTTGCTTTAACTTCAATACCGTTCATCGCAACACCAGCAATAAATGGTGTTTCAATAACTTTTGGATTAACAGACATTTGAACCGCCTCGAGTACATCTCGACCTGCAAGATCGATTGCAGCTGCTCTTTCAAAAGTTAGCTCAATATTCGCACGATGTGCAGCGATTAAAGCATTTACAACTCGGTCAACATTACCTCCTGCTAAGTAATGACTTTCCAGTTGATTGATCGCAACATCAAGTCCTGCTTTATGTGCTTTGATCAATGGATTAACGATACGTGAAGGAATAACTCGACGTAACCTCATCCCTACTAATGTGAAAATACTAATTTTTACTCCTGCAGCTAATGCTGAAATCCATAGCGTGATCGGGAAAAATGTGAAAAATACCGATAGTACTATAAATGCCAATACAATAACAACGATTAAAGTAATTGTTGATCCTGTAATCATTCTGTTGCCTCCCCTTCTACTGCTTCTCGTACAACTATACGAGAGCCTTCTACTTTAATAATTTTAACCTGTTTGTCTTTCCCGATAAAACTTCCATCTGAAACTGCATCAATTCTTTCATTATCAATACGTATAGTTCCAGAAGGTCTAAGTGGTGTCATAGTCACCGCTAGCTTTCCAACTAATTCTACTCGATTTTTATTGGAAACATACCCTTTTTCGGTTGTTGTCGCATCCGACAAAATAACTTTGTTCAATACTTTTAGTCCCTTACCAAAGAACTTCATAATAATCACCATTCCCACTATAGCTACTGATAAAGCAATAATAACAGCGATAATCATTTGCTCAATATCGCCACCAGCTAATACTATACTCACAATAATAGCTGCCGCCCCTAATATACCACTAATTCCTCCGGGCAGGAAGAACTCTGCAATAATAAGTAATATACCAATTATAAAAATGATAACCGTTTCATAACCAGCAAGTCCTGCAACTAAATGACCAAAAAAGAATAGAACTAACGAGATAAGACCCATTGTTCCAGCGACTCCAAACCCTGGTGAGTATAGCTCAACAATCAATCCTAAACTTGCGATCGATAACAGGATTGGTACGACGATTGGGTTCGTTATAAACCGAGCAAGTGATTCCATAAAGGTCTCTTCTGTTTCAACTACTTTCGCTCCCGCTAAGTCTGTTACTTCTAGTAACTTATCAAAAGAAGTTACTGTTCCTTCCGAGTAGCCAACTTCTAGAGCTTCAGCTGAAGAAAGTGTCAATAACTTTCCAACGGGTGCTCTATATTCAGGTAAATCTACAGATTCATCTGCCATCGCTTGCGCATAGATAGGCTTTTTCCCGGTTAGCTCGGCTGCATTTATCATTTTTGCTTTCCACGCACTATTTGCTTTCTCGCCTGCAGTGTTACCACTGCCCTCAATGACTGCGGCCGCACCAATTGTTCCACTTGGTGACATATAAATCTCGTCTGTATGAAGCGCTAAATAAGCACCAGCTGATAAAGCTTCTGAGTTTATATAAGCAATTTTACGAATTGAAGTGGAGTCCAATAAATTAGCAATATTTTCTGCAGAATCTACAAAGCCACCAGGTGTATTGATATCAAAAATGATTGCATCTGCGCCAGCCTCTTCTGCTTCATGGATGGAACGTTTTATAAAAGCATACAAGCCTTTTTCCACTTCTTTGTATACAGGTACTTTATAAACTACGGAAGATTGTGCTGTAAAAACTGGAATCATCATTCCAAATGATAAGAGCAATAAACAAAGCGAAATGACATAACGAGACAATTTCACCACTTAACCTCCTTTCCACCATATGTATACTCCTATTTACGAGGGAGCTATGAAAAAGTTTCAATAAAATAAAAATAAACCGAGAAAATAAATTTTCTCGGTTTACATAATTGTAAATGTTAATCATAAAGTACGTGTTTTGAACGCAGGGATAATTGGGATAAAGTACCACTTACGTTAACGTGCAGCTTCTGATTTCTTTTTACGTTTCCGCTCAGGTTTTAGAAACCATAGCATCGAAGCATTGTAAATTTAAATTTATTAGAATTTACGTTTACGGGCAGCTTCAGATTTCTTTTTACGCTTTACGCTTGGTTTTTCATAAAACTCGCGCTTTCTTACCTCTTGAATTGTACCACTTTTAGATACAGTACGTTTGAAGCGGCGAAGAGCATCTTCAAGCGATTCGTTTTTACGAACGACAGTTTTTGACATCTCTTTTTCCCTCCCTCCGAACACACGTCAAGCACATAACCTAGTGCTATGTACTAAAAAATTATACCGTATTGTAAAGACTTGGTCAATACTTTAAGATAAATTTTAACTTTAATTAGTAACTAGAGTTACTTTCCAAGCCTTTTACAATTTCTACTCCAGAACTAGCACCAATTCTTGTAGCGCCAGCTTCTACCATTGCTTCAACATCAGCAAGGTTTCGAACTCCTCCAGATGCTTTCACTCCTAGGTTTGGTCCAACAGCTTCACGCATTAATTTTACTGCTTCCACTGTCGCTCCACCTGTTGAGAAACCAGTAGAAGTTTTTACAAAGTCTGCACCAGCAGCTTTTGATAACTCACTTGCCTTAATAATTTCTTCATCTGTTAATAGACAAGTTTCTAAAATAACTTTAACAATTGCTTTATCTTTTGCTGCAGTTACTACTGCTTCGATATCTTTTTGTACTAAGTTATAATCTTGGTCTTTCAATGCACCAACGTTTAATACCATATCAATTTCATCTGCACCGTTTTCAATCGCATTTGTAGTTTCAAATGCTTTAACAGCTGTTGTACTTGCGCCTAAAGGGAATCCAATTACAGTACAAACCTTCACTGGACTTTCTTTTAGTAGAGATGCACTTAGGTTTACCCATGTAGGATTTACACACACCGATGCAAAGGTATACGTTTTTGCTTCCTCACATAGTTTTTCGATTTGGTTTTTAGTAGCGTCTTGTTTTAGTAATGTATGATCTATTAATGCTGCAATATTTTCAGTCATTTGTTATTCCCCTTTCAAGATGTACGTACCTCTTAATAATACCCATAATGAGTGGTAATGCGCAAGTGCCTTGCTTTTATTAGTTATCAAAAATTAAGTTTCATTTACTTTTCCGCAAAAAGATTTATTCCGAACTATTTATTTTCTCAAAAATTTGTTGTAGAAACTTTGTTTGATACTTTAGCTGCCCTACAATAGTAACCATAAACCAGATGATAAAAACGACAGGAACGAAATAAAATAAGAAAAGTAAACCTGGTAATAATGTCGTTAAAGCTTCCAATATAAAACCACCTATTTATTCTATCTATTCATGTCTATCTTATACAAAAAACCGGTGACATTTTAATCACCGGTTTTAATCTTTATACTAATTCTTCAATTTCGTCTAATACCCGCACGAATTTTCCTTCATTGTATGGATAGCCAGCTTTTGTAATTTTCACGCGGACTAACTTTCCGATTAATTCTTCAGAACCTGGGATGACAACCTTTAAGTAATTGTCCGTGTAGCCTTCCACCATATTAGCTGCTGAATCTAGTTTATAGGCTTCCTCCGGGATAATCTCAAGTACTTCTCCCTCAAATCTCGAAGAATACTCAACTGCTAGCTGATCATTTAATGTGATCAAACGATGTACCCGTTCATTCTTTACATCTTCGTCTACTTGGTCTTCCATTCTTGCTGCAGGTGTTCCCGTACGTTTTGAGTATGGGAATACATGTAGCTCGGAGAATTTTTGGTCACGTATAAAGTTGAACGTTTCCATAAATTCTTCCTCTGTTTCCCCTGGGAAGCCAACAATAACATCCGATGTAATAGCCAGATCAGGCAAAGCTATTCTTAAACGGTCTAATCGATTCGCAAAAAACTCCATTGTGTATTTTCTACGCATTCTTTTCAAAACAGTATCTGAACCAGATTGAATCGGAATATGGAGATGTCTCACGACAATTTTAGAGTCCCTTAGAACATCGATTACTTCGTCTGATAATTGGCTTGCTTCAATTGAGCTAATACGAAGTCGTTTTAATCCCTTAACGTTGTTTTCAATATCTCTTAATAATTGTGCTAGATTATAATCCTTTAGATCTTCTCCGTACCCACCTGTGTGGATACCTGTAAGAACTATTTCCATATAACCAGCATCTACTAATTGCTGAGCCTGCCTAACAACCTCTTCTGGATCTCTCGAGCGCATTAGACCACGAGCCCAAGGGATGATACAGAAAGTACAGAAATTATTACAGCCTTCTTGGATTTTCAAGGATGCACGAGTTCTATCAGTAAATGAAGGCACGTCTAATTCTTCATACACTCGATTTTTCATAATATTGCCCACAGCATTAATTGGTTTACGTTCTTTTTTATATTGTTGAATATAATCCAACATTTTAGTACGTTCTTGCGTACCAACTACGATATCTACTCCTGGTATTGCCATAATTTCTGCAGGTGAGGTTTGTGCGTAACAACCAGTTACACAAATAACAGCATCTGGATTTTGACGAATAGCACGACGAATTACTTGACGACTCTTTTTGTCTCCTGTATTCGTTACTGTGCATGTATTTATAACATATACATCTGATTGTTTTTCAAATTCTGTACGACTATATCCATTTTCTTTGAATAATTGCCATATAGCTTCTGTTTCATAGTGATTTACTTTACAACCTAACGTATGGAATGCAACGGATGACAAGTTCTCACACCTCTTTCATTCATATTCATAAGAAATTGCTGACAGCGCATATAACGGTGCAGTTTCAGTTCGAAGAATTCTAGGTCCTAGCGCAATTGTCTGAAAATCATTTTCTAATAATAGCTTTATCTCGGCTCGATCTAGTCCACCTTCAGGACCAAATACGATCAGTATCGATTGTTTATCATACACTTTTTTTAATTGTTCAGCAAACTTTTGTCTTTCCTGAATCTTCGCATCCTCTTCATCCGCAACATATTTTACGTCGAATGATTTAGATACGTCTATAAGCTCTTTTAAAGAGATAGGATTATGTATTTCTGGAATATGAGAACGATGAGATTGCTCAGCGGCTTCTTTAGCAATTTTTTGTAGCCTAGCAACTTTTTTGTCGTTTTTAGACTTATCCCATTTGACGATGGATCTTTTTGCTGCAAAAGGAAATAATTCGTACATTCCAAGTTCTGTTGCCTTTTGAGTGATCAATTCGAGCTTGTCACCTTTTGGAAGTCCGCAAACAAGTGATACATTAATAGGCATTTCATTGGTTTTGGTATGAGTTGCTTTTTTTGATAAAAGTACAGCCTTTGAATTACCTTCTATAATTTCCATCGTGTATGTTTGGTTATTTGCCACAACAAAAACTTGATCACCTGGTGACATGCGCATCACTTGAATCATATGATGCGCATCGTCTCCGGTAATTGTCATTGTATTATTTTCACTTATAGGTTCATTTGTAAAATAACGTTGCATGACAATCTCCTTTATTTAACAGGTTTTTTAGAAATGATTGTTACCCAATCTTCCATCATCATAACTTCTTCGATTTCAAATCCTGCTTGTAGCAAAGATTCTCTTACATCTTCTTTTTTCGTTGCAATGATTCCAGAAGTGATGAAAAATCCACCCTCTTTTACAATCGAGAATGCATCGTCTGTAAAAGTCATGATTATTTCTGCTAATATATTCGCTATAACAATGTCAGCCTGTTCATTCACATTATCTAGAAGATTGCCATGTGTTACTTGCACAATATCGTTTACTTTGTTTAATGCAATATTTTCTATAGCAGATTTCACTGCTACTTCATCTAAATCTAGGGCATGAATTTTAGAAGCACCTAGTTTCGCAGCACCAATAGAGAGTACTCCAGAACCAGTACCTACATCGATAACACTCGAAGCGGGTTGCACTGTTTTTTCAAGTGCTTGTAAACACATGACGGTTGTTGGATGGGTTCCAGTCCCAAATGCCATTCCTGGATCAAGCTCGATAATCAATTCATCTGTATTTACTCGTTCATAGTCTTCCCAAGTTGGCACAATAGTAAAGCGATTGGAGATTTTAACCGGGTGGTAATACTTTTTCCAAGCAGTCGCCCAATCCTCTTCGTCAACCTGTTGGACTGTTACAACGTTATGTCCTAGGTCTATATTGAATTTTGTTAAATTGTTGATAGCAAGTTTGATCTCTTCCACTGTTTCTAATAAAAAACTGGTTTCTGCTAAATAAGCTTTTACGCGTACGCCATCTACTGGAAAATCATCTGGGTTTAAACTATAAATTTCACCAAACACATCTTCTCGTTCTCTTTCTAATTCATCGGAGTCTTCGATAACTACACCACTTGCACCAGCTTCATGCAAAATATTACTTACCGCTTCAACCGCTTCATTTGTAGTATGGATGGATAGTTCAGACCATTTCACTTGCACCAACTCCTTATTCGCCTTTTAATGTCTTTTTGATCTTATCAAATAATGAACTACCTTGCTCTTCAGGAATATCCCCACTGATTTCGGCAAATTCACGTAGTAATTGTTTTTGTTTTTCTGTTAACTTTTTCGGAGTAATTACTTTAACAATGACATGTTGATCTCCAATTCCATACCCATGTACGTTTTTAATCCCTTTTCCTTTTAAGCGGAAATTCGCTTGAGATTGAGTTCCTGCTGGAATTTTAAGTTTTACTTTACCTTGTACTGTTGGGACTTCAATTTCGTCTCCAAGTGCTGCTTGAGCGTATGTTAGTGGTAACTCATAATAGATATCATCGCCATCTCGCTCAAAACGTGGATCTGCTTTGACACGGAACACAATATATAAATCTCCAGCTGGACCACCGTTTACACCCGGTTCTCCTTGACCACTAACCCGTAGTTGTTGACCATCATCAACACCCGCTGGAATTGTAACCTTAATTTTTTTGCGTTTATTAACTGTTCCTTTACCATGACAAGTTGCACATTTATCTTTAATAATTTTACCTGTACCTTGACAGTGATTACATGCACGTTTTGTTTGTACACGACCGAATGGTGTATCCTGCGTCACATTTACTTGACCATGTCCATTACAGTGCGAACATTTTTCTGGCTGTGTACCTGGTTTTGCACCTGAACCCGAACAAGTTTCACAGTTTTCTTCTTTAGATATTTCTATTTCTTTTTCCTTACCAAACACAGCTTCTTCAAACTCAATAGTCATCGAATATTGAAGATCATTTCCTTTTCGTGGAGCGTTCGGATCACGTCGTCTAGAACCACCACCACCAAAGAATGAGCTAAAGATGTCTTCAAAGCCAAATCCATCTGCACTACCGCCGAAACCGTCAAATCCTTGGTTAGGACCCGCATGACCAAATTGGTCATATGATGAACGTTTTTGCTCATCACTTAATATTTCATAAGCCTCGGAAATTTCTTTAAATTTATCCTCTGCTCCTGCTTCTTTGTTAATGTCAGGGTGATATTGTTTTGAAAGCTTACGATATGCTTTTTTTATCTCGTCTTGAGTTGCGCTCTTAGATACACCAAGAACCTCATAATAATCACGTTTATTCATCTTTCACTCTCCTGCTCTGTTAACTTGCACATAGGAATAATTGTACCATGTAAAAAATCCTAATAGCAAAACTTTGAAAATTAAAACATCCAATTCAGTAAGAAAAGCCAAAGCCGGAACCGGTCTTTGACTTTTTGCTTACCGAGACTTCAACAATCTTACTTGTCTTTATCGTCGTTTACTTCTTCAAATTCTGCATCTACTACACCATCATCCGATGGACCAGCTTGGTCTGCATTAGCTGCAGCATCCGCTTGTGCTTGTTCATACAACTTCATTGTAAGCTGTTGTACAATTTCATTTAACTTATCTTTTTTCGTTTTGATGTCTTCTAAGTTTCCAGCTTCTAAAGCAGCTTTTAACTCTTCTTTTGCATCTTCAGCAGATTTTTTCTCTTCTTCAGACACTTTATCTTCTAAATCTTTTAATGTTTTTTCAGTCATAAATACTAATTGATCCGCTTCGTTTTTCACTTCAGCTTCTTCTTTGCGCACTTTATCCGCTTCTGCATTAGCTTCTGCTTCTTTTACCATACGCTCGATTTCTTCGTCGGAAAGTGAAGAGTTCGATTGGATCGTAATATTTTGTTCTTTTTGTGTACCTAAATCTTTCGCTTTAACATTTACGATACCATTTTTATCGATATCAAATGTAACTTCAATTTGTGGAACACCACGTGGTGCTGGTGGAATATCCGCTAATTGGAAACGTCCTAGTGTTTTGTTGTCCGCAGACATTGGGCGTTCACCTTGAAGTACATGAATGTCTACTGCAGGTTGGTTATCTGCTGCAGTGGAGAACGTTTGTGATTTTGAAGTAGGGATTGTTGTATTACGTTCTATTAGTTTAGTAAATACGCCACCCATTGTTTCGATACCTAGAGAAAGTGGTGTTACGTCAAGAAGAACAACATCTTTAACATCACCAGTTAAAACTCCACCTTGAACAGCAGCACCCATAGCTACTACTTCATCAGGGTTTACACCTTTATGTGGTTCTTTTCCAGTTTCTTTTTTAATAGCATCTTGTACAGCAGGAATACGTGTAGATCCACCTACAAGAATTACTTTATCAATTTGAGATGATGATAGCCCAGCATCTTTTAATGCTTGACGAGTTGGTACCATTGTACGTTCAACTAATGAAGCAGTTAAATCGTCAAATTTTGCACGAGTCATTGTTACTTCTAAGTGAAGTGGTCCAGCTTCGCCTGCAGTGATGAACGGAAGCGAAATTTGAGTTGATGTTACACCCGACAAATCTTTTTTCGCTTTTTCAGCTGCATCTTTTAGGCGTTGAACAGCCATTTTATCTTTAGATAAGTCAATACCATTTTCTTTTTTGAATTCTTGTACTAGATAATCCATTAATACTTGGTCAAAGTCATCCCCACCAAGACGGTTATCACCAGCAGTTGCAAGTACTTCAAATACGCCATCTCCAAGTTCTAGGATAGACACGTCAAATGTACCGCCACCTAGATCATAAACTAGAATTTTTTCATCGTGATCCATTTTATCTAAACCGTATGCAAGTGCTGCTGCAGTTGGTTCGTTGATAATACGTTCTACTTCTAGACCAGCAATACGTCCAGCATCTTTCGTAGCTTGACGTTCTGCATCATTAAAGTAAGCAGGAACTGTGATTACTGCTTTCGTTACTTTTTCACCTAAGTATTCTTCTGCAAAACCTTTTAAGTATTGAAGAATCATTGCTGAAACTTCTTGTGGAGTGTAATCTTTTCCTTCAGCTGATACTTTTTCGTTTGTACCCATTAAACGCTTAACAGAAGCAATTGTATTTGGGTTTGTAATAGATTGACGTTTCGCAACTTCCCCAACTTGTTTTTCACCATTTTTAAACGCTACAACAGATGGAGTTGTACGGTTACCTTCTGGATTCGGAATTACTTTTGGTTCTCCACCTTCTAATACAGATACACATGAGTTTGTTGTTCCTAAGTCAATACCAATAATTTTAGACATTTAGTTTTCCTCCTAATATATAACTAGTTATTCTATTATTCATTCATTTACTTTGACCATTGAAGGTCTTAATACACGGTCTTTTAACTTGTACCCTTTTTGCAACTCTTGAAGCACAATTCCAGATTCTTTTGAATCATCTTGCTCTTGCATTACTGCTTGGTGGAAGTTTGGATCGAATGCAACACCTTCAGCTTCGATTTGTTCCAATCCTTCTTTTTTAACTGCCTCTAGTAAAGTGCGGTAAACCATATCCACCCCTTTAACTAAAGAAGCTGCTTCCTCTGAAGTTGTTTCAACCGCAAGTGCACGTTCAAAATTATCAAGCACAGGAAGAATGTCCGTTAATACAGATTGAGCACGGTATTTAAAATCCGAAGCCTTATCAAGTTGAACGCGACGCTTATAATTTTCAAAGTCCGCTCTAAGTCGGATTAGCTTATCTTGCTCTTCGTCCAGTTGCTGTTTAGTTAGAGTTAGTTCATCCACTTCTTCTACAGCTTCCTCTGTCTGTTCAGGCTCTTCTTGGGTATTATCTTTTACTTCTTGCTCTTCTAAGTTTTCATCTTTAATCTCTTCCATTGTTTGCAACTCTCCTTATCCATAATGCCCATGTAATATTCTTGATAATTCCTTAGACAAATCACTACTCATAACATCCAATAATGACACGACTCTTCGGTAATCCATCCGGGTTGGACCAATAATAGCGATTGAACCCATCTGCTCTTCACTGATGCCATAAGATGCCGTAATAACACTACATCCTTCCATGGCAAGATCATTGTTTTCTGAGCCGATTCGAATTTGGATGCCTTTTTTATCCATATGGAATATACCAGGAATTTGGTTTACATGATCCATCCAATTCATAATACTTCGTGCTTTTTCTACATCATTAAATTCCGGTTGGTTTAATATTTGCAGCTTACCACCATAATACACTTTGTCTTCATGCTCTATGGTCAATGCTTTGTTAAGAGATCCAAAGAGATTATTTAGACGACCGTTATTTTGCTGCAATACGGTCATAGTAACCGTTTCTAGCAATGCAGGTAGTTCATGCAAAAATACACCTACTAGACGTTCGTTGATCAAATTGACCATACGTTCGATATCAGATGCCTGAAAGTTTTCAGGTATAGAAAATACACGATTCTCTACATGACCACTGTCTGTAACGATTATCGCTACGGCAGAATCATTGGAGAGAGGGACGATTGAAAACCGTTTTACACGATGTTTTCTCACATCCAAGCCTAACATAATAGAGGTATAATTTGTTAGCTCCGATATTATTTCAGCGGATTTACGAATTATTTGCTCCGTTTCCAGCTTTCTTTCCTCAAAAATGGAACGAATTTGTTTAATCTCATTCTGCGAAATTCGTTGTGGAGTTAACATATTGTCGACATAATAACGGTAGCCCTTTTGCGAAGGCACGCGACCAGACGAAGTATGCGTTTTTTCTAAAAAGCCCATTTCTTCTAAATCTGCCATTTCATTTCGAATAGTAGCAGGGCTAAATGGTACTTCCTCCTTCTTCGAAAGCTGACGAGATCCAACTGGTAGAGCGGTATCGATAAAATCATCTACCGTTACTTGCAATATTAATAATTGCCTGTTTGTTAGCATGATTATCACCTCTGTTAGCACTCGTTCGAAGAGAGTGCTAATACTCATATAAAACTTATCAAATCTACAGAAAACTGTCAACGATTTCGCTTCATTTATTTCAGGAAATGTTGAAACACTTCATTTCCCATAAACCTTCCACGTGTAGTCAGCCTCACAAAATTATTTTCTATGACTATTAATTCCTTTTGAAGCAACTTATCTAGTTCTTTTCCGTACACATCACGAAGCGTAAGACTATATCTTCCCTCAAACTTCTCAAGAGATACGCCTTCATTCTTTCTTAACCCTAAAAACATTTCTTCTTCCATTTTCTCCATTTCTGTAACTTCTTTTTGCATCATTAGAGGCTTGTCCCCTAAATCGATGGTTTGCATATATTTTTTAAGTGGTCCGTGATTCGAATATCTTACACCGCCCGCATATCCATGTGCGCCCGCACCTAATCCTATATACTCGTCATTGTTCCAATACAGTAAATTATGCTTCGATTCTTTTCCTTCATACGCAAAGTTACTGATCTCGTATTGAGTATATCCGTGACTTTTCATTTCCTCTAAAAGGTAGCTGTACATCTCTGCCTCTAAATCTTCACCAGGAAGAGATAGTTTCCCTTTGGATAGAAGATTATAAAAAATTGTCTTCGGTTCTACTAATAAAGAATAGGCCGATATATGAGGGATTTTTAAGCGGAATGCTTCTTGCAAGGATGCTTTCCATTGTTCCATTGTTTGGTTAGGAAGACCATACATCAAATCAATGCTAATCGAAGGGAAATTAGTTTGTTTGGCATATCCGATCACTTCATAAACATGATCATTAGAATGCGTTCTACCTAATACTTTTAAAAGCTCCTGATCAAAGGTTTGCACACCCATACTTAAACGGTTTACACCAAATTCGCGCATCTTTTGCATTTTCTCGAGTGTCAGCTCGTCTGGATTAGCTTCGGATGTAAATTCTGTAACATGTTCCATTGGTATATGTTGATGAATTAATGATAACAATCGGTCCAATTGTTCTACAGTTAAGGAGGTAGGTGTACCTCCACCAATAAATATTGTTGTAATCTCTGCTTTTTCTAAATCACTTTGCCACAAAGCCATTTCTTTTCCAAGCGACTCAATATATTCATCCACTGGTTGGTTTTGAAAGAAAAATTTATTGAAATCACAGTAATTACAAATTTGATGACAGAAAGGAATATGTATATATACGCCTCGTACCATTTCTATCCCTACTTTCGTTTATAAATGAAAAAGGAGGATGCTAGTGCCTCCCCCTTCGTTTTATTATTTATTTGGCTCGTCCATTTTTAGAACAGCCATGAATGCTTCCTGTGGAACTTCCACAGAACCTACTTGTTTCATACGTTTTTTACCTTCTTTTTGCTTATCAAGAAGTTTACGCTTACGAGAAATATCTCCACCGTAACATTTAGCCAAAACGTTTTTACCGATTGACTTGATCGTGGATCTAGCAACAATTTTTTGCCCGATTGCTGCTTGCACGGGAACTTCAAATTGCTGTCTCGGTATTAACGCTTTTAGTTTTTCTACTATTAGCTTACCACGTTCGTAAGAGAAGTCGCGGTGAACGATAAAGCTAAGTGCATCGACTTTTTCACTGTTAAGCAGAATGTCCATTTTTACTAATTTAGATTCTTTATATCCGATTAAGTCATAATCGAAAGAAGCGTAACCTTTTGTACTTGATTTTAATGCATCAAAAAAGTCATACACGATTTCTGATAATGGAATTTCATAAATAATATTTACGCGAGCTTTTGATAAAAAGTCCATTGTAATAAAGTTCCCACGTTTACGCTGACAAAGCTCCATAACGGAACCAACGTAATCCTCAGGAACCATAATAGATGCTTTCACATATGGCTCTTCAATTGTTTCTACTTTTTGTGCATCCGGCATCATAGATGGATTATCCACTTTTAGGGTTTCTCCGTTTGTAAGTTTCACATCATAGATAACACTAGGTGCTGTCGTAATTAAATCAATTTTAAATTCTCGTTCAATACGCTCTTGAATTATCTCCATATGTAGTAGGCCTAAGAAACCACAGCGATATCCAAAACCTAAAGCTTGAGAAGTCTCAGGTTCAAATTCAAGTGCTGAGTCATTCAATTGTAATTTCTCTAAAGCATCACGTAAATCTACATATTTTGTATTATCGATTGGATACAATCCACAAAATACCATTGGATTCATTTTTCTATATCCAGCTAAAGGTTCTGTTGCAGGGTTTTCAGCTAATGTAATTGTATCACCGACACTTGAATCGCCTACATTTTTCATAGACGCTGTCAAGAAACCAACATCCCCAACAGTTAGTTCAGAGCGTTGTGTTGTTTTAGGAGTAAATACTCCCGTTTCTACTACTTCAAATTCTTTACCAGAAGACATCATTTTGATCGTATCGCCTGGTTTGACTGAACCTTCCATAATACGAATATAAACGATTACTCCTCGATAAGGGTCGAATAAGGAGTCAAATATTAATGCCTTTAATGGCGCATTTGGATCTCCTGTTGGAGCGGGTACTTTTTCTACAATCTGTTCAAGAATTTCTTCGATACCAATTCCTGCTTTTGCAGAAGCTAAAACCGCCTCGGATGCATCCAAACCGATGACTTCCTCTACTTCGCCTCTTACTCGTTCTGGATCAGCTGCTGGAAGATCAATTTTATTGATAACTGGAAGTATTTCTAGGTCATTATCTAAAGCCAAATACACATTTGCAAGTGTTTGAGCTTCAATACCTTGCGCTGCATCTACAACTAAAATAGCTCCTTCACACGCTGCTAAGCTTCGAGACACCTCATAGGTGAAATCGACATGCCCAGGAGTATCAATAAGATGGAAAATATACTCTTCACCGTCTTTTGCATTGTAAGTCAATTGGATAGCATTCAATTTAATTGTAATACCGCGTTCACGTTCAAGATCCATTGAGTCAAGAAGTTGATTTTTCATTTCACGTGAAGTTATTGTTTGTGTTTTTTCTAATATACGATCTGCAAGTGTCGATTTCCCATGGTCAATATGGGCAATAATCGAAAAATTACGTATTTTCTTCTGTCGTGCCAGTCTCTCATCATTATTCATACTTGTTCACTCCTAATTTAACTACTTGCATTATAACAGATAAAGGATTGTTTAAAAAATATTACTGTAACATTTTATGTACACTCTAAATCATTATATTTGATAAAAATAAAAATAAATAATTTTTTGCCAGAATTTAATCTTATCAAAGACCCGTACATAACACAATCTACGAGTATATTTTCATACTAAAAGAGATGAGGCATCTATCATTTGCTTCATCTCTTTTTGCTTTACTTATAGTGGTAGTTCTTGTTCATTTAACATATTGGATAACGCTTTTGCTAAAACAGCAATGGAGCGATTTAATTCTTGTTCATTATTCTCAATGCCACCTAGTTCTACATTAAGTAAGTTTTCGGAAAGGTCTTGATTGTAGACACCGTCTACTCCTTTACCTTCTCTTGGCAATATCCCTCTTGAAATCCCAGGTACTAATTTATTTAATTCGTTAGAAAGATTTTGTGCAAGCTGTTCATTCCATTTATAGTTGGGGTGCTCTCGGCCAATAACAAATATAAATTTAGCGTAACTTTCTTCACCACTTTTAAGCGTTGTCACATTTGCTTTAGCGGAATCTCTGTGAATATCTAAAATAATATCGTATTCTTTTTGACCAATTGCTTTTTGAACAAAAGGTCGTATTGAATGATACTGCTTCGCATCCCCAGTACTCTCAGGTCCCAAAATATCGGCTTCTAATTGATGTAATGCAAACTGAGCAGTTATCTGCTCTTGAAAGGACGTAATATTGTTTTCTGGATGGTACGTAGCAATTTTTTCACCTTTAGCCGCTAAAATAGGTTTATAAGCTTCTTGTGAATGGGTAAAATAGACAAATGCTTTTTTGGGTTCCAATATTTCAGAGACTGCTGTTTTTGTTTCTAACTGGGCGGCATAAACTACAGCCGAGCTTTCTTCTTTTGGAACTACTTCCTTTGTTTCTGTTTGTTGCTTTTGTTGCGGGAAAAGAGGCGTTTGGACGGTTGCAATAATAATTGGAGCTAAAAATAAAAGTAATAAAATGCTAACTACATTCTTTAAGGACTTAGCCATAATTTCCACTCTCCTCACACAATCGTATGAAGAGAGCAGCAATTTTAGAACGCTTTATCTAGTTGTAATCCAACTTTCTATCCCGTTGGAAAGAATATATGCATAGTGCTCAACCCAAGCATCCGTTTCTTTTGGAGTAACAAATAAGGATGGATTTTTACCAACAAAAACTTCCTCAAATAATTTTCTTTTTTCATCTGTTGGCCATGTAACCCATTCTCCAAAAACTGGTTGCAGTACAGATTTATCAATGTTCGATTTTTTACTAGAAACCATCGGCGTGACTGCTAATGCCGAGGAGGGGCTACCTTTTTCTTCAATCTTAGAAGCAATATAATGAATGACCTGCTCCATTGCATCCGCGTATAATACTGGTCCGTCTACAACCATTGGAATCCCGATTGCTGTTACGGGAACTCCATATACCTCTTCTGAGATTTCTTTTCGCTGGTTTCCTACTCCTGAGCCGGGATGTATCCCTGTATTAGTCAATTGAATTGTTTTGCATAGCCGTTCACTATTTCTAGCTGCCAAAGCATCTAAAACGATGATTAAATCCGGTTTATACGCATTGCTAATTGCTTGGACAAAATCACTTGTTTCAAAACCGGTTTGTCCTGTTACTCCTGGCGCATACATAACTACCTTTACTCGCTCTGCATTTTCGGTCAATGAAGAACCTTGTAAATATTCGATAGTCTTTGGACCAATGGCATCAGGTGTTATCGTTGCATTACCTAACCCAATGATTAAAATTTTGGATTCCTTCGATAGATTTAAATCATGATGCATCTCTCTTAGCTTTTCGATAAACGTTTTTTCTAAAGCTTTGAAACTATCCTCATCATCTGGACTCACCGTCAAATCTGTTAATGTAATATACTTACCTTTTTTCTTCCCTATTTTCTTTTCTCCCTCTTCATTCACTTCAATTGATGTAATCAGTACGGCGCCAGCACGTTTTTCCTCAAATGTAATCCCCTCGGAATTTTCAAGCTTGTTTTTTTCCTTGGCTGTACGATGCTTTACCATTTCATCCGATTCGTCTAACAAATCAGTTCTTCCCCACATATAATCACCTCAAAATTAGTGTGGTCGATGTGTCAAGTAAATATTCTTTGCATTTATATATTGCAATTTGTTTTTGTGTTTGTTAAAATAATGCTTGTTGTATTAGAAAGAAATGTATCATCTCAGACCTTATTAGGAGGTGAAAGGTATGCCAAACATTAAATCTGCTATTAAACGTGTTAAGACGAATGAGAGATTAAACACTCAAAACGCACAAGCAAAATCAGCAATGCGTACTGCTGTGAGAAAAGCTGATGCTGCTGCTCTTAATAACGACGAAAACGCAAAAGATCTTATTAAAACTGCTATTCAACAACTTGAAAAAGCAGCTTCAAAAGGATTAATTCATAAAAACGCAGCTTCTCGTAAGAAGTCTCAATTAATGAAAAAAGCGTAATAAATAAAAGACTGACCGATTTAATCGGTCAGTCTTTATTTTTTGTTTCAAAAATCTAATGGACAAGCATTTTGAATCAGATACAAAGCCTCGTTATTTTAACAAAAACATCTCTAAAATTCGATCTCGATTTATATTGAGTGTTTTTAACTGTAAGTCTACAGTCGCTAAGTCATTTAGGGTTTGCAACAGTTTTTGCTCATTATGAAGCATTGGGTGATCTATTAATAACTTTACTCGATAGGGATGAACCTTAAGCTGATTGGCAATTTGCTGTGCGTGGTAGCCTTTTTTCTTTAAATGGCTAACCTGCACCATCAATCTCACCTGTGTAGCTATTAATGCATTTAATTTCAATGGGTCTTCTTTTCGTTTCAATAAATCATGATAAATTTCAATTGCTTCACTTTTATTCCCCGAAAGATAAGCATTTCCTAATGTAAAAACGTCCTGTTCGAGTGTACGGACAAGCAATTTCTTAATCGTTTCTATTTCAATTTCTTGCTCTTCTCCAATAAAAGTTGCTATTTTAGCTAACTCTGTTTGCAGATGGACAAGATCAGTACCACCCAGTTCGATTAAGCAATCTATAGATTCATCAGACATCGTTTTCCCATGGGTAGAAAGCTCATGTAAAACCCATCCTTTTAGATCGTGAACTTGTAAACTTGCTGATTCAATTACATTAGCTGCATGTTTCATAGCCTTCGTAATCTTCTTGCGTTCATCCAGTTTCTCATACGGTGCTATAAAAACGGTAACCGCTGATGGTGAAGGAGATTTAAGCCACTCTTCTAGACTCACCGTATCATGAGCTATTTTTTCTTTTCCTTTTTCAGTTGCTTTTAAAAAGAAAGCATTTTTTGCTATTACTAGTTTCCTATCTGAAAAAAAAGGTATAGTATCTGCCTCATACATTACCTCGTCTACTTTACTGTCCTCCAGATCAAACATGATAACTTCTAATTCCCCTTGGTCACTTAATTGTCTTTTGATTCTTTTTAATGTTTCTTCTATAAAATATGCTTCACTGCCATATAATAAATATACAGATGAAATGTTATTTTTCGAAATTTGCATCCACTTTTCTGAAATCATGATAAGTGCTCCTTGCTAATTATAGTTATTTCATTATAACGTAAATACGTGGATAAAGTGAAACTTCCATCTGTGGGGTTTTCTTTATCCCACAGATGGTTAGTTGAACCAATCGGGGATTTACAGGCTGTTTATACCACCTATTTTTCCTAGGATAGGGTATTACAGCCTGTTAAATCGGGAGAAATTGTGACAAGATAGATCTAACTATAAAAAGAAAGGTTTGTATATAGATTTTTTATAGGCAATCCTTTATAATTAGGTGGAAATAGGAGGGGTAACAATGAATGAGTTTGAACAAAATGTCCAGTCGAAACGTAACGACGCGATCGACTCTGGTGTAGGTTTTGTAGTCTCCTTTGGTTTTTTTGCAATCATGTTTGTCATTGCAACTGTTATTGAGTTCGTATCTCGATAAAAAGAAACTTGAAAAGGGTTTTGCCTCGTGAAGGTAAAACCCTTTTCTCATTTTATAGCTATGGAATGGAAACAGATATATCTCCATTTTTGTTAATTTCCACCTCTACTGTCCCATCTGTCCCGGTCTGTAAATACGGTATACTCAAATTTTCTAAACGTTCGACCACATCTTTATGAGGATGACCATAACGATTTTCAAATCCTGCTTGGATGATTGCTACTCTCGGCTGAACTAATCTCAAAAACTGTTCGTTACTAGAAGTTTTACTACCATGATGACCTATCTTCAATAAATTCAAGTTTTGTATTGCCTGTGAATAATAATTTATTAAATCTAACTCGCCTTGTTCCTCTAAGTCTCCAATAAACAAACCATGAAAATCATTATTCCTCATTGATAGTACAAGTGAATCATTATTCCCTTCATATATTTCATCCATAGGATATAAATATTGAAATTGGAAGTAATCCGATAAGATAGTATCCCCAGCCTTCTTTTCAAAAACGGGAATATGTTGCTTTTCAATTTCCACCGACAAATCATCCATTACTTCCTTCTCAGCAGAACCAGGAGTAATATGAATTTCTTTTACTCTAACGCCTCTTATTACCTCTTCTGCACCTTCCATATGATCAGCATCTGCATGCGTAATAACAAGCGTATCAACCGTGTTAATGCCCTTTCCCTTTAAAAGAGGTAAAACAACTTGCCTGCCAATTTCATAAGGTTCATTAGTTTGTTTCCAACTTTCTTGATCGAACCTTAGTAAGCCACCTGTATCGATCATTATAACTTGTTTTCTAAAAGGCATTTCGATGAGTATACAATCACCCTGTCCAACATTTACAAACGTAATTTTTGTAGAGGAATCCGTATATGGAGCTAGCTGGATGCACCCAATTACAAATAAGAAAAGAACAGCACTTGAAAATAAGTTTTTTCTTCTTTCCACTGAAACAAACAAGATTAATACGCTTATATATGCAAGTAAGACAATCCAGATTTCTGGCTTCTTCGGATTCCACATTTGATATGGTAATGCCCCTAATTTCAAAATGAGTACATCAAGTAGATTTCGAACTGGTTCATACAATATTAACAAACTTCCTGACAGCGAAGGTAACAGAAACGTTAGCAGCAACAGTAATAGATTGATAGGTAGGATAATGAACGAAAATAACGGGACAAATATTAAATTTGCGAGAAACGAAGAGAAAGAAATCTCATAAAAATGATAGAGAAGAATAGGAAAGACGATAAGCTGACAAACGGCGGTAATGATAAAAGATTGGAGTAAATAGGATGTACTCGATTTCAGTAAAATAGAAGAATAAATGAGGGAGAATGCGGCTAAATAAGAGAGTTGGAAACCGATTTGGAATATAATCCAAGGAGTTATAAAAATAAATCCAATAATACTAAGAGAAAAAGCATCTTCCATCGCAATTTTCCTTTGAAAAAACATGGAGATTAATACAATCTCTGTTACAGAAACGGACCTCCATACAGAAGGTGCCCCTCCAGCAAGGCAGGCATATAACGGTAGCGCAAAAAGCAACAGCCAGTTTGCAGTCTCTCTCCTTACACCTAAACGAATCATCGTTTCGAAGATTAACCAAACGATTAAAGCTACGTGAAGCCCAGAAATAGCAAATAAATGCGTTATTCCAAGCGTCTGATAAGCGTTTTGCATCTCGGAGTGCATTTGCTCCCTACTCCCTATTAAAAGCGCCTCTGCTTCCGCTTGCAGTGACAATGGAAAGTGATTTTGGATATGTTGCATCATTTTAAAGCGCTGTCCTGCCATAAAGTTGGTAAGACCTTTCTTATATCCTACAAACTCAAATTGAGTAATCTGAAGTTGTCCGACAGCGCCATTACTCTTCAAATAATTATCCATATCAAATGCATACATATGTGAACTGGGTCTATTAGGTATTTCTTCCGTAAGAATATTCATAGTCAATCCCGCAAGCGAATGTTCATTGAATGTTCTCTTCTGTTGCTCACTTTCTAATTTTAGCTGGACATACCATTTATCCTTATTTTCCGATATCGCAAAACCACGTAGAGTACTTCCATTTATGCGGTATGTGTCTGTCCATGTAATTTTAGTGAAAATTGGCTCTAGTGAAGCAGAAGGTATTCTCTGCTCCGTATAAAAATAACAAACAATACCTAAGCATAAAGTAATCGCTATAAACGATATTGGAAGTTGTTTATATAAGAGTAGAAAAAATATTCCGGACAAGAAGAAAAGGAAAAGACTAGATTCATATGCAGCTATAACCCCTACTATAGCACTTAAAGCGATATATATTAGATTTCCATGGAAGTTGTTAATCCAAATAGTTCTGCCACCTTCATTTCGTATGTTGCCAATTCTTCGCTACTTGCTCCTTTTTCTCTTAGCTTTGAAATCAGTTCTGAATAAAGTGCAACTTTTTCATCACTTAAGAAATCTATCTTTCTTTCATCGAAGGGCACATGGATAACTTTGACCCCTGCTTTAGTTAATAATTCAATTGCATAGGCGTTATTCTTATAATCTTGAGCATAGTAGAGACGACTGATCCCGGATTGAATAATCGATTTTGTACATGGGAGACACGGAAAATGAGTTACATACAAATCTGCACCGCTCACTGTAATCCCGTATTTTGCACATTGTAAAAGAGCATTCATCTCTGCGTGTATCGTTCTCACACAATGATTATCTACGACATAGCATCCATGATCAATACAATGGTCACCACCTGAGATAGATCCATTATATCCTCCAGCCATAATTCGACGGTCACGAACAATCGTTGCACCAACTGCAAGACGTGTACATGTGCTTCTTAGTGCAAGTAAATGGCTTTGAGCCATGAAAAATTGATCCCAAGTTATTCTCTCCATATAACTACCCCCAAAATAAACATTTCTTTAAGTGTAGTAGTTTGTGCACGAAACTTCAATAATCCATTTGTTACTTAACAGAAATTAATGGTTCTAGCTTTTCAAACGTTTTTTGTCCAATACCACTGACTTTCATCAAATCCTGCTTTTCTTTAAAAGTGCCAGACTGCTCGCGATGTGTGATAATTGCCTCAGCTTTAGCTGCTCCAATACCTGGTAATGTAGTTAAAGCTGTTGCATCAGCATTGTTAATATTTACTAAAGATGACTGTGTCCCATTTGACTGTAAAGTTGCTTCTTCTACTTCTTCGCCTTCCTCGGGCACATAAATAACCATTTCATCTTTCACACGCTCAGCATGATTAATATGCTTAGAATTACTAGACACCAAATAACCACCAGCCATTTCAATCGCATTTAATACACGATCTCCTTCGGAAAGTCCATAAACTCCGGGCTTCGTGACAGCTCCTTTAACTTCAACTAACACAACGGGGTCCTCTTCATATTCAGTTGTTTCTTCTACTGTAAAATTTTCGTTTAATGGGATAGGTTGAATGGAATCAGCTTTGAGGGGTGCCGATTTTAAAAAGGATTGAATACTAACAAATAGTATTATTCCTATCACTACTATTGGGAATAGTAGCTTTTTCTTATATTTCTGGATGAACAATTGAATCAGAATCATCAGCCTCTTTCATAAGAGGTAAATTATATGGAGTTATGAAGACTATACTAAATTTATCTCTAGTTGGAAAGAGTTATTTAAAAAATAATAAAGATCAATAGATTTTAGCGGTAACCTATCGATCCAACTAAATTATGAAATACCGGGCAAAAGACGCCAAGTCCGTGAAGGTCTAAACCTGTTTCTATCGTTTTCGAAGGGCTTTGGACAGACGTATTGCTATATGATTACCGCCTGATTTTTTAAAGAGACTGGTCGTGACTGACGTCACGACCAGCCTCTTATTTCTCGGTAATCTTACGGCTTTTGACTGTCCGTCGCCCTCCTACAACTCTTAGAAACAAAATATTGCGTTTTTGGATAACTAGTGATAAGATACCTCTCTAATAATAGAGGAAGCTCACGAAGATAAAATTTCGTTCTCTCTTTCACTTCTTTATTTAGGGTACACTTACTATTTCTCTTTAATACCACTAGATACGAGAAAATCTACTTTCTTCATCTATCAAAGGAGATTAGCATTTCTAATAGAAAAATAATTACAAATAATTTTTCACTTTCTAAAATTTGTCCAAACTTATCATCTAAACGAGAAGCCATGCTTAATCTTAGTGTTGAGTAATACTCAGTTAATTGATTGGAGTGAAATGTGGCGACTCCAGCGGGATAAGCGAGAAAGTCGAGACCCCGGAGGGAAGAAGCGTAGCGCCTGACTGAAGAGGCTCGGCCTCGCCCGCGGAAAGCGTCCACATGTAACGGAGATCAGTAGTATTATTCATGCTTTAAAGTTCTATAAGCCAATGTTCATTCTGTATTTTTATACTTTCTTTAAATAAAAAAAAGAGTCAATCGAGGACTCTTTTTCTTATTTAACTGCATGGATAAACCATCTATCCACTTCTTCTATAGGCGTTCCAAAAATATCATCGTGGACGTTCACCGTAGAAAACCCAACCTTTTCAAGAAGACTTAAAAAAGTTTCTATTGGATACGTACGTTGATAGTGAGATTCTTCAAATCTTTCATAAAGACCAGATTCATCCCGAACAAAGAAAGTTATATCATGATAAATAGAATGCTCTTCTTCCCCTTCCTCCGTATGCCAAAGATAAGCTACTTGCTCATCTTCATACGTAAAAGGTCCATTCGGGTAAATTACATTCATTTTATAAAGTGAATGGACATCAAAAAACAATTGTCCTTTTGGATTTAAGGCTGCAAATAAACGTTTAAATGTCTGCTCAACTTCTTCTAAAGTTTCTAAATAATTTAGAGAATCTATAGCAATTACTGCTATGTCTATCTCATCTACACCTTCAAGATCTGCCATTGATTGACATATAAACGTGATATCCGTTCCATTTTCAAAGCTTCGGTTTTGAGCTACTGTAAGCATAGAATCTGATAAATCTACACCAATTACCTCATATCCTGCTTTAGCAAATTGGGTACTCAAAACTCCTGTCCCACAGCCAATATCGACTAATTTTTGGGGTTTATCTAATGGGGCGTTCTGTTGTACCCATTCCGCATATTTGTTATACGGAATATCGGACATTAATGAATCATAAATATAAGCAAATTGTTCATAAGAAGACATTAAGCATCTTGCCCGACTTGAATCATTGGAGCATCTCCCCAAAGTCTTTCTAAATTATAATAAGCACGTTCATCCTTATGGAATACATGCGCAACAACGTCACCCATATCAACTAAAATCCACCTAGCTTCATCAAAACCTTCTAATCGTTTTACATTGAACCCTGCCTTAAAGGCTTGGTCTTCTAGTTCTTTTGCAATTGCTTGAACCTGGCGATCCGAGTTCGCATGGCATATTAAAAAGTAGTCTGCAAGTAAAGATACTCCTTGCATATTTAATACTACAATATCCTCTGCTCTTTTATCGTCCGCTGCTTTATAAGCGATTTCTACTAATGAAGATGTCATTCGTTCACTGTTCCTCTCTGTTGTATCAAATCATTGTAACAATGAAATGAATCCGGGAATACCGGTTGTTTTTTTTCTATTAAAAATGAAACACTATGTTTTATACAACTGGTCATTGCATCTTCTAAATCAACCTTTGCTTTTTCGCGTAAAAGATCGACTCCTGAAAATTTCCGACCTGGCTCTATCATATCTGAGACATAAATTATTTTTTCTAACTTGGACATTCCAGCTCGACCCGTTGTATGAAATTCGATAGCATGTAATATATCCTGATCCGTAATTAGAAACTCAGTTTTCGCTACATAACTACCAACAGGAGCATGCCATAATTCTTGATTAAAATTCAATAATAATGGATTCATTTTTTCAGAAACGATAATAGATCTTAACCATTCCTTGTCGGCATACTTCACACTATCATGTAAAATCGCTGCAATTTCAGCCTTTTCAACATCTTCTCCATACTTCTTGGCCAACTCAATAGCTGTCGATGCCACACCTTTTGTATGGACAAAGCGCTTTTCTGGCATTCGACTTTTCATCTGCTCTAGTAAATGTTCATGTTTCATACAAACGCTCCTTTCGAATGAAATCTCGAACAGCATCAGTAATAAGAAACTGAGTAGTTTCGCCATTCGCTATTCGATTTCGAATGGTAGTAGAAGACAAATCGATCTGTGGTATAGATAATGTTATTATAGGATATGCAGTTTCAAGTGATTTATTTGGTCTTGGAACTCCTACTAAATGCACATTTTGCATAAGTTCATCAATTCGGTACCATTGGGGTAAATCCTCTACCTGATCGCCACCGATAATAAAATAGAATTCAGTGTCCGGTTCACGATGTCTTAAAAGCTCCATCGTATCAAAGGTATAGGATGTCCCACCTTGATCGATTTCAATCGTTTCTAGTTTCAACAAGGAAACGTCCTTAATAGACAATTCCACCATCGTAAGGCGTTGGCAAGCTGTAACTCTATTTTGAATTTCTTTATGTGGAGGGTTAGCATTTGGCATTAAACGTACTTCGTCTAATTTCAAAACGTGTAGTACTTCATTTGCAATGATCAAATGTCCAATATGCGGCGGGTTAAAGGTACCGCCTAAAATCCCTACTTTTTTTCTCATGCGCGACTCGCTTTTGGAAGCTCAATTCGTTTATTATTTTTGGATGGTTTGTACAATACTACTGTTAAACCAATCAATTGCACTAGCTCTGACTTTGTTCCTTTTGCAAGTGCCTCAGCTACTTCGTGCTTGTCGTCCTCGCAGTTTTGTAAAATACTAATTTTGATTAGTTCACGAACTTCCAGTGCTTCTCCGATTTGTTTAATCATAGCATCGTTAACGCCACCTTTACCAACTTGAAAAATCGGTGAAAGATTGTGTGCTTGACTACGTAAAAATCTTTTTTGTTTACCTGTTAACATAATTTCCTCCTATTTGCTCTATCAATTGTTGGATTATCTCCTCTGTATCGGGTTTAACTCCATTCCAATATGAAAAGGCCAATGCTCCCTGATGTACAAGCATTCCTATACCATTAACCGTTCGAACATTGTATTTCTTTGCTTCCTCTAAAAAAGGGGTAACTAAAGGATTATATACGATATCCGCAACAATTGCATTCACTTTTAAACGACTCAACTGAATTGGCAACGATGCGTCGTTATTTTTCATGCCGAGTGATGTCGTTTGTACAATAATGTCAAACTTGTTCAACTTATTTTCTGCTTCTTCCAGAGTCCATGCCTGTCCTGTCTTTAGTTCATCCACTAATACAATAGCCTTTTCTAACGTTCTATTTGCTATTGTTAGTTGTGTATAACCTTTTCTTTTGAACGCATGAGCTATACCGCGCGCAGCTCCTCCAGCTCCAATCAGCAATACGTTGTACTCAGGTAAAATGGGACCAAGAGATTCAATAAAACCTAATCCATCCGTATTATACCCAATATATTTATTGTTACTTGATTTCACTACTGTATTTACTGCCCCAATTCCTTTTGCAGAATCATCCACATCATCAAGAAATGGAATAATCTCCTCTTTAAAAGGAACTGTCACATTCCATCCACTACATCCTAAGAGCTTTAAAGATTCCACAGCTCGCTCTAACTGATTTTGCTCCACATGAATCGGAATATAACTTGCATCTATATCCAGCTGTTTTAACCATGTTTCGTGCATAGTAGGTGATAAGGAATGGGAAATTGGATTTCCTATCACAGCAAACCATTTTTTCAAACCTATCCCTCCTATATTAATGATGGACGAATAGAAATTTCTACACCTGCCGGGGCATGTGCGGCTACAATTACACCACCACGTTGTACAGTAATCCACCCTAATCCAGAAAATACGATATCTGTTTTATCATCTTTAATCTTAAATTCATGACGAACTAAAGGTGGTAATAGATCTGCAAACTCTTCACTCGGTGGAGATAATAATTTCCCTTTATGTTCTTTATATAAATTATCCGCATTCTCTAATTTTGTGCGGTGTATTGGAATATCATTAGCTATATGACATGTAAAAGCCGCACGTTCACCTTTGATAAAGTCAAAACGAGATAAACCACCCAAGTATAATGTTTGTTCACTATTTAGTTGGAATACTTTCGGTTTAATCTCTTTTTTAGGTGTTATATATTTCAATTCTGATGGATCTAAGTAATGGGCCATTTGATGGTGATTAATAATACCAGGTGTATCAAATAATGACTTAGTATCATCTAATGGGATTTCAATCATATCTAAAGTAGTACCAGGGAAATGCGAAGTGGTAATAATCGCATCCTCTCCAGTAGCTTGTTTAATAATTCGGTTGATAAATGTAGACTTCCCAACATTTGTACAGCCAACAACATAAACGTTTTCACCTTTTCGATAATGCTCGATGGCTTCCATTGCTTCTGACATGCCTGTTCCTTTATGGGCACTAACAAACAATACGTCTATTGGAGACAAGCCTAGTTTTTTAGCTTCCTGCTTCATCCAATTTATGACTTTATTTTTTTTCACTGATTTTGGTAATAAATCTGCCTTATTGGCTATCAACAATATAGGGTTATTGCCAACAAAACGATGCAAACCAGGTAACCAACTACCATTAAAATCAAAGATATCAACTATTTTAACGATTAGCCCTTTTTGCGTTCCTAAGCTGTTTAAAATTCTAAGAAAATCATCATCTGTCAATGAAACTGGTTGTAATTCATTGTAATTCTTCAATCGGAAACAACGCTGACAAATTATATCTTCTTTTTCCAAAGAAGAAACTGGTGCATAACCAGGTTCTCCTACTTTTTCTGTTTGAATTACTGTACCGCAACCGATACATTTTGGTGCTTCTGTCACGCTTCTTCCTCCCATGTAACCTGTCCTTTTTTGTCCAAGTAACTAAAAATTCTTCGTTCTACCATACGGTTAAATTTGGTCACAAATCCATCTGATTTCGCAACTGGAATAACTAAAATCGTATGAAGTTTTAATCTGTTTCCTCCAAACACATCGGTTAGTAACTGGTCACCAATGACAACTACTTCTTCTCGTTTCACCGACATTATACTTAATGCCTGAAGAAATGCTTTTCCAAGCGGTTTACGGGCTTTAAATATGAATGGAATTCCAAGTGGATCTGCAAATGATTTAACTCGCAGCTCATTGTTATTAGAAACAATCGTTACTTGAATCCCAGCAGCTTTAATACTCGCAAACCACTCGATTAATTTAGGGGTTGCATCTGGTCGATCCCATTCAACTAATGTGTTATCTAAATCTGTAATAATTGCCTTTATCCCTTTGTCTTTTAACATCTCAGGTGTTATATGATAGACACTTCTTACAAATTCACTAGGTATAAAATTTGAATACAAAGACGAACACTCCAATTCGAGGCTATTTCTATTTATGATTATAGCATATTTGCTACATTCTCACCCATTCGGACAAATTTCCCAGGTTGTACATTACTTGAAAACTGCACACTACCCTCTTCAAATAACATGACAACGGTAGATCCAAAGGAGAAATATCCAACCTCTTCTCCTTTACTCCATGTAGTAGATGTATTCGTAAGTTCGATTGAGTTTACAAACATTGCCCCTACTTTTATATGTATACACCTTTTTTCATTTGGCATTTCTAGTTCCGTTAGCATTCGGTAGTTACCACTTATCGTTTGCTTGCCAAACTGAAGGCCCCATTTATTCACCGGATACGATTTCGCACCGAGAATATATTGATTCAAAACTTTACCATCTATAGGAGAATGTATTCGGTGATATTCGGCTGGACTTAAATATAAAACAATATATTTTCCCTTTTGATAAAATGAAGCTATTTTATCAGAGCCTAGCATATCCTGTAATGAGTAGGTTTTTTGTTTTACATAGAAAAGCCCTTCTGCTGTAATATCTCCAAAAGTTTCTATCGTTGCATCGACAGGGCTAATTATGCTAGCCGCTTTCTCATCAATAGGGCGACTAGCTGCAGTGACCTTACGAATAAAAAAATCATGTAAAGTAGAGAAATCGTCACTTTTTTGTATCATGTCGTGAGTTGATATATTAAAATACTTAATATAAGAGGGAATAATACGTTTGCTAACCTTGGATTGGGTAAAACTTCGGATTATTGATGAGGACCATTTTCCATTGGTTAATTCAATCATGGTTTGATATAATCGTTCTCTCATTTTTTAGCTCCCTAGAAAAATTTAAACTTACAATTTTTACTTAATCGAAGTATAATGAACAAATACGTTATTTGTAAAGGAGTGATTTACAATGTTTTTACAAAACGCAATGTATCAAACAGTAAAAAAATTGAAATCACATGCAGCAAATATGATCACCATTGGCAATCTTGCATGTGGTGGTGCAGCCATCATGGCAACAATGAATGAAAATTACACGTTCAGTGTTTTATTTATATTTATAGCTGGCCTATTAGATAGATTTGATGGAATTGTAGCTCGAAAATTTCATCTCGAATCCGAATTAGGTAAACAACTAGATTCCATGAGCGATATTATTTCATTTGGGGTAGCTCCAGCATTACTGATGTATTCGTTAGTATTACAAGAGTTCATTGTTACCGGAATGATCATAACTGTCATCTATATAGCATGTGGTGCTTTCAGGTTAGCACGATTTAATATTTCTGAACCGAATGGGTTTTTTACTGGTCTACCCATTACTGTAGCTGGTGTAATTTTAACGTTATCCTATTTTGCGATAGAATATGTACCATCTGTCTCTTACATGTTTTTATTCATCATTCTCGCACTATTAATGATCAGCACATTTACATTAAGGAAAGTTTAATGAGTGAAGCGACTGCGAATTTGCGGTCGCTTTTTCATATTTTGGCAGCTTTCGACATACACTGGTTTAACAACTAGATGGAGGTGAACCTCATTACCGGTCTAATGGCTGCCTTTATAAGCATCTTTGTAGAATTTCCGCTCGTTCTTGGTTATTTGAAAGGCCAGGCATTTCATCAGCCCTTCACACCGGAAGAAGAAAAAGTCATGATAGATCGATTTTTAGGTGGCGATTTATCAGCTCGTGATGAACTTATCGAACGAAATATGCGATTGGTTGCCCATGTAGTCAAAAAGTTTCATCCAAAGCATGAACTGTTGGATGATTACATCTCTATAGGCACAATTGGACTGATGAAGGCTGTCAATAGCTATACTCCCACCAAGAAAACGAAACTAGCGACTTACGCTGCCAGATGTATAGAAAATGAAATTTTAATGTATTTACGATCATTAAAGAAAGTTCAAAAAGACGTTTCCCTACATGAACCAATCGGGATGGATAAAGATGGTCACTCATTAGAAATTACAGACCTGCTTCCAGGTATTGATAAAAGTACGGACGAACAATTGGTAGATGAAGAAGAAACGAATAGCTTATATCGACATTTATCCCAGCTAGAAAAAAGAGAGCTCGAAATTATCATCCGAAGATATGGATTACTTGGTCATGAGCCGATGACGCAAAAAGATATATCGAAGCAACTAAAAATATCGAGAAGCTACGTATCTCGGATTGAAAAACGTGCATTAGTAAAACTGTATCAATCTTATATACATGAAAAAAACTCTTTCGATGTATCAAACACCAAAAGAGCTTAGCTAGGTTTAATCTTCACTTGTCTCTGCAATCATGATAAATGATAATACCGCTGTTACTAAAACTGACATAGCCATTAGGAATAACATTCATTCTCCTCCTCTTACATTGAAACCACCTGATAATTTTATCATAGCATATAGTAAGAGAATTATTAATATACGTTAAACAGCTCAGTATGGCAAATTAATGACAACTTATAGTTTTTCTATAACACGCAATACAACTTGCGTTGAATGCTTTGCGGCAACAGGTAAAAACTCATCAAAGCTGATAGAGGATTCTTTACCAGCGATGTCAGAAAGTGAACGAATTACGACAAAAGGAACTTCAAATTGATGGCAAACTTGCGCAACTGCGGCAGCTTCCATTTCACAAGCCTTCATTTGTGGGAAATGGCTACGAACCTGTTCTACTTTTGCAGGCTCATGCATAAAAATATCCCCTGTTGCAATTAAACCGGTTGCGGCTTGGTGTTGTCCTATTTCCGATACTGCTTCCTCTGCTAATTTCATCAAACGTTCGTCAGATCTAAATGCTGCAGGAAGCTGAGGTACTTGACCAATTTCATAACCAAAAGCAGTTACATCGACATCATGATGTCTCACTTCATCGGAGATTACAATCGCCCCTACCTCTAGATTTGGGTCATAACCCCCTGCTGAACCAGTGTTAATAACATAATCAGGTTGAAATTCGCTTAATAATATAGAAGTTGTCATGGCCGCGTTCACTTTTCCAATTCCACTTTTCAGTAAAATAACCTCATGATTTTTGTAAGATCCACTTGTAAATTCACTGTTTGCTATGTTCTTTGTTTCTGGATTTTCGATTTCTTTTCTCAGAAGCTCTACTTCTTCTTCCATTGCACCTATAACCGCTATTCTCATACTATTTACCCCTCTCTAAATGCACTTCTTTAAAAATAAGGAAAAAAGCTTCTTAAGTCAAGAAGCTTTTCTTTTTGATATTATAAATGAAATAGTGCAGAAACTCATTTTAATGCTTTAAGCTTCTCTTTTTTAGTAGGTTTCCACCCTTCCCCATCAATCCATTCAAGAGATATACGATAAATTTCGCTTCTATCCTTTGAAGTGACAGTTCCTATGGATTTTTGAGGGCTTCCCCCATTACCGAGAAATACTACATACATATCGGACGGATCTAAATTAGCAGCATACGCTAATGCATCCACTTTTTCATCCCAGTCCACAGTTTTTTTCGTATAGCTTGAAACGTGATCACCTGTCTGCGCGGTTCCGATTGGCTGCCATCCAGAATCTATTACAACCGATTCGACATTTGGATCGTCAGAAGCTTCAGTTGTTACAGTGCCTGATTCAGTGTCATTCTCACCAATATCAGTAGTTTCATTCACTTCTGTTTCAGAAGTTGGCTCTTCATTTGAGGAAGTAGAATCTGTGGAATCAGTACTATTGCCAACTACCGCTTCAGATTCCTTATCTTTATCTTCTTCAGAGGTGTTTTCACTATTTTCTTCTGTTTGTTCATTGTTTGTGGAAGATGTATTAGCACTTTCTTTCTCGTTGTCATCTGTAACTATATTAACTGTTACTATGATGATAAGGAGAATTACTATTCCAATAAGTATATTTAAAATAGTATTCTTTTTTCTCTTATGATTTCGTTGATCTAATCGTGAGTCAAATTTCGTATTTTTTTCAGGCATGTAATTTCCTCCTTTAATATAAGAGAATATACTACAAATAGACGAGAATCATAGGGATTTGTTTCAAAAACCTCAAAAATAGTTCATTAGATCGCACTTCCTAATTCAAAAGACTGATTTATAATTATTTTACTGTGAATACTTTTTTCATCTAAACTACAAACTATGCCCAATCTAAATGGGGAGTATTACTCATTAAGTTGTTTGTATTGAAAGAAGGCAACTCCAGCGGGAACAGCACGAGCTGAAGACCCCACAGTCACGTAGTGACGAGGAGATTGAACCGTGCCCGATGCAAGAGTCCACCAGGAACGGCATCATAGTATCCTTTATTTCCAATATTATGATTCAAAAAAGAGGTAAACGGATTCGTTTACCTCTTTGTTTTATGAAATCGTTTTTATTTCTACGTCCATTTCTCCACCAGGAGTAAGGATTTTCACGCGATCTCCTGTAGTCTTGCCGATTAACCCTTTAGCAATTGGAGAATCATTTGAAATTAGGCCTTCTAATGGATCAGCTTCTGCAGAGCCTACGATTGTATAAGTTTCTTCATCGCCATCTGGAATCTCCACAAACGTTACTGTTTTACCAAGCGAAACGATGTCGTTATTTCCTTCTCCTTCGATGATAACAGCATTGCGAATCATTGACTCTAGTGTTGAAATTCTACCTTCTACAAACGCTTGATCCTCTTTAGCAGAATCGTATTCAGAGTTCTCGGAAAGATCCCCAAAACTTCTAGCAATTTTAATACGTTCTACTACCTCTTTACGTTTAACCGTTATTAGATGATTTAACTCATCCTGTAATTTTTGTTTACCAGCAACGGTCATTGGATATTGTTTCTCTATTGACACTCCCATACACTCCTTTAAATACACACTTAAAACTTTATCATGTATTATTCATATGCATCTAATCACAATGTTATGAATTTCATGAAATTATTGTCAATCTCAATCATCATATTATACATTAACATCCGTTTCAAGAATAGTTTTTATTTTTGTTACCATTAAATCGATTGCCACTTCATTTTGGCCGCCCTCTGGAATAATTACGTCTGCATACTTTTTAGTCGGTTCGATGAATTGATTGTGCATCGGACGAACTACGTGAAGATACTGATCCACAACAGAATCAACTGTACGTCCTCTATCGTTAATATCACGTAATATACGACGAATAATACGTAAATCTGCATCTGTATCAACAAATAATTTGATATTCATCATATTGCGAAGTCGCTCATCTTCCAAAACTAAAATACCTTCTAAAATAATAACATCCTTTGGCTCAATTTTGATCGTTTCAGAAGAGCGGGTATGCTGTGCATAATCATATACCGGCTTTTCGATTGACTTATTGTCTAACAAATTGTGAATATGTTCAAGTAATAGGTCATTATCAAAAGCTAATGGATGATCATAATTAGTATTGAGTCTTTCTTCAAATTTCAAATGACTCTGATCTTTGTAATAGAAATCTTGTTGGATAACTACTACGGAATGGTCCTTAAATACTTCACTGATTGCGTTTGTTACACTCGTTTTACCTGATCCCGATCCACCTGCGATCCCAATGATAAGAGGAGTTTTCTTAGCCATTACTTCATCCCTTTTCTCATCATATTATTTGGATATAATTTAGTCGGACATTTAAATTGAACAATTTGTAAAGGATGTCTTGCTGCTTCCAAGACCTGTCCTTTTTCATCCGTAAGCTCATTTATAACCATCTCGATGTTCTCTATTTCTGGTCCAAAGAATTCTACTTTGTCTCCAGGCTTAAAATAGTTTCGTTGCTGCAGCGTCACTATTTGTGTCTCTTCGTTATACTCTAACACAAGTCCGACAAAATCGAACCCTAATTTTTTATCATGTACCCCATACATCTGTTGTTCAAAAGTAGGCTCATGCTCAAAAAATGCTGTATCAGTTTCACGATTTGCGCATTTCTCTAGCTCTTCTACCCAGCTTTTCTGCATTTTAAAGTTTTCAGGATCTGCACAGTATGCATCAATTACTTTACGATAAACACTCACCACAGTAGCGATATAGTGAATTGACTTCATACGACCTTCTACTTTTAATGAATCGATTCCTAGCTCGATTAAACGTGGTATCGATTCCAATAATTTTAAATCCTTTGGGCTCATAGCAAAAGGAACATCACCATCTGTAAATAAGGGTTGTTCTAGGCCATCGTTTTGTTCATATAAATCATAATCCCACCTACAGGATTGGCAGCAACCGCCTCTATTGGAATCACGTGCAGTCATATGATTAGAAAGTGTGCATCTTCCACTGTAGGCAATACACATTGCGCCGTGGACAAACGTTTCAATTTCGATGTCCACTTTCTCTTTCATTAATTGAATTTCGTCTCCACTAGTTTCACGGGCTAGTACAACTCGATGAAGTCCTTCCTCTTTCCAATATTGAACCGCTTTCCAATTAGATAAAGATTGTTGCGTGCTTAAGTGAAGCTCTAATTTTGGGGCAACAGATCGGCATGTCTCAATTATTAATGGATCGGCAACAATAATTCCAGTTACACCAGTAGATTCGACTGCTTGTAAATAATCTTCTAATCCATCCATATTTTCATTGTGCGCAAATATATTAGTTGTCACATACACTTTAGCGCCATACTTGTTAGCAAATTCTACTCCATCACGCATTTCATCGATGGAGAAGTTTCCCGCATTTGAACGGAGTCCAAATTCTTGTCCTCCTATAAATACAGCGTCAGCACCGTAATGCACTGCGATTTTTAACTTTTCTAAACTTCCAGCAGGTGCTAATAATTCAGGTTTTTTCGTTATAACACGTTTCCCATCGATTATCTCACTTATTTTATCTAATTTCGTATTAAGCAAATAAAACCTACCCTTTCTTATAAAACTTCCATTAATACACCGTTTCTTTAAAGAAAAACCCAGTATCTAATGGTCTCAATGGTGGTTGAATTTCTTCAATCTTGTTCAATAATTCTTTTTTGCAAGCTTTGTAAGCAGCTCTCGATTCATAATAAGCATCAATAGCTTGACGATAGTAACCAGTAATAGCCGTTACATATGAAGGGTCCTGTAGTATCCCATCGATTTTCAAGCTATCAATTCCTGCGTCTAAAAGCTCATCTAGTTCATCGATCATACACATATCGTTTGGACTGAAAATATGCGTTCCATTGCTATCCTCATAAATTGGATATTTGTTGGAGCGCTCTTTATCGTGTAAAAACATATTTTTATTTTTAGAACGATTTTCCACCTCCATTGCTTTTTCTTGGAACAAGAAATAATTACCTAGTAGAGAGCGCTTTGATTGAAAAATACAAGTCATTCCGTGAACTTGAACTTCTATTTGAACTTCAGCATTTTCTTTTACTTCCACAACTTCATCTAAGCTTAGTTCTCTAGCAAGAACAGCTCTGGTCGAACCACGTTTTCCCCAATAATTTGCAGTAAAATAATTGGTAGCTGTTTGTTCCGTATTCCAATGTAACGGAATAGTTACTTCCGCTTCACGTCTAGCTATTATGACAGCTGGATCGCCAAAAACAATTCCATCTACACCAATTTCCTGAAGTTTTTTTAAATAAGGTACCAATGAGTCTACTTTGTCATTATGAAAAAGAGCATTCATCGCAACGTATAGTTTTTTGTTATGATTCAAGGTAATGTTTCTAGCAACTGTTATATGTTCCAAGGTAAATTCAGCTGGGAGTCTCAAACCAAAAAATTGTTCTCCTACTAAAAAAGCATCCGCTCCAACTGCTATAAGTTCTTCTAAATGACTAATACTTGCTGGGGTTACTAATAATTCTGTTTTGTTCATGTCGTTCACCTCTTAATACTTACTAACATTCCATCTCCGACAGGTAGGAATGCTGTGTCATAATCTGGATGATTCATCAGCCACTCCATAAATTGATGCTGGTTTCGGACCATTGTTCTTTTTCTTCTAGGTACTTCACTCATCGGTAATTCAGACAATCCATTTAGCAATAAATTATCACAATAAATAACGCCACCATCATTTAAAAATGGGGCATATTTTTCGAAGAAGTTTTTGTATTGACCTTTAGCTGCATCAATAAAAATAGCATCGAATTTGTTATCTCCAAGCTCATTATCCGAAACTTCTAAAGCATCGCCAACAATTACTCGAATTCGATGTTGCAAATCCTCACGCTCTATATAATTTTGGGCTAGCTCTGCTTTTATTTCATCTCTTTCGATCGTCACAATGGTCGAATGCGGAAGTTTAGTTGCCATACGCATAGAAGAGTATCCAATTGCAGTTCCTAGCTCTAAAATAGCCTGGGGTTTTTGCAAAGAAAGAAGCTGCAATAACGATTCCATACCCATCAGCTGCATAATTGGCACATGATTCTCTTTTGCATATTGTTCCATTTCCAAAAAAATAGCGGATCTAGGCTTAATTAGATCCTTCAAAAAATCATCACTAATATTCATCTAAACTAACCCCTTTAGGTCAATAAAATAATAATCCCTATTATGTAAAAAAACAACTCTTATAATAACATAGCAGGAGACCGAATGCGACAACCATTCCGTCTCCTGCACAATAATTACTTTAAATATTTGTCAATATTTCGAAGATGTTCATCATAGGTCACTGCAAAATGATTCGTACCTTCTTTATCTGCCAAGAAGTAAAAGTATTTTGTATCACTTGGATCCAGTGCAGCTTCAATAGATGATTTACCAGCGTTAGCAATTGGTCCAGGTGGTAATCCTGTATTTTGATACGTATTATATGGACTATCAAACTCTAAGTCTTCAAACAACACACGGTCTTTATGTGTTCCTTTTGCATATAAAACAGTTGGGTCCGTTTGAAGAGGCATTCCTTCTTCTATGCGGTTATAAAAAACACTTGCAATAGTTGCACGATCTGTTTGCGCTGTTGCCTCTTCCTCTAACAAGGAGGCAAATGTTAATAGCCAATGCACTGATTTTTCTTCTGCTTGTAATAAGTCTACGTAAGAAGTTACGACTTTATCTGTATTTGAAAGCATAGTATCCACTATTGTCTCAATAGAAGGATTATCCTCAAAAAATGGATAAGTCGCTGGGAACAGATAGCCTTCTAACGCATAGCGTACATTTTCTCCTTTAATCTCCGGACCTAAAATGTTTGGGTATTTAACCATCATTCTATCCACAAATTCCGGGTTAGTTACGAGCGTAAAGAAATCATCAGCAGAATGACTTGTTTTCTTTTCCACAACTTGTCCAATTTGCTCGAGGGTTAATCCTTCAGGAATTGTTAAAGAGAAAATAGGTTCTCTGTATACTCTACCAGTCTTTAAGCTTGTAATAATTTCATCTAGCGTCATTGCTTTCGTTAAGGTATACTCTCCAGCCTGAAATTGAGATTCATTGTTGAACTTTGCATAATATTTGAAGATTTTAGCATTTTTTATAATTCCACTTTCTTCTAGCTTACTTGAAATATTATCAAGTCCTGATCCAATTGGAATCTCCACTGTAATCTTCTCTTCCGAATTAGGATCTAATGGAAGCAGTGCTGACTCTACATAATTGTAGACAACTAAACCACCTATACCACCGATAACGATGACAAGAAAGGTAATGATTAAGACAATTTTTCGAACAAGTTTCACTTCTTTTTTCTTTTTTTTCATTTTATTAAACATAATCTCTTTTTTTGTCTCATTTTCCACGGGTTCTCCCCCTTATGTCCCGCCTTAACGGGCAGAAATATCCCTTCTTCAAGATCTCGAGGAAACGAATGAAAGAAAATTTGGGATAAACTGCCCGTAAAGGTCCGATTAATTCGACTAACATTCATTGCGGGCAGAAAAACCAGCACTGAATGAAATTTCATATTATCTCCATCTCATTATACAAGAAAACATATAAAAAGAAAAAGGTGAATGAGGCTTCCCTCATCCACCTTAAATAGATAGTCTTATTCTTCGTCTTCTTCCTCTTGCTCGTCTAAAAATGTACTTAACATTTCTTCGATCATATCCCATTCAGCGTCAGATTCAACTGGAAGTAATTCTCCGTCTTCTCCATCTTCATTTGGAACAAAAGATGATGCATGAATTTCGATTTCTTCGTTTTCATCTTCTTCTGCGCCTATTGGATAATAAAGTACATACGATTTTCCAAATTCATCTGATTCAAATGTGAAAAGCACGTTGCAAAGCTGTTCGTTTCCATTTTCATCTACAATTGTAATATTTTCTTGTCCGTGGTCCATTTGCAGTCACCTCATCTATTTTTTCTATCAAGAAAGCCTTGTAAAATCATTACAGCGGCCATCTTGTCGATCACTTGCTTACGTTTTTTACGACTAACATCCGCATCTATTAACATACGTTCTGCAGCCATCGTTGTCAATCGTTCATCCCATAATGTGACAGGGAAATGATATTTATCGGTTAATAGCTTGGCATATTGTTCGGATGCCTCTGCACGTGGACCAATAGAATTATTCATGTTTTTTGGAAATCCTACAACAAATTCTGTGACAACATGCTCTTTCACAAGTTCATCAATTCGTTCTAGACCAAACTCTAAATTTTCTTCATTTATCTTTATCGTTTCAATACCTTGCGCAGTCCAACCAAATGCATCACTGATTGCTACTCCTACGGTACGAGAACCAACATCTAACCCCATAATTCGCATCATTAAGCCTCATTATTTTTTTTAATATAAAACTTCACTAGTTCCTCTAATATTTCATCTCGTTCAAGTTTTCGAATCATATTGCGTGCATCTTGATGGCGAGGAATATAAGCTGGATCACCTGACAATAAGTAGCCGACAATTTGATTGATAGAATTATACCCCTTCTCTTCTAGTGCAGAGTGAACTTGTGTCATCACATGCTTTACTTCCTGTTCCATCGATTCTTCAGGGAAATTAAATTTCATCGTTTTATCAAATGAGCTCATGATCAGCACCTCGCTTTCCATTTTTAATGAAAAAACTAATGTATCTATTGTCTTAGTATATCCTATTTTTGAAATAATTTAAACAGATTTAATATATTCCACTACAGAACTAAGAGCTGTTTCCAATTTGCTTGCATCTTTTGCACCAGCCATTGCGAAGTCTGGACGACCTCCACCTTTGCCTCCACACTGTTCTGCTACTAGTTTAACGATATTACCAGCGTGATAGTTCCCGCCAACAATATCCTTTGTAACTCCTGCTGAAATCATTACTTTGTCCCCATCAACTGCGCCTAGTACAATGACAGCTTTTTCAAGCTTTTGTTTTAAATCATCCATCATTTGGCGTAATTGGTTGTTATCCTTCGCATCCACTTTTACCGCTAACACCGTTACATCATTTACTTTTTGTGCAGATGACAAAACAGAAGACGCTTGACTATTTGCAATTTTTGCAGAAAGTGACTCATTGTCTCTCTGCACATTTTTTAGCTCCTGAAGTGTTTGAGTAACCTTATTCACTAAATCTTTTGGCTGTGCCTTCAGTAAATTTGCAGCTTCGTTTAATATTTGTTCTTCTTCCTTTATAATCTCAAATGCACCCTTACCAGTTACTGCTTCAATACGTCTAGTACCTGCTCCGATTCCACTTTCTGAAAGGATTTTAAAGATTCCAATTTGAGAAGTGTTTTGAACATGAATGCCGCCGCATAGCTCTAAAGAGAAATCTCCCATTTGTACAACTCTTACAATATCCCCATACTTTTCACCGAATAATGCCATTGCACCCATTTGTTTTGCTTCGTCAATATTATGGTAGCCAGTAACTACCGGGATATTATCCCACACTTTCTCATTAACTATACGTTCAATTTGTTCTAGCTCATCTTTTGTTACTTGTCCAAAATGAGAGAAGTCAAAACGTAAACGATCGGGACCAACATAAGATCCAGCTTGATTTACATGAGTACCTAATACATCCTTTAGTGCCTGATGTAAAATATGCGTTGCTGAGTGATTTTTAATCGTATGCCCACGTAATGAGTTGTCGACAGTTGCCACTACCTCAGCATCCGTAATCATTTCTCCTGACTCGATAACAACCGTATGAAGGTTTTGTCCATTGGGAGCCTTTTGAACATCTTTTACAAATCCTCTAAATGTATCATTTTCGATTACGCCGTGATCAGCAATTTGACCTCCACTTTCAGCGTAAAAAGGTGTTTGAGTTAATACTACTTTCACTTCGTCGCCTTCATGAGCTGTTTTAACTAATACTTGATCACGTACTATGGACGTAACTTTAGTAGAAACAGCAGTCGTTTCATAGCCGACAAATTCACTTTCATCATGTAAATTACTAAATACCTCAGATTGAACCTGCATAGAATCTACGTTTTGACGAGCCGCACGAGCACGAGAACGCTGAGCTTCCATTTCTGATTGGAATCCTTCATGGTCCACGGTCATATTTGCTTCCTCTGCATATTCCTCTGTTAATTCGATCGGGAAGCCGTAAGTATCATATAGAGTGAATGTTGTAGTTCCTGGGATGTAAGTCTCGCCTTTTGCTTGCTGCTCTTTGATAACTTTTTCTAAAATAGTTAAACCATCATGAAGTGTTTCATGGAATCTTTCTTCTTCATTTTTCATAACACGCATTATAAAATCTTGTTTTTCTGTTACCTCTGGATAGAAATCTTTCATGATTTCTCCGACTACAGGAACAAGCTCATATAAAAATGGTTTTTCAATTCCTAACTGTTTGGCAAAGCGTACTGCTCTACGAAGTAATCTTCTAAGAACATAACCTCTTCCTTCGTTTGATGGTAAAGCACCATCTCCAATCGCAAATGCAACGGTACGAACATGGTCTGCAATTACTTTAAAAGCTGTATCGTCCACTTCATTTGCACGATATGCCTTACCAGAAATCTGTTCTGTTTGACGAATAATTGGCAAAAATAAATCTGTATCAAAGTTTGTTGGAACATCTTGCATAACACTTGTCATACGCTCTAGTCCCATACCTGTATCAATATTTTGCTTTGGCAAAGGTGTGTACGTATTGTCTGGATTATGATTGAATTCGGAAAACACTAAATTCCAAATTTCTAAATAACGTTCATTTTCCCCACCTGGATAAAGTTCAGAGTCACTTAAGTCATTGCCATAGCTTTCTCCACGATCATAGAAAATTTCCGAGTTAGGACCACTTGGACCTTCCCCAATATCCCAGAAGTTACCTTCTAAACGAATAAGTCTTTCTTCAGGAATCCCAATTTCATCCTTCCAAATATTATATGCTTCTATATCCTCAGGATGAATGGTAATTGATAATTTCTCTGGTTCTAATGCCATCCACTTTGTATCCGTTAGAAACTCCCATGCATAATGGATAGCTTCTTTCTTAAAATAATCACCAATTGAAAAGTTACCTAGCATTTCAAAGAAAGTATGATGTCTCGCAGTCTTCCCAACGTTTTCAATATCGTTTGTACGAATAGATTTTTGTGCATTCGTAATACGTGGATTTTCAGGAACAACACGTCCGTCAAAATATTTTTTTAATGTTGCTACTCCACTATTGATCCAAAGTAAAGACGGATCGTTAATCGGTACTAATGGAGCTGAAGGTTCCTGTGCATGCCCTTTTTCCATAAAAAAGTCTAAATACATTTGTCTAATTTGAGCACCTGTTAATTGTTTCATGTTTAGTTCCTCCTAATAAGTTTCGTTTGTTAAATAAATAAACTTCTTCAGTGATTTCCGCTCTAGGTGGACGCCTTTCGCAGGCACGGCTAGAGCCTGTTGTCTCTCGCTCGCGCTGTTCCCGCTGTAGTCGCCTCCTGCTCGATCCACTTTTTTAAATACGAATAAAAAATGATGGATTAAGTAACCATTCGTATTTTATTAAAAAACACTGATGATGAATTTGACTAAAACTGGAAAACAAATAAAAAAAAGCCCTCATCCCTAAAAAAGGGACGAAAGCTGTTGTTTCGCGGTACCACCCTAGTTACACAGTAGTAATCTACTATGTCTCTCAAGAAGCCTTAACGCGGCCGAACGACAGGTTTTAACTGCACTCAGGAGTAGCTTTCCTATTTGTTAGGTCAGTGAATTCTTTCAGCCAAGGAATTCATCTCTAGTCAGCTAACAATTAGTACTTTCTCCGTCAACATTTTACTATATGCAATTGATTATAAAAAACAAATTGGTAAGTGTCAATTGTCTGACTCCATAAATTGATACGGTGTGATACCATTCATCCCAATTAGTGGGTCTATTATATGAAAATTTTCAGCTGTTAAGCATGTCAAATCAGTTTGAGCCCCAGCTGATTCATGAACTATTTCTTTATCTCCAAGTTGCTCCGATTCTTCTACATTCGATAAACGATCCTTTAAGGTAGTTAATCGATGAAGATCATCGGTTCTTTGCACTCCGAATTTAAATACTTCTGGGTCTCCACATAATATGAGAAAGTTTTTGGCACGAGTAATTCCTGTATAAAGTAAATTTCGTCTTAACATCTTCATATAACTTCTTGTTATAGGCATAATAACAGTTTGAAACTCACTACCCTGAGATTTATGAACGGAACAACAGTAAGCTAGTGTAAGCTGATTTAAATCATTTTTTTCGTAGGTTACTTCGTTGCCATCAAAAGAAACGATTAACATTTCTTTTTTCTCAACTGTTTCAGCAGCTCTAAAAATACTAATGACTTCCCCCATATCTCCATTAAATACATGACTCTCGGGTTGATTGACTAGCTGCAGCACTTTATCTCCAATACGGTAGATAGTTTCACCGAAAACCATTTCTTTTCGCTTTCCGTCCGTATTTGGGTTGACCATTTCTTGAATCATTTTGTTAAGGGCATCTATACCTGCGGGACCTCGATACATTGGTGCAAGTACTTGCATATCTCGAATAGAATGTCCTTTAGATAATGCACTTTTTAACACTTGTTCCACTACTTTTGGAATTTGCTCGGTAGAAGCTTTTATAAAGGAACGGTCCTTTGTTTTGTCTAATAGAGTTGCCGGGACCATCCCTCGCTTCATTTCATGAGCAAGTTCAATAATGGAAGACCCTTCTGCTTGGCGATAAATATCCTTTAGCTCGACTGTAGGAATTCGTTTGGAGGCAAGCAAATCTTTTAATACTTGTCCTGGTCCTACTGGTGGAAGTTGATCTTGATCTCCTACAAAAATAACTTGGGCATCCTTTGGAATTGCCTTTAAAAGTTGATGTCCTAACCATGTATCTAACATAGAGGTTTCATCAATGATAATTAGTTTACCTTCTATTTCTTTGCCTTCAACATCCGCATCCTCTTGACCCGTAAAGCCTAATAGTCTATGAATAGTCATTGCAGGCAAATCTGTAGATTCACTAAGGCGTTTAGCTGCTCTACCAGTCGGAGCAGCTAAAACTACTGGGAAGGGTTTGTTGTCCTTTATCCATTCCTTTGGATCCAACGAAAGTCCATGTAATTCTGCGTAGAGCTCAACGATTCCTCGCACAACGGTTGTTTTTCCGGTACCAGGACCTCCAGTTAATAAAGTCATACTTGAGTTTAACGCTGTTTCTATCGCATTAATCTGTGTCGGAGCATACTGCACCCCTAGACGTTCTTCAATACCTCCAAGATGCTTTTTCATCTCGGCTAAAGGAAATTGATGGTGGGAATCATTTTCCGCTAGTAGCGTTTCTATTTTAGAACCAATTCCTACTTCTGAAAAGTATAAAGAAGGAATATAAAAACGATTCACTTCTCCGACTATCCGACTTTCTTCCGCTAGTTCAATGCAGCATTTACTAATGGCCTCATATGGGATCTCTTCTCGCTGAGCATTTTCTAATAACTGTTTAACAGATTCTAACAATTGCTCTGCATATAAAAATACATGCCCTTCTCCTAACGAAGCAGTTTGAAGCAGATGAAATATTGCAGCTTTAATCCGATCTGGATGATTCCCTTGAATACCTAATTTATAGCCAAGCTCATCCGCTCGAACAAAACCAACCCCCTCTACCTCTTCAATAAGGCGGTATGGATTTTTAGTAAGTACCGTGAGTGTTTCTTCTCTATAGGCTTGATAGATCTTCATGGCGATTTGAGGACCGAATCCCCATTCATTTAATTGAATCATTACTTTTTCTAAGCCTAGATTTTGCACTAGAACTGCACGTAAAGTTTGTTTTTTTTCTTCTGAAAGACGTGGAACTATATCTAGGGCTTCCGAATCATCTAGAATTTTATTTATAGCATTTGGCCCAAGTTTTTTTACAATTTGCTCTGCTGTTTTACGCCCTATCCCCGTGAACATATCACTCGACAAATAATGAATGATTCCTTGTTCCGTATCGGGCACTTCTTTTTGGAACGTTTCCACTTGGAACTGAATGCCATATTTCGGATGGTTTTTAATATAACCGATGAATTTATATGCTTCTTCTAAAACTAGAGGAGGAAAATAGCCTGATACTATTACTTCCTTGTCTGTATACGTAGTGTTTGTGGATTTGATTTTCACTTTTAAGATAGAAAATAAATTTTGAGGGTTATGAAAAATCGAAACGATAGGACGACCTGCAATAAATTGTTTTTCATTATTTATTTCGTTGGTCATACTACCGCCTCCAAAGTTTCATTAATTTCGTAGAGAAATCATGTCATACACGTAGCGTGCTTGATCATAATTGGGTTGAAGCGTGAAAGCTTCTTTTAAATGGGATAATGCAGCTTCTGTGTCCGATGTAGAAACAGCATATAAAACGCCCAAATTGTAGTGAGCATCTGCATTTTCTGCGTCCATCTCTACTATTTCTTTAAAAACAGGTTCTGCTTGTTCGAACATTTCTAGGCTAGCAAGAGCGATACCATAAGATAATTTCACCTGAATATCGTCTGGCGCCAGCTCATACGCTCTTTGTAAATAGGGTAGTGAGAGCTTTGTTAGCCCTTCTTTTTCAAGACTCTTTCCAAGCATATAATAAGCGTCTGGCCCTTCAATACCACTTGCGATTGCTTTTTCATATAACTTAGCCGCTTCCTCAAATCTCTCCGCATTATAGTATAAGTTTGCAAGACTATAATAGGCCGTTGCTGCATCCTCATCTAATGTAATTGCTTTTTGGAAAAACTTCTCTGCTCGTTCATCTTCATTCATCGAGGATAAAAGATTCCCAAAATTAATATAACCGATTGCCTCATCTGGATTTTCTTCAATTGCTTTTGTAAAAAGCTCGACTGCTTTTTCGTAATCCTCTTCTTGTATAGCTTGAATTCCTAATTCATTGTAGTTCATGAATATTACCTCCAGTTATCCAACATAATCCAGTTTATGGCCATCTTTAAAAACTTCATCAATGGTTGCTCCACCTAAACATTCATCACCTTGGTAAAACACTACGGCTTGTCCTGGTGTAATAGCACGCACTGGTTCATCAAATATAACTCGAACTCGGTTAGCATCTATCAATTCTACGAAAACACCTACATCTTCTTGGCGATAACGGAATTTAGCTGTTGCTTTGAAAGTTTGTGGTTTTTCTAATGTTGTTGTAAAAGATAAATCAGTAGCCGTTAAGCTAGTTGAAAACAATGCATCATTGTTAATATTTTGCCCAACGAGCAATACATTTCTGTCCAAGTCTTTCCCGATTACGAACCAAGGATCACCTGAACCACCAATGCCTAGACCATGACGTTGACCAATTGTATAATACATCAACCCATCATGCTGTCCCATCACGTTTCCATCCATTGTTTCCATGGCACCTTGTTGCGCAGGTAGGTATTGGCTCAAAAATTCCTTGAAATTTCTTTCGCCAATGAAACAAATTCCAGTGGAATCCTTTTTCGTCGCTGTAGCAAGACCTTGCTCTAATGCAATTTCACGCACTTTTTTCTTTTCTAAATGTCCAATTGGGAACATTACTTTTTCCAATTGTTCTTGATTCAATTGATTTAAGAAATACGTTTGATCTTTATTATTGTCCTTACCACGGAGCATACGAGTTTGACCGTCGCGAACTTCTACTTGTGCATAATGACCAGTTGCCAAGTAATCTGCACCTAACGCTAATGCATGCTCTAAAAACGCTTTAAATTTAATTTCTTTATTACACATTACATCTGGGTTAGGAGTTCGACCTGCTTTATACTCTTCTAAAAAGTAAGTGAAAACCTTATCCCAATACTGCTTTTCAAAGTTTACTGCATAATAAGGAATACCTATTTGGTTGCAAACTTTTATCACGTCTTCATAATCTTCTGTGGCAGTACACATACCAAATTCATCTGTGTCATCCCAGTTTTTCATGAAAATGCCTATTACATCATAACCTTGTTCTTTTAGTAAATAAGCGGCAACAGAAGAGTCTACCCCTCCGGACATTCCTACTACTACTCTTGTATCTTCTTTCTTTTTCATCCTATTCACTCATTTCACATCAATCTTTAACTTCATAGTAGGACATACAAACTCAAGCTAAATGAAGTTAAAAGTTTAGCGAGTTTGATCTATAAAACTATTTTGCTTATTTTATGTGCTGCTTCTATCACTTGCTCTAGTGTGTTGTTTAATCCGAAACTAAAACGGACCGAATTTCGCAGCTCTGGTGTATTCTCTCCAAACATCGCTACTAGTACATGAGACGGATCAATAGAACCGGCAGTACAAGCAGAGCCGCTAGATGCGTCAATTCCAGCTAAATCTAATTGCACTAGAAAAGTCTCCACGTCTGTATTCGGAATACTAATATTCAATACATGCGGAAGCACAGTTTCATATGAGCCATTCACTTTAAAAGGGACTCCAAGTCTCTTTAACTCAGACAAGAAAGTTTGTTTTAATTGATTATAAGCTAGAGAACCTTCGGTAAGAGCTGCTTGTTTTAATTGGACTGCCTTTGCAAATGCAACAATAGCTGGTACATTTTCCGTTCCTGCCCGTTTTTTTCGTTCCTGCTGGCCACCGTAAAAAATGGGCTTAAGCATAACACCTTTTCGCTGATATAAAAAACCTATCCCTTTAGGTCCATTGATTTTATGACTGGAAACACTTAGTAAATCAATTTGTGCTTTGTGAACATCTATTGTCAAACTTCCAAATGCTTGTACAGCATCTGTATGGAAATAGGCTATGTGATCCTTCAATAGCTCTCCAATTTCCTCGATTGGTTGAACAACGCCTACCTCATTATTTGCAAACATAATGGAAACTAAAATAGTATCTTTTCTAAGCGAACTTTTCAAGTCATCTATACTGATTAATCCATTTTCATTTACGGGTAGGTACGTTACTTCAAACCCATCTTTTTCAAGCTGCTCACAAGCGTGAAGCACGGCATGATGTTCGATTTGTGTTGTAATAATATGCTTACCTTCGTTCTGTCTAGCGTATGCTGTGCCAAAAATAGCGTAATTATCTGCTTCTGTACCACCGCTAGTAATGGTAATTTCCGTTTCATGGGCTCCAATACTTTTAGCTAAAATCGTTCTAGCATCATCCACTTTTTTTCTTGCTTTTCTACCTGTTTGATGGATGCTAGATGGATTTCCGTACTCGTCCTTCATTTCAGCTGTATAGACTTGAATTACTTCTTCGGCCATCGGTGTTGTAGCTGCATGATCCAAATATATTCTAGTCATTTTAAACTCCTTATATATAAAACATATATCCAGCGTTCCCCGGATCGTTTTCAGTATATTTTGCAAGGTCTTCAATCGTAGTTGTATCCAGTACATTTTTTACCGCGTCTCGTATACGCATCCATAATTCTCGCTGTGGCGGTGCTTCCTCTTCAATTCCCTCAACGATTTGAATTGGACCTTCCAAAACTCGAATAACATCTCCTGCCGTAATTTCACTAGGTATTTTTGATAGCATATAACCACCATATGCTCCCCTTACACTCTTCACTAGTCCTGCATTTCTAAGAGGTGATACAATCTGCTCTAAATACGCTTCAGACAAATTATATTCTCCAGCAATTTGTCTTAGGGCAATAGGACCCTCTCCATATTGCTTTCCTAGAGCCACCATTATCGTTAAACCGTATCTTCCCTTTGTTGAAAATTTCAATATAATTCACCTCATAAGATTAAAAAAATTCTTTCCCTAGTATAGCATAATTACACGGTATATCGACTTCAAAATGACTTTTGAGACAATCTTCTATATAATAAAAGAACAAACGTACGAAAAAAGGAGAGATCATGTTGCAAAACGAACCTTTAGCATATCGAATGAGACCTCAAACTATAGACGAACTCGCTGGTCAACAGCATGTTATAGGAGAAAATACCGCTTTATATAAAATGATAAAAAATGGACATGTACCGTCTATGCTTCTATACGGCGACCCCGGAGTTGGCAAAACTTCCCTAGCTTTTGCCATAGCCGGTACGACAAAACTTCCCTTCGTCGCATTAAATGCAACTAAAGCTGGAAAAAAAGATGTAGAAGATGTAGTAGCTGATGCACGTATTAGCGGAAAAGTAATTCTATTCCTAGACGAAATTCATCGTTTCAATAAGCTGCAACAGGATACATTGCTTCCCCATGTAGAAAATGGATCGATTATTTTAATCGGTGCAACAACAGAAAACCCCTTTCACGATGTAAACCCAGCGATTAGGTCACGTTGCGGAGAGATCAAACAACTAAAAAGACTGACAACTGATGACATAGATTTACTTTTAAAAAGAGCGTTAGAAGATAAGATAAAGGGTCTTGGTCAAATGAATATTCAAATTACCGAGGCTCAAAGAAAACTAATCGCCGACGCAGCAAACGGTGATGCTAGAAAGGCTTTGACATTATTAGAATCTACTATTTTTGCAAGTTTTGAAGAAAATGGAGTAACGATTGTTGAGGATTCCACCTTAAAAAGCCTTGTAGATCGGGTTGGTGTGTTCGGGGATAAAAAAGGCTCTCACTTTTACAATTTGCTCTCAGCACTTCAAAAATCTGTCCGTGGTAGTGATACGGATGCTGCTCTCTATTATTTAGCACACTTATTGGAAAATGGAGATTTAGTAGCCGTATCCAGACGATTACTGGTGATGAGCTATGAAGATATTGGACTTGCTAATCCATCTGTTGGACCACAAGTGTTAGCAGCTATTCAATCTGCAGAGCGATTAGGATTACCAGAAGCAAGAATTCCTTTAGCCAATGCAGTTGTACTAATGTGTTTATCAGAAAAATCCAATTCAGCTTATCAAGCATTGGACGCTGCCATCAATAGTATCCATCAAGGAAAAACCGGAGATATTCCAAGTCATTTAAAAGATACACATTATGCTGGAGCTGCTGATTTAGGGCATGGTGGTTATATTTATCCGCATGATTTTAAAATCGGTACGTTTGGAGGCTGGGTCAACCAAACCTATCTTCCAGATAATCTTGTCGGCAGTACATTTTACAAACCAATTGAAGCTGGAGAAGAAAAAAGATTGGCCGCTATATATAATCGATTAGAGAAATTTAAAATAGAAAAATAAATAAGAAAGACCGGGGCAAAAGACGCCCGGTCTTTTAAAGTCAAAAACGTAGAGATTCCGTTGATTTTCACTTCGGTCGGAAGCTTTCCGTGGGCACGGCTCGAGCCTATAGTCTCTCCCTCGTGCTTTCCCACTGGAGTCATCGACCTGCTGCTGTAAGAGAAATTATAGGATTATTCATCCTAAATAATCCTATAACCCAGTATTCACGGAACATTTTTTATACTTTCTTATCTTTCAAAAAATCCAGTCACCTTAAAAAGGGACTGGATTTTTTATGGTTTAAACACCCATTTTACGTCTTGTAATACTTACTTTTTTGGTTTGCTCCTGCGCAAAGCTCATCGAAGAACTAATATTTACTTGACTAAAAAGAAGAGATAATTATACACCCATTTTACGTCTAGTATTACTTACCTTCTTAGTTTGTTGGCTTTTCATTTTCTGATTTCCAGTAGAACCGTTAAGGGAATTTTTATTACCTGTAGATTGATTCTTTTTTTCTTCAAGCTTTTGCTTAACTGCTTCTTGAAGCGTCATTTTCTTTTTTGGTGTTTCTTGGTTATTTGTTTCAGTCATTGTATTTCCCCTCCTTGTATACATACAATTAGTATAAATCATCAGGAAAAAACTTCAAGCAATTACTTTACACGATTTATGTGAATATTTTTTGATATGTCATTTATTACCCAGCTTGCACATATCAAACCGACTGTAGACGGAACAAATGCGTTAGACGAAGGTGGCATTTTTGCTTTTCTAATAGCTGCTTCTGGTTTGCCAACTGTTCCAACTACATCTTCTCGTACAATAATTGGACTTTCATCGGAAAATACAACCGTTATACCCTTTGTTATATGATCTTCTTTACGAAGCTTCGCACGTATAACTCTTGCAATTGGATCTGTATGAGTTTTAGAAATATCGGCAATCTTAAAACGAGTTGGATCTGTTTTATTGGCAGCACCCATACTTGAAATAATTTTAATATTACGTTTTAAGCATTCTTTCATCAAGTGAATCTTATAAATGATCGTATCAGATGCATCAATTACATAATCAATATTCATCGCAAAAAATTGTTCATACGTTTCTTCTGTATAAAACATATGCATATCGATAACTTCACATTCAGGATTAATGTCGGCAATTCGTTCCTTCATTACTTCTGATTTTGAACGCCCAATTGTTGATATGTAAGCTACTAGCTGGCGGTTTATATTCGTTATGTCGACATTATCCTTATCTACTAATATAATTCTGCCCACACCACTTCTAGCACAAGCTTCTGCTGCAAAGGAACCAACTCCACCCACACCTAATATAGCCACTGTTGTATTTTTTAGTAATTCTATACCCTCTTTACCTACTGCAAGTTCATTTCTTGAAAATTGATGTAACATAAAAAACACTCCATTTAAATCAGATTAGTAGGATAATAAAATCCCATGAAAAACCCTCCAGCAAAATTGCTAGAGGGATATTTAAAAAATGATACGAATCCCAATCGTGCCGACAAATAGAGCGTATCGTTTTGAACCCGCAAGTTGCAGGTGGGTGTCCTCTTTATTAATTCTGGCGTCCCTATTAAGGGCATGTCATTCATAATAAAAGTTAGACTCCCAACGATATAATTGTTCGGTCAAAACTGATTGGCAAATTGCGAACACATCAGGATTCGTGTTATTTGTATAATAGCACATCAATATCGAAACATCAATCATTTTGTCGTCCATTTTACTAACTATTCTGAATAATAGGTAAATAGAATTATTTTGGTTTAATTAACCTTAAATAATATTTAGCTCCTTCAGTTGTAAGGATAGTCCATCGTGAATAAGATTCATCATACACGAAAAATGGAGGAAATGAATGAATTCTTTAAGTACATATTTCTTGTTAGGAATCTCCTTGGCAGCACCAATTGGACCTGTTAAAGCGACACTCCTAAATACCGGAATAAAAAATGGTTTTTTCCATGCATGGTTTTTTGGGATGGGGGCAATTGTTACAGATATTATTTATATGCTCTTGGTTTATTTTGGAGTTGGTCAATTTATTGATTCTCCGTATATGCGAATATTTTTATGGTGTTTCGGCTTTTTTGTGCTTATGTACACAGGAATCGAAAACTTAATGACGCTAAACAATATTTCTATGGATCCAAAATTTCGAAAGGTTGTTCGTTTACGGCACTCTCTACTGGCTGGTTTGCTAATGGCTTTTTTGAATCCATTAACAATTCTATTTTGGCTTGGAATTTACGGCTCTATTTTAGTAAGTGGCGGAGGTCAAATATCTGGTATTGAAACCATTATTATAAGCCTAGCCATATTACTTGGAATTGGATTTGTAGATTTTATAATGGCTTTCTTATCAAGTAGTTCACGAAATTTGTTATCGACTCCGGTTTTAAAAGCCATTTCATTTATTTCTTCTTTATGTATGATTGGTTTCGGGATCTATTTTGGCATGCAAGCGTTCTATGCACTGTTTTAAAAACTAGTTGAACGTATATTGTAATCCCCATAGGAAAACATACCTTAAAGATCATTAGTTGAGGTGTGCAAATGATAAAAAATAGTAATCAAACTGACAATGTAAGTATATGGTGTGTTATAAGTATGGCCTCTATACCACTCGTCATGACACTTGGCAATTCCATGCTGATTCCAATCTTACCTGTTTTAGAAAAAAAGGTAGGTATTAGTTCCTTCCAGTCCAGTATGATTATTACTAGCTATTCCATTGCAGCTATTTTTCTAATACCTGTTGCAGGATATCTATCTGATCGTTTCGGGAGAAAGGTCGTCATTTTACCTAGCCTAATTTTAGCACTAATTGGCGGTATTATTGCGGGTTTTGCTTCATGGAAAATGGACGACCCCTTTATTTGGATTATCATCGGAAGAATCCTTCAAGGAATGGGTGCTGCTGGTGCAATGCCAATAGTATTGCCACTGGTCGGAGATTTATATAAGGATGACGATGAAAAAACCAGTTCCTGTCTGGGGATTATAGAAACCTCTAACACCTTTGGAAAGGTGTTAAGTCCTATTCTAGGATCGGTTTTGGCAGCAGTATTATGGTTTTTACCTTTCTTTTCAATATCAATTTTTAGTTTAATTTCCATCCTATTGATATTTTTCTTTGTAAAAGTACCAAAAGAGAAAGATGAACCAATTAAATTCAAAGACTTTTTAAGTAACACTAAAAAAACATTTAAAAAAGAATGTAAATGGCTATTAACTGTATTTATAAACGGTGCTTTTGTTATGCTTCTATTATTCGGCGTGTTATTTTTCTTGTCCGAAATGCTTGAAAAAACACATAATATAAAAGGGATAAAAAAAGGATTCGTGATAGCCATTCCACTTCTTATGCTTTGTATCGCTTCTTTTATAACTGGTCGAAATATTAAAGGAAATGTATCTACTATGAAAAAAATGACTATGATTTGTTTAATAATCATGTCTATTAGTGTGGTATTTATAGGTTTTACAAAAGAAAAATTGATCCTCTTATTAATCGTGACAAGTTTGATGGGTATGGCCATTGGTGCCTTGCTACCGGTATTAGACGCACTAATTACTGAAAATATAAAAAAAGAAGAACGGGGCACAATCTCTTCTTTTTATAGTTCTGCAAGATTCATCGGTGTTGCGGCTGGTCCACCAATCATGTCGCTAGTGATGAAAAATTACCTTAATATTAGTTATATTGTTGCTGGCATAATTGGAATTCTCCTCTTTTTTCTTGCGATGAAACTTATAAAAGTAGAAGAAATCGAAGGACAACATCATAATGCTTAAAATTAATGGACTGGAAAGCTCTATGCTAACCAGTCCATTTTATATTTCAATTTGATTTTAAGCTATAAAGAATGAGCAGTATACCAGCAAATAAGCAGACCATTCTTGTTAACGATATTTTTTCAGATAAACCCGTTAAGCCTATGCCAGTTGTGACTATTAAGACTACTGGACCTACTAATGCTAGTAGGGAGTTAATATAAAATGCTTTTTCTAAGTCATTAAATTTGATCATGAGCATTGCTGCGGATAACTCAATACTTCCCGAAAGTAATCTAAGTATGATAATAAACAATAGCGCCTTCTCAATAATCAGTTCCTTCTACCCCTCTTTAATAAAAGAATATGTACTATAGAAATTATATGTAAGTATCACAACTTTTATTAAGTTCTAAAAAAAACCGAGCAACTAGTTATGCACGGCTCGAGCCTGTAGTCTCTCCCTCGTGCTACCCCACTGGAGTCGCCGACCTGCGCTACAATCTACAAAAACCTCTTAATAATATAATTAAAGTGTATACAATATCACATAAAATAAGCGGTCTTACTCTATCTTCATCATAAAAATTAAGGTTTGCTTTCTACATCTATCATTGGACAACAATCCAAATTCAAAAAAGATTACAAGTAATTATTGATCACTAAAATTTGACCAATCTTTTTATGTAGCCATAAGCTATGCAAAATCTTTCGTGTAGTAGTAGTCATTAATTGATTGGAGTGAAAGGTGGCGACTTCAGCGGGATGAGTGAGACAGATGAGAAATCACAGCGGCGCGGTAGCGACGGTGATAGCTCATCGCTCACCCCGTGAAACGCGTCCACCAGTAACGGAAATCAGTAGTATTTTTTATTCTAAAAAGTATATTGATCCCAGTGCTTAGGGGTATTTTTTGAACTAAATTTAAAAAAAAGGATTCATCGCAATGATAACACGATGAATCCTTCTAAAATTATTTTGTTGTCTTTAATTTCAAGCTCAAGCTTAGCTCATCTAACTGAGCCTCGGCCACTGGGCTAGGTGCAGATGTTAATAAATCACTTGCACTTGCTGTTTTCGGGAATGCAATTGTATCACGTAGATTAGTTCTTCCTGAAAGAAGCATCACTAATCTATCTAATCCAAATGCAACTCCCCCGTGTGGAGGTGTCCCATATTCAAAGGCTTCCATTAGGAAACCAAATTGAGCCTTCGCTTCCTCATCTGAAAAACCAAGAACTGCAAACATTTTTTCTTGAACGTCTCTAGAATAGATACGTAAAGACCCTCCACCCAATTCATAGCCATTCAATACTAAATCATACGCTTGAGCACGTACTTTGCTAGGATCACTATCCATTAAAGGAAGGTCCTCGTCAAACGGTCTTGTGAATGGATGGTGTGCCGCATAATAGCGTCCTTCTTTTTCATCGTATTCGAATAAAGGCCAGTTAACTACCCATAAGAATTCAAAACGTGATTCATCAATTAACCCAAGATCTTTTCCAAGTTTTAAACGCAATGCACCTAATGCATCTGCTACAACTGATTTTCTATCAGCAACAAATAATAATAAGTCTCCCGCTGTTGCCTCCAATGTTTGAATTAGACTTGAAGCTGCTTCCCCTTCGAAGAACTTAGCAATTGGACCTTTCAAACCTTCTTCGTCCACTTTCAACCAAGCAAGCCCTTTTGCACCATAAACTGCTGCGAATTCTCCAAGTGCGTCAATATCTTTACGAGAATAGTTCGCAGCTGCACCTTTCACATTAATAGCTTTTACTTGACCACCGGCCTCCACAGCGGAAGCGAAAACTTTGAATGAGCTGTCTTTCACTAATTCCGAAAGATCAACTAGTTCTAACCCAAAACGAACATCCGGTTTATCTGATCCAAAGCGATTCATCGCCTCGTCATAATTCATGCGGTTGAAAGGAATCGTTACGTCTACGCCTTTAACATCCTTCATAATCTTTTTCATCATACGCTCGTTCATTTCCAAAATTTCATCCATCGAAAGGAAACTCATTTCCATATCGATTTGAGTGAATTCTGGTTGACGGTCTGCACGTAAATCTTCATCACGGAAACAGCGCGCAATTTGATAGTATTTTTCAAAACCTCCAACCATAAGCAGTTGCTTGAACAACTGTGGTGATTGAGGAAGTGCATAGAATTCTCCATCATGAACTCGACTTGGTACTAAATAGTCGCGTGCTCCTTCAGGGGTAGATTTCGTTAAAATAGGTGTTTCCACTTCTAAGAATCCTTCATCATCTAAAAAGCGTCTAACCGTTTTCGTAATATCTGAACGCATTTTGAAAGTATCATACATTTCTGGTCTTCTTAAATCTAAGTAACGATATTTTAAACGAATATCTTCCCCAGCATCTGTTTGGTTTTCTATCGTAAACGGTGGATTTTTAGCTTCGTTAATAATGCGAGCCTCCGTAGCATGTACTTCAATTGCCCCAGAAGAAATATTTTTGTTCACTTGGTTTGCAGCTCGAGCAACTACAGTACCTTTTACTTCTACAATAAATTCATTACGTAATTTATCTGCAATTTGAATAGCTGAATCGGAAATCTCCGGATTAAAAACTACTTGTACTAGCCCTGTGCGATCACGTACATCAACAAATATTAAACCACCTAAGTCTCTTCTTTTTTGTACCCATCCGATAAGTTCGACTGACTCGCCGATTTGTTGTTCATTTAATTGTCCACTTGTATGTGTTCTACTCATTGTTCCTCTGCCTCCAACTTTGTTGAACTAGTCTTTATTTGATCTATTAATGAACTGAATGGTACTAATTCTTGATTTCCAGTTGATAAATCCTTTAACATCGCACTATCTTTTTCTAATTCATCATCACCGATTACTAATACATATTTTGCTTTTAGACGATCAGCTGATTTCATTTGAGTTTTCATTTTACGATCTAAATAATCCATCTCTGCAGTAATTTTATGCTGTCTTAACTGATACGTGAGCTCTACTGCTTTTTTCTTTGCAGCTTCTCCTAAACCAATTACGTAGACATCTAATGTAGATACCTCGGACCATTCATTATTTTCTGCTGCAATAGCTAACAATAATCTTTCAATACTCATAGCAAAGCCGATTCCAGGTGCATCAGGTCCACCTAGTTCTTCCACTAATCCGTTATATCTTCCACCACCAGCAAGCGTTGTAATTGCGCCAAAGCCTTCAGCTGCACTCATAATTTCAAATGCAGTATGGTTATAATAATCTAAGCCACGCACTAAATTAGGATCTATCTCAAACGGAATATTTAAAATTGTTAAGTATTCTTTTACTTTTTCGAAATAAGCAGCCGATTCTTCATTTAAAAAATCTGCTAAAGAAGGTGCCGTTTTCATCAACTGGTGATCACGATCTACCTTACAATCCAAAATACGTAATGGATTTTTTTGTAATCTATTTTGACAGTCTGAGCAAAACTCTTCAATATGTGGTTCGAAGTGAGCAACTAATGCTGCTTTGTGTGCCACTCGACTTTCTGTGTCCCCAAGGGAATTAATCACTAGTTTTAGCTTCTTCAATCCTGCGTTTTGATAGACTGACATTGCTAAAGAAATAACTTCCGCATCAATAGCTGGATCTGCACTTCCAATTGCTTCAATCCCAAACTGTACAAATTGGCGATATCTGCCTGCTTGTTGACGTTCGTAGCGGAACATTGGTCCCATATAATAAAGCTTCACAGGCTGATCTGGATAACCGAACATTTTATGTTCAACAAACGCTCTTACAGTTGACGCCGTGCCTTCCGGACGCAATGTAAGGGAACGATTTCCTCTGTCTTGGAATGTGTACATTTCTTTTTGAACAATATCCGTCGTATCTCCAACACTTCTAGTAAATAAATCAGTATGCTCAAAAACAGGGGTTCTAATTTCTTTGTACTGATACATACGACATTGTTCTCTAATTAGTTCTTCAACTGCTTGCCATTTACCAGTTTCTGCTGGCAAAATGTCTTGTGTTCCTCTAGGTACTTTAATATCCATGGCAATTGCCCCTTTCTTGAATGCATAATAGAAAAGCTTAAGCGCCCTGCTTAGACCCAAGAAGCTGCTCTCAGGTCCGAATCGAAAGCATCTTTCCAGCTTTCAAACGAGGAACTAAAAGCGACCTCGAGGACTGGGTGCTGAAGCTAAACATATAAAAAAGCCCTCATCCCCTGCTAAAAATAGCAAGGGACGAGAGCTTATATAAGCTTCCGCGGTTCCACCCTAGTTGGTCATAAATAATGACCCTCTCGATTCTGGATAACGGCCAGTTCCGTTTCTGCCTACTAAAGAAAAATCTCTTTCGACAAAAATCCTCTCGAATGTTGTTCACTGAATGCGTATGCAGGAAAGATTTCAGCCACGTCTTTCCCTCTCTTATCATTCGTTTTAAACAGCTACTTTTTCGGTCATCGGTTTGTTTTAGTTTTTGATTATACTTTATCTTAATGACGTAAGACAAATAAGTCAACCCTTTTGAAGAAAAGGTAGAATTTTTTCGCTAGACTATTTACAATGAGAATAGAGGTGATTCAATGAACGCTAAAATAATACATAAAATGACCATAATTTTTTTATCTGCATTTTTACTTATGCCATACTTACAAGCAGACGCCCAGGAAAATGAAGTTAGCGTAAATGTAACTTCATTAAAAGTAAGATCAGGTCCCGGTATAACATATGATACGATCGGTGCTGTTACAAAAAATGACAAATTAAACGTAATCGGCAAAGAAAATGATTGGCTTCAAATTAATTTTGGAAGTACCACTGGGTGGGTTGCTAGTTGGTACACAACAAAGGAATCTCTTGAGTTTACGAACAAACAAATTATTTCAAAGGTAAATCGTTTAAATGTACGTACAGAACCTACAACCTCTTCCGCAGTTATTGGTCAATTACAAGAGGGCGATTCTGCGAATGCGTACAGATCTCAAGCGGATTGGATTGAAATAGACTTTCAAGGTAGAAAAGGTTGGATAAATCAATCCTATATTACTATAACAGAGCAAACAAAAAACAAAGATACGTCCTTGCCTTCAAGTGAAAATATATTTGAGGTTTCAGTCAATGCACTAAATGTTCGGTCTAAAGCCGATTTAACTTCCAAGAAAATAGGAAAGGCCTATAAGGGTGATAAATTTCCTGTTATTGACTCGGTTCATAATTGGGTGAAAGTTGAACTAGAAAACGGAGACGAAGGATGGTTGTACAGTTTTTATGGAACATTATCGAGTCCTGAAACAACTAAATCCGTAGAAAAAAACGGCACTATTACTATTCTCTATAATGGAACAAACCTCCGTTCCGAAAGCACAACCAATAGTGAAGTAATCACTAGGGCTGATGCCGGCACTACATTTCCGGTTGCTGAAAAAGTAAATGATTGGTATAAAGTAAAAATAAATGATCAAACTGCTTATGTTGCAAGTTGGCTAGTTTCTGCATCATCCACTACATCTAACATTATTGAAACATTTAAAGATAATAACAATAAAGAAACAGAGAAAAAAAAGGATATCACTCGTAAAAAAGGCACTTTAAAAGGGCTAACTATTGTCATCGATGCAGGACATGGCGGGAATGACCGTGGGACAACAGGTGCACTCGGAACAGATGAAAAAGATATTACGTTACTCACTTCAGAATTGCTTTCATCCAAATTACAAGCAGCTGGTGCTAATGTGATTCTAACAAGGCAATCGGACGAATATGTAGAGCTCCGTAAACGTGTATCTATTGGACACCAAGTCGATGCGGATGCATTCATTAGCCTTCATTATGACGCGATCGATAATAGTTCGGTTAGAGGTTTTACAACATACTATATGCATAGCTACCAAAAAGAGCTCGCTAAGTATGTCCATAATGGGCTTAGTAAAATGATTTCCTTAAAAAATCGAGGGACACAACCAGGAGATTATTTAGTGTTACGAGAAAATAGACAGAAAGCTATTTTAATCGAGTTAGGGTATTTAAGTAATCCTTCTGAAGAACGGAATGTGACTACCCAAAACTACCGTGAACAAGCAACACATGGTATTTATAATGGAATTATTAATTACTTTGATGCTCAATTAGATTAACCCTAATTTATGAAAAAAAGTTGTACAAATTACTCCGTATAAGAGTAATTTATACAACTTTTTTCTAGTTATGCTTCTAACATGATAGTAACTGGACCATCATTCGTAAAAGTCACGTCCATCATTGCACCAAATACACCCGTTTCTACTTGCAAGCCTTTCGCCTGTAGTTTTTCATTGAAAAGCTCCCATAAAGGTTTAGCAATTTCTGGTCTAGCTGCCTCTATAAAGCTCGGTCTTCTGCCTTTTCTCGTATCAGCGTATAAAGTAAATTGAGAAACCGACAATATACCGCCATTCACGTGATCGATTGAATGGTTCATTTTGCCTTGGTCATCCTCAAATAGACGAAGACCAACCACTTTCTCTACAAGATAATCTATTTCTTTTTCAGAATCTGTTGACGTAATACCTACTAGCAATAAATAGCCTTTGTCAATTTTACCAGTGACTTGTCCATCCACTGTAACACTTGCATTTTTACAAAGTTGCAGTAACACTTTCATGAAAAGTTAAACTCCTTTTCTTGCAATTAATTGATAATTCGTTGTACAGAATATATATCAGGTAATTGTTTAATACGATCTGCTATTCTGTTTAAGTGAGCAGTATTTGAAATAAGAATAGTTAAATGAATTATCGCAATATCATTTTCTGATTTACCAGTTACCGCAGCAATATTCGTTTTAGATTCATTTACTACTTGTAAAACTTCATTTAACAAGCCAGAACGATCATATGCAGATACTTCAATATCCACTTGATACTCTTTTTTGGTTGTTGTATCTGATCTTACCCATTCAACTTCAATAATCCGAGAATTAGTGTTATCGTTGTGAACATTTGGACAGTCTGCGCGATGAACTGAAACTCCACGCCCTTTTGTTATAAATCCGACTATTTCATCCCCTGGGACGGGGCTACAGCAGCGCGATAAGCGAATTAGCATATTCTCAATTCCCTTAACAATCACACCTGACTCTGTTGTCTTATTAACCGTGGGAGCCTGCATTTCAGTTGTTATCTTCTCTAATGCTTCTTCCTGATCTCGTATCTTCCGCATTTTTTCCGCTAAGCGATTCACTACTTGTTGTGCAGTAATACCATTAAAACCTACAGCTGCATATAAGTCTTCTTCACCCGTAAATGCGTATTTATCACATACTCTTTTTATATTTTCATTTGTTAGTACTTCTTTAATATCAAAATTTTGGAATTTAATTTCTTTTTCTATTTGTTCTTTTCCTTTAATAACGTTCTCATCACGAACCTGCTTCTTAAAGAACTGTTTTATCTTATTTTTTGCTTGAGAAGATTGGGCTATTTTAATCCAGTCTCTACTCGGACCAAATGATTGTTTGGAAGTTAACACTTCTATGATGTCCCCTGTTTTTAGCTTTGTATCTAGTGGAACCATTTTACCGTTAACTTTTGCACCGATTGTTTTATTTCCAACTTCTGAATGTACTCGGTAAGCAAAATCTATTGGAACAGAGCTTGCAGGTAGTTCTACAACGTCACCTTTTGGTGTGAAAACATAAACCATATCTGAGAATAGATCAAACTTTAAGGATTCCATAAATTCTTCTGCGTTCGAAGATTCATGCTGATATTCTAAAATTTCTCTAAACCAAGTTAGTTGCGAATCAATTGTTTTTTTATCGGCTTCTACTTTTTTACCTTCTTTATAAGCCCAGTGAGCAGCGACACCGAATTCCGCAATATTATGCATTTCCTCCGTGCGGATTTGAACTTCTAAAGGCTCTCCATTTGGACCAATAACAGTTGTATGCAAAGATTGGTATAAATTCTGTTTAGGCATCGCGATGTAATCCTTGAAACGCCCAGGCATAGGCTTCCAAAGCGTATGAATAACACCTAGAACGGCATAACAATCTTTAATGCTATCTACGATGATTCGCATTGCTAGTAAATCATAGATTTCATTAAATTGTTTGTTTTGGACGATCATTTTACGATAAATACTATAAATATGCTTTGGACGACCAGATATATCAGCTTCAACTTCCATTTCACTTAGCTGTTTTCGAATATCTTCCATCACATTATTTAGATAGGATTCACGTTCTGTACGTTTCTTCTTCATAAAATTAACTATTCGATAATATTGCTGAGGATTTAAATACCGTAATGCAGTATCCTCTAGCTCCCACTTGACTGCTGAAATACCAAGACGATGAGCAAGTGGTGCAAATATTTCTAAGGTTTCATTGGAGATTCTACGCTGCTTTTCTTCTGGTAGATGCTTCAAAGTACGCATATTATGTAAACGATCGGCAAGCTTTATAAGGATTATACGGATATCTTGCGCCATTGCTATAAACATTTTCCTATGATTTTCGGCCTGCTGTTCTTCTTTAGACATGTACTTAATCTTACCTAATTTTGTAACGCCCTCTACTAACAGGGCCACTTCTTCGTTAAATTGTTCTACTATATCTTCACGAGTGTATTCTGTATCTTCTACCACATCATGTAAAAAACCAGCAGCAACGGTTTCTGGATCCATTTGTAAATCAGCAAGAATACCGGCTACTTGAATTGGATGTAGAATATAAGGTTCACCCGAGTTTCGGAATTGTTCTCTATGTGCATGCTCCGCTAGCGCGTAAGCTTTCTTAACAAAGTTCACATGCTCCTCATTCATATAAGTAAAGAGTGTTTCAAACACATCTTCTGCCGTCTTCACTTGATCTTTAGCCATGCCAACTCACCTGATTTCGTTTTTTATTTCTAAAATAGTATATAAACTATATTGTATAAAAAAAAAGAGGGACTTGTAAAGTCCACCCTAAATAAGCTTGCTAACTGCAAACATTCAGCCCTATAGTGATTAATATTGCATCAACGTACAAATATCGTAGTTTTCTAATTTGTTACGTCCTTCTAAATACGTAAGTTCTATTAAGAATGCGCAACCCACAACTACTCCACCCAATTCTTCTACTAATCGTATTGTAGCATCTATTGTACCACCTGTCGCTAATAAATCATCAACGATTAACACACGTTGTCCTGGTTTAACTGCGTCTTTATGCATTGTTAATACATCTTTACCATACTCTAAACCATACTCAGCGCGAATTACCTCGCGAGGAAGTTTCCCCTCTTTACGAACCGGTGCAAAACCAACACCAAGCGCATAAGCAACTGGACATCCTGTGATAAATCCACGAGCTTCAGGTCCTACAATTACTTCAGCGTTAACTTTTTTTGCATATTCTACAATTTGGTCAGTTGCGTATTTATATGCATCTCCATTATCCATAATGGATGTAATATCCTTAAAACTAATGCCAGGTTTTGGCCAATCCTCAACTGTTGTTACATATTGCTTTAAATCCATATTTGCTCCTCCTCAGGAACGGTTTGTACTGCTTTTCGCTCTTCAAACCATTGTTTCAGCTCCACATATGGCGCGTATAATAATTTTTGTTCAAGTTCCATCTGTTTTTCTCGATGTTTGTATGAAGGCGCCTCAGATAAATCCTTTTTTGCAAGGTTATCATTGAGCATCAACATCCCATTGTCTATTCTAACAAAATTTAGTTCAAAAAACACCTTCGACATGAAATTAAATGTATTCTGACTCCAACCAGTATGTTTAGATAATTCGTGAATATGCTGTTTCAATGCAAATGTTTTTCTTTTAGCAAGGAAAGAAAAATACCATTTGAATTGATCTCTCGTAGGCAAGCCCTCAAAATAAGAGGATTCATTCGTATAGAAATGTGCATATATCCGTTTCCAAGAACGATATTGCAAAAGCTTAATAAGCGATTGCTCATTCTCTGGTAAGTCTAACAAAACAATATATTGTGCATGGATAGACTGCTCCAGCAATTCGCTCGCCAAATATAGTTTGCTGTCTATAGTAGAACTAAAATATCTAATTGTATCTTCATTAAAAGCGATATATACAGTATCCTCCATTGGAATAAGAGCTTTCCAGCGATTCACTTGGCGTATTCCTCTAATATCAAATAGTTGCCATTCATCGGTTTTTATATCCTGTATCATCAGCTGTGGTTTTTTGCGTCCATTCCATTCATTGAGCTGTAAATCACCAATAAACGATAATTTAGTCGTTGGAGCAATTTCATCCGCTAACTGCCCTTTGCCAAATCCAATCGCATCTAAAAGTACTACTCCCTGTTTCAATTCCATTTTCAAATGATTTTGAGCGGAGCCAATTTTACGGATGGATGAAACTTCTACATGTTCAATGCAATAAACTGGTTTTGCAAAGTCCATGCCGAATGGGGCTAGTCTTTTTAATGATTCAATGGATTCTGTAGATATTTCATCCATATCAAGTGGCACATCAATTGCTACAATCGGTATAAGTTGTTCCTCCGTCAAGCTTGTTTTAGCTTGTACATTTAACCTCGCACGAAACTCATTCACATTTTCTAAAGGTAACGTCATACCAGCAGCCATAGGATGTCCACCGAAATGGGGGATAATGTCTTGGTTTTTAGCAAGTTCATTATACATATGGAATCCTTCAATACTACGAGCAGATCCCTTTGCAATATTTTTTTCTTCATCGAATCCTAGTACGATTGCCGGTCTATAGAACTTTTCCACTAGCTTCGAAGCAACAATACCTAAAACCCCGGGATTCCAGCCGACTTTCCCTACTACAATAACACTTGGTCCTTCCTGAGGTGGAAATTGCTCTAATTGCTCCATTGCCTCATCCGTAATTTGCTTGACGATGGCTTGTCGTTCTTTATTTTTTTCATTGAGCATACTAGCTAAAGCAAGTGCGTGGTTTGGATTTTCTGTTAAAAACAAATCTACACCAGGAGCTGCTTCTCCTAACCGACCTACCGCATTAATACGAGGACCGAACATAAATCCAACGGTTTCTTCATCGATTGAACGAAGCTCAACCCCACTAACATTTGCCAGTGCTTCAATAGCTATTGAGTCTGATTGCTGCATTTGTTTTAAGCCTTGCTGGACTAAATAGCGATTTTCTCCTGTTAATGAAACAAGATCTGCTATTGTACCAATCGCAACTAGATAAAAGTAATCCTTTGGAATTTCGCCTAACAAAGCATGCGCCACTTTAAAAGCAACTCCTACCCCTGCTAAATGTGGAAAAGGATAGGTTGTATCTTTTAATCCAGGGTGAATTATAATATCAGCCATCGGCAAACTCTCACCAGGTTCATGATGGTCGGTCACAATGACGTCCAAACCTAATCCTTTAGCAAATTCAATTTGTTTTAAACCAGAAATACCATTATCAACTGTAATGATTAGATTTACGCCTTCGTCGAAGGCTTCTTGAAACAGACGTTCACTTGGACCGTAGCCGTCTACAAACCTATTTGGAATCTTATAAATGACATCAGCACCAAGTGATTCTAGTGTTTTGACTAAGATAGTTGTGCTTGTAATACCATCTGCATCATAATCGCCATACACCATTATTCGTTCTTCCGTATCCACTGCTTGATGCACACGAGCTACCAGTGCTTCCATACCTGGAAGTAAAAACGGACTATGTAGTTGTTCTTCTGTTACATGTAAAAAGGATTTTGCATCCTCTACACGCACAAATCCTCTAGATGCCAATACTTTCGCACAAACACTCGGGATGGAAAGTTCTTTTTCTAACATTTCTACTACTTCTATATTAGGCCTTGAAACTTGCCATTTTTTTTGAGATTGAATCATTTTATTCACTTCCTTGTAATCTATTATACCTTATCTGAAGTAGACACGTTGTGAAAAAGCAGTTTACTTTAGCATTACAAGATTTTCCAACTAGTAATAGTTGGTGAAAAGTTATTCCATAAAAGCATATTACAAAGTGACATGGGTACGGCTCGAGCTGAAATTCCGCAGGAACATATTAAGGATCAAAGGCTAAGAGCGCCACATCGTGGGGCAACACCTTCGTGACCAACATCCTGTTGGCCTGAGGAGATTGAAGCCGTGCCAGCGAAAAGCGTCCACCTGAAATGGAAATCATAGCATTATTCATTCTTACAAGTCCCATGACCCATTGTTCATGGGTTATTTTTATATACTTTCTTAAAAAAACCTTCTGACATAAGTCAAAAGGTTTTCCACTCAAATAGTTGAATTTTCATCTTTAACTGTTACTGGCTCTTCAAAGAATTCTACTGGTTTTTCTTTGTAAGCTACTACCTCATTTTGTAAAACACCAATGGTAGCATCTTTCTTTTCCATTTCTTTCTCCAAATGCCTCACTTTTCGAGATAATACAAACGAGCGATAAATTGCAACTGAACCACTAAGAAGCGCGCCTAATAGTGCAGAGCCCAAGATAACAAGAATAAGGGGCCATTGAGCAGTTCCAAAAACATAGTTGACTGGAACAGTATCTACGTTATAAATAGCAAATAAAGCGATAATAATAGCGAATAGCAAACCGAATAATAGTGACCATTGAAACTTCATATTGATCCTCCTTATCTTTTTATTATAGAAAAAAATGGAACAGAGTATATAAAAGTTATACCCTGCTCCATCTTACACTTAAACATTAAACGACCGGCTCATCAGAACCCCATTTTTTCTCTTCTTTTTTAACTTCGATACCGCCGGTTTTACGCAATTCTTTCACTTTTAAATCGAACCAAATTTGTGCTGCGATGAAAATCGAAGAATACGTTCCAGCTAATAGCCCAATTAGTAAAGCGATTGAGAAATTGCGGATTCCCTCTGCACCAAATATCAATAATGCTACTACTACTAAAATTACAGTAAGAACGGTATTAACCGAACGTCCAAGCGTTTGTCTTAGTGACTTATTGACAATCGTTGCCAGCTCTTCTTCAGAGGCAATCTTATCACTTCGCTGCAAGTTTTCTCGAATACGGTCAAAGGTTACAATCGTATCGTTTATTGAATAACCGACTATCGTTAATACAGCCGCTATAAACGTAATATCTACTTCTAGGCGAAGAATACTAAATATAGATACCATTAAGAATGCATCATGGAGTAGGGAAACGATTGATGCTACTCCCATTCTCCATTCGAAACGGAGAGCAACATAAATGATTATTCCAATAGCTGCAAACGCTAATGCTTTTAATGCATTTTTCACAAGTTCTTGTCCAACAGTAGGAGAGACCGTGCTCACTGCTGGTTCAGCCCCAAACTGTTCAGTCATTTCTATTTTTAATGTTTTAATCTCTTCCTGTGTAAAGTCATCTTTATATCGAACTACTGCACTGTCCCCATTTTCACCAGAAATTACAATATCATCTGAAGGCATGCCAATGCTTTCAATTTTCTCTGTAACAATTTCTTGGGTTAACGGTTGAGTAGATTCAATTTGAACACGTGTACCAGAAGAAAAGTCAATTCCAAGATTTAATTTGAATACACTTAAAACGATAATTCCTGCAATCGTCAACGTAATGGAAGCAATGTAGAAAATTTTACGACTATGAACAAAATCAAAGCGGTCAAATTTTGTTGTTAAGTCTAGTGTATCTACTTCTTCTTCTGGAGGGTGTATTTTTTTCTTAGGTATACCAAACCAACCAGGCTTATTATCGAAGTAACCACTATGAACTAGTAAACCTAGTAAAATACGTGAAGCCCATACAGCTGTAATGAAAATAACTAAAATACTAATGATTAACAGTGTAGCAAATCCTTTTACGGAACTTGTACCGAAGAAGAATAATACCACCGCTGCTAATAATGTTGTAATATTTGCATCGAAAATTGCAGTAAAGGATTCTTTTGCACCTGCATCAAATGCTTTCTTCACTGATTTACCAACACGTAATTCTTCTCTTACTCGCTCATAGGTTAGAATATTAGCGTCTACTGCCATACCTACCCCAAGAACAATTGCCGCAATTCCTGGCAGTGTTAATACACCATTAATCCAATCGAAAATAACTAAGATTAAGAAAATATAAACAACTAATGAAATAACTGCAATAATACCAGGCAGTCGATAATACCCAATCATGAAAATGAAAATTGCAGCGATACCTATAATACTAGCTAAAATAGTACTGTTTAATGCTTCTTCCCCAAATTGTGCACCTACTGAAGTAGAGTAGATTTCTTCTAATTCAACTGGAAGAGCACCAGCATTTAAAATTCCCGATAGATGTTTTGTTTCATCCACTGTAAATGCACCGGAAATTTCTACGCTATCTGAGCTGATACGCTGAGAAACTCGTGGAGCTGAAGTGAATTTTTGTTTCCCTTCAGGCTTCAAGACTTCCTCTTTATATGAATCCACGCCTTCTTCAAAGTCTAACCAAATAACTAGAACATTGTCTGGGGCTGGTTTTGCTGCAATTTCAGAAGTAATTTCAGCAAATTTGTTAGCATCTTTTAACTCTAAAGTTACTATTGGTTGTCCTTGTTGGTCAAACGCTGCTTTCGCTCCGCTTTCTTTTAAGTCCATGCCATCTAGCATTATATTATCATCGGAATCTCGGAATGTTAAGTTCGCTTGCGTCGATAATAACTCTCTGGCAGAGTTTTGATCGTCGACACCAGCAAGCTGTACACGAATTCGGTTGCCATCCTCAATTTGAATACTAGGCTCACTTACTCCTAATACGTCAATACGACTCGTAAGTGCTGAAGCTGTATCTGCTACAACATCTTCCGTTATTTCTTGTCCATCTTTTAATTCGTTTACTTGGTACAGTACCTCAAAACCACCTTGAAGATCTAATCCAAGCTTAATATTGTTTAATACACCTGTAACCGTGGGACTGATTGTACCTGCAAAAATAACGAGTAGCAATAAAAACGCCACTATGCGTCCTCTAGTTTTCATCTGTAGATTTCCTCCTCAAAAAAAAAGCAACAAGTTTATTATGAAACACGTTGCGCTCACTGTCAAATAGGTACGCACTTACTTTTCATCGAAACTAGGGTTTAATAACATTTGCAATTCATCTTGATTAATCTCAGAAAACCAATTAGATGTTCTCTGATTTTCAATTTGTTCAAACGTCATATATTCTGCGGGAGAAATAGTGAGTATATCATTAATGATTTGATATAAGGGCAAAGAAAGAATATCTTTTTTCTTCCACTTTTTAGTCACACAAAATTTCCAAATATCTTTCTCTGTAACCGTATCATATTGATAAACGACAAACTCATTTTTCTTACTTTCTAGAGCTGGTAGTACGTGCGTAAAAATATCTTCATAATTATTTTCCATAATGTCGCACCTCTTTTAAAGAATAATGTACTAAGCAATATGCATATTGTTATTGTATACGAAGTTCCTGTATTTGAGAAGGAAGTGTTTAATTGTCTACATTTTTAAAAGGGTCTATATTGCTAATGATTTCCATTTTTTTGTCTAAGTTTTTAGGATTTGTTTATCGTATGCAGTTTGTTCGGTTAACTGGTGAAGAAACAGTTGGCATTTATATGACTGCCTATCCAGCTTTTATATTTTTTCTTTCCTTGGTACAACTTGGTATTCCAATTGCAATGGCTAAAATCATAGCAGAATTACGCGCAAGGAATGCCATCACAGACTATTTCTCTGTTATGCGAACATCTGTCATCGTTACAGTTATATCCATCTTACTATTTACGCCACTATTTATCTTTGTAACGCCTTATATTTCGGGTAATCTATTAAAAAATGATGCTATTACAATGACATTATATGTATCAATCGCAATCGTCCCAATCGCAGCTGCCGGAGGAATATTGAAAGGATTTTTCCAAGGAATAGCCCGCTTAGAAGAAACAGCAGTTGCCCAACTAATGGAACAAATAGTACGCATTATTTTAATCAGTTTTTTATTACCTTTCTTTTTAACCGCCGCTACTCCACAAGAAGCTGCTGCTTATGCGATGGTTTTAGCACTAATTGCAGAACTAATTGCATTGCTCTATTTAAAATGGAAGTATGACAAATGGAAAATTAAACAAACGTATAGCAAAACGTCTAAACCTTACCCATTATCTCCACTTTTTGCGATTGCATTACCGTCTTCCGGAAGTCGTCTATTCGGCTCATTTACATGGTTTTTGGAACCAATTATTTTCATTAAAGCTTTAGCTATTACTGGTATTACTGCGGTTGCCGCCACAACACTTTACGGGGTTATTTCAGGAGTTTTAGTTCCTTTATTATTATTCCCTTCCTTTATCCCATACGCGCTTTCTATAGTCCTAATACCCGCAGTTAGTGATGCATTTGCACGGAAAAATTTTAAGCTTTTAAAAGAAAGAATCCATCTTTCCTTAAAATTCTCAACATTGACCGGCTGTTATGCAGCTACACTGTTTTACCTTCACGGCGGTGAGCTAGTAGAGGCGCTATTCCATGTTGATAATGCAACGGTATATATGAAAATCCTTTCACCTATTTTTTTCTTTTATTATATTCAAAGTCCTTTGTTCTCAATTTTGCAGGCTCTAAATAATTCAAAAGCTGCTTTTCTCAATTCCTTATATGGTGGAGTAGGAAAACTATTATTACTATTTTTCCTTGCTTCTCAAGTTACTATCCAAGAAAAAGGTGCAATCGTTGCGATTGGATTTGGAGTATTGATTACTTCATTCTTACATATCGCTTCTTTGAAAGAAAAAAAAGAAGCACAAATTGGCTTCTCCTTTTTTGTCATACCGTATGCAGTATTTTTGTTAACCATTATTTCAAGACCATTAATTATTTCCATTGGAAGTTACTCATTACTAACCGATTGTCTATTAACTATGCTGTATTTAACAATCGCTTTAGTACTTTTTAGACAGATTAAACGTAAAGAGTTAAGCGTCATTTTCAAGATTGCTAAAACCTCTAAAAACAGATTTTGATAAATTGTTACTTAGATGAAGTTTTAAGCTGAATATAGAGCTCTTCGTTTTCATAACTACAGTAAAATATTTTTTTATAACTCATGATCTGCTTTTGCTCTAATTCTTGTATTAACCATTTTTCGCTTTTACCTATATGTTCTAAATGTCTTTGCTGTATTTCTCCATCAATGATGAGAGGAAATATATATTGTTCTTCATCTTTTTTAAAAACAGATAAATTCCCAGATGGCTCCAAAAAAGCATAGGAAACTGACTGGATTGAACCAATCTGCTGCTCTCTTAATTGTTGAAGCAGGTCATCTAGGTTATATCGTTGTTTTCTCATCTCTTTTTCGACGATGATTCCATCTCTCATAAGTATAGAAGGCTCACCTTCCATCATATCACGAAACTTTTTGCTTTTTAATGAAAAATAGGATACGCTAATTTGAATAAGAGATAGTAAAATCATTGGAACAATTGCATGAAAAAACTTACTATGTGGATCATCTAAAGAGAATGCTGCAACCTCAGCTATTAGCAGGAAAACAACTAAGTCAAAAATACTTAGCTCGCCGACTTCTCTTTTCCCCATAAGACGAAGAATTAACAGTATAAACCAATACAAAACAAATGTCCGAATTATAATTATGAGTATGTCGTGCACATAATCACCTCATAATTACTTTGCCCAAAGAAAAAGAACTTACTCATAAAAATGAATAAGTTCTTTTTCTTATGTATTTAATATTAATATTAAATCTAGCATACTTAGCAGTTATGTAGTTGTCCCACCAATAATCAGTATGGTGCTTTAGGATTTTAAGTAAAAGCTTACTTTTACTTAAAATCCTTCCAGTACACAAGCTGTTGTCGTGACTATCCGACACATTTCGCTTTTCTTTATTACTTAGTTTCTGTTACTACTCTTCCCACTGCTACGCGCTCGAATTGTAAACGAGTACCATCTGCAACAGTAACGAAAATCGTTTGATCATCTACTGCATCTACCGTGGCGTGTAACCCACCAACTGTGATGATTTGGTCACCACGTTTAAGATTGCTTTGCATTTGTGCTGTTGTTTTTTGACGCTTCTGTGCTGGTCGAATGATGAAGAACCACATTACTGCGAACATAGCAATAATTGGCAACAAACCTACTAATGTATCCATGTATTTATTTCCCCCCTTTTATCTCTTTAACTAGTATACAAGAATCAGAAGTTTTTTGCATTTGGTTTGTTATACCCATATTCTTCAAAAAATTCTTCTTTAAAATCTAGCAGACGATCTTCACGTATTGCTTGTCTCACATTTTCCATTAATTTCATTAGGAAATGCAAGTTATGATAAGACGCTAGACGTAAACCAAATGTTTCATCCGCTTTAAATAAATGGCGAATATAAGCACGTGAATAATTTTTACATGTGTAACAATCGCATTTTTCATCGATAGGTCCGAAATCGCGAGCAAATTTAGCACTTTTAATAACTAGACGGCCTTGATGAGTAAAGAATGTACCATTACGTGCAATACGTGTTGGTAACACACAGTCAAACATATCAACACCGCGAATAGAACCATCGATTAATGAGTCAGGTGAACCAACTCCCATTAAATATCGAGGCTTGTTTTCAGGCATCATTGGTGTAGTAAAATCAAGTACACGATTCATCACATCTTTCGGTTCACCAACAGATAATCCTCCAATGGCATATCCCGGGAAATCTAGAGAAACTAAATCCTTTGCAGATTGACGGCGTAATTCCTCGTATTCTCCGCCTTGGATGATTCCAAATAGTCCTTGCTTATCCGTATTCTTGTGAGCAGTTAAACAACGCTCTGCCCAACGTGATGTACGTTCTACAGAGGCTTTCATATATTCAAAAGAGGCTGGATAAGGTGGACATTCATCAAATGCCATCATAATATCAGAACCTAAATCATTTTGAATTTCCATTGACTTTTCAGGACTTAGGAATAATTTATCCCCATTTAAATGATTACGAAAATGAACACCTTCCTCTTCAATTTTACGCATATCACTCAAACTAAATACTTGGAATCCCCCGGAATCTGTAAGAATTGCACGATCCCAGTTCATAAATTTATGAAGCCCGCCTGCTTCTCGAATAATTTCGTTTCCTGGACGAAGCCATAGATGATAAGTATTACTAAGAATAATACCGGCCTTCATCTCTTTGATTTCTTCTGGTGCCATTGTTTTTACTGTTGCTTGTGTTCCTACTGGCATAAATGTAGGTGTTTCAAATGATCCGTGAGGTGTATGTACTACACCTAATCGAGCACCTGTTTGCTTGTCTTTTTTTATAAGTTCATACGTAATTGCTGTCATTTAATAATTCCTTCCTTTTATAAACATGGCATCTCCAAAACTGAAAAACCGATACTTTAAGTCCACTGCTTCTTTATAGGCACGAAGTATAAATTCCCTAGAAGTAAGTGCACTAACAAGCATTACTAAAGTAGATTTAGGCAAGTGGAAATTCGTAATCATCCCATCTATACACTTGAATTCGTAACCTGGATAAATAAAGATCGAAGTCCAACCACTATCTGCTTGAAGGTGTCCATCAAATTTAGTTGCCACTGTTTCCAATGTTCTCGTGGATGTTGTTCCTACTGCAACAATCTTACCACCTGATGCTTTCACTTCGTTAATAACATCTGCTGTTTCCTGTGAAATTCGATAATATTCCGAATGCATCTCATGATCATCTATGGAATCTACACTAACAGGGCGAAAAGTTCCAAGTCCGACGTGTAATGTTACAAACGCTAACTTAACACCTTTTGAGCGAATGTCATCTAATAATGCATCGGTAAAATGTAATCCAGCTGTTGGCGCTGCTGCAGAACCCTGCTCTTTTGCATAAACCGTTTGATAGCGATCCTTGTTTTCCAGTTTTTCATGAATATAAGGGGGAAGTGGCATTTCACCTAATTGGTCTAATACTTCAAAAAACACACCCGTGTATTCAAAACGGAAAATTCGTCCGCCATGGTCTTTAATATCTGTACAAATAGCTTTCAACAATCCTTCACCAAATGTTATTTCAGTTCCTATTTTGACTCTTTTTGCAGGTTTCACAAGTGTTTCCCAATGATCTCCTTCAATTTGTGTCAATAAAAGAACTTCTACATTTGCTCCAGTTTCTTCTTTCATACCCATTAGACGAGCAGGCATTACCTTTGTATCGTTCAACACGAGGCAATCTCCTTCATTTAATTCGTCTAGTATTTCCTTAAAATGAGTATGCGTATACGACTGTTTTTCAAAATCAGCTATCAATAACTTGCTACTCGTTCTGTCCAAAAGTGGTGTTTGGGCAATTAGTTCTTCAGGTAATTCAAAATCAAAATCTTCTACTCTCATTTTTTAGGACATCCTTTATTATTCTTTTCTTTCCACCGGCAACGGAATTCCGAAATGTTCATACGCAAGTGGTGTAACAATTCTTCCTCTAGGAGAACGCTGGATAAAGCCAATCTGCAATAGATATGGTTCGTATACATCTTCAATCGTAGTAGATTCTTCTCCAATACTAGCTGCAATGGTGTCCAATCCTACCGGACCACCTCTAAATCTTTCAATCATCGACATAATTAGCTTGTGGTCAATATGATCTAATCCACGAGGATCTACTTGTAATAACTCCAATGCTTCTCTGGCAATATCAAGAGAAATATATCCATTCCCACGTACCTGTGCGTAGTCTCGCACTCTTTTTAGCAAACGGTTAGCAATTCGTGGAGTACCTCGAGATCTTCTAGCGATTTCTCCTGCCGATTCATGATCTATGGAGGCGTTAAATAGCTCTGCACTCCGAATCACTATGGACGTTAATGAATCTTCATCATAATAATCTAGACGTAACAGTACACCAAAGCGATCTCGCAGTGGTGCAGATAATGCTCCCGCTCTAGTAGTCGCACCGATTAACGTAAATGGTGGTAGGTCGAGACGAACACTTCTAGCAGCAGGTCCTTTTCCTACTACGATATCCAAGCAAAAGTCTTCCATAGCAGGGTAAAGCACTTCCTCTATAGATCGATTCAACCGATGAATTTCGTCTATAAATAATACATCTCCAGGCTCTAAAGAACTAACAATTGCAGCCAAATCACCAGGACGCTCGATTGCTGGACCGCTTGTCATACGAATTTGTACGTCCATTTCATTGGCTATTACAGCAGCAAGTGTTGTCTTTCCTAGTCCAGGAGGTCCGTATAAAAGACAATGGTCTAAGCTTTCACTTCTCATTTTAGCCGCTTCGATAAAAATTTCCAAATTATGTTTAATCTTATGTTGCCCAATATATTGCTGTAGAAACTGCGGACGAAGCGATTGCTCAAAAGGCTCGTCAAAATTGGAGATTTCACTTGAAATGACACGTTCATCCACACATAAAACCTCCTTTCTTTTGTTTATTTACCTGAAAATAATAACTGTAAAGCTTTTTTCATAAATTGATCGGTTGTTTGAAGTTCTGCTTCCGCTTTAAGTAGTGGTCGAATTTTAGCTAATTCTCGTTCCGAATAACCTAAAGCTGTTAATGCAAGCATCGCTTCTTCTAGTTCATGATCAGCTTCCCCGTTTTCAAATAAATTTGGTTCATCATCTTCAAATTCTAGCTGTTCGAAATCTATTAAATCATTTAACTTTCCTTTTAAATCTAATATCATTTGGCGTGCTGTTTTCTTTCCTACTCCAGGGAATTTCACCAAAAATGTTTCATCTTCTCTTTCAATTGCTTGAATGACGTGGGTTGGCTCTCCACTAGCTAATATAGCCAATGCACCCTTAGGACCAATCCCCGAAACTAAAATAAGTTTACGAAATAATTCTCTCTGTGCAAGGGTCGGAAATCCCATTAACTGCTGTGCATCCTCCCGTACATGAAAATGCGTAAATACTTGGACTATTTCCTCACTTTTTCTGAAAGCAAATGGATTTGGTGTAAAAAGTTGATAACCTATTCCCTGCTGCTCTACTACTACATATTCCGGTGTGACCCGAGTTACTTGTCCTTTTATGTAATCATACATCCTTTAAATCCCTCACAATTCATACTGTAATTATAGCATAAGAACAAAAGCGTAAGCCTATGTTACTCCTTGAAAATCGCTGGAAGAATTGTAATCATAGCGCTCTTTGCCTTTATCACAATTCTGAAGCGACTCTGGTGAGCTAGGCGCTGGAGTCTGGACGGGGAACACTTATACGTAGTTATCCACCTGCCATATATTTTATAAATTCCAAAGTCACAAACAAAGAAGGCCGCTCAAAGCTCGAGCGACCAACTCCTAAATTGAACGATTATAGTTTACTTAAAGTATAGCATAAACCGGGCCATTCTGTTAACGCTTTATTCGTATAGGGAATTAACTGTTCGATAAATTTCTGTTTCCGCTCTTTTGGTAAAGAGTAAGCATATAACCATTCGCGGTATAGCTCGTTTGGATACATCATCGCTTCCTTATAACGACGAACTACTTTTTCTAGCTGCGGAAATTCTTGGATTAGGGACAGTATATCATAGTCGATTTCTGGAAGCACCCGATGCATCCATAAGATATTCTCCATTTCTCTAGGACCGATCACAGCCAAATCAAAATCAATTATTTTATAATCAGAACTGTCCGACAAAAAGTTGTGATGAACAACATCTCCATGCAATAACGTGCGCTTTTCCATATTAAATGGCTTCATATTCCTTAATGCAACTTCTCCACAAAGTAGTAATAATTTTGTCTGATTACACCCAATATGTGACTCGATGAAAAAGGAGATCTCATCCATTTTCCATTTCCGATTCTGCCATTTAGCAAGAAGATTAAATGAATAAAGTAAATTACTATATTCCCAATCTACTATTTTATTTGTCTCATGAATTTGATTTAAAAGAGAGTAGACTGCCTTTCTGTCTTCTTTAAAACGATAGGAAACAGTGTGTGTTCCTTTATACCAAGGTTGAATGATAAAATCATCTGGTGATGACTCAATAATTGGAAGTATAAATGGTTTGTCGATGGATTCTAGCTCTTTATGAATTAGACGAATTTTTTCTGCCTGTTCAATGGTAGGATATTTTTTTACGGAAAATACGCCGTTTTCATTTTTCCATTTCCATACATTTTTCTTAATCTGCCGTATATACGTACTCACGTTTTAATAATGATGATAGGGATAGGGAGGGCATGGATATACAGGAACATAGCATATCTGTATACAAGGACATCCCCCGTAATCTGCTTGGTGATGCATGTATGGAAATTGCTGAAATGGTGGGCACGGATACATTGTCGGGAATGTAGGTGAAGCTTCTTCTGATATCGGGCTTGTTAGCTGTGGTGTTGGATGAATAGGCATTGGTTGGATAGGTGGCGGTGATGGTTCTGATACTGGCGTTTTCTCAACCTCTATATTATTGTTTTCAATATGGTTATGAATGTGAATAGACGTGGACTCCATCAATCTCCAGCCTTGTGGAGACGGGGTCATATCAATATCAGGGACAGGCATCATATGAAATGGGAATGTATAGGGTGCCTGTGGCTGTTGTGGTGGCTGTTGTGGTTGCTGTGGTTGTTGCGGTTGCTGTGGCATTTGTGGTAGTTGTGGTATTTGTGGCATTTGATACATAGGTGCCACTGGTTGCATAGGCTGTGGCATCGGCACTACAGGCACTGTTGGTGGTACTGGTGGTACTGGGCGCATCTTCGCTTTATTATGTTCCGAGATTTTCACTTCCTCCTTTTTCATTTCTTTTTTGACCATTTCTTTCTTTACTGGTCTATTATCACTGTATGGATGAGTCGTTGATTCCATTTTTTTCGAATTCGGAATAAAAATTTTCATACCAGGCACGATATATTCCGGATTAGCTAAATGGGCATTTACTTTCTTTAATTCTTCAAAAGAAACCCCGTAATTTCTGGCAATTTTCCACAGAGTGTCCCCTTTAACAACAACATGAGTTTGCACAGTCTTCCTCCTTCCTTCTTCTTTAAATTATGTGTAACACCTTAAATTGGTCACAGTTTTTAAACAAAGAACCACCCCTTCATGATAAACTTATGAATATGAACCAAGTTAATATGCAAGTTCGGAGGGGTTAATCGTGAAAAAGTTAAAAGGTGGGGAACGTAGGAAATGGATTTTTTCCTATTTAAAAGAACAACATGCTCCGGTTACTGGCACTGAGTTAGCAAAGCTCACTAATGTTAGCAGACAGGTGATTGTTAATGATATTACACTGTTAAAAGCAACGAATGCTCCAATTGTATCTACTAGCCAAGGCTATATTGTACTGCCAGATAAAGAAAGTACTCCATACGTTCAGCGACGAGTAGCATGCAATCATCAGTCAATTCATTCAGAGGATGAGCTCTTAGCTTTAGTGGATGCAGGTGTCACCGTGGAAAACGTTACCGTTGAACACCCAGTTTATGGAGAAATCACATCCTCTATCATGGTTTCCAATAGACACGATGTAGAAATGTTTTTAAAGAAAGTACGGGATACGGATGCTCCATTTTTATTAGAGCTTACTGCTGGAATTCATTTGCATTTATTGTCCGCGCCAACTGAAGAAATTTTAAATAGAGGTATTCATGCAATTAGAGCAAAAGGTTATTTGATGGAAGAATAACAACAGATTTTTGACCTAGAAAATAATTACATTCTGAAGATTTGTCTGCACTTTCCGGTAATTCTTGAGTTTATTCAGGTGATTCTCTTCTACATTCGGGTGTTTCTCAAAATTATTCAGGTAATTCCATAAAACTTTCCGGTGTTTCTTTACTACTTGGCATATTATTGCTCAAATAAAAAAAAACGAAGCGAAATCCAGTTATGAACGGATTGCTTCGTTTTTTGTTTCGTATGTATAATACGAGCCTAATGATTTTACACCACAGCCTAGTGCATTTAGCTCTTCAAGGGCACCAATCATCATTGGCTTCTTCTCGTGTTCTAGCACATCTATGATAAAGAAATATTGCCCTAATCCTGTTTTTAATGGTCTAGACTCAATTTTACTTAAATTGAGTTGTCTCCATGCAAATACAGATAATACCTGATGTAACGCTCCGGAGCGATCGTCTTTCGGTAAGGTGATCATCACCGTCGTTTTAACCTGTTCCGTATGCCCATCTTGCTCAATACAATGATTGTTTTTAGAAATCACAAAAAATCGAGTGTGATTAAAATGAAAATCATGTATATTTTGCTCCACAATTTTCAAGCCATATTCTGATGCAGCGGAAGTATTTCCAATTGCAGCGATACATGAATGTTCGTTTTCAGAAACGTATTTTGCTGCTGCTGCAGTAGAAGTTGACTGTTCTAATGGAACTTTTCCAAATCGATAAGATAAATATTTATGGCATTGTGCCAAAGCATGTGGATGCGAGTAGACTGTTGTTATTTCTTCCCATCTATCTGTATTATTTGGATGTACCATTAAATGTTGTTCTATTGGAGATAAAAGTTCCGCTATCACGTATACATCTGCTTCGTGGAACAAATAATCTATTGTTAAAGGAACTGTACCCTCTAGCGCATTTTCCAGCGGAACTACCGCCATATCCACATCTCCATTTACCACAGCTTCAATACATTCAGGTATCGTACGAATTGGCACTAATACCTCTTGCTGAAATAATGATTGCGTTGCTAAATGGGTAAAAGAAGCTTCTGGCCCTAGAAAAGCAACTTGTTTGGTTGTCATTTTAAAAGCCTCCTTCATTATCTAGCTAGCTAGAGCGATTTTCTTATAAAGCGCCAGAGCTAATTACTTCTGCAGTTTCTACAAAATCTAAACGCTTCATTTCATTTATAAATTCTTCTAATTCCTTATTCATAGCTGTTACATCAAGTGATAATGTGACACTAGCTCTTCCTTGAATCGGTATGGTTTGATGAATTGTCAATACATTACATGTAGAGTCTGCTACCAATTGCAATAGCCTAGCAAGCGTACCTTCTCGATCCTCTAATTGTAGGAAGACAGTTAAAATTCGTTCTTGAACGATCGAATGGAATGGAAAAACCGCATCACGATATTTATAAAAGGCACTTCGAGATAAGTCTACCTCTTTTACAGCATCCCAAATCGAAGATGCCTTCCCAGATTGAAGGAGGTGTTTTGCTTCCAGCGTTTTTTGCATTGCCTCCGTCAGTACATCCTCCCGTACTAAAAAAAATCTCTGGCTTGTTACATCCTTCACGCGGTTCCCTACTTTCCTTTATTCGATAAATTCAAATTCAAATTTCAATAATCGTACGGTATCTCCATCTTTAGCTCCACGTTCACGAAGAGCATCATCGATTCCCATTCCGCGTAGCTGTCTAGAGAATCTTCGGATAGAATCCTCTCTGCTGAAGTCCGTCATTTTAAATAATCTTTCCAGTGATCCACCAGAAAGTACGAACGCTCCATCATCATCTCTTGAAATAGTGAAGTCGTCTTGTTTAGCTTGATACTTGTACATAACAGACGTTTCTGTTTCTTCTTCCACAAGTTCCTCTAATGGGAATTCTGGGGCAACCTCAAGTAAGTCTGCTACAGCAAATAATAACTCCTGTAAGCCTTGACGAGAAATTGCTGAGATTGGAAATACTTTAATGTCCGATCCAACTTTTTCCTTAAATACTTTTAAATTTTCTTCTGAATCTGGCATGTCCATTTTATTGGCTACTACAATTTGAGGTCTTTCTGTTAAACGAAGATTATATTGCTTTAGTTCCTCATTAATTGTTAAATAGTCCTCGTAAGGATCGCGTCCTTCCATACCAGACATATCGATAACATGCACGATTACACGCGTACGTTCAATATGACGTAGGAACTGATGACCTAGCCCTACTCCTTCATGTGCACCCTCGATTAGTCCTGGTAAATCAGCCATCGCAAAGCTACGATGATCTTCTGTTTCTACCATTCCTAGGTTTGGTACGATCGTCGTAAAATGGTATGGTGCAATTTTGGGTTTAGCAGCTGATACAACCGATAACAGTGTGGATTTTCCGACACTTGGGAATCCAACTAAACCAACATCAGCTAATACTTTTAACTCAAGTTCCACGTTTAACTCGAAACCTGGCTCTCCTTTTTCGGAAAGCTCTGGAGCTGGATTTGCAGGTGTTGCGAAACGAGAGTTCCCTCTACCACCACGCCCACCTCTTGCAATTACTGCTTTTTGACCATGCTCTACTAAATCGGCAATTACTTCGCCTGTTTCTTCATTTTTAACTACAGTACCGGGCGGAACTTTAATGATCAAATCATCGGCATTGGCACCATGCATATTCTTACTGCCACCATGGACTCCTCTATCAGCTTTAAAAATTCGCTTATAGCGGAAATCCATTAACGTACGAAGACCTTCTTCTACTTGGAAGATAACGTCGCCACCATTTCCTCCGTCCCCACCAGCAGGACCTCCTAAAGGAACATACTTCTCACGACGGAATCCAACCATTCCATCTCCGCCGTCGCCACCCTTGACATATACTTTCACGTGATCTACAAACATTTACTTCACTCCAATCTTCCACTTGCTATTAGTTTTACTTTTATCGAATTGTTGGTTGCTTCTAATATTTGCAGCTGAAATAATTCTCCTACACATTCATCCTGCCACTTATTAGTAGACCAATCTCCACGAATATCTATTAGTATTTCCAAAAATTCGTCTGAAATGATATGAAGTTTCAGTATCTGCTCTTGATATCCTCTAAAATTTGGGTATATTGCTTGCACGAATCTATTTAGATAATCTATTAATGCTTCATCGTACTTATCTGCTTTTCTATTTAGAAGAGATGTTTGAACATCTAAAGTTAATTGATTATATTTTATACTAAATGTTTGAAGCCATTCATTTGTTTTATATAGACCAATATTATTTATATCAAAAAATTGGTTGCATTTTTGGGAATATTTTTGTATTAAAGCCCTAACTTCCTCAGGCTTTCCCATATCTAAGTTCATCTGTAATAGATGCATGTTATTTAAAAAATCATGCATTGTATGACGAAGTACTTCATTTAAAGTAATCTTGTTATAATCCATTTTAGACTCACCCCAACATTTACTATCTTATCTAGTATAACAGGAATAGTTCTTTTATGCTTTTAGAGTATACAATACTTTAATGAAATTTTTGAAATCAAAAAGGACTGCATAAATGCAGTCCTTTTATTATTCATTAAGCTTCTTGAGCTGCAGGATATACACTTACTTTTTTCTTGTCACGGCCGAAACGCTCAAAGCGCACTACACCGTCAACTTTCGCAAAAAGTGTGTCATCTCCACCACGTCCAACGTTTTCACCTGGATGAATTTTAGTCCCGCGTTGACGGTATAAAATTGATCCACCTGATACGAATTGTCCGTCAGCACGTTTAGCGCCTAGACGTTTCGATTGAGAGTCACGACCGTTACGAGTCGAACCTACTCCCTTTTTGGATGCGAAAAACTGAAGATTTAATTTTAACATATGTTCCACCTCCTACTTTTTGAAGGTTATTTTTATATACTTGGCATAATCTTGCTCAATCGTTTGTAAAGAAACAATCATCGCCTCTAAAATAAGCTGTATTTGATCAGCCTTTTCTAGATTTGAAATGCTCGGTACCTCGACGTATAAATAGCCGCCATCCCCTTTTTGCGCAATTATGGGTGTGATTCCGGTGAGTGCAATCACTGCATTTACTGCACCAAAGGATACAGCAGACGCTCCTGCACATACTAAATCTTTCCCATGTTCTGCAAAATCAGCATGTCCTTTCATCTCGAAAGAATGAATGTGACCTGATTGATCTTTTGTAATAGTCACTTTGATCATCTTATAAACTAATAGATTCTACTACTAATTTAGTGTATGGCTGTCTGTGACCTTGTTTTTTGTGATAGTTCTTTTTCGCTTTGTATTTGAAGACAGTAATTTTTTTAGCTTTGCCATTTTTTACAACTTTCGCTGTAACAGTAGCACCACTCACGAATGGAGCGCCAACTTTAACTTCTTCTCCACCTACGAATAAAACTTTTTCAAAAGTTACAACTTCATCAGCATTTGCATCTAATTTTTCAATGTAGATTTCTTGCCCTTGTTCAACTTTGATTTGTTTACCACCAGTTTCAATAATTGCGTACATACTTGCACCTCCTCTTAGACTAAGACTCGCCTTCCAAAAGGTGATTCGAATTGCGAATACTTGAACCTTTTCAGAGCGGTTGTAGCAACGGGTGCTGCTACAAACAATAACATTAAAATATTATCACACATAATATTCCGAGTCAAGCGCTTTTCGTTACCCAATCAAACGCAAGCTTGTACTTTCGAAATCTCCAGTAAGATAAGTTTTGAAATGCCAGAAATAAAAAAATAAGCGAAATAGGCAAGCCTTCAGGAAAATAAAAACAGCTTATTATAAAAATAAGCACACAAACACTTCCAGAATAGCCGATCAGCCCCTCATATCTCCCTGGAAAGATAGAATGTAAAATCCGTCCCCCATCTAAAGGGAAGATTGGCAATAGATTTAAGCTTAAAATTAGAAACTGAATCATGATAAATATATTCGCCTGAGGAAAATCTACGAACACACCAAAAAGAAGCAAAAGAATCGTGCAAAATGGCCCACCTAAGATCACACACACCTGCATCGATTTTGAAAGTCTAGAAAATTGCTCCATCTTAATCTCGCCACCATACGGTAAAATTGTGCAGGATTGAATTTTTGCCCCCATACAGATTGCAACGATTAGATGCCCAAGCTCATGAGCCAATAAGGAGCCAAATACAAGTGCATACATTGCTATTTCACCGGATAAATAAAAGAAAAGAAAAAAAGGAATCATAATAGGATGGACTCGAAATACCTGTTTACTCATAGGTTACGGCAAGCCACTCGATAAGCTCATCCGTTCCCAACAACTCTCCTTCTCTTTCCACCTGCACATAAAGAAGTTCATTTGCTACTGTACCAAATATATCACCCGCATTTATAGTCGTATAGGGTAATTGACGAAACTCATCTACAAAACCATAAGTAGCAGTTTCTCCCGTATCATATAAAATAGACAATGTTTTACCAGTTTTCTTTCGATAACCTGTATAAATAATTAGTCCATCCTCGGAAGCATACAGTTCTTGAGATTTCTCAATGGACAAAATTGCTCCATCTTCCAAAGGCTGAATCGATTTATATTCGATTAATGGAGGATTCGAAACTGGTGCACTCACACTGATTACATCATCAGAACGATTAATCCAAGCAACAACCTGTTTATATATTTCTGCTGGTTTTTGCGGCTCTAATAGAGTGGTAGCATAATTGGTGGATAGCGTATCATTTCCTTCTAGCTTTGCTAATAAAATAAATGAAAATACAAATATAAATGAAAGAACCCATTTTCTTTTTGAAAGCATAACATTCCCCCTAAAAAGAATATATGAGGGTCGATGTTATTTAATGAATACGTCTTTGTTTTTTAATGAGATTTTAAATCTAAAAAATCGGGCAAAAAGACACAAGATCTTTTAAATACAAAATCTAGATAGGCCATTGATTTCCGCTTCAGTCGGACGCTTTCCGTGGGCACGGCTCGAGCCTATAGTCTCTCCCTCGTGCTTTCCCACAGGAGTCGCCGACCTGCGCTCCAATCAACAATAACCTCTACTTTATAAGAAAAATCACATACAATATCGCAATCAATAAAAGTCTTCCTTTTGCATCTATTAATGGACTACATTCCTAATTAATAATGATTACCATAATTTTAATGGATTTGATTGTTTACTAAAAATTGCCCAATCCCTTTATGTTAAGGATAAGCTATGTCAATCTCTCCGTGTAATATTTCACATTCATTGATTGCAGTGTAGGGTGGCGACTTCTGCGGGATGAGTGAGACAGATGAGGTATCACAGCGGCGCGAAAGCGACGGTGATAGCTCATCGCTCACCTCGCGAAATGCATCCACTTGAAGCGGAAATCATAGGATTATTCACTCTAACAAGTCCCTTGAAATTAATGTTTAGGTAATATATTTACATGCTTTCATAGTAAAAAAGCACCGACTGCCTTAAATATCGGCAGTCGGTGCTTTGTATTATTTAGAAAAAATAGATTTGATTTTAGAAAAAACACCAGTTTTAGGAGTATCCATAGACATTAACGGTACCGATTCTCCTAAGATACGACGAGCGATATTTCGGTAGCCAAGTGCAGCTCTATTAGCAGGATTCATGACGACAGGCTCACCTTTGTTTGAAGAAGTAATAACACTCTCATCATCCGCTATAATTCCTAACAAATCAATTGACAAATGAGTAGTAATCTCATTAATATCTAGCGCATCACCTGTATTCATCAAATGCTGACGAATCCGATTAATGATTAGCTTAGGTGGATCAATAGTTTCTTCCTGTTCCAATAACCCAATAATTCGGTCGGCATCACGTACAGCAGAAATTTCTGGTGTCGTGACAACAATTGCTTTATCTGCTCCAGCAATTGCATTTTTATAGCCCTGTTCAATTCCAGCAGGACAATCAATCAAAACATAATCATATTCACGTTTTAACTCTAAAACAAGTTCCTTCATTTGCTCTGGATTTACAGCGTTTTTATCCACAGTTTGTGCTGCTGGAAGTAAGTAAAGTTTATCCTCAAAGCGTTTATCTTTAACTAACGCTTGATGAACTTTACAGCGACCTTCTATAACGTCTACTAAATCGTAGATAATTCTGTTTTCAAGACCAAGAACCACGTCCAAGTTACGTAGTCCAATATCCGTATCCATTAAACAAACTTTCTTCCCTTGCAGGGCCAATGCAGTTCCAAGGTTAGCTGTTGTTGTCGTTTTACCGACCCCACCTTTACCTGAAGTTATAACGATTGCTTCTCCCACATTAGCTTCCTCCTTTAAATGTCGATAAATTAGGTCTTAACAGACGTAGATCCTGTAAACGATCAATAGCGATTGAACCATTTGTATGTAAATAAGCACATTCCATTTCGGGTTGCTCTGAGAGAACTGTCAGCTCATCCGTCATCGTTTCTACTACACTATCAATGATAAGATGCGTTGCCTCGAGCCAGGAAGCCGCAATAACCGCATCCCTGTTTCCAGTTGACCCCGCATGAGCAATTCCTTTTAAACGACCGAGAACGAAAATATTTCCACCGGCAACGACTCTTCCATTTGGATTCACATCACCGACAACTACTAAGTCTCCCAAAGCAGTAATGACTTGTCCTGATCGAACGATCCCGACGTAAGTCTCTGACTGGTTTTCTAGTAATCTTCTATTACAATCTTCCACTGTCATAACATCACTTTGAATTTTAGTGACACGAAGATGTTCCGTTTGTTGGACACAAGCAATAATCTCTTTTGTTTGTTCATCGTTACAATAACGATAACCTAAATGTAAAAGCACTTCCGCTTGACCTTCAAACCCTTCATCAGAAACCTTTTTTGCTAATTCATCTAAAAGCTCTGCATATGAACACTGATCGTCTAGGCGTAATACAAGGCCCTCTTTCGTTCCTTTTATAAATATTAACTGCTTTTTTGTCAATCAAGTCACCTCAGATCTACGGTAAAATCATTAAGCTATTTTTGAAGCAGTAAAGCTCTTTGATTAAATCGATTTAGAAGAATATATTTAAATGCCCATCCGAACATCAATAAAAATACAGCATTTGCAATCATTGTAGGAATGAGATTGTGTTGAAAAAAATAAGTAAATGTCATCGTTTTAATACCGATGAACGTATAAAACAAGAATAATAATAACTCTACAGTTGCTACAAGGAGCAAAGTAAGAATAGTAGAAACGATTAAATGCTGATGAATATATCTAACCGTATAACTCGCAACTAAACACATTAAAGGATAAATAAAAGAATATAATCCAATAATATCAATGAAAAAGACATCATACAAGAGCCCAAAAAACAAACCGTAAAGCATCGCACGTTTTCGGTCATAATAAATAGCAACAAAAATCAAATAAATGATAAGAAAACGTGGAACCAATACATAAAAATCTTTATTGAGTTCAATAGGCGAAAAAAGACCAAAAATCGGTTCTAAGTAGAATAATAGAACCGAAATAGCAATTACTAGAATACGAATCATGAGCCGTCTCCTTCACTTTCTTTTAGATCAGCCTCTGTATTTTCTCCATCTGTACCATCTACCGAGGTAATTGTACGTTTAGAAATAATTACATGATCTAAAATAGAGAAACTAGCTGCAGGTTTCACATACGCTAATTTAGTTAAGCCATAATCATCCGTTGTGACTTCTGTAACTTCTCCGATCAGGATACCTTTTGGAAATATTCCACCTAAACCAGAAGTTGTTACTTTTTGACCAACTTTCACTTCATATTCTGAATCGATTCTTTTTAATATTAATTCTTTACGCTTGTTGTCATATCCTTCAATTAGTCCAAAAACTTCTTTACCTTCTGCAATAACTGCAGAAACTCGATAGTTTGGATTTTGTGTAGATAAAAGTTCCACAGTAGACGTATAAGGTGTGGTCAAAGTAACTTTACCAATTAACCCTTGAGCAGTCATCACTGCCATATTTACTTCAATACCGTGTATCTCGCCTTTATCTATTATTATCTTTTCTTCCCATTGGTCGGGGTTTCTAGCTATTACTGTCGACTGGATTGGATTGTAGTCACGCAAATCCTCTTCTTTTTCGACAATTTTACGCAGCTCATCATTTTCAAGACGTAGATCATTTACAGAAGCTTGAAGTGTTACATAATCTTCTAATCTTACTTTTAATCTTTTATTTTCATCATATGTATTAAGTAAAGATTCTACATTATCAAAAACACCCGTAATATATTGGGTCGGCTTGGAAAACATAGATTGTCCAAAACCGACCACATCTTTTATCAACTGTTCAGGTAATGATGCATGATTTCGATCTCGCAAAGAAAAGCTAATGAGCGCCACAAGAAAAATCATCCCTACAAGCAGCAATATTAATCGCTTATTCGAAAAAAATTGTGGCATATCACACTTCTCCTTAGTGTTTTGTTTGTTGACGTTTTAATACATTCATATGATCTAAAGCTTTACCTGTACCAATAGCAACACAATCTAGAGGATCCTCTGCAATAAATACAGGCATATTTGTTTGATCACTAATAACTTTGTCTAAGTTTTTAAGTAGCGCACCACCGCCAGTTAACATTATACCGCGTTCCATAACGTCTGCTGATAATTCAGGAGGAGTTTGCTCTAATGTCTTTTTCACCCCATCTATAATAGAGGAGATCGACTCACGTAACGCATTTGAAATTTCTGTAGACGTAATTTCAATTGTTTTTGGCAATCCCGTCACTAAATCACGACCGCGAATATCCATTTTTTCTTCATTTTCAGTTACTCTAGCAGAGCCAATTTCAATTTTAATCGCTTCTGCCGTACGTTCACCAATTGTTAAATTATATGTTTTACGGATATATGCAGTAATTGCATGGTCCATCGAATCTCCTGCAACACGAACGGATTCACTAGTTACAATTCCACCCAATGAGATAACAGCAACTTCTGTAGTACCTCCACCTATATCAACGACCATACTTCCAGTAGGTTCCCATACAGGTAAATTTGCACCAATTGCTGCTGCAAATGGCTCTTCAATTGTAAGGGCTTCACGTGCGCCAGCTTGTTTAGCAGCATCAATTACTGCACGTTGCTCCACAGAAGTAATACCAAATGGCACACAAATCATAACATTTGGCTTGCTCCAGGACATTCCAGATGCCTTCATTGCATTTTTTAAATAATATTCAATCATTGCAGAAGTTATATCAAAGTCAGCGATAACGCCATCCTTCATCGGACGAATCGCCACTATTGAACCGGGTGTGCGACCAATCATATTTTTTGCATCGTTTCCTACCGCTACAATCGCACCATTTTGTACATTTTTCGCTACAACAGATGGCTCTCTAAGTACAATCCCTTTTCCTTTTATGAATACGAGCGTATTTGCCGTTCCTAAATCTATACCCAAATCTCTTGATCCAAATCCAAACACTATTATTTACTCCCTTTCTATCTCAAACAAGTTTCACTTCGTTCGTTGTTATAAAGTCATAACTATTATTATAACTGATAGATCGAAAAATGCACAGTGTCACATATACCCTTTTTCTTTGAGGCTAATAAACTGATGATCGCCAATAATTACGTGATCCAGAAGTTCTATGCCCATAAGAAGACCTGCTTCATATAGTCTTTTCGTCACGTCAATATCTTCCGTTGAAGGGGCCGGATTTCCTGATGGATGATTATGTGCACAAATTATCGAGGCCGCTGAACGTTTTACAGCTTCGCGGAAAATTTCTCTAGGGTGGACGATCGAAGCATTTAGAGAACCAATAAAAATAGTTTGTTTATGAAGGATTTGATTTTTTACGTTTAGAAAAAGTGTTACGAAATGCTCTTGATTCAACGAGGTCATATCGTGCATGAGGTAAGTAGCAGCATCTTTCGGAGAGCGAATAGTAAATTTGTCATCTGTCTTTTGTTGAGAAAGTCTCTTCCCAAGTTCAACTGCCGCAAGGAGTTGGACAGCTTTCGCTTGTCCAATACCTTTAACGGCAGTAATTTCTTCGATAGATGCATTTTTTAGTTCTTGAATTTGCTCAAAATAATTGAGGACACGATTAGCTAGGTGCAGTACGGACTCTTGCTTTGTACCTGTTCGAAGCAAGATGGCGATCAGTTCTTGGTTAGACAAACTGGAGGCACCTTGTCTCATAAGTCGTTCTCGTGGGCGATCTGATACATGAACATCACGAATCATTAGCGAATGCGTCTGCTTCGTTTTCATGCATTTACCACCCGCTCAATTTCTATCAAACGAAGTGACAATAACACTTTAAATAAACGACTGATCGGAAGACCAATGACATTATTATAATCACCCTGGATTCTCTCGACGAATAATCCACCCATAGTCTGGATTCCATAAGCCCCTGCTTTATCCAAAGAATCACCAGTCGCTATGTATGCATCTATATGCTCTTCTGAAAGGTCAAAAAACTTAACGAGAGTAGTTTCCGCAAAACTAATAGAAGTACCCTCCCCATAAATAGCAACCCCTGTCGTTACTTGATGCGTATTTCCGGATAGTTTTTGAAGAAAAGTTTTTGCTTCCTCATTATCTTTTGGTTTCATCAATAATTCATCATTCAGGCTTACAATTGTATCAGCAGCAATAACAATTGCGGAAGGATTCTCCTCTAAAATAGCAACTGTTTTATCAATCGCAATATGCATAGCAATCTCTTCTACAGAAAGATTTCGTTTAACTATTTCTGCTGCTCCTGATGCTTTCACCTCAAATGGAATACCCAGCTTTCCGAATAATTCCTTTCTTCTAGGTGATTCACTGGCTAATATAAACTGCTTTTTCGTTGTAATTTTCAATTCTTATTCCCCCTTTTCAATAGCATACAAAACAATTGAAAAAATGGAAATTGTGTATAAAAAGCAACAATTCAATTTTGCCTGCAAAAAGCTATCAAAAATTCAATTTTAGACAACTATTCGTCGCAACATAATGAGAAAAAATATGCGATCTCATAACGGAAGGTACGTCTGAAAACGCTGATATAGCTTGGACTATTCCCATTAGATCTTCGGGATAATCTTCTTTATTTTTGATAGACTCAAAATAATTTTTGTTCAAATTCTCTTCCTGTATTAATTCCATTACTTTTACGACTTTAGGGTCTTTACAACTATTCGTCGTAACATACAAGCTTTTTATAAAAGTTGGTAGTACCTCTGTTTCTTGAGTCGGAATCGTTGTTACGTATAAATCACTCCAAACAAAAAATTGGTTGTCCACTTGAAAAATACTCGCTTTTGCGAGTGACGGCTGAGACCCTATAAAAGCAAGTGCGCTTTCCTTGGAAGTGAACATGCCATATTGTTTTGCTTGGAAAGGAAGAGACTTCCCTTCCACCTCTCCTGTAACCTCTACCTTTTCATCCGCTTCTTTAGGAACTGTAATTGTTGGTTCCTCACTTTCGGCTTTCTTTTCATTTGCTAAATTTAGTATTAGGCCGAACAATAATACGCCAACCACTCCAATGATCAATCCTTGTATGCCCGCTAATATAACTTTTTTTCTTATATTATTGCGCCTTCCAATTGGCATAGAATCACCTCTTTTTCATAACCTTATCACGAAGATTATAAAAAAAGACGAGACCTATGTCGGCTCGTCTAAAAAAGTTATCGAGTTAAAAAAACAAATTCACATACCAATCGACAAGCCGTTCCCCATAAAAATAAGCGATAATTGCTGCCACTGCAATCGACGGACCAAATGGAATAGGTGTTTTTCTACCTTGTCTCGTTCGTCTTAACGAAATAGCACCAACAACCGTCCCAATAACGGAAGCTAAAAACAGCGTTAGTAGAGTCGGAATCCAGCCCAAAACTAATCCTATTACAAAAAATAGCTTGATATCTCCACCACCCATGCCCCCTTTGGACACAACTGCTATGAGGAATAAGAGACCAAATCCAACAAATGCTCCGATCATACTATCCCACCACGGACTAAGTGGTTCTAATACCCTTAAGCCGATTAATGGGACCAAAAAGAATAAAAGAATATTGTCAGGAATTAGCATATATGCAATATCCGACACCGTAATAATGACCAAGAGAGAAATAAACAATAACGCAACTACTAGCTCCATCGTGAAACCTAGCTGGTAATAAGCAAAAGCAAAGAGAAGACCAGTAACTAGCTCCATTACCGGATACACCCAATGAATCTTCGTCCCACATCCACGACAGTTACCTTTTAAAAATACGAAAGAAAGTACAGGCACTAAATCTTTAAATGTTAGATTTCGATTGCAAACCGCGCAATGTGAAGGTGGGCTAACTATCGACTCGCCTTTTGGAATCCGCAAACCAACTACGTTGAAGAAGGAACCGAAAATTAAACCGTATAGAAAAAAGAATACAATGATTATTATTTCCATTTAAACACCTAATTTCACGCTTTTTAAATTTTCTTTATCTACATACATGTTCATATCAGCTTGGTTAAACAAATCCTCAAAGGTTGTGCCATGCTTTGGATAATTGCTAATCCCGATACTTGGTTCAATGTTAATCTCTAAATCATTATATGAAAAACTACTTTTTTCAAATGTGAAACGCAAATGTTCTAGCCATTCATTGATTTCCTCTTCAGAGTTAAAATCTTGAAGAAACAGCACGAATTCATCTCCACCCAAACGCGCCACAAGGTCATTTGCATTAACAGATTGCTTCAAAATGGAGGCAGTATGCTGGAGTACTTGATCTCCTATATGATGGCCAAAGCTATCATTAATCGATTTAAAATCGTTCAAATCAATTAACACTAACACTGCTTGGCTTGTTGGATTTTTTGAAGTTTCTACTAGTCTTTTCCTAAGCTGCGTCACAAAGTATGCTCGATTATGCAAATCTGTAAGTACATCATGATAGGCCATATGCAAAATAATCTTTTCTTTTTCTACTTCACTTGACACATCTCTCAACATCGCATAATAAGTTTTTTCTTCACCTGTGGCAACCATCTTCGCGGAAACTGAAAAATGTAAAATGCCATCATTAAATATATTTTCCAATGTGATCGAGTAATCTTGTACGATTCCTTCTCTTTCAATATCATAGAGAAACTTATGTAATTGATTTTTATTATATTTGGTTTGTGCAAATGTCATTAAATTGAGATCTGAACTATCTTCAATCCCAAGTAGTACCATTCCCGGATTATTAACTTCAACAATATCTAAATTACCATTTACAATCATCATGGAGATAGGACTAATATCGAATAACGTTTGATAGCGCTTAGTGATATTAGGCAATAATTCATTATGTAAATAGGAAAAAGAAATGAAGACAGAAAAAATAAGCCCTTCAAAAATTATAGGATATGGAGGGAAGCTATCACCAAAGTTCGGATAACCAAAGACAATTTTCGTTACTAAAGTCACCGTGCTATACAACATCAAAAAACGGAGTAACTTTTTTCGTTTCCTATCGAACACTTTTCTATTGCCAATCGCAAGAATGAATAACAACAATACATTTAACAGAATAGCTATCAGCACTGTAAAATAATAAGTTCCATTTACAACGGGTTTATGCCAAATTCCTACTAAACTATACGTTATCGATGAAAGGAAATTAAATCCGAAAAGCTGAACAATAACAATACAGATAAATGGAAAATAAAATACGAATGGATAGACTATCTTTTTCATATACTTATGCAAATCAGCAACATACACATATAGATGAAAAGCTACTCCAACTATTAATGCACCTAAACTGCCTAGCATAATCTCCACTATTGCTGAACTATAGCTGATTGGTAGTATTTGACGAAATAATTCTCCCATAAATACAAAACTATAGATAAATAGAATAGTAGCGATTAACCTGTTTTCCAGTCTTTTAGCATGCTGTGAAATGACAACGCATGCTAAACCAAACATAAAGAAAGCAGGTAGAATATATACGGCTATATAAATACATATTTGAGAAATAGACAAAGGTATTCTTCCTATCCATTCTTATTTTTTATCATAATAAAACGTAGTTACCTGAATTACAGCGGAAATCGCTTCCTCTGTTTCCTCGTCATAATTTTGTTCTTCCCCAGGCATCGAAAATTCGACTCGGTCAATACTCTTAGTACGCTCCATAGACTCTAGTTCTTTTATGAATGTATTAAAATGGTCATAATCCTTTGTTAATACAGAGATATTAAAGGTAATCAGCTTCAATTGAGGTGGTAATGGAGTACTGGCAACTGGAGAAACTGGGGTTTCAGTAGGTTGCTCTCCTTCCGTGACATCTACTGAATCAGTAGAAGCTTCCTCTTCACTAGTAACCAACGATGAATCTGCAACAATTTCATCATAATTATTAAATTCGATAGATTCTATTTTTGCCTCACTAACAAGCTCAACCTCTTCAATAGACTGTATTAATGTATCCAATTCACGAGTGATAGGGACTTTTCTTTCTAGAAATACAGATTTCTCTTCTACATCCACTGGAGCTATCGACTCAGCATCCAACAATGCAATTTCATTTTCTACTATACTGATCGTTGCTTCTTTTGACGTTTTTTCTTCATTTAGTGGATAAATTAGAAAATAATAGATTGCACCTAAAAGAACTGCTACTAATGCGATGATCAAAAGGTACCCCGTTCGTTTGTTGCTTACTAAATCATTCATGTTGGGTACCCCCTTCACTTAAATATGACTCATTAATGTCTAATTGGATTGTCGCTGAATAGCGCCACTGTACATCAAAGTTAATCTCATCAGATTCTGTATCCTGTTCTTTAAAAGGCTCAAATGAAGATACGTTCTCTACTTTAACATCACTAAAATATGCACTATTTAAAAGCCTTTCGATAAAGGAAGAAATTTCATTCATCGTTTCAAAGTCAGCTGATAATAGTATTCCAGTCTCATCAAACTGATAAGAGCGCAAATACGTGTTAGCTTCAATTAATGAATATATTTCATCTATTAATGGACTAACTGGATAGGAAACGGACTCCACAAAAGTGACCGCGGTAGAATGAGTCCCTTGCTGTACAGTACTTTCTGAAGTAACCTCTGCACTTAGTACATCTCTTTCAAGAACTAGCTGTGTCTCTTCTGCCTCTAATCCCTTAATTTCCTTCTTTAAAGTGAAGAATTGAAAACAAAGAAAGACTATAAGCAACCCAATCACAATAGAACTAATGATCAATATAAGATTACTGGATTTACGTCTTTCAAATTGAGGCAATAAATTTATTTCTGGAACCACTATAATGCCTCCTTCAATACTAGACCAATGAGCGGGATATATTTTGCATTTATATTAGGATAGACCCCTTGTACTTTACTATCATCTATAAATTGGATAGGCGTTTCATAATTAGCGCGCATTTCATTCACGATATAATCCATTTCGGGAGAATCTCCTAAAATAATGATCTCATCCACTGCTTTTTCCCCTTTATAAAGAGAAAAACGATAAAAGTTTAAAATACGATCAATTTCAGCTATCTGGTCGATTAGTAGCATACGATATTCTTCTATTTCTCCATCGTAAGTAAAAGTCACTTCATGCTCATCCACCACTCGACTTTCCCATGACTTGATCGACGTTTCAATCGCTTGATAGCGAAGAAACTCTAGCTTTCCAGGAGTGTATATACTAATCGAAAGTCCGGTAATCGACCAATCTGTAATGAGATAGCTTTTTTGAGAAGCAAACAAATTTAGTTGTTCTAACAATCGGATTGTTGACAATGAGCGAACATCAGCAACTGTCGGGGTTAACGAAACATCGTCCAGTAAACTAGCAATTTTGTTTACATCATCGGATGGAGCAGCAAAAAGCGTCGCTTCTCCGTCATTAGGCTTTGCATCATAAACATCAATTAGTGGATTCGTAAAAGGTAAATGAATCGTTTGTCCAAGCTCCATTTCGACATAAGCTTTCAGCTTAGAAGATACCACATCAGCTGGATGTTCAAATGACTTCATCATAACTGAACTATCGGGTACAAAAAAACGAACATCATGGCGTTTGATGCCCCAAACATCTACAATCTTCTTAAACTCATCAAACAATGCCATTTCATTGCGAATAGAATCACCTTCAATGATCCCAGCACTTAAAGGCTGCTCATAAACTACTGCTTGGTTTATAACTTGGCTATTCATGACAATTGCACGGATGACGTATTCATTAAGTTCTATTGCAACAAAACGGTTCTTTTTGGTTTTGAACATAGTAAATTACCCCCTATGTGTTTCTGTTTGCTTAGTTTCACGTTTCAGGAAACGAGTTGTTCGTTTACTCAAATGTGAAAATAAGGGAATACAGCAGACTTGGTCTGCTGTATAGATTAATCAATTTATATTAAGTAAGAATGCTTATAAAAATTATTAATTGTTTATAGTTTTATGATTAGCATCACTACCTTTTTGAACATCCTTAGCTATTCCTTCAAGACTCGCTCCCGTGAAAATAGCATTTTTACCACTTGTATATTCAAATGTTGCTGTAAGTTTATGAGGTTTAGCTTTTGTAATCGTTGCAGTTACCGGTACCTTACCAGCTGATTCTAAAAATTTATTATCTATTAAATTTTGCACTGTTACTGTAGTACCTGTATCTCCCGAAGGACCATTAGGATTCTCAGTAAGATATAATTGAGCTGCATTTAATACATTTGATGCATCTGCTTTTGCAGCGTTAAATTTACTATTTTCAATTATATTCCCAACCGCTGGTACAGCAATTGCAGCAACAATAGCAAGGATAACGATTACTGCTAGAAGTTCAATAAGTGTTAAACCTTTTTGATTTTTAATTATTTTCGTTAATTTTTTCATTTTAATTTTCCTCCTAAAATTTTATATATAATTTCGTTTGATTTTCATTCACTCTATTTTTCAAATCAACTCCTTTAAGATATTATATTAAATTTGTTCATACATACTAAACATCGGAACCATAATAGCCATCACAATAGTACCTACTACAGCTGCTAAAATCACAATCATGAGTGGTTCAATTAATGATTTCAATGTATCGATGGTACGGTCCACATCGTCTTCGTAAAACACAGCAATTTTTTCTAACATATAATCAAGTGAGCCAGTTGACTCACCAATTGCCGTCATTTGCGTTACTAAAGGTGGGAAAATCCAACTTTTTTCAAGTGGTGCTGTTAATGTACTTCCCTGTTCTAAGCTTGTCCGCGATTCTCTAACTACTTTTGCTATAACCGGATTGCCTACTACTTTCTCTACAATCGCTAGTGCCTGTAAGATAGGTACTGAACTACTAAATAAAGACGAAAGTGTACGGGTCATTTGAGCAATTGCCGACTTCTGAAGCACTTTTCCAAAAATAGGAGTTTTTAGAAGCAAAATGTTAACCGAGTAGTTGAATTCCTTGTTGTTCTTATAGAAAAAATTGAATCCGAAAACTACAATGCCTAAAAGTGCTAAGAGAATATACCAAGATGACTGTAGCAATTCACTAAAGCCCATAACTACTTTTGTAATAGTAGGAAGCTCTGCTCCCATATCATCGAACATCGTAACAAATTGCGGTACGATCGTTAACATCAAAAAGCCTGCCACAAAAACAGTCATAATAAGTAAGATTATTGGATACGCCATCGTAGATTGTACTTTCTTTTTCAGCTTAAACTGTTTTTCATAGGAAAATGCTAATCTCTCTAATGATTCATCTAGATTCCCTGTCGCTTCCCCAGCGCGAATCATATTTACAAACAACTGCGGGAATACTTTTGGGTATCGTTCGGTGGCCTTTGAAAACGATAAGCCAGATCGCACATCCTCTTCCACCGATAGCAATGCTTTTTTCAATGGTTTACTAGATGTTTGTTCTGCTAATATTCTAGTAGATTCTAAAATAGAAACTCCTGCTCTTATTAACGTTGCAAACTGTCTGCTAAAAATCACGAAGTCTTCATTTTTAACCTTTGCACCAATAGAAATCTCTTTATGAAGAATACTATCTGATTCCTCTAATTCCCTTGGGTTTATCCCCTGTGAACGAAGCTTTGTAATAGCTGCTTGTTTGTTTATAGCATCGACAGTTCCTTTTTTTAAGCTACCTTGAGCAGTTCTGCCATTGTATTTAAATACAACCATTAATACTCACCTACATTCAAAAAGGGTTTAGCAGATTCGATTGATATTTTCCCTGAGGTAACTAATTGTTGAATGGATGACTCGAGCGTATGCATGCCTAATGCTCGGCTTGTTTGCATAACGTTTTGAATTTGGTGCACTTTTTCATTGCGTATCAAGTTTGCAACGGACGGCGTTTGCATCAAAATTTCTGTGGCTGCGATACGCCCTTTTGTATCTTTTCGAACAAATAATCTTTGAGAAATGATTCCTTGCAGAACATTTGCTAGCTGAATGCGTATTTGTCCTTGCTGATGTGGAGGGAAAACATCAATAATTCGGTCAATAGTTGTAGGAGCACTACTTGTATGTAACGTTGCCATAACTAAATGCCCTGTTTCTGCTGCAGTTATGGCAGTAGAAATGGTTTCTAAATCACGCATTTCTCCGACTAAAATGACATCTGGATCTTGGCGAAGTGCAGCTCTCAACCCATTGGCAAAGCTTTGCGTATCTTCCCCAACTTCACGCTGGTTAATGATAGATTTCTTATGGGTATGCACATACTCAATCGGATCTTCTAGCGTAATAATATGCTTCGATTTTGTTGAGTTGATATAGTCAATCATTGATGCAAGCGTCGTCGATTTTCCAGAACCAGTGGGGCCAGTAACTAAAATCAGTCCCTGCGGCTTGTCCGCTAGTGTATAAAGTACATTTGGCATACCAAGTGTTTCAATTGCTGGTATTTCCGAATCAATCATACGAGCTGCAATCGCCACATTTCCTTGCTGTTGATAAGCATTTATACGGAATCGGCAACGACCTGGTAATTCATAGCTGAAATCAAGTTCACCTTTTTCATCAAACACTTGTTGTTGAGAGATAGGTATGATTTCAAGTAGCATATCCTTCGTATCTGATTCACTTAAATTTGATTCACCGAATGATTGGAGGGCTCCATTTATTCTAAATACAGGTGGAATTCCTACAGAAATATGCAGATCGGATGCTCTGTCATGAAACGATTTTTCTAACAGGTCAATAATTGAATTCTTCATCCCATCCCTCCTCAATCCGTTGTTGCAACACGCAGAACTTCCTCCGTCGTTGTCAACCCTTCTTGTACTTTCAATAACCCATCATCTAATAAACTGAAATACCCGGATTCTTTCATATAATCTCGCAGAACCATCGTGCTCTTGCCGGTCAAAATGACATTTTTAACAAATTCGTCCACCGCGAGAATTTCATGAATAGCAATCCGTCCACGATAACCGGTGTTATTGCATGATGGACATCCTCTTCCCCGTACAACTTCTTTGATCTCCAAACCATGTTCTGTAAAAATAGCAATCTCTCGATCATTTGGTTCATGTATCGCTTTACAGTCCCGACAAACTTTTCTAATTAGACGCTGTGCCACAACTCCAACTAACGAGGAGGAAAGTAAGAATGGTTCTACACCCATATCCTTCATACGTGATACTGACTCTACAGCGCTATTTGTATGTAGTGTACTCAGTACAAGGTGACCAGTTAACGAAGCTCGTACTGCTATCTGAGCAGTTTCTAAGTCGCGAATTTCTCCGACCATTACAATATCAGGATCCTGACGCAAAATGGATCTTAAACCTGTAGCAAACGTTAACCCCACTTCTTCACGCACTTGAATTTGATTGATTCCCTGTAACTGATATTCGACTGGATCTTCAACCGTAATGATATTCACGTCTTCTCCATTTAGCTGATTCAGTGCAGCGTATAAAGTAGATGATTTACCTGATCCAGTTGGACCCGTAATTAGTACAATGCCGTTAGGTTTTTCAATCATTTTGCTAAAGGTCTCTAGGTTTTTCTTATTGAATCCTAGCTTATCTATGCTATTCATAGCACCGCTAATATCTAAAATACGCATTACTACTTTTTCACCATATATAGTTGGAAGTGTAGAAACGCGAATGTCTATTGGTTTCATATTGACGGAAGCTTTAATACGCCCATCTTGTGGTAAACGATTTTCGGTAATATTTAAATTCCCCATAATTTTAATACGAGCCAATATAACATTTTGCATATGCTTTGGAAGTGCTCTTTCCAGCTTCAACACACCATCTACTCGGTAACGAACTCGTAATTCTGTTTCCTGTGGATCAAAGTGAACATCGCTCGCTCTTTGCGCAACACCATTTGCAATAATTTGGTTTACTAACCGAACGATAGGTGAATCCTCATCCGTTATTTGCGTATCATTTTCAAGCTCAGTTGGTGTCATATCTAACAAAGCTTGATCCATCGATTCCTGCAAGTCATAATATTTCGTTATCGTACGGAAAACATCATCTTTAGCCGCAATACTTGTCTCAATTTGACAGCCCGTAGCCATACGAACTTCCTCAATGGCAAAATAGTCCATCGGATCAGCCATCGCAATTAATAACTTATTTTTATCTTTACGGATTGGCATAATATTGGTTCGCTTAACTAACTCTTTTGGAACTAATTGAATGAGCTCTGGGTCAATTGAAAATTGATTTAGACTTACATGTGGAATCCCTAACTGAAACTCAAGCACTTCTATTAATTGCTGCTCCGTCAGTAGATTCTCTCTTATTAGAAAGTCTCCAAGTTTTTCCTCGCGACTTTTATTTTTCAATGCATAATCTAGCTGCTCATTCGTAATTACATATGACTCTACTAACAAATCCCCTAATCTTTTGCGAGCGTTATTCTTCATCACTCATCACCCCAGTAATACTTATTTTGATCCGTCTATGATGTTACCAGCTTTGTCATAGTAACTGCCCTCTGGCAATCCGTCTGAATCCTCTTCGCTTGCTGGTGATGTATTATTTGGAGGATTGGATTGTTCCTTTTCACTATCCTGAGTCTGGTTAGTATTTGGTGTATTAGAAGGCTCATCATTTATATCCGTCAATCCATCGCCATTCATATCAACTGCAAGATCCGGATCTAGCGTAGTTGAAGTTTCAGATACTACTGATGATTTTAGGATGATTCTATTAACTGGTGGATAATAGTCTTGACTGATTAAATCCTGTTTCTCAAATGGACCTGCTTTATCTGAAATAGTGCGATAGACTGAAACTCTCAAACCTGGCTTTCCTTCTTGAATTAGCTCTTCTTCATTTCTTTTTAGTTCAGACGAATATCTATAAATAGTTCTTGGAGTGATTTCACTCTCACTTACTTGATATTTAGCAACAGTCTCTGAAGGTACTGAGTAGATTTCCACTAAAAGCTCAGAGCCTTTTATGCTAATTTTTATGCTTGCAGGTGCATTGATTGTGTTTATGAATTTCAAGTCTTTCGTTTTACTGATTTTCGCCTCAATGCCTGGTTCTAAATAATTTGGAATACTTCCTTGAGAATGGCGTTCCACCACTTCGAAATTCGTTTGGAGAACAGTACTATATAATAAGGAAGTAACAAAATTTATCGTTTCATCGGAATTCCCCAGGTTAATGCCTTCTATATGTTCATTTACAGAAAACATTTCACCACTTCCAATTACCTGATCATTTAAAGCATAAATAATGTCGTTCAAACTATTCGTATTCATTGTAATAGCTTCTATATCAAATGCAATACGTTCTGTTTGAAATAATGACATGTCCAAAGCAACAGACACAATTGGTTCGGATGATAACATTCCTACTTGATTCTCAATAACATCTAAAGTAGCTTCTGCATCTAAATGTCCATTTGCTTCAATTAAAGCAGTTAGTTCCGGACTCATTACAACTTGTAAAGGAAGATGAACGGTCGGTTCAGACTCCCAAACTGCATACCAAGCTGTACCAACTTGATTTTCAAACTGCTCCACTGTTGACTCTACGGCGAAAGAGAACCACTCTGGATTTAAGGTTATGTCTACATTATTTCCAGTTAATAGTATAGGATTCTGTTGCCATTCTAATATTTTGGAATTTAAAAGAGAAATAATTTCCTCTCTATTAAGAGATTCCACTCGTTGACCGCCAATACTAGAACCCGAGACTTCACCTTCTGCATTTACATGTTGTTGTAAAGGGGTAAAATTACTGGTCCACAAATACAAAAGAAAAGATGTTAAAATAGCTAAAACAATCGTTTTCCAAATAATCTTCACGGCTCATAACCCCACTTCCTACCTGTACTTTTGAGTATATATACTCAATTTTTCATAGGTATATTTACCTTTACGAATAATATTTTTTCAATACTTTTGAATTAATCAATACTTGTTTGTAAAGTTATTTTAATACTCATTGATTCTTTATACTTATTTATATATTATTAATCTACCAATTACAAGTGTATAATCGATGAAAAAAATAAAAATAAAATCAACTTATAATTCCTTCTTCTATAATATTCATACAAAATATAACTCTATCTTAGCATAGTAAAGGAATTCCTTCATTTAACAAATATATTTATCATTGATATTTCATAGTCAAAAAGGATGATTGCATCATGTTTAGGAAAACTAAAAATACGAATGGATTTACCTTAGTGGAAATTTTAGCATCGGTCGTATTATTAACTGTTGTAATTTCACTGTTTCTATCTATTTTCCCTCAAATGTCGAATATGAATAATAGAAATGGAGAGAATTTAGATGCAGCTAATGCAGCAAAAGAATTGTTAATGCTAGTTAAAGAAAATTATACACTTGATGACTCTACTAATAATCTTAAGGGGAATATTTTAGATTTTTCTATTTCACAAAACAATACAACCTCAATTATAGTAGAAGGGACATATAAAGCATTAAATGATAAAATCTTTTTTGCAGAAGTGAAGATTGAAAAAAATGGAGCAATCTCAAACTCCAAGATAGACAATCTATACCAAGTAACAATTAAAGTTAAAAACCGTCAGGAAGATTCGAAAGCACTAGCAACAACTTACGGATATATTAGAGAGTGAAAAGTCGAGGTGGTAAGATGAAGTGGAAATTTAATGAAAGTGGATTAACTCTAGTCGAGTTACTAGCTGCAATCGCATTATTTGGAGTTATCTCAATTATAATGTGGAATTTCTTTTTTCAAGGCTTAAATAATAATGAGCGAGCAATTACGCAAAACCAACTCCAACAAGAAGCAAATTTAATTGTGAATACTATACAAGAAATACATACAAAGTATACGATTACTGAATTTACTCCTTCTTCTTCTTCTTTATCCATAAAAGGAAAGAAGTTAGATGAAAAAGGTCAAGAAATATTTGTAGTAGAAACATTTAATAAAGATCAGATTGAATATGGTATAACAGTTACCATTATTAAGCCTTCTGGTGAAACCTTTAAAAACTCATTTAAAAATCCAGTGACGGAATTTGATCTATCATTAACATTAACTTCTAAACAAGATGCTAATGTAAAGTACCAAACGAAAACAACATTCAGTAAACTTGCAGGCAACAACTAACGAAAGGTGAAGACCTAATATGAAAGTATTTAAAAATGAAAAAGGATATACTTTATTGCTTACATTAATAATCATTTTAATGATTATTATCTTCTCCTCCTCATTCGCTTTAAGTGCCATGAATCAACACAAACAAGTGGAGCACACGGATAGTAAATATGAAGTTACTGCTGTTGCAGAGATGGGAATTGAATATTATCATGCAGAGATAATAAATTTAATTACTACTGTAAGATCAAAATTAGATAGTGAGATTTCATTAATTCAAAACAACTCTAATCTAACAGTATCAGAAAAAGTAAATGCAATTAAATCTGTGGAGTTGACAACTCGTACAAACTTAACAAAGGGATTAGATTGTTTAGATGGTTACAATAATAGTACAAGCAAACCATGTAATCCTGATGAAACACTTAGTATTTCAAAGGGAAAAGATATCGATAAATTGAACTCTATTAAATTCACCTTATTAAACTCCAAATTAATAACTAATAGTAAATCTCAACTTGAAGTGCTAGTTAAAGGTTCTATACCAAATAAAGATTATGAAATATCTGCTATTTTCAATTTACCAAATAACTTGCTAACTGTTACGTTAATAAGTAATGGTGAAAATGTGAAAGGAGATGGAAATCAAAACACTCCTATTTATCCAAAATGTGATATACAATATTCTAACAAACCCTGTAAGGTTGATTCCAATGTTGTATTTTCAACCCCATTTGTAATTTCTGGTGGGCTAGTACAATTCAATAGAGCAGTTACACTAACAAAAAAGAATATAGGTGAACTCACAAACACTAATATTTATATGGATCAGTTAATAATCAACACAGGAAAAGAGAACGGGAATGCTAATAGCATTAAAGTTGGAAAAGATGCAAAACTTTGCATTAGACAGATCTCAGAAAACGATGCGAAGAAAATAAATACTAATGGCGGAAAAGTTTATATATTAGCAACTAAGAATTTTAGAATCGAAAACGCAATTAATTTCGTTAAGCAAGAAGAGTTTGATATTAATTGTAACTTTATGAAAAATCCATCTGATGATAAATATACAATAACGCCTACTGACGTAAATTTTGACATTATAGATAGTGTTACCTATCATTAATATTTCTCAAAAAGATCATATTTTCTATAATAAATAAAATTAGAGGGAATCCATATTACAGGATCCCCTCTTTTCTATATCTATTATTTCACATACTCCGCAACCCGATTTCTACCAGCTTGCTTCGCTCCAATATACAATGCGCGGTCTGCATTTCGCAGTAAGGTCATTCCTTCGTCGCTATCCTCTGGTGCTGTAGAAACCCCAATACTAGCGGTGATGAATACAATTTCTTCACGAGCTATTTCTCCTAAATCAAATGGCACGATAAATGGCGTTTGTTCGATCTTCCGCCGAAGCTGTTCGGCAATATTCTTTGCTTGTAACTTTGAGTAATTTGGTAAGAGAATAACGAATTCTTCTCCTCCATATCTAGCAACCGTCCCATTGGGACCAATTTCTTCTTTAATAATTTTTGCAAATTCCTGTAAAATAATATTTCCTGCATGGTGACCATACGTATCATTGACGCCTTTAAATTTATCGATGTCCATCATGATTAACGAAACCGTCTTATAAAATCCACTAGTCAGTCTTTCCATCTCAACCTTCAATTGCTTGTCTAAGTATCGGTAATTATTAATTTTCGTTAACTCACAAACTTCACTTTTCTCAACTGCTTCTCTAACATACCTTGCTTTTTCTAGTGAAACAGCAAAATAAGAGCAGAGTAGATGAACAATTTTAAGCTGATACGTTTCAAATGCAAACTTTTCTCTTGCTGCTAAAACTAGTACGCCTTCAATTTTTTTGTTTCTATAGATAGGTACGCACATGACGCTTTTCATATCATCTGCCAAAAACGGTGGTTTCATATGAGCCCATTCTGTCTGTTTGTTATATAGAATTGGCTCTCCTTTTTCATACACTTTACCCGCAAGGCTATATTTTATATCCTCATGAGCAAATTCAAATTCTTTTTTATCTCCATCTTCTCTAGCTCTCAATATAAAAAATTCATCGTCTATATTATCTACAATGTATCCTGCATCAAACGGGAAAATGTCAGACAAACTTTTCAAGAACATATCCAATATCTCAGTTGTGGTCATCCGCTCCGCAAGCTGGTGACCAAATTCACTAGCCTTGTTTAAATCGGCATTTACCTTCTCTGAATCACTATACATGCGTATTAAAAGTGTGATAGCTAAGAATGGTACTCCTAATAAAATAAACGATATCGGTCCTACATAACCTTCTAATAAATATATACTAATCCCAAAAGGCAGTGTAATAATTAAACAAATAAAATCCCCACCAAAATCATTTGTGAAGAATTTTGGTTTTAAACCCGTAAATACTTCTCTAAAATACAAGAAAACATGATTCAACATTATACCTAGCACCGTATAAATACTACTATACAAAATAATATCATTTATTACTAAAGTGCCGATTTCATATCCCATCCATAAAACTACGGAGCCGCAGATAATGGAAATTAAGAAAAACATAAACGAATTATAATATAACTTATATCTAGTTTCTTTGCTTAATTTCATATGGTATACGATTGGTATCATACATAATTGCATGGCAATAAGTTCTGCAAGAATCCCAAATTTCAAAAAAATTGCTAGATTCACCCATTGAACAAGGACCATTAATGCTCCGCCTATAAAAAATGGGAATATTGTAGTGAGTAATGCGAGTACAAGAAAATAGATATAATGATCCCAGTCACTTGGTTTCGTCGGGGACAACAAATATACGAGGCAAATACCAATAGGTACAATTAATAGCCACATGAGGAAAATAATCTTCTTAGCTTTTTGTGAAATATCCATCTGACTATTAATCTCCTTTCAGTCTAAATAACTACTACTAAATACATATTAACTTAAAAATAATTATATCACTAAGTTCTCTGAAAGTTTCAACTACTAAATTCCTGTTTTTTCTTTAACCTCGGTAATGAAGTAGAAGGAACCAGTGACAATAGTAATGCCATTTTCAGATTTTTTTACCAAATCAAGTTGAATTGCATCTAAAGTTATACTTTTCGCACTATTCGTACAGTATTTATACAAGATATTAGCATTTAACGCTCTTTCGTGTTGGAAATTAACAAATTCAAAAGAACTACCTATTTCCTCTAACTTCCTTAACATATAGACATAATCCTTATCTTTAAGTATACCTACTATAAAATGGATTGGCCGATTCGGAAACTGTTCTTTCATAGTTTCCACTAAAGCATCAGTGCTCGCTTGATTGTGTGCTCCATCCATATAAAGATTTTCTCTTATTTTCTCCATTCTTCCTGGCAATCTTGCGTCCTTCACAGCAGTTTGAACACTAGATTCCTCTAAAACAAAACCACTTATTAGTAACGCCGTTATGGCTAAAGCCATGTTAGATTGTTGGTGCTGTCCAATCATTTTGGGGTTTAAGTTTGAAAATGTAAACTCTTCATATGTATATTGTTGCTTCTCTATTTGAAATTCTTTAGTATATTCTAGAATATTTGCATTTTTTTCTTTAGCCTCATTATATATGATTGTTTTTGCCGGCTCTAAAAAAGTCCCTATAACTAATTGGCTATTTTGCTTTAAAATCCCTGCTTTGTGCCAACTAATTTTTTCGAGTGTATCTCCTAAGAAATTTGTGTGATCAATAGATATGCTAGGGATAACTGCCACAGAAGTTTTCATAACGTTGGTACTATCTAATCGTCCACCCATTCCTGCCTCAATGAAAACGATATCTAATTCCAATGTTTCAAAAACTATAAATGCTGTCACAGTTAGTAATTCAAAATCTGTTAACATACCACTAATACCTCTCTGTTGCATAAAAGAAAAGGCTTTATCCATTTGTTTTTCTGTAACAGGAATACTATTGATCTGTATTTGATCATGGACATCGACAATACTTGGGCTAGTAAAAGAGGCATATGCCAAGCCGTGTTCATTTGCTAACGCTGTTAAAAAGGCAATTGTGGAACCCTTCCCATTAGTTCCAGCTACATGAATTATTTTGTGCTTGTCTTGCGGATTGCCTAGTTTTTTTAGTGCAGCTTGAATATTTTCAAGCCCTGGTTTTATCTCTGTTTCACTTTTTATATTCCATTTTATTTTGTATTTATTAAAATTTTTTATTTCCACGTAGTTCACCCTATTCCGTCTGATTAAATTTCGTGCTAAACTTCTTGTGAACACATTATAACACGTACTAGTGGAGGTCATTCATTATGCAAACATGTTGGATCGTTTATAACGGTAGTCTTACACATGATAAATTTATCGATCAAGCACTTCTTGTAAAGGAAGCTGCGGACCGACATGATATTCAGGCAATTTTAGTAAAAAATTATGAAGTGCTGATGAATGTCCAAGAAAATTTACATGCCAAACCAGATTTTGTCGTGTTTCTAGATAAGGATATTTTGCTTGCGCAGTATCTAAAAAATGAAGGTATACAAGTATTTAATGATCCAAATGTTATTGAAATTTGTGATAATAAAGCAAGGCAGTATTTGAAACTAGCTAGCGCTGGTGTACCTATGCCTACAACGATTATCGCACCGAAAGTATATCCTGGTTTTTCTATCCAAGAGTCCGGTTATTTTGAGCAGGTGCTGCAGACAATCCCATTACCAATGATTATTAAAGAAGCACATGGCTCCTTTGGTATGAAAGTCTATTTAATTGAAACAAGAGAGCAATTCTTTGCTAAAGTGGAAGAACTAGCAGGTGTAGAGTATGTCTTCCAGCAGTTTATCGAAGGTAGTAGAGGACGGGATATTCGCGTAAATGTAGTTGGCGGGAAAGTTGTGGCATGTATGCTTCGTGAATCACAGACAGATTTTCGTGCAAATATTACGAATGGAGGCACTGCTTCCCCTATTAATCTTACACAACGGCAAATAGAGGTGGCAATTCAAGCTGCTGAAGTTTTACAAGCAGAATTTGCTGGAGTGGACTTATTGTTTGGCGAAGATGGGGAACCTCTTGTATGTGAGGTAAATGGCGTCGCTCATATCCGCAATATCTTTAATGTAACCGGCATTAATGTTGGTGATGCCATGATTGAATATATATTGTCAAAAGTAGGAGCTGCTGTTGTATGAAAGGGTTGCTCCTATACGAAAAAGCCGAGATAGTGCGTAATCAGAGCTTTATTGATAGGTTAATAAATGCTGCAAGTACGCATGGGCTTAGCTTAACTGTAGTAGATGATCAAGGTTCGATTCCTGAAACTGATTTCATATTCTTCCGGTCAAGAAATCCAAAATTAGCAAAGGAATTAGTCAAACGAAATATACCAATGTTCAATCGTGCAGAAGTGAATGAAGTAGCAAATGACAAGCTAAAAGCAATACAGCTAGTCCAGCTACAAGGAATTGCAACTGTTCCTACTAGAAAAATTGCTACAGTAGCTGAAATCCATGAATATCCTGTCGTATTAAAAACGATAGATGGTCATGGTGGACAGCAGGTCGAGTTGGTCCACACTGATGAAGAAGCAACTACATTTCTAAATACATTTTCTGAGAATACGATTATCGCACAGCAATATATTGAAACAAATGCTACGGATGTTCGTGTGTTCATGCTCGGTGAAGAAGTGATAGGTGCTGTCAAAAGAACTGGACCAACAGATAGCTTTAAGTCGAATTTTACATTAGGTGGGACAGTCGAAAAATACACACTAGACGCCCAACAAACTAAAGAAGTAGAAAAAATAGCTAAAGCTTTAAAAAGCGACTATATCGGTATTGACTTTCTCCTCTTACCTGATGAAACCTGGCTTTTCAATGAAATAGAAGATCCCGTTGGTGCCAGATCTTATTTTGCAACGACTAAAAAAGATATCGCTGTACCTATTATGGAATACATTCATACAAAGCTCACAAAAAATGAGAGAGACGAGATTTAATCGTCTCTCTTTTTTTGTATTTCAAAGGAATCACCGGAATGTCTCGCAGAAACACCGTAATGTGTAGAAAAATCATTAGAATATTAATGAGAATCACCGGAATGTCACGAAAAAATTATTAGAACCCGTAGAACATTTTCTCTGAGATTAAAAAAGCGTGCACCCAATTCAACGGGTGCACGTTTCACTTTTATAGATTATTCAATTCTTCCATACGCTTCAATACAGATGCGTGTTTTTCTAGATAGTCCGCTTCTTTTGCACGTTCCTCTGCAACTACTGCCTCTGGTGCTTTTGAAACGAAGCGCTCATTGGATAGTTTCCCCTGTACTAACTTCACTTCTTTTGCCCATTTTTCTAGTTCTTTGGATAATCGAGCTTTCTCGGCTTCTATATCAATTAACCCTTGAAGTGGGAGATATAAAACTGCACCAGTAACAACCGCTGACATGGATTGACTTGGAGCTTCTAAATCTAATCCAAATACAAGTGGTTCTGGATTACAGAAACGCTCTAAATACTTAGCATTTGCTTCTAATACTGTTAATGTATTCGCATCCTTAGCGGAAACATATAATGGAACCTTTTTGCTCATCGGAGTTTGAACTTCTGAACGAATATTACGAACCGAGCGGATAATTTCTGAAAGTAATTTCATATTGTCCGCTTCTTCTTTATTCGAAAGTGCTTCGTTTACAGTTGGCCAAGCAGCTACTGTAATAGACTCCCCTTCATGCGGAAGGTTTTGCCAAATTTCTTCTGTGATGAATGGCATAAATGGATGTAATAGACGCATAGTATTGTCTAAAACATAAGCTAATACCGATCGTGTCATATTTTTCGCTTCTTCATCTTCCCCGTTAAGTGGAAGTTTCGCCATTTCAATATACCAGTCACAGAAATCATCCCAAATGAAGTTATACAATGCACGACCAACCTCACCAAATTCATAGCGATCGGAAAGTCTCGTTACTTGCTCAATTGTTTCATTTAATCGAGTTAGAATCCATGCATCTGCAACCGATTTTTTGCCGTCTAAATTAATTTCTTCAAATTTCAAACCATCCATATTCATTAATGCGAAACGAGATGCGTTCCAAATTTTGTTGGCAAAGTTCCAAACTGCCTCTACTTTTTCCGTCGAATAACGTAAATCCTGCCCAGGAGATGATCCAGTACTTAAGAAATAACGAAGTGAATCTGCACCGTATTGTTCGATTACTTCCATTGGATCAATACCATTTCCAAGTGATTTAGACATTTTGCGTCCGTCCTCAGCACGAACAAGTCCGTGAATTAATACATCATCAAATGGACGAGTACCTGTAAATTCTATCCCTTGGAAAATCATACGAGAAACCCAGAAGAATATAATATCATAACCAGTTACAAGCGCATTCGTTGGATAATACTTTTTAAACTCTTCGTTTTCCGTATCTGGCCAGCCTAACGTAGAGAACGGCCATAATGCAGAAGAGAACCAAGTATCTAATACATCATTATCCTGATCCCAGTTTTCCACATCTGCAGGAGCTTCGTGGCCAACATATACTTCTCCAGTTTCTTTGTGATACCAAGCTGGAATTCGATGACCCCACCATAATTGGCGTGAAATACACCAATCATGCAGATTTTCCATCCAATTTAAATATGTTTTTTCAAAGCGATCCGGTACAAAGTTTACTTTTTCTTCTGCTTTTTGCAGCTTAACTGCTTGTTCCGCAAGTGGCTGCATTTTTACGAACCATTGTAAAGACAAATATGGCTCAACTACTGCTCCACTACGCTCAGAATGTCCTACAGAATGCATATGCTCTTCAATCTTGAATAGGATACCTGCATCTTGCAAATCTTTTACGATTTGTTTACGGCACTCGAAACGGTCCATTCCATCATACGAAGCAGCATTTTTATTCATCGTTCCATCTTCATTCATCACTAAAATACGTTGTAGGTTATGACGGTTACCAATTTCAAAGTCATTTGGGTCATGGGCAGGTGTAATTTTAACTGCTCCACTTCCAAATTCCATATCAACGTAATCATCTCCAACTATGGGAATTTCGCGACCAATAATCGGAAGCTTTACTGTTTTACCGATTAAATGCTTGTAACGTTCATCTTCTGGATGAACCGCAACAGCCGAATCTCCTAGCATTGTTTCTGGTCTTGTTGTCGCAACATCGATAGATCCAGTACCATCTGTAAGTGGGTAATGCATATGATAGAAAGCACCCTGTACATCTTTATGGATTACTTCAATATCTGATAATGCCGTTTTAGTTGCTGGATCCCAGTTGATAATGTATTCGCCACGGTAAATTAACCCTTTGTTATACAGCTTTACAAATACTTCTTTAACTGCATTTGATAATCCTTCATCTAAAGTGAAGCGTTCACGTGAATAATCTAAGCCAAGTCCAAGTTTTGCCCATTGTGCACGGATATGACCAGCGTATTCTTCTTTCCATTTCCATGTTTCTTCCACAAATTTTTCACGACCTAAATCATAGCGAGAAATGTTTTCAGAACGCAGCTTCTCTTCTACTTTTGCTTGTGTTGCGATACCAGCATGGTCCATACCCGGAAGCCATAATGCATCGTATCCTTGCATACGTTTCATACGAATAATAATATCTTGTAGTGTTGTATCCCACGCATGACCTAAATGTAGTTTACCCGTTACATTTGGGGGTGGAATTACGATAGTATATGGTTTTTTATCGCTTTCTGGATGCGCTTCGAAGTATTTTCCTTCTAGCCACCATTCATACCGACCCTTTTCAATCGACTGCGGATCATACTTTGTGGACATCGTTGTCTCTTTTGTCATTGTCTGTTCCTCCTAAAAAAGAATATAAAAAAACTCCTATCGTCTTAAAGGACGAAGGAGTTTGTTCGCGGTACCACCTTTATTCGCGAATGCTAAAAAACGCATCACGCTCTCAATTCGATAACGGCTTCAAACCGGCATTTGCTACTATTCGTTCACAAACACTGCTCGTGGGCTACCTTCAAATGGTGGTTTACAGAAACATTTCAGCAAATTGTTTCCTTTCTTTTGAAAACCAAATCATTTTACTCTTCCCATTCATTGCATCTCTATTTAGTTGTTTCTATTGTAAAGGATAATATTATATGTCGTCAAGTTTAGTATGGTGAAAGGAGAAATACAATGAAAAAAGGATATAACCCGTATTTGTTGCCTGATTGGTTACGTAAAACACGTTTCTACTGCAAGCATATTAGTATTCCTATTTGTTGTTTCCAATTAATACGAGTACTAATTGTGCCAACCACATGGGATTTCATCTTGTTAGTAATTCTATTATTCATCTGCTTTTTGTTTTACAAAAACATTATTTGATGGAAACGAAAGCTTCGAGTATCCATCATCCAAATCCAAAATAAATTGAAGTTCAAATTCTTCCCCGCTTGGATTTTTAACTTCCATTGGCTCTGCGGGATTTGGACTTTCTAAGTCTACAAAAGATTCAACTGATGTTGGTGTTGGTGTTGGTGTTGGTGTTGGTGTTGGTGCTGGAGCTGGAGCTTCATCGTAATCACAGTGCACGGTCCACCCAATTTCAATAGCCATTTGCTGTGTTGGTTTCGAGTTAATATGGTTCACATGAACTGTCGGCTTGGAACCTTCTTTTATTTTGTCTTTTCCAATCTCAATACTCATCGGTACAGCATACTCAAAATAGCCTACCTCACCTTGCAAATCTAAATCTTCAATTTCTGTAAATTCGCTAGTAGCATGATGCTCGTGTTCACCTTCCTCAAACTTAACGTGGCAAGTGATGTGGTATATTCCAACGACTTGGACAATATCTTCCTTCTCAGCGATTTCACATTGTGGAGTTACCGCTACATTTTTAATCTCCATTGGAACTCCAAAGCTTTGCGGAAATCGAAATTGTTCTTTTACATCCCATGTTCTTGTTGTCATAAGTCATCCTCCTTCTTATAGGACAACTTATGAATGGAACAAAAGGGATAGAACATATTTCAGCTTACAAATGCTTTTCTTGTATATTTTTTTCGATAATTTGTTTGAGTTCCGACCAATTCGTTAATCTTGGAATTGTTAGATGTTGGTTATAAGATTGTGTTTTTACGTAAACTTGTAAAGTAGCATCCGTTAAGGTATTTAATACATCTGGCTTATCGTCGAAATAATAATCTAGCTGCAGTTCACGAATAATTTCCACCTTGGCTTGGTCTTTCATACCACAATAAAACCGTTCTGCATCGACCGGAAAACCCTTTTCAATAAGCCATTCCATCGTTCTTTCCCGATGTTCGGCAGGTCTAGCGGTAATATAGTAAATCTCATGCCCTTTTTCATGTAAATCAAGTAACGTTTCTACTGCATCCGGGTACGTTGGACAATTCGTGTAATAAATTTGTTCCAATGTATCATTCCACATTTTTGAACCTGCCTCATCTGTCAACCCGAATATTTCATGTATTTCTACTTTATCTAACGCATGAAATTTATCTATTGCCACTTGCTGCCCAAGCTTCTCATTATAAATATTAAAAGCATGCTCTCTTAAATTAATCAATGTATCGTCAATATCAAAACCAAATTTCATTATTAATCCCTCATTACATGCAACTTATTTGTATGTTGGATAACCAACAAACTTAAAGTCTTGCCCTATTTTTTGAATATCTGTATCTACTAGCTCAACTGCATCACTCATGAATTCAATACCGGTACCCTCCATAAATGTGGGAGCATTTTTACCCCCTATGAGCTTTGGTGCAATATAAATTACCGCTTTATCAATTAACTTATTTTCTAAAAACGCTGCGTTAATCGTACCTCCACCCTCTATTAGTAATGAGGAGATCAGATTTTCTCCCAATACTTGAACGACTTCTTGTACATTAACATGATTTGAACTGGTTGTATGGAAAATACGAATTCCAAGATCAACTAGTTTCTCTTTTATTGCCTGATCATAATTTGCACTAGTGAAGATCCATGTTTCTGCTTTCTGATCATTCACAAGCTTGGCATCTAACGGAATTTTCAGTGTTGAGTCCAAAACGATACGAATTGGGTTACGTCCATTTTCAATACGTGTAGTTAGTTCCGGGTTATCCTCGATAACCGTATTAACACCAACTAAAATAGCCAAATGCTCGTTTCTGAGATGATGAACGTCCTCACGTGCCGCTGCGGAGGTGATCCATTTACTGTGAGCAGTGTGTGTTGCAATTTTCCCATCTAATGTTATGCCAGATTTCAAAGTGATAAAAGGCTTATTCGTCACGATAAACTTATTGAATACTTCGTTCATCTTTTGAGAAGCTTCCTCTTGTATACCTGAAATAACTTTAATCCCAGCATCTTCTAAAATTTTCACTCCTCTACCAGAAACGAGTGGATTCGGATCGAGTGTTGCAATAACAACCGTTTCAATTCCAGCCTCTACAATTGCTTCTGCACAAGGACCAGTTCTGCCGTGATGCGAGCATGGTTCAAGTGTCACATAAATCGTAGCACCCTTTGCATGTTCCCCTGCCATTCTGATTGCATGGATTTCAGCATGAGGCTCGCCTGGTTTCATATGTGCACCAATACCAACAATGCGATTATCGTTTACGATAACTGCTCCTACTAATGGATTCGGATCTGTTTGCCCTTTCATCGCGCGAGCATTTTGCAAGGCAAGATCCATGTAAAATGCATGACTAGTCATTTTGAAAAGTACCTTCTTCCTCCATATGACCTGAGCGATTTATTTTCGTGTGTAAGTACTTCTCATTGAATTCCGAAACGTCTCCCCATAATGGTGTACGCCCCGCTACAGCTAAGCCTGCATCCTTTAATGCTTTTACTTTCTTAGGATTATTCGTTATTAATATAACTGGTTTCGTGCGCAATACTTTTAACACTTCGATTGCATCACTGTAATTTCTAGAATCATCGACAAAACCAAGTTTTTCATTGGCCTCTACTGTATCTGCACCATTTTCTTGTAGAATATAGGCCATCGCTTTACTAAATAGACCAATCCCTCTGCCTTCATGGTTAGCAAGATAGAATAATGCTCCAGCTCCGTTATTAACTATCATTTGCATTGACTGCTTAAGTTGGAAACCACAATCACACCGCTTACTGCCAAAAATATCCCCCGTATGGCAAATGGAGTGCATGCGGATTAGCGTTTCCTCTGTTTCTTTAAAGTCACCGTAAACTAACACACTGGACTGTTGATATTCCGCTAGGTTAGTGGAGGATAAATTACTTATTATTTGATTGATGTCTTCTGTGTATTCATCGCTATTTAACCAACTATACCATTGAAATATCACTGTATTCCCATGTAAATTTACTGGCAATCGAATTGGTCCCACTAGATAAATTGAACTTTCTTCGGTTTTAATTACTTTTATTTTATCTTTTAATACATTCACTACATCATTTGATATTTCCTTAACATTTGGCATACTAAATCCTCATTTCTCTAAAACATAATAGTGTATCTATATTATTCCATTTAGATTACTTTTCGTAAGTAATTATATTTTAGTAATCAATCAATGTCAATTATCTTAGACTAAAAGAGCCTTGCAAATAATGCAAGGCTTCACTTTTTATTTAGGTTGTCAATTTTATAATAAAATAATAAATAGTAAAATCCAAACAAAAAATAAATTAAAAATCAGAACCAGAAATTGATCTAGTTATTCGATAATTTTTCAAATACTGTATGGAACGCTTGAATTGTTTTCTCTATATGCTCTACAGTATGTGCACTTGAAAGGAATAACCCCTCAAATTGCGAAGGTGGGAGATAAATTCCTTCCTCTGCCATGAGACGGAAATACTTTGCGAATAATTCTAAATCAGATGTTTTCGCTGTATCGAAGTTAATCACATTTTCATTAGTTAAGAAGAAACCAATCATCGATCCCGCACGATTCACTGTATGTGGAATATTATATTTTGTTGCTGCTTCACGGAAACCTTTTTCCAGTATATCCCCTAGCTCGATAAAGTAATCATATGATTTTTCGTTTAAACGAGTTAATGTCTCATATCCTGCTGTCATTGCTAAAGGATTACCTGAAAGTGTTCCTGCTTGATATACAGGTCCGGCAGGTGCAATCATTTCCATAATTTCACGTTTACCACCAAAGGCACCTACAGGAAGTCCCCCACCGATTACCTTTCCTAGACAAGTTAAATCTGGTGTAATTCCGTAATATCCTTGTGCACAATTATAGCCTACACGGAAGCCTGTCATTACCTCATCAAAAATTAACAATGTTCCGTATTTATCAGTTAACTCACGTAATCCTTCTAGGAATCCTTCAACTGGAGGAACAACACCCATATTACCCGCTACAGGTTCAACAATAACTGCTGCTAAGTCATCTCCAAAGTTTTCGAATACATGGCGAACGCTTTCTAAATCATTGTAGGGTACAGCTATCGTGTTTTTAGCAATTGACTCAGGTACACCTGGGCTATCTGGCAATCCAAGTGTAGCAACACCAGATCCTGCTTTTATAAGAAGGCTGTCGCCGTGACCATGATAACTACCTTCAAATTTCAAAATTTTGTTACGCCCTGTATAACCACGAGCTAAACGAAGTGCACTCATTGTTGCTTCTGTACCAGAAGAAACCATTCGAACCATCTCGATAGAAGGAACGCGCTCCATCACAAGTTTAGCTAATTTATTTTCGATTAAAGTAGAAGCACCGAAGCTCGTACCTGTTTCAGCAACCTGTTGAATTGCCTTAACAACGTTTGGTTCTGTATGCCCTAAAATTAGAGGACCCCATGATAAAACGTAGTCAATGTACTCGTTACCATCGATGTCAGTTAGTATTGCACCTTTTCCACTTTCCATGAAAATAGGATCCATATCAACTGATTTAAATGCTCGTACAGGACTGTTTACGCCACCTGGCATTAACTCTTTCGCTTCTGTAAATGCTTTTTTAGACTGCTCATATGATTTTGTCATTATTTCTCCTCCAACCAACGAGCAACATCTTTAGCATGATATGTTAAAATCATATCTGCTCCTGCACGTTTCATTCCCGTTAATGATTCAAGCACTATTTCTTTTTCGTTGATCCAACCATTAATCGCTGCAGCTTTTACCATTGCATATTCTCCGCTTACATTGTAAGCAACAATAGGCGTAGCAAATGTATTCTTAACATCGCGAATAATATCTAAGTAAGATAATGCTGGTTTTACGATAAGGAAGTCTGCTCCTTCTTGTACATCTGATGAAGCCTCACGTATTGCTTCCATACGATTTGAATAATCCATTTGATATGTTTTGCGGTCACCGAATTTTGGTGCACCGTCCGCGGCTTCACGGAATGGTCCGTAATATGCTGATGCATATTTTACCGCATATGACATGATTGGTATATCCTTATATCCTGCTTCATCTAGACCAAGACGAATTGCAGCTACAAAGCCATCCATCATATTAGAAGGTGCAATAATATCTGCACCAGCTTCTGCTTGGCTTATTGCCGTTTTTGCCAATAAATCAAGGGAAGGATCATTCAAGATACGTTCATTTTCATCCACGACACCACAATGACCGTGGTCTGTAAATTCGCATAAGCAAGTATCAGCTATTACAACTAATTGCGGATGACGTGCTTTAATTTGACGAATTGCTTTTTGTATAATTCCGTGATCATGGTATGCGCCAGTTCCGACCGCATCTTTTTCAGCAGGAAGTCCGAATAAAATAACTGAAGGAATTCCTAAATCAACTACTTCATCTACTTCCTCATTTAAACGGTCAAGAGAGAATTGAAAAACGCCTGGCATAGATGATACTTCGTTTTTAATGTTTTCGCCTTCCATGACGAATATAGGATAGATTAAATCTTCTTTATGTAAATAAGTTTCCTTTACCATTGCTCGTATTCCTGCTGATTGTCTTAAACGACGATGACGTTGAAAAAATAATTCAGTCATTGCACTCTTCCTTTCCATTCCGCTAATTTAACAATCACATCTATTAAAGTATAAGTGTCAGGCATAACCTGCACAGAAACCTTCTTCGATTCTAAAAAATTCTTAGTGATATGTCCAATTGCACATACTGTGACATGTTCATATCCGAAGGAAGTCCCAATACTTCGATGATAAACCTCGGCTGTAGAAGGACTTGTGAAGATAATAGAACATCTTTCTCCGCTCTTCAATAGCTCCTTCACATTTTCCTTGTTTTCTTCTAATTCCACAGTTTCGTAAATAGTCCATTCTTTTACATCATTGGACATGCCGGCTGTTATTGTATCTTTTGCAAGATTACCTTTAACAAATAAACAACGATCCGTAGATAATGCAACTTTCGGAAATTCCTTAACGAATATGTCCGCACTAAATATAGAAGGGGTAAAATTTACTGAAAACCCCAAGCTTTCAATGGCATGTGCAGTTTTTATTCCTACCACTGCGATTTTAGCTGTAAAAAAACTTGCATCCAGCTGATATTTTACCATCTTAGACTGAAATGCCTTCACGCTACTTTGACTTGTAAAAATAAGCCATTCATATAAGTTACAGCTTTGTATTTGATGTAAATCATCAGAACTAACTATCTCCTTTGTAGCTATCATCGGAGAAATTACAACATTTCCACCGAGTCTTTCAACAAGTTCTGGTGCTTCCGATGACCTTAGAATGCCTGTAAAAATGACATTCTCTCCTGACAAAGGAGCTTTATTAAACATTCAAATCTGCCTTCACTTGTTGGATTAAATCGTATGCTCCTTGTTCAGTCACAATACGTGCTAGTTCCTTGCCTAGGGCATCCGCATCTGTACCAGTTACTATTTCTTTATAAACGACAGAAGCGTCTGGTGCTGCAACTAATCCAGTCATTGTAATTTTATCTCCGCTAATTGTTGCATGTCCAGCAATCGGCACCTGACATCCACCATCCATTGCAGCTAAAAATGAACGCTCTGCTTCTACTGCAACCCAAGTATCATGATCTGATAGCTTTGCTAGCTCATCGATTAATTCTTGATCATCTGCGCGACACTCAATCGCTAGAGCTCCTTGTCCAACCGCAGGTATGCAATCCTCAGGAGATAAATATTCTGTTACAACTTCATCGCTCCAACCTAAACGTTTTAAGCCTGCCGCCGCTAAAATAATTGCATCATACTCGCCATCCTTTAATTTTTGTAGACGAGTATCTACATTTCCACGAATCCATTTAATCTCAATGTCCGGACGTAATAATAACAGTTGTGCACTTCTTCTTAAACTGCTCGTCCCTACTACTGCTCCTTTTGGAAGATCAGTAAACTTCACATGGTCTGTGGATATAAATGCATCACGTTCGTCCACACGTTTTGGTGTACATCCCATTACTAAACCTTCTGGTAAGACAGATGGCATATCCTTCATACTATGCACTGCAAAGTCGATTTCTTTGTCATAAAGAGCCTGTTCAATCTCTTTTACAAAAAGTCCCTTTCCGCCAACTTTGGAAAGTGTAACATCTAAAATCTGGTCACCCTTTGTTACAATCTCTTTTACTTCAAACTCAAAAGGTGCTCCCATATCTTTCATTTGTTGAATAAACCAATTTGTTTGAGTTAAAGCTAATTTACTTCGTCTAGATCCTACAATAATTTTACGCATATCATGACCGCGTCCTTTCTTTAATACCAAATATGGAATTGAGATAATTGACTACCTAATAAGAAATTAATCAGTACAAAAAGGAACGCATAAATGTGTATCCACGCATAATTTGTTCCTTTAATCTTTGCCGATTTTCTGATCAATAATACAAGAATATAAATCACTAATACTATAAAAGAATTGACTATCTTTATATCATAGAGTGAAAAGGCATCTAAAGCTATATATGCCCATTCTAACCCAAGAACTAAACTTACAAACAATAGTGGAATACCCGTTAGAATGGATAGACTCATTCCGTTCTCAGCTTGTTGTAAAGAGGGTAATCTAGTGAACTGTTTCGTCCACTTTTTCTTCTTTAAAACTTTATATAAGATTAAATATAAGGTCGAAAAAACAAATGATAAAGCAAAAGCTGTATAAGCGAGTAGCGCGAACATAATATGAATGAATAATAGCTCTGATTTAAGGTTTTCCCCTACCAGTGACTGCGCAATTGGATTTGGTGCAAACGTATGAATTGTCATAAAAATAAATCCAATCAAATTCAAAAAGAATGCAGGAAGATCCAATTTAAATACAAGCTGTAAAACAAGAGAAAGCAAAATAATCAACCAAGCATAAAAATATATACCTTCAAACAATGATAGTATTGGAAATCGCTTCATCTCCAACATATACATGATTAAAAAAATTGTTTGTAAAGTACCAACGATTAAAAGTAACCAAACAGCTAGTCGATGTGCCCGTAGATCCTTCTGTAAGTAATCAATAAAATAAAAGACAAGGCTTATAGCTTGAAGAATGACCATAATCTCATGAAGCCTTGTCATCGTCAGATCAGTCATAACATTCTCCCTTTACATAGTAAAAAGGCGTTCATTATATCTATTTGTCTCCACACAGATATAAAAACGCCTCCTTTACTTAGTTAAATAACAAATTTTCTTTTAAATTCTGCGATTCAATTAATGCTTGCTTTAAATTGATTTTAGCTTTTTCAGCTTGTAATGCTACTTCCTTTTGCACATCATCTTCTATGCCAAATATTTGTTGGAATAGTTGAAGCTGAGCTGCAGGATCTTTAGCTGCAGATAACTCTTTTACTTGTAAAATCGGCTCTTTTAAAAGCTGATTGACAATCGATTTTGTATGCTTATTTAAAATTTTGCGTTCACGATCTGTTAAATTAGGCATTTTATTTTCAATAGAGGCCATAGTTTCAGCTTGGATCGTATTCGCTTTTTGACGAAGTGCTGTAATAATAGGTACCACACCAAGCGTCGTTACCCAATCATTAAATTGCTCTATTTCTGTTTCAATCATTTGATTGATTTGCTTAGCCGCACGTTCTCTTTCCGCTAAGTTAGCTTCCACAATTCCTTGTAAATCATCAATATCGTATAGGAAGACATTTGGGAGATCGCCAATACGCGGATCTAAATCCCGCGGCACAGCTATATCCACCATAAACAATGGTTTACCCTTACGTAGACGTTCTACAAACTGCATCAATTCAAAATCTATAACAAATTCTGTTGCACCCGTTGAACTGATCAGAATATCTGCCTCTAACAATGCACATTGAAGCTCGTCCATAGGTTTAGCATCGCCATCAAACTTAGCAGCAAGCTCTTTTGCTTTTTCAAAAGTACGATTGATAACCGTAACCTTTTCAGCTCCACTACCATGTAGATTTTGAATTGCTAACTCGCCCATCTTACCAGCACCTAAAATAACTACGTGCTTATGCTTCAAGGAGCCGAATATTTTCTTCCCTAACTCTACTGCCGCGTATGAAACCGATACAGCATTTTCACCGATTGCCGTTTCCGCATGTGCTCGTTTTGCAAATGTCACTGCCTGTTTGAATAATTGATTGAAAACAGTACCTGTCGTACCATTTTCTTGCCCATTTAGAAAGCTTTTCTTCACTTGACCTAGTATTTGTGTTTCACCTAGTACCATCGAATCGATGCCCGCTGTAACACGGAACAAGTGATTATTCGCTTGGTCATCTTCGTGAACAAATAAGTAGTTAGATAAGTTTTCTAATGGTATATCAAACCAATTTGCTAAAAATTGCTTCACATAGTACTTACCTGTATGTAGCTGGTCTACAGTAGCGTAAATCTCTGTACGGTTACAAGTAGATACGATGACATTTTCTAATATACTTTTTTGGTCTTGTAGTGCTTGCATCGCATTCGGAAGTTCTGTTTCCACAAACGACAGTTTTTCGCGAATTTCGACAGGAGCAGTACGGTAATTGACACCAACCACGATTGTATGCATGGAATAGGTCTCCCCTTCACGTTCATTTCATAAGTCCAATTATATCATAGCTTTACGCTAGTACCTTGCTCATTTGTGAACAACATATGAAATCTTATTTAGAATTATTATAAAATAATAATACCAAACAATATCGTCAAATTCAAACAATCTACCCAAATTAGTAAAAGTATAATTATTCAAAAAATAAAACTGATTATTAAGGATGTTATTCCCTATATTGAATAGTTTTAACCTTGTCTTACGAGCATTTTTATAAAACATTAACTAATAGGGATATCCCGAACAGAGTGGAATTATTACACTTACTATATCTAATCATACCATCATTAAAAAAACGAGCTCTTGAACGATTTATCGCACAAGAGCTCACCAAGAATTGTTCATACTATTCTACTCAAATCAAAGAAGAATTATATTCTACTTTCGATTTCTTTCCAGGCTGCATCAATACCTAATCCTGTTTCTGAAGAAAAAACGATTAATGGATCTTCTTTATCCATTTGTAATTCTTCACTTACTATCTTTTTATGCTTATCCCATTTCCCCTTAGGGATTTTGTCTGCTTTTGTAGCAATAACGATACAAGGGATATTATAGTGCTTTAGGAAATCATACATCATACAATCATCACCTGTTGGCGGATGTCTTAGATCAACGATTAGCACAACTGCTTTTAAAATGTTGCGAGAGGTAAAATAAGTTTCAATCATTTTACCCCAAGCAGCTCGTTCTGTTTTAGAAACTTTTGCGTATCCGTAACCAGGTACATCAACAAATATCAAAGCTTCCTCTAGTTGATAAAAGTTCAATGTTTGCGTCTTACCTGGTTTAGATGAAATCCTAGCCATGCTTTTTCGACCAATCATTTTATTGATAAACGATGATTTCCCAACATTGGAACGTCCTGCCAATGCTATTTCAGGTAAATCACCTTCTGGATATTGAGCTGGTCTTACGGCACTGATTAGTAATTCTACATTATGGATTTTCATTATTTTGCCTCCTCTAGAGCCAGTTGAAGCACCTCTTCAGCATCGGAAACAAAATGGAATGTTAATACTTCGCGAACACTTTCTGGTATATCTTCAATATCGCGCTCGTTGTCTGCCGGACAAATAATTGTCGTCAAACCTGCACGATGTGCACTTAGTGTCTTTTCTTTTAAACCACCTATTGGTAATACTCGACCTCTTAAAGTAACTTCACCAGTCATACCGACTTCCCGTTTTATCGGACGCCTAGAAAGCGCCGAAACGAGAGCTGTAACTATCGTAACACCTGCTGAAGGACCATCTTTCGGAACAGCACCTTCTGGAACATGAATATGAATATCCTTTTTTTCGTAAAAAGTTGGATCTATTCCAAAATCCTCTGCCTTGGAACGTACATAAGACAATGCCGTTTGTGCAGATTCCTTCATCACATCTCCGAGCTTACCAGTCAATTGGAGTTTGCCTGTACCTGCAGATAATGACACTTCGATTTGAAGCGTATCTCCACCTACGGAAGTATAAGCAAGACCAGTTGCCACTCCTATTTGATTTTCGGTTTCAGCCTGTCCATACCTGAATTTACGTTTACCAATGATATTTTCTAAACTTTTTGTCGTAATGGAAACCCGTTTTTTATCGCCAGATACAATTTGAAGTGCAGCTTTACGGCAAAGATTGGCTATTACACGCTCTAAACTACGCACCCCAGCTTCTCTCGTATAATGACGAATTACATCTAGTAAAGCATCATCTTTCAGTTGCAGCTGACTTTTTGTTAAACCATGCTCTTTCAGCTGTTTTGGCAATAAATGATTTTTTGCAATAGAAAGCTTTTCTATTTCCGTGTAGCCGGCAATGGAGATAATCTCCATCCGGTCACGTAATGGACCTGGAATAGTGCTTAAATCGTTTGCTGTAGCGATGAATAGAACATTAGATAAATCGTATGTCTCCTCGATATAATGATCACTAAATGAATTGTTTTGCTCAGGATCTAACACTTCTAGCATTGCTGCGGATGGATCCCCTCTGAAATCATTTGACATTTTATCGATTTCATCAAGTAAAAACAACGGGTTAATCGTTCCCGCTTTCTTCATCCCTTGAATGATTCGTCCAGGCATCGAACCAACATAAGTTCTTCGATGACCACGAATTTCCGATTCATCTCGGACTCCTCCAAGTGAAATACGTACAAAATTACGTCCTAAAGACTCCGCAATTGATTTAGCCAAGGAGGTTTTACCAACACCAGGAGGTCCTGCTAAACAAAGTATCGGACCTCGCAAGGATTTCGTTAACTGCCTTACAGCCAAGTACTCTAATACCCGCTCTTTAACAGTTTCTAACCCTTCATGATCTCTATCTAAAATGCGTTCTGAGCGTTTAATGTCTAACTGATCCTCCGTCGCATTAGTCCACGGAATAGAGACAATCCAATCGATGTAATTTCGTATTACGCCACTTTCTGGAGCTTGTGTAGGAAGTTTTTCATAACGGTCTAGTTCCTTTAACACATTCTTTTTCGTCTCTGCAGGTAAGCCTGCTTCTTCAATACGCTTTTTTAGCTCGGCAACTTCACCTGTTTTACCTTCTTTATCGCCAAGCTCTGTCTGAATGGCCTTCATCTGTTCTCTAAGATAGAACTCTTTTTGCGTTCTCTCCATTGCATGTTTAACTCTTGTATTTATTTTCTTTTCTAGGTCTAATATTTCCTGTTCATTGTATAATCGACCTACTAACCATTCTAAGCGTTCCTTGACATCCATTATTTCTAGTATTTCCTGTTTACCAGAAATTTTTAAAGGTAAATGCGAAGCAATCATATCAGCTAAACGACCAGGTTCCTCAATATCACTAACTGAGTTTAAAGTTTCCTCTGAGACACTCTTGGATGATTTTGAATACTTTCCAAAATTATGTACTAGCGTACGCATGAGTGCCACTTCTTCTTGATCCGCTTTTTCTGGTTCGATAAATGCAGTGACAGCAACTTCGTCAAAATTATCAAGGTGATTAAAATCATCCCAAATGGCACGCTGTAATCCTTCTACTAGAACTCTCATCGTACCATTTGGCAGCTTCACCATCTGCTTCACTTTAGCAATTATGCCGACATCATAAAGATCAGACATTTCGGGTTTTTCTACGGTCATATCTCGCTGAACGGAAAGAAATAACTTTTCCTCTCGAATCATTGCCTCATCCAGTGCAGCAATGGAACGTTCTCGTCCTACATCTATATGTAAAATCATTGTAGGATAAACGAGCAAACCTCTTAAAGGCAGTACTGGATAAAATTCTTTTGTTTCTTTAGTCATTTGGGTAGTCACCTCCAACTTATTCTGTCCGAATAATTCATTAATAATGCTTCGATAAAAAAAAGAAGCTAATAAGTTGAAAAAGCTGACATCCTTGCATGCGCTAAGCACGCGCAGATTGGAAGCCAGCTTTGTCAATGGCTAGTTAAGCCGATGTTTTTTCGTTATCCTTTTCTAATTCAGTGCCATCTTCTAATAAAAGTTTAGGTTTGGCTTTATCTGTAATAGATTCTTTTGTAATAACACATTCTACAATGTCATCTCTTGATGGCAATTCAAACATTACATCAAGCATGATATTTTCGATTATTGACCGAAGACCACGAGCACCAGTTTTACGTTCAATCGCTTCTTTTGCAATAGCTTCTAATGCTTCATCTTCAAATGTTAACTTCACATTATCCAATTCGATCATCTTTTGATATTGCTTAGCAAGCGCATTTTTCGGTTCTGTAAGAATTTGAACTAACGCATTTACGTCTAGTTGCTCTAAGCTCGCAAGTACTGGTAAACGACCAATGAATTCTGGTATTAAACCAAACTTCAATAAATCTTCAGGTATCAATTGAGAAAGTACGGAACCTTCTGCAACCTCTACTTTGTTAGGATCTGCTCCGAAACCAATAACTTTTTCACCTAGACGACGTTTAATGATTTGTTCAATTCCATCAAAAGCACCACCAACAACAAATAGTATATTCGTTGTATCAATTTGTAAAAACTCTTGATGAGGATGCTTACGTCCACCTTGTGGAGGAACACTAGCAACAGTACCTTCTAATATTTTAAGAAGGGCTTGTTGTACGCCTTCACCGGAAACGTCTCGTGTAATAGACGGATTTTCGGATTTACGAGCAACTTTGTCTATTTCATCAATATATATAATACCTTTTTCAGCACGCTCGATATCATAGTCTGCTGATTGAATTAGTTTTAAAAGAATATTCTCTACATCTTCCCCAACATATCCTGCTTCTGTTAACGAAGTCGCATCTGCAATTGCAAATGGAACGTTAAGAATTCTCGCAAGTGTTTGGGCTAGCAATGTTTTACCACTACCAGTAGGACCTATTAATACTATGTTAGATTTAGCTAATTCTACTTCATCGATTACACTATTCGAATTGATTCGCTTGTAATGGTTATAAACAGCAACAGCAAGTGATTTTTTTGCTCGTTCTTGTCCAATTACATATTCATCTAAAATAGCTAAAATTTCTTTTGGCTTTGGAACTTCTTTGAATTCTACTTCTTCTTCAATTCCTAGCTCTTCTTCTACAATCTCAGAACAAAGATCGATACATTCATCACAAATATATACACCTGGTCCTGCTACTAGCTTACGAACTTGTTCCTGTGGTTTACCACAAAAAGAACATTTTAAGTTCCCTTTTTCATCATTGAATTTGAACAAAATATTCACCCCTATTCAAGCAATTATGTTACAAGATTCTCTTCAAGTAATCAAATAATAAGTTTAAGTATGTTTTTAAATCAAATAAATTGCTATGTATATGATAGAACAAGGCACAGTTATATAGCTGTACCTTGCTCTATTTGTATTAAATCCGTATAAATTTGTGATTAAGAAATTTTAGCGTTATCCACTAAGAATTCAACTGTTTTTTGGAAACGTAAATCGTTACCAAGAACGTCAGTACCACCAAGTGCACGTTTGATATCTTCAATCTTCATGTTGAATTGAGTGCTCATTTTTTCAAGCTCTGCATTAATGTCTTCTTCAGAAGCTTCAATATTTTCTTGTTTTGCAATAGCTTCAAGTGTTAACGAAACTTTTACGCGGTTATTAGCATCTTCTGTCATTTGAGCACGTAATGCTTCTTCGTCTTGGCCAGAGAATTGATAGTAAAGATCTAAGTTCATTCCTTGTTGCTCTAAACGTTGACCAAATTCTTGTAACATACGGTCAGTTTCAGAAGTGATCATTGCTTCAGGAATATCAATTGTTGCGTTTGCAGCAGCAGCTTCCACTAAAGTATCACGAAGTGTTTGAGCAGCTAATTGTTTTTTCTCTTCAGCAGTTACTTCTTTTAGTTTTGCACGTAGAGCGTCGATACCTTCAACTTCTGGATCTACTTCTTTCGCAAATTCATCATTAAGTTCAGGAAGTTCTTTCCCTTTAACTTCTTTCACTGTTACTTTAAAAGTAGCAGCTTTACCAGCTAATTCAGCAGCATGGTATTCTTCTGGGAATGTTACTTCAACATCTTTTGCATCTCCAGTTTTAGCACCGATTAATTGCTCTTCGAAACCTGGGATGAATGAATTAGAACCGATTTCTAATGGATAATCTGTTCCAGCTCCACCTTCAAATGCTACTTCATCAACGAATCCTTCGAAGTCGATTACAGCTGTATCACCTTCAACGATTGCATCTTCTTTAATAACTAATTCAGCTAAACGGCTTTGTTGGCTTTGTAGTTGCTCGTCGATTTCTTCATCTGTTACAGTTTCCTCTAATTTTGTTGCTTCAAGACCTTTATAGTCTCCTAGAGTTACTTCTGGTTTTACAACAACTTTAGCAGTGAAAACTAAAGGCTGCCCTTTTTCCATTGTTACGATATCAATCTCTGGTTGATCTACTGGGTCAATTCCAGCGTCTTCAACAGCATGCCCATAAGCATGAGGAAGAATGATATCTAATGCATCTTGGAATAATGATTCTACACCATACATTTTTTCGAAAATTTGACGAGGCATTTTCCCTTTACGGAAACCTGGAGCGTTAATTTGTTTAACTACTTTTTTAAACGCTTGGTCTAATCCTTTTGCTACTTCTTCTGCAGCAACTTCTACTGTTAATAAACCATTATTGCCTTCTTGTTTTTCCCATTTTACAGTCTGATCCATTGACATATATTCTACCTCCAAAAAATAATTTACAATAATTTAGCAGCCTGTATAAGACAATTATACAGAACAGTTTTTCACTAATTATATTGACAACTTGTATATTATAGCATAGATGAATAGAGTTTCAACATTATTCATAACTCATCACTTCTAATGATTCTTCCAATGCTATAACCAGCTCAAAGAACTCATCTGACATCAATTCTCGGTTACCAAATAACATATCCACATATTCAATATATCTGTTCGCTACTATTTCATTAGTATATCCTACCCAATCAAAAGGAAACAAGGCATAAGCATGTCGATGAACCATTTCCAACGTCATTTGAAGCTTACTTGGGTCTTTCTCCAATAAATTTTCGATCGATTGTTTTATAGGTTCGACCCGATCCACTGCAGTACGTTCGGGTGGTGAAGTTGGAACAACCGTTTCTTTAAAACCAAATTTCTCAACAGTGACTTCACTTTCCACTCCAGCAGCCCCAAGAAGTAATAAACCAAGAGATTTAATAGTAGGAACTATATCTGGGCTCTCAATAATAGTGATAATATCCTTTGATAGTCCGTTAATATCAGCTTGGTATGCTTCTTGTAATAATAATTCCTGCTGACCAAAAGGTAGTTTTACAAACTTAGCAAGCTTGAACAGTTCACCGTCAAAGTTCTTTTGTGTCTCTTCATCTGCAGCATATGTAGTATCTGTTAGCATTTTAATACTTAGTTCTCGTAGTTGTTTAAAATTCTTCTTTTGCATAAATGTATAAGTCGAATCTTTCATTAACTCATCTAATACTTCAGTTAACTGTTTGTATTCTTTTAAATCGAGTAAAATGGTCAAATATAATTCAATTACTTGTTCAAAAAAAGGAGATTTTTTTTCGTAGAGTGTTTCACAAATTATCTTCGCATCTAAAGCTCTACCAGCTTCTAATAAGGAAAGAATATAAACGCTTTGTACCATATCACTTAATTCTTTATATTTGTTAGCCTCATCAAAGCAAGATACCGCTTCCAAAAAATTGTTCTCTTCCGCAAATTTAAGACCTTTTTCCACATATTTTTCTATCATTCCAGGAAATAAAATGACGTTTTCATCCTTTAAAATTGGATGATTCTTTTTTTTCAACCTAAATCGCCACCTTCACTAGCTTATGTATGTACTTAATTATATACACTATATCATTTATTCAGTGCGTACTGATACATTCAAATGAGATAATTGGACAAAACAAAAGAGATGTGCCTAATCGGCAAGTGATCAGGCGCATCTCTAAACAAATCTAACTAGTAATTATCGACGCAATTTACTATCTTCTTCTGTGCTAATTGTATCCTCTGAATAATTTCCGTCTTTTTGATTGTTTTTTTCGTTTTCTTTTCTTTCTTCTATTTCTTCAATTTTACTTGGTTGCTCTTGTGTAGTATTTGGATCTTCATCATAACGCTTTTTTTCATCGTGATTAGCCATGTTTGTTCTCTCCTCTTTATGAAATTTAATAATGTATATAATTATTAGATTCCCTATATTGAAAGCTCTAAACAAAGGCAAAGGTATTTAATATAAAAGGCTATCCCAATATATAGACGATTTAGGATAGCCTTTTTGTTATGCTGTTTTTTCGCTTAAGCCCTCTATAAGGAGCTCGTATGATTTCAAATCATCTAAATATACCCTTTGGTAAGATTCTAAACTGTGTTTCTTCACTAATTCAAAGCTGGAAGGATCAAACAGAGAAAATTTCTTATTAAGTCGTTCTGCATTCATCCAAGCAGTCTCTTCAAACGTTATATTCATCTCATGTTCCTCTAGAAGATTAAAGAGTAAATCCTTATTATTATAAATTTCACTGGCTAAATAACTTTTTTTAGTTTGAAAAAATTCTATTGTCCGCTCAAGTGAATCAAGTAACGCTGAACGATCCAATGCATGACCCAATTCGTGAATAGTTAAGATATTAATATATGATTCAAATGAAATAGGCGATTGAATTTCTTCCCACGATCTTATTAATCGTTGAAAATCCACACCTAAATAATTTCCTATAAAATTGTAGCTCATATTTATGCCAGAATGGTCTGGTTTTATTTCTAAATCTATATTTACAGTTTTCATAATGGAGCGGATGATCTGTTGCATATAATCATTCGTATATCTACTTAACATGTGCTTCTTGACTTCTCCTTACTTTCTTGGTTTTACTATTTCGCCAAGATTCACTATATGTTAATAGTAGCCAAATTTCAAATAAAAAGTTTTTTAAGGAGAATTAAAAGGGTGCACGCAGTCTCATTGACTTTGTGCACCCTGTTTTTAACTAATTTAGTTTTAAAACCTTTTAACCTTAGCTATTTATCGAATTAAAATCGTCTTCGTTACGTTTTTTGTTATTTTGTACATTCTCTTTATTTTGCTCTTGTTCATACTCATTGAAATTGTTCCGAGCTTCTCCGCCCTTACGACCTAATTCCTCATAAAACTCATTCTCTTGATTATTGGAGGTTGCTTCTCTTCCATTTCGTTCCGCTTCATTTGGCCAATTTGGATTGTCGTTTCTGCTGCGTTTGTCTTGGTTGTTAGGCATTTTTTTAATTCCTCCTTTAAGATATTTGAGCTTAAGTCGCGCTCCCTATCTATATTCCCGTCTAGAATTGAATGAAACATAAAAAACTCAACCAAACCGAATTTTAACTAAAACGATACATAAGTACTGATTCAAAAGGACAAACGCGTTTGTAACTTCGTTCTGAACATGATTCCTAAAGCAGGTTTATACTAAGTTTTATAGCTCGATAGAATTAAGGACCTTCTGCAACTTTTTATATAAATTTGCAGTTATATCCGTTTCTTTAGCATTTTCTATATGCTTTATAGCATCCTGCAGATGCTTACTAGCTTGCTTATCTCTGCCCATATCCCGGTGATGTATAGCTGTTGTAATAGAGTTAAACAGTTGCTTACTTAATGAATGTGTTAGATTTCCATCGTCGGAATGTTTTTGAACTAACTTCAGTGCTGATTCTAACGTATCCAATACTTCAATTTTCATTAAATTAGCTTTATCTGCATAATAGATTTGTCCATCATCTCCAATTGTCATTAACTCCGCCTTAGCCAATGTTTCGCTCTCCAGTGAATCGGGGTCGATTACTGTTAAGTTACCAGCAAGATTAGTGTACATCAGACCATCCTCGCCCCAACGGATATGGATTGGCCTCCATCTGCCATGATCTTTTACTTCAGGATATACGTTTTTGCTTTTTACAATTGATAATGTTTCCGGATCCATTGCAAAAACCGTGCCACCCGCTGCAGACCATAACAGTTCGTCTGGTCCTAACGACATTCCGCTTATCATCTTGGGCTGAACTGTAACACCTGGTATGTCCGGAACAAACTCAGTAATTTTTTCACCCTTTTCTATATCCCAGACAAATATTTTTGCCGCTGGCTCTGTAGGTTCTATTCCTAATCCACCGGCGACTGTTGTTGATCCATATAGCTTTCCATTCGCTTCTGCCAATCCCGCTATGGATTGATTGTGGACAACATCGTCATAAACTTTTGTATCTTTTACAGAGGCTGGGTCAAGTACTGTTAATGATCCCCCCAGATAACCATAGTCAGGAATCGTACCAATATATAATTTATTATTTGCCGCTGTCATAATAAATGGCCTGTCCTGATTAGGAATATCGTAAATTTGTTTAGTGGAAAGAACTGGATTGGTTACATCCATCTCTAAAATAAGTGCACCCGGGTAAATCCCAAAATACATTTTATTTCCAAGAGGTACCATACCTTCTGCTTGTGCCAGGTTGAAATTACTGTTTTCATTTGTTTCCGGATTGTATACGGCACCTTTCCCTCCCGGATAACCGCTTAAATATAAATTGCCGTCATGCCCTTTTTCCAACGTCTGTATAGGAATTGGATTGCCGACAATTGGGTATTGAATCGTTTTTACTTTTTTGGTTTGTAAGTTCATATAAGTGACTTGGCCGCCAAATTGGACAGTGACTAATGATTTGCCAGGAAAGTCTGAATCGTTTTCTAGTTCAACCCAAGCTGTGTTTCGCAAAAAGGTTCCAAATACAACTCCTGTATCAACCGCTTCAAGCGTATTCAAGTCCACTTCCTTCAACCTATTGCCTTGCAGGAAGTATACTTTATCGCTTCCAGGTAAGCCATGGATTAATCGTAAACCTTTATTGTTGGTATAGTAATTATCACTCCAATTGCCTGTTTCTGTATCATAGAACAAGAGTGTATTACTGCCGCCTCCAACACCAGCGACAATATATTTTCCAGCTGCATCCAGTTGCCAAACACTGCTACCTGGAATAACATGGTCAGGCACCTTTATTGCTTCATATTCACCTGTTTCTACATCTAATTTTACTATGCGATTATCAACACCGATACCTAAATATAAGTACCCATTGTGATATGCTGTGGACCGGGAGTAGCTTTCTCCTGGAGCAACACTGCCATAATCCTTCATTTCCCCTGTTTTTGGATCATAGCGGCCAGCTTTTGCATTTGGGAACGAACCAAAATAGACACGTCCCTCTTCATCATAGGACAAACCGTATACAACACTCTCTCCTATACCCCCAAGATTCCTAACTTCCTTTGTTACTGGGGAATATTCATATAGATACCCATTGCCGCCAATATAGACATTACCATTTGGTACCGTAATATGTGTCCAAACAGCTCCAGTTCCTTCTAGCGGATATGTTCTAAGTACCTCCTGGCTTTGAAGATCTATAACCTGAAAGATGGCCGGCTCACCGCTTGCAGTTGTGTACATTATATTCCTTCCATCTTCAACTCCATAAGTAGAGTCATATACTGCTACACTTTGAATGAGAGAACCCAAGTTAATAGGATCATTAAATCTTTTTTCTACTTCTGCAGAAACGGGATGGCTATAAAGAAATGAAGATGAAACAATTAATACAAGTGCAACTAAAAGAACTACAATATTTTTCGAAAACGCTTTCAAATTACTCCACTCCCTACTAAAGATATATTTTCATAAAATAATAACCTGTTATACTCCTCTCTTTTGTAATATTCTAAAAATATCAAATTTACCAATGCTTATAAAGGTCCATAAACTGCCTTAAATTAATTTCAGGAATATAGACCTGTGGAATTTAAATTTAAAAGATGATTCAGCGGTTATTACAGCCCTTATGATTCAAGCCTATACTACTACAACATATATATTACTACTGCATAATTGACTTCTGTTCCACAGAAATCCTCTTATCTTGTAATACCTTCATAAATTTTTATCATTCTTTTTCTTTAAATATGTTCTAAAACACCTATTAGGGTTCTCCGCTTATTGACTTAGGGACACATTGTAGAAGTATATACCACTCGCTTTAGTCAAAAGCATATCGAGGTTTACTTTGATGAAGTATTTTTATAGGTTGAAAAGCATCAAATTTCCTTCTCGTATCGGTATTTTTTACACCGTGTTGGTATCTTACGGGTATTATTATATCTAGATAAAATAGGGAGATATTCCCGTTTAGAACGAAATTATACATTGAAAACCTATATAAAAAAATTTTTATTAAAACAATACATAAGTACTAAACCAAAAAAACAAACCGCTTTTAAGCGATTTGTTTGGGATTCTAGCTATTTACTATTATCTTTTTTCACCTTATCCTCGTAAAACACACTAAAGTTAGGATCAACAATTCCTATATTTAAGTATCTAGCTTTGTAATCTCGAAGCAACTCGAAGAACTTTTTGCTTAAGAACAGTATAACGATTAAGTTAACAAAAGTAGGAATTGCTGTCGTAATATCCGCAAAATACCAAACTGCTTTTCCTGGCATGTCATTCATCACTGCATATATTACCATTAATGAGCCGGGCACAGGATATAGCCATTTAAACAGGGTTAATATTTTGTACTTCAATGCAAGCTTCTTCTCATTATTAAATACATGTCTTAACAATATCTCATAATACGTATACCAACCCGTAGAAGTGGTTAGTCCAAATAAGAAGATGGAGATTGTAATAATATATCTACCAAACTCTCCAATCCCAATTTCAAAAGCAGATAATGTAAGAGCAGCACCATCCAAACCTGAAGACCATACACCTGTTATGATAATAGTAAACGCAGTGATTGAACATACGATAATGGTATCCGCGAATACCTCCATCGCCCCCCACATTCCTTGCTTAACAGGGTGGGCAGTTTTAGCCGTGGAATGAATCATCGGGGAAGTACCCCATCCAGCCTCATTACTATAAACCGCACGTGCAACCCCCATACGAATAACCTGAGCAATTGCCGCTCCTGTGAAGCCACCTACTGCTGCCATTCCTGAAAAAGCACTATCAAATATTAAAGAAAAAACAGGAATAATTTCAGAGTAATTTTTAAAAATGATAAAAAGCCCAGCAATTACATAAAACAAGCACATAAACGGAACGAGCAAAGAAGCAATCTCACCAATCCGTTTGATACCACCATAAATAATAATATAAATAATAGTCAAATAAATAAATGAGGCAGGAATCATTCCGATATTGAACGTAGAGCTAACTGCTTCTGAAATCGTATAATTTTGAAGCGTAATAAAAAATGTTGTGAAAATACCTAAGCCGAATAGTATGGCCGGAACTTTCCAATACTTGAATTTCTTTTCCTCACCAAGACCTTTTTCCATATAGTAAGTTGGTCCACCATATGGGTTGCCTTTTTCATCTGTATTTCGGTAGTACACAGATAAGGTTACTTCTACCGTTTTTGTAATCATACCGAGTAAAGCGGTAATCCACATCCAAAAAACTGCTCCTGGTCCTCCAATAGCAATGGCAGTTGCAACGCCACCAATGTTCCCTACCCCTACACTCCCGCCTATGGCTGTACTGACAGCTTGAAAAGGAGTTAGTATTCCCTTTGTATCTTCCGATTTATCTTTTTTACCAAATACTTTTCCAAATGTTTCTTTAAAAATATGAGGTAAACGAATAAACTGAAAAAGTTTACTTCCAATGGTAAAATATAAGCCTACAAATAGAACCGTAAAGATTAGTGGTAATCCCCATAACCAACCAACAATCGTTTCTAGAATTGCATCCAAAAACATAACCCCTCTCCGATTTGTGATTTTACATGCTTATCTTTGGTACCTTATTTCTCCTCCAATGACGGTCATTTCCGCACTTGTTGTTAATAATTCATCGGGACTTTCCATTTGAAAAGGATCATGAGATAAAACAGTCATATCACCTAACTTGCCTCGTTCTAATGTTCCTTTCAAGTTTTCTTCATTGGTTGCGTAAGCGCCCCCCACTGTGAATAAATGAATAGCTTCATACATAGACAATTTTTCTTGCTCGATATAGCCTTCATGGTTTTCTCCAGCTTTCCTTCTTGTGAGGGCTGCATGAATACCTAATAAAGGATTTAAAGGTTCAATTGGAGCATCGGAGCTTCCCGCACTAATAACTCCATTTTCTAATAAGCTTTTAAAAGGATATGCAAATCTTGCTCGTTCCTTACCGATTCTGTCTTCAATCCAAGGAAAATCACTCGACACAAATTTAGGTTGCAAATCCACAATTCGATTTGGACTACTTAATCTTTGTATTAAACGTTCGTTCAATACAGAAACATGTATGAGCCTATCCCGATATTTGGACGGTTTGAATTGATCTAATATATCAAGGACATCGATAAGCGCCTGGTCCCCAATCGTATGTATGGCAACAGGCATATGCTGCAGTCTAATATCACGTATTAGTTGAAATAAGACTTCGTTATCGTACATTGCGTTACCAACATTATCAGGATCATCCAAATAGGGCTCTGATAGATGAGCTGTCCTGCCACCCAATGCGCCATCAGCAAATAATTTTATCGCCCCTATCATAACCTTGTCATTTCCATAGCCCGTTCTCATTCCAGAGGTAACCATCTCCTCTAAATAATCATAATCTATTAACAGATTACTTCGAGGTCCAATTCCATCATGATTGATAAGTTCATCGAATAATCGATATGTTTGTCGTGCACCGCCAAGATAATTCGGATCATTTGTATGGATACTTGTTAAACCTACACTTAATGCTTTTTGTAAGCCCGCTTGTAAAGCAATTTTCAATTGTTCGTAGCTCTTTGTTGGAATATGCTTCGAAACAATGACGGATGCAGTTTCAAGCAATAACCCATTAGGTTTTTTCGTAGAAGAGTCTAATACAATTGTCCCTCCATATGGAATATCCATATCTGGGTGGTAGCCACTTACTTTCAGAGCAATGCTATTAACCAAAAAAGCATGTCCACAAATTCGAGGCAAAAAAAGTGGATTATTCGGCGAAACCTTGTCTAACTCTTCAATAGAAGGAATTCTTCTATCTGGAAATATATTTTCATCCCAGCCTCTTCCCAAAATCCACTCACCAGGTTTCATATTAACTGCCCAACTCCTGATGGAAGCTAATAAATCATCTGTAGTTTTCACGTTAGTGAGATCCAGTTCTTGAGAATTGATACCAACACTCGAAATATGCAGATGACTATCTATCAATCCTGGCAAAACAGTCCTACCTTCCAAATCGATAATTTTAGCTCCATTTCTTCCCCATTGATGTAGAATTTCTTCATTCGTCCCAATATCTACTATTCGCTCATTTTGAGTAAAGATGGACTGCACAATAGGTTCCATTGGATTCATCGTGTATATCTGACCATTTATAAAAATAGATTTCACATTATTCCCCTCCTTTATCATATTTTTATTATAAAGTATGCTTGTAGCAAATTAAATGGAACATTTTGATATTTTATAATATTCGGTCTTTTAAAAAGTATATGAGGTCAAGAAAAAATGTAGAACAATTTAAAGTTAGCAACAAATAGTAAACACATTTAATAGTAGAAGAATTGTGAGTCACTCCCCAAACTGATTATGAGTTTCAACGACTAGTACGCTAGGTTTTTTGAGTTGAACAGGACTTTTCAAAATGAAAAACACTCTTTAGTCTTTCCATGACTAAAGAGGATCTTTTTAGTGTTATTCAGATGTGTTAGAAATTATCTTTTTACTATTAATTTTTGTCATGTATCGTTTTTAATCCTTAAAGCAACTCTACCGTTAGTCAGAACTATTCATTCAGAAAGATAGCTCTTCGTTTTATCGATCTCATGTCATCTTCCCAAATCCTTGACACTTGTACCACCAATAGCCCAATGCGTCTTTGGTACTTCTGTAACAATAACCCGGATATTTTTCTTTGGCGCATCCAAAGACTCACTGACTGTGTCAGTTACATTTTTCATTAAATCATTAATCATTTCCTGTGATCTGCCTTCTATAATTTGAATATTGACTAGCGGCAAATGTATCACTCTCCTGTATAGCCATTTTTATTTAGATTATATATACGTTAGATAAAAGGACTTAAACTGTAGTTGAGGGAGTAGGAGCTGAAATTGAAAGGAAAGCGAATGGCACCTGATTAACTTTCGATTTTCAAACAGCCCGAAAAAACTTTTACCTACTCCATTACTTCACAAAGAAAGATATATCCCCAAGCCCTCCATATTTGGCGCTTACATAGTCTCCTGGCGACAAATGTACCGCTGCTGTTAGAGCCCCTGTCAAGATTGGCTGACCAGCCTTGACCTTCTCCCCTTTTTTACTCAGCATGTTTGCCAATCTTGCAACTGAATTTGCTGGGTGTCCCAGCACTGCTGCACCAGCTCCGAGTGCCTGGATTTCACCATTGATAGATAAAGTCACGCCAACAACATCGAGTTCAACCTCATCTGCGCGCTTTAGGCTCGTTCCAAAAACCGCTCCGGCTGCAGAGGTGTTATCTGCAATGACGTCAGGCAATGTGAAATTGAAATTTTCATAGCGGCTATCTATGATTTCAATCGCCGGAAAAACATACTCAGTAGCACTCAAAACATCAAGTGCTGTCACCCCCGGACCTTCTAAATCTCGTGATAAAACAAATCCAATTTCTGGTTCCACTTTTGGATGGATGTAATCATCGATGGAAATGGATTCCCCTTCATTCACAACCATGTAGTCGAAAATATAACCATAAATCGGATTATCTACATTCATCTGTTTCATTTTCGCTTCACTGGTGATTCCCATTTTAGGCCCGATGATTTTTCTACCTTCTTCTAACTTTTGCTTAACCAATTCCTCCTGAACCAGATATGCATCTTCAATGGATAGCTCCGGGTACAATTCCGCAGTGATTTTAATTATTTCACGTTTTTCTTTTTCAGCATTATGAGTATAATCGGCAAGTTCTTTAATAAGTTCCTTATCCATTTTCTTCCTCCCAGTAACTTGCTAGATTCTATGTTTCTTTGCCATCTCTGGAGCGACATCGATAATCGTATCTTCCAGACCACCTATGATTCCAGATTACCAAGATCTATCAAAAATATTAAGTGAAGCCAAATTGTATCGCTTTGCTGCTGATTAGTACTATTGAAAGCTTGAGTACCTATCTGCAATTCCTAATGTCAAAACATCTTTTGTTAATTCTTGAGGCTTCGTCAGGATTGAGGTCTTCTGCGAAAGACGTTAGTCAATGCCTGTGTCGATTCCCATTTTTTTAAGCCTCGTCACAATTCCTCTGTCTGTATATTTCCCAAACCTTCTCCACGACAACGAACGCTAACATCAAGCTGTTCACAGTACTCAACCATTGCCATCCCAAACCGTATTTATTCAGTAAAACTTACACTCACTTCACCAAGCTCAGCAAATTTTGCTCTGAAATGATCGCCGGGTTTTGCCTCAACAGCTGCGGATAATGCTCCCGATAAAATTACTTCACCAGCTTTTAAGGTAATATCATATTTCGCCAGCTTATTCGCGAGCCATGCCACGCAGTTCACAGGATCACCAAGTGCCGCTGCACCCACCCCTGTATTTTGCAATTCATTATTCTTATATAGAGCCATGCCTATTTGTTTGATATCGATTTCCGTGATTTTCTTCGGAGTACCTCCTAGCAAATATAATCCCGAAGAAGCGTTATCTGCCACTGTATCTGCCAGTGTAATTTTCCAATCTTTCACCCTGCTGTCGACAATTTCAAGTGCCGGCACAATTACATCCGTAGCCTGAAGAACGTCCAGTGAAGTGACATTTGGGCCAACCAGATCTTCTTTTAAAATAAAAGCAAGTTCCCCTTCTACCTTAGGCTGCAACACACGTTTAAAGGAAATCTCCCCGCCATTCTTCACTTCCATAGCATCTGTCAAATGGCCATAATCTGGCTCGCCGACACCAAGCATATCCTGCATCGCTTTTGATGTCAGCCCGATTTTCTTACCAGTAATTTTTTGGCCGTTTTCAACATATTCCTGGATAGTGTGCAGCTGCACGTAATATGCATCATCAATGGATAACTCTGGATCCAGAGCTGTTAGAGGCTGAACCCCTTCCCGATTCCTCCAGGAACTAGCTAAATGCTTTGCATGACTTTCTATCTTCGAATCATTTTTCGTTTCCATAAACATCCTCCTACAGTTTCAATGTAACGTTCGTTAATTCCGTGTAGAAGTCCATACTGTGTGCTCCACCTTCACGACCAAGTCCACTGTGCTTCATTCCGCCGAATGGTGTTCGCAAATCACGTAGGAACCAAGTGTTCACCCATACCATGCCCGCTTCGATTTGTGCTGAGAAACGTGCAGCACGCTTAACATTTGTTGTCCACAAACTTGCACTTAATCCATAATGAGTATCATTTACCTGTTCAAGCACTTCTTCTTCAGAATCAAATGGAACCACTGTTACAACTGGCCCGAAAATTTCTTCTCGGACACATCTGGAATCTTTTCCAAGGTCAGTGATTATCGTTGGCATAATGTAGAATCCTTTATCCTCAAAAAGTGTGTTTCCGCCTATAAGGAAGGTTCCACCTTCTTCTTTGGCAATATCTAAATAGCTTACTACTTTGGTATAGTGTTCTTCACTTACCATTGCCCCTACTTTTGTATCAGGATTGAACGGGTCTCCCACTTTCAGTTCCTTCGCTTTTGCAGCGAATTTTTCCAAAAACTCATCGTAAATGCTACGTTCCACATAAATTCTAGAACCACAGAGACAAACTTCACCCTGGTTGATAAAACTTGATTTCAATGTTGTTTCAATCGTGTCATCCAGGTCGGCATCAGCAAAAATGATATTTGGATTTTTTCCACCTAGCTCAAATGATAATTTTTTCAGAGTAGGTGCTGCTGCTTTCATAATTGCACTTCCTGTTATTGTCTCACCTGTAAAAGCAATTGCATCCACATCCTCATGAGAGGTGATAGCTGCACCTGTTTCTCCCATCCCATGCACAAGATTTACAACACCCTCTGGTACTCCAGCGTCTGTACAAATCTGTGCCAAAACAGTGGCTGTCATTGGTGTTACTTCAGATGGCTTCATGACAACAGTATTTCCCGCCGCTAGTGCTGGAGCCAATTTCCAAGTCAACAGCAACAATGGAAGGTTCCACGGATTAATCAAACCAACCACACCAACTGGTTTGCGGACAGAATAGTGAATTGCGATATCATCTTGCTGATACGATTCATTTCCTACCGCAGTCATATAATCTGCGAAGAAATGGAAGTTATTTGCTGCCCTATCGATATCTACACTTTTTGAGAGCCAAAGTGGTTTCCCCGTGTCCAACGTTTCGAGCGCAGCCAATTCTGGCAATCTTTCTAAAATCAGGTCCCCAATTTTACGTAGAATCTGAGAACGTTTTTTCGCAGGCATGGTTCCCCATTCACCTTTCAGCGCTTTTCTTGCCGCCTTAACTGCCTGATCAACTTCCACTTTCCCACCAAGCTGAACTCTCCCTAGCACTTCCTTCGTAGCAGGGTTGATATTTTCAAATGTTTCTCCACTGTTTGACTGCACATATTTTCCATTAATATAATGTTCGCAATCAATAGGTTTTACTACTGGTGTTGTTCTAGTAACTTGCATGTGATATTCCTCCTTACGTTTTTTGGGAAACGCATTATTCTTTCCTTAATTTAAACCATTAATTTTATTTATTAATCTTGCATTTTCATTATAGGTTCGGTTAAAGAATTAAATAAGGCTCCAATTCCTCTATGCGGAACAAGTAGTAAAATAATATAGAAATTAGTGATTTCGTCAGGAATTCATTGATTTTCCGTTTCCTTTGTAAAGTTGAAGCGTGATTGATGAAAGAATTGTCACCAATTTTTTCGTTTAATCTCTATGTTTGTTCTTATCACTTAATTTCATCCTTTATAAGGATTTTTATAGACATCAGAACAATTTAGTAACCGTTTTGGAGAATAGCGAAATTAAATTTTCATAGTGCAATGATAATGATAGAACGTAAATACCCAATAAAATACACCATGCGGTTTCTCACGCACGGTGTGTTACCGGTTGAAATATTTAAAATTGGAAAACTTTTAATACATAACTGCCCCACCATCGACATTTATCGCTTGACCTGTTATATATCCTGCCTCGGAAGATGCCAGATAAGCTACCATTGATGCAATTTCATGAAGCTCCCCCGATCTATGTAGTGGGATATTACTGAGCATTTTTTCGATGACCTCTCCTTTTGGACGTTTAAAATTTTCGACATAGTGTTCGTCAATTTTATCCCACATTGTAGTATGGACAAAGCCTGGACAAACTGCATTTACATTAATATTATGCTCTGCCAGGTCGGTGGCGGCCGAGCGAGTGATGCTTATAACCGCAGCTTTGGAAGCTGCATAAACAGGATAATCAGGTCTGCTTGATTTACCTGTAATAGAGGAAATATTTATAATTCTCCCCCCATTACCGAGCAAAATCATATTTCTTGCGGCTTCTTGCATACTGAAAAAAAGTGATTTTGCATTTAAATCCATCACTACATCCCAGTCCTCTGGTGTGAGTTCCAAAAACTTATTTACTTTAATAATCCCAGCGGCATTTACTACGATATCAATCGAACCAAAATCATCGATAATTGATGCATACAGGGACTTAATCTCCTGTATTTGTCCCAAGTCTCTTACATATGAAACTGCTTTTACACCAAGCTCATTTAGCTGAGATGCGGTGACCTTGCCATTTTCCTCATCTATATCAACAACTGCAATATTGGCACTATTGGCTGCCAACTTCTCTGCAATAGCCTTACCAATTCCTTTTGCTGAACCGGTTACTACTGCAGTTTTCCCCTGTAAATTCATACATACAACCCCCTTGGATTATAAAATCCATAATTTATTCTGAAATCGAAGGAATCCATAATGTAAGACCTGGAATAAACGTAACTAGCAATAATATAACTATAGATACTAAAACAAATGGCCATACCGCTTTAACAAACGCTTCAATGGAAACCTTTCCTAAAGAAGTTGCTAAAAATAAACCGGAACCAACTGGCGGTGTCAGTATACCTATAACAACATTCAAACAAATAATCACTCCAAAATGAATTGGATCAATACCAAAAGCCGGTAAAATAGGAACGAAAATAGGAGTCAATATAATAATCAAAGCAATACCTTCTACCAGCATACCTAGCAGTAACAATAGTATATTTACAAGAATTAAGAACATAAGAGGATTACTTGAAACTGTTGTCATCCATTCCGCAATCGCCTGAGGAACACGTTCAAATGTCATTGCCCAGCCAAAAATATTTGCCATCGCTATAAGCAAGGTTACAATTGCAGTAGATATAGCTGTGTTCACGAAAATACCTGGGAGTTCTCTTAAATTTAATTCTTTATAAATGAAAAAACTGACAATCAATGCGATTACACAGGCAATACCAGCTGATTCTGTTGGAGTAAAAACACCAGTAACTATACCCCAAATTAAAACTCCTGGAACTAATAAAGCTGGTATTATTTGATAAAATGATTTTCCTCTTTCTCTCCAGGAGGCTTTAGGTCTCGAAGGGAAATTTTGTTTATACCCCAGATAAGCGACTAATATTATAAAAGCTAAAGACAATAGAATACCAGGTAAAATACCCGCTAGGAACATATCACCAATGGATGTGCCTGAAGTTGCCCCATAAATAATGAAAAGCATACTTGGTGGAATTATTGGACCAAGCATTCCAGCTGCTGCTGTCGTAGCTGCTCCGAATTCACGCTTATATCCTTCCTTTTCCATTGCAGGAACCATAATTTTTGTCATCATTGCAATCTGCGCAGAAGCCGAACCAATTATTGAAGCCAAGAAGGTATTAGCAACTATATTCACATAGGCCAAGCCTCCTCTGTAATGACCAACGAATTTCTGCGCAAATGAGATCAGACGACTGGTAATCCCACCTGTATTCATAATTTCACCGGCAAGCATAAATAATGGAATGGCTAGTAAACTATAGCTCTCCAGTGACGAAAACAGCCGTTGAGGTGAATTTAGAAGCATATCACTATTTCCACTAAGAAATAACAGCACACAGCCGGAAATACCTAAAACAATTGCTATTGGGATTCTTATAAGAAGCACGAACGCAAATATCAGCATTGTCAGTATCATTCAATCACCTTCCCTGCTCTGGTAAACCGTAATGATTCTAGGAACCAATTAATAAAATGGATGGACATAAAAAGCAGACTTAATGGAATGCAAATATACATATAAATCATGGGTGTTTGTGTTGTAATTGATTTTTGTAATAGAATTGTTGGATTCGTGATCCAATTGATAGATAAATAGAGTATCCAAATGGAAAATAAAGAAGAAACAAACAATCCTATTACGATTAGAATATTTCTTAATTTTGGATTAACTTTGTCAACGAAGAGGTTCACTGCAACTGCCTCTTTAGATTTAATACTCATACTGGCACCGATAAAACTTGACCAGACAAATGTATAAAGGGCATACTCCTGTCCCCATACTAATGGGGAATTTAGAAAATACCGGTAAAAAATATCAAAAGACATTGCCATTAGCATGAAAGGTATTAAAAGAATGACCAATATCTTTTCCACTTTAAAAATAGTATCGCTTATAGCTTTCATTTTCATCTCCTCCCATCAATAATTATTGAATTGCTTTGCTAATAACTTAAACTGGCCACCTGAGGTTAGTCCTCCATCAAGAATTACCTCAGTCCCTGTCATATATGAAGAATCATCTGAAGCAAGAAACGTCACTGCCTTAGCTATTTCAAAGGCTTCTCCTGCCCTGCCCAGTGAGTTCATACCATTGGACAACTTGATAAGATCCTGGATTGATTCATTAAATGGTGTATTGATAAAACCAGGATGAATAGAATTTACCCGGATACCTAATTCGCCAAATTCCATAGCAGCTGATTTTGTCATTCCTCTAACAGCCCATTTTGAAGCTGTATATGCTACTGCAAAATACCCAGTCAGACCTGTTATGGAAGACATATTGATAATGGAGGCATTTCCGGATTTTTTCAATAACGCCAAGCAATATTTCATTCCAAGAAATACCCCTGTTTGGTTAACGGTTATAACATGATTCCAATCTTCCAATGTGCATTCCTGAAAAGTAGCCCGTTTGTTTACACCTGCGTTATTAACCAGCACATCCAATTTATTTATTTTTTTGCTCATCTCATCAATAAAATCTTTCCACTCATTTTCACTGGTTACATCCAGACGATAAGTAATGATCTCAGCATTTCCATATTGTTTTACTGTCTCTTTTGCTTCCAATAATCTTTCATTATTATCGCTAACCATTATTACGGTATCTGCTTTTTCTTTAACAAATTCTATAGCATCTGCTAGCCCAATCCCATTGCAAGCTCCAGTCACTAATGCAGTCTTCCCGTTTAATTTTCCTGACATGACAATAACCCTCCATATAGATATCAAAAAGGTTGTCTGCACAAACATTTATCACTGTTTTGAGACAACCTCTTCATAAAATTATTGTTTCTTCACTGTGTCAATAAATTCTTTTATTAATTCATTGTTATTGGCGTATTCTTCATGAACTTTTTTAGCCTCTTCAATAAATTCATCACGGTTATCCAGTTCATAAATATTTATTAGTTCTTTCAGTTCTTTTTCGTCTTCAACATCATTAATAAGTAGTTGTTCTGTCCCCCACTTAACAGATGATGTAAACGCTTCATCAATAATTTTCCGGTCATTTTCAGGCATATTATCATAATTTGCTAGACTAGAAGCAACCACACCACCGAATACCATATGTCTAGTCAATACATAGTTTTCAGCTATTTCATAATACTTTTCTGATAAAATTGCATTTTTATCTATAGAAAGACCATCAATAACACCTGTCTGTAGGGCATTATATACTTCAGGTAATCCCATCGCTATTGGACTTGAACCAAGTCCTTTCCAAAAATCCAATACAGCTGCTCCACCAGTAAAACGCAATTTCTTCCCATTTACATCATCCATGACTTTTATTGGTTCCTCTTTGAGAAGAAGATTATGAGTTCCTGCATGTAAGTAACCCAATCCTTTAATGCCCTGCTCTTCAAGTAATCCAAGCATTTCCTTTGCTGGTGCTGTTTCAGTCGCTGCGACGGCAGCTTCCAAATCTTCAAATAAGAACGGTAGGTTCCATGCATCGAATTCAGGGACACGTGTGCTTAGATAAGGAACAGTAAGTATAGCAAAATCAAGTGAACCACTTGACATTTGTTGCACCATATCTGCTTCAGGACCTAACTGTGCTGCCGGAAAAAGTTCAAGTTTCATTCTGCCATCAGATCTCGCATCTAATTCTTCTTTGAACTTCTCTGCAAATTTATGCCAGTTATGACCTGTTTGCGTAACATATGACATTTTAAAGTTATAGGTACTCTCCCCCTCAGCAGTAGCAACATCTGTTTCAGTTTTACTATTACCACATGCACCTAATAAAAGAACAGCCGACATCAAAATCATGCCAAACATTTTTTTTGGATTCTTCATGAACTTGCTCCCCCCATTTTTTACTATCAAATTTTAACCAATTCATTCAATCCTAGAAATTCCAAAGCGTTCTGTCCAAGCATTAACTTTGCATCCTCTTCTGAAATACCAACAAGGTTGTCAATTACCTTTCCTACCGGTTTTTCACGCAGTAGGAATGGATAATCGGATCCGGCTATAATTTGCTTTGCCCCAAAACGATCGATCATGAATTTCAAATTATCTGGATCGTATACAAGTGAATCATAATACAATTTTTTCGCATAGGAACTTGGTGGTTGTACTGTATTCCGGGTTTCCGGCCAGACTTCCCAGCCTTGATCCATTCTTGGAAGGATATAAGGAAGGGACCCACCCCCGTGTGCAAAGCAAACTTTCAGATTCGGCAGTTTGTCCAGCAGCCCGCTCATAATGATACTTCCTGCTGCAAGAGCAGTTTCTGATGGCATTCCCACAGTATACATTGTATTGAAACGCTGCAACCTTTCTTTACCTAGAGTTGCCCATGGGTGAACAAAAAGTGGGACATTCATTTCTGCTGCTGCTTCAAAAAATGGATACAATGAATCGTCATCCAGGTTCAGTCCGTTTACATTGGAACCTATCTGTATTCCTCTAAGCCCTAGCGCTTTAACAGCCCTTTCCATCTCATCTACCGCCAGTTTCATATCTTGTAGTGGAACTGTTCCCATTCCGATAAATCTGTCAGGATATTTTTTCGACACAGAAGCGATAAAATCGTTTTGTGACTGGGAGAGCTCCAGTGCAGCCTGACTGTCCGACCAGTATGATAGAGTGACTGGAATCGGAGAGAGTACCTGAATATCCACTCCTTCCTTATCCATGTCTTCAATCCTCTTTTCAGGATCCCATGTCTGATCGGTTATTTTCCTGAACATTTTGCCTTGTATTCTTATTTCAGCACCACAGCTACAAGTCTTTTGAAGTGTTGGAAACCTGTCATCTTCATATTTTGCGGCTAGGTCAGGAAAATCTTCCGAAATAATGTGTGTATGAAAATCAACACGTAATTTTCTTTTCAAAGCTGAAAATCTCCTTTCTATTCTTTTAAACCTAGTCAACTGTCATTCTATTTCTTTATTTCTGTCCCATAAGTCAAGTAGCTCTCCGGTGGCGTGCTTCCCCACATATCAAGTCCAAACTTCCCAGTTCCTGATTGCCACTCGATCGGCTTCCAGTCTGGGGCGAAAATAAGCATTCCACCTGTCCATAGTTCAATCCGGTTGCCCGATGGTTCAAATGCATAGAGGAATTGCGCTCCACTTGTACCATGCTTTCCTGGTCCCCACTCGATTTTGATGTCATTTTCGGCCATGATATTTAAGGAACGCAGTAATTCATCTGGCGAATCCAAGTAATAAGCTACGTGATGGAGGTGTGCTCCTGATTGATTACTGTTGCGCATGAATGCAATTTCATGTGCGATATTTGTTTTGCTCAGCCATGAGCCGAGACGGACGTCTTCTTCATTTTGGATATAGTATCGATGATGGATTCCAAGGAAATTCGTCCACCATTCCTGTTCATTTCTAACATCATCCACCATCACATTCACATGGTCAAAGCGGCGAGGTGCTGCGCCTTTCCCGCTGTATTTCATTGGGTGACTTGGCAATTTTGAAGCTGTGAGTGGATTAGAGTACTTTTCCATATCCCAGTAAAGCTCAACGGGAATACCGGCAGGACTGTGGAATTTAATAGCATCCCCCTGTGCAAGTTCAGTACCTCCTTCTATCCACTTATAGTCAGTACCCGAATCTTTTAAAGCTTTTTCGAATGCGTATAGTGACTTTTCTGAGTTTACTCGCCATCCAAAATGGTCTAGGCCGGATTTTTCAGCTTTATTTAGTACCAATGTGTGATGATCCCAGTCTTGCCATGCTCTAAGATAAACCTTGTCTTCTTCTATAGAGGATATATGTAACCCCAGAACTTCTGTAAAAAACCATGTAGATTTTTCCAAGTTAGTCACATTGATTGATGCATGACCAATATGCGCAACACTCGATAATTTAAGATCCAGTTCAGTCAACTCTACTTCTTTTTGCTTTACATTTGTTGTAGTCATCTTTTCATTCCTCCAGGTTTTTAATCTATTTTTTAATCAATTATTCAGAAGCAGAAAACGCTTACATAAAACAGAATTTTTCGATAATTTATATTACTAAAATAACCTATCTTTGAATAACTCTGATTATATGAGGTAAATTGGATAAACAAAAGCACTGAATTCCTCTATGTGGAACAAATTATAAAAGTAGTAAAAAATATTTTTTTGGTTTAAATTGATGGAACTAATTGGCAAGAACTTTTTTGAGCTTTACATTTATGTGTTTCAGCTGTTTAGTCGGGCTCTTTTTATTTTGGACTGTAGGAAACTTTAAATTCAAATGCAGCCTTATACTGTTTAGATGTGGGAATTTGTTGTTCTAATTCTGCTGCGGCGCTAATTGGCCAATATGGATTTTTTAACATCCCTCGTCCTACAGCAACAAGATCAGCCACATTATTCTCAATCAATGCGTTAGCAAATTGTGCGTCTTCTAATCTCCCAACAGCAATAATAGGTATATTAAAAGTTTTTTTCATAGCTTTTGCAAATGGCACTTGATACCCTTGTTTAGACTCCGGGTTACCTCGAGGTGTCATCCCAGATTCTTCGTAAGATGCCTCCCCACCTGAACTAACATGAATTATATCGACGCCTGCCTTCTCATATTCCTTACATATTTGTTGAATGTAATCGACATCATATCCCCCTTCTACATACTCCTTGGCCGATATTCGCATAATTAAAGGCATATCAGCAGGCATTTCCCTTTTTACTGCTTCAATCACTTCTACACTAAATTTGGTCCGATCAAGACCATATTCATCCGTGCGTTGGTTGATATATGGTGAATGAAATTGGTGAATTAAATATCCATGCGCTCCTTGTAGCTCAATTGTATCGAAGCCTGCTTTTACAGCACGTTTTGCAGCTAAACCAAATTTTTCCACTACTTGTTTAATTTCATCTGTTGAGAGCATTTTAGGTTTATTGAACATAGTATCAAAAGGTATTTCCATTGAAGAGACAGGAACTTTACTATATTCCGATTTTCGTCCGGCATGTGAAATTTGAATTCCAATCTTAGAACCATATTGATGGCAACTTTCCACAATTTTCTTAAATGCAATAGCATGTTCATCCGACCATAAACCTAAGTCTTGCTCTGTAATTCTTCCGTCAGGATCGACGCTTGTAATTTCAACGATGATTAGTCCTGCTCCACCTATTGCCCTTGACGTATAATGTACATAATGCCACTCATTAGGCATTCCATCGACTGCAGAGTATTGGCAGACTGGCGGCATTACCACACGGTTTCTAAGCTCTAAACCTTTACATTTAAAAGGACTCATTAATTGATTCACTGATTTGCCTCCTCTATTATTCACTCTCAACAATTCCATTGAAATTTAAGTTAGAACATAATAGGAAATTTCATATAGATTAGACCCTTAAAATTAAATGAACTAATCTCCAACAAATATGCCCTCTATCAATTTAAATATCTCGTCAACTATTAATAATCCTATTTTTAAATATGCTCCTTATCTACTGAGAAAACACGCGTCCCTCTTCACTAACCGCTTCCTACCTCTTCTAGCTATGCTCAAAATTACCCCCTTATTTCTGAGTAATATGTGAAATATGCTTCAGGCTTTTACTGCCATACATATCTGACCAACAATTCCTTAGATTTATTCCTGCAACTAGCTCCTATTATACGAGGCTAATGTGCAAACAAAAGCCTTGAATTCCTCTATGTGGAACAAAAGTGAAAAATTTAATAATAATTCCGAAAACTTAGTTTGATTAATTTTTTAGTAATTGTTATTTGAAATACGTGTTTCCAAAGTGTTACTACGTGAACTTAAAAATAAGACGGTTAAAAGGAATGTAGTGCTTTTCCAAAAAGTGATATTTGAAAGTTATCAATCTATGTAGACATAAATATTTTAAAATGTTAGAATATTCAAAACCTTGTTATTCAGTTTCTCTATATGGAACAGCTAACGAAAGAGGAGTGTAAAATGTCTAAGCAAAACAATAATCCGCAAATTCTCTCATCTGTCAGTAATGCACTTCGTATTCTCAAAAGTTTTTCTACATTTGAACCAACACTAAAGGTAAGTGACCTCTCAGAATCTCTCGGTCTGGCTAAAAGTACTGTAAGCCGTTTACTTGCTACACTTGCTGAAGAAGATTTTGTTATAAAAGATAAAAAGACTGGAAAGTACAAACTTGGATTAACGGTATTAACACTTGGCGGGATTGTGACAAATCATTTAGAGATCCATAAAGAGGCAGCACCCGTACTAAATAAATTAGTACATGAAACTGGAGAAACAGCACATTTATCGGTTCTACATGGTATGGATACAATTTATATTCATAAGGAAGAATGTAGCCATCCAGTTCGTATCCTCACCCATTTAGGAAGAAAAAACCCATCATTCTGTACGAGCTCTGGGAAATTACTGCTTGCTTATGATGAAAATAATCTTGTGGAAGAGGTAATCAATGGAGGGTTGCATGCATATACAAGCAATAGTATTACAGATCCCGAGAAGTTACGAAATGAATTAAAACTAATCCGTGAAAGAGGATATGCAATAAGCACCGAAGAATTAACAGAAGGAACAAGATCTATCTCAGCACCTATTCGTGATTACACGGGGAAAGTTGTCTCTGCCATAAATGTGGTCGGCCCTATCCAACGTATGAAGGATTACAAGGTGCCGGACATCGCTAAAAAGGTTATGAGTGCAGCCGAAGAAGCTTCTGAAAGGATGGGATATGATAAACGATTTTTTGGAGTAAGATAAACCTTCTTTCTACAGTTAGAAGGTTATTCCTTAAATCGTAAGGTACTTGAAATAGTCACTTAGAACTAAAGCAACTCTTTGGGTAGCGCTGTAGATTGCACTTGAAGAAACAAGCAGTCCAGAGGGTTAGTGAAAAATGACTTTCTGTGACAGCTTTTTAAAAATGAATTTTATTTTGCACTGAGATGTTTTTGTAATTTAAGGAGTTTCATGCACAACAGAATTCTAATAAGAATTTGTTTACAACGTGTATAAAAAACACCTTATTATATTTGATTGGTTCTAAATATCCAAAAACATAAAAATGCTTCAAAACCTATAAAATAGGTCTTGAAGCATTTTCAATGTTGTACAAACTTATTCAATCTAAACCTTCAATGTCCCAGGAGGGATTCGAACCCCCGACCGACGCCTTAGAAGGGCGTTGCTCTATCCAGCTGAGCTACTGAGACAAGTACTCCCCCACCTAAACTGATAGGAAAGACAAGATTTATTATATAATGATAAGAAAGATAAGTCAACACTATTTCAAAAAATTTATAAAGTTACTTTTTCAAGCAGTATATGTTCATCTGAATAAAATAGAACTGTCCAAGAATCACCGTTATACTCAGCTATTGCGTAGCTTTTTTCTTTACGTCCACGAGGTTGTTGAAGACTACCAGGATTAATAAATAATATACCTTCCTTCATTTCTGCTCCTAATAAATGCGAATGACCGAAGCAAACAACAGAGGCTTGTACCTCCTGTGCTCGATAAAAAAGCGACATTATAGTCGATTTTACATTGTATTTATGGCCATGAACTACGAGTACTTTAGCATCCTGGACAGAGAATAACTCCTCTAAAGGAAAACGATTGTCGAGATCACAATTCCCCCGAACAACATGAGTAGGTTTTTCAAAAAAGTAACTTGCATCTAACTCACTATCCCCACAATGGATAATGGCATTCACTTCCTGCTGATGTCGCTCTATAACAAGTTCCATTGTCTCGGTGGCACTATGTGTATCACTCATTATTAATAGCTTCAATTTCCTCACCTATCCTTCTAAAATGGATTCTTTTAGAACTAAAGAAAGTTTATTAATCGCATTGCCACGATGAGAAATTGCTCCTTTTTCCTCAGCAGATAGCTCTGCCATCATCTTTTGTTCAGAAGGAACATAAAAAATTGGGTCATATCCAAATCCATTGGTCCCTTTTCTCTCGGTTCCAATTATTCCTTCACAAGTCCCTCTAACAGTTATAGGTTTATTGTTTGGAGAGGCAACTGCGATAGCACAAACAAAGCGTGCCGTTCTTTCGGGTTCTTTGACACCTTCTAACTCATGTAGAACTTTATCTATATTTGCCTCATCGCTTTTCTCTTCGCCCGCATATCGAGCAGAATAGATGCCTGGTCGTCCATCCAATGCATCAATTTCTAAACCACTATCGTCCGCGATGACCAACGTTTGTAAGTGCTCTGCTAGTGCAGAAGCTTTAAGTAATGCATTTTCTTCAAAGGTTGTCCCAGTCTCTTCCACATCCATTTCTTCCGCCACATCATGAAGTGTCTTAACTTCATAGCCTAATGGGTTAAATAATGCTTCAAAGTCTTTTGCTTTTCCTTTATTTTTAGTAGCTATAATAATTTGTTTCAAGTAAAATCGCACCCTTCTGTTGAATTTTAGAAAATTCCTTAGTCCTTTAATACGTATCAATAAGAAGAAGACCCCGCTAATCGAGGATTCTCAAGCTAACAGGGTCATTTAAATGAAATTGTTCGAATATCTGCACTCGGTATTTCCAACCACTTCTCTACAATCGTTTTGAATATTGGCACAGATCCTGTTGTATAAAATATGGGTGTTTTATTTTGTTTATTAGGATTATTAAGTTCATGATAATTTAAATACTCTTTGACATCATGAGCAGTTTCTTCGGCAGAAGAAAGTACTTTTACATCATTCCCTACTGCCTCTTCAATATGCTTTTGTAAAAGTGGATAATGCGTACAACCTAAAATAACGGTATCAAATTGCTCTTTCTTCAATGGAGTTAATGTTTCCAATACCATATTTCGAGCAAATTCACCTTCGTATTCATTACTTTCTACAAGTGGTACAAAGGTTGGGCATGCCAGTGGAATCACTTTACTAGACGTATTTAAGGAAGCAATAGCTTCCTCATACGCACCACTTTTTATAGTACCGCTTGTACCTAGCACTACGATTTCATTACTTTTTGATGCTTTAATTGCTGCCCTAGCACCTGGGAAAATTACCCCTATTACAGGAAAAGGCATCTTTTTGCTTAAAGAATTAAGTGCGACTGCAGTTGCAGTATTGCACGCAATTACTAACATTTTTATATTCATTTTTGCTAATGCATTAGCCAATTGCCATGTAAACTTTCGTACCTCTTCGCTTGTTCTAGGGCCATACGGGCATCTGGCAGTATCGCCAATATATATTATTTTTTCATTTGGTAGTAATTGCATAATTTCTTTCGCAACTGTTAACCCACCAACTCCAGAGTCTATAACACCAATTGGGGCTTTCACGTCAATTCCTCAGTTCTTCATCTCTTGATGTAGTTTTTCTAATAATATTGATAAATTTGTAACTTCAGCTTGATCGAAATGTTGAAGTACATCTTCCAAATACTGTTGTCGTTTATCGATAACCTCTTCTATAATTCGTGCGCCCTCTTCTAACAAATGTATACGAACAACACGGCGATCTTGTTCATCTCTAATACGCTTTACGAGTTTGCTTTTTTCCATACGATCAATCAAGTCCGTCGTTGTACTAAAAGCTAAATACATTTTATTGGATAAATCACCGATAGTCATATCACCAAGCTCTAGTAACCATTGTAGTGCTACAAACTGCGGTGGCGTAATAGTATAGGCACTTAAAATCTTTCGACCCTTTTGTTTAATGATTCCTGATATATGTCGAAGCTCTTTTTCTAAAAAAGCAACTTGATCTTGATCTAATATTGTCTTATTTATATCCTCTGCCATCTATTCCTTCACTCCTCAAAACAATAACCTTCTTTCTATTATTGTGACGTGTTATGAGGAAAATGGCAAGGATTCATATCAATTCAGTGATAGTTCACCTAATCGTAATAATTCCACAATCGCTTGTGACCTACCCGAAACTCCAAGTTTTTGTATTGTATTGGAAATATGGTTCCTAACTGTTTTCTCACTTATCGATAACAAAGCTGAAATATCTTTCGTAGAATTATCTTCTACTAATAATTGAAAAATTTGACGTTCTCTACTTGTCAAAATCGAACGATGCTGATTATTGTCGTACAATGCCATAGCCCCCTATCCACTCTCCTACTAACGTATGTAGCGTGGGGATGGTAGGTGACGGCTAGTTAATACTCTTTTGAAAAACTTCTCGTTCTTCCTCAGACCATTTTGCAGCTCGACCAGTTTTCTTGTCAATTTGGACGATGGACCCCCGACCTGTAAAGACAATTTCACCTTTTTCGTTCTTCGCCATGTAGTGGATATCTACAGAGGATGAGCCAATAGTATTTGCTTTCACATAAATGTGGAGCTTCTCATCAAAGAATACTTGCTTTAGGTAATCACATTGCAAATCAGCGACTACTGGAATTTTTTCTCCCTTTGGATTTAACCAATCATTCATAAGCTGAATATGCTTGAAGTATTCTATTCGCGCATACTCAAAATACGCAAATGTAACTGTATTATTCAAATGTCCATACATATCCGTTTCTGAAAAACGTACACTAACCTCTGAATAAAAATGGAAATCCCGCTCCCATAACGCAATATCTTCTATGTAATTAGCTTTCATAAATTAAACTCCTCCTAAAATGAATGAATATTCATTTATTGTAACAGAGAAAGAAAAAATCTGCATAGAATAGTGATATTCTACACAGATTTCCTATTTTATTCTCTATTAGTCAACCATATGGTCGCTTCCAAAGAAGTCTTTGAACATTTGAACAGTTGTATCACGGTTCAATGCAGCGATAGAAGTTGTAAGTGGAATACCTTTTGGACAAGCAACGACACAGTTTTGAGCGTTACCACAATTAGCAAGTCCACCGTCTCCCATAATTGTATTTAAACGTTCATCCTTGTTCATAGAACCAGTTGGATGTGCGTTAAATAAGCGTACTTGTGAAAGTGGTGCTGGTCCCATAAAGTTAGAACCACTGTTTACGTTTGGACAAGCTTCTAGACAAACACCACAAGTCATACATTTAGACAATTCATATGCCCATTGACGTTTGCGTTCTGGCATACGTGGTCCTTCACCAAGATCGTATGATCCATCAATTGGAACCCATGCTTTTACTTTTTTCAACGAATCAAACATACGTGTACGGTCTACTTGAAGATCACGTACAACAGGGAATGTTTTCATTGGTGCTAATTGGATCGGTTGTGTCAATTGATCGATTAATGCTGAACAAGATTGACGCGGACGACCATTAATCACCATTGAACAAGCTCCACAAACTTCTTCTAAACAGTTCATATCCCAAGTTACAGGAGTTGTTGATTTACCATCAACATTTACAGGGTTTTGGCGAATTTCCATTAGAGCCGAAATAACGTTCATATTTGGACGATAATTTACTTCGAATTTTTCCCAATATGGTGTAGATTCAGGTGTATCTTGACGTAAAATTTCAAATTTTACTTTTTTTGTTTCAGTTGCTGTAACCATTATTAATTATCCCCTTTCGCAGAATAATCGCGTTTACGAGGTGCAATAAGAGAAACGTCTACTTCTTCGTAATGGAAAACTGGAGCTCCAGTAGCTGGATCATATTTCGCCATTGTTGTTTTCAAGAACTCTTCATCATTACGTTCAGGGAAATCTGGTTTGTAATGTGCTCCACGACTTTCATTACGATTAAGTGCACCTAATGTAATAACGCGTGCTAAATATAACATATTTTTAAGCTGACGCGTAAATGATGCACCTTGGTTAGACCATTGTTGTGTATCATCCATATTAATATTTTCGTAACGCTCAAGCAGCTCTTGAATTTTCTTATCAGTTGCTTCTAATTTGTCGTTATAACGAACAACAGTTACGTTATCCGTCATCCACTCACCAAGCTCCTTATGAAGTAAGTACGCATTTTCCGTACCTTTCATAGAGATAGTTTTATCCCATTTCTCTTGCTCTAGTTTTACCTCAGCTTCAAAGATGGAATCATCCATATCAATTGCATGTGTTTTAAGGTGACTCATATATTTAACTGCATTTGGACCTGCAACACTTCCACCGAATACAGCAGAAAGCAATGAGTTAGCACCTAAACGGTTTGCACCATGTTGAGAATAGTCACACTCACCTGCAGCAAATAATCCAGGGATGTTAGTCATTTGATCATCATCTACCCAAAGTCCACCCATTGAGTAATGTACTGCAGGGAAGATTTTCATTGGCACTTTACGAGGATCATCACCAGTGAATTTCTCATAAATCTCTATGATACCACCAAGCTTAACATCCAGTTCATGAGGATCTTTATGAGAAAGATCTAGATAAACCATGTTTTCGCCGTTAATACCGAGTTTTTGGTTTACACATACGTCAAAGATTTCACGTGTTGCAATATCACGAGGAACTAGGTTTCCGTATGCAGGATATTTTTCTTCGAGGAAATACCAAGGTTTACCGTCTTTATATGTCCAAATACGTCCACCTTCACCACGAGCAGATTCTGACATCAAACGTAGTTTATCATCACCAGGAATTGCTGTTGGATGAATTTGGATAAATTCTCCGTTCGCATAATAAGCTCCTTGTTGATAAACGATCGATGCAGCAGAACCAGTGTTAATAATAGAGTTAGTAGTTTTTCCGAAAATAATTCCAGGTCCACCAGTAGCCATAATAACTGCATCTCCGCGGAATGCACGAATTTCCATTGTCAGAAGGTTTTGCGCTTTAATACCACGACAGACGCCTTCATTATCTTTAATAATTCCAAGGAATTCCCATCCTTCGAATTTTGTTACTAGACCATCAACTTCAAATCGACGAACTTGCTCGTCAAGTGCGTATAAAAGTTGTTGACCAGTTGTGGCACCAGCAAATGCAGTACGATGCATTAATGTTCCCCCGAAGCGACGGAAGTCTAATAATCCTTCAGGTGTACGGTTGAACATAACACCCATACGGTCAAATAGACTAATGATACCAGGTGCAGCATCTGCCATCGCTTTTACTGGTTTTTGATTTGCAAGGAAGTCTCCACCGTATACAGTATCATCTAAATGTACTGCCGGAGAATCTCCTTCACCTTTTGTATTTACAGCTCCGTTAATACCGCCTTGGGCACAAACTGAGTGCGAACGTTTTACGGGAACTATCGAAAATAGATCTACATGCGTGCCATCTTCGGCAGCTTTCATTGTTGCCATTAAGCCAGCTAATCCACCGCCGACAACAATTAGTTTACTTTTTGCCATGCTATTCTCACTCCTCAATTTAATAGTAGTTGAACGTCTTTACTGTTTCTTAAACGAATGCTAGAAGAGCTTGTACGCCAACTACAGATAACGCTAAGAAGATAATTAATGTTACATAAGTTGCAATTTGTTGTGATCTTGCAGATTGTGTGATTCCCCAGCTAACTAAGAATGACCAAATACCATTAGCTAAATGGAATGTAGCTGAAATAACACCTACGATATAGAAACCTAACATCCATGGGTTAGATAAAATTTCTGCCATCATATTAAAGTTAACTTCTTTTGCTCCGATTGCTGCTTGGAAACGTGTTTCAAATACATGCCACACGATAAATACTACTAGGAAAATACCAGTGAAGCGTTGTAAAATGAACAAATAATTTCTTAACGTACCAAATCTCTGCGGATTATGCTTTGCAGTAAATGCAATGTAAAGTCCGTAAAATGCATGGAACATTAATGGAAGAAAAATTACGAAGATTTCTAACATATAGCGAAATGGTAGACTCTCCATGAAGTGAGACGCATTATTGAATGCCTCTTCTCCTCTCGTAGCAAAATGATTTACTACTAAATGCTGCGTTAAAAACAGACCTACAGGAATAATACCTAGTAAGGAATGTAGTCGACGCCAATAAAATTCGCGTTCTTTCGACAAAACAATTACCCCCTCAAATTTCCGAGCAAAAGCAATGAAAACTATTGTAAAAAATCATTTGTTCTCAAAACTTTCACATCATCAAGTTACGTATTTATGACATATCCATTGTACTCTCATCATTTTAGAGCGTCAAGGCATCTTTCTGATTTTCCATGTGGATTCTTCTACCTTTCTTAGATAATAGTTTGATTATTAAATCACAATCTATCGGGTCCCAATTGCTATTAATTTATGATAAAATAAATAGGCAATAATGATTTTTGGAAAGAAGGGTTGCTACTTGGATGAAAAGAAACATTCACATGTAACTTCCTTTGGATATGAGATAATAAGAGACCACGTGCTTACTTCTATTCTCGGAAAACATGAAAAAGATATTTTATATTGGGCTGGAAAAGATTTAGCTCGTAAATTCCCCCTCTATTCGATGGAAGAAGCCGTTACGTTTTTCAATGAAGCCGGATGGGGTACATTACATTTAGAAAAAACGACAAAAGATTCGGCTTTTTATACATTAAGTACATATAATCTACCTCAGAGTGGACAAAGTAGAAGTCATCGATTAGAAGCAGGTTTTTTAGCTGAACAGCAGCAGAAGCTTAGTGGCTTTTTGACTGAATGTTATGATGAAGAAGTTAAAAAGAATGGCATCGTATCCTTACAAATAAAATGGGATTCTAAAACAAAAGGGTAATAGGATAGTCAATCGCTGACTTTTCCTATTACCTTTTTTTCAAAAGATATTATTTAAGATAATCCCTAGATACCGGCTCTTGATAATTAAACAAAAGAATATCGCTTTGATTTCCGCTCCAGGCGGACGCCTTCCGCTACATTCAATAAAATGTGTAGTACTTCACTTTAATCTAGAACAAAGTGTATCGCTTACATGACGAGTTGAATTATCAAAAAACGGACTCGAGCCATGGTTCCGGAAAGAGTCCACCCTAACGGAAAACAACTGTAGTGGTAATCAAATAAAAAGCCCTGAAAACTTTATTCTTCATAAAATTTTCAAAGGTTGGTTATAGTTTAAACTGATTGATGGGTTAACGAAAGATTGAATTCGTCATGCAGGGCATTGGCCGCTTCAATCATATGCTGCTGTGGCACTACAACGGACACTTTTATCTCTGATGTACTCACCATTTTCACCGGAATATTTTCAATTCTTAAACGGTCAAACATTTGAGCAGCTACCCCTGGGTTCGATACCATTCCAGAACCTACTATAGAAACCTTAGCTAGACCTACTTCAAAATCAGCGAAGGTAAAGCCAAGTTCTTGTTTATGTGTTTCTAAAACTTTGATCGCTTCAGCCAAAGACTCCTTCTTAATCGAAAATGAAACTGCCGGTTTTACTCCATCTACTATCGACTGAACAATAATATCCACATTTATATGATTTGCAGCTAGTGTTGTGAAAATAGAGGCTAATGAACCATTAAATGGCACCTCATATTCTATAGTTAATCGAACGATATCGGATTCAAATGCAATCCCACGAACTACTAAATTATTTTCCACATCTACTTCCTCCTTCAAAATCGTTCCTTCTCCATCTTTATAGCTTGGACGTACACGCAATGGAACTTTATAGTTTTTAGCAAATTCAACTGCCCGTGGATGTAATACACCTGCGCCTAAATTAGCAAGTTCGAGCATTTCGTCATATTCCAGCTGTTCAAGTTTACGAGCATTCTCAATATAGCGCGGATCTGATGTGTATATACCATCAACATCGGTGTAAATATCGCAAGTTTCCGCTTGGATGGAAGCAGCAATTGCAACAGCTGTTGTATCAGATCCACCTCTGCCAAGTGTGGTAATTTCACCATTTTCGGATATCCCCTGGAAGCCTGCTACAATTACTACTTTGTTCGAAGCGAGTAAATCATCAATTTTAGATGGATTCAACTTCAATATTTTCGCATTTCTATGCACATCATCAGTCACTAGACCTGCTTGAGCACCTGTTAGAGAAATGGCATCTATCCCTAATGCATTTAACTTAATAGCAAGTAAAGCCATCGTAATTTGCTCTCCATTGGACAAAAGCATGTCCATTTCTCGTTTTGATGGAGATTCCGCTAATCCGTATGCTAGGTTCGACAATTCGTCAGTTGTTTTACCCATTGCCGATACAACAACGACTACATCATTCCCTTTTTCCTTTTCATCTTTAATTCGAGTAGCAACATTTGCAATTTTTTCTGTTGATTCAACAGAAGTACCGCCAAACTTCATTACAATTTTAGTCATGAACATCCGCTCCCTAATTTCTCTGTAAGGATTAAAAAATGCTTTCCACATATTGTGAAAAGCATTCGTCTCATACACGGTCTAAAAAATCTGCCCATGAGAGATAGCCCTCCAGAATATAAATTCTGACAATCCTACATCTCTTAAATGCAGAACCAACAATAGAATAGGAAAAGCTATTCTATGTTTCGGCGAAAAACCCTTTCCACAGCCATTCTCGGAACTTTCCTTCCTCCTGCTGAGTACTGATGTTTTATCGCACCTCTATCTTCACTGTAAATATAGTGAATATAAAATTACGCCTCGGAGTAATTGCGTGCAGATTTTGAATTGCGCTTACGCAATTAACTCCCTTCAAAATCTGTGACATCCGCCGGAGGCTTAACTTGAATCAACAATTCCTATGTGTCCATTTGCAACATTCTTTTATTGATTCAAGTTAAATTGAATTAACTTTAACATACGATTATTCAGAAGACAATAATTTTTTCTGAAAATGATTAATCACAATCTCTGCCTGCTTACTCGGAAGACCAGCTTCTATGAGCTCTTCTTTACTGGCTGCTTGAATTTTCTTTAACGACCCAAAATGCTTTAAAAGTATTTTTTTCCGTTGAGGGCCGATACCTTCTATACCATCTAGCGAAGATGCAATCGTATGTTTTCCACGCTGCTGTCTGTGGAAAGTAATAGCAAAACGATGAACTTCATCCTGTATTCTTTGCAGCAGATAAAAACCTTCACTCGTCCGCTTCATAGGTATTAACTCCAAAGGATCGCCGTATATAAGCTGAGAGGTTTGATGCTTACCATCTTTTGCCAGACCTGCAATTGGAATATCTAACCCTAGTTCATCCTCTATAATTTCGCGTGCAGCTTCAATTTGTCCTTTCCCACCATCAATAATGACCAAATCAGGCAGGGGCAAATTCTCCTTCAGTACACGAGTGTATCTTCTACGTACAACTTCTCGCATTGCTCCGTAATCATCATGTTTCGCTGCTGTTTTTGTTTTATATTTTCGATAATCCTTTTTACTGGCTTTGCCGTCAATAAAAACTACCATCGCAGAAACCGCATCAGTGCCATGGATATGCGAGTTATCAAAAGCTTCAATACGCATAGGAGGAGCAATTCCCATTGAATCTCCCAGCTGCTCTACTGCACCAATTGTCCGTTCCTCTTGTCTTTCAATCAAATGGAACTTCTCAGAAAGCGCTATTTTAGCATTTTTTTCAGCTAATTCGACTAGATTTTTCTTCGTTCCTCTTTGCGGAACGAAAACCTTCATTTCTAGAAGTTTTGAAGCCAAATCGATGTCCGTAGTCAAAGGAACATAAATTTCTTTTGGCTTAATATGCTCTGACTTCGCATAAAATTGGCCTAAAAATGTTAGAAACTCCTCTTCAGGATCACGGAATAGAGGAAACAATGAAACGTCTCTTTCAATAAGCTTCCCTTGTCTTATAAAAAATACTTGAACACACATCCAACCTTTGTCTACATGCCAACCAAAAATATCTCTGCTTGTAAAATCATTCATCGTCATTTTTTGCTTTTCCATAACCTGTTCTATATGTGAAATTTGATCTCGATACTCTTTTGCCCGTTCAAATTCAAGTGCTTCTGCAGCTGCATTCATTTTTGCTACCAATTCTTTTTTCACTTGTGTGTGACCGCCATTCAAGAAGCTAATTATTTCTTGAATGATTGAATCATAAACATTCTCTTCAATTTTTTTCACACACGGAGCTAGACATTGACCCATATGATAGTAGAGGCAAACTCGATTTGGCATTTTATGACATTTACGAAGTGGATATAAACGATCTAGAAGTTTTTTCGTTTCATGAGCTGCATGTGAATTCGGATAAGGACCAAAATATTTCCCTTTATCTTTTTTAACCTGTCTCGTAATGATCAATCGTGGATCTTTTTCAGCAGTAATTTTAATATATGGATACGTTTTATCATCTTTTAACATAATGTTATATTTGGGATCATGCTTTTTAATAAGATGAAGCTCTAATATTAAAGCTTCCAGCTCAGATGATGTGACGATATATTCAAAGTCAACAATTTCTTGCACTAATCGAAGTGTTTTTCCATCGTGTGCACCTTTAAAATAAGAGCGTACACGATTTTTCAATATCTTCGCTTTGCCGACGTAGATAATAGTTCCTTGCCGGTCTTTCATTAAGTAACATCCTGGCTCATCTGGTAAGATGGCACATTTTTGTTCGATCAATTCATTCATATTATCACCTGTTTAAAAAAACCGGGCACTATGGAGCACCCGGTTTTATATTATGCGTTTTTTTCTACGAATTGTACTAATGCTTCTTTTGGTTGGAAGCCTACTGCTTTGTCTACTGGTTGACCGTCTTTAAATAATACTAATGTTGGGATAGACATAATACCGAATTGACTTGCAGTTGCTTGGTTTTCATCAACGTCTACTTTTACGATTTTAACTTTATCGCTCATTTCTGCGTCCATTTCTTCTAATACAGGAGCAATCATTTTACAAGGTCCGCACCATGTTGCCCAAAAATCTACTAATACTAAACCTTCTTCTATTTCTGCGTTAAAAGTTTGATCTGTTCCGTGAACTATTGCCATATTAAAATTCCTCCTTTGTCTACTATGTAATGATTATAGCAGACAGAAATATCAACTTCTACATTTTAGCTTGAAAGAGAAAACTCGACTCCCTCATAGGAACCGAGCATCTGTTTTTACGCGTTTACTTTAAGTTTTTTGAACTCTTCTGTAAGCATAGGTACTACTTCAAATAAATCTCCAACGATACCGTAGTCTGCTACTTTGAAAATATTTGCTTCTGGATCTTTATTGATCGCTACAATTATTTTCGAGTTAGACATACCTGCTAAATGCTGAATAGCTCCAGAAATACCTGCTGCGATATAAAGGTCTGGTGTTACCACTTTACCAGTTTGGCCGATTTGTAATGAATAATCACAATAATCAGCGTCACAAGCTCCTCGAGAAGCACCAACTGCTCCACCTAAAACATCTGCAAGCTCTTTTAATGGTCCGAAGCCTTCTTCACTCTTAACTCCACGACCACCAGCAATAACAACTTTTGCCTCCGATAAATCTACACCTTCCGTAGATTTACGAACTACTTCTTTAATAATAGTACGAAGGTTTGTAATATCTACCGACAAAGAAGAAACGTCCGCTGACTTACTGTCATCTTTTGCAAGTGGCGCAATATTGTTAGGACGGATAGTGATAAATTTAATACCATCCTTCACTTTAACTTTTTCAAAAGCTTTACCCGAATAGATTGGACGGATAAATACAGCCGCATCGCCTTCGCCTTCAATAGAAGTAACGTCTGATATTAAACCAATTTGCAACTTACTTGCAATTTTTGGAGATAAATCTTTCCCAAGAGCTGTATGACCAAAAACAATTGCTTCTGGATTTTCCTGCTCAATCACAGCTAATAATGCTTGACCAAAACCATCTGAAGTATATTGTTTTAAATGTGGATGCTCCACAGTGATTACACGATCAGCGCCATATTTTCCAAGCTCTGTAGCTAACTCGCCCACTGAATCTCCTAATAGAACACTAACAATTTCTCCACCGTCTGAAATTTGCTTTGCTGCAGCAATAGCTTCATAAGATACATTCCGAAGTGCACCTTCGCGTGCTTCTCCTAATACTAAAACTTTTTTAGACATATTATTTTCCTCCTAATATTAAAATTAATTCGAATTAAATTTGCTCCTGCGCAAGCTCGTCGCAGAAAAAATTTGCTGAATAGAGTTAAACGACTTTCGCTTCGGAATGAAGTAAATGAACTAACTCTTTTACTTGGTCTGCTAGCTCGCCTTCTAATACTTTTCCAGCTTCCTTTTTAGGAGGTAAATAAATCTCGATAGTTTCAGTTTTTGCTTCCACATCATCTTCATCAATATCTAAGTCATCTAATTCCACTTCTTCTAAAGGCTTTTTCTTCGCCTTCATAATTCCTGGAAGAGATGGGTAACGCGGTTCGTTTAGACCTTGCTGAGCAGTAACCAATAATGGCAAGGAAGTTTCCAATACCTCTGTATCACCTTCTACGTCACGCTTGATCGTAACTGTTGTACCGTTAATCTCTAGGTTTGTAATAGTAGTTACATAGTTAATACCTAAGCTTTCTGCAACACGTGGTCCTACTTGTCCCGACCCACCATCAATTGCAACATTACCAGCTAATATTAGATCCGGATTTTTGTCTTTTAAGTATTCTGCAATAACAAATGCAGCTGCAAATTCATCCATATCCTCTACATCGTCTTCAGTATTGATAAGGACAGCTTTGTCAGCACCCATTGCTAATGCAGTACGAAGTTGCTTCTCTGCGTCTTCGCCACCCATTGTAAGAACTGTTACTTCTCCACCTTGAGCATCACGAACTTGGATCGCTTCTTCTATTGCATACTCATCATAAGGATTAATAATGAATTCTGCACCATCTTCTTGAATTTTACCCCCGCTTACTACAATTCTCTCCTCAGTATCAAATGTACGTTTTACTAAAACATAAATATTCATTTAGATATCCTCCCAATGTAAATTATTATTTACCTTTAAATACAGGTGCTCTTTTTTCAATAAATGCAGAAATGCCTTCTTTTGCATCCTCTGAAACAAATACAGTTCCAAAAGCATTTGCTTCTGCTTTTACACCCTCATGATATGAAGCAGGTTTAGAATATTGAAGCATTCCTAATGCAGCTTTTATAGCAATTGGACTCTTCTTCGCAATCTTAACTGCAAGCTTTTTCGCATGTTCAAATAATTCTTCTTCCGCATAAGCATGGTTAGCAAGTCCTAACTGAGCTGCCTCTTTTCCACTAATAGGATCACTTGTCAACAACATTTCTGCCGCTTTCGCAAATCCAACATAACGTGGTAGTCGTTGCGTACCAGCAAACCCGGGTATTAATCCAAGCTGTAATTCTGGTAAACCGAGCTTTGCATTTTCAGATACGAGTCGGATATGACAACTCATCGCAAGTTCAAGTCCTCCACCAAGTGCAGCACCATGAATTGCAGCGATTACCGGTTTCGAGAAAGTTTCCACTCTTTCGAAAATTGTTTGCCCACTTGCTGCAAGCTCTGAGAACGCTTCTCCAGATGTAATGGAAGTAAACTCTTTTATATCTGCACCTGCGGAGAAAAATCTTCCTTCCCCTTTTAGCAGTATTACTCGTACTGCATCATCATTTTCTACTGCATCTAGCAACTCATTTACTTCTAAAATAACCCCTCTTGCTAGTGCGTTTGCAGGTGGACGATTTAGTGTAACAGTAGCTACACCATCTTCTACAGTCCATGATAGAAATTCCACTTTCCCACTCCCCTTTTGTTAACCTTTTACACCATTTAACAGTAGACGATGTACTTTACTTGTTAGATCAACTAAATTGTATTTATGCTCATTCATGACCCAAGTTGTAGTCGTCTCATCAATTGTACCAAAAACCATTTGTCTTGCTAAGCGAATATCGATCGTATGATCAAATTCTCCTTGTTCGATTCCTTCTTTCAAAATTGTATCTAATAATAATAAATAACTTCTTAAAACGGCATTAATTCGTAATCGTAATGCTAAATTGGCTTGTCTTAATTCCAATTGTGTTACTGTTGCTAAATGATGATCGCTTGATAACACAGTAAAATGATTTTCAATCATTTTATAAAGCTTTTCTGAGCAACTAATGTCCTGTTGAATAATTTCCTTCAAATTATCAGCGAATATTTCCATTTTCTCTTCAAAAACTGAAACTAAAATTTCTTCCTTGTTTTTAAAATATAAGTAAATTGTCCCGTCAGCCACTCCTGCCTGTTTGGCTATTTTAGAAACTTGTGACTGATGATATCCATTTTCAGCGATTACAATAATTGCTGCGTCAATGATTTGCTTATATTTTGGTTTATCCTTTTTCATATGAATTCACCACCATTTAATCAATTGCACCTGGCGTATTTGCGTCCAAATTTTGAATAGAGAAATCTCCATTCAATCCTTTCAAAATCTGTGACTTCCGCCGGAGCTTTTATTTTAATTCAGAGAGGGCTGTACCCCGGCTGAATAAAATAAAAATATGAATGATGATTCATTCATATTTTTATATTATATTTAATTTCATTGATTGTCAATAATCAATTAACTTTGAACGGTTTGTTTTTGCTTCGCTTTTTCTTCTTCTATTAAAGTTCTTCTCAAAATTTTTCCTACTGCCGTTTTGGGAAGCTCTGCTCTGAATTCGTAAATTCTAGGAACTTTAAACGCTGCTAAGTTTTCACGACAAAAAGTATTTAACTCGTCTTCTGTCACAGTTGCACCTTCTTTTAGTACTATAAAGGCTTTTACTGTTTCTCCTCTGTAAGCATCTGGAACTCCTGCTACAACACATTCCTGAATTGTCGGATGTTCATAAAGTACCTCTTCTACGTCTCTCGGGTAAATATTATATCCACCTGCAATGATTAAATCTTTTTTGCGATCCACTACATAAAAGTAACCGCTTTCATCCATATACCCCAAATCTCCCGTTAAAAACCAACCATCACGCATTGTCATTTCTGTATCTTCTGGTCGGTTCCAATAACCTTTCATCACTTGAGGACCTTTTACTGCAATTTCGCCAATTTCACCGTATGGTAAAGGTGTCGTCGAATCTACAGCAAAAACCGCCGCATCCGTATCTGGCCATGGAATACCAACTGAACCTTTAATACGATTCTCATTATATATTAAGTTAGCATGCGTTACTGGAGAGGTTTCCGTTAAGCCGTAACCTTCTACTAATCTACCACCAGTAATTTTTTCGAACTTTTCCTGAACCTCTAACGGTAATGGAGCAGACCCGCTTAAACAAGCTACAATTGATGATAAGTCATACTTTTGGATATCCGGATGATTCAACAAACCAATGTATATCGTTGGAGCTCCTGGGAATATAGTTGGCTTTTGCTTATCTATCGTTTTTAGTGCAGTTTCGACGTCAAACTTTGGCAATAATACCATTCTATTTCCTAGCATAACAGAAAATACTAATACAGTAGTCATGCCATAAACATGGAAAAATGGGAGAACTCCTAAAATTGTTTCTTCACCTTCTATACATTTATAATTCCAAGCTGTACACATAGTAGTATTAGTAACTAAATTTTTATGGGTAAGCATGACTCCTTTTGGAAACCCTGTTGTGCCACCTGTATATTGTAAAAGTGCTATATCTTCTTCAAAATCAAAAGGCATACTTATCGGTACAGCTTTTCCAACCTTCATAATTTCTGGAAATAAATGATTGATTCCTCGATGCTCTACTTTAACACTAAACCCATATTGCTTTTTTTGTATAAAGGGATAAATAAGATTTTTAGGAAATGGCAAGTAATCCTTAATACCAGTAACAATTACATTCTCTAAATTTGTTTCTTTTAAAACTTTGGAAACACGTGGATATAAAATATCCATTGCTAAAATAACTTTTGCACCTGAGTCTTTCATTTGATAAGCAATTTCTCTTTCTGTATAAAGAGGATTCGTTTGCACTACAATTGCTCCTGCATACAATGCACCGTAGTAACCAATTACTCCTTGTGGACAGTTTGGTAGCATAATAGCTACTCGGTCACCTTTTTTAATACCGAGCGATTGTAAATAGTTAGCAAATTTCAATGATGACTCGTAAAGCTCTTTGTACGATACATCTCTCCCCAAAAAATGGATCGCAATTTTTGTCGGAAATTTCTTATACGCTCTTGTTAAATATTCTTGAACGGGAATGTGTTCATAGTCGAGCGTATGCGGAATTTCAGGTGGATATTGTGCTAACCATGGCTTTTCTGTCAATTTAATGCCCCCTTTGTTTATAATAGCGTGAATATTCCTATTCTTAATTATAGAGAAAAATGAATGACAATTCAATTCTTTATAAAAAAAAGACTGCATCGCACATTTTCTCATCTTTAAGATAGATGGTGCAACATTACAGTCTTCCGTAAAGCTATTAATTTATTATATTAGTTTGTAACGACATATATTATACCTACTAAGATAAAAAGTAGGCCAACAGCCAACAAAATTTTAGACAATTTTTCCATTCTAACCGCTCCTATGAAATACTTGCTCCAATAACAAATGATAATCCTACAGAAATAACAAGTGAAATAAACCCTATTGAGCGATTATCTTTTTCGATTTCCTGATCAACATTAAAGCTGGGCGTTAAAAATTCAAATAATAAGTACGCAATAATTAATAACATAAAACCAAATAAACCCCAGCCAATCATTTCAAATAATGAATTATGTTGTTCAATGGAATACCTAAAAATATTACATACACCAAAAATTTTCCCGCCAGTAGCAAGTGCAACTGCTACATTACCTTTTCTTATTTCTTCCCAATTTTTATATTTCGTGACTACTTCGAAAATAACCATCGAAACGAGTAAGCATAAAATAACAACACTAAAATAACCTGCAGACTCTACGAGTGGGTTTGACCAGAAACTGGATAAAAGCATATATAAAAACCCCTTTTACACTTTTCCTTCTATACGGAGAGCCCGATAAAAAGTTTCATTTTTTAAAAATTATTTTAATTCGACAACTGTTACGCCGTGACCACCCTCACCAGCCTCGCCAAAACGATAGCTTTTCACACGAGAATGATTCTTCAAAAATTGCTGGATAGCTTGTCTTAATACACCAGTACCTTTTCCATGAATAATAGAAATTCTAGGATAATTTGCGAGAACTGCATCATCTAAATACTTTTCGGTACGGATGATAGCATCTTCATATCGTTCTCCACGAAGATCTAGCTCCAATTTCACATGTGAATCTCTGCCACGGATCGAATTCACCGAAACAGTCTGTTTTTGCTTTTCTGGTTTCACAAATTCTAAATCAGATTCGTCTAGCTTCATTTTTAGCATGCCAATTTGAACAGACCATTCTGTTGTAGATAATTTCTCTAACAAAGTGCCTTTTTGACCGAAGCTAATTACTTTTACTTCATCTCCAGATTTCAACTCTTGTGCCATTTCATTTAATTTCTTTTGCTTTCTCAAAACTGGATTATTTGGTAAAGCAGCATCTAAACGTTTTTTTGCATCGATCAGTTCATGCTCTTTAACGAACTTATGTGTATTAGATTGCATTTTACGCAACTCACTAATAATTTCATCTGCTTCTCGCCGAGCCTCATCAACAATTTTCTTAGCCTTGTCTTTTGCTTTTTGCTCTAGCTTCTCATTGTTCTGTTCTAAATCGGCTAGTCTTTGTTCTAAATCCTCTTTTACTTTACGCGCTTCTGCTAAATGGACCTCTGTTTCTTCTGCATCTTTTTCTGCTTGTCGACGACTGTCCTCTAGAGAGGCAATCATGGAGTTTACTTCTCCCCGGTCTGTCCCAGTAAACGTTTGTGCTTGGTTAATAATATATTCCGGTAATCCAAGTCGCTCGGATATTTCAAAAGCATTACTTCTTCCGGGTACTCCTATTAACAGTTTATAAGTTGGACTTAAAGTTTCAATGTCAAATTCAACACTTGCATTTGCCACACCTGGTCGATTGTATCCATAAGCCTTTAGTTCAGGATAATGAGTTGTAGCCATAACCCGAGCACCTGTCCCGTGCACTTCATCCAATATAGATATCGCAAGCGCTGCACCTTCTTGTGGATCGGTTCCTGCTCCAAGTTCATCAAATATAATCAATGACTTATCGTCATATTTCTTTAATATATCAACAATATTAACCATATGAGAAGAAAAAGTACTTAAGCTTTGCTCAATAGATTGCTCATCTCCAATATCCGCAAAAACGGATTCAAATAATGCCACTTCAGAGCCATCTAAGGCTGGAATAGGAAGTCCACTTTGTGCCATTAATGTGCAAAGACCTACTGTTTTCAGTGTAACCGTTTTACCACCTGTATTCGGTCCTGTGATTACAATAGTTGTAATGTCTTTCCCGAATTCGATTGTATTTGGCACAGCTGTCTCTTGCGGAATAAGTGGATGTCTTGCTTTCACTAAGCGGATAAACCCTTTGTTATTAATGACAGGCATTGTACATTTTTGGGCTTGTCCATATTTAGCTTTAGCTAAAATAACATCAACCTCTCCAAGTACATTTACTAATAGAAAAATGTCATGTCCTACTATTTCTACTTCAGCTGTCAATCTAATAAGAATACGATTTATCTCTTCCTGTTCTTTTACCTTTAAACTTCGGATATCGTTGTTAATTTGTACTACTGCTGAAGGTTCGATGAACAGCGTTTGTCCTGAAGATGATTGGTCATGAATAATTCCGCCGTAATGACTCCGGTATTCCGATTTAACCGGAATAACATATCGATCATTTCGAATAGTAATAATCGAATCGGACAGCATCTTCGCAGCATTTGCTCCCCTTGTATAGCTTTCTAGTTTTTCACGTACACGACTAACTTGAATGCGTAATTGTTGGCGAATAGATCGGAGTGTACTACTAGCGCTATCCAATACAGCACCATTTTCATCTATGCAATCATTTATCTCATGCTCAAGGGCTGTTAAAATCGGCAAGCCTTCCTTCAATCTAAGGAAGTGAGGGATTTTAACATCCTCTGATTCTGCAACATTGTCTATAAATTGGCGTAATATTTTGCTTGCACGAATCGTACTTGCGATTTCCATTAATTCCGTAGGGCTAAGCATCCCACCGATTTGGGCACGTTTCGCATGGGGACGTACATCTGTCATTCCACCCATGGGAACATTCCCACGAAGTCGAAGAATCGCCATACCTTCATCCATTTCCTCTAACAGCTTCGTAACTTCTGTAAAATCAACGGAAGGTATGAGTTTATCTATATGGCTTTTTCCAATAGAAGAAGTACAGTAACTTGAAACTTCTTCTCGAATTTTATAATACTCTAATGTTCTCAGTGCTCTTTCAGCTATCAACCGAGGCACCTCCTAATTATTTCTGTATATATTCCTTAAACTTCTCAAAGGACCAAGTGTTCACAATATTATCTTTATGCAACCAGGCTTTTTGAGCATAGCGGACACCAATATCCATATACTTCAACTGTTCGATATGATGAGCATCCGTATTAATGGCCATTTTGACACCCTTGTCTTGTGCTAGCTTTAAAAATTCTGTGTTCAAATCGAGACGGTAAGGACTTGCGTTTAACTCTAAAATCTTTCCATATTCCTTCGCCCATTCTATGAGAGTTGGAACATCTGGATTATAACCATCTCTCTGTTCAATTATTCTACCCGTTGGATGTGCAATCATATGTACATACGGATTTTTTAATGCTGTTAAGAGTCTTTCCATAATCTTTTCCTGTGGCTGACTAAAACTAGAATGAATAGAAGCTATAACAAAATCCAATTGCGAAAGTAATTCATCTTCAAAATCAAGCGATCCATCAGGTAGTATATCCATCTCGGTACCAGTAAGTATTTCAATATCTGTATATTTTTCATTTAGTTCTTGTATTATTTCCACTTGGTTTAATAATCTTTCTTTAGAAAGACCGTTAGCTACTTTCAAATAATTGGAATGGTCCGTTATCACCATATGAGAATAGCCTTTTCCACGACAGGCTTCTATCATTTCTTCTATAGAATGTGCTCCGTCCGACCAAGTAGTATGCATATGAAAATCCCCTTGGATATCATTTAACTTTACTAATGAAGGTAGCTGATCTAGCTTGGTAAATTCCGAGCCATCCTCACGAACAGTTGGAGGGATGAAAGGCAAGTCAAAATAAGCATAAAAATCATCTTCCGATTCAAAATGCTGTACACTGCCATCAGGTAGCTCAACCCCGTATTCACTAATCTTCTTTCCCTGGTCTTTTGCGATTTGTCGCATTTTTATATTATGGTCTTTCGAACCGGTAAAATGATTTAACGCTGAAGCATACTCACTTAACGCTACAAGTCTGAAATCGACATCAATCTCCACTTCTACATCTAGAGTAACGGAAACTTTCGTATCTCCAGCTGCAATAATTTTCTGAACTGGTAGTATCTTTAATAATTCTTCTCTAACTTCCTTAGGTGAACTTGTTGCAATTATAAAGTCGATATCCTTACTCGATTCCTTGACCCTTCTGTACGATCCTGCAACAGAAAACTTTTCAATTAATGAAATAGACGAAAGTTTGTGGTTGATTAACTCTACAATTGGTTCTATTTGCCAAACCGCCGTACGTTCCGGTTTAGATTGGAGGTTTACTATTTCTACTAATATTTTTTCTTCTGTTTTTTTAGCAAATCCAGGCAGGGTTTGAACTTTCCCTTCCTCACATGCAAGTTTTAGTGCTTCTATTGAATCGATATGCAATTCCTTATATAGCTTGGCGATTTTCTTGCCGCCAAGTCCTGGGATTTTAAGCATAGGAAGTAATCCGCTTGGAACAGATTGTTGTAATTCCACAAGCAAAGAAGATTCTCCAGTAGCCATTAAATCATCTATTACAGCCCCAGTAGCTGCTCCGATTCCTTTTAATGAAGTGATATTATCCATTTCTGCAAGACTTCTATCATCTAGCTCTAACACCTGTGCTGCTTTTCGAAAAGCAGAAACTTTAAAAGGATTTTCTCCTTGTAATTCCATATATAAAGCAATTCTTTCTAATGTTCTAATAATCGTTTTCTTATCCAACGATAACACCTCTTTCAATTCAATTAACTAATATAGCTAACTTAAGAAAAACCGGGCAAAAAAACGTCCGGTCCTTTAAGGTCAAAACCACTTTCTATCGTTTTCGGAGTGCTTCGGACAGACCTTTTGCTATATGATTACCGAGTGAATTTTTAGGGATGGTTGGTTGTGACGTCCGTCACAACCAACCATCATACTTTTTTTCGGTAATCTTATGGCGTTTGCCTGTCCGACGTCTTTCTAATACTTCTTGAATCAGATTAATACATTTTTAAATAACTAGAGAAAAAATCCTTTCCAATTCATAGAGGTGATGACAGTCTAAGTGCGCGACATCGTGTCGCAACGACTACCAAATTATTTTTGCGACGAGCTTTTGCGGGAGCATGACCCACATCGTGCAGGCCTCGAAGATACAATTTCGTCCGCTTTTTCGCTTCTTTACTTAGTAAATACTGACTATTTCTCTTTATATTAACTAGTAATAAAGGAAATCTACTTTCTTCCCTTCATTACAGAATAGTATTTCTAATTCATAAGCGATTACAAATAATTTATCACTTTCAAAAAATTGACCAATCTAATCATCTAAGTGATAAGCTATGCTATATCTTAGAGTAGAGTACTGCACATTCAATTGATTGGAGCGGAAGGCGGCGACCCCAGCGGGATTAGATTGAGCTGAAGAACCCGCGTTTAAGGTAGGAAGGCTAAGTGCGCCACATCGTGTGGCAACGCCTTCATGACCAACATCCTGTTGGCCCAAGGCTGAAGCCAAGCGGAAAGCGTCCGCCTGAAGCGAAAATCAGCAGTATAATCATTCTGTAATGTATTTTGAACCCCGCTTGCACGGTACATTTTTATATACTTAACTTTTAAAAAAACTTCCCTCTACTGAGAGAAGTTACTTTTCAATATAAATATACCACCAATTTTTCACCATTTCCGATAGAATCGGTGTATGGTCTAACATCCATCCTGTTAACACGGAACCTGAAATTAAGTTTTGAATAAATTCGATTGGCAATAGAGCTAATACATATAGTAATACAAATAAAATAAAATAAAATTCAATTAGCCCTAAGATTGCTCCCACAATATTGCTTACAAAACCTAATATTGGTAAATACTTTAAGAAGTCAAACATAGATGCAATCATTTGTAATGCAAATTTTACAACTATAAAAATAAGAGCAAAAGCAATAATACGATAAAAAGTTTGAGCCAAATCTAAACTCTCTACTGCGATTGTCAATTTAGAACCTGCCGTTACAGCAGGAAATGGAATCCATAAAACAAATTTATCTGCAAGTGGTTTATAATAAGTGTAAGCCACTACGAGTGCGATTATAAAACCGGTCATGTGGATCAGCTGTACAATTAGCCCACGTCTTGCACCAGTTATTAAACCACCTACAAGTAATATTAATATAATTATATCTAACATATTTTCAGTCCTTTAGTCTTTTCAATTCTTCTTCAAGTAGCTCTAATTGTTCTTTTACTTTTATGTAATCATGTATAGCATTTACAGCTGTGAGCACCCCAAGCTTTGCAATATCTAGCTGACTATTATGTGAATGTATTTCTCTCATTTTATCATCCACCATTGATGCTACAAGTCTCATATGGCCTGATGATTCAGAACCAACCATTTTATAATTCTGTCCATATATATCAACCGAAATTCGTGTTTTTTCTTGTTCTGACAAAGCCATAACCCTCCTCAGAAAATCCTAATACCTATAATAACACGAAATAGATTGCTATGTGAAGAAAGGAACGAACTAATGTCAAACACTGTCTTGTTATTGAGTCCAAATCAAATAGAAAAAGTAAAATCCCATTATATAAATTTTAAGATAGAACGCTCTGCTCCTGGTGTTGTTTTCGCAGCAAAACTAGCAGATACTACCATTACCATCTATAAATCTGGAAAGGTTATGTTCCAAGGAAATGGTGCTTCACGTGAGGCTTCACTTTGGGGAACAAGTTCAACTTCATCCACATCAACTAGTGAAGCTAAAGGAGACATTTTACCTCCCAACTTTTCTTCCTTATCAGTCCTTGGTTCTGACGAAACAGGTACTGGTGATTATTTTGGTCCTATTACTGTTGCCGCTTGTTTTGTAAGTAGCGGACAAGTAGAGCTAGTTAAAGAATTAGGAGTCAAGGATTCCAAAATGTTAACAGACAATGTGATGCGTAAAATGGCACCTGACTTAATGGCGACTTTAACACATAGTGTTCTAGTATTGAAAAACGAAAAATACAATGACATACAGTCCCGTGGGTGGTCACAGGGCAAAATAAAAGCACTTCTTCATAACCAGGCACTTAAACATGTGCTGAAAAAAATGGGGTCAGAAAAACCTGCATATATATTAATAGATCAGTTTGCCGAACGTGGCATTTACTATAATCATATTAAAGCAGAGAAAGAAATCGTTCGTGAAAATGTATTGTTTTCTACAAAAGCTGAGCAGCTTCATGTTTCAGTTGCTGCGGCATCTATAATTGCAAGATATGCATTCTTAAAAGAAATGGACCGTCTATCTCAAATAGCAAATACTACAATACCAAAAGGGGCAAGTGCAAAAGTCGATGAAATAGCAGCTAAAATTTATTTGAAGCATGGGGAAGAATTCCTTAAGTCCATTACTAAATGGCATTTTGCCAATACACAAAAAGCATTTAAATTAGTTAATAAGAAAAGATTTTAACACAAATAACACTAAGCTCTGTAAATGCATAAAATGTAGAGGTACATGTTTAAATAGCAATGGAGGTTTTAGTATGGTCAATTTTCTAGCTTTTCATGGTACCGTTACTATGATTAGTGATTTTATGATAGGGTCTAATGGTGAAGGAGAAGGTTGCTATACATTAATGTCTGTAGATAACGGCAACGGAGGATCAGTAAATTTCGTGGTGTCCCCCACTACTTATTTTGTAGATAATGCGTTGGTATCAGTGGGAGATAGGGTAACTGGTTACTATGATGGTGATGCCCCTGTTCCTCTTATTTACCCACCGCAATATCAGGCACTAGTTATTGTAAAAGAAAATCCAACTCAAAATGTAAAAGTGGGCTACTTTAATAGCCAATTAGAAAGCAGTGATGGTCAATTAAAACTAAATGTATCCCCATATACTCAAATATTACGGACAAATGGGCAACCTTTTACAAAAAGTCCTGCTAACCGAAATCTAATTGTTATTTACGGCCCAACGACCAGAAGCATTCCTCCCCAAACCACACCGTATGAAATTATTGTTTGGTGCTAATGTTTTGGGAGTAGCATCGTATGAAGGCTAATTTTCAGCACGAAATGTTAATTACATTTCGTGCAATTATTTTTCACAAAGATATGCAAGTCGGGTATTATCCATTTATTTTTCTTGCTTCATCCATAATCCTTTGAACAAGTTGTTCAACTGTCTCGATTCTCGCGAGGGTGCCACTTTGACCTGACCATAGTGACATATAGTCTTTAATATTTTGACTTGCAGAAGCTTTTCGAATCGATTGAGTTAGGGCATTTTGTATAGGAAAATTTGGCAAACTATTTTCATGTTCTTTCATTTCAGATATAAATTTATTCTTTATGCCTCTTGCCCATTTTCCAGAAAATGTACGAGTCAATGTTGTATCCCCATCTTTCGACTGCATGATTGCGTCTTTATGTAAAGGATGTGCACCACTTTCTTCACAAGTTAAAAAAGCAGTACCCATTTGTACAGCTTGTGCACCTAAACTTAAAGCGGCCATTAGCCCCCTACCGTCCATTATGCCTCCAGCGGCAATAATCGGAATACTTACTCTGTCTGCAACTTGCGGTATCAAAGACATTAAACCTATTAAGCTTTCCTCGTTTCCACGTAAGAAGGTTCCCCTATGGCCTCCCGATTCACTTCCTTGAACAACTACTATATCCATTCCAATTTTTTCAATTAATATAGCCTCTTCAACAGTTGTAGCAGTTCCGATTGTAGTTACATTGTGTTGTTTAAGTTGCTTCATCTCCTCTGCTGTTGGAATGCCAAAAGTAAAGGAACAAACAGGCACCTTTTCTTCTATTACTACTTGTATTTGTTCTTTATATGTGTGAAAAGCATTTTCCATGTTCGGAAGAGTGATATTTTCTTCATTTATGTTTAAAACCTCTCGATATTGGTCTAATAAATTTTTCGCCACTTCTACTTCGTTTTCTAAAATCTCAAATTTGCCTGGAACAAATAGATTTACACCAAAGTTAGTTGAGGTTAACTTTTTCACTTCTCTAATTTGTTCTCGTAATTGGTTTGGACTCATATATCCCGCACCGATCGTACCAAGTGCTCCATTATTGGAAACATTTGCTACTAATTCCGAAGTGGTAATTCCTCCCGCCATTGGTGCTTGAATGATGGGAAAGTCTATTTTTAATAGGTTGGTCAGATTGTTATTAAACATATTATTCCTCCTAATTCTTCTAAAAAGAGATAACTGAATCAATGATACTTCTCCGATTTACATAGTTTATGTAAATCTATTACAAATTCAATTCTTTCTGAAAGTAATACAAATAATATCAACCATTTTATTAACTTTGAAGTTTCATTTTCCAAACATCATAGTAATTAGCATCTAAACCTAAATCATTTGTTCTTAGCCATTCAAATGCTTTTAAGACTAATGGGGAAGCATTTTCAACCGAAATCTCTTCTTCCGAGATCCATTCTGCTCCACGTGAGTCTTTCCCTTCAAATTGTTCAAGCACTGCTAGAAAGCCACCTATTTGCTTTACTAAATAATACACTGCAATATGATGAATATCCGTGAAACCTCTCCAGTTAGATGAAATCATAAAGTCGGTAGTTCCAATTTGTTTAATAATTTCTATTTCAATGCCAGTTTCTTCTAGAAATTCTCTTCTCATTGCAACAGCTAAACTTTCTTTTTCTTCTAAACTACCACCTGGTAGATCGAAACGATTAATGTACGGGCCTCCACTTTTATTTATAACAAGCAACTTTTCATCTTGGACACAGATACCATAAACCCCAAATGCTCTGTAAAAATTTCGCTCTTCGATTTCTTTTGACCATAGGAGTGCTTGTCGCTCTATCTCCTTGGCTAATTTTTCTTTCCCATTAATATAAGCATCAATATTATATGGAAATTGCTTTGCTAACGCTTCTTTTAAATCTCCGTATGTTCTCGCAATATTAGAATGCACTCTTAAAAAGTCTCGAAATGCAAGATGTCGTTTAATTTCGGGATTGCCCAGTTCATACATATGAACCTGATGTGTTCGATTGTCTCCTCCTTTTTGGAAGTATCTTCGACCAGGAAGTCCATTTTCACCTTTAGGTATGTAGCCGTTAGCAATCATTGCTTTATTATACAGTTCAATTTTGTTTATATCTCGTACAACAGGCATCATATCGATAATCGGTTTTGCAGATAAATCTTTTACGGAAGTACTACCAATATGGTGAATCACTATAATTTCTGAACCAAAAATCCCTTGAATTTGCAGTGCTTCCTCCTCAAATTTTTTATTCCAACACTCTGAATATGCCACTACTTCCACTTTACGCATGTAAATCACCCATCCCTTATTTAAGAAGTGTCATTAATAGCTCCTTATGAACCGCGGAATAATTAAGTAAATTAAAATCTTCTTCCCTAATACTAGTAGTAATTTCATTCACTTGAACCCATGCCAAGTTATACATGCTTTGATCAACCCAACCGTTTATTAATGCTTCTTCCAGTTCATCTTCATCCTGTTGAATAATCTCACCTGTAGGTAATACGATAATATCTAAGAACAAGTCATCCCACCATGGAACATTATGTTCTATTCCTATTTCGTTACATATGTCTATATACCACTGGACTACTTTCCCATTTGCATCAAACATAGTAGTTACAGAGTAATTTTTTCCCGTTGGAAAGTGCTGCAGCCACATATATCCATCATCTACAATACACAAACTTTTTTCATCATACTTTACCCACAGAGGCTGTGTTACCTGAACTAAGTTTAATAGAGTTATATATCCAGTGAATTCTTCTGTCTCAACATAAGATTGTGCATAACCCCTCTTCGAAATCCGCTTCCAATCAGAACGATCCCCATATCTTCTTTTCAACATAGTTAGCCCCCTGTGATTACTCATTTTGTAAAATCAATACAGTGTAACGTCTATAGTGAACAAAGGAAGGTTTATATTATTCAATCCATATTGCTCTATAATTTCTGTTATTTCCTTTGGACTTTCTACAATTATCGATATAGTGTTGCCTTGTACGATAATTTCTCTGCCTGCTGCATCCATAAGAACATCATCGTTTTCTATACGACCGTCTGAACAGAGATACATATATACTGCTACAGATGTATAATGAATTAGGATTCCAATATCCTCTTCTTCAATAAATTCATCTTGCTCATCATAAACTTCTTTCTGTTCTTCTTTTTTGAACATATTAAACACTTTTTTCCTCCTTATCGTTGCTCTTTTATGTTAGAAATTATAACAGATTTATTATTCTGACTTGCAAATAAATTTTGAGCTTGCTTGTTTATTCATCTAAAACTGCTAATCATTAATAAAATCAGTTACAATAATTAAGCTAATAATCTTAAATTCATCTATGATTAGTTTTTAGAAGAGGAGAATTCTTATTGAAAGTTCATGTTTTATTAAAAGGATATAATTTTTTATTTTTTGGTTTACTCGCACTCTTTATTCCTTTTTTACCTGTGTATTTAGGTGAACAAGGGTTATCCACGAGTGAAATCGGAATGATTATTGGGACTGGAGGATTTGTGACGTTATTTGCGCAGCCTTTATGGGGATTCATCAGTGATAAAACAAAAACAATCCGCAAGGTGATGCTAGTACTCGTTTGTTCGACCGCCGTTTCCGGTTACTTTCTATTTAACTTTGATAGCTTTGTGTTACTAATTATTTTTGCGTTGTTAGTTTATTTTTTCCTAATGCCACTTGATCCATTAACGGAGAGCTTAAATTTCACTGTTTCGGAATTGGCTCGTATTAGCTATGGTTCTATTCGTACATATGGAGCACTAGGCTATGCAGTTTTGGCATTAATTTCTGGTTTTGCAATGGATTATTTTGGAGTGAGCAGTCTATCGGTCTTGTTTGTTTTGTTAGGAGTTCTATCATTCGGAATTGTGTGGTTCATGCCTGATGTACAAGCATCATCGAAACCGGTGACTATGCAGGGATTAAAAACAGTATTACGAAACAAAGAAATGCTTCTATTTTTAGCATTAGTATTTATTAGTTCAGTACCAGCTCGGATGAACGACACGTTTTTAGGGATTCATATTAAAACACTGGGTGGAGATACATCCTTAGTGGGAATTGCATTTTTCTTGGCAGCTACAAGTGAAATCATAATTTTTGCTCTTAGTTTTTGGTGGCTGCGAAAAGGTAAGGAACTGGAAATAATAACGATAGCTACGTTCTTTTACTTCTTACGTTTTTTTGTATCAGGTTATGTAACGAGCCCGGTAACTCTAACTATCTTACAGTTATTGCAAATGTTAACATTCCCTGTTTTTTACACTGCTGCCATTCAGTACTTGTATAACATTATGCCGAAGGAATGGCGCGCTACTGGTCAAACTGTTCTAGCATTATTATTCTTTGGATTGTCTAGCATTATCGCTTCATACGCAGGTGGATTCCTTTATAAAGAATTTGGCGGTCAAACATTTTACTTTATCATTTCAGCGATGTCCTTCATCGGGGTTGTATTTGGAATACTCTTGGCTATTCGGAAGCAAAAAATTAATGTATGATTATTTTCTTTAAAAATGGGTATTAAAAATACATAGCCTCAAAATTAGTACTTTTTACTAAACTTTCTTTATTAAATGAAAGAGATTTTGGTGGGAGGTGATTAATTGAGAAGAGCCTATGGGGTAAAAAAGCTATCTTCTTATTTAGATACGGTAGGATACCCACTTACTGAAGAGGAAATTAATGAATTAATCATGAACAAAGAGATTCCTCACTTAAAACCAATGACAAATATGATCGTTTTTAATTTGGATCATATAGATTGGTGGAACAGTCAAAAAGAAAACTCTCCAAAATGATAAGCCCTGCGAAATGCAGGGTTTTTCATTTTGCCATATCAATTCTTTGCTAGCGAACTTACCATACTATCATTTGAAGGTAATAGCTTAGAGATAAACATTGTCAGTATAACCGATACAAGTACACCCCATAAAATACCCAACGTTAGGGAAACCACCGCTCCAGCAACGATACCAGCACGAGCCCCCCAAACTGAAACTCGGCTATTCCTAGTACCCATTTCAAAAGCAGAGGCTTTCTTATTCTTCCATATTAACCCTACAATTAAAACAGGTACCACTCCTCCTCCAGCCATAGAGTATGCAAGAGAAAACAAGTCAATAATCGAGTCTGCCCAAATAGCAGTAACGATCGTGAACATACCAAATACAACGACACTAACTCGTGTTAGCTTGAGATAAAACATATCTTCCATTTCTTTCATATTCGGAATAACCAAATCATTGATGATTACAACTGCAGCTGAGTGAAGAAGTGATGAAGCACTAGATATAGCAGCCATGAAAATCATGATAAAGAAAGCAAGAGCAGCGAATTGTGTCATTTCTTCTAATATCAGCCATGAAATAGCATTTTCAGCATCGAGCGTTGGATTTTGTATATTAACTATCAATCCACTAATAGTTGCTAGAGTCGTAAATATAATTGCTACAATACCACTTATTAGCATGGCAAGACTTGCTGACTTTGAATTTTTAGAAGCAAAGCAACGTTGCCAATAAACTTGAGCAGCTAAAACCCCTAAAGTTCCAGTCACAAAAAGTGTTAAAACTTCCATGACTGATAGATTCATTTGAACTAGTTCACTTGATCCAACGTCAGCTAAACCAGCTTTTAAATTCGAATAACTAAAGTCGATTCGATTAAATACTTGAAAATAGAACCACACCGCTATCGCAATGAGAATAGCTCCTTGAATTAGGTCTGTCCATACAACTGAATACATACCACCCACTGCCGTATAAATGATAAATACAGCAGAGAATACTAATACCATTAGAACTGGATCAGTGCCAGTAAAGGTTGAAAACAAAGCACCCATACCCATTGCCTGTCCACTCACCCACGCAATCATAATAGATGAAGTCAAAAATGCTACTAGACTCCGAGTAATGCGGTCACGCACGATTAGATCATTCATCATTTCCGCTAATGTTTTATAAGTAAACTTTGCAGCAAAGCCTGCAAATACTAAAGCAAATATTATCTTCGCACCTTGCTCGCCAATGACAAAAGGAATGTTTGCTATTCCGATCTCATAGCCCTTTGAAGAATGCCCAACAAAATTTCCAACGCCCATTATCGTTGCAATATCCGTAAATAATAATAAGAAAAATGGCAACGTCCCTCCAGCTATTGCATAATGAGCGAAACTAGCATCTGCCTTCTTTTTAAAGAAAAAGGACATCCCGATAAAAAACAAAGATATTACTATTGTTATAGTCCACGTCCAAAAAGCTAATCCCATAAAACCCCTCCCGTTTTCTAAATTTTCTATATTATCAAGACATTGTTATCATTCCCCTTGTGACACACAGTTGAAACCCAATTTTGTATCAAATTGATTTTCATTAATTAAGAAAAATAAAAAACCATAAAAAAACCGGGCCAAAAGACGCCCGGTGCTCAAACCCAATGTTCATACTACATTTTTAAATACTTTCTTATCTTTTAAGAAAAGAGCAGCGCCAAGAATCGACGCTGCTCCACTTACTTATTATCCTCGTAACTCTGCTCCTGCTTTTTCTGCAAGTGCTTTTAATACTTTGTTATGTGCATTTACTACTTCTTCGTCCGTAAGTGTACGTTCTGGATCGAAGTATGTTAGAGAGAATGCAACTGACTTTTTGCCTTGTTCCATTTTTTCACCCTCGTATAAATCGAACAGATGTACATTTTTAAGCAATCTACCACCAGATAACTGGATAATTGCTTGTAGTTCACCAGTAGCTTTTTCACTATCTACCACTAAAGCTATATCACGAGTAATTGACGGGAATTTAGAAACTGGCACATAATACAATGCTTCTACTTCTTTGTTTAATACTTTCGCTAAGTTCAATTCCATTACATATGTCTCTTTCAAATCACGCTCTTTTTGCTCAGATGGATGCAACTGAGCGATTAGCCCGATTTCTTCTCCAGCTAATTTAATAGAAGCTGTACGTCCTGGATGTAAGCCGTCCACTACTGAACGTTCAAATGTTAGCTCACTTGAATGCCCAAGAAGGTCCATTAAACCTTCCACAATTCCTTTTAATACAAAGAAATCAACTGCTTTTTTCTCACCTTGCCAGCTATGATCTAACCATTTACCAGAGATTACTGCTGCTAGATGCTCTTGCTCATGAGGTAATCCTGATTCCGTTTCACCTAAGAAAACCGATCCTACTTCATAAAGTGCAACTGTATCTGCTTGGCGTGCTGTGTTATACGTTACCGCTTCAAGTAAATGTGGTATTAAACTTTGGCGAAGGATACTGCGGTCTTCGCTCATTGGCATTAATAATTCTGTTACAGGAGCAGTTTCTAACGCAAATTTCTGAGACATTTCTTTAGAAGTTAATGAATACGTAATCGCTTGATATAGACCAGCACCCTCTAAGTAAGCACGTACTTGACGACGTTTTGCTTGATAAGATGAGAGTCCACCTGGTTTTGATTCCTCAACTGGTAATGTCATTGGAATTTCATCATAGCCATACATACGAGCAATCTCTTCTATTATATCTTCTTCGATTTTAATATCTTGGCGACGAGTAGGAGCTTTAATATATAAAAGACCATTCGCAGCTTGATAGTCAAATTTCAATCTCGATAAAATGGATGTCATATCTTCTAAAGAAATCTTCATCCCTAAACGATTATTGATGAAGTCTGGAGATACAACCACCTCTGCAGGAGTTTTGTCTAGCTCATCAACAATGACAGAACCTGCTAACACTTCACCACCTGCAAGCTCAGCAAGTAAACTTGCCGCACGCTCTGCTGCAAGAATAACGCGATTTGGATCTACACCTTTTTCAAATCGTGCACTCGCATCACTGCGTAAATTATGGTCTTTCGATGTTTGGCGAACAGATCCACCTACAAAGTATGCTGACTCGATGACAACGGTTGTCGTTCCATCATGTACTTCCGAATTTGCTCCACCCATTACACCTGCAATTGCAACTGGCTCATTGCCATTTGTAATAACTAAGTGATTTGATTTCAGTGTACGTTCTTGATCATCAAGGGTAACAATTTTTTCCCCTTCATTTGCAAGACGAACAACAATCTCTTTTGTTTCTAAGCGGTCATAGTCAAATGCATGAAGTGGTTGACCATATTCCATTAATACGTAGTTTGTAATATCTACTACATTATTATGAGGACGAACTCCGGCAGCCATTAAACGATGCTGTAACCAAAGTGGTGATTCTTTTACTTGAATATTTTTCACAACTTTAGCAATATACATCGGATTTTCTTCGATTGCATCTACTTTCAGCTTTAAATAATCTGCTGCTTTATCTGTACTTTCTGTGTACGTTGTTTCTGGATACTTCATATCCTCAGATAAAATAGCCCCTACTTCATAAGCAACACCAAGCATGCTTAATGCGTCTGAACGGTTTGGAGTCAAACCAAGTTCTAACACAATGTCATCTAAACCTAGAAGAGGAAGTACGCTTTCTCCAGGAACAGCTGTTTCCGGAAGAACATAGATCCCATCTGCATATGCTTTAGGAACAAGACGTCCTTCAATACCAAGTTCTTGAAGAGAACAAATCATACCGTTCGATTCTTCGCCACGAAGCTTTGCTTTTTTTATCTTCATACCGCCTGGAAGTACTGCTCCTGGACGAGCAACAATCACTTTTTGTCCCGCTTCTACATTAGGTGCCCCACAAATAATTTGTGTAGTTTCTTCCCCAACATCTACTTGACAAATATTCAGTTTGTCTGCCTCTGGATGCTTCACTTTTTCTTTTACATAACCAACGACAACATTGGTCATTCCATGAGAACGATCAATCACAGCATCCACTTCGATACCAGCACGCGTGACCTTCTCCCCTAAATCTTTTGGATCTAACCCTTGTGTATTTACATATTCTGATAACCACTTCGTCGAAACTAACATGTCAAATTCCTCCTCACACTTCTGTTCGGTGGAATTGCGATAAGAAACGCACATCATTCGTATAGAAATGACGAATATCTTCCACACCGTATTTCAACATTGCAATACGTTCTGGACCCATACCAAATGCAAATCCAGAAAGCTTTTTAGAATCATAACCAGCCATCTCTAAAACATTCGGATGAACCATACCGGCTCCTAAAATTTCAATCCAGCCAGTTTTCTTACAAACGTTACAGCCTTCTCCACCACATTTGAAGCAAGAAATATCCATTTCAACAGAAGGCTCTGTGAATGGGAAAAAGCTTGGACGTAGACGGATTTCACGATCATCCCCGAACATTTTCTTCGCAAATACAGAAAGAGTTCCTTTAAGATCACTCATGCGGATATTTTCTCCGATTACAAGTCCTTCAATTTGCGTAAATTGATGAGAATGTGTCGCATCATCATTATCACGACGATACACTTTACCGGGACAAATAATTTTAATCGGTTGACCTTCTTTTGCTTCCATCGTACGTGCTTGAACTGGTGACGTATGTGTACGCAATAGAATATCCTCTGAAATATAAAAAGAATCCTGCATATCTCGAGCTGGATGACCTTTTGGTAAGTTCAAAGCTTCGAAATTATAATAATCTTTCTCCACTTCTGGACCTTCCGCAATTTCATACCCCATGCTAATAAATAAATCCTCAATTTCCTCTACTACTCGAGTAAGTGGATGGTGATTTCCAGTCTTCACGGGACGACCTGGTAATGTTACGTCAATAGATTCTTTTTCTAATTGCTCATTAATTGCCTGTTCTTGAAGTAATGTCATGCGGGCTTCTAATACAGTTGTTACCTCTTCACGCACGACATTTACTAGTGCACCCATTTTCGGACGCTCCTCTGCAGGAAGTTTACCCATTCCTTTTAGTAGATCTGTTATCGGTCCTTTTTTCCCTAAATAGGCAACACGAACATCGTTTAATTCTTTGACGTTCGCTGAAGCTGCAATTTTTTGTAGTACTTCTTCTTTTAACTGTTGAAGTTGTGCTTCCATGTTTATAAATTCTCCTTTTCGACAAAATAAAAACCCCGCCCCTATAAAAGGGACGAGGACTAATTTCGCGGTACCACCCTGATTATTGCACAAACATAAGTGCAATCACTCAATTCGACTAACGGCTCTACACCGGCTCACCTTTACAGCAATTGCTGGTCCCGGTGGCAGCTAACGGGGCGAACTTCTATACGCATTCTCCATTTACACTTTCAGTCAAGGTGCAAATTCCCTTCATTTCGAATGTTCATATATACTTTTCCCGATTACAGCTTTTATGTATCAAATTACATCTATTATACGGAATTTTGCATTTTTCTTCAAGTCTGATTTATTTTAAAGTAAGACCGTATAGTAAAATTCCAGTAGCGACTGCAACATTTAATGATTCTGCTTGTCCTAGTAAAGGGACGATTATATTTTGGTCGGTTTGCTCGAGTAGTTCCGAGTTTATACCGCTTCCCTCGTTTCCTACAATTAACGCAAACGAAGCTTCTTTTTTCACTTCATTGAAAGGTGTAGAATTTTCAAAAGCTGTACCATACACGGATACATTTCGTTCCTTTAGCTTCACTACCCATTCAAAGAGGTCCCCTTTTACGATTGGCAAATGAAAGTGCGAACCTTGTGCTGAGCGTAATGTTTTTGAATTATATGCATCAGCTGATCCTTTTCCAAGAACAACAGCATCAATACCAGCTGCATCTGCAGTACGAATCATTGTGCCGATATTCCCTGGATCCTGCACAGCATCTATTAATAATAGACGATTCCAGCTAATATACTCTTCTTCATCTACAGTTTGTTGCTTGCAATGCGCAAATATACCTTGTGTATGCTCAGTTTCAGCTAGCTCTTTTTTTATCAAGTCATTTATTTCTATAACTTCTAAATTTTCTAAATCCCAGTTTTCTGGTATTTCAGCGGTATCACTTATCATTATGGTAAGTACATTTTCTTTTTGCTTTATAGCTTCTTCTACTAAATGATACCCTTCCATTAAAAATTCGCCTGTTTTGTCCCGTTCTTTTCTAACACTTAATAATTTTTTCCAATGCTTTACTAAAGAGTTTTGCGGAGATTCAATTCGTTTCATATATAGGTGACCGCCTTTTTTATTTAAGTGTAACAAAATCATGTATAGCTGGCGAGAGTTTGGGGAAGATAATTGCGAGGAGTGATAAAATGGATTTTCAAATTAGAGAAGCTATTACAGCTAATATGAAAGGTCATACGGCAACAGATATTCGAGGAGTAGTAGAAGACGCTATTCAAAGAGGCGAGGAGCATTTGCTACCTGGACTAGGTGTGTTCTTCGAAAAATGGTGGAACATGACAGATGAGTCCAGCAAACAATCTGTATTAAGTGAATTGGCAACTGCATTCGCAAAATGAAAAAATCCCGTGAAGATGAATTATCTTCACGGGATTTTTAATTTTTTAAATTTTATCGAAAAGAAGTAAAGCGTTTACATTCTATTTAAAATGGTATTCGCAACAAATATGCAATATATTAAATTACATTTATACCCATAATATACAAAATATAATTTTACTTTTTTAAATTACTACTTATAATTGTTTTATTGGAACAATAAAAAATATTCTAATAAATACGTCAACAGATTAAAGAGGGGAATAAAGTGAGTAAATCTATCGAAAATATTGTACTTGAACTGAAGAATTTTTTAGAGGAGGAACAGGTTTCAGTCAATCTTACCGTAAGAGAATTACATGGAAAAGACGAGTCTTATCATGAGGTAAGTATTCCGGATATAGTTGTATTTCCTAAAGATACGAACGAGGTTAGTGAAATTATGAAACTAGCCAACAATTTTCAAATACCAGTTGTCCCATTTGGGCGTGGTTCCAGCTTAGAAGGTCATATAATTCCATACGATAACGGTATTACTATAGACTTTTCGCTAATGGACAAAATACTGGAGGTTCGCGAAAACGATCTGCTTGTGAAGGTTCAACCTGGTGTAACACGTACGCAATTAAACAAGGAGCTTAAAAAGTATGGGTTATTCTTCTCCGTTGACCCGGGAGCAGATGCCACACTCGGAGGAATGGCGGCCACGAATGCAAGTGGAACAACGACTGTAAAGTATGGTGTTATGCGCGATCAGGTTCGTGATTTAGAGGTTGTTCTTGCAGATGGGACTATCATCCACACGGGGAGCTTAGCTGCAAAATCTGCATCAGGATTCCATTTAAATGGGTTATTTGTTGGTTCGGAAGGAACTCTTGGTTGTTTTACAGAGTTAACATTAAGAGTGTACGGAATACCAGAATTTACTACAGCCGCTCGAGCTGTGTTCCCTTCTGTTCAAAGCGCAGTAGAAGCCGTTACATCTATTTTACAAGCCGGAATTCCAATCGCGCGAGTAGAATTGGTCGACGAAGAATCCATCCGTCAAGTAAATCGTTTTAGCGAAACAAATTATGCAGAAAGACCAACCTTATTTTTAGAATTTGATGGCAATGAAGCAGGATTAAAACAGGATGTCGAGTTTACGAAAGAAATAATGGAAGACCATGGTTGTGAGGAAATTCAATTTGAATCTGATAATACAGCACGCACTAAGCTATGGGATGCAAGACATAACCTAGCCTATGCTTATATTCATAGCAATGTTGGGAAAAAAATGATGGTGACAGATGTTTGTGTACCTATATCCGAACTAGCTGAAGCAGTAATATATGCACGAAATGAATTAAACTCTATTGGTTTAATTGGAGGACTTACTGGACATGTAGGAGATGGTAATTTCCATGCGATAATCATGATTGATATGAATGATCCTGATGAAGTTGCGAAGGCAGACTCTTTCAATGAAAAAATAGTGCACTATGCTTTAGATCGTAATGGTACTTGTACAGGAGAGCACGGAGTCGGCATCGGCAAACAAAAATACCAAGCTTTGGAGCATGGAGCTGCCTTACAGGTGATGGAAAAGATTAAAATCGCTCTTGATCCTAACAATATTTTAAATCCACAAAAAATCGTAAAAATAGAAAGTACAGGTGTATAATATGAAATTATTAGAATCAATAAGTAATTTTGCAGGTAAGAATTTTGCTTTTCTCGTAATTATCGTAGCAGTAGTAGCATTCTTCATTCCAGAAACGTTTTTACCATTTGGTAAGTATATTACGATTTTACTAGGTATTGTTATGTTTGGTATGGGTCTAACTTTGAAGGCAGTCGATTTCAAATTAATCGCAACACACCCTAAACCAGTTATCTTCGGTGTAATTGCACAATTTGTCATAATGCCCATTACCGCTTTTGCCATTGCTTATATTTTAAATTTGCCTAGTGAATTAGCAGCTGGACTTGTATTACTTGGTTCCGTTCCTGGGGGTACTGCTTCTAACGTAATGGTTTACTTAGCTAAAGGTAATGTACCACTTTCTATTACGATGACATCATTCTCTACACTGCTAGCTCCTCTCTTAACACCAGCATTATTGCTTTTATTCGCTGGACAATGGATGCCTGTAGATGCATTTGCTATGTTTAAGTCAATCGTGCAAGTAATTATTATTCCAATCGTACTTGGATTACTAGTAAAAAAATTGTTCCCCGCTGCTGTAGAGAAAAGTATAAACGTCGTACCGTTAATTTCTGTATTAGCCATTATCACAATTGTTTCTGCAGTTGTAGCTGGTAATGTAAACAATATCGCTTCAGCTGGTTTGCTAGTATTCTTAGGAGTATTCTTGCATAATGGAGCAGGTCTATTATTAGGGTACTATGCAGCGAAATTTATGGGATTATCCGTGCTAGATCGCCGCGCTATCTCGATTGAAGTTGGCATGCAAAACTCTGGTTTAGGTGTTGCACTTGCGACCGCTCACTTAGGACCACTAGCAGCATTACCAAGTGCATTAGGAGCTGTATGGCATAATATTTCTGGACCTATTTTAGCAACATACTGGTCTAAACGTCCAGTGAATGATGAAGTGAAAGAAAACATAGTTGTTTCTAGTGACAGCACATTAACAAAAGCCTAATTTGATCAAACTTTTTTAATATAATTGTATACTAAACCGAATCTAAAAAGACTGTCTTACTTGTCGAAGCGATCGACTTGAAGACAGTCTTTTAAATGTAATAAAGAGCGATTCAGCGTCTCCCGAATCACTCTTCCTATGTAGTGATGAAGTTATCCATCTTGATAAACGACATCACGGAAATATTAATAATCTCAAATGAAGAGACAAACCCTGTCTTCTCCATTTGGTGAAACCATTTAAGCCATAACCGATGCAAGTACTGCTTTTTGTGCATGCAAGCGATTTTCTGCTTGTTGAAAAATATATGAGTTAGGACCATCAATAACAGAGGTTGCAACCTCTTCTTCTCGATGAGCTGGTAAGCAATGTAAAAACATATAATCATCTTTTGCATTTGCAACTAACGCGTCATTGATTTGGAAATCTTTAAAATCTACTAGTCTTTTAACTGTCTCCTCTTCTTGCCCCATCGAAGTCCAAACATCTGTATATACAACATCTGCATTTACAGCCGCCTCTACAGGATCATTGGATACGAACAAGGAGCCACCATTTGCTAGAGCAATAGTTTTAGCCTTTTCTAGTATTTGCACATCAGCTTCATAGCCAACCGGAGTTGCTACTGAAATATGCATTCCCATATACGCTGCTGCTATAACTAGAGAATGCGCAACATTATTCCCATCACCGATATAAGCAAGCTTCAATCCAGCCGTATATCCCTTCACTTCATGTATCGTTAAAATGTCTGCAAGCGCCTGGCAGGGATGAAAAATATCGGTTAATCCATTAATAACTGGAATACTAGCATGCTCCGCTAGCTCTTTAACCATCTCATGTGAGTTTGCACGAATCATGATGCCGTCTAAATAACCGGACAATACATGGCCAGTGTCGTATACAGATTCACCGCGACCAATTTGTAAATCGCGTGCATTCATGAACATACCATTTCCACCTAATTGCTTCATACCTACTTCAAAGGAGATTCTTGTACGAGTGGAATGTTTCTCGAATATCATTCCTAACGTTTTACCTTCAAGTAAAGGAGGACATTTTCCAGCTTTCGTCAACGTCTTCAATTCAACAGCTAACTGAACTAAGTCTTCTACCTCCTCTTTTGAGTAATCTAAAAGCGTCAATAAGTCTTTCCCCTTTAAACTATCCACTACTTTTAAATTCACCCATTCAAGTAACTTCATTTATAAAAACTCCTTTTTCCGTATATTTATGTAATGCTAATTATATGTTTGAATAAATATAAAGTCAAGTGGATTTATATACAATTTTAAAATAATAAAAACGTTTAAAGGATATGATACTTCAAACCCTTTAAACGCTAGTATTAATCGAATGTTATTTTGTTTACAGCATCACGATCTAATTTTTTTATCACTTCTACAATTAACTTCACTGTGTTTTCATAATCGTCTCTATGCAGTATTCCTGCATGAGAATGTATATAACGAGTTGCAACACCAATCGCAAGAGAAGGAACACCATTTACGGAAATATGCATGGAACCTGCATCTGTTCCACCACCTGGTATCGTTTCAAATTGATAAGGTATATTGTGCTCGTCTGCTGTATCCGTTACGAAATCACGTAAACCTTTATGGGAAACCATGGATGCATCAAATAATACGATTTGTGGACCCGCACCCATTTTACTTGTCGATTCTTTTGCAGTAATACCTGGAGTGTCGCCAGCTACACCTACATCTACTGCAAAGCCTATATCAGGTTTGATTTTATTAGTTGTTGTTTTAGCACCTCGTAGGCCAACCTCTTCTTGGACATTACCTACTCCATAAACGATGTTTGGATGTTGTTCATCTTTAAGTGCTTTTAACACATCAATTGCAATTGCACAGCCAATACGGTTATCCCATGCTTTTGCTAATAGTAGCTTATCGTTATTCATTACGGAAAACTCAAAATAAGGAACTACCATATCTCCCGGTAATACTCCCCATTCCATTGCTTCCTCTTTTGAAGATGCACCAATATCAATGAACATATCTTTCACGTCAGCCGCTTTGTTACGAGCTTCTGCAGATAATATATGAGGAGGTTTTGAACCGATTATACCAGTAATTGTGTCTCCCTTACGTGTCACAATTGTTACGCGCTGTGCAAGCATTACTTGGGACCACCAACCACCTACTGTTTGGAAGCTCAAAAACCCTTTGTCATCAATTTTTGAGATCATAAAGCCTACCTCATCTAAATGACCAGCTACCATTATCTTAGGTCCGTTCGCATCTCCAACTTTTTCTGCAATAAGACTTCCTAAATTATCGTATTCAATTTTATCTGCAAAAGGTGCGATGTACTTCTCCATCACTTCTCTTGGTTCACGCTCGTTACCAGGAATCCCTTTTGCATCTGTCAAATCCTTTAACATCGTTAAAGTTTCATCTAGCTTTGGCATTATTTCGACCTCCTAAATATATGTACGGTTTAATTATATTCTAAATTTATGACATTTTCAAAATTTGAGAACAAAAAGTGAAACATCAATCAGCTCCAGCTCCGCCACCGCCGTCTCCTCCACCTCCAGAATCTCCTCCATAAGAACCCCCTCCATCTGACGAAGAAGTGGAAACCTTAGTCCATGACCAAGACTTTGTAACATAATCTATCGGGTCTGTACTTGCAAGTAATACTGTAGCAAGCGGAATAGAGAATTCCTCGAGTGGGATGTCAATATTTTTTCTACCTAATAAATAGGCTCTAATAATCCATTTTTCTTGTTCAACATTGTTTAAGGTAATTGGCATACCATTATTTAGTTCTTTTCGATAGGAACGTACTGCATCTTTGGCTCGTACCGCGTTCATCGAAAGAATGTTTCTAGGTACAACTAAATATAAAACAATAATCATGAATAACAATCCAATGATTAAATCTACTATTTCATCATTCCCAATAGAAGTAATAGAAAAAAATATTAAAACTGAGTATACACTAAAAAATAGAGTTGAACGTTTTTTATTCCAAAGGATAACTAAAAAGCTAATCGTTATTGTGAAAATAAAAGGAATCGCAAAATAGCTTTGCGCATTCGCATAATATGCAAACATTGTAATCATTGAAACTATAATGATAGCCGCAGTTATAATTAGTAAAGGAATTTTACTATTAATAGCTCCCGCTTCTTCTAGCTCTTTTTCAACTAAATCGTGCCACACTGTTTGTTTCTTTTTAAAGACCTTCACTTTAGTATGAAAGAATTTGGAGTCCCTATTATCCTTCGCGGCGCCTGCAGCATCGTGTAAATGAAATTGCCATTTTCTAGAGCCACTTCTAGTTGTAAACAGCCAACTAGTCAATTGCATTCAAAAACTGAAGCTGCTAATCCCCCATTTATAAGCCGAAAATCCAGCGTTTCTTCTGGAGCTTTCGGATCATGTTTAAAACGAAGCGCAGACTTTGCATGCTTAACTTTCACTGCCCCTTTTTCAACTAGTGAAAAAAGACCTGCAAGGAAGGCTTTAGGATGAGGTTTTCCACATTTATCAACAAAAAACAAATACAATACATCGGTATTTAAAACTACATCACTTTGTCCCTTTCTCCAAAAATGCCTTTGCGGTAAAAACAAAAGAAAGCTAAGAATGATGAGTAGCATAGCGACAGAGACTTTCGGTATGAATGAGATTAGGGTACCTAGAAAGGATAGTTGTTTATTCCATTCTTTTTGCTTTTTTATTTCATTAGCCAATGCCTCTTCATAGGTTACGGATGCTTTAGTTTTTTCCTGTGTTGAAATTAGGTTTGCTGGAAATATTAAACTAGTCTTTGTTTCCGTATAAGCTTTGGAAACAGGACTTCTAAACCGAATACCAATAGTATTTTTTTCGATCTGCACCTTTGCTTTATTAGAAAAAAAACCTTCAAACATATTTGTTTCTACAGTTTCCGGGAAAATATAATCAATCGTTAAATTAGAGAAATCCCGGTCATGAGCATCCCCATCTTCAAAGTAAACAACATCCAGATCGTTATAATTATCATAGGCAGTAATACTATTTTTAAGCCTATACACATATAAAAACGACACTTGCTGATTACGTATACCAATATTGGAATAGAACGTGTTGTTTTCTTGTTGTACTTGTAGTGGTGTCATCATAGTCTGATCGATAAACCCTGGTTCTAAGTTTAATTGAGCTAACTTATAGGCATATAAATGTTCTACATTTTCCCCGTGTTCTTTTGGGAAAGAGCGGCTCAAATTAGAGAAGGATCCCTCAAAATTATATGTAAATACTTCATTTACTAAAAGATCACCATTTGGTTGAATCCATGATTTTATATGTACTTTATCTATGGAATAGGACTTTGCTTCTGCTACTATTCCGAAAGAAAAGGAAAGGAATATTAAAAGAGAATACAATGAAAACTTTTTCATTGATTTAACCTACAATCAAGCTTTTGCTAATTTACGGCTAATATGTGAAAAAGTTTCAAACAAAGTTAATAACCATTTTTTTGGCGCTCATAATTCGTTTCATTTTTTTCGATATACGCTTGTAAGACATCCTCACTACTAAAGCCAAGTTTTTCTGCAATTGCACCATACAGAATCCACAATTTTTCGTAGTGAATTTTAGTCGGTTCAGTTAAAAATGTTAAAATGGATTTATTCGTTGATATGAAAAGTGCTGTTAAATCACCTTCCACAACTTCACGTGGCCATTCGTGTAAATCATGAAAGCCTTTTTCTATTCCTAACGATAATATAAAGTGGATAGAATCAACGTATTCTTCCAAAATAACGCTTCGTTCTGAAGGCCCCTTTTCACTCCAAAATTTAAAGCATCTCGTTTCATTCGCAAGTTCCGCGAGTTCAACTATAAGTGCCAACCCTTTTTTTATAAAAACATCCTCCGTCACTTGCATGTTAGCTTGTATATATTGGTCTAAAGCACGCTGCATTGTAAAAAGTTTATGTAAATTCATCATTTCCTCCAAATATTTTAATTTATTTTGAAACCAAACTACCTTCTCTATCGTATAGCAAGTACAATGTATTTTACAAGGAGGACATTTGAGATGTTCTATATATTAAGATTACTTATTTTGATACTTATCATATATGTTTTTTATAAAATCCTTCGCTACTTATTTGATCCAAAGCGCAAGCTAGATGAGGCATATGAAAAGGAGCAGTATTATTATTATGATGAAGTAAAAAATGTTCGTAAAAACTTCTTTATCACGTATAAAGGAGCTCTTTTCGAAGGTGAAAAATATTTAGGAACAACCGATCAGGCTTTCGAAGTAGTCTCTATTTTTATATGGACAAAAGATCCCGCTAAACTACAAGGCTTTACAAAAGAGGACTTACGTTTTTTACAAAATGAAATCAAAATGAATTATCCAGAAGCCAAAATCAACTGGAAAAGTCCAATTGAACAATTAATGCAAGATGACTACTAGAAAAGGTTGGTCGAGAGTCCTCGACCAACCTTTTTTTCGATCGATCGATTATTTGATGTGGTCGATTGATAATATGACGTCATTGATCGATTATCAATGGTGATTGATCGATTATTGCTGTTGAGTGATCGATTTTATATTAAAAAATTGTCTAGTAGTTAAGTATAGAATATTTACTACACGGATGTGCGCTTGCCGCACGCTACGCATGAGCCTTAAAGGATGGTCGCTATCGCTCCTTCATCCTTTTTTAAGTTTCATTCTTCGCGCTCTTGCGGATTGGAAGGAGCACATCCTGTAGAATGCTGTTTTGAAGGAGATAACTTTAGTAAATTATGAATTATATATGTATGACTTACCTATGTGGAAATTCTACAACTCATATTCTATCAATTATTGATATAAATAAACCTCATAATAATAAGTACTGATTCAGTGAAAAGTAGCGATGTTTTGCTATAACTTGAACCTGATATGTATCCTTTTCATAATCATCGGTTTTTTCATACTATCTCTGTTCAATTTCAAAGTTAATATCAACTCTATTAATGATTGAAGTGCAACGCGGCGACTCCAGCGGGAACAGCGCGAGCTGAAAGCCCCGCAGGAAAGACGCTGGCCGAACTTTGTTTGGCCAATGTCTTTGCGACGAGTAACCGCGGGAGCATATGTTTTCGTAGTGACGAGGAGATTGAAGCCGTGCCCGCGGAAAGCGTCCGCGTGTAACGGAAATCATAGTATTACTAACAACTATCTTTTTAGAATCTAGTATGTATACCAAAGGTTAATTCCATTTATATGCGTATTAAAATCATCGTTTCTATAATAAGTACCTTGTTTAATTTCATAATTCTATCTAATTTTATGATTGGCATTCAACACAACTCCACTATGAATGTCTTGTGCCAACTTTATTAAACACCACTTCGCGGAAATCAGAGCAAAAAAAGACAGCTCTATGCAATAATCGAGCTGTCTTTTGTTAATATGTAAAAAATCAAAAATGCATACAAAATCATTAGCATTAAAAACCCTACACGAAAATTCGTGTGCTTCGTTTTATGGCGAAACATTTGCATGCCAATGTATGCGCCAATTCCGCCTCCAACAACCGCTAGTGTCCAAAGTGTTTTTTCTGATATGCGTTGCCCCTGTTTTCTTGCTTGTGATTTGTCATATCCCATTAAAACAAAAGCGATAATCGACATGATCAATATAAACATAAGAAGAACATTTGTCATATTTACTTTGCTCCTTGTACAAAAAAAGCTGATAGAATCTCTATCAGCTTTTTTAACTTATATTATTTTGCGATTGCTTTTTTTGCTGCATCTGCAAGTTGTGTAAATGCTTGAGAATCTGTTACTGCAAGATCCGCTAACATTTTACGGTTAACTTCGATTTCAGCTAATTTCAATCCGTGCATTAAACGGCTATATGAAAGTCCGTTCATACGAGCTGCCGCATTGATACGTGTAATCCATAGTCTACGGAAATCACGTTTTTTGTTACGACGGTCACGGTATGCATACATGAATGATTTCATTACTTGTTGGTTAGCAACTTTGTATAATGTATGTTTTGAACCGTAATAACCTTTAGCTAATTTTAATACTTTTTTACGACGACGTTTAGTTACTGGTGTGCTTTTTACGCGTGGCATGATTCATTACCTCCTGCTATTCTTTCGAATGATTGAATTTCTGTTATTATTTCATGTAAGTTAATAAAGTTTTGATACGTTTGTAATCGCCTGAAGAAGCTACTTTAGTTTTACGTAATTTACGTTTTGCTTTAGTAGATTTATTAGCGAATAAGTGGCTTCCAAAAGCACGGTCATGTTTTAATTTTCCAGTCCCGGTTTTTTTGAAACGCTTTGCAGCTCCACGGTGAGTTTTCATTTTCGGCATGTCGAATTCCTCCTAAACAATTGTACTCTATTACTGTTTTTCGTTTTTTGGTGCAAGCACTAAAAACATACTACGGCCATCCATTTTCGGTTTTGACTCGACAGTGGATACTTCCGTACAAGCTTCTGCAAATCTATCTAAAACTCGTTGTCCAATCTCTTTATGAGTAATGGCACGACCTTTAAAGCGGATAGATGCTTTCACTTTATCTCCTTTTTCAAGGAACTTAATCGCGTTTTTTAGTTTCGTTTGGAAATCATGCTCATCGATTGTCGGGCTCAAACGAACCTCTTTCATCACGATAATTTTTTGATTTTTACGAACTTCACGATCTTTCTTTTGCTGCTCAAATTTGAACTTACCATAGTCCATGATACGAGCGACTGGCGGCTTGGCTTGAGGAGCCACAAGGACAAGATCCAAATTTACTCGACCAGCTATTTCAAGTGCTTCATTACGGGTTTTTAAACCTAATTGATCGCCGTTCTGATCAATAACTCGTAGTTCGCGTGCTCGAATGCCATCGTTTACATACATGTCTTTGCTAATATTGATCCACCTCCAAATAGTGTCGCGAATACATGGTTTGGGCATAAATTCCGTAGAAACGAATAAGTTACGCCGTTTTAGATCCATAAAAAAAGCGAACAGACATATAATATATGTCTGCCCGCCGATATGAGTACATGTAATAACTACATGTTACAGTCGATCTTATGCTTACCAGTCAACAACACTTGTAGGTGTCAAACAGGTGAGAAGCGGGCAGCCTCTTCTTATACCGCAAACTTGTATTCAATAACCTTATTAACTATAGCATGTTGATATGATCATGTCAACAAACAAATCTATTAATGTGCTACTTCTTCTTTCAAACGTTCTAAGAACTTTGCAAAAGGAATGCTTTCTGATTTTTGTTCTCCGTATTTACGAACATTTACATTACCTGCTTCTAGCTCTTTATCGCCTAGTACAAGCATGTATGGAATTTTTTGCATTTGTGCTTCGCGAATCTTATATCCCAGTTTCTCTTCGCGGTCATCCATTTCAACGCGGAAACCAGCAGCAACTAGTTGCTCTTCAATTTGCTTAGCAAATTCAAAATGCACTTCATTGGAAACTGGAATGATTTCAACTTGGACTGGTGCTAACCAAGTTGGGAATGCACCTTTATACTCTTCGATCAAGAATGCTACAAAGCGTTCCATCGTAGAAACTACTCCGCGGTGAATAACAACTGGACGATGATGCTTGCCATCTTCTCCAATGTAATTTAAGTCAAAGCGTTCTGGTAACAAGAAGTCTAATTGAACAGTAGATAAAGTTTCCTCTTTACCAATTGCTGTTTTCACTTGAACGTCTAATTTTGGTCCGTAGAATGCTGCTTCATCTTCGGCTTCAAAGTAATCTAAACCAAGCTCGTCCATCGCTTCTTTTAACATGCTTTGTGCTTTTTCCCACATTTCATCGTTGTCAAAATATTTTTCTTTGTTTTGAGGATCACGATAAGAAAGACGGAATGAGTAGTCTTCCAAGTTAAAATCTTTATAAACGGAAATAATTAATTCTACGACTTTTTGGAATTCTGATTTAATTTGATCTGGCCGTACAAATAAATGCGCATCATTTAAAGTCATTCCGCGAACACGTTGTAAGCCTGATACTGCACCTGACATTTCATAACGATGCATTGTTCCTAATTCAGCAATCCGTAATGGTAGGTTTCTGTAAGAATGCATACCATTTTTGAACACCATCATATGATGTGGACAGTTCATTGGACGAAGAACTAATGTTTCATTGTCCATTTCCATTGGTGGGAACATCGAGTCTTGATAATGATCCCAGTGACCAGATGTTTCGTAAAGCTCTTTCGAACCTAATACCGGTGTATATACATGTTTATATCCCAGTTTAAGCTCTTTATCTACAATATAACGTTCAATTACACGACGGATTGTTGCACCGTTAGGTAACCAAAGTGGCAAGCCTTGCCCAACTTTTTGAGAAGTTGTAAATAACTCTAACTCTTTCCCTATTTTACGGTGATCGCGTTCTTTCGCTTCTTCTAGCATATTTAAGTGATGTGTAAGCTCTTCTTTTTTGAAGAATGCAGTACCGTAAATACGTTGAAGCATTTTGTTATCACTATTTCCACGCCAGTAAGCCCCAGCGATACTTAATAGTTTAAACTCTTTAAGTTTACCTGTAGATGGAACATGGACGCCACGGCAAAGGTCAAAGAAATCCCCTTGCTCATAAATTGAAACCTGTTCACCTTCTGGAATTGCTTCCAAAAGTTCTACTTTGTATTCATCTTCTTTAAATTTATCAAAAGCAACCTGGCGTGAAACATCATGACGAATGATTTCAATATTTTCATTAATAATTTTTTTCATTTCTTTTTCGATTAATGGTAAGTCTTCTGCAGTTATTGGTGTTGGTGAATCAATATCATAGTAAAAACCATTTTCGATAACTGGACCAATACCTAATTTAACGTCTTTGAAAAGACGTTTTACTGCTTGCGCAAGTAAATGTGCTGAACTGTGGCGCAAAATTTCTAGCGCTTCGTCAGATTCCGGAGTAATGATCGCGATATCTCCATCCTCTGTAATTGGCGTTTTAAGATCGATTAATACTCCACTTAGTTTTCCAGCAAGTGCTTTTTTGCGTAATCCAGGACTGATCGATTGAGCTATTTCTTCTGTAGTTGTTGATAGAGGGAATTCCTTCACTGCACCATCTGGAAATTTCAATTTAATAATTTCTGCCATTTTGAACACTCCTTTTATATTTACAATAAGTGAAAACAATAAAAAAACCCCATCCCTAAAAAGGGACGAGGTTCAAGTCGTGGTTCCACCCTTCTTCTGTCTACCCATTACTAAAAGTAATGACAAATGAAATAGACGAAGCTCTGCATCGGCTAACGGGCCGGTTACCGGTAATTGCTATTTAAATTCACAATTACTGCTCTGAGGTGGTAAATCGATTGCCGATACTTAAGAAGCTTACAGCCAAGGCTTCTCTCTCTTTAAAGTCGTACAAACTGATTATTGTCCTCTTCCTCGCATTTACTTATTCTTATGAAAATGATTATACGCCACAGAAAATTCAATTGCAAGATGAAATCCAATTTTCCCGAGCAATCTCTCACATATTCTTTAACTTTCTCTCCAATTTTTCCCTTGAAGTGCAATGGGAGTCGTAAGTGAACGAATACGCTCCATAATTCGACCAGCTTTGACTACTTCCTTTTCTCCACGTTGTGTGAAAGATAAATGATGCTGCAACTCGTCATAGTTAAAATTAGAAGACATAAAAGTTGGTAACTGTTCCGACATTCGATAATGTAAAATCGTACCTAAGATTTCATCTCTCGTCCAGCTGGACATTGTTTCAGCACCAATATCATCTAGCATTAAAACAGGAGCTCGTTTGACGAATTCAATTTTCTCCGCAAGTGACTGATCCTGGATGGATTGCTTCATTTCTCTAAAAAATTCCGGAACATACACAACTACGGAATGTATATGTCTTGCCGCTAGCTCATTTGCGAGAGCTCCTAATAAATAGGACTTTCCTACACCAAACTTACCGTAGATATACAATCCTTTAGCTGGCAACACATTTGTACGCTCCCACTCGTTGAGAAAATCCTTAGCTGCACGGACTGCAACTACTCTACTACCATCCTCTAAGTCCACTCCAGCAAGACTAGCCTCCATAACCTCTTTAGGCATATGAATACTGTCAATCATGGAAGTAACCTTCTTACGCTCATCTTCAATAATACCTCGTTTACAACGAATAAAATCATTATCGATCAAGTTTCGATCAAGTACTAGTTTAGGTTCATACCCTTTCATATAATTCTTACATTCATCTAGTGTTGGACAGGCTTCACAATTATGAGACTGTGATATAAATTCATATAGCTTACTTAAGCTACGATCGACTATCTCCTTGTTAATATGTGATGCGTTTTCCTCTAAAAAACTCTGTACCTGTTGATCTTCTAAAACTTCTTTTTTCATATCATTTAATCTCGTAGTAAATTCGGGCGACACAACTCTTCTTAAGGTTTCATTTATACGTTCCACTTCTTCCACCTACCTTTTTAGCATGCCTAGCTCTGCTAATAGTTTTTGACGTTCCTCATCGATATTTTGAATACCATTCGTCGAATTACCTGAGGATTTCTTCGCTTCTCCATCTTTCTTATAAAACCAATCAGGCACTTTTTCCTCCCGTGTTGGCTTTTTAGAATACGATTTTTGTGGAGAGCCTTCGTTTTTCCATTTTACGTATTGCTCATGCTCGTTTCTAGCAAGTTCCATTGCTTCTTTTGCTGTTTTGACATCTTTACGCATCCAGTGAGAAGCAATTTTTTCTGCATAATTTTTTGTGAGTTTCATATCTGTACGTAGTAATACATATTGCAGTAAAACATTGACTACCCCAATGGGCATTTTAAAATGAGTTACAAAATGATTAGCTAGCTGAACATCGGCGAGAATCGGCTCTTTCCCGTTTGCAATGTCCTTTAACACGGTTATTGGAGGAGTTGTTTCTAAATAGTGGATTAGCTCCCCTTCCTTCGTCAAAGGTTGAGTAGTATCTATAGGTACAGCTTTCTTTTCAATTTTCTCAATTACCGGTGCCACTTTCGAAACCGTTAGTTTGTAATAATCCGCGCACGCTTTTTTTAATCTTGCTTCTGATAAATGTAAATCATCATCTAACGCTAAAATAACTACTTTTTGCATTTCCACTGGACTTAAGTTATATAAGAAAGAGAGTTTTGCAATTACTTCTTTTGCTTCAATGTTCATCGCTGATTTAGGCACTAATTGTTCTGAAAGACCTTCTTGAAGTAATGAAAAATCAAATTCATCGTAATAAAAAGGGACAGAAGATTTTCTTTCCTTTGATTCGAAAGTTTCATCGACAGATACTGTATTATTCATTTTAGTAGATGGTTTAAATACATCGACAAAAGTTCTAGAGACGTCTGTGAAGCCCTCATTCCAATTAGCGCTTTGGACAAAGCGATTACGCAATTGTATAAAAGCATTTTCTCCTACCTTGTTTAGCAAAAACATGGATAGTAATGGATCCTTTAAGAATGATTCAGCATCTAATGGCGCTGCAAGCTCATAATGAAATATACTTCCTTCATCCATTGTTTTTTTCCAAGTACGTAGCAGACCAATTGCCTCGAGAGCAAGACGTCCTTGAAAAATTTTACCGATTGGCATGCCAAGAACATTCATCAGTTGATAATGCGACCATCGCTCACTGTTTTGATGTTCTCCATCTGCCCAAAGTGTCAAATACAAACTTATACTTTCTGCTCCCACCAACGGCTGATAAAACAAAGTCAACAATTGCCGATCATAATCTGATAAAGAATATGGTAAGCGAATCATATACAAATCTGCTGGCTGTAGCTCTTTATATAGCATCGACAATTGCATCTACGCTCCTTTTAGATTTTGATATATATAAAATGTTTATAATGATGGATTTTTCTTTAAAATTTCTTTTAGTTCATCGATGAATACATTAAGGTCTTTGAACTGACGGTAAACAGATGCAAATCGTACGTAAGCTACTTCATCTACTTCCGCAAGCTTATCCATTACAATCTCGCCAACGTCCTCTGACTTTACCTCTGCATTACCCATTCTTCGTAATTCTTTTTCAATAGAGAACACCATATTTTCAAGTTCCTCTAGTGCAACCGGTCTCTTCTCACAAGCACGAATAAGCCCCCGCAACACTTTTTCACGACTAAACTCTTCACGAGAGCCATCTTTTTTCACAACGATTAGTGGTGTCTCTTCTACTTTTTCAAACGTAGTAAAACGAAATCCACAATCCTCGCATTCTCTTCTTCTTCTGATCGCCTTATTGTCATCCACAGGACGAGAATCGACAACTTTTGTGCCATTATATTGACAAGTTGGGCATCTCATATTGATCTCTCCTAATTCTTCACGGTAGTTTTATGTATCTATTATAACAATATTCTTCTATAAAATCGAAAAAGCAGAGGAATCGCTTCCTCTGCTCACTCAGTCAGGTATAAATCTATTACGCTTGAACTGTCATTCGTGATGCAGGCTTTTTAACAGGTCCCATACCACGTGGCATTTCTAACGTTTCGCGTGTTCCAGCGTTAAGAGCATCTGCTATATAGTTAGCTGCGATTGATGGATCTAAATCACCACATGTATACACATCAATGCTAGCATAACCATGCTCTGGAAAGCTGTGAATCGTTAAATGCGATTCGGAAATAATAACGACTCCACTTACACCTTGTGGTGCAAATTTGTGAAATGCAACTTCTCTGACCTCTGCACCAGATTTTAGTGCAGCATCAACAAATGTTTGCTCGATAAATTGCATATCGTTAAGTTTGTCGAAATCGCACTCCCATAGTTCTGCAATAATGTGACGTCCCATTGTTTCCAATGTCCGTTTCCCCCTTTGATAAGTTTTATTTTTAACCTCAAAGTTGACTACCACGGGGGAAAGTTAGTCCTAAGAGGTCCTAACCCTTTAAGTAGTCGGTGTACAAGTAAAGTAACACGATTCTCATTATATGTTGTTTTATTTAAATATGCAAGAAATAATATATCCTCTTTCTAAATACTTAGAAAGAGGATGGAATAATCATAGAGATGACGCAACTTTTTTAGTAAGGTCCACTACTCTTGCAGAGTAACCCCATTCATTATCGTACCACGCAAGAACTTTCACTTTGCGGTCTCCAATAACCATAGTAGTTAAACCATCTACTGTTGTTGATAGGGTTGTAGTGTTAAAGTCAATTGAAACGAGCGGTTCCATTGTAATACCCAAAATACCTTGCATTGCGCCTTCAGATGCTTTGACAAAAGCTTTGTTTACTTCTTCAACAGTAACATTTTTTTGTAAATCCACAACTAAATCAACTAAAGAGACATTCGGAGTTGGTACACGTAATGCCATACCATGAATCTTCTCTTCAAGCTCTGGCAGTACAAGAGTAAGTGCTTTTGCTGCTCCGGTAGAAGTTGGAATGATAGATTGGCCACAGGCACGTGCACGTCTCAAATCTTTATGAGGATTGTCTAAATTATTTTGATCGTTTGTATATGCATGAACAGTTGTCATTAACCCATTTTCAATGCCAAATGTGTCATTTAATACTTTAACGACAGGTGCTAAGCAGTTTGTAGTACAGCTAGCATTAGAAATAATATGGTGAATCGAAGAATCTAATTTATCATCGTTAACTCCCATTACAATTGTTGCATCTTCGTTTTTTGCAGGAGCAGTAATAATTACCTTTTTAGCACCAGCTTCAATATGTGCTTTGGCTTTTTCACCGTCGTTGAATTTACCTGTGGATTCAATAACAATATCCACATTTATAGCTTTCCAAGGCAAATTGGCTGGATCTCTATCATCTACAATTTGTACACGCTGACCATTTACAATTAATGCATCATCGGCCAATTCAATATTTCCAGTGAAAGTACCATGTGTAGAATCATATTTGATAAGATGTGCCAATGTTTCTAATGGGTACCTCGCATTAATCGCTACCACATTGATGTCCTCTTGAGCTATTAATTGGCGAAATACCATCCGCCCAATACGTCCAAAACCATTAATTGCAACTGAAACTGCCATATGAAAAGTCCTCCTGTAACTATGTGATACTTATTGTTTTTTAACCTTGAATTAGTATAACACATTTTCTTTATTGTGTAGCCCCAAAAAGATAGAATAATAAAGTCGTTATTTTCAGACAAATATTAAATTGTTTCAGTAGTGCTCAGGAAACTTAATAAAGTCAAAAATTGTTTCTATTATTTCTGAGATGCTTTGGACAGATTTATTGCGTTATAATACCGATTTTTTAAAAAAGGGTGGTCGAGACTAACGTCACGACCACCCAATGTTAAACAAAATTATGATTACTTATTTTTAGTTTTCTTGTTCCCAAATACCTAATATTTTTTTCAATTGTTGTTCGGTTTCTTCTATTGATCCATTGTTATAAATAACCGCATCCGCACCTTCTTCTTTAACTGATAAAGGTAATTGTGATTGAATACGTAATTTGGCTTCCTCGTTCGTAAAACCATTCCGTGCCATTAATCTTTCTAGCTGCGTCTGCTCAGTTACTGTCACTACTAAAATTTTATCCACAAATGCCTGCAGCCTACTTTCAAAAAGCAAAGGAATATCCATAATGATGACTGGATGATTTTGCTGCACTAAATGCTCCTTCTGGGCTAGCATTTCTGCTCGAATAGCAGGATGAATAATATCATTTAACTGTTTGCGTTTAGAAGGATTCGAAAAGATGATCTCACCTAGTGCTTCACGATTTAAAGCACCATCTTCGTGGGTAACTACAGGACCAAATGTTTCTTTAATCATTTCAAGTGTCCTAGTACCTTTTTCTACTACTACACGCGCGACAATATCCGCATCTATTATCGGGAAGCCCATTTCTTTTAACATATTGGAAACAGTACTTTTCCCGCTAGCAATACTACCTGTTAATCCGATAATCATCTAGTTGCTCCCTTAATTCTGACATGCTGGACAGTAGGTAGATGTACGACCACCGATTGTCTTCTGTTTTGTTTTCGTACCACAGACTCCACATTCCTTTTTGCCATACATTTGGAGTCTATTTTGCATATTGCCTGCTCCACCGTTAACAGTACGATAATCTGAAATCGTACTGCCTCCGTTTTCAATACTATCTAGCAGAACAATTACAATTTCTTGAAACAACTGAATTTTTCGCTCTCTACTAATCCTTTTTACTGTACGGGCTGGATGTATTTTCATACGAAATAACGCTTCAGTTGCATATATATTCCCACAACCAGATATGATATGACCATCCATGATAAATTCTTTTATTGCTTTATTTTCATATTTTGGTAATGCGCTCATATGCAGAAAATGATCCAATGCATGTTGATCAAAAGGCTCGGGTGCCATCAGCAACAAAGGTGGATAGTCCGCTTCTGTTTCTAAAAAACGCAGTTCTCCAAATCGGCGAATATCCGCATAGACTAGCATGTCACCCTCTTCAAAAAAGAGACTAACATGCGCATGCTTTCTAAATTTATCTTCAGTTATTTCATGCACGTTTTTCACAGAAAACCACGCTCCTGACATACCCAAATGAGAGACGAGCATATGAGGTTGTCCATCTATTAATAGATGGAAATATATATATTTAGATCGTCTTTCTAAATGATCTATCTTCGCACCGGTTAAAGCTAAACAAAAATGATCTACGTCTAGCCCTTTTATAATTGCTTCTTTGCCATTCGCTTTAGATTTATAAATGGTATCAGAAACCTCCACAGACTTAATCGTCTTTCCTGTGACGATCGGTTGGAGAGCGCGCAATACGCCCTCCACTTCTGGTAATTCAGGCATACTTACCACCTCCTACTTTGTGTCGTACCAAGATGATCCAAAGGCATAATCGACTTTAAGAGGGACAATTAACTTAATCGCGTTTTCCATTACTTCTGGAACAATTTTTTCTAGCATTTCAATTTCTTCGGGTGGTGCCTCAAAAATCAATTCATCATGAACTTGCAGTAGCATTCTAGTTTGCATATTTTCTGTTATTAATCGTTCTGCCATATCGATCATTGCTTTTTTAATAATATCTGCTGCACTTCCTTGAATTGGTGTATTCATCGCAGTGCGTTCCGCAAAACTTCGTAGATTAAAGTTTGAACTTGTTATTTCAGGCAAATACCTTCTTCTATTTAATATGGTAGTAACGTAGCCTGTTTGTTTTGCATCATGAACAATATCATCCATATATTCTTTAACTCCTGGGAAGCTATTTAAATAATTCTCGATAAACTTGGCCGCTTCTTTTCTAGTAATATCCAGGTTTTGTGATAACCCATAATCACTAATACCATATACGATACCAAAGTTAACCGCCTTAGCAGCACGACGCATATCGGATGTAACACCATCCTGCTCTACATGAAAGACATCCATTGCTGTTTTCGTATGAATATCTAAATCATTATTAAAAGCATCTACTAGGTTTTCATCCTTTGACATATGAGCAAGCACACGCAATTCAATTTGAGAATAATCGGCTGCAAACATTACCCATCCAGGTTGAGAAGGGACAAATGCTTTACGGATCTTTCTCCCCTCTTCTAAACGAACTGGTATATTTTGTAGGTTAGGATTGATCGAACTCAAGCGACCAGTTGAAGTAAGTGCTTGTTGATACCTTGTATGAATTTTACCATCATCTTCATGAATCTCTTTTAACAATCCTTCAATATACGTCGAATTGAGCTTACCTAATTGACGATACAGTAGAATTTGTTCGATTATTTCATGCTCATTTGCAAGTTTCTCTAGAACATCCGCGGCAGTTGAATAGCCTGTTTTTGTCTTTTTGATAGGTGTAAGTCCAATTTTTTCAAATAGTATTACACCTAATTGTTTAGGTGAATTAATATTAAATGTTTCTCCCGCTAGTGTATAAATGTCTTGTTCAATCGCCTGCAGTTTAATATTTAGCTCATGACCCATTTCTACTAGTATTTTTTTATCCACTAAAACTCCATCCGATTCCATCGTGCCGAGGATAGAAGCAAGTGGCAGCTCTATTTCTTTATACAATGCGTATTGTTCATTTTCTTCAAGCTTTACTTCTAACTTTTCTTTTAAATCCCATATTGCCTTTGCTTTTCTAACTGCATGTTCTGCAATTTTATCGATTTCAGGCGCGGATTTTTTGGCACCTTTTCCGTAAACACTATCATTTGTCAGCAGGTTAAAGTAACCAAATTCTTTCGCAATTGCTGCAACGTCCTCTGACGAAATAGCTGGATTTACTATATACGCTGCTAATAAAAGGTCAAATTCAACTCCATGAACATTAACATTGTGTTTTCTGCTAACAGCTTGTGTTGCTTTTGAATCTGCTAAATATTTTTTGTTTGTATTATTCTCTAACCACGAACAAAAATCCTCCGATTTAAAAGCTACATCTGCTGGAGCAAAATAACCTTTTTCTCCATTCGATAAAGCAATGCCTAATAATTCGCTTGTATGGTATTGAACATCATACATCTCTAAATGGACTGACATAACTTTGTCTAATATAGTAGAGTCTATTTGTTCAATAATCTCGAATGCTACTTCTGTCGTTTCTAATTCCTCTGAAATATAGTCAGTCTTATCCAAAAGTGTTTTAAAAGATAGTTCCTTCCAAACTTCAATTACCTCTTCCATATCGGGACCATTATATGAAATATCTTTAATAGAAACCTCTATTGGTGCAGCTGTTTCAATTGTAGCCAATGCTTTACTCATAATAGCCTGTTCTTCATTGGCAATAAGTTTTTCCTTTAACTTAGCGCCACTCACTGTTTCCAACGCTTTGTACAAATTCTCAACAGAGCCATGCTCCTTTAATAGCTTTATAGCTGTTTTTTCCCCTACACCCGGCACTCCAGGAATATTATCTGAAGCATCACCCATCAAGCCTTTCATATCGATAATTTGTAAAGGAGTTAAACCATACTTTTCTTGCACATGTTCAGGTGTGTACTTTTCAATATCGGTAATTCCTTTTCTCGTAATATATACAGTTGTTTTATCGGTAGCTAATTGTGTTAAGTCCTTATCTCCGGAAACAATCACTACTTGCTGGCCTTTTTCATCCGCTTGCTTACTTAAAGTGCCGATAATATCGTCCGCCTCATACATTTCCAGTTCGTACCTCTTAATACCATACGCATCGATCAATTTACGTATATAAGGAAATTGTTCTGAAAGCTCTGGTGGAGTTTTTTGTCTCCCACCTTTATATTCACCAAATGTTGAATGACGGAAAGTTGTTTTTCCAGCATCAAATGCTACTAACATATGGGTTGGATTTTCTTCTTCCATAATTTTTTGTAGCATCATTGTAAAGCCATACACTGCATTTGTATGTATACCATGTTCGTTCGTTAATAAGGGCAGGGCAAAAAAAGCTCTGTAAGCCAAACTATTGCCGTCTAATAATAAGATTTTCTCGGTTGACAAATGCTTTCACTCCTTCTAAATAAAATCGTCATTCCCTATATCTTACCATGACAGTAAGGGGAATGACGATTCATATACTATTCTAAGTAACCCGATAAAATATTTGCATAAGGTGAATCGGATGGGATGATGATCATTGTATCATCACCAATGGTTTTCTTATAAGACTCTAACGTACGGTATAAGGAATAGAACTCAGGATCCTTTGAGAAACTATCGTTATAAATTTTTGCTGCCTCTGCTTCTCCATCTGCTTTAATCACTGCTGCGTCTTTGTTAGCTTTAGCTAACATTTCCCGAACTTCACGATCTGTATCTGCTTCAATACGGCGTTTATCTGCATCCCCCGTGGACAGGAATTTTTGTGCAATACTTTGTCTTTCCGAAATCATTTCGTTGTAAACGGACTGCTCATTCTCTTGTGGAAGATCAGTACGTTTTATACGGACGTCTATTACTTCAATTCCGTAATTATCTTTTTTCAATAATTCATTCACATGGCTTGTTATTTGATCATTTAAGCTTCCTCGCGAAGAATTTTCATCGTTAATAATCTCACTGTATTCTAATTGACCAAGCTCCGAGCGAACTACAGAGTAGATGAACTCTTCCATACGTGAGCCTGCTCCAACTAATGTCCCCGCACTAGAAATCATTTGTTTAACGTTAACTACTCTCCATACTGCATAATTATCAATAATGATTCGACGCTTATCTTTTGTATTGATCTCAGCTTCAGATAATTTATAATTCATTTGATATTTAGGTACAGTAGTAACAGTTTGAACGAATGGTATTTTCATATGAATTCCTGGAGTTTGTTTTACGTCCTTGATCTCTCCGAACTGACGTATAACTTTATATTCCCCTTCTTTTACAACGTAAATATTTGCAAGAGCGATAATAAATAACACAAAAACTAGGAAGATTGCAATAAATGGCTTAGTATACTTTTTATAATCTGTTGGTTTCTTTTCTTTAGGAGCTTTACTTGGTTTGCTTCCAACTGTTTTAAACTTTTCCTCTAAACCGGAGAATGGATTTTTGTTTTCAGCCATTATTTCCCGCCCCCTTCTTCTTTTTCAGTGTCTTCTTCCGTTTTAGTGTCAGTTGGTGGGACTGCTTGTTTAGTAGATTCTAGCGATTGAAGTGGAAGGTATTTCATCGTTCCACCGTCATCATTCATAATGTACAAATTTGCATTTGGAAGGACCGCATCTAACGTCTCCATAACTAAACGCTGTCTAGTAATCTCTTTGTTATTTTGATATTCTGCGTAAAGCTTATTGAAAAGTGCAACATCACCTTTTGCCTGTTCAATACGAGCAGTTTTATAGCCTGTCGCATTTGAAATAATAGCATCTTTTTCACCTTCAGCTTCACTTAACTTTTGGTTTTTGTATTTATCTGCCTGATTTACCTTCGTATTTTTTGTTTCCTCCGCATCTGTTACTGCTGTAAACGCCGAGCGAACCTCTGCATTTGGAAGCTCAACATCTTGCAGCTTCACTGTAAGTACCGTTATTCCAATATCATATTTTTCGATTAAAGTACGCAATAGATCACTTGTATCACTTTCAATCTGTGCTTTTCCAGATGTTAAAGCATCATCGATTTTAGAGTTACCAATAACTGAGCGAATCGAAGCTGAAGTTGCATCATGTAGTAACTCTCGAGGATTTTCAGCATTAAATAAATATGATTTCGGATCTGTAATTTTCCATTGGACAACTAAATCGGTTAGTACAATGTTGTCATCCCCTGTAATCATTTTAGTGTCCTTATCAAATGATTCAATTTCACCGTTTGCTTTTTGGTTGTACCCAAATTGAAGGCTAAATGTTTCTTTGGATAATTTCTCTACTTTTTGTATTGGCCATGGCATTTTAAACTTTAACCCTGGATCGACTATTGGTTCACTTGCTTCACCAAACGTTATAACGATTGCTTGTTCTGATTCATCTACTGTATACCAAGATGTAAACACAGCTGATATTAAAATAATGCCAATTACACTCATGGTGATAATAGTTAGCAGCCTTTTCGTACTCATGTTACTTCCTCCTTTGTATGTATACTTCCTTTTACGGTTTAACTTGGTAATTGGTTTCAAAAAAGTAGTTCACCTGTTTCATAAAGACATTATTAGGTAGAATTTTTTAAAGTTTAGTTGGAATATCAACTTCCAAGTTGGAATAGGATGTTTTTTACATTATGGGACATAAGAAAACCGGGCAAAAAAAGCCCGGTCCTTTAAGAACAAAAACCCAGATATGCCAATGATTGTAGCTCCGTCCGGACGCTTTCCGTGGCACGGCTCGAGCCTGTAGTCTCTCCCTCGTGCTGTCCCACAGGAGTCGCCGACCTGTGCTACAATCCATATAACCTCTGTTATAAAAGTAAAGTTTCAAACAATATCAGTTAAAATGAAAGTCTGTCCTTTACATGGTCTACAATCCCATTCGAAAAGATTGCCAGTAATTGGATAATTATTTAATAAAAATTTGTCCAATTTTTATATGGTAAGAATAAGCTATGCCAAATCTATTTATGTAGTACCACACATTCATTGATTGTAGTGAAAGGTGGCGACTCCTGTGGGATGAGTGAGACACATGAGATATACAGCGACGCGCTAGCGACGGTGATAGCTCATCGCTCACCCCACGGAAAGCGTCCACCTGAAACGGAAATCATAGGATTATTCATTCATATAAGTCCCTTGAAGCTAGTGTTAACGGCTCATTTTTATGTACTTTTAACAATTAAAAAAGCTAGCAAAAATGCTAGCTTTTTTTAGGTAAATCGTTTGGAAAAGGGGTCTATTTAAATGTATCAAATAATTGTTAATGTATTATGAAAGATTTGTAAATATTTCCTCACCAATTATTATTTTTATATTTTTTGTAATAATTGAACTGGCGAGCAACTAAATATAATTTCCGGATAAAATGCTTGTCCTGCTTGTAGAAGAGTGGATTTCCCCATTTACCTGCCCTCAATAGTGTCCTAACTTCTTGTTGGATTTGTTCATTTTCAACAAATTTCTTTAAAACTACTTTAGGAACTACTGTAAACAAATAATGCTCATTTAGTAAAGTAAGGGATTTTTCTTTTTGATAAATAACATCATCCACAAAATATCTTGCCATATTATGCCCTAGGGCAGTTGTATAATAACTAGATCTTCCCTGTCTAATGTTTACCTCAAATACTTTAAACTTGCCATCACGCTCATCAAATTTTAAGTCAAAGTTTGCAAAACCGACGTAACCTACCGCTTCTAAAAAGTGTTGAAGCTTTTTCATCAGCTCCTCATTATATCGAGTAATGAGGGCTGTATAGTTACCGATAGCCGTTACAGTATGTTCTTGAAGTACCACTTGTGCAAGTGTACTCAGCTGGGCTTTGCCTTTTGAACTCATATAAAATACGGAATCCCACATATACGTATCATCCCCAGGAATGTAATCCTGAATGATTAAGTCTTCCGTATATCCACTAGCATTTACTTTGTTTATTACATCATCAAGTTCCGCTTTTGTTTCTACCCGGTAAACTTTTTGCTGACCAGGAAACTTATTTTTGTAATACAAAACACCATTACTTGGTTTTATGATTAATGGGAATAAAACCTCTTCTGTAAAGGCAGCTTTTTTTGCACATGAATAATAATATGTTTTCGGCGTATCAATCCCATGCTCTTCACAAAGTTTATAGAAATTTGATTTGACGAGAAGATTGTTCATTAATTCTTCCGACATATAGTTAAAAACATACATTTTCTTTAAAGCATCAGCATTTTCAATTATTAATCGTACATAAAAGTCATTTGTCCCTATTAACAGTAATTGTTTTTCGTTAGTTTTATATTTTTCTGCTACTTCAGAGAGTACTTGAACAAAAGCAGATTTATCCCATAAATTTGGCTGAATCTCTATATGTTCGATGACGCTGCTCCATTTAGTAAAAGACATTTCTTCTTTACCTACTAATATCGGCTTAATATTGTATTCCTCATGAAAGGAAATCGCCATATTGTAGGCATTCATATCTGTCCCAATAATTATTGGGATAAAGGGTTGGTTATTCATAAAGACCTCCGTTATCTTTTAACAAGTGGAATCGATACAGTAAAGACAGTACCTTTTCCTACTTCACTTTCAACTTCTAGTAACCCGTGATGGGCTTCCACTAAATGCTTCACAATTGCTAAACCAAGACCCGTTCCTCCTGAGTTTCTACTTCTCGCTCTATCCACTCGGTAAAAACGCTCGAATACCCGGTTAATCTCTTCCTTGGCTATTCCAATTCCTTCATCCTGTATACGCAATATTCCACACTTTTCGTTTTGATCAATAGATATAGTCACCGTTTTTTCCTCAGGTGAGTAAGTAAGTGCATTCATCAATAAATTCATCGTTATTTGGATTAAACGATTTAAATCCCCTAAAACATAAATTGGTTCTTCATATATCGTTTCAATAAGCATATTTTTCTCTTCCACAATATGGTTAGTCATTTCTTTACTTCGTTCAACTACTTCCAATAAGTTGACCTTTTGTAAATTCATCTCATACCCTACCTGCTCCACTTTGGAAAGGTCCAATAAATCATTAATGAGCATTTGCAGTCTATTACTTTCTTTGTGAATAATCTCCAGGAATGAAAGCAATGTATCTTCATTTTTATATGCACCATATAATAGCGTTTCTGAAAATCCTTTTATACTAGTAACAGGTGTTTTTAATTCGTGCGAAACATTCGCTACAAAATCTTTTCTGACTTGCTCAAGTTTTACAAGTTCCGTAATATCATGCATGACTACTACTATACCAAGCCATTTACCATGTTCCCCAATTACAGGAGCACCATAAGCATCCATATAATAAGTATGTAGGTTTTTCTTTATGGATATTTGCTCCCGACTAGCTGCCTCTGTCAAAAATAGCTGATCAATGAATGCCTCAATCTGTTTGGGAAGTCCAATTTTTTTGAATAACTTTCCATCAACATCCTCGAATGAAATTGTAAGCTGCTTTAGAAACGAACGATTCACAATCGTAATATATCCGTTACGATCCATCATAATGAGGGCACTTCCCATATTCTCGATTAAAGTTTTTAATCGTTCTTTTTCCGTTTCTCTCATTACGGATATATCATGTAAATTTCGTGCAAGTATATTAATAGAGTTACTTAGCTTCGACATTCCGGAAAATTCATCCTCAAATGCGCGAATCCGATAATTCCCTCTTGCTAATTCCATTGCGGTTTCTGTGAGATGTTCAATTGGCTGTGCATACTTTTTGAAAATATTGGTCCCCAATATCAGTGAAACAAGAAAAGAAATACTTAAAATAATAAATAAAAACAACCATAAGGAATGAGGTTCAATTAAATGTGATTTAGAGAAAGATGCATTTAACATCGAAGTAATATCCTTCTGTTCATCCGTTGTGAGTCCCGTAGAGCTTATATAGTTAGAAACTTCATCTATTTTTGTATTTATGACTTTTTCAGAAGAGTTTTTAACATAAATAGGAAAAAGCTGTCCAAGTACTAATCCTAGACAAGCTAATATTAACCCTATCATAATCGAATAAGTTCTAAAAAGTTTGTAATGAAATGATTTCATTAGCTCTTTGGCTCCTCAAACTTGTATCCTAGGCCTCTAATTGTTTTGATGAATGTAGGCTTCCTACTATTTACTTCAATTTTGTCACGTAAATGGCTAATATGGACATCCACAATACGAGTGTCTCCAGCAAAATCGTAGTTCCATACCGCACTTAAGAGCTGATCTCGTGTCAGTACTCTATTTTTATTTTCTATTAAATACACGAGTAATTCAAATTCTTTTGGTGTAAACTCGATTACTTCGTTGTTTAAAAGCACTTCAAAACGTTCTGGGAAAACTTGTAGTGGACCAAATGTGTATGTCTCTTCTTTCGTTTTCTCCTGCTTATGATCAGTAGAAATACCAGAACGACGAATCATTGCTTTTACCCTTGCAGTGACTTCTCTTGGGCTGAATGGCTTTGTCATATAATCATCAGCACCTAGTTCAAGCCCTAATACTTTATCGAATTCCTCATCTTTTGCAGTTAACATTATTATAGGAATTTGGATTTTCTTTAAACGGAGCTCTTTGCAGACTTCCATGCCATCCATTTTCGGTAGCATCCAATCTAGTACAATAACCTCTGGCTTTTCTTCTAATGCTTTATTAAGCCCCTCTAAGCCATCACTTGCTGTAATGACTTCAAAGCCAGCTTCCTCTAAATTATATTTTAATAGCGTTACAATAGAGCTTTCATCATCCACTACTAATACTTTTTTCATTTTTTGGCCTCCAAGGTTGATTTGAAACCCCCATTCCAAATCGATGTTAGCAACAAGGTTTTTACTTTTCTTTAAGTGGAGGCGTTACATAAAATTGACCATCCACGACAATTTCATTTTGATCGTTTTTAGCAAGGACTGAAATGATAATATTATTTAACTGTACATTTACTTCTTTTATTTCTAATGTAAATTCAACTATTGAGTAATGGTAGGTTGGTGTTGGAAAGCTAACAAACTGTTTTGTTATATGTGATCCAGGACCCGGCAAATATTTTGATATAGCGGATGTAATAATACCCGTTAACATAATTGACGGTACGATAGGTTTTTCATATAGAGTCTTAGCTGCAAAATCATGTTGAATATATAAAGGATTGTTGTCATTCGTTAGCCCAAGATAAAGCAGCAAGTCTTTGTCCTCTATTTTTTCAGTTAGTGTTAATTTTTCGCCAGTCTCAATTTCTTGAATATGTCTACCTATTTTACGAGTTTTCCCTAATAACAATAAGTTTCTCCCCCTAAGTAATAGCTAACTCTATATTAACAATAAACTCAAGCAATGTGCAAGATGATGAAAGGACCTGTATTAAATAGTGAAATCCGACCATCGCTGATTTCCGATCCGAGTTGACGCTCCCCTTGCTCCTGCGCAAGCTCGTCGCAAAACAGATTTTCGCCATGCTCTGTTCAAGGTCTTCAGCTCATGCACCTGTCGCTACGCTACCGGTACAGAAAACATTTGCTATTCCAGTATAGGTCGCCACCCTGTGCTCCAATCAACAATAAACCCTTTATATAAGAAAACTTGATTACAATCCCATGTACATATGTGGTCTTTCTCAATCATTGCATAGCATTTATCATCCCAAAAAATTATAAGTAATTTAAGTTAATCTCTAAAAATTTGTCCAATCTTTTTATCTTAAGAGTAAGTATTCTTTATTTTATAGTCGAGTACTATTCATTGTATTGATCTTCTTTACAGGTGGCGACTTCTGCGGTAGCCAAGAGGATCTCGTTCACGAAGGCATTTGCGATCGCGTTATGGTCCTCTTTGCCTTCGATCAATGTTAAACATCTGGTTAACAGGACATTTTTATACTTTCTTTTCATTTAAAAAATCGAGTAGGTTTCCCTACTCGATTGATATCACCTAATAGTTAAGCTAAAACTTTCATCACAGCTTTGACTGCATCTGCTGATTTGTTTAATAATGCTTTTTCATCGTCAGTTAACTCAAGTTCGATAATTTTCTCAATACCACCAGCACCAAGTACTGTTGGAACGCCAAGATAAATTCCATTCATTCCATACTCACCTTCTAAATATGCAATAGATGGCAAAACTCGTTTTTGGTCTTTTAAAATGGATTCAGCCATTTCGACTAATGATGCTGCAGGAGCATAGTAAGCAGAACCATTACCAAGAAGATTCACGATTTCAGCTCCACCCTTACGAGTACGAGCTACGATTTCTTCTAAACGATCCGAGTCAATCAGAGTTTCTAACGGAATTCCACCAGCATAAGAATACCTAACAAGAGGCACCATGTCGTCACCATGTCCGCCAAGAACAAAACCAGTTACATCTTTAACGGAAATGTTTAATTCTTTTGCAACAAACGTGCGGAAACGAGCAGTATCAAGTACTCCAGATTGTCCGATTACGCGTTCTTTTGGTAAGCCAGATTCTTTATAAACTGTATAAGTCATCGCATCAACCGGGTTCGTTAATACTAAAATTGTTGTATTTGGAGAATACTTGACGATTTCAGAAGTAACAGATTTCATCACTTTTTGATTTGTTTGAACTAAATCATCACGGCTCATTCCAGGTTTACGTGCAATACCAGCAGTAATTATTACTAGATCTGAGTCTTTCGTATCTTCATAGTTAGAAGTACCAATAATATCGGCGTCAAAGCCTTGGACTGGTCCAGCCTGTGCCATATCCAAAGCTTTTCCTTTAGTAGAATTTTCTGCTTGTGGAATATCCACCAATACAATATCACCAAGTTCTTTTTGAGCAAGTAGAAAAGCTGTTGTGGCACCTGTAAATCCGCCACCAATTACTGAGATTTTACTTCTATTCAATGTCATTTGAAAACTCTCCTTTGTATGAAATTTGCAAGCGCTACTTAAGATCAAAACCTGTATCATCGTTTTCGAAGTACTCTACACAGACTTGTCGCTAATTTATAACCGATGAATTTTTAGAAGGTTTGTCGTGACAACCATTATGACCATCTACCGACGTCTGAAGCTATAAAAAAATAGTAAAAAGCCAACTTTATTTTATAAGAAAAGGAAGGGAAAATTCCCTTCCTTAAAAAATAACATTCAGTTTCAAATTACATGTTTTTAATAAGCTCATCCGCAAATTCAGAACATTTAACTTCCGTTGCACCATCCATTAAACGAGCGAAGTCATAAGTTACTACTTTAGAAGCAATAGATTTCTCCATTGAATCCATGATAAGTTTAGCAGCTTCGTTCCACCCTAAATGCTCAAGCATTAATACACCTGAAAGGATAACAGAAGATGGGTTAACTTTGTCTAGACCAGCGTATTTAGGAGCTGTACCATGTGTTGCTTCGAAAATAGCATGTCCAGTTACATAGTTAATGTTCGCTCCTGGAGCAATACCAATACCACCAACTTGTGCAGCAAGTGCATCAGAAATATAATCTCCGTTTAAGTTCATTGTAGCAACTACATCAAACTCTTTTGGACGAGTTAAAATTTGTTGTAAGAAGATATCAGCAATCGAATCTTTCACTAGAATTTTACCATCTGCAAGTGCATCAGCTTGTGCTTTGTCAGCAGCTTCCGCTCCTTGTTCTTCTTTAATTTGATCATATTGGTTCCAAGTAAATACTTTATCACCAAACTCTTGCTCCGCTACTTCGTAACCCCAAGTTTTGAAAGCACCTTCAGTGAATTTCATGATATTCCCTTTATGAACTAATGTTAAAGAAGTACGACCTTCTTTTATAATATAGTTAAGAGCAGCGCGAACTAAACGTTTTGTACCTTCTTCAGAAATTGGTTTAATACCAAGACCTGAAGTTTCTGGGAAACGAATATTTTTCACTCCAAACTCTGTTTGTAAGAAGTCGATTAGTTTTTTTGCTTCGTCTGTACCTTTTGCATACTCAATACCAGCATAGATATCTTCTGTATTTTCACGGAAAATAACCATATCAGTATCTTCAGGACGTTTCACTGGTGATGGAACACCAGTGAAATAGCGAACTGGACGTAGGCAAGTATATAGATCAAGCTCTTGACGTAATGCTACGTTTAATGAACGAATTCCTCCACCGATTGGTGTAGTTAGAGGTCCTTTAATAGCGATTAGGTACTCATTAATAACATCTAAAGTTTCTTGAGGTAACCATTCGCCAGTTTTGTCGAATGCTTTTTGACCAGCAAGAACTTCTTTCCATTCAATTTTCTTTTCACCATTATAAGCTTTTTCTACTGAAGCTTCTAATACACGTGATGCTGCTGCCCAAATATCTGGACCCGTTCCGTCACCTTCGATGAATGGAATTACTGCTGTGTTTGGTACGTTAAGTACACCATTTTCTACTGTAATTTTACCTGTTGTCATTTTTTTTCCTCCTACCATCATAATCATAGGGCAGTAAACACAAAAGTGTTTAAGCCCTATCTACTAAGATAATACTACTATTATCTTTCTTCAATTGGAATATACTTTTGCATTCCAGGTCCAACATATTCTGCACGAGGACGAATTAAACGGTTATTTGCATATTGCTCTAGAATATGAGCGCTCCAACCAGAAATACGTGATACGGCAAAAATTGGTGTAAATAAATCATGATCTATCTTTAAAGAATGATAAACAGATGCAGAATAGAAATCTACATTTGGTGGTAGATTCTTTTCCCCTGTAACTATTTCTTCGATACGAATAGACATATCATAAAGTTTAGATTCGCCATTAAGTGTAGTCAATTTTTTAGACATTTCACGTAAATGTTTTGCACGTGGGTCTCCTTTTCTATATACACGGTGACCGAATCCCATAATCTTAACTTTATTGTCTAACTTGTCTTTAATATAAGTATCCACATTTTCAAGTGTGTCAATTTCTGTTAACATTTTCATAACTTGTTCGTTAGCTCCACCATGTAGAGGTCCTTTTAAAGCACCAATAGCTGCTACTACGCCAGAATAGATATCTGAAAGTGTAGCTACACATACGCGAGCAGTAAATGTAGAAGCATTCAGTTCATGATCTGCATGTAAAACAAGTGCTTTATCAAAAGCTTCGACTTCTATGTCTTCTGGTAATTCTCCGTGTAGCATGTACAAGAAGTTAGCAGCATAACTTAAGTCTGCTTTTGGTGCAACTGGCTCTAGTCCTTTACGAACACGTGAGAAAGCTGTAACTAATGTTGGGATTTTTGCTTGTAATTTAACAGCTTTTAAGTAATTTGCTTCATCGGACATATCTTCTGCAGCATCATCATATAATGCAAGCATAGAAACTGTTGTTCTTAGAGCAGTCATTGGATGAACTTCCTTGATTGGGAATGTTTTGAAATGATTCAAAATTTCTTGTGGTACAGCCATGTTATCAGCTAATTGTTGTTTCAATTCAGCTAATTCTGCAGCATTTGGAAGTCGTTTATGCCAAAGTAAATACACTACCTCTTCGAAACTAGCATTGTTTGCTAAATCATCAATATCGTATCCAACATATGTAAGTGTGTCATCGATGATTGAACTGATTGACGTTTCAGCCGCTACAATTCCTTCTAAACCTTTAGTTGTTGTCATATCAAAGTCTCCCTTTTACAACATAACACTTCTGACCAAGTTTCACAGAAGAATTATATGTATATATTAATGTTTTTAGCATTGCTTACTTAAACAGTATAATCAATTTTGGCGTTTTTGTGAATGAAAACGCTTAAGTTTATTGAAAATTATCTTTAAATCTCCTAATTATTTGAAAAGATTGGATGAAAATGATTACTCTACAATTAAATAAAAAAGATTTTTTGTCTCAATGGGTACCATTTGGAATAATTATACTAATATCATTAGTCGCTTACCCTCTCACCTTGTCAATTATTGGAGGTTATTTTCTTTTTCCCATAACCCAGTTATTACATAAAAAATTCAAAATCCCAGTTTTGATTAGTGTTCTCCTAACAGTGATTTTCATATTAGCCAGTTTTTTAGCTATATTGTTTTTTCTAATTCAGACTTTAATTGATTTAATTCCATTTATACACGAACATGTTGTTCTGTTACCTGTTATGGAGTTACAAAATCACCCTATTTTTATGCTGTTTGAAGGCAAATTTCAAACATTATTAAATAAACTATTAAATGATTTATTATTAAATGTAACGCATATACCCTCTTATTTTTTTGAGCTATTCTTATTTAGTATTGGATTATTTTTTTCCTTAATCGAATCTATCAAGGACCGAGAATGGTTTCTAGTTTACTTTCCTAAGAAAATGCGTAGCCTTTGCCATAAAGCGTTGCTTAAATCCTCCACAATCGTAAATCAATTTATACATGTAGGTTTTAAGTTATTCATTTTAACGTTTATATTAATTTCTATTGGATTCTCGGTATTAGGATTACATAATCCAATTAAATATGCGTTTCTTATTTCTTTAGTCGATAGTGTTCCTTTTTTAGGTACAGGCTTAATACTGATTCCTTTAGGTATTTACTTTTTCTTAATGGAAATGCGTATGGCAGGTACAATTATCTTACTATTGTACTTCTTTGTTCAGTTAACAAGACATATCGTAGAATCCGCACTCTGGTCATCCACCACACAAATAAAGGCCGTCCACGTCTTTTATTTGAGCGCGGCAGCCATTTTAATCTTTGGATTTATAGGAATCTTGTTTAGTCCATTTATTTATCTATTTGCCCATAAATGGGAGAGCTTTACGAAGACTTCATCACAATAACTTGACCATTTTTCATCTTCTTGCGTATCCATCTATAAACAAGAGGTTTAAATAAGTTTCGGGTTGGGGCAAATAATAGCATAAAGCCAATTATATCGGAGATAAATCCAGGTAATACAACTAAAATAGCTCCGATAAATATACTTATACCATTTATCGCTGCTTCTCCGGGTGCTTGGAAGTTTTTGACACTATCTGATACTTCTCTAAATGCTTTTAGGCCTTGCCTTTTTGCAAAATAGCCTCCAATTATACCGCTTGCGATGATCAATAAAAATGTGTATCCTACTCCAATGGTTTTACCTGATAGCATGAGAATATATAATTCAATCGCTGGTATTAAGATAAACAAACCAATAATCCATTTCATCATTTCACCTTCCTAAAAGTAAAGTGCAGGAGCTCTTTAAGATCGAAAATCTGTATCTATCGTTTTCGAAGTGCTTAGGACAGACTTGTTTCTATATTTTTATCTTTTTAATTTTTTTGGAAGAGGATGATCGTGACTGACGTCTCGATCAGCCTCTCTTTTCTCGGTAATCTTATCGCGTTTGTCTGTCCATCGCATTTCTTGAACTTTAGTACCAGGTTTAATGCATTCTTGTTAAATAAAAGAAATGATACTTTCTAATCCAGGATGTAAGCTCACGAAGATACAATTTCGTTCGCGATTTCGCTTCTCTATTTGGTAAACACTTACTGTTTCTTTGCAGTTCCACTACTAATAATAGCGCAATTAAACAACTAAAGCGTCCGCCTGGAATGAAAATCAATAGGATTATTAGAAAGATTCTAATATGCTAATTCTTTTCATTCAATAAAAGCCCCACCTTTTATGGTGAGGCTTTTTATTAAATTATGCTAGCGTGACCATGATAGATAAAGCCACTTTCTGCATCTATCGTCAATTCTTGGCCATTTTTTATGAGAGTTGTTGCATCTTTGACCCCGACAATTACTGGTACTCCTAAGCTTAACCCTACGACTGCCGCATGACTAGTTAATCCACCCTCTTCGGTGATTAAGCCTTTGCATTTTTCAATACCAGGAATCATATCACGGTCAGATCCTAACGTCACGATAATACTATCTGTCGTATCTTTACCTGCTAACTCTTCTGCATTGTTCACGACTATTGCTTTACCGAAAGCAGTACTTTTACCAATACCTTGTCCTTTTGCAACTAAGTCGCCAATAATATGAACCTTCATCAAGTTTGTAGTACCTGCTTCTCCAACTGGAACACCAGCTGTAATTACAACTAAGTCACCATGTGTAACATACTGATGTAGAATACTTTCCTCTACTGCATCTTCTAAAATTTCATCTGTAGAATGAGCTTTTTTCCCTACAATTGGATATACTCCCCAAACTAAAGTAAGTTTTCTAGATGGAGTTTCTGATGAAGTAACAGCAATAATCGGAACACCCGGTCTAAATTTCGAAATCATTTTTGCCGTATATCCACTTTCAGTAGGCGCAATAACTGCTTTTACTTTTAGATTAATCGCTGTGTGTGCAACTGCTTGACCAATAGCATCTGTTAGGTTTACATCACGTGCCTTACTAATTTTAGTTACATTTTCACGATAATCTACAGCATTTTCTGTACGACGTGCAATTTTATCCATCGTTTGTACAGCTTCTACTGGGTAAAGACCTGCTGCTGTTTCTCCTGAAAGCATGATCGCATCTGTTCCGTCAAATATCGCGTTTGCTACGTCACTTGCCTCTGCTCGAGTAGGTCGAGGATTACGTTGCATCGAATCAAGCATTTGAGTAGCGGTAATAACAGGTTTTCCAGCTTCGTTACATTTTCCGATTAGTTTCTTCTGGACTAAAGGAACTTCTTCTGCTGGTATTTCTACACCTAAATCTCCCCTTGCAACCATTAAGCCGTCAGATACTTGAATGATTTCATCGATATTATCTACGCCTTCTTGGTTTTCGATTTTAGGAATAATTTGAATATGTGCTCCATTATTTTCTTCTAATAGTTTGCGGATTTCTAACACATCTTTTGCACGACGAACGAAAGAAGCTGCAACAAAATCTATATCCTGCTCAATACCAAAAAGGATATCCTGTGCGTCTTTTTCTGTCATACCAGGTAATTGCACAGATACACCAGGTACGTTTACACCTTTATTGTTTTTTAACGTTCCTGCATTTTGAATATAAGTGGAAATAATTCCATTCGCTTTGTCAATTTTTTGTACGACTAACTCTATAAGACCGTCATCTAAAAGAATGATTGATCCTTCATGAACATCCTCGATCAGTTTGTCGTAAGAAATAGAGAAGCGATCTAAAGTTCCTAATACTTCTGTCATCGAAATTTCTATTGTTTGGCCAGACTGAAGCTCCAGTGCTCCATCTTCCATTTTATGCGTGCGAATTTCTGGTCCCTTTGTATCCAGCAAAATCCCAACAACTTTACCTAACTTCTTAGATACTTTACGAATCGTTTGAATTCTTGCAAAATGCTCCTCGTGATTTCCATGTGAGAAATTCAATCTGGCAACATTCATTCCAGCATTTATTAATTTCTCTAACATTTCTTCTGATTCACTAGCGGGTCCAATTGTACAAACTATTTTAGTTTTTCTCATAGTACAGTCCTTTCTATAATGGCAAGATATTACCCATTTGTTAGATGGATAATTCTTTTGATAATTGATACATTGACATATCAAAATCTTCATGATTTTCAAATGCTTCATTCATATCATAGTCTACCACTTGATGATTCTGGATGCCAATAGCACGCCCACCATTTCCCTTTAGGAGAACCTCTACAGCTTTAGCTCCAAATAAACTCGCAAGCACACGATCGCGACCTGTAGGAGAACCACCGCGTTGAATATGTCCAAGTACAGAGACTCTCGTTTCAATATCTGCTAAGTCTTTCAGTTTTTTGGCAAATTCTCCACCACTCATTACACCTTCAGCAACAATAATTATACTATGCTTTTTCCCACGTTCCGAACCGCTTTTTAGACGTTCTACAATCTCATCCATATTTATCTCAACTTCAGGAATAATGATAGTTTCTGCCCCGCCTGCTAGACCAGCCCATAAAGCCAGGTCTCCTGCATCTCTTCCCATTACTTCTACGATAAAAGTACGTTCATGCGATGTGGCAGTATCTCTAATTTTATCAATACTTTCAATCACTGTATTTAACGCTGTATCAAATCCCAGTGTATAATCCGTACCCGGAATATCATTATCAATTGTTCCCGGAATTCCTACACAAGGGAAACCATTTTCCGTCAGTTTCATCGAACCACGATAAGAACCATCTCCACCGATAACTACTAATCCTTCAATTCCATGAGCTTTCAGCTGCTCTATTCCTTTTTGTTGACCTTCCTTTGTTTTGAATTCAGGGCATCTAGCAGAATATAGCTTTGTTCCACCTCTTTGAATGATGTCACCTACTGAACCTAGATCCAAAACTTCCATTTTCCCATCGATTAATCCTTGATAGCCATGGAAGATCCCAACTACTTCAATACCCTCAAAGATGGCCTTTCTTACAACTGCTCGCACAGCTGCATTCATACCCGGAGCGTCTCCTCCACTTGTTAAAACACCAATTCTCTTCATCTAGTTCCCCTCCATAATATCAATTTCATACTTTAAGCTTAACATGAAATGAATTAAAAAAAAATGCGCTGAGTCTGGCGCATTTTATTCATTGAATTCTCCTATATTTTTAAATTTAGAATATCGATTTTCAACTAATTCATCTGGTGTTAATTCGCTTAATTCTTTTAAAGAAGTTAGGAGTGTTTCCTTCATATACATAGCCTGTGCCTCTATGTTTTTATGTGCTCCCCCATGAACCTCTGTAATGACAGTATCAATAATACCCATTTTCTTTAAATCGGGTGCAGTGATTTTCATCGCTTCTGCAGCTTCTTTTGCGAGTGCTGCATCCTTCCAAAGAATAGATGCTGCTCCTTCAGGTGAAATAACGGAGTACGTAGAGTTTTCTAACATATGAATGTGATTAGCTACACCTAATGCTAATGCTCCTCCACTTCCACCTTCGCCAATAACAACACTTATAACTGGTACTTTTAAGCCAGCCATTTCTACTAAGTTCCGAGCGATGGCTTCACTTTGCCCGCGTTCTTCTGCCGCTTTTCCTGGATAAGCTCCCTTTGTATCTATCATACAAATAATCGGACGGTTAAACTTTTCTGCTTGTTTCATCAGTCGTAATGCTTTTCGATACCCCTCTGGATGAGGCATACCAAAATTACGTTTAATATTCTCTTTCGTATCTAAGCCTCTTTGATGTCCAATAATTGTTATTGGTTTACCTTCAAACAAAGCTATTCCACCTATAATTGCCGCATCGTCCCCATAGAGTCTATCTCCATGAAGTTCGATAAAGTCTGTACATAACAATTGAATATAATCTCTCGTTGTTGGACGACTAGGGTGTCGAGCAACTTGAACACGGTCCCAAGGTTCCATATTTTCATATACTTCTTGCTCTAATTTCTCTAGTCTTGCTTCTAGATTGACAATCTCTACTGACATATCCACGTCAGCATTTGCCGTATACTCTTTCAGTTCCTCAATTTTCGTTTTTAACTGAATGATTGGTTCTTCAAAAGGGAGTACTTTCACCATTTTTTGACCTCCTTAGTCGTATGAAGATGAACAATGGAAGCCACTTTTTCACGCATTTCTTTGCGATGAATTATGGCATCTAGCTGACCATGATTCAATAAAAACTCAGCTGTTTGAAAATCCTCTGGTAGTTTTTCTCGTACAGTCTGTTCAATAACTCGTCTACCTGCAAAGCCGATTAAAGCTTTAGGCTCGGCAATATTAATATCTCCTACTGATGCAAAGCTCGCAGAAACTCCACCCGTCGTCGGATGAGTAAGAATGGAAATATATAAAAGACCGTGACCACTATGTCTTCTAAGCGCAACGGACGTTTTAGCCATTTGCATTAACGACAAAACGCCTTCTTGCATTCTTGCTCCACCACTTGCAGTGAATATTATAAAAGGAATACCAAGCTCTGTAGCTTTTTCCACAGCTCTCGTAATTTTTTCCCCTACTACTGACCCCATTGATCCCATTCGAAAATGAGAATCCATTATTGCTACAGCGACTTGTTGACCATCCAGCTTTCCTAGCCCAGTAAGAACAGCTTCGTTCAAACCGGTCTTCTGTGAGTCTGCCTTTATCTTTTCAGTATAGCTTGGGAAATTCAATGGATTTACTGTTTCTAAATGATCATCCATTGATTCAAAAGAATCTTCATCTAAAAATGTATCTACACGCTCCCACGCTGTCATTTTCATATGATGATCACAAGTAGGGCATACCTTATAGTTCTTCATCAAGTCTTTTGTAAATACATTTTTTCTGCACTCTGGACATTTCACCATAATACCTTCTGGCACATCATTTTTTGCTTTTTCAGTCGGTATTGTGGCATATTTTTTCTTTTGATTTTTTCTAAATATATCTCGAATACTCATTTATACATCTCCCCTATTGATTAACAAAAGCCATTTATAATATAGAGAAAACACCTGGTGTTCTTCTCCCTTTTGTAACGAAGTAAGAAGCTGAATCCAAAGAGACTTCTCTTGTGGGTTCATATTCTCTCGGTAAGGCTCTCCTGCAAACTGCTTTAACAAAAACCATATTTTTAATCCTAGTCGATTATCTGAGATGATGATAATTTCACGAATTATATCCTCTCGTACTATTTCTTCGTTTATAAGTTTTTCTTTAAAGGCTTCCCATATATGTAGACCATAAAGTCTCTCCGTGTTACAAATTGTATGAATTGCATCCTTTTCCAATGCTTGCCTTGTTATATGCACATCTTCCTTTGACTTCGACTCTTGCAGGATAAATGTAGACAACAGCTCGACAAGCCGATGCTTTCGATAATCAGAAAGAAAAGTACCTTCCCCACGACGTGTTTCTATTAATCCGAGTAATTCTAAACTTCTAAGGGCTTCTCTAATGGTTGATCTACCTACTTGAAGCCGCTCTGCTAGCTCTCTTTCAGAAGGTAATTTGCCACCAACAGATACATTTTCATCTGCAATTAGCTGCCTCAATTGTTTTACTATTTCTAGAAACATTTTTTTAGGATTATTCGTTTGGTTCATTGAGCCTCACTCTTCCATAAATTACAAAGTGGTCTGACCACTCATAAATAATAGCATACAAAAGATTTGCTCAAACGTAAAGAAAAAACTGCATATAAAATATGCAGTTACTTCTCAATATGTTTGGTTATGATTTGGGTGCGTCCATTTCTACGTTCTGACTTTCCAGTAATAACAAGCATTTCCTGCTCTTTTAATAGGGCATTGAATTTTGCGTATTCCTCTGGAAAAAGTGTTACGGACAAGTTACCAGTATCGTCCTGAACAGTTAGAAATGCCATTGCTTCACCCTTTTTTGTCCGAATTCTTTTTATGTCCTGTATAAGTCCTACTATCTTTACAGGCATATCCCTCGTTGTTTGCAATATATCCCAAATATCATTTAAATTATCTCTGAGCGTTTTCTTCTTAGATAATGTCGGATGCTCTGAAAAGTATTGACCTAAAACTTCTTTTTCAAATTGTAACTTCTCCATAATCGGAAGAGGATCCGTTTTGATATATTTAGACTTTCCAAAGTGGGAGGCATCCCCGCCAAATAGATCGGATTCTTCCGTAGGACTTATCAATTCAGCATATTTGACCGCTGCATCTAAAGTACTTAAAAGTGTAGATCGATCAAAACCAAAATCATCAAGAGCTCCCGCTTTGATCAAAGGTTCTACATTTTTTCTCGTAAAGTGAACTGCAGACAGATCAGAAGCAAGCTCAAAAATATCCTCCCATTTGTGTTCTCTTTCCATACGTTTTTGCAGTAGTTTTTGAATAAAATTATGGGAAACTCCTTTTATTGCCTGTAAGCCAAATCGGACTCCACCATTTTCAATCGTAAAGAATCGCTGACTACGAAATATAGAGGGAGCTAAAATGGTTATGCCTTTATGTTTCATTTCCATTAATAACTCATTGATTTTCGCTTGGTTACCTGTAGCTTGACTCAGTAAGGCGCTATAAAAAGCTACGGGAAAATGAGCTTTCAAATACGCCATTTGAAAAGAAATAACACTATAAGCTACGGCATGACTCTTTGGAAAACCATAGTCAGCAAATCGGACGATTAAATCATAAACAGCTGAGGCTGATTGTTCTGAGTGTCCTACTTGAATAGCTTTTTGAACAAAGTGTACTCTTTCACTTTGTAAAACTTCACGATTTTTTTTGCTCACAGCTCTTCGTAACAAATCGGCTTCCCCGAATGTAAAACCAGCCATTTTAGAGGCAATTTGCATGATCTGCTCCTGATAGACAATAATGCCATATGTTTCTTTTAAAATCGGTTCTAATATGGGATGTTCATAGGTTACTGGCGCTTGACCCGCTTTTCGCTTTGCGTATAGAGGTATGCTCTCCATTGGACCTGGTCGGTATAATGCATTTACTGCAACAACATCTTCAAATTTTGTTGGATTGATTTGTTTTAGGGCTTGTCGCATTCCGGCCGATTCCAATTGAAATACCCCTGTTGTATCCCCTTGCTGTAATAACTGAAAGGTTAATTCATCATGTAGGGGTATTTCGGATAATTTAAATGGATTCGATTGTTTATAATTAATGATTTTCAAAATTCTTTCAATAATCGTCAAGTTTCGCAACCCTAGAAAATCCATTTTAAGCAGACCGATTTGTTCTACTTCCTTCATCGGCCACTGTGTCAAATAAATATCCTCATGCCCACTTTGAATGGGTATGACATCTACTAATGGAACTGGTGATAATACGACGCCGGCTGCATGCGTAGAGGCATTCCTTGGTAGTCCTTCCAAAGCAAGCGCGACGTCAAACCATTTTTTTCGAATTTCTTCTGTCTGTATAAACGCACGCAATTTCTCGGACATCGCAAATGCTTCTTTTAACGTAATCCCTGGCTTAGAAGGGATAAAAGAAGAAATAGCCTCCAAGGTAGAAGATTCGAAACCGAAAATTCTTGCAACTTCTCTAGCCGCTGCTTTTGCAGATAAAGTACCGAACGTTATTATTTGAGAAGCATAGTTCTGCCCGTACTTTTTAACGACATATTGAATAACTTCCATCCTTCTAGAATCAGCGAAGTCAATATCAATATCTGGCATTGTAATTCGCTCTGGATTTAAAAATCGTTCAAATAACAAACCATAGCGAAGCGGGTCTACATCCGTAATATTCAAAGAAAATGCGACGAGTGAACTGGCAGATGATCCCCGGCCCGGACCTGTTAATATGTTTTGCTGCTTAGAAAATTTCATAAAATCTTGAACGATTAAAAAATAATCTTCATAGTTCATCTGGTTAATGATGGATAATTCATAATTTAATCGATCTATATATGGCTTGGTGACTTCCTTTAGCCGATTGTTCAAGCCATCCTCACATAGCTCTCGTAAGAAGTCCTTCGAATTTTTTGTTTCAGGTAATGGATATTTTGGCATTATAGAAGCTGTTCTTTCGATGGAAACGTTACAGCTATTGAGCATCTGTTCCGTGTTTTCTAGCCATGAGGGAACATCGGAAAACCATCTACTCCATTCTTCATTAGAAAGGAGATGAAGCGTATTGGTGGAGGGTTTTAGACGTGTATGGTCATTCATTTTGAGTGATTGATCCATTGCGTTTAATACTTCATATGCAAAGGCATCTTCTTTTTCTATGTATCTACTCATATGGAACGCAGTAATTGGTATGGATAGTTGCTCACTGAACTGCATAATCATTTCTTCATGTTCTAATTTTTCTCCATTTTGCCGTTCAATTGCCAAGTAGAAATTCAAATTACCAAATATCAATTGTAATTCGCTTAGCTGCTCGAACGTTGTAGTGGCGTCTCCTTTATAAAGGCCGATTAATCCATTTTTATATGCTTCTAGCCATCTTTTTGGTAGCGCTGTAATATCTCTTGTCTCGAGACTACTAGATATTTTCAATAAATTTTCATAGCCATTCGCATCTTTCGCATATAGCACCATTTCTATAACAGCAGACTCTAATTGAATATTAACAGTGAGTCCAAGAACAGGTTTAATATTTTGTGCTTTTAATGTATGCCAAAAAGGCAGTAATCCATACAATCTGCTGTTTGTAATGGCTGCCACCTTTGCATTATTTTGTTTTAGCTTTTGTGTAAGTTGTTCCAATTGTATTGTGCTTTTCAGCATATCCGCCGATGTCACAATTTGTGGATATACTGTTTTCATGTAAACACCTCAATTACAACATTTTTAAATCTTCAATAACTAAATCTGCTTCTTCCCATGTCTTTACAGCAGCTCCTGAAGCAAGAGGATGTCCTCCACCCCCATACTTTTTAGCTATACCATTAATAACAGGTCCTTTTGAACGTAGACGAACTCGAATTTCAGAGGAATCTTCTATAAAGAATACCCAGCATCTCATCCCCTTCACATCCGCTAACGCACTTACTAAGAGAGATGCTTCTGATTGATCTACTTGATAGTTATCAAGAATTTCTTTCGTAAGCTTCACATGACCTACACCAGTTTCATCCATTTCAAAATTTGCATATACATAACCTTTTAACTGAAGGAGATTTCTTTCGACTTCATACATTCCGTTAAATAACTTTGTACTATCAAAACCATATGTAAGTAAGTTACCAGCGAAATCCATTGTCTGTTTTGTTGTACTTTGAAACATAAATCTTCCTGTGTCGCCGACAATTCCTGCAAATAATAACCGAGCGATAGAAGCATCCATTTTCCATTGCTTATAGATTTTTGCTTCCTCGAACAGCTCACAAATCATTTCACTTACCGAACTAGCAGCTGTATTTACCCAAAGTAAATCTCCGTAAGCATCATCGTTTGGATGATGATCAATTTTAATAAGATAACTTCCTAGCTTATAGCGTGCATCATCTATTCTTTCCGTATTAGCTGTATCTGTAACAATAATTAGAGCACCTTGAAAGTCCTCATCGGAAACATTGTCGGGATATGCAAGGAAATTTAATGTCTCATCATGTGTGCCAGTTGCTAAAACTTCCTTCGTCGGATAATTTAGTGCAATAAGCTCTTTTAAACCAATTTGTGAACCATATGCATCTGGATCAGGTCTAACATGGCGATGTAAAATTATTTTGTCATATTTTTCGATTGTGTCTATGATTTGTCTTTTCAATGGAAATACCTCACTTGTATGGTTTTACGATTCGCATTTTTTAAAATTTCCCTTTACAATAGATAGAAGGTTAACTTTTTATTGGAGGTTCGTCATGCTTAATATTATTTTAGTAGCTTTAATAGTAATTACGTTTGTTTGGTATTTATATTTTAAAACGAAACAGTTTCGCACACCGTTACCTATTCGCAAAAAATGGTTTGGTGCAAAGGCTTCTGTATGCCTAGGTGCTTTTTTGTTGTTTTTCGGTATTAACTTTATAATCATTTATCAATCTTCCGTAACCTATGTTGTCGCGGGTCTGTTTATACTACTCGGAGGATATTTTACATATCATAATGTTAAAGTAGCGAAGCATTACGGTCAATTCGTGGAAGAGGAACTATCTATAAATCAATGATGCAGCTAAACTAGCTGCATCATTTTTTTGTCCGAAGACTAAATCAATTTCATAAAAGTATTTTAAATAGTGTAATTCGAAAGTTAGGACAATGTCTTTACTGCGGGGCTTTCAGCTCGCGCTATTCCCGTGGGAGTCGCCGCCTGCCACTCTAATCACTAATATCCACTTTGTATAGTTATTTAAGTACTACTTATTCAGTATCTGCCCAACTCGGACATTACTGCTCATGCTCAAAATTGGTCAATCTTCCACTAATCTTATCGCTCTAATAGTTGATATGTTACCATTGCTTTTCCGACTAGTAGCTTGTCGTTATACACTTCAATATCCATCTTTGCTACTCTTCTACTTAGCTCCAATACTCTCGCTTGAATGCGTAGAATACTTTCCAATTGAATTGGCTTTGTATAGTAGATCGTCATATTCTCCACGACACTTTCACCGCGTTTACGAATCTTCAACGTTTGTGCTCCTGTTTCGGTTACTAATATCGTAAAAGCTCCATTAGACATTGCACCGTAATGATCCGTCATTTGTGGTGTAACAACGAATTCAAATAGAAAGTCTTCTGTAGAAATGATTTTTATTTGTTGCTTTACAATATCATCGATCGTTTCACCGTTTTGTGGTTGCCTAGCAGCAGCTTGAAGGGCTTTTAATACATCCTGCCTACTAATGACTCCCTCTAAATAATTTGTATCACGAACTACTGGCAATAAATCTACACCTTCCCAGATCATTCGATGACTTGCAGAGGATACGCTTGTTTTCATCGTGACAGAAATCGGGTTTTTTGTCATCACTTTCTCGATTGTTTCATTGTTCGATTTACCGATGACATCTCTAGCAGTAACAATCCCCACCAATTTCTTAGATCCATCTACAACTGGGAATACACCATGTGTGGTCGCATCATTCAGCACTCGGTATTGTTTGACCTTATCAGTTGCAAGCAAATATGACGTCTCTTCAAGTGGGATATAAATATCCTCGATTAACAAAACATCTTTTTTGATGAGTTGGTCGTCAATTGCTCGGTTGATCATCGTAGCTACCGTAAATGTATCAAAACTTGTGGATATAACAGGTAACTCCAGCTCATCTGCTAATTTTTTGGTGGAGTCTGTTACATCAAAGCCACCTGTTACTAATACAGCCGCTCCTGCTTTTAAAGCTGTTTCATGTACTTTTAATCGATTTCCCGCTATTAACAGATTGCTCGGTTCAACATAACGCATCATGTCCTCGAGCTGCATGGCACCGATGACAAATTTGTTTAATGTTTTATGCAATCCAGTTTTTCCACCTAATACTTGTCCATCGACAATATTTACTACTTCAGCGTAAGTTAAACGCTCAAAATGCTCTTTTATCTTTAACTCGATACGAATCGTTCCAACTCGCTCAATTGTACTAACTAGTCTTCTGTTTTCTGCCTCTTTTATCGCGCGGTAGGCTGTCCCCTCGCTGACAGTTAAGTCCTTTGCAATTTGTCTAACAGATATTTTATCACCGACTGGAAGTTTTTCAATATATGCTAAAATTTGTTCGTGTTTTGTTGTCATGTAGTCACATCCAAACGATTATTATACGTTTATTGTACCACATCTACCTCCATTGCTAGTCACGTTTCAATTGAACAAGATCCCCGGCATTTAACACTTGAACTTCAGCACTATCCACTAGATTTTTAAATTTTTGTGGATCCTGTTTGATCGGCGGGAACGTATTATAGTGAATAGGCACCACAATTTGGGGTTTTAAAAGTTGGACAGCGTAAGCCGCATCTTCTGGTCCCATTGTGAAATTATCCCCAATTGGTAGGAATGCAACATCAATATCATTTCGTTCTCCTATTAGTTTCATATCTCCAAACAAAGCTGTATCTCCGGCATGATAGATTGTTTTATCTTCTATTGTTAGAAGAACTCCTGCTGGCATACCACCGTAAATTGTTTCTCCATCCTCTGTTGTATATGAGCTGCTATGGAAAGCTTGCGTGAATTTTACTCTCCCGAACTCAAAATCGTAAGCTCCCCCTAAACCCATTGCATGTACGTTAATTCCTAATGATTCAACATACTCGGCAAGTTCGAAAATCGCAATTACTGTAGCGTTATTTCTTTTTGCTAGGTCTACTGTATCCCCAAAATGATCATTATGACCATGTGTCAACAAAATAAAGTCTGCTTTCTCTTCAGACGCAATTAAATCGGTTTGTCCATTTCCAGTAATAAATGGATCAATTAAAATCGTATGTGAATTTGATTTAATTTTAACTACTGAATGACCGTGATAGCTGATTTGCATAATATAATCTCTCCCTTTAGTGAATATTTATTGCTCCTTATTATTCATTCAACGTAGATGCTAGAAATCCTTTATTCTGATATGCTAATAGTATTAAATATAAAAGGGGTGCCCTATGAATCAAACCGAAAAAATCCAATCATATCTTCAAGCGCAGCAAATTGATGCCGCATTTATTACTACTCCAGATAACGTTTTCTATTTTACTGGATTTAGAAGTAATCCACACGAGCGCCTTTTAGGTGTAGCAATTTTTAAGGATTCCGCACCATTTATCATTTGTCCTAAAATGGAAATACCAGATGCAAAAGCCGCAGGATGGAACGGAGAAATAATTGGTCATCAGGACACAGAAAATGCATGGGATATCCTCGTTCAGAAGATAAATGCAACAGTGGGTAAAATTCAAAGCATTGCTGTTGAGAAATCCCATCTTACAGTGGAAAGATTAGAGGCACTAGAGGAACGAATTTCCTCTCTTCAAGTATCTAGGATCGATGAAAAAATCAATGACCTTCGTGTTATAAAATCGGAAGCAGAATTAGTTAATATGCGTAAGGCAGCCGAGCTTGCAGACTATGCCATCGAGGTAGGTTGCAAGGAAATTGCAGAAGGGAAAACAGAGCTTGAAATTTTAAATACTATTGAATTAGCCGTAAAAGAAAAAGGCGCTGCTCAGATGTCCTTCGATACAATGGTGTTAAGCGGACCCAAAACAGCTTCTCCGCATGGCACTCCTGGAGATCGTAAAATTCAAAGAGGGGACTTCGTACTATTCGATTTAGGCGTTGTTTATAATGGCTATTGCTCGGATATTACTCGTACAGTAGCATTTGGGGAACCTACTCCAGAAAAACGTGAAATATACGAAACAGTTCGCCGAGCAGAGGAAGCAGCGGTTGAAGCAGTTAAACCAGGGATTACTGCTATGACACTAGATAAAATTGCAAGAGATGTCATTACGGAAGCTGGTTACGGTGATTATTTCACTCATCGTCTCGGACATGGACTTGGAATTTCAGTTCATGAATTTCCATCGATAACTGGTGTGAACGATATGAAACTTGAAAAAGGTATGGTATTTACAATCGAGCCAGGTATCTATCACCCCGAAATTACAGGCGTTCGTATAGAGGACGATGTAGTGGTTACAGAAAATGGTGTAGAAGTGTTAACGAAATTCCCAAAAGAATTACAAATTTTATCATAGATTCTAGAAAGCACTGCTAGTAATTGGCAGTGCTTTCACACTCTTAAATGAAGTATCCGATAAACGCCAAAACAAATCCTCCTATATAGGTGGCAAGAAAATAAAGTAACCAGGCTTTGGGGTGCTTTTGTAAAGTAAATAGTTCTTTATTCAATGTAGAGAAAGTTGTTATGGAACCTAGCAACCCTGTTCCAAGTATAAGCATATAAATTTCGCTTGCATGTCCGCCGACTAACAAACCTAGTAAAAATGCTCCAATAAGATTTACTGAAAGAGTACCATATGGAAAAGCATCACTTGTACTGTTATTTAGCCTTTTGGAAAAAATATAGCGAATATTTGCACCTATAAACCCTGCAATCCCTACTAAGATGATACTCATTTAGCCACCTCATTTTTCCAACCAATATTACTCATTATAATTCCACCTACAATGCTAAGCATAATATAAATTATTGCAAATCCAATTTGTCCATTGTCTATCATAGTTATCGTTTCTACGCTAAATGCTGAAAAAGTTGTAAAAGATCCTAGAAAACCAGTACCTATAGCAGACTTCAGTTTATTAGAAAACGGTAGCGTTCTGGATGTTATAAAAGCCAATGCATAGCATCCCACCAGGTTGACCAGTAAAGTAGCAAACGGAAATTCTGAGTCAGCTAATATAAAAACACCTACTAAATACCTTGCAATTGCTCCTATTGCTCCTGCTATTCCTATATACATATATAGCATTTATATCACCCCATTAATTAGTAATCACCCAAAGCATTAGCTGCCTTGAGTGATTATTTTTAAGCTATTAGTTTAAAAGCGTTGCAACATCCACATAAGGAAGAACTTGTGCTTCTGCGACAGCTTTAAAGGTAACATGTCCAGCTAAAGTATTAATCCCTTTTTGAAGAGAAGGATTATCTAAACACGCTTGTTTGTAGCCTTTATTGGCAATTTGTAATGCATATGGAATTGTTGCATTTATAAGGGCCATAGTAGAAGTTCTTGGTACTGCACCAGGCATATTAGCAACAGCATAATGTACTACCCCATGCTTTTCGTACGTAGGGTTATCGTGTGTTGTGATACGATCAGAAGTTTCAAAAATACCACCTTGGTCGATTGCAATGTCAATAACAACAGATCCAGGAGACATTGTTTTAATCATTTCTTCTGTTACTAGTTTCGGAGCTTTTGCACCTGGTATTAAAACACAACCTATTACTAAGTCAGCTTCTTTCACTGCTTCAGCAATATTATACGGGCTAGAAATCAATGTTTGGATGCTCGCTCCAAAGATATCCTCTAATTGGCGTAGACGATCTGGATTTAAATCGATGATTGTTACTTGTGCTCCCATACCAATTGCAACACGAGCGGCACTAGCACCAGCAATACCTCCGCCAATAATTGCTACTTTCGCACGTGGAACTCCAGGAACTCCCCCAAGTAATATTCCTTTTCCTCCATTAATTTGCTCTAAATACTGTGCACCTATTTGAGTGGACATACGGCCAGCAACTTCACTCATTGGAGACAATAAAGGTAATGTATTATTCGGCAATTGAACTGTTTCGTAAGCAATTGCTGTCACTTTTTTTTCTAGTAAAACTTTTGTTAAATCTGCTTCAGGTGCTAAATGTAAATAAGTGAAAAGAATCGACTCTTCGCGAATTAAATAATATTCTTCATGAGTAGGTTCCTTTACTTTCATAACCATTTCTTGATCCCAAGCTTCTGCAGCTGTAGATACAATCGTTGCTCCTGCAGCGATGTAGTCTTCATCGGTAAAGCTTGAGCCAAGTCCAGCACCAGTTTCAATAAAAACCTCATGTTTATGATGCTTTAAGCTTACTACCCCAGCAGGCGTCATTGCAACGCGATTTTCATTGTTTTTTGTTTCCTTTGGAATCCCAATACGCATTTCTTGCATCCTCCTATGTAAACCATGTTGGTGTGAAAATGACACAATATTTGAATGCATCATTTCATACAAATCTATCTTATCATTTATATATTTAAAATACTTCAACTATTTAATTTTCGGTTGAAAACGTTCACAAATAAGACTAAATAAAAATGAATGATAAGAAGGAATATGTCTAAAAATCTCGAATAATATATATATAACAAATAAGGAGGTTTTTAAAATGACATTAAGATACAATCAAATTCTAGTGGCTGTCGATGGTTCAAAAGAAGCCGAATATGCATTTAAAAAATCTGTATCTATTGCAGCACGTAACAATGCAACTTTAAACCTTATCAATATTATCGATACTCGTTCATTTGCTGCAATTGAGGCGTATGATCGTTCAATTGCAGAAAGAGCACAAACTTTTGCAGAAGATTTACTAGGTGGATATAAAAAAGAAGCTCTTGCTGCTGGGGTACAAAACGTGAATGTCGTAGTAGACTATGGTTCACCAAAATCAATGATATCTAAAGACATCGCTAAAAAGGTTGAAGCAGATTTAATCATCTGTGGCGCGACTGGTTTGAATGCAATGGAACGATTCTTAATCGGTAGCGTATCCGAATATATCGTACGCTCGGCTTCTTGCGATGTATTAGTAGTTCGCACTGACGAACCACTAGAACCATAATTTAATAGAATAATATAAAATGGTTGATCGTGATACTTCCCACGACCAACCATTTTTGGGTTAAAAGCTGGAAAACTTAAACTCTTGCAATCATAGTTTTTCTTGAAAAGATAAAGATCCCCATAACCAAACAGAACATACTTATACTCCAGGCTACTCCTGCAAACCCTATCTGTAGTGATATTTCCTCTGAGGCCATTGGATGATTATAATCGAAGGAAATAGCATTATAGCAAAAATATACGGCAACCGTAAAAAATATAAAGTACAATAAGATCCATGCAAATCCAGTTATCGAATGTTTATTTTTTATTGCCAAAAATAATGTAAATATAATTGCAATTATCATAACAATTATGAATCCTACAATTAACATTCCTTTTACTTCTTGCTCAAGTGGCATTAGCACCCTCCTTAGTTAATCTACAAATCCATTCAAGCTTTCTATTCTACAAAATCTCGCAAAACTCCTGCCTTTTCTTAAACTAAAAGGGCATAGAGTATTTTCTCTACACCCTCTTTTAATATTATTTATTAATTTGTTCCACTTACATTTAAAAGAGAACTAATAATCTACGAAAGTTAATACCTCCTTTTTTTACTAAATATCTTAATTGCTATTAATGATAAGTGTTGGTGCATAATCGACAGTTTCACCTCCATAAAATTCTATGAAATTAGAGTTGATCCCTGCCGTAGTTTCAGCCTTTAATCGGAATTGTGTAATACCGTTCAAGTTGATCTGAGCCAGACTATTGACTGGTATAGTAATATCCAAATATTCACCTTCAACAGGTGAGAAGCTACTCATATCAGATTGAGTGGCTGAATTGGCGTAATCTGTTTGTTCAATTGTAGAACTCGTTCCGAATACTCCATTTTTCATGTCTAACCGGAGTAATGAAATCGTTCCTTGTTTCGTTTTAAGGTATAGACGAATTTTAGCTGATTCTATAGGTTCTGTTATTGTACTTGTATCGAAGGATAAAATACCTCTATACGTATCCGTATTAAACATTCCTTTATCCCCAACCTTAATGGTCGCATTACTTTTTCCATCTGCAGTATACTTTCCTACAAACCCATCTTCATTGCCGTTGGATGATATGGTTGTTTCATCTATAGGAGTATCTCCTGTATTAATAAAATACGTTTCTTTTTTGACTGATTCGGTGTTGCCCTCATTATCACGACTAAAGAATTTTAAAGTTGTGTCTTCAGTTATTGTAAGTGCTTTCGAATATATTGTTGAGTTAATAGTTGGTTCAGATCCATCGGTTGTATAGTAGGTCGTCCCTGTTTTATTAGAATTAAGCTCAACACTTACGGAATCATAGTAAGTTCCTCCAGCTGGAGTTGCAGTTGTCATAGGTATGACCGCAGGGGGTTCTACTTCAGATTGAAAAAATTCCCACATCATTCGACTTGCAACAGGACCTTGAGGATCTGTATAGCTTCCTTTTGAACTTCCTCCAGACCATGCATGCCCCATATTTAGGACATTTATCTTTTTCATCCAAACTTTTTCATCCTGTGCTTTATAGTCATATACCGTATAGCTTTTTCCAGATGGTACCTGTAAATTCTGCGTGTTATCCGCTTTGTCGTCCAGCCATCCTTCGGTTCCAGTCGCAGCTAGGCTATTTGTTACTGCCCATTGGGAAATGACTTGATCCCCATTTACTTTATTAACGGTGTAGTCAGAAGTTCCATGAAAGACAATAACCTTCAATGGTTTAGCCTTACTTCCCATTGCGTTATAGGCATCTCTACCTCTTTGAATTGGATTTGCTCCACCACTAGACATCGCTGTAAAAGCTTCTGTCATACTAGTTGCTGCCTTATATTCTAAACCTGCTCCAACTCCTATACCTGAAAAAACATCTGGATACGTTGCGCCCATAATGACACTCATTGCAGCCCCAGCAGAGAGACCAGCAATATATACTTGATCATTCCGGACAGAATAATTTGTTTTTATGGATTGCACTATGCCAGCAATCACACTTGGTTCACCACTTCCACGAGATTGATGACTTGTTTCAAACCAATTCCAACATTTATTTGAGTTTGAACTGGAGTTTTGTTCTGGGTAAAGCACCAGAAATTCTTTTTCCTCTGAAAGCGCATTCATTTTTGTTCCTGTCGAAAACTGAGTAGCATCTTGTGTACAACCATGTAACATCACATATAGTGGATAACTCTTACTAGAGTCATAGTGACTAGGCACATACAACTTATACGTCTTTCCACCATAGGAACCTGAGATAAAGCCTCCTGATGCCTTTGTCATAGAAGGCACACTAACCATAGAACCAATTAGCAAAAGACAGATAACAAAGAACCAAATTCTTTTATGTCGTAACAATAAAACAACCCCTTCCATTTGATTTAACCAATGGTAGGGGATTGGAGTTACAAATTAGTTACAAAATACTCTAATTTCAAGATAAATATTCCTATTTTTATAGAATCTTAGCTCTGTAAAAACAATAGTTCTTTCCTAATTAGTTCCAAATTAGAGCTTGACCATGGATTTCTCCAAAAGTAATCGTTCATTCAAACTCCCTACAAGACTCTTAAAGCTTCGCAATTCTCACCGTGTCTCTAGCAATCATAATCTCTTCATTTGTCGGGATAACGATCACTTTTACTGGAGAATGAGGATAATTGATAAAAGTTTCTTTTCCATTTATTTTGTTTAAGTCTGGATCCATATACACTCCCATAAACTGAAGACCTTTTAATACTTTTTCACGTATGACTTCACTGTTCTCGCCTATTCCAGCCGTGAAAATAATAGCATCTACTCCATTCATCCGTGCGGCATAGGAACCAATATATTTATGTATACGATTGGCGAATACATCTAGCGCCAGCTGTCCCCGTTCATTACCTTTGGCAGCTTCTCCAACTATATCTCGTAAATCACTAGAAAATCCAGAAACACCAAGCATTCCCGATTTCTTGTTTAAAATATCTAAAACCTCTTCCGCATTTTTACCTGTTTTCTCCATCAAGTAAGGAATTAATGCAGGGTCAATATTTCCTGATCTTGTACCCATTGTCACACCTGCTAGAGGTGTAAATCCCATTGAAGTGTCAATCGACTTACCGTGATGAATAGCAGCAATACTTGCACCATTGCCCAGATGACAGGAAATAAAGCGAGTTGTTTCCAATGGTCTATTTAATAGAACAGCAGCCCGCTCGGATACATACTTATGTGATGTCCCATGAAAACCATATTTCCGAATACCATACTTTTCATAGTAATTGTACGGAATAGAGTAAAGATAAGAACTTTCAGGCATTGTTTGGTGAAAAGCTGTATCAAATACAGCCACTGCTGGGACGTTCGGAAGCTCCTTTTTAAATACTTTAATACCTGTGATATTCGCTGGATTATGAAGTGGTGCTAATTCTGATAATTGTTCTAAAGTATCCAATACTTCTTTCGTTATTACAACAGAATCACTATAAATCTCCCCACCATGAACTACACGATGTCCAATTCCGTTTATATCATCTAATGAATGAATCACATTCTTTTCTATTAGCATATTTATCAAAAGTTTTACAGCTTGTTCGTGATTGTCCACCTGTTCAATAATATTAATACGTTCCTCATTTGTCGTCATTGTAAAAGTAGGATTGCCTAGACCAATTCTTTCAATTATCCCCTTAGCAATTACCTGTTCGTCTACCATTTCAAAAACTTGGAATTTTAATGAAGAGCTTCCTGCATTTATCGCTAATATTATGGACATAAAAAACGCTCCTTCTTTGAACTAGTACTTTAATTGTACCGTTCATAGTAGGAGCTAGCAACTTACTTACTGTTCTCGTCTTGCCAAATTTCGACCTTTTTCAAAAATAATTCCATTGCTTCTTTGTTCATCATATTTGGAACCTTTGCTAATAGTACCTCTCTCGGTGCTTTTAAATCACTGCTTTTCTTTTGTAATATTAAAAGGCTTTTTTCTTGTCCCTTTGTTTTGAAAATAGAATTTGGAAATTGGATAACCGCTTGAATCCAACCATTTTCTTTGATAAATTCATGAAGCTTCGATGCCTGTTTCGATTCAAAAATAGTGTCTGGTACTAAAAAGAATAGATAGCCACCTTGTTTTACATGCTTCATAGATTGCTCTATAAACAAATGATGGGCATAGGACATTTCCTCCGTGCTATGCAAGAAGTATTCCTGTGCTGTTTCTGCATCTGGATAATATCCAACCGGTAAATCACTCACTACGATGTCCACTGGATCGATAAGTAATGGTTTTAATGCGTCCTGTCTAAAAAGTTGAATATCATGTGTCAATAATTCACCAGTCTGCGCTGCCAGCTGAATCAATAAATCATCTATTTCAACACCAAAAGCATAATTTTCGCTCGGCAAAGCATTCATAACCGTATACAATAAATTCCCCGTTCCAAGTGCAGGGTCCAAAATCGATAGTTCTTTTTTACTTTTTGTCATTTCATTCACAAAATAACTTACTAATAGTCCAATTGCGTCAGGAGTCATTTGATGATTTACCTGCGCGGATTTCTTCATACCTTTTAATATAGCTAATTGAATGGCTTTACGGATTTCTTCCTTACCTGCATCGTTTACAGAAGGTCTCTTTTTATCAGATAACCAAAGTTCAAGTGCGTATACGACACCTTCTAAATAAGTACCCGAAGCTTCATTTTCGATATAACTGCTCTCCTGATCAATATACGTGAAAATTTGTTCAACATGTGTATGCATAATATCCCTCATAGTAAAACCCACTCTAAAGCTGCAGAGTGGGCTTGATTTTATTTTAGATAAAAACGTATATACTTTTTACTCATTATTTGTCTAGCTCCAGCGCCTAGCCCTTCGAGTCGCTTCAGATTTGAAAATAAAGGCAAAATGCGCCTTTTTGCAATTCTTCCAGCGCTTTTAGAGCTGACATTGGCACTTGCGCTTTCTTAGTTTGTTAGTGCTTTTACCGCTTCTAATGCTTTTTCATAGTTTGGATGATCTGTACCTTCTCCAACATATTCAGCATAAGTTACCACACCGTTTTTATCTATTACAAATACAGAACGTGCTAACAAGCGTAATTCTTGCATAAGTACTCCGTATGCTTCTCCGAAGGATGCATCACGGTGGTCAGATAACGTTTGGATTGCATCAGCAGCATTAGCTCCACACCAACGTTTTTGCGCGAAAGGTAAATCCATTGAAACAGTTAAAATTGTTACATCTTCACCTAGACTAGCAGCCTCAGAGTTAAATTTGTTAGTTTGTGTAGAACAAACTCCAGTATCAAGAGAAGGAACTACACTGATTAAACGAATTTTACCAGCTGAATCTTGTAGAGTCACAGGTGATAAATCATTTGCTAGCACTGAAAAGTCAGGTGCCTTTTCTCCAACTACCACTTCTTTACCAACTAATGTTACAGGATTATTTTTAAATGTTACTTGCGCCATAATATGTAGCCTCCTTTTTCAATACCTTCATCTTACTAGAATACGTTCGGCTCTTGCAACTCTTTTGCAGCTGAGCTTTCATATTTTACTTTCTCACTTAAGTCATACACTGCTTCATGAACGACTAAAGTATCAGCGATAAAGTCATGTACACCTTGCTTCTTCGGAGTAAACGCTACGACTATATATGGAATATTCAGTGGAATTACACATATTAACCGACCAATCCACTCTCTAAAAATGACATTACTCCATTTAAGCTTTTCACCATCTTTTGATATTACACGAATTCCAAATATCATTTTTCCTACTGTCTGGTTACAGAACTTTGTCATCAACACAAAATACGCATAGAAGATAACGGCTGTAATTATAGTAAAGGGTGCGTACCAGACCGGATTATTTAACTCCAACGAAAACAAGCGAAATATAGGTTTGATCAATAACATTCCAATAGAAGCCAAAATGAGAATATCTACTGTGTATGCCCAAAAACGAATCCAAAAGCCAGCAGCCTTCTGACCATATTGCGCAGTTCGATGAACAATAACTTGCTGGGTTGCAGAGGTGTTCGCTTGCACATGCTGCTCTTCTGGTTGTACAAATTCACTCATCTTAAACCCTCCTTATTCATTCCCATATAGGTACATCATTCTTGGTGAGCTATTTTCCGTGATTAACTGTGCTATAAGTTTCGATTCGAGATCTAAACCTAAGAAAGATTGTGCTTTCACCGCAAACAGCGAAGCAAAGCTTTGAGAGTAACCATATTCAAATACTTCTGCTTTCTCTAATTTATTATCCGTTTTTATCGCTTGAACTACATCTTCCAAAAATCCATAATCATCCGCTAATCCAGCTTCAATTGCTTGACGACCATTTAAAATTCGACCGTCTGCAACTTTTTTAACTTCTGCTTCTGTCATATTTCTACCTTTTTCAATAATATCGACGAAGTCTTCATACGAGTCGTTTAACATTTCTTGAAGCATCGCTCGTTCTGGCTCTGTCATTTCTCTCGTTGGACTCATGATGTCTTTATACGGTCCAGACTTGATTGTTACAAATTCCACGCCATATTTTTCTGCTAACTTACCATAGTTAATACTTTGCATGATGACACCAATGGATCCTGTAATCGTCTCTTTATTGACGAATATTTTATCGGCTGGTGCGGAAATATAGTAACCACCTGAAGCAGCCATACTTCCCATAGAGACATATATTGGTTTTTCAGTTTCTTCTTGAATTTCAATGATTTCTTTATAAATTTGTGCCGATTCGACAACCCCGCCACCAGGTGAATTTACTTGTAATACAATTGCTTTTACCGTGTCATCAATCTTTGCTTGCTCTAATTGCTGTAGGAAAAACTGGTGGTTATAGCCTTCCGCTGCAAACAAGGAACTTGCACTTCCCGTATCTTGGATGACACCATCCACTGTAAGTAAAGCGATACGTTCATTCATACTTCCCTCTTCAATTACGGTTTCAAAAAATTCTGAGCTAGAAGCGTTCGCAAAATCATCTAAATACGATGTCCAATCTGTTGTAAATGCAGTTGAGATCGTATTGACGAAAATAGAAATAAGCAATAATAAAGACGCTCCTAAAATAGCAAACCAGCGTTTCATATTCATATGTACAATTCCTCCTTTAATACTTCTCTTTACATACGTAAAGAATATCTAAATGTTTCACGAAATGGTAAAATAAATATATACAATAGAAAAGGAGAATGTTTATGACCTCCAAAAACGCAATATATTTATACACTAAGAATGACACAAAATCTTTGCAAAGAAAAGACAGAATCGCTGAAGCAATAAATAATCATGGTTTTATGGTTGTAGAGGACCCTGAATATGCTTCTATTATTGTCAGCATCGGTTCAGATGGCTCTTTTTTACAAGCAGTACGTAAAACTGGTTTTAGACAGGATTGTTTGTATGCGGGTATTTCTACGACCGATTCTTTGAGTATGTACTGTGATTTTTTAGCGGATGATATAGAAGCGATGGCGGAAGCAGTTCTTTCCAAGAACATTCAGGTTCGCAAATACCCTTTGTTAGAAGTTTCGATAAATAACAATCCCAAATTTCTTTGTTTAAATGAATTTACAATACGCTCCAACATTATTAAAGCTTTTGTACTAGATATCATTATTGATCATAAGCATTTTGAGTCCTTTCGTGGAGACGGTATGGTCATTTCTACACCAACAGGAAGCTCAGGTTATAACAAGTCCTTAAATGGGGCTGTTGTCGACCCACTATTACCTTGCATTCAAGTTGCGGAAATTGCTTCCGTTAATAGTAATGACTATAGAACTTTAGGATCTTCCTTTATATTAAGTGGTCAAAGAACACTAGAACTTCGCCTACATAAGGATTGGAATGATTATCCTTCGATGAGCACGGATAATGAAGCACTTAGTATTCAACATGTAGAAAATGTAACCATTTGCCTAAGTGATAAAATCATCAAAACTGTTAAATTAAAAAATAATAGCTATTGGGATAAAGTGAAAAGGACATTTTTATAAATCAAAATGAGTCTTAGACAATGTTTTCTATTAGTCTTCTACTCCGGTTGTTTTCCGTTACGGCGGACGCTTTCCGGGGGCACGGCTCGAGCCTGTAGTCTCTCACTCGTGCTGTTCCCCCAGGAGACGCCGCCTTCACTTCAAACAACTAAAATACAAAGGTTCTATAAATAATGTTCTCCAATCAGTTTTTGACTATACTTTCCTAAAATAAAGAAAAAAACGTGAAATCAAGTGACCGATTTCACGTTTTTAAATGGAAAGACCCGTTATGCCCTTGCCTCATTTTATCTATCTAGTGCATGTGCTTTTCTAACTTCCATAACTTTAGAAACTGTAAACAATATTAAGGCAAGCCAAATACATGAAAATGATAAAAACTCTATTTTGCTAAATGCCTCATCATATAATAAGACCCCAACTAGCAGCATTAAAGTAGGTGCAATGTATTGAAAAAACCCTGACATATATAGCGGCATTGTTTTCGTTCCCTTAGCAAATAATATTAAAGGAACAGCTGTTGCAACACCTGTGAATATAAGTAGGATTACGGTTATCGCATTGGACGTAAAAAATACTGCTTTGTCTGCAAACAATAAATAGACAAAATAGAAGAGAGCAACAGGTAATACAAAAAAGGTTTCTATTGTTAATCCTCTAACTGCATCAATTTTAATACTTTTCTTGATCAATCCATACAATGCAAATGTAATGGCAAGCGTAAATGCGATCCAAGGAAATTCACCGTAAGAAACAGTTAATATAATTACTCCTACAGCAGCAAGTAGAACAGAAAGCTGTTGAGCCCTTGATAATCTTTCTTTCAAAAATACGATTCCGAGCATTATGGATATTAATGGATTTATATAATATCCTAAGCTTGTCTGAACGATATAACCTGCATTAACTGCAAATATGTATGTAAACCAATTTCCTGTTACTAGATAGGAAGCTACGAAAAGTCCCCAAAAAGATTTCTGGTTTGCCCATAAATCCTTTAGATCTATTTTCAGCTGTTTCAAATTCCTTCCGACAATTACAAGCATCAGTGTAAATATAAAAGACCAAATTACCCTACCTGCAAGTATTTCATCACTTGAAACATGCTCTAATAACTTCCAGTAGATGGGCATGAATCCCCATAAAATGTATGCTATTATAACAAATATGATTCCTTGTTTTTCTTCCGTTCCCACTAATGACACCTCTTTACTTTGTGACTCGAAATATTAAATAATTATATTGCTTTAAATCACTAAAGTAAACAGTAAAACACGGAGAGCGAATTTATCTCCGTGTTTGACAAGTAAGTTAACCGCACAAATCTTACTTTTTACTATTCTCTTTTAATCGTAAATCTATTCTTCTAATTTTCCCAGATGTTGTTTTAGGTAATTCGGAGATAAATTCGATTTCCCTTGGATATTTATAAGGTGCCGTCACTTGTTTTACATGGTTTTGTAATTCTTTTATTAAATCCTCAGAACCTACTATAGATGCATCACGTAATACAACAAATGCTTTAACAATGCTCCCTCTTTCAGGATGTGGTGCTCCAACTACAGCGCATTCTTGCACTGCTGGATGTTTCGTCAATGCATCTTCTACTTCAAATGGTCCAATTGTGTAGCCTGAGCTAATAATTATATCGTCTCCCCGACCTTCAAACCAGAAATAGCCATCCTCATCTTTTTTCGCACGATCACCTGTAATATAATAGCTCCCTCTAAATTGCATAGAAGTTCTTTCAGGATCCTTTAAGTATTCTTTAAATAACGCTGGTGTTTCTACATGAACAGCTATATCTCCAACTTCACCAGGAGCACAAATTTGACCTAAGTCATTGATTATGTCCACAGTATTTCCTGGAGTAGGTTTCCCCATTGATCCAGGTCTTGCTTCCATGCCCTTCATTGTTCCAACAAGTAACGTATTTTCTGTTTGACCGTAGCCATCTCGTACTTCTAAACCAAATATTTCTTCGAATTTTTCAATTACTTCTCTGTTTAACGGTTCCCCAGCTGAAACAGCACTATGAAGAGAAGATAAATTATAGTCGCTTAACGTATCAACTTTCGCCATAATTCTGTACTCGGTTGGTGTACAACATAAAACGTTCACTTTTTTCTCGTGAATATTTTTTAAGTAAGTTTTTGGATCAAACTTCCCGTTATATACATAGCCAGTAGCGCCACTACCAAGAGTAGCTAAGAAAGGGCTCCATATCCATTTTTGCCAGCCAGGACTTGCGGTTGCCCAAACAACATCTCCCTCTTGAATTGCCAGCCAGTTCGGCCCAGAAGTGCGTAAATGTGCAAAAGCCCAACCATGTGTATGGACAACCCCTTTTGGATTTCCAGTCGTTCCACTAGTATAGGATAGAAAGGCCATGTCATCCTTTAATGTATCAACTGTTTGAAATTCCTCCGACTCTGCTTGTATTTCCTCTGTCAACGAAATCCAATTGTCTTTCTGATTGCCGATCACAAATAAAAGTTGTTCATCTAAATTAGAAACTTCTTCAAATTGATCAAGAAATGGTTCGTAAGCGATTATTGCTTTTGCATCACTATGAGACAAACGATATTCTATATCTTTTGCTCGCAGCATTTCAGAACTTGGTATAACAACAAGGCCAGCCTTTAATGCAGCTATATATATTTCATACGCTTCGATTAAACGAGGTACCATTATTAATACTACGTCTCCTTTTTGGAGACCTTTACGTGTGAACAGATTGGCAATTTTATTTGCTCTTTGGATTAAATTTTTGTATGTACTTTTTTTCTGCTCCCCATCTTCAGATTCCCATATCAACGCTAATTTATCTTTATCAGTAGCATATTTTTCAAATTCCGTTACGAGGTTATAATGTTCTGGGGCAATTAAATCTTGTTTATTCATTAAATTTCCTCCTTTTTACTTTCTTATTATAAAGGAAAATTATCTCTTTTAGTAAATTAAATTTCCAAACTTTCAGACATTATATTAGTATATTATATACTTCTCCAATCAAAAAGAACAGATCTTCCTGCATATCATCAAAAAAACCGGCAGCATAGGCTACCGGTTTCTTTTCTTTACTTATTTTTGGTATCCGTTCATTTGTTGTTGGGCTTGGGCAACTAATCGCTTCGTAATTTCTCCGCCTACGGATCCGTTGGCACGCGATGATGCTTCCCCACCAAGTTGTACTCCAAACTCTTGTGCAATCTCATATTTCATTTGATCTAGAGCTTGTCTTACACCAGGTACTAGAAGTTGATTTGAGTTGTTATTGTTTGACATGTTCCTCACCTCCTTGTGAAATTAGATTGTACATTTTCATCTAATTCATACACAGAGGAGAAAAGGTATTTTATGTCAGTTATTAAAGGAGATTCGAAAAATCATTCGACTTTTTCATTGGAAATGAAAGAACTTCTCTATTTTGCACTGCTTCTGTTATTAATTCATCAAAATCCTTAAAGCTCTCGTAATATTCTACTTTTTCGAGCTTCGGTTTAGTCTTTGGACAGGAAGGTGTAAAAATAGTACAACAGTCTTCATAAGGTAATATGGAAGTGTCGTACGTTCCAATTTCCCGGGCAATATCAATAATATCTAACTTATCCATTGAAATTAGTGGTCTGAAAATTGGTGTAGATGTAACTGCATTAATCGCCGTTAAGCTTTCTAACGTTTGGCTCGCAACCTGGCCTAAACTCTCTCCTGTTACTATTCCTAAAGCTCCTATTTCCTCACGAACAAGATCGGCAATTTTCATCATTAAACGTCTAGTAGTAGTCATCGATACATTTTCAGGAATTTGAGCTTGTATACTTTGTTGAATATCTGTAAAAGGTATTACATGAAGTCTTACTGTTGCCCCAAAATGGCTTAGCTGATTGGCAAGATCCATCACTTTTTCTTTCGATCGCTCACTTGTAAATGGTGGGCTATGAAAATGTATTGCGTCAAGACGAACACCACGTTTTAAAAGCATATATCCAGCCACAGGGCTATCAATTCCACCTGACAACATCAATAAAGAACGACCATTTGAACCTAGAGGCATACCTCCTGCTCCAGGAATTACTTGCGCCATCATATATACGGCATCATTCAACACTTCAATTCGTAAATCTATTTCTGGTTTTTTCATTTGAACTTTTAAGGTAGGATATTGTCTTAATACATTACTAGCTACCACGCTTTGTAGCTCATATGTGTCCAATGGGAAAAACTTATCAGAACGTTTTACAGTAACACGAAACGTTTTATCCTGGCTATCAAGGCTATCCATAATTTGAAGTGCAGTTGCTTGAATATCATCTAATTCTTTTGAACAGGAAGCTACAGGACTAAATGATTGGATACCAAATATTTTAGGCAACCGTTCTATTAACGCATGAATTTCCGAGTCATCAGATGATGTTAAAAACATGCGATCTCTTTCAGCTTGAATTTTAATATTAGGTAAATCGACAAAAGAAAACCTAATATTATTTCGTAAATGTGATATAAATTGCTTTCTATTTCTTCCTTTAGTGGATAATTCACCATATCGTACTAATATTTTTTCCCATTTCATACTTTTTTAATCTCCTTTAATAACATTCATGACACGCTTGAATACTTTTTTAAATTGCTCTATCTCTTGTCGGGTGTTAATAGTACTAAAGCTAATTCGCAATACGCCTTTTATATAATCGTCAGAAATATGCATAGCCTTTAGCACATGACTAGTTTTCGTTTGTCTTGAGGAGCAGGCACTACTAGTGGAAACAATTATACCTTGTTGCTGCAATGCATTGATTAGCACTTCTCCTTTAATTTTTCGCACCGAAAATGAAATTATATGTGGGGCTTTCTTAGCTGGAGATACAACTTTTATGTTTGGAAAAGACTGTAAATAATCTAATAAATCATCTGACAGCCTTTGTAAATTTACGATTTTTTCATCTAAATCTTCCAAAGCAAGTCTCATTGCTTTCGCTGTTGAAACGGCCAAAGGTACAGAGGTTGTACCACTGCGAATACCTGATTCCTGCCCTCCACCGTATAATATCGGTTCTATTTCGATGAATTTTTTTAATGCAAGTAACCCGGAGCCTTTTAAGCCATGTATTTTATGAGAAGAGATTGTTATAGCATCAACTTCAAGTTGCTTAAAATCAACTGGCATTTTCCCGAAACTTTGAACGGCATCCATATGAAGAAGCGCTCTGCTTTGTTCTCTGACAATTTTAGAAAGTTCTTCTATTGGTTGTATTGCGCCTGTTTCGTTATTTACATGCATAACACTGACTACTACAGTATCATCGCGAAGAAGTTTTTTCACGGACTCTAACAAAATGATTCCTTCCGTGTCTACAGGAATCCACTCTACTTCAAATCCTTGATCAATTAATTTTTTAGCGGTTTCTATAATAGAAGGATGCTCAATTTCGGATATTAATACATGCTTCCCTCGATGCTTATATTTTAAAGCTAGCCCAAAGATTGCTAAGTTGTTGGACTCTGTTCCACCTGATGTAAAATATACTTTATCACTCGAGGTTTTCAGGATACTTGCAATTTGTTCTCTAGCAGATTGTAACAATTCATTGGTCTGATGTCCAAATGTATGAATGGAAGCTGGATTAGCCCAAAATTTTTCATTGACGGTTACAAAAGTATTAAGCACCTCTGGATGTACTTTTGTCGTCGCACTATTATCAAAATAGATCATTTTCCATATCGCTCCTTTTCGGAAAAAAACCACCGTCACTAGAGTGAGGTGGTTCACGTTTGTATACAAATAAGTTTATGTACGCCAAGCGTCTTCTTTCACTAATGCATCAATTTTCTTTAGAGCTCCCGGCTCTACCTCTTCCACTGCTGTCGCTGCATCCTCTAATGCCTTCGCATAACGCAATTGTCTAAATGCTTCCTCGGCTTCTAGTAGACGAGCATGAACTTGTGGGTGACTTGCACGGTAGCGATTGCCGTACTGAATAATTTTTTCTGTGAGTAACACATTCTCAAGCATTTCTTTCGCTCTCTTATGTACTTCCTCCATACATGCCTCGGCTTTTTCTAAATAGTTATCTACTAGTGACATATTTAAAGGTACTTCCTGTAGGCTTTGCATAGCTACATAAATATGCTCCTCGGCTTCTTCTAAACGAACGTCCATATCCTCTGGAATTCCAGGAATATTGGCTTTTTGTAACATGCGATCTGTTTCATGTAACATATCTTTTAGCTCATCTAGTTTTTCCCGTGCACTATTTTCATCGATTCGAAGGTTTTTCAGGCGATTTGCAAATCGATCCTGTTCTTCGTAAAGCCGATCTATCTCTTCAGCAATTTCATTTAACTCATCCTGCAGGCTTGAATATGCAGATTGTTCTTCCTCTACTCTGCTAGAAAGCAATTCAAACTTTTTCTCTAAATCCTCTAGCTCTTTTAAGCAGCTTTGTGGAATTTCGGCTTCTTTTTCTGGAAGACGATAGCTCTGTTGTACATATGAAGCTTCCTCACTAACAGCACGAGTAACAGATGTCACTTCACGTAAACGTGTACCAGTCTGTTCTTTATATTGGTCCACATATTTTTTAGCAAGCACTTCTTTTTCCAATAAATCATAGAAAGTATCTAACTCATCTTTTAACTCTTCCACTCTAATAATTGTTTTACCAACGTTTAGGTCAATAATAGCTTGTTTTAGTTCCACAAGCTCTGCTTCCATGGAATCTAATTTTTGATTCATTTCGAGATGCTGTAAATAATAAGAGCTCTCTTCCATCTCTTTTTGCCCATTTCGCAATTCATGAATTATAGCTGGGATTTTATGTTGAATTTCGGATAAAACTGTAGGTATATCATGCAATTTAGGGAAAAATTTTTGGCCATCATCCTGAACAGTGATTACCAGTTCACGAGCACTCAAATAATTTCCTGAATCTGTTAATCGATCAAATTCCTCAAACTGTGGGATGAAGGATTCTAACTTTTGCTCCAACGCCTTCACTGCTTCGCCAAAAGAATGCTGATGGGCAAGAAGAGTTTTTCTTGCTGCACGATGCTGTTCCTTTATTTGCTCCATCTCGATACGGTTTTTTTCTTCGCTACCGATTAGTTCCTCAAGCTCTGTTAAAATTCCTGACATTTTCTTGTCACAAAGAGAAATTAAAATTTGAATTTCCTTTTCTATTTTCGTCGCTTTTGGAAAAATAAATCGGTCAACACTTTCTTCCACATCAAATAAAAGGACATCGATTTTCGGCATATGCACATCCATTACCTCAGTCCATGTATTTCTCCATCTTTCAAACATTTCCTCTGTTTGACCGTTCATATTCAGCTGTTTCACTTTTGTCATTTCTTCTAAAATTGGTTTGTTTTGAATTTGATGTTTCTCATGTTCTAATCTCTCTATTTCTGCGTTATGTTTTCGTCGTATGATAAATGCAAAAATTGCAATTACTAAAAGTATAATGACTGCTGGGATGATATACTTCATCGTAAGCCCCCTGTTCCAAATTCAAAAAGTTCTATTTCCAATGCTACTCTATATCTTACCATGCTTTTTATGTTATTGTTTCATAAAACAAGAGAAAAGCAATTAATTCTTAAAAAATCTTATATTTATATAATTTGGAGGCTGATATTAATTGAAAAAGGATGGACATATCCACTCACCTTATTGTCCACATGGGACTGAAGATTCCTTTCATTTGTATATTGAACAGGCCATACAAAGTGGTTTTCAAGCAATTACGTTTACAGAACATGCCCCCCTGCCTTTAGGTTTTATAGATCCAACACCTAATAAGGACAGTGGAATGAGCATAAATCAATTAGAATCTTATATTTTCGAGTTACAAAAGTTGAAAAAAGAATATAACAAAGATATTGTTATTTCAACAGGTTTAGAAATCGATTTCATATCTGGGTTTGAACAAAATACGATTACTTTCTTAAATACATATGGAAAATACTTAGATGATTCAATTTTATCAGTTCATTTCTTAAAACACGAAAATGATTATACGTGCATTGACTTCTCAAAATCTACATTTTTGACATTCATCAATCGACTTGGAAACCCAATGTCTGTTTATAAATTGTATTATAAAACACTGCTAGATTCAATAACGAGTAATCTTGGTATTTTTAAACCGAAAAGAATTGGTCATATAACATTAGTGCACAAATTTCAGCACTCCTTTACCGAGGAAGTGCAAGATCATGAAGACATAGTAGCTATTTTGAATGAAATCAAACACCAGCAGCTAGAGCTTGACGTAAATAGTGCGGGATTAGCTAAGCCTTATTGTTTAGAAAGTTATCCTCCGCCAACTTATATAAAGCTAGCGAAGGAACTCGAGATTCCACTTGTATTTGGGTCTGATGCACATCAAGCAAAAGATCTACATCAGTTTTACAATGAAATAAGTACTTTACTATAGAATGGAGACAATAATTATGTTCACAAAATCAGCATACTCAGAAGATTTAACAGCTAATTACAATATGCTTTCCAAACAACTAGATGCTCTTTTAACTGGAGAGACAAATACTATTGCAAATTTAAGTAATGCTTCCGCATTATTAAATCAATTTTTCGATCAGATTAATTGGGTTGGGTTTTATGTAATGGAAGATGGAGAACTAGTTTTAGGTCCATTCCAAGGTTTACCTGCATGTGTAAGAATTCCGTTAAGTAGAGGTGTGTGCGGAGCAGCTGCTTCAAAACGAGAAACAGTTATTGTACCAGATGTACACGCTTATCCAGGACATATCGCATGTGATGCAGCATCACAATCCGAAATTGTTGTTCCAATCATTAAAGACGGTGAACTTGTAGGTGTTTTGGATATCGATAGTCCTATTAAGGATCGATTCTCTGAGCAGGACGCAGAAGGCTTGCAGCAATTTATTGATGTATTAGTGAAGCATATTTAATAAGTCTATAATATTCGATAATAAAAAGGACCTACTTTTAGGTCTTTTTTATTTGCTCGATTTCATAAAGACATACTTAGTAGTGAAATCCGAATGAAGTTGATTTCCACTCCTACGGACGCTTTCCGTGGGCACGGCTTTAATCTCCTCGTCTCTGCTTTCCTGCGGGGTTTTCGGTTCGCGCTGTTCCCACTGGAGTCGCCGCCTTGCTCTCCAATCAATTAGATCCACTTTATACAAATCCATAGAACGTGCCCGGGTTAATAAATCATTTAAGTTTCGTAATAATTTATCCCAATTGAACACTTCTTCACCCTCTTGAAACATTGCATTTTCTACATCAATTACTAATAGTGCTTCCTTTGTCAAAATGCTCACCCTTTTGGTTGTTTAATTGAAACTCTGTTTTTATATAATGAGCAACTTCTTCCAAACTCAAATAAGTATTATCTATTCTTAAATAATTCTTTCTTTCAATTTCATCCTTATAAGAATTTAATCTACTATTTTCTAGAGTACTTAGTAAATGTTGTTCAGATTGTTCTATATTTCTTTTAGTCGGTTTATGCTCAAGTCTATGTGGTGTCTTATTACGTTTTAACCTTTCCTCTACGTTTGCCTCTAATTCTACAAAATATATCTCTGCTCCATGAGAAGCTATGGTTTGACACATACTTTCTATTTCATCCCAATCTTCTTTTTTATCAAAATACCATACCTTAGTAAAAATCATTCCATTATTATCACTTTTTGAAAATGAATTAAATATTTCCTGTCGAAATAGATGTGTTAACCTCCACATTTCCGGACTAAATCCAAATAATGGCTCCAGCAAATCAATCGTCATATGGTTATGAAATAACTTCAAACCTGTTATCTTTGCTAATTCCTGTCCGACAGTCATTTTACCAACTGCTTGCGGTCCAAATATAAAAACAAATTTTTTCATAGTACCTTCCTCCTTGAAAAGATCATCAGAATTCTGATTCTCTATTACATTATGTTCCACAAAAAAAACGTTAATCCTTCTTGGATTAACGCACCCGCTTGTTTTATTACTAGAAAATCTTGGACAGGTTCAAACCACGCAACTAAAAATGGGATATATCCCCTTTTACAATTTATCTAATGCTCGCTTCAAATCTTCTACTATATCAATAGAGTTCTCCAGACCAACGGAAAGCCTTAATAACCCACCTGTTATGCCCATTTCTAAACGGTCTTTTTCAGGTACAATGGAATGCGTCATTGTATAGGGATGCTGAATCAGTGTCTCCGCATCTCCTAAACTAACAGCAATTTTTATCAGCTTTAGCTCATTCATAAGCTTTTGCGCCTGTTTCACTCCACCATTTATAGTGAACGAGATAAGCCCACCACCAGCTTTCATCTGTTTCTTCGCCACATGGTACTGTGGATTATCTACATCAAATGGATAATAAATATTTTCTATAGATGGATGTGCCTTTAAAAAGTCGAATACTTTATGAGCATTTTCCGAATGCCGATCCATCCGAACATGCAGTGTTTTTAAACCTCGTATTAAAAGCCATGCATCGAATGGTGAGATGATACCACCAAAGTCTTTTTGAACAGTACCCCGAATCGTTTCCATAATCTCTTTATCTTTTCCTACTAGAATTCCTGCAATAACATCACCATGTCCATTAATATATTTGGTCGCACTGTGAAGCACGAAATCTGCTCCTTGTTCAATCGGATTTTGTAAATATGGTGAAGAAAATGTATTATCTACAACAACTGGAATGCCATGTTTCTTCGCAACTTCTGTGATCAATTCGATATCTACAATTTCCATCGTTGGATTAATAGGTGTTTCTATATATATACAAGCTGTATTAGGTTGAATTGCATTTTCTATCTCTTCCTCGTTTATCAAAGCTTTTAAATCATGCGAAATATTGTATTTTTCCTTCAATATTTTTAACAAACCAAACGTACAACCATAAATTCCTCTTGTACATAGTATGTGGTCACCTGATTTTGTCAGGTGAACTAAAATAGCACTAACCGCGGCCATACCAGAGCCGAATGCTAAAGCACCCTCCCCCAACTCCATCGCAGCAATTCGTTCCTCCAATACTTGTACGGTAGGATTACCTAACCGAGAATAAATTCCCCCAGTCACTTCCCCAGAAAATCTTCTTTCCCCCTGCTCCGCTGTGTCAAAAGCGAATGTCGATGTCTGATAAAGTGGAACAGAAAGGCTATCTTGGTGCTCTCCGGTTGTATATCCCCTATGGATATACAATGTCTCTTTAGAAAAACTTGAATTACTCATAATATACACCCCTTTTGTAAACGCTTACATATAGTGTACATCGAATATATAAAAAAGAAAAGACACCTCCTCAGCAAGAGTGAGATGCCTTATAAACGCAAAGTTGATTTTTACCATTGTTTTTTGCTTTATACAATACAGTATCTGCGTTGTGGAAAAGGTTATTAAAACTTAAATTATCATTTCGTTGCCAGTTCGAAATACCAATTGATACTGTTACGGAAGGTTTGGTATTTTGGGGAATGGCCATTAATAACTGTTTACCCATTTCTATGCCTTGTTCCAATGACATATGTGAAAAGTATAAAGCTAGCTCTTCTCCACCCCACCTCGCACTAATTCCTTTATTTTCAATCATTCCTTGTATAACTCTTGCTATTTGTATTAAAATTTCGTCTCCTTTTTGATGACCATGGGTATCATTAATACGTTTAAAATTATCAATATCAAGAAGTATAAAGACACCTTCGTCATCTGTCTCCATCGCTTTTTCAACAAACCTATCTAAATAATTCCGTGCAAAAAGATTTGTTAAGTGATCTCGATCTACCATTTTTTGAAGCTTATCTCTTAAAGTTGAGTTGCTAATAGCTAATGAAGAATGCTGTATCAAGGACTGCATAAGTTTGTAATTGTCAAAAGAGAAAAAATAGGGTTCCTTATGCATAATAATACTAAATCCAGTAATATTGCTCTGTTCTTTTAATGGGATAGCCACTAACGAACGGTATTCGTATTTCAAATCGTTTAATCGATTGAAATCGGCAATAAATAAAGAATCCTTCTCCGTTTTAAAATGGTTTGTAACATATTGAATATATAATTGCCCATCCATCGTATGGAATAAATCTGTACTCGCAGGGGAAATTTTATATTCATCCTTTTCTATAAAAACAAAGCCAACATGTTCGGGTTGGAAAAACCTCATTAGCTGGTCTCGTAAAAAGTTAACCATCTCGTCCAAGGACAAATTCATATTTAACTTATGCGACGTTTCGTTGATCAATTGTAAATCAGAAACCAGTCGATGCGATTGAATATATAACTTAGCATTTTCTAACGCATTGCCAGCTGCTGCAGCGAGCAAAGTGGCAAAATCTTTTTGCCTAATCGAAAATAAATAATCTAGTGGTGCAGAAATTTGTAAAATACCGTAAATCCCTTGTTTACCTACGATTGGAATATTCAGCAAGCGAACCCCTAAGTCCTGTGCTAATTCTGTTGTTAATTCACCTGAAACATATGCCTCAACTGTGGCATTTCTTTCCGTTGTATAATCGAATAATTTATATGGAACAGATGTTTTACGATCCTGGTCATTTGAAAGGATAAGTATAGACTTGAATTTAGGAAAAGCTATTTGGATCGAGTGTAATGTTCCTTCTAAAATTTGACCAATATCTAATGTCGAATTAAACATTTTCGTTACATTAAACAAATTTCGATATTGGTTCTCCTGCTGAGTTAAATAAACGGACTTCCTAATCGTTTTTACTAATTTAGTAATTGTTTTCAAAAATTCGTTTAGTTGAGGTGTTTGTGAAAATTCTTGCCATTTTTCTGTGGATTCTATTATTATTAAACCTAATGGCTGTAGTTCTGCTTCTCTTAATAATAAAGCCACGTCTAGGCCGGAAGAGTCCCTTAATTGAAGAGTTTGTACATCGACATAATCCTTGTCATAGAAAAACTTTTCAATCTCTGACCATTTGACAGCATTCAGTTTTTTTGTAAATGAATGATTCCAAGAAAGTTGTAAAAAAGTATCAGAATCGTATATAAAATACTTTGCTTTTTGTATGTCAAAAAAATCATATAAAATTGTTTGTAATTCTTCAAACCAATTAATACTTGATTCATGTGTAAACAAGCTTTCGTTCCAAATATCTAGAATTCCACTTTTAAGACGGATCATCTTCTCTTCGCTATCCATTACTTCACCTCTTTAGGTTTCCAAGAGTATCTATGATACTTTTATCACATTTACGTATAATTCAATATAACTATATTTTATCCTATTTATATATTCTCTGTCTATTGCATTTTTTACAATTTTTTTGAAGTAGAATATAATTTGACTTTTAATATATATAGAGATACAATGGACTTTGTGTAAAATAAATGCAGCAGTTGTATGGCCTAGATTGCTCATTTTGTTCCTCTATACTATAGATGGTGTATCCCGTAACCCTTGGCTGCTAGGGCGATGATACATGAAAACAAAATGTCTGCTAGTCTGAATACATCTGGTCTTATTTTACAACAAAATAAAACCAACATAGAGGAGGAGACATACATGTCTCGTTATACAGGTCCATCATGGAAATTATCACGTCGCCTTGGTATTTCACTAAGCGGTACTGGTAAAGAATTAGAAAAACGCCCTTACGCACCAGGACAACACGGTCCTAACCAACGTAAAAAATTAACTGAGTACGGTCTTCAATTACAAGAAAAACAAAAACTTCGTCACACTTATGGTGTAAACGAACGTCAATTCCGTACATTGTTTGACAAAGCAGGTAAAATGCAAGGTAAACATGGTGAAAACTTCATGATTCTTCTTGAAACTCGCCTTGATAACATCGTATACCGTTTAGGTCTTGCTCGTACACGTCGTGGAGCACGTCAATTAGTAAACCACGGTCACGTATTAGTTGATGGTAAACGTGTGGATATCCCTTCATACCGTTTAAAAGCAGGTCAAGAAATTTCTCTTCGTGAAAAATCTCAAAACCTTGATGTAGTAAACGAATCTATCGAAGTTAATAACTTCGTACCAGAATACTTAACTTTTGACGCAGACAACAAAGTAGGTACTTTCGTTCGTAATCCAGAACGTGGAGAACTATCTGCTGAAATCAATGAAGCTCTAATCGTTGAGTTCTACTCTCGTTAATTTTATTGCTCTGCAAAGAGTAATATTAAATGCCTTCGAAACCTTTGTTTATCAAGGTTTTGGGGGCTTTTTTATTTTTTCGACATTGCAGAGTAAAGCTTTAAATAGCAGGTTGTTGGGGCTAATAAATATTATTTATGGTGGCGTATGTACAGGAATAGTTAAGTATAAATATATGCCTATAATCGATCAAATTGTGCTATAAACAGAAAGCTGTTGTAAATAATGAAATGTCTGATAATGAACAAACCACCTTCACCTTTCGTTTACCGATTTCCCCATTGTTTTTTGTGTAAATCATTTCGACTACTTGATTGTTTTGCATGGATTCATAATATTTATACGCACAAATGTCCCCTCCTTTTCTTTTTAGAATACGAACATTCGTTTGATTTTTTAGCAAATAAATTTTGGACAAATAAAAAAGCGACCAACTCATAATCGAGAAGGTCGCATTTCTTAATTAATTATTTTCCTTTATCGATCTCGTCGTACTTCTTTTTTACGTAAGCCCAACAAACCAATTAACCCTAGTAATCCAATCCATCCCCAGTCCATGTCATCGTCATCATCGTCATCGTCTGAATTATTAGCAACATCTGTAGTAACAGGATTGTTGTTGGTATTGGTATTGGGGGTAGCATAGGTAGAATCAGTAAACGAAAATGCAATCAAAAATGCAAGAAAAAGCCCAATTATTTTCTTCATATAGTTATTTCCTCCTTTGAATTATTACATTCAGATTATTGTCATAATCTTGTGAAAGTATACATTGTGGAAATTTTAAATAATCAAAATAAAAAGCCAATCAACAATTGAGTGAGTGGGGCTTATTTTCACTTACTATTTAGTCGTTCTAACATGGCTTTAGATGGAATTTCATATTGCCGCAATCACTCAACAACGTATATAGGAAGTTATACCACTGTAAATCTCTCGATTATAAAGAGTTTTACATTTTTACTGTTCATATATTTATATGGAATAATAATAAAAAGTGGTCGCAATTACTCTATTTTTTTATGTAAACATTCATAATATTTTTTGAAATTTGAATCCCAAAAAAGTAAAATCTTGTTATTTTTCTTTACCACAACAGGTTGTAAAAAAATTCTCCATTACCGCTATACAGATAAGCGCAGCGGAGGGCATATGAATTCACACCGCTAAAATAAGTATGCTTAACCTCTTCAAAATCTTCTGGAGAAAACCGATTAACAAATTCTACTTACCTGTCTTTTTGAGGATCAAAATTCTTACGTACCTTGAAAGTAATGCAGTATCTTTCAACAAATGAATCGAACCACTTTATATAATTAGTTCCACCAGACTTCCGCTTTAAATTAATTCAAATATCTGGTAAAGCACATGCAGTTATGAGTACCAAATGGCAGTTTTCATTTTTTATTCCTAGAGTCAACGCGTCTTTATATGGTTGTATAAAGTTTTATAAATCCACTGTCATCAACTGAAGGATCCTTTTTTCTGGATCACTCCAACTAACGTCGATATACAGACTACTAAATTCAAAATTCCAGCAATAATAGGCATGTATCCAAAATAGTCTAAATCCTGAATCGTTAAAAAGTTATGATTCCAAAAAACATTAAGTACACTGCTGTAATTATAAACATTACCACAATGCGTCCTTTAGGAACTATGATGATTCCGATACTTAATCCTACCCAAAGTCCAAAAAGGTCTCTGGTCATCATACCGATATATGGTCCCATTGGAAAACCAAGATACAAAAAATGTTGTAATAAAATAAACGCCACGTATGTCAATATTCCAATTGGGATAAAAAGTATCTATCTCAATTTTGGATTTTTTTCTACCGTATTCTAAACATTTCCTCCTAAGACTAAGCCTATTTCCAACTTATCTACATAATTGCATTAATAAAGCATATAACAAAATTTCATTTTACTTTTAGGTTACTGCTAATATCTGACCATCCCGTTACCACACCATCCTCAAAAGTAACAATAGAATAATCATACCCCCAAAAGCTACCTATGATAGAGTCAGGAGTTCCCATTACATCAACAACATCTTGAATAGAACTACCTATTGTAAATGAACTTATACCTGGATTTTTCTTCTGAACAAAGATTTTAAGGTTTTCACTAATATCTGACCATCCCGTTACCACACCATCTTCAAAAGTAACACTAGAATAATCATACCCCCAAAAACTACCTATGATAGAGTCAGGAGTTCCCATTATTTGTTTTACCTGATCTTGTGAAGACCCTAAAGTGAAAAATTCTTCATTTGATGTAACAACGGGGCTAATATCCTCCGTTATATTAGTGCTACTATTAGTCGTACTTTCGGCTAATGGTAAAGTGTCAATCTTCATCTCCAATTCCTCGATATAGTTAATTTGTTCATTGTATTCTTTAGATATGGTTGACAATCGTTCTTCTAAAATAGAATTATCACTTATTAACTCATCATATTCTTCTTGTGAAAAAAGAATAGCTTCTTGTTGTTCTATTGGCTCAACATTTATATTAGCGGATATAACTGCATCACTTTGAAAAGTATCAAGAATTATAATTATTAGAATAAAGTTTAATATGAATGAGAGTACAGCGAAAGCTCGCCAATTTTTAAATCGTTTAGTAGAATATGTTGTTGAATTAGGGTTATTTTCATTGCTACTTGAATTTGTTTGGTTATAGCTCATATTTGTTTCTTCTGCTCGTTTACTATTATCAGTACTTTCTTTGTGCTCTTTATAGTTATTTGTACTACTTTCAGAGCTTTGCTTAAAACCTTTAGTTCGTTCGCTTTCTGCTTGTTTGTTGTAGGCATCAAAAATATTATCGTAATTGATTCTATCGAACTCATTATTTAAAGTATCAAACGCTTCTTTCAAAAGTAAAAATTTCTCGCTACTTCCACCTGAATCTGGATGGTATTCTTTAGCTTTTTTTCTATATGCTTTTTTAATTTCTTCATTAGATGCATTTTTTGATATTCCAATTATGTTGTAGTAATCAACAAATTCTTCCATTCAACCACTCCAAAAGAATTATTTTATTAATAAATTTAATCTACATCAAATTGGAAATATGTTCAACACATGCTTTTATGTCATTATGAATCAATTTACTTCTAGTACTAAAGCAACTCGCTATTATGTATTTTTACTGCTTTTTTATAATCAGCTTCCGACTGCAAGCTGATTTTCTTCCAATTATCAGTATTGGATTAGAGATCAGCGTGAGGAATGGTCTTCATTCCCTCTCGATCACGTTCAATATTGCGTATAATGTTCTAACAAACTTACCAAGTGCATCTTTTATAGCGTGCACTTATAGGCTAATTTCATATTCATCTAGTAAATTTAAAGCTTACCTATCCGGAAAAAACATGGATAAAAGAGCTAAAGTAAGAATAAGCATATAGTTAGAAAGGTGTGTGTGCATTGTGAAAGATTTATAGAATTCTATAATGATTTTTTTACTAAGAAATACATTTATGATGAACTGCTACAAAGAGCTCTGGCAGGTACAAACGAAAGAGGAAAAAAACATCCCCATAAGTTGAGAATTAAAAATGAAGGATATCCTCGTTTTAGACAATACTTACTTCCATTAGAGAATTAATTTAACAAATGTTCAACATTCGATGAAATAATGAACCTGGTTTATGAAGAAAGAAGAAGCCCTCTTGGAAGTTGTTTTGGGCCTCTTTCAGTTTATGATAAAGCTTATGCCTTTCTGTTAATAAAAAGTTGTTTCCTAATGTTATTCATTTGCATGCAGGTACATATGAAGGAGCAGAAAATTTATTTGCTGAAAATGAGCTCAAACAAATAGTTTGTAATTATCAAGGAAACAAAGAATTTCCTTATTAACTTTGGATCAGTTGCCTAAACCATTTAAACAGCTTCAGCCACACCATATCGAAAATTTCTTTTGTATTTACTGAGAAGAATTAAAAGAAATTAAGGCAAAATCGTTTGATTTGCAGTCATAGCCTACAAAAAAAATCATTTAATAAGGATGTGCCAAGTTGAAGCTATCAAATCGATTAAAGGTTGAGTATGAAGAAACTGAAATCAGTAGCATTCTTATAAATAATCTTAGTATGTATACCGATCAAACATTTTCACTAAAAAAATGGAGTAATTCAAGTAATATTAATAAGGAAGCCCTAGAAAGAATTTATAACCTTTTATGCACAATTGATGAATTTAAAATAATTCTGGACAAATATAACGCTGATTTCGAAACAATTACAGATATTTACTGGCTTGTTATGGCTTCTGGGGCAGGTCAAGAAATAAAAGGTAACTATCTTCCAATTTCTATGTTTTTAAATGAGCATACATTGGAATGGGTTCTTAAAAATATTAATTCTGTTACCACCCATGACTTGGCACTTTTTTTAGTAAATTATTTTTCTAAGCATCCTAAAAAAAAATCGAGTTCACCTTTATTAAAAATAGGTATAGGTTTAAATATTTCGAATTTAGTCTTTTACTTTGGAGTTATTGTGATACATTTTTATACCGCTTTTCTTTTTCACCAACATTTCGGTTTATGGCAGATGTTTGTTGCTTTTTTTCTCCCTATTATTTCAGAGTTATTCCTATTTTTTAACCTAATTATCAAGGATGGCATTTTTAATTTTTATGCAGTATTGTTCTATCTTTTAATCGTAAACTTAGTTATTAACAGTTTATTATTAAAAATTTCATTAAAAGCCTCGAGTAATGATAGTTCTTTCCAAAAACAAATTTACAAATAATTAACGTTTGATACTTGGTAAATTAGCTCCACAAATCGCAATATTAAAAGTGTTTGCGGAGCTATTGTTACCATTTCTCTATATCAGTTGAGAACTCTACCTTAAATGTACCATTGTCTTCATTAATTACCTTCTTGCTTATCCCTCCATATATCAGGTTGTCTATTTTTCAACCAAAAATTTGAGCATTGGCATCAGGAGTTTGCAGCTTCACAACACATTTTAACAATACCATTTCACCAACACTTTTTCCCCCTTCTTAATGACGTCGGCAAACTCGGGAAAACGATCCTGCCATTCATACAATGTAGCAACGTTTATCCCTATTTTGTTTGCAATCTGTTTGTTAATTAAACCCTCTTCGGACCACTTATTTACTTATGCTAGTCCTTTTTCAGTCAGCCATTCAGTATTTTGTAACCCCCTGTTTAATGTAATCAGAACGTATAAAGCATTTAGTTAGAAGTCATAAAAATAGAATTTAGAACAGCAGCAAAAAGTTTTATAAGTTTTTTAAATGACCTATACAAATCCCTGAACGCAAATAAATCAGAGGAAATGGACTTTAAAATCTTCTGCTTAACGAATAATTTCTTGTAAATATGAATCCTCTTGTGAAAATTCAATCAGATGCTGCTACTAACAGACTCAGGAACACGCGTAAACGCCTAAATAAATCTTAAATGGAAAACAATAATAACAAAAACACCTTTAAGTTGTTAAGTGGGATTATGCTCCTCACTTCACAACTTAAAGGTGTTCTAGTTTGCTTTTATAACAATACTTAGCTTTTTTTCATATTCTCAATTAAATCCAACAATCTTTGTTTCGTACTATCTCCTTCTTCTTCGAGCATTTTAAAATTGTAACCGGATTTATCAGGGTTGATTTCTACTTCTAACAAATCGCCCTCTTTTGCATGTACTGTAAATTTATCTTTTAAAATGACTAGTTTGTTTGCTTTATTATCTTTTTCAAATAAAACTACAAAAAAATCATCAAAATGACTTAATACATATTTCTTTGCACTCACTCTTACGTCCCCTCGATCCAATAATAAAAGTTTTGTTTTAAATCCAAACTTTTGTCCCAATTTTTATTTTACCCTATTTTATGCTCTTTTTTAACTAGTAAAGTTTAATTTTTTTTATTTCCTTAATAAATTTGTGACTATTTAAACATAATCGGTGAATACTAACAACGATCTTTATTAAATAGGAGGGTTTTGTATGAAAAAGGATAATTCATTTAATACATTGAATAAAAAGAAAAAAGACAATGTAACAGGCGATAGTTATTTGGAATATCAAAAGTTAAACGAGCATCAAAAGAAACAGCTACAGGTAAAGGATGGTCAGAATAATCACCACATAGATGAGCGTGGCGGTTTTTAATCTTTGATTTTGTTCTGAACAATTGCGCAAGCGACTCAGATGGTCTAGGCGCTACAGTCCGGACGGAGCATCACTTGTAAGTAAGTGATCAACATGACTAGAATTTTATAATTTCCTAAACAATAAAAAGCTACTTCCCAAACAGTATAGGGAAGTAGCTTTTATCTTATACAAACTTAATCATTTTATAATTTTTCTTGCCTCTCCGTACAATCATAAACTCATCTTCTAAACGGTCTGCTCCACTTACAACGTAAGCAACATCCGTCACTTTTTCTCCATTAATTGAAATAGCACCATTTGCTACATCTTCACGGGCTTGGCGTTTTGAAGGCGACACTGTGGCTTCCACGATGAAGTCTACAATCGTTTTTTCTTCTTTCGCCATTTCAACAGATGGGACGTCTTTAAAAGCATCTTTCATTTCTGTTGCAGTCAATGCTTTTAAATTTCCGCTAAATAATGCTTGGGAAATTCGAATTGCTTGATCTAAAGCGTCTTGTCCGTGGATTAGACGTGTCATTTCTTCTGCTAATGTAATTTGAGCTTTTCTTAAATGTGGCTCATTTTCAACAGTTAGCTCTAAAGCTTCAATTTCTGCTCGCTCTAGGAATGTGAAGATTTTCAAATACTTAATAACATCTGAGTCCGCTGTATTAATCCAGAATTGGTAAAATTCATATGGAGATGTCTTCTTTGCATCCAACCATACTGAACCAGAGGCAGACTTACCGAATTTAGTTCCATCTGCTTTAGTAACCAATGGAATGGTAATACCGTAAGCTTTCGTATTCTCATCATGTGTTTTACGAATCATTTCTAAACCAGTCGTGATATTCCCCCACTGATCCGATCCACCTACTTGAACGCGACATCCAAAATGGTCATATAAATGATTAAAATCAATTCCTTGAATAAGCGTATACGTAAATTCAGTGAAAGAAAGGCCTGTGTCTAAGCGAGAAGCAATAGAATCTTTACCGAGCATGTAATTAATATTAATTAATTTACCGAAATCACGTAAGAATTCAATAACGTTCATGGATCCAATCCAATCTCGGTTATTAACCATCTGCGCACCGTTTTCGGTTTCAAATTCAAAAATTTGCTCCATTTGTTTTTTTATACCCTGGACATTTAAATCTATCTGCTCAGTCGTTTGTAATTGACGCTCCTCTGAACGACCAGAAGGATCTCCAATCATTCCTGTTGCACCACCAACTAAAAGAATTGGTCTATGCCCGTGCATTTGGAAGCGTCTCAATGTTAGCAATGGCACGATATGTCCAATATGCATACTATCCGCAGTAGGATCTACCCCACAGTACAACGAGATTTTTTCCTTATTTAGTAGCTGCTCCATTCCTTCCGCATCCGTTTGTTGGTATAAAAGACCTCTCCAAGCTAAATCCTCTAATAAATTCGTCATTATTACTACCTCCTCCTAAAAAATAAAAAAGTCCCCACATGATATAAAATCATGCAGGGACGCTTAAAACAATTAGCGCGGTACCACCCAGCTTGAAGGAATTACTCCCTCCGCTTCAATCACCGTATCGTTGTGAGTACGTTTAACTCCAAGCCTGTAATTCGTTTTTATACACTGACTAGCTCCCACCATCCGCTAGCTCTCTAAACAGTATGCATAAATACTACTTCGGACTTTTCACCGTTAAAATATATACCTATTTTACCTAATCTATGTTGTATGTCAATAACTATCGTCTAACATATTATGCTTATGGTATAATAGTTCAAGATTTAGGGGGGCGAGAACTGAATGAAAAAATTGCTTGAAAAAATACAGATATATAGAGACAAATTTGCAGCGTGGGAATCTACAAAGTGGGCAAAGGGTGTTAGAATATCCTCCAGTGTTATTTGGAATTTAAGTCTACTTCTCATTGTGGGAGTTCTTACTTTGGGGGTATTTGGTCTAACTGTCGGTGCAGGTTATTTTGCTTCATTAGTTAAAGAAGAACCACTTCGTGATAAGCAAGAAATGCGAAGTGATATATTTAATTATGAAGAAACTTCCGAAATTTATTTTGCCGGGGATATCTATTTAGGTAAATTACGGACCGATCTAGAAAGAACGGAAACAAAATTATCAGAGGTTTCTCCTTTTGTCATTGATGCAGTGTTGGCAACAGAGGATGAATATTTTGAAGTCCATAAAGGAATTGTTCCGAAGGCATTATTCCGCGGATTACTTCAAGACGTATCAAATTCAGATACACAAACGGGTGGTTCAACCTTAACGCAACAATTGATCAAAAACCAAATTTTAACCAACGAAGTATCTTACGAGCGTAAAGCTAAAGAGATACTATTAGCAATGCGTTTAGAGCACTTTATGAACAAAGAAGAAATACTTGAAGCATATTTAAATATAATTCCCTATGGCCGAAACTCGAATGGGAGAAATATTGCAGGAATAGAAACAGCAGCAAACGGAATATTTAATGTTAAAGCAAAAGATCTCACTTTACCGCAAGCAGCCTACATTGCAGGTATTCCACAAGCTCCATTTGCATATACACCATTTAGACAAGGTGGCACTATTAAAGAAGGTGAAGCTCTTCAGCTTGGTATTGAACGGATGAAAACTGTTTTATTCCGGATGAATGAAACCGGTTATATTACAGATGAAGAATACAATAATGCAGTAAACTATGATATTACAAAAGATTTTAGACAGCCAGAGATTCTTCCCGAAGAGAAATATCCTTGGTTAACATACGAAATTGAAAATAGAGTAAAAGCTATTCTAAGAGAAAAGTTTGCTGAGGCAGACTCTATTGATCCTGATAGATTAGATAACGAGACAAAACTTTATGAAAAATACGATATTTTAGCACAGCGTTCCATAAGTACAGATGGTTATCGCATTCATACCACGATTAATAAAGACATGTATGAGGCTATGCTAAAAGTGAGAGATGAATTTGAGTACTATGGTCATACTTTCCAGAAAGAAGTAAAAGATGAGGATTCAGGAGAAATAGTTTTAAAAGATTTCCCTGTTCAAGTTAGTGGAATGATGATTGAGAATGGAACAGGTAAAATACTTTCCTTCTTAGGCGGACGAGATCATACGATTGAGGCTCAAAATAATGCCACTCAAGGTGTCCGACCGATAGGCTCTACGATTAAACCTTTGCTTGTTTACGCTCCAGCGATTGAATATGGCGTAATTGGTGCTGGTAGTCCAGTAGTCGATCTGAAGTTAGAAAATTTGGGTAGTACTACTTGGGCAAAATCACCATCTAACTATACAACTGAACAAGAGTTAGGTATTATTTCTGCTCGTGATGCTTTAGCAACATCTCAAAACTTGTCCACTATTCGACTTTACGATTTGATAATGGACCGTAAGCCTACTGATTTCTTAACGAAAATGGGATTTGAACATATTGAAGAAGGTGAATATGCCAATCATGCCCTTTCCATTGGGGGAATGACAAATGGTGCAACACTTGAAGAAAATACAAATGCATTTGGCACATTTGCTAATAGTGGTCAGTTTATCGATGCGTATATGATTGAAAAAATTGAAGACGTAGACGGTAACGTTATCTATCAGCATGAGGTGGAAGCTGTACCTGTATTCAGCGCCGCTACTTCCTATATAATTACCGATATGTTACGAGATGTAATGAGTAAAGGAACCGCAAAATTAGCAAACTCTAGATTAAAATTCCAATCTGATTTTGGTGCAAAAACGGGTACAACACAAAATCATAATGACTCGTGGCTAGTTGGCTATAATCCAAACGTTTCTTTAGGAGTTTGGTTGGGTTACGGAGATGATACACAAACATTATATTATATGAACAATCGTTATAATCACCCTAGCGTTCGTATTAATATGCTCTGGTCTAATATGATGAATGCAATGTATGATGTGAACCCTGAATTAGTCGATGCAGCTAATGATTTTAAAGCACCTGAAGGAGTAGTTACCCGATCCTTCTGTGGCATTTCGGGACTAGCAGTTTCTGACGCATGCTCTCAAGCCGGTTTAGTGAAATCTGATTTATTTAACGCGGCTGTTTTATTACCAACTGCCAAAGATGATAGTTTAATCTCTTCTTCATACGTTGAGATAAATGGAAATAGATATCGTGCGTTAGATACGACTCCGCGTGAATTTGTTGTAAGTGGCGGTTATGGCGTAAACGAAGCTTTTATCAAGCGTATGCTTGGAAAATTTGGAGGTAACGCTTCGAAACTATTCCCTGCAAAGTCGGCGTTTGGAGGAAATGTAGTTTCTGAAGAAGTATTTAATGCTGACGGTAGCCCACCTGCTGCTGTCACAGCCACTATGTCTAACGGAACAATTACTTGGGCTAATTCTACTTCAGGAGATGTTGTAGGATATCGAGTATATGAAGTTGGAAATGGACAAAGAGCCCTACTAACTTCTATGAAAGAGGCTGCAGGAAAGAATTTTTCTATTAATAGAGCGGGTCAATTTATCGTTGTCGCGGTAGATATTACTGGCTTAGAATCTGGATCTTCTAACATAGTATCTATTGAAGAAGCAAAACCACCAGAACCTGTGGTACCACCAAAATCACCGGATAAAGATAAAGATAAGGATAAAGATAAAGATAAAGATAAAGATAAAGATAAGGATAAGCCAGTTAAACCTCCTGTTGTAGTAGAACCAGTTCCACCACCTGTTGAGGAAAAACCTGTTACCCCTCCAGTAGAAGAAGATCCAGCTTCTCCTGGTGAAGGTGGAGAATAATTAGATAAAATTAAACATTGAAAGAGCCCATATTCGGGCTCTTTTTTCTATTAAAAATGGAGACACCAGATTGAACAATTTTCTCACTCCAAAATAAAGGAGCATAATGTTCAAATTAATGTTACAGTTAGAAAGAATATTTTAAAAGTGAGAGGCGAATAAACATGATTGAGGTAAAAACATCTCCAGTAAGTGATGGAGAATTCAATAGAGGAGTATTTGCTACATGTGACATAAAAAAAGGGCAGCTTTTCCATGAAGCACCTGTCATTTCGTATCCAAACGAACAGCATCAATACATTGAGCAAACCCTTCTAGCTGATTATGCTTTTGAGTATGGGATAAATCACTCCGCTATCCTTCTTGGTTATGGAATGTTGTTTAATCATTCTTATGAACCGAATGCAATATATGAGATAAATTTTAAAAATCACACATTTGATTTCTTTGCTTATAAAAATATAAAAGCAGGAGATGAAATTCTAATCAATTATAATGGTGATATTGATAACAAAGATAAACTGTGGTTTGATGAGGAATAAAGAAGACATGAAGGCGATTCTTGACGAGTCGCCTTCTTTTGTTATTAGAAACCAAAAGTTGAATTAACGTTCATTCATCAGAATAGATTTTAAGATAACATAATTCTCATTAAAAAATTTCTGATGCTTTTCGATGCCACGTCTTTTACACCACCCCAATGAATTAAATGCATCGGTAAAACGATAAAATGGCAATACGCCTTCTAAATCTATTAATGGTCGAATAGATTGATAACCCTGTTGGTAAGCTTCTAATGTCCCTGGGTTTTTCAAAAAAATATCACGATTAATTTTTGTAAAATCCATTTCCGTCGCACCAAAGCGAGCACTTTCAAAATCTATAATTCCAGAAACTTGATTTTCATAGGTTATAATATTTGCCGGACGAAAATCCATATGTATAAAGCTCGGTCCATCTGGGTTAGGAAGAAATTTGCGACGCTCTTCAAATAGTTCTATTGATTGTCTTAATAAGTCCTCTGGTATTACTTCTTTTACATCTTCTGCAAAACCATAAAAATGTGCTTCAGTAAATGTTGACCATTGTTCATATACATTTAAAATACCTTTATATGATTTATTTTCTTGCGGTGACACGTTATGCAACTTTGCGTGGTGAACGCCAATATCATAAGCTAATTTTTCATCAACTTTTCCAGAAACAGGCTGCCCTTTCATCTCTGAAAGCAGAAGAGCACCTGGTATCTCATCGTCCCCTTCCCAATATCCCAATAACTTAGGCACTGGTACCTCATCGCTCAATATTTCTAACGCTTCATATTCACGTACTAATTTGACTTTAGAATAGGGAATTTTTAGATACACTATTTGCTGATTCATTTGTTGTATTTTATATACAGTTGAGCTAAAGGAATCAGGAACATTCTTAATGGATAGAACATTCATTTTTAACTTTTTTATAATTTGATTTAATTGTTCCATTTAATTTCACCCCTACCTTTTCATCAAACGACTATATTAGATAATTTCAAATACAAAAAGCACTGCGAAACGCAATGCTTTTTGTATATTATTGCTGATCCTTTTAGTTCACTTAAACTATTAGTCTTCCATAGTAGATAAATCGCCTGTTGGCAGCTTTAATTCCCACGCTTTTAGTACGCGGCGCATGATTTTACCACTTCTTGTTTTTGGAAGCTTATCTTTAAATTCGATTTCTCGTGGTGCCGCATGGGCAGCAAGTCCCTTTTTCACAAATTGTTGAATATCTGTTATTAGTTCATCAGATGGTTCATATCCTTCATTTAACGCAACAAAGGCTTTAATAATTTCACCACGTACAGGATCCGGTTTTCCTATAACCCCGGCTTCTAAGATAGCTGGGTGCTCTAGTAACTTGCTTTCTACTTCAAATGGTCCTACGCGTTCACCGGAAGTCATAATTACATCATCCACTCGACCTTGGAACCAAAAGTATCCTTCTTCATCCATATAAGCGGAGTCTCCAGAGAAATACCATTCATCATTAATGAAATATGAATCATACTTATCTTTGTTGTTCCATACCTGACGCATCATAGCAGGCCAACCCTTTTTAAGTGCTAGATTGCCCATTGTATAAGGCGGTACAACGTTACCTTGGTTATCTATAATTGCTGCTTCTATTCCAGGTAGTGGTTTACCCATTGAACCTGGTTTAATAGGTAAGCAGCCATAGTTACAAATCATCAGCGCACCAGTTTCGGTCATCCACCAAGTGTCGTGGATTCGTTTATTGAACACCTGCATACCCCATTTGATAACCTCTGGATTTAACGGTTCACCTACAGATAACACATGGCGCAATGACGATAAATCATGCTTTTTAACGATGGCATCTCCTGCTCCCATTAGCATACGGAATGCTGTTGGTGCACTGTACCATACTGTAACTCCATATTCTTCTATTGCATTATACCAAGCATCTGGTGAGAATCGACCACCAAGAATAAGTGATGTCGTTCCGGTTAGCCAGGGACCAAAGATGCCATATGCTGTCCCTGTTACCCAACCTGGATCTGCTGTACACCAATAGATATCGTCATCTCTAATGTCCATTACCCATTTCATAGATTGGTATTGCTGCACCATCGCATTATGAGCATGCAGTATCCCTTTCGGTTTACCCGTAGAACCAGAAGTATAATGTAAAATTAGTCCATCTTCTCTATCAACCCATTGGATTTCAAAGGCTTCTGTGGCATTATGTAAAGCTTTTTTGAAATCGATAAACTTATCAGTTTCCTCTATACTTTCACCAACTATAAAAACAGTCTCTAAATTAGGTAATTTATCTAATGGAATTCTATCTAATAATTCCGGTGTTGTGACAATTGCTTTTGCTTCACTATCTAGTAAACGATCGTAAACAGCACCTTCCATAAACGCTTCAAAAAGCGGACCAACGATTAAGCCCAATTTTGTAGCGCCAAGAAGTGCAAAATATAGCTCTGGTGATCTCGGCATGAATATAAACAGGCGATCCCCTTTTGACAAATTTGAGTGGTTTACGTATACATTTGCAGCTTTATCTGTCCACTTTTTCATTTCGCCGAAAGTATAAGATTCTCTACGTTCAGCATCCTGATAATAAAGTGCTACTTTATCTTTCTTATCGGATTCTGCATGACGATCAATTGCTTCATACGCCATATTCACTTTTCCAGTTTTATACCATGAGAACTCTTTCTCTGCGTCTTCCCATTTAAAATCTTTTGCAGTTTCCTCATAATTACTTAACTGAAAGTCCCCTTGAACTACTTGTAATGTTTCAATTTTCATCCTATTCACCCTTTCTATAACTTTACTATTCCATTCTACAATACTTCTTTGCATTTTTGCTAATCTTTATACTTTTTAGAATCTTTGATTAAAATAATAGAGGTAATCGCAATATTAATTTAAAATCATGTATAATATATACAATTACAATTATCTAAATAGGTGGTGAATCCGTGATACATACAAAAACGTATAATGCAGAGCAGAAAGAAACAGTACATGGCAATGTCGTTATTGAAGGTCCTATTCCTTCTGAAGAAATTGCCAGGCTACAATTTCACGAGGATTTAGTAGCTTTTCGCTCACCTACACAGCAGCATCAAGCAATTATTGAAATTGCCAAACTGACTGAAGGAAGAATTATCATTGTGCGAGATCAAGAAACTATTGTAGGTTATTGTACATTCTTATATCCAGACCCACTAGAAAGATGGTCACAAGGTAATATGGAAAATCTAATAGAGTTAGGGGCTATTGAGGTAATTCCAAAATTCCGTGGCACAGGAGTCGGAAAAACCCTCCTTCGAGTATCCATGATGGATGATGCAATGGAGGATTATATTACGATTACAACAGAGTATTACTGGCACTGGGATTTAAAAGGTACAGGATTAAACGTATGGGAATATAGAAAAGTAATGGAGAAAATGATGCAAGCAGGTGGTCTACAGTATTTTGCGACTGACGATCCGGAGATTAGCTCTCACCCTGCCAATTGCTTAATGGCTAAGATTGGTAGCAGAGTAGACTCGGAATCGATCCAGCAGTTTGACCAACTACGTTTTATGAATCGGTATATGTACTAATAATGACTAACTTTCTTACAAAAGGAGTTCGTGCACATGCTAGTTGAACAAATCATGAATACTTCCGTACCAACTTTAACACCAGAACACACGATAAATGACGCATTACAATTACTCAAAGAGAAAAAAATACGCCATTTACCTATTATTAACGACAAGCGACAAGTACTTGGAGTGGTGACCGATCGAGACTTAAAAGAAGCAACTCCATCCACACTACAAAATGTATCAGACCCTCAAATATATAATCGGACATTAGAAGAAATAATGACCAAAAACCCGATAACTGGTCATCCACTAGATTTCGTAGAGGAAACTGCGAGTATCTTTTATGACAATAGAATTGGTTGCTTACCGATTGTATCGCATGGAAAACTTGTAGGAATGATTACAGAGTCGGATTTACTTTACAAATTTATCGAGCTAACAGGTGTACATCAGCCAGGATCCCAAATTGAAATCCGAGTACCGAACAAACCTGGTGTACTGTTCGAAGTCTCTAAAGTTTTCCATGATCAAAAAGTAAATGTGTTAAGTGTTTTAGTGTATCCTGATAAAGATCAAAGTGATTATAAAATTTTAGTGCTTAGAGTAAAGACTATAAATCCACTAAGACTTATTGAAGCTATTCGTGCAGAGGGCTACGAGGTATTATGGCCGAATCATCCGGGGTTAGGTCTATGAAAAAAGCTGTATTTGTCTTTTCCGAAGATCAGTTAGGCTATAAGTTTTCCGATACTCACCCATTCAATCAAAAACGACTCACATTAACGGTTGATCTACTAAAAGAGGTAAATGCTTTATCTTCATCGGATATTGTTCCACCTAGAATGGCTACTGACAAGGAATTACTTCTCGTCCATGATGCAAACTATATTGAGTTAGTAAAAGAAGCAAGCAAGGAAAATGTTGATAGTACAAAATATGAAAGCTATGGTATTGGCACTGAGGATACCCCTATCTTCCCTAATATGCATGAAGCAAGTGCAAGTCTCGTAGGAGGCACTTTAACTGCAGTTGACTATGTGATGGAAGGAAAGTCATGCCATGCAGTGAATTTAGGTGGCGGGCTACATCATGGTTTTAGAGGACGTGCGTCTGGTTTTTGTGTATACAATGACAGTTCAGTTGCTATCAAGTATATGCAGGAAAAATATAACGCACGTGTTCTTTACATAGATACGGACGCACATCACGGAGATGGAGTTCAATGGACTTTTTATGATGATCCAAATGTGTGTACTATTTCGATTCATGAAACAGGAAGATATCTATTCCCAGGAACTGGGGGTATTACGGAAAGAGGCTCTGGCGAAGGCTATGGCACCTCCTTCAATTTCCCTATTGATGCTTTTACGGAGGATGAGTCTTTTTTAGATATTTATCGGACAAGCTTTCGAGAAATTGTGGAAGCATTTAAACCGGATGTTATTCTTAGTCAGAATGGTGCAGATGCTCATTATTTTGATCCACTTACTCATTTATATGGAACGATGAAAATTTATCAAGCGATTCCGAAGCTTGCACATGAGCTAGCCCATGAATTTTGCAATGGTAAATGGATTGCAGTTGGCGGGGGGGGTTACGATATATGGCGAGTAGTACCACGTGCATGGTCCTACGTATGGATGGAAATGAATGACTTTCCTTATCCGGAAGGCGGGTTACCACAAAGTTGGTTGGATAAATGGTCGAAAGAATCACCAATCCCTCTCATCCCTACATGGCTAGATCCAGAACCGCTGTACGAACCTATTCCACGTAAAGAAGAAATTTCAGAAAAGAACAAACAAATGCTCGACAAAGCACTCTACCAACTTCGAAATCAGCAAGAATTCAAAAAGCACCAGTAACCTCCAAGGGCTACTGGTGCTTTTTTAAAGTAAAGTAAGTACATAAAAGCGTCCCGTGAATTTAAGCGTTCACTAGATGAAAGAGCGAAATAGTGAACGAAATTGTATCTTTGAGAGCAACGATATGAATAGGAAAGTATCTTTTCTCTAATTATCCAAAAACGTACTTACCTGTTTCTAAGAGTTGTAGGAGGGTAACGGATAGATAAAAGTGAAACTTCAACTAGGGGGCTTCATCCCCTACCGTTAATTAGTTGAACCATTCAGGCTTTTACGGGCAGTTATCTACTGCCCGTTGATGCGGGACAACCGCCATAAGATTATCAAGAAAAACGAGGCTGGTCGTGACATTATCACGACCAGCCTCTAAAAAAATCAATCGGTAATACTATAGAAAAACGTCTGTCCAAAGCCCTTCGAAAACGATAGAAACAGGTATTAAGCTTAAGGATACGGCGCCTTTTTGCATGATTTTTTTATTTAACTGATTTTCGTTCTTCAATCCAATGCGGTAGAATAACCGTATCTTCCTCGATATTCTCTTTATTCATATGCTTCGTCAGCAATCTCATGGAAACCGCTCCAATATCATACAAAGGCAGAACGACACTTGTAAGCTGAGGTCTAACCATACGAGATAGTTTTGAGTTTTCAAAGCTTATTACTTCGACATCCTCGGGTACACTTAATCCATTATCTTGTGCTCCATGGATTAAACCAATAGCAATTTCATCATTACCAGCAAAAAATGCTGTTGGAGGATTCTTTAGCTCTCGCAATTGCTCCCATGCAACAAGGCCATCGTCGTATGTATTATTCACTCCAACTATGAGATCGCTGTCAATTTCTATACTTGCCTCGTTTAATGCTTTTTCATAACCTGATAGCTTGTATAGTCTGGTAATAGTGCTATCAATAGCCCCTGATACAAAGGCAATGCGTGTGTGACCATTTTTGATAAGACGGTTAACTGCATCCACTGCCGCTTCATGATATTCAATATTTACGGATGGAAACGAATTAGTAGTTTCAACTGTGCCTGCTAATACAATTGGAACGCTTGCTCTTTTCATTTCATGCAACATTTCAGGGGAAATTTCATCACTCATCATCACTACCCCATCTACTTGCTTACTAAGTAGTGTAGACAGTAATTGGACTTCTTTATCTTCTTGCTGATCGGAGTTAGTTAATATGATATTGTAACGATACATTGTTGCAATATCTTCTATACCACGAACAAGCTCAGCATAAAATACATTCGAAATATCTGGAATGATAACGCCGACAGTTTTTGTTTTTTTACTTGCTAACCCCCGTGCAACAGCATTCGGTCGATAATCCAGTCGTTCAATTACCGCTAATACTTTTTGACGTGTAGCTGGCTTCACATTCTGATTTCCATTAACAACCCGTGAAACAGTTGCCATTGATACGTTTGCCTCTCTGGCAACATCGTAAATTGTAATAGTCAACATATATCCCTCCTTCACCTTTTTACATACAAAAAATTATATATATCAATAATACTTGATAACCTTCCTAACTTTCAATGAAATAGTAAAACCGACTCTAAAATAAGAGTCGGTTTTGTGAATTTTTTCACTAACTAGGCATGAATCTCATGATTTTTTAAGAATTTTTGTACAGAATCATAAAACTCATCAAATTGCTGTAAGTTCATTTGTTGTGCAGCATCCGATAAAGCTACTGCTGGATCTGGATGAACCTCTGCCATTACACCGTCAGCACCAATCGCTATTGCAGCTTTTGCAGCAGGTAGTAGAATATCACGACGACCAGTTGAATGTGTAACATCTACAAATACTGGTAAATGTGTTTCTTGTTTTAAAATTGGCACAGCCGAAATATCTAATGTGTTTCTGGTTGCACGTTCATACGTCCGAATACCACGTTCACATAGGATAATCTGATCGTTCCCTTGAGACATAATATATTCAGCAGCATGGATGAATTCTTCTAATGTAGCTGCCATTCCTCGTTTTAAAAGGACTGGTTTATTGATAGAACCTACTGCTTTTAATAATTCAAAGTTTTGCATATTACGTGCACCAATTTGAACAACATCAATATATTCTAGAGCTTCATCTAAATGACTTGGCGTTACAATCTCAGATACTGTAGACAAGCCAAACTCTTGTGAAATTTTCTTTAATATTTTTAATCCTTCTAATCCCAATCCTTGGAAATCGTAAGGTGAAGTACGTGGTTTATATGCTCCACCACGGATAAGTTTTAATCCTTTAGATTGGATAGCTGCTGCTACCTCTGCAACTTGTGTATAGGATTCAACTGAACAAGGACCAAAAACAAATGATGGTGTGCCTGTTCCAATTTGTTCCCCATTAATATTGACAATAGTATTTTCAGGTTTTCTTTTACGAGAAACAAGTAGTGCTTTCTTTTGATCATCTACTTGAATTTCTAAAGCAGTTTTGAAGATTTCTTTAAAGATATGCTCAACCGTTGATTGTGGAAGTGGCCCAGCATTGTTTTCTTTCAAGTGATCTAACATATGTCTTTCGCGAAGAGGATCGTATCTATTAACACCTTGTTTCTCTTTTACTTTACCAATCTCTTGGATAACACCAGTTCTTTCGTTGATTAACTGTAAAATTTCCACGTTAATCTCATCAACACGTGCGCGTAAAGCGTCTAAATCTACATGACTCATAGATAATTTCTCCTCTCTTCTTTCCACCGATACTTTATAACGACAGAAAATTGTGATACATTTTTAGATATAAGTCATATTATAATCAATGCTCGAGAAAATGTCACGCATTTTATTTTAGCGATTCAACTCGTTAAAGTATTTGTCGGAAAAAGGACGTGGGAAATTGACATCTAAATTATTTGCACTAGATATTGGTACAAGATCTGTAGTAGGTATTATTTTAGAAGAGAATAAAGATTCTTTCCATGTAGTGGATATATTAGTAGAAGAACACAAGGAAAGAGCAATGGTCGACGGTCAAATACATAATGTGTTAAAAGTGGCTGAAGTCATTCAGTCCGTGAAAGAAAAGCTAGAAACAAAACATGGAAAACTGGAAAAAGTAAGTGTGGCTGCGGCTGGTAGAGCGTTGAAAACAGAGCAGGCAGAAGTCGTAATGGACATTAAAAATAGACCTATTTTTTCAGAGGATGATATGAATCGACTGGAGCTTTCAGCAGTCCAAAAAGCACAAAGTAATCTAATACAAAATGATACAGACAAGAATTCTAATCACTATTATTGTGTTGGATACAGTGTTGTATATTATCGATTAGATGGAGAAGAAATAGGAAGTTTAGTAGATCAACAAGGAAACGAAGCGTCTGTAGAGGTTATTGCAACTTTTCTTCCGCGCGTCGTAGTAGAATCTCTTATCTCTGCACTTAAACGTGCTAACTTGGAAATGGAAGCTTTGACGCTTGAACCAATTGCTGCGATCAATGTGCTAATACCTCCTTCGATGAGAAGATTAAACGTAGCATTAGTCGATATTGGGGCGGGAACTTCTGATATTGCTCTTACAGATTTAGGAACTGTAGTCGCCTACGGAATGGTAGCAACAGCTGGAGATGAAATTACCGAAGCTTTGAGTGATTATTACTTATTGGATTTCCCGTTAGCTGAACAAGCAAAGAGAAAGATTAATACCGAGGAATTTGTCCAAATACAAGACATTTTAGGCTTCGAGCAGGATATCCCTAAAGATGAGGTGATTAAAGCACTAAAACCTGCTATAGAGGTTTTAGCAAGTGCTATCTCAAACGAAATTTTGCGTTTAAATAACAACAAGCCTACGAAGGCTGTAATGCTAGTAGGTGGAGGAAGTCTAACTCCAACTCTCCCTAATGTTTTGGCTGAAAAACTAAATTTACCTGCCAATCGTGTTGCAGTTCGTGGGATTGATGCGATACAGCACTTAACAAAGGAAGAACATATTCCAATCACGCCTGAATTGGTTACCCCTATCGGAATTGCTATTGCTGCAAAACGTTCACCAATTCAATACATGTCTGTGCAAGTGAATAACCAAATCGTTCGGTTATTTGAACTAAAAGAAATGACTATTGCAGATGCCTTTTTAGCAGCTAATATTTCAGCTCGTAAACTTTATGGGAAGCCCGGAGCTGCATTAACTGTACAAGTAAATGGGCAAATCATTCATATTCCAGGAGAGCATGGAAAACCAGCTGTTATCCAGCTAAACGGAGTCGAAGCTAGTACAAAAACAGCTATTCAAAATAATGACAAGATAGAACTATTAGAAGGCGTTGACGGAAAAGAAGGTTTCGCTACAGTGCGGGATCTTTTGGACGATGCGACGATCAAATCTATTACTTTCCAAGGGGTTATGTATATAGTTGAACCGATAGTGAAACAAAATGGCCAAAAGGTTTCTTTAGATAAGGTTTTGCAAGACAACGACAAAATTACTGTTGAAACGCCGCAAACAGTAGAACAGGTTATATATGCTATTCACCAAGAAAATTATTTAACACAACTACAACCTTACACTGTAACCATTAACAATAAAAACCATTTTATCCCGACATTTTCATCAAAGCTATTGTTAAATGGAAACCTGGCCAAACTAACCTATCATGTTCAAGAAAATGATATTATCCAACTGGAAACATCTAGTTCACCGACGTTACAACAGCTTGCCAATCAACTTGAAAAAAAATTAATGGACAAAATAAAAGTTACATTCCAAAACAAAACAGTAGAGCTCATGAAAGAATGTGCAATTGTTCAAAAAGAAAACGTCCAGTTGTCTCCAACCGATATAATTTCTAAAAAATCGAACATTCAATGGCAGGATATAAATAATTCCCCTTGGATCTTTCAAGACGTTTTTCGTTTTACTGAATGGACTATGCCGGAGCAAGCTGGCTCCTTCCAAATATTAAAAAACGGGGAACCTTCTCGTTTTGATGAAGAAATATTCGGTGGAGATCATTTAGAAATCGTGTTTGGATAAAACAAAAGAGCCTGATTCAATTTGAGTGAATCCGGCTCTTTTTTCTAATTGTTTTATGAACGTTCTCTATTTCTATAAGCGACCCACGATGTTTTTAACGCAGCGTAATTTCCGACTGCTGCATATCCATAAAACCACCCCATGAAAATACCGGCGAATAAGTTGTTTGGATGACTAATAAAAATAGATATTAATAACCCAATTATCAATGCAATATACGGAGTAAATTTGCTAGGAATTTTAAAGTATATTTTTAGTAGTTGTGTAAGAATCATAATTACCGGAACAGCTATTAGAGCATCCCAAAAATTTGTATGGATTACTGGAAAGTTCATCTTGTCACCTCAATGATAGCGTGCCCGAATCATTTAATTTAATTCGTTACTCTCTGAATAAGTATGTTTTTCGAAGGACTTTGGACATAGAATTGCTAGAAGACTAAAGTGTTATTTTTTAAAGTTAAGCATGCTTCCTGCGTTAGTGCGGAATTAAAGGGAAGTAGAACTTATTGGATCTTTCATTGTTGCGTAGAATCATGGCTGACAAAAATTTATAATGTTTGCATTCGTTCTTCAAGAGGTTAAATAATTCTTTTTCATCAAGTTAATACGCAACTTTTTTCAAGGATATAATCTTCATTGGTATTTTTTAATACGATATCAAAACTTCTATGATAAGGATGCATGAATAATTCATACTGAATTCTCCGCATTTCATGAGATTTTCTTAAATAATTTATATCAGTTCCTCTTTCGGAAACATCACGTATACTCCTTCTCATTAACTCAGTTTCTCCATCCGTATATAAATATGCTTTTAGATCATACAAAGCTAGATCAGTAAATGCAACGCTCATGCCTTCTATAATATTTATTTTCTTTTGCGAAGAAAGTAACTTACTCTTTGAATAATTAGTGCCTATTGTATAAAAATCCAAACCATCTCTCATCATATGAATGTCTCTCTCTAATGCCAATATATTATGAGCTGCGGGATGACAGGCAGTAATTTTATCAAGATGATGTTGGTTCTTAAATTCATAATCAATCAGAGCATACTTCCTAAGTTTAGAGCTTATAATATATGGATCCGTGTTGATATAATTTACGCAATCATGTCCCAGAATCCTTAGAAGATTATTAGCAAACGTTGTCTTTCCAGATGCACCGTGACCTGAAATCCCAATCGTTATTCTTTTATCCTTCTTCGTAATCAAATTTGCTATTTCATGTAGTATCTTGTCCATATTTCCCCTCTTCATTAGTTTTCTTGAATAAATTAATATTAATCGAATAACGTCTCTTTACTAGGGTCCCTCATAAACTCGAAAAGAGAGTTAATCTGTGTCGCCGTATTCCTATTAGTAGAAAGCAGCGGTAAATTACCTTCCGAAAAAAAATTAATACTATTCGTTTCACTACCTATAGTAGGTTTTCCCCCAATTATTTCACATAAAATAAATATCTTATAATAATGAAAAGCTTCTGGTGGATGTGGGTGTTTATTTTTATCCAATAAAGCAATTAATCTAATTGGGATTACATCAAAACCAGATTCCTCTTTTATTTCTTTAACAACATTCTCAGATGGCGATAGTCCTATATCGCAAAAACCACCCGGCAAAGCCCATTTATCATCTATATTTTCTTTCACCATTAAAATCTGATTATTTTTAAAAACCACACCGCGAACATCAACTTTCGGAGTTTGGTAACCAGTCTCATTAGTAAATAAATCCCTAACTTTATCCATTTCAAGTTCTGTATGTTCCGTCATAATTTCTATACTAATATTACGTAATTCTTCATAACGTTCTATATCATATATATCTTTTGAAAAGGCCAATCCAGACTGAGACAAAGCTTGAATTCTTTTTGCCCAATCTAACCATTGTTTACTCATTAGACACCTACTTCGAAGGAATTTTTAAATTCTTTTTTCACTTATTATTAACTAAGGTTTGTACGCTAAATGTAGAAGTTTGGTGCTCCGGAAACCACCTTACACCAATTGTAAATACATTAGGTTACAATACCGCAATTACATCTGCATCACTATCTCCCGTATAAATTGCATTCCAAGTTATTTACTTCTAAAAAAAATAAAGCTTTTAGCATCCCCTCTGAATCAGGTTTGGGAATTATTAAATTAGCCACCTATAATCTTTAGAAGGATCTGTAATTCCTCCTTGCCTCTTTAAACAAATCTTACCATATTATTTATAACTTTTATTATTAGAATACTTAGTATTTTCTTTTATCAGTTTAAAATTTTATATAATAAAATAGATCTTTTTTATTTCTAAAGAAAATTTTAGATTCGTGTAATTACCTATTTCTAAATAGCTTTTCATAAATCCTCAATATAGTTCATGATTATCTCCTTTTTATTTAGCAAAACAAAAAAAGCATTGCTATGTGCAATGCTTTTTTGTATTTATGATATATTTACTTTTTTTCTTCTTCTGCAACTGCTTCTTTAATCGCTTCTGCAACTGCTGTCGCATTTTCTTCTTGATCCGTTAATTCTTCTGTCGTAAAAGTCACAGTTTCCATAAATTCCATTGGCTCTTCTCCCTCAGAAGAAGCAGTACCGTCATCCAACGGTGAAGAGGCAGCTGGTTTAATAGCTTTTACTTTTTCAACTAATTGCCCAGACTGCTCCTGAATTTGCTTTGAAAGCTGAGTTGTTTTTTCTTTCGCAGTAGAAGATAAGTCCATCGTTTTTTCTTTCAGCTGACCAGCCTGAGTTGAAAGATTTCCACGAAGTTCTGTACCAGTTTTTGGTGCCAATAATAAAGCAGTCGTTGCACCAATTATTCCACCTATTAACACACCAAGAATAAAATCTTTACCATTTACTTCTTCATCACGGTAAATATCATCTCTTGGATCATTGTTGTAGTATGGTACTGGGGGATAATTAGGATGTCCCTGCTGATTATACGATGATTGGTTAGCATAATATTCATGATTATAAGTTGCATCATTGTAGTTAGGTTTAGTTTGTTTTTGATTTGTCATGTAAATTCCTCCAATTATAGTGGTTTTTGGTTGTCGTTGTCGTAAGTATAATACCCAGCACGTTCTAATGCTTTACGTTCTTTCCATTTGTCCCGAACGCCTAGAAAAACATTACTCCATTGTACAACCTGGGCAATTTTCTCTTCATTCTTCTCCACTTCAGATGTAACAGATGTTGTTAAGCGTTGAATAGAATGATTAAATCCATTTACAGATGTCCCTACATTTTTAACTGCATCGACCACTGTATTTAACTTCTCAGATTTTGCTTGAATATCTTCTGCTAAATCATTTGTTTTATGAAGAAGTTCCGCTGTTTCTTTTGTCATGTTTTGTAGATTTGTTTCTAACCCATCTAATGTGTCCGCCACATTATTTAATGTCTTTTTAACTGAAAATAAAGTCATCGCTAAACTTATACAAAGTATTAGAAATGCGACAGCGGCTATTATAGCGGCTATGTATAAAAGATTTTCCATTGAACATCCTCCTAAAACTGATATGTCTTAATACAATTTTACCCCAATCAAATCAAATTAAACTTCCTATCTATACTATACTACGTTTCTTTTAAATATCCTTCAAAAAAAAAGCTTAATCCAAATAGATTAAGCTTTTTTATTAATTATTTAGTTTTGCTTCAAAGGCTTGTTGATACTTTTGAACGTCGCCTGCTCCCATAAATAAGAAAACAGATTGTTCGTTTGTTTGCAATTCGCCTACATTTTCTTCTGTTAAAATATGACTGCCTTCAATGATATCTCCAAGCGTTTCAATCGTTAAATTTCCAGCATTTTCTCTTGCAGATCCAAAAATATCACATAAATAAACGCGATCTGCCAAACTCAAAGCCTCACTGAATTGCTGTAAAAACTTTTGCGTTCTTGTAAAAGTATGTGGTTGGAAAATAGCAACGATTTGGTGAGCGGGATACTTTTGTCTAGCCGATTGAATAGTTGCCTTTATTTCTGTCGGATGATGGGCATAATCATCAATGATAATATCATCACCTGCAATAGTCTCCGTAAACCTTCTTTTTACGCCTTCAAACGTCTCTAACCCTTTTTGAATGGTATCTGCTGGGACACCTTCATAATGGCAAAGAGAGATAACTGCAAGCGCATTTAAAATAGTATGGTCACCGAACATTGGAATAGAAAAGCGATCATAAAATTCATTACGTACAAATACATCAAAAGATGTACCTTTTGTTGTTATTTCAAGATTGCGAGCTGCAAAATCATTATGTTCCCCAAAGCCGTAGTATACGACCGGAACTTCCGATTTTATCTGTTGTAAATATTTGTCGTCGCCACAAGCAATTATACCTTTTTTCACTTGCATCGCCATGGACTGAAATGCTTGGAATACATCATCAATATCTTGGAAATAATCTGGATGATCAAAGTCAACATTAGTCATAATGGCATAATCAGGATTGTACGCTAGAAAATGACGACGATATTCACAAGCCTCAAACACAAAATTAGAAGCATTGTGCATACCTTTTCCAGTTCCATCTCCTATCAAATACGAAGTTGGTTCATATCCACTCAATACATGAGATAACAAACCAGTAGTCGATGTTTTACCATGAGCCCCAGTAATTGCAATAGATGTAAACTGACTCATATAATCGCCTAAGAAGTCATGATATCGTATTACCTCTAAGCCAAGCTCTCTAGCTTTGACCAGCTCAGGATGATTGTCTGGAAAAGCATTCCCAGCAATAACCGTCAAACCCTCTTTAATATTAGATTCATCAAATAATAATATTTCTATATTTCGCTCATGTAATGGTTTTTCTGTAAAAAAATATTTTTCAATATCAGAGCCTTGCACTTCATAGCCTGTATCATGCAAAATTTGCGCTAACGGGCTCATACCAGACCCTTTAATTCCTGTAAAATGGTACTTTGTCATACGTAGTAACCTCCTGGGATTAGCCCCACTTAAATACATTGAATAATTCATTCGCCTATTAGACGTATTCATCATTATAACACTTCTTCTTGTGAACATTTAATAAACAATATTAACTAAATATTTCGTCTAAAATTTCACTCGTCAATAGCACATCTCTTGCTTTACTACCCTTTTGTTCCGTAATATAACCACTTTCATACATAGCATCTATTAAGCGAGCTGCACGGTTATATCCCAAGTGAAATTTACGTTGTAATAACGATGTAGACGCAGTTCCTTGTTCCACAATAAATCGGCAAGCCTCTTCAAATAATTCGTCCTGTTCAGAGGTGATTTCTTTTTGGAGAAGCTCCTCTTGTTCAAACATATAATCTGGATTACCCTGAGTTCGAGCATATTCAATAACACTTTCAATTTCGTCATCCGATACATAGGTACCTTGAATACGAACAGGGCTAGACATTCCGTTACCTTGGTAAAGCATATCCCCTTTTCCTAGCAAACGTTCTGCACCTTGCTGATCCAAAATAGTACGTGAATCAATTTGTGAAGATACGGAAAATGCGATTCGTGTAGGGATATTTGCTTTAATGAGACCTGTAATAACATCTACAGAAGGTCGCTGTGTAGCCAATACTAAATGTATTCCACAGGCTCTTGCCTTTTGTGCAATTCGACAAATAGCATCTTCTACTTCCGTTGGAGCCATCATCATTAAATCCGCAAGCTCATCAATAACTATGACAATATAAGGAAGCTTCTGAGCAAACTGGCGCTTCTCGGTAGCGAGCGTATTATATCTCGTTATATCCCGTACGCCAATATGTGCAAACAATTGATAGCGTCGTTCCATCTCTTCCACTGCCCACTTCAATGCAGCTGTTGCGGCTTTTACATCTGTAATAACTGGACTGACAAGATGTGGAATATGATTGAACGGTGCAAGCTCTACCATTTTAGGATCGATTAATAATAATTTTACTTCAGCTGGCGTCGCTTTATACAACAGACTTACTAATAATGAGTTGATAAATACAGATTTACCAGATCCAGTTGCTCCTGCAATGAGTCCGTGAGGCATTTTACGCAAATCCAATGTCACTGGTTTACCTGTAAGATCCAATCCTAAAGCAGCTTCCAAAGGAGAATCCGAGCCTAAAAATATATCTGTATTTATTACTTCAGCTAAGCGCACTGCGCGAGATTTTCTGTTTGGTATCTCTATTCCTATAGAGCTCTTCCCTGGTATTGGTGCTTGAATACGAATATCCTTTGCTGCTAGCGCAAGCTTAAGATCATCCGCCAAGTTTCGTATTTTACTAACCTTTGTTCCCTGACCGACTGTTATTTCAAATTGAGTAACTGCTGGTCCCTGTACCATTTGAACAATTTCACCAGCTACTTGAAAATGTGACAACGCATCTATTAATGTAAATGCTTGCTCCTCCATCCATTCCTTATCTTCTACATTCATCTCGGGAGGAAGTAAATGACTAAAAGAGGGTCTGACATAATTAGGTAGGATCTCTTCCTCCACTTTTTCTTCTATAACTTCCTGCACACTTAGTTGAACCACTTCATTTGTTTGTTTCTGCTCCTGCTGAATGGATGGCTTTGGTGTATTAACCGCCTTTTGCGCTACCGGAGAGATTTTGTTCATAGTATCTATTCTATTCAATTTACTTTTATCTGATTTCAGCATTAGTACATTAAATGGTCGAATGTTTTCTTTTACTGGCTTTTCTTCTAGTATTTCTGTATCTTGAGCTATTTCAATTGTTTCTAACGTTTCCGTGACAGCTACCTCTGCTTGTACAACTTCCAGTAACTCGGTTACGTGTGCTTCCTCCTCTAAATCATCAGCCAACTGATTTTCTTCTAGCTCTGTTTGCTGAACGAGTTTGTCTGTTGCTATTACTTCTGGTTCAAAAATAATAGGTTCCGAATAAATTGCTGCAGCAGTTACTTCTTCCATTTTAGGTTCGATCTCTTCTGTGAACTCTTTTTCTTTTTTTACTACCGTTTTGGAAAAACCATAAACAGGTGATGGTACCTCTGTAGGTGTAAATGCTCTTTTCTTTCGATTTATAGTAGGAGTTTCTTCCACCATTATCTTTTCAGCACGATGTATTACAGTGGGCTGTTTACGTTGCTGCCACAGGCTCTGGGCATGCAATGGTTTAAATTCTGTTTCCTTTAAATAAGGTTCCTCTTTATATGGTTCTACTATTTTTTCTTCCTTTGGATATCCGTATAACAATTCATTTTTTTCTTCATCTGATATTAACGGGAAACGAAAAGGAGTTTTCTTTGTTGCGGAATGGATCACTTGTTGTTGCTCTTCGTATTCCTCTTCAAATTCTTTTTCCTCTGATGCAAATAATTTTTTTAACCAATTCAAATTCATCACTCTTTCTAAAAGATACCTCTTATTCTACCAATAATAATAGGTTTCGTCTGTAATTAACAGGTAGAATGGGAAAAATATCATGCCTTTTTGTTGTTTGCCTATTTGTAAAGTGCCACTTATGTATTGGGAGGGTGATTGTTTTGGGTAATGTTACCATTGTGTGAGTAAATCCTGGGCGAAAGCGAGTAATTTGTGAGTGGGCGCAAGTAACTTATTGGATAGAGGAAGCTTGAAAAGGAAGGTAGTAGTAATATTTATTCTAAAAGTATCTTGATCCCAATGTTCATGGGAAACTATGATATACTTTCTCAAAAAAAAAGCACACCTCAATGGTATGCTTTTCCTTCATTTAAACTAAAAATTCACTTCCGACTTCTTTTTTCTCTTCCAGAATAAGAATTCCTTTTACTTCTGGTGCGTTTGGAATCGCTAATTCTCTTGCGGAGCATAGCATTCCACTTGAAGCAACACCTCTCAGTTCAGCATCTTTTATCACCATACCTGAAGGCATAACGGCACCTACCTTTGCTACTACTACCTTTTGACCAGCTTCTACGTTCGGTGCACCACACACGATTTGTAATGTCGTATCCCCAACATTAACCTGGCATACTTTTAACTTGTCGGCATTGGGATGCTGCTCCAGCGATTCCACTTGACCAACAACAAATTTAGGAGACAGGTCCACTTCTAGTGTGTAAGATAAGCCATTTTTCGCTAAAACCTCTTTTACAGTTTCTACTAATTCTTCGGTTAAAGGAACATTTCCTTGAACTTCCAACTCTTTATATTTACTAAATTCAAAAATATTTATAGCCAATACTTCATTTGTTTGTGCATCTTTTACTTGCGTGACATCACCATTTGTTTCTGTAATAACCTTCTCTGCTTTTTCAGGTGTTAATTGGATTAATAATACATCGCCAACTCCAGCTTTGTTGTAAAAAATATTCATTCGTCTTCGTTCTCCTTTGATACTCGATTTTTCGCCATGATAAATATCGGTTCTAAATCTCCATTTTCATAGATGAAAGATAAGGAAGTAACAGGCACAGTTCCTACGGTGAAGAAATGCATCGTCATTTGCGCTAGAACATCATAGCCAGTTTCATTTCTAATATCCCCAATTATCATAACATCTTGATGGGGTACAGAAATAGTCATATCTCCAGTAATTTGTTTTTTCATATCTTTTAATAACGATTCGTTAAGTATACGACTTGCATCATAGCCATCGTTATTATTAAAGAAATAAAATATATTACCCGCAACCTCATCCGTTTTAAAGCGATTTTCTAAATTTCTAACTTGGAAGATAGCTCGTTCTCTTACTTCCGTCTCTCTTACCTTCCAGTCTGCGAGCATCTTTTCATCTAGCAAACGGTATGTACTACCAAGATCTACAGCATAGTAAATTCGTGTTTCTGCAGTATGATCCTTCGTTATAAAGCGATTGCCTTCATTAGACTTAAGTGGGAAAGAAGTAGAACGGATCACTGGATATACTGATAATGATGGATCTATTTCACCGGCCATCTCTTTTTCCATCGCTTGAAATGTTTCGTGTATCGTATAAACAACCTCGTTAATCGCCACTTCTTTTTTCGTTTCATATTTAGCTAAGATTGGAGGAATCGAAATTTCAATTCCTTTCGCTGTAGCTTTATGAGTCAATCGTAGCTTATTCGTTTCTCTATTATAGTCGTAAGTATAAATATCTTCGGAAAGCTTTGTTTTTAAGAGTCGTACAAGTTCAAGTGCTTTCAATTTTATCTTTTCCTTTCATAAACAAAACGGTCCACTATGTGAACCGTTTCATCCAATTAAATCGATTGAAGAAATTTCTCAATCTCTTCTCTAGTTTTGCGGTCCTTACTAACAAAACGACCTTTTTCTGCGCCATTTTCATATGCTAGAAAACTAGGAATACCAAATATATCAAGCTCGATGCATAAATCGATGAACTGATCGCGGTCTACGGAGATAAATGTGAACTCCTTAAATTTTTCTTCTACCTCTCCCATGAATGGATCGATGAAATGACAATCTGGGCACCATCCTGCAGTAAATTTAAATACAACTTTTTCTTGCTTTAATTGTTCAAATTGTTCTATTGAAGCTAGATTTTCCATATGTATCACTCCTCTAGTTTGTTGCAATGGACCGAACAATAAGCATCATTTTCTTTAAATTATTTGCAATATCTTGCTGTTCGGAAAGGGTAGTTAGTTTAATACCGCCAATACTTGTTATGAGCTCGTATTTTTCTTCACTATTTTCAATAATCGCAGCAAATCCAAAACGTCCGTTTTGCTCGAAAGTTTTTTCTTTTATTACTTTTAAATTACTATCTGATGTCATCAAATTATAATATAGTTGACTGCTTTGCAATTCATTCGGATTAATAAATAGAATATATGAATCATTTCCTTTGGAAAGAAGAATATTCGTCTCATTTGATTCTTCCTCTATCGAAAAACCACTAGGTAGGAATATATTGATATCATTCACTTTTTCATTTGGTTTTTCTGCATCTTCTTGAAATGCTACTTTTGCATTTTCAAGCCCATCTGAAGTCTGTTCCTCTAAGGTAGAACATCCAGCTAATAAAATGACAGCTAGTGACGCGATCAATAATCGCATCCATTTTCGGGTCATTCTCGTTCCTCCATTCAGTGCATAACTGCTATATATTTTAACGATGATTACATAGTGTTGCAACTACTTGAGCTTATTAGAAAATACAAATTGCCCTATCAATAATAACATTATATGCTCAAACATAGCACTTCTATTAACAAATCCATTTGAAAATACTCCAATGGCACCTTCTTCATGACGAATACCATTCTTATTAGAATAGACGTCCATTACTGGTCCAAGTTCCGCACCGGCAAATAATTGTTCCGCTATTTCATCAGGGAGTGGAACTCCAGCTCCTGTAGCCGTAAAAACATCACCCTTTTGTGTTACGAGAGCTCCCCAATTACACATGTACATTTGCCCATCAATTACCTGAACTCCACCTTCTAAGCCTATTCCAAACACTGCTTCATCTGATTCCACCATCAGTTGCTTTGCTCGGTTAATAGCCCCTTGCCGTGTCTCTTTCTGACTCATAGGCTGATCGGACACTAGTGATGGAACTTCTTTATTCTCAAATATTGCATCTGGATAATACATCCTAGAAATGGTCTGGACTGCTTTTGTTTTAGCCCTATTATGAGTACCGATTAATATCTTCATACATTTATCCTTCTTTCTAGTTAAAAAGATGCCTTTAAAGGCATCTTTTTAAACTAAAGTATCGCATCTGTTGCTTTACTTATACGTTCGATTTAATTGTTTCTAAAGTAGTGCGGTCGCATGATTTAACTAATTTGACAATAAGCTCTTTAGCCGCAGCATAATCATCTGTATGAATTATAGATGCAGACGTATGAATGTAACGTGAGCAAATACCAATTACCGCGCTTGGAACTCCTTCATTTGAGGTATGAACACGTCCCGCATCTGTACCACCATGTGAGATGAAATATTGATAGGGAATATTATGCGTTTCTGCAGTATCTAATACAAACTCACGCATACCTCGATGAGTTACCATTGTACGGTCGAAAATTCGTAAAAGTGTTCCTTTTCCAAGTTGCCCAAACTCACTTTTGTTACCCGAAGCATCATTGGCAGGACTTGCATCTAAAGCAAAGAATACGTCAGGGTTAATCATATTCGCTGATGCCTGTGCACCACGAAGACCTACTTCCTCCATAACGTTTGCACCAGAGTAAAGCATATTCGGTAGTTGGTCGTTCTGTACCTCTTTTAAAAGCTCAATTGCTAAGCCACAGCCATAACGGTTATCCCAAGCCTTCGCCATAATTTTTTTATCATTTGCCATCGGTGTAAATGCACAAACTGGGACGATTTGATCACCCGGTTTAATACCCATTCGTACAGCATCCTCTTTGTCATCTGCTCCAACATCAATTAACATATTCTTTATATCCATCGGTTTGTTACGAAGCTCATCGCTCAACAAATGAGGAGGAATAGAACCGATTACTCCTGGAATCGCTTTATCCTTTGTGACCACATCTACTCGTTGTGCAAGTAAAACCTGGCTCCACCAACCACCTAATGGTTGAAAACGAACCATTCCATTATCTGTGATTCCTGTTACCATAAATCCGACTTCATCCATATGACCTGCAACTAATATTTTCGGTCCATTTTCATCGCCTTTTTTAAGTCCAAAAATTCCACCTAGGTTATCTTGAACAATCTCACCTGAATATTTAGTCAGTTCATCGCGCATAAAGGCACGAACTGCATTTTCATTGCCAGGTGCTCCTGGAAGTTCTGTCAACGTTTTAAATAATGAGCGTGTTTCTTCATTCATATAAAAAAGCCTCCTAAAGCTATGCAGAAAATAATATCCTTCTCTTATTGTAATAAAAGATCTCTTCGTTTACTACAATAAAACTTCGTAATCCGAAAAATTTAATAGTATTGAGGATGTATGATACACTAAAAAAAATAAGATGGGAGGAATAATAATGAAATTAAAAGATTATATGATGGGACTTGGAACTGGAATTGTTATAGGGGTTATTGCCAGCCAAGCTACAAATAAGATGGATTTCAATCGTTCAGCCGAGCTTGTGTTAAATGAAATTAAAAATTCTTTCAAAAAAGAGGGTCCAATTGATGGATCATGGATATATATGTCACCAGAAAAACTTCAAAAAGCTGCCATTAGTATGAATGTTTATAAAGGTGGAATTTCCCGTGTGAAGAATGGTGAACTTGAGCAATATGAGTTCGCAGCAGATGCAAAAACAGGTTCAGTTGTGGACTTAGTAAAACTCTAAGTATTGAAAAAGAATGGTTGATCATGAGTTTCATCATGATCAGCCATTTTTTTGTCATCTAAAAATGTTTTGTTGGCATAAATGGAGTTTTAGTTGGGATAAATACCTTCCCAGTTGGAATAGATTATATTTTCCACAAAAAAAGAGCGAAGACGATGTCATCACTCTTTTTATTCCTACCTAGTTCTCTCCACTAAGTCCACTATTTCTTTTCCATCTTCGGACCATTTGATCATTCGATAAAATGCATCGTGGTAGAAGCTGAACCAGTAGTTATGTTGAAGTGCTTGTTTAACCCATTTTTCTTTCGCAAACACAGAAGTCATCGGGTAATCATCATATGCAAGCACCCAAAGTGGATTTTGGTGCGCATGGGTAGGCATTAAATCTGCCATATGTATTACTGTATCCTCCGCTTGCTTGAATACTACAATACTATGTCCGTCACTATGACCACCAGTATGAATCATTTGAATTCCTTCTATTACCTCGAGCGAATCTGTAAACGGTACTACTTGGCTTTCAATTGCCTCCCAATTTTCTTTCCAGTACGTATTTTTGGATCGAATATTTGGATTTCTCATCTCATGCCATTCAACATCAGATACGTATATTTTGGCATTTGGAAAAGTGGAAACAATCTCATTGCCTTCCCATTTTGTCAGGCCACAGGCATGATCGAAATGGAGATGCGTCATCATGACTATCTGAATATCCTCTGGTAATATTCCTAATTCTACTAGATTATCTTCCACCTGGGATTGATCGGTAACTCCATAGTTTCGCAATTGCTTCTCGGTCATTTTACGATAGCCGAGACCAGATTCCATTAAAATATTTTGACCTTTATATTGGATAAGTAATGGATCTGATGGTAGTTCAATTTGGTTTTTCTCATTGACCGGATATTTCTTTTCCCATAGTGGTTTTGGAACAACCCCAAACATGGCACCCCCGTCCATAAAAGTTGTTCCTCCCTTTAACCATGTAAAGGACATTTCATGAAATTTAAACGTGTCCATTTCCCAGCACCCCTTTAGATGTATTTTGCTTCTACTCGATAGATAGGCTGTCCTTTTGCAGAAAACTTTTCTTCATATTCCGTCATAACATTATCCTCAGGCATATTTACATGCAAGTCGAGCGAGACATCCTTGATAAGCATCCCGAAAGCAGACATACTCGTTAATGAGTATTCAAATAGACCACGATTATCTGTTTTGAAATGAATTTCAGCATGGTCTACTAAAATCGATTTATATAACTCTAAAAATACCGCATGTGTCAAACGTCTTTTAGCATGTTTAGTTTTTGGCCATGGATCTGAGAAATTTAAATACACACGATCGACGTCATTTTTTTCAAAATACTGCGCTAAATCTGCTCCATTTACTTTCAATAATCGTAAATTTGGTAGTGGCTGCGCGGCAATTGCATTTTCCAATGCGGACACAATAACACTATCATATAATTCGATTCCGATATAATTGATGTCAGGGTTTTGTTTAGCCATTCCTGTTACAAATTGACCTTTACCTGATCCTACCTCGATATGCAATGGATGATCATTATTAAACTCAACGTTCCATTTCCCTTTTTTTTCTTCAGGATTTGGTATTACTATTTCTGGGTGAGCATTGATAAAATCCTCTGCCCATGGTTTATTTCTTAACCTCATTATTTAAACTCCTTTTTCTTTAACGGCTTGCTAAATTCCATGCATTTGCTACTACGGAACATGTATAAGCTGTATCTTTATCGGTTACGCCTGAAAACTCTCCGTCTACATGACCAAACACTTCATTATGAAGGACCATTTTAAAATCGGATGCTTGGAACTGTGTAACTTCTTTAAATTTAGTATGTTTTCCAAAGAATACTGTACCAAAAATAAATAATAATTTCCATCTTGATAATTTGTTAACTACCGTCAGCTCAAGTAATTGGTCATTTGCAATAGACGTTGGAGAGATTTTCATGCCACCTCCAAAAAATGGCTGATTGCAAATAACAAAAAACCATACATCATCAAATCGGATAATTTCATTATTTGTATGTAAAGTAAAAGAAAATTTATCAAACGTAAATAATTCTTTCATTAAATATAATATGTATGCAACTTTACCAAGTCTGAATAGGTTTAGCCTACCCTTCCATGCAGAATAATTTGCTAAATAAGCAACTTTTGCATCAAAGCCAAATCCTGCATTATTAACAAATTGATATTCCCTTTCAGGAGTTCGCACAGTTCCCAAATCCATTTTTTTGTGACTGTAACTATTTGCATAAGTTTTTAAATCTTTTAACGTATGAATAACAGCAAATGTTCGGCTAAAGTCATTTCCACTACCTGCAGGAATAAATCCGATTCGAACGTGTGCAAAACCTACTACACCAACTATAATTTCATGTATGGTACCGTCACCGCCAACTCCAACTATTAGCAAATCGTCGAGCGAGTCTGCACAGCTTTTTGCTATTTCGGTGGCATGCTCTGTTCTTTCTGTAAAAAATACTTGATGCGGAATATCAATTGTTTCTTTCCATTTGTTCCATACTTTCTTACCTAAACCATTTCCTGCGTGCATATTTACGATAAAAACTATATTACTCATCGGTTTCCTCGCTACCCAAATCCCAGCTAGATCTGGAATAAGAAGTCGTTTGAACTAAGTCCAATATTGCCTGTGCTGCTTTAAATTGCATATGCTTCATCGGGGAAGGTGAAGATTTCAAAGATAAAAACCACTCTGGAAATTTACGAGTATCGATAAAATCGGTGTTAAACGAGTTTCCTGGATAATCAATATAGCCATTTCTAGAAAGAATTACTTTTTTTATCGGCAGCTCTATTTCTTGCTTTTGGAAAATCTGACTTAAGATAGATTCCATCCGATTGAGATTAATCGTTGGATTTAAAATTTTCTTTTCATCTTTTCCGCTTTTCTTTAGCCAGAACCGATCTCCGCTTCCTATAAAAGCATCGGAAGCTTTACCCTCAAGAGCTACGATACATACCACTTCTGTAGGCAGTATTAGTATGATATCTAATTCAATTGGTGCTTTTTTAAGCTTCAAAATAGGATAATAAAATAAGAAATAATTATCGGGTAATTTCTGTGTTAAATCTCGCAGCATGGAGTCTCGCATATATTTTGGATCTATATAAGACTTTTCACGTAACGTGGAACTTGCCCATTTTAACTGAAAATGAAATAACTGATCTAAATACATTCTCTTTAACTCTTCTTTTGTTTGCGGATTATATACTAGTTTAGGTTCAAAATGTAAAGTAGTAGACTCTTCAGGAATCAAATCCTCATCACTCAACTCATTAGTTTGCCAGTCTAGCTCTTCCGTTGTTTCTTTTTTATGCTTTGGAAAAAGAATAGAGAAAAGCGTTTTTTTCTCGTATTCTTCCAGAACTTCCTCTTCTTTTTCGATCCAATCAGAGTTAAAAGAACCTCGTTCCCACTCTTCCTTTGTTCGATCCCACTGCTGTTTCTTTAAGCGCACAAACTGAGTGGGATATCTTTTTAGATCTATTTGGTATCTAGAAACATAATCTTGTAATTTAACTAGTTGGGCCATTCTGGTTTCCCTCCCTATTTAAAAATGTACTAACTTCCTCGTAACGCGGAGATTGAGTTACATTAATCGTATAAATAGAAAAACTGTCTACGTTAAAGGACAGATCAGGTAGTTTAAAGTTAACTAAATTGACCGATTCTTTTGCTGCCCATTTTTTAGCGATAGTAATATGGGCAGTATAGTCGTTTTTTTCCTGTACTTCTATAATATCGGCTAATCGCTCTACAATTTTTTGATGCAAAAAATGTAGAGGATTACTTTTTTCTAACGCAGTATATACAACGCGTGGAGTGACGTCACTACCAAAATGCGCCACTCCACTTGTTGTTAGTTCAAATGAACCCCATTCTAACAGATGAAAAGAATCTATTATTTGAGTTAGTGTATCGTCTACTACATGTCCCAAATAATACAAAGTTATATGAAGATCCTCTGCTACCGGTAGTATTTTATGAGTCTTTTGTAAGTTTGTTTTATCACGTTCCTGAATAATGGCGTTTGCTACCTTCATTGGAATCTTTATCGCGATAAAATAATGCTTGTTCATACTTCAACGGATGAAGGAATTCTTTTTTCAAAAGCTACTTGAAGCTTTTCTGTCCATTCTCCACGTTTACCATTACCAATTAGTTTATCGTCAATCGAAATTACAGGCATTACTTCTGCATTTGTAGAAGACATAATCATTTCATCCATTTCCAATGCTTGCGTTTTCGTAAATGCCTCTTCCACTACTGATAGCCCTATTTCCTCACAGCAGTTTAAAATAACTTGGCGAGTAATTCCGTTAAGTATTAAATTGCTAACTGGATGAGTATACAAAACACCATCCTTAATACCGTACATATTAGAGGATGAACCTTCCGTAACCATTTCTCCACGATGTAGTACCGATTCATAGCAGTCTTTACTAATTGCTTCCTGTTTCGCAAGAACATTACCCAATAAATTTAACGACTTGATATCACAACGAAGCCAGCGGATATCCTCTACAAAGCAAGTTTTCACTCCATTTTCTAGCTGAGAAAGAGGGCGTGATGTTTCCTTTGTATATGCTGTTAATACAGATTCAACCGATGGAACAGGAAAATTATGTTGGCGCATGCTAGTACCGCGTGTAATTTGGAGATACACTTGACCGTCATGAAGCTCATTCATTTCAATAAGGTCGTGTAGCATTTTGTGCATAACGTCTTTAGTATAGGGAATTACTAATTGAATTTTGTCAGCACTCGCATACAATCGGTCGATATGCTCTGTTGCAGTGAACATATTCCCGTTATATATTTTAATCACTTCATAAATTCCGTCGCCAAATTGATAACCACGATCCTCGTAACCAATTTTCACATCTTCTTCTTGAACAAATTGATCATTCCATAATACTTTTACCATGCTTATTCCTCCTCGAATTTTGAGCTTCCAGCAAGTTCTACAATTGCATCTGCATAAATAGCAGTAGCTTTAACTAAATCTTCAATATCTACATATTCATCTACTTGATGTGCTACGTCTTTTCTACCAGGGAAAAGCATACCGAATGCTACTCCTTTTTCTAAAACTCTTGCATAGGTACCTCCACCGATAGACAAAAGTTCTGCTTTTTCACCAGTATGTTTTTCGTATACTTTTTGTAAAGTTTTGATGAGTATATCTTCTTTATCGACATAATGTGGTTTAGAGTTAGTACCCAAATCCAATGTAATACCAGTACCACTTAGTAGCTCTCTACACGCTCTTAATTGTTCATCGAAAGGATAGTTGACAGAATAACGCATACTCACCTGTGTGCATGAACCTTGAGCAGGTGCATAATGAATGACCCCTGGATTTAATGTCGTATCCCCTGAAATTTCATCTGTAAAATTGAGTGCCAAAGAATGTCCTCTACTCTCTTCACCGAAAGAATTCACTAAAAAGTTTACAAATGCTTTGGAATGAGGCGTTAAGTTAATGTTTTGTAAAAATTTAGCTAGTACAATTCCGGCATTAACCCCATCATCTGGCTCCATGGCATGTGCAGATTTACCAAACACAAGCACTTTTACCATCGGACCTTCTTGTGTAACTTCGCCATTAATATTATGTTCTGCCGCAAACGCTTGGAACTTTTCTTTAATCATATGTAAACCACCGAATAATACTGCAAAGGCTTCATCGGGCACCATATTTGTACGTTTACCTGCTTGGAAAAATTGTATCGTTTCCGTATCAGCTGAACCGGTTTGCGTAAAGATCAGACTAGCTATACCTTTTTCTGCATTAATAATTGGGAAATCCGCATCTGGGGCAAATCCCATTTGGGGCATTGCTTCTTTTTCAAAATATCTAGCCATACAACGGAATCCACTTTCTTCGTCTGTTCCAATGATGAGACGGACTTTTTTGGCAAGCTCAATTCCTGCCTCTTTTACTAGATTCATCGCCATCCAAGCTGCTATCGTTGGTCCTTTATCGTCAATTGCACCCCGACCAAACACTTTCTCATCAGCAACTACCCCTTCAAAAGGTGGATATGTCCAATTTTTACCCTCTGGCACAACATCTACGTGACATAGAATACCTAATATATCTTCGCCTTCACCCATTTCAATATGTCCAGCTACATTATCAACGTTTTTGGTTGTAAATCCTTTTTGCTCTCCTTCATTTAACATATGGAGAAGCGCTTCTAGTGGTTTAGGACCAAAAGGCATTTCATCATTACCTGCTTTTTCATCCATCACACTTGGAATTTGTATTAACCTTTGTAACTCTTCTACTAAATCTGCTTTTTTAGATTCTGCTAATTCTAACCAGTTCATTTTAGTTTCCTCCTCTGTCATCCTTACACTTCATTTTACACTTTTTATCTAAAAAGACATAAATATCTGTTAGTTGTTTGATTATTTGCCCAAAAGGTTTATTTACTTACAAATCGGGAAATTAATCAATAAAAATCTACGATACTTTGGCTATTAGCAGCAGGAGTAGTGAAAGACTACAGGCTCGAGCTGTGCCTATAGAAAGTTTCCACATAGAGCAGAAATCAGCGTTGCTCGGATTTCCCTATGTAATTTATGTTACTTTTAGCTCACCCCAAAACTAAAGAGAAATGTGAATTATTTGTAAATATCATAATCTCTATAGAAATTTCAATAGAAATTTATTATAATGGAATTGTCAGAAAGAAAATATTCTGACTACCATCATTGTAAAGGGGCTGTAAATTGCAATTACCTAGTTGCTTTTCACCCAAGTCGTCCGCTAGTCTAGCCAAGAGATATCATGATGAAGGAGTGGTTACTTATGAAACCTACTACTGATCGGATGCTTACTCGAATTAAAGACATGTATATGTTCATCCGTGATAATGGAACTGTAACAACACAAGACTTAGTCGATGAATTTGGCATCACTCCTCGCACGATTCAACGAGATTTGAATGTGCTTGCTTTTAATGACTTAGTTATTAGTCCGACAAGAGGCAAATGGACCACGACGAACAAACGAGTCAAATTGACATCTTAGATATTAACGATACGAAAAGAATGACCATGCTCAGTGATTAAGCGAGGTCATTCTTTTGCTGTATTTGTTCTAACTCTTCTTCCGTTAGTTCTCTGTATGTGCCCTCTGAAAGGTTTTTGTCTAGCACTAGCTTCCCCATCGAAAGCCTTTTTAAATATACAACTTTTTTCCCCACTGCCTCAAACATTCTCTTCACTTGATGAAATTTACCTTCTGTAATAGATAATTCTATTTCAGAAATAGGTCCTCTATTTAATATATTGAGTATCCCTGGCTTTGTATGATAGCCATCATCCAAAATTACCCCATGAGAAAAGGCTTCAATATCCGATTCATCAACCACACCTTCTACTTTCGCATAATACACTTTTGGTACGTCCTTATTCGGCGAGAGCAGACGATGTGTTAATGCACCATCATTTGTCAATAGCAGCAGACCAACTGTATCCTTATCTAATCTCCCAACTGGATATGGATCAAAATGGCGGACATCATCATCTAAGAGATCAATAACTGTTTGATCCCTAGAATCCTCTGTCGCAGAAATTACCCCAGGAGGTTTATTCATCATTAAATAGATGAACTCTTTGTATTCCACAGGCTCTCCGTATACAGTCACTTTATCTGTAATTTCATTCACATGCATGGAACTATCTTTGACAGCGACCTCGTTTACTTGAATAGCCTTTGATTTGACTAAAACTTTCACTTCTTTTCTTGTACCATAGCCCATATGAGCTAAAAATTTATCTAAACGCATGTTCGTCACCTACAAACCAAATTTTTTCGTTAATCTTGTCAGTCTCTCTCCAAATAGTTTTTGAGCAAGACCCAATCGTAATGTAACAAACGCATAAAAAGCTGCTCCGATACACGCACAAACGATAATGACTATTAAAGCCCCTAGCTTATTATCAATTACAAATAGATTTTCCATACCTACCTTAATTACATAAACAAGTATTAACATAAGGACATTGATAATAAGGATCAAAACAATCCTTCTAATAACCATAGTCGATTTATAGTGGAGTGTCTTACTAATAGCAAATAAGTTTAAGCCAATCGCTACTAAGTAACCACAAGCTGTAGCTAAAATGGCACCATCTGTTTCAAACGCTTTGATAAGAGGTATATTAAGCAAAAGTTTCGTCAGAATCCCTAATAAAAGATTTAAAATAATTAACTTTTGACGGTCTATCCCCTGCAAAATAGCCGTGGTAACCGGATATAATGCAAACAAAACAGCGACTGGTGCATAATGCGCTAAAACCTCAGCACCGTCTACACTTGGTTCATAAAATAGATGATAAAACTCACCTGATAATACGGATATACCTAAAGCTGCTGGTACCGTTAAAAACAGAAGAATTTGAAATGATTGGTCTAATGATCTTCTTACTTGTATAAAATCTTTTTTAGCATAATAGCTCGTAATATACGGAACTAAAGCCATAGAAAAACCGGTAGCTAACATTACTGGAATCATTACAAGCTTATGAGTAGTTAAGTTCAACATACTTAAAAATATATTAGATAGCTTACCGCTAATACCAATGTCATGCATAGCACTGTTAAAAGTAATCATATCGATAAATTGAAATATCGGATTAATAACTCCAACTAAAGCAAATGGAACTGTATAGATTAATATTTCTTTATAAATATTAGTTAGGGATACATTAGATGTCGTATTTCCACTTCCGTCTAACAGATCATTAAACTCAGGCTTCAACTTTTTCCAATAATAATACAAAACGACTAATCCGGCTATAGCGCCGATAAAAGCTGCGAAAACTGCAAATGAAACTGCCATTTTTTCAGATCCATTAAACACTTTTAGAACGAGAAAAGCCCCAATAATCACAAAGAATACACGAGCAATTTGTTCAATCAATTGTGATATAGCAGTTGGTGTCATATGCTGATACCCTTGGAAGAATCCTCTTATCAAGCTCATCAAAGGTACGATAATTACAGCAAAACTCACATATTTAATAACTGTCGCAACATCTTGAACTGTTATTAAAGCCTCATCATCTTCAATAACTAAATGTGCTATAGGTTCAGCCAATGTAAATAGAATGATAAACCCAATAGTTCCGGTAAGACTCATTAATACCATGCTAGATTTTACTAACTTCCTACCTGTTGCATAATCTCCAAGCGTATTATATTTTGCCACAAATTTTGAGACGGCAACTGGTATACCAGATACTGCTACGGCTAGCATTATGGAGTAAGGCACGTATGCATATTGGTAAAGTCCTATATACTCTTCGCCTATTAATTGATAAAAAGGAATTATATAGAGAATCCCTAAAACTCGCGATAATAAAAGACCGACCGTTAAGATCATGGTCCCTTTCAATAAATTCGATGCCATCTAACCCATCCAATCCTATCAAATTCTTCTCGGCGAATGTGCTCCTGCGCACGCTTGTCGCAAAAAACAGTGCGCCTAGATTTTTCTCGAGCTTGCTTGAGAAATTCATTTAAAAATCTCTGACATCCGCCGGAGGCCTTAACTTTATTAAGCAGAGGTTTGTGAACACCACATAGTTGAATATATATCTTGATTCACCTCCACTTCTAGAAGTGGGAAACTCTGCTCCTGCGCAAGCACGTTGCAAAAAAACATCTGCTTATTGAAGTAAAAATGTCTATCTTACAGTGTACAACTGTCTAAAGAAAACCACAATCATGTATAATAAAGAAAAAAGTGAAAGTGTGAATTTATTATGTATGACGTTATTGTAATTGGTGGGGGTCCCTCTGGATTAATGGCCGCTGCCGCAGCAGGTGCAGAAAACAAGAAAGTACTACTTATTGAAAAAGGAAATAAGCTTGGGAAAAAGCTTGCTATATCTGGTGGAGGACGCTGTAATGTTACCAACAGACTTCCCCAAGAAGAAATTGTAAAAAACATTCCTGGAAATGGACGATTTTTATTTAGCCCTTTTTCTGTTTTTAATAATGAAGATATTATTGAGTTCTTTGAGAATCTAGGAGTTGCTTTAAAGGAAGAAGACCACGGAAGAATGTTCCCTGTGTCCAACAAAGCGATGGATGTCGTTAATGCCCTACTTGATGAGTTAAATAGATTACAGGTAGAAATAAAGTTAAATTCAGCTGTAGCCAAATTATTGATGAATGATGAAAAAGTAATTGGTGTTAGACTAGCTACTGGTGAAGAAATTACTTCAGGTGCCATCGTTGTTGCGGTCGGAGGTAAAGCAGTTCCTCAAACCGGATCAACTGGAGATGGTTATCCATGGGCTGAAAAAGCTGGACATACTGTAACGGATTTGTATCCTACAGAGGTACCTTTATTGTCCAATGAGACATTTATCAAATCGAAGGAGCTTCAAGGCCTTGCACTTCGTGGTGTTGGTGTTTCTGTGTTAAATAAAAAAGGAAAACCAATTATTACGCATGAAATGGATATGCTGTTTACCCATTTCGGCTTAAGCGGCCCTGCCGTCTTAAGATGTAGCCAATTCGTTGTAAAAGAACAAAAGAAAAATGGTGGACAACCTGTTGCTGTTCGAATTGATAGTCTTCCGGAACAAAACGAAGAAGAAACTTTCCAAATGCTCTTATCCTCTCTAAAAGAGGACCCCAAAAAAGCGGTGAAAAATGTTTGGAAAGGAATTGTTCCGGAAAGGTGGTTATTATTTTTACTTCAACGAACTGGCATTCAAGAAAGTGAAGATGGCCAAAATTTAGCACACGAGAAAATACGAGCACTTGCCCATGAGTTAAAACAATTCAACGTATTTGTATATGGTACACAACCTTTAGAAAAAGCTTTTGTAACCGGTGGAGGTGTATCCATCAAGGAAATTGAACCAAAAACAATGGCTTCCAAGAAAAAGGCTGGACTCTTTTTTTGCGGTGAAATATTGGACATCCATGGTTACACAGGTGGATACAATATCACCTCTGCCCTTGTTACAGGAAAAATTGCTGGGATGAGTGCTGCAAAATCGATTGAATTTTAAAATAATTTATAATACAATAATCTATAACAAGCGATAAGGAAGAATAGTAACTTTATGAAATGCTCTAGAGAGCTGACGCTAGGTGCAAGTCAGTGCAGACAGTAAAGTGAATGGGCTTCTTAGCTCCAAAGCTGAACATTTACACTCAGTAGGTTTTGGCGTTCGTCTACGTTATAGGACTCGCAACTGTTTGGTTGCAATAAGTGGATTACAATAGTAATCAATAAAGGTGGCACCACGGCTCTCCGTCCTTTTCGATGGAGGGCCTTTTTGTGTTTAGTTGAGCTGAGATTAGCCTAAGAAAAAGGAGAGCTGAGAAATGACAGTTGAGACGAGAAGCTATCAAATGAAAGAAATTCAAGGGGATATGATGACTCCTATTTCCATTTATCATTCATTAAAAGGAAAGAAAAAAATGTTATTTGAATCCTCTGCAAAGCATGAGGAAAGTGGAAGATATTCATTTATCGCTGTGGATCCCATCGGTGAATTAACCGGTAACCAGCATGGGTACTCATTAGCACTTGAAAATGGAGAAATCGACCAAGAGAAAATATCTGTAATTGAAAAACTTAAGATGTTGCTACCTATACATCAAGAACTTTATCCATTTTCTTTCTTTGGAGGGGCAATTGGCTATTTTGGCTATGAAACAGCGTTCTATAATGAGCAAATCGGTCATTTGTTAAACGATGATTTAGAAATGCCCGATGTTCACGTCATGTTTTACGATACATTTATCATTTTTGATCATTTGAAACAAATAGTGACTATTGCTGCTATAGATTTATTTCAAAATGGGCGTTCAACTGAAGATATGTCTGTTTCAATTGATAATATTCTAGCTGAGCTTCAGCAGGGACCAAAAATGGTAGTTAATATGGACTCACCGCTCGCTTTTAAACCACAGATTCAAGAAAAAGACTTTACACATATGGTAGAAAAAGCAAAGGAACATATTTTAAAAGGCGACATATTCCAGGTTGTACTGTCTCAGCGTTTTACCTCTCCCTTTAATGGAGATCCTTTTTCGCTATATCGACAGCTTCGTACCTCCAATCCATCTCCTTATATGTTCTATATGGATTTTGAAGCCTATACGATATTGGGAACATCTCCAGAAAGCTTAGTTAAGGTAAAAGATGGGTTAGTGACAACAAACCCTATAGCTGGCACAAAACCCCGTGGTATAAATGCGGAGGAAGATACTCGCATAGCAAGCGCTTTATTGAACGATGAAAAAGAAGTTGCAGAGCATCGGATGCTCGTGGATTTGGGACGCAATGATATTGGTCGAATTGCAGAAATTGGAACTGTTCATATAGAGAAATATATGAAAATTGAGTACTACAAATACGTCATGCATATAGTGTCGGAAGTTACTGGGCGACTGAAGGAAAATGCACATGTTCTAGATGTGTTAACTACTTGTCTACCAGCTGGAACTGTATCTGGTGCACCGAAAATTAGAGCCATGCAGATTATCAATAATTTAGAGCCTATGAAACGCGGTGTTTACGCAGGGGCAGTTGGCTATATTTCCGTAACTGGTAATATGGATTTAGCGCTTGCCATTCGAACAATGGTTGTAAAGGATCGTTTTGCCCACGTTCAAGCTGGAGCCGGTATTGTCCATGATTCTATTCCAAAGAGTGAATATGAGGAAACGCTCAATAAAGCTAAGGCTCTTTTGGAGGTGCAACGATGATTTTACTGATCGATAACTATGATTCATTTACGTATAATTTATATCAGCAAATAAGCATGCTTGGCAAAGATGTGAAAGTCGTTCGTAATGATGTTATTTCTATTGAGGAAATTGAAGCGCTGAACCCGGAGGCAATTATAATTTCTCCCGGACCAGGCACTCCTGCTGATGCTGGTATTTCCATCGAAGTTATTCAAAAGCTGTACAAAAAGTATCCAATTTTAGGTATTTGTCTTGGCCATCAATCGATTGGAGCGGCTTTCGGAGCAAAAATTGTGCAGGCAAAAACGATTATGCACGGTAAAATGTCCCCTATTTCCTTTAGAAATCAAGGACTTTTCGAGAGTTTTGAGGAACCGATTTCGGTCATGCGCTATCATTCGCTTGTCATTGAGAAAGAATCGTTAATAGATGAATTGGAAGTGCTTGCGAGAGCGAACGATGATCATGAAATAATGGCAATTAAGCATATAAACTTTCCATTGTATGGTCTTCAGTTTCATCCAGAATCAATTGGGACAGAGTTAGGAGATCGAATCATGCATTCATTTATCGAAACACTTGAAAGAAATTATGTAAAATAAGCTAAAATGGGCTCCTTGACTGAATCTAGGAGCTTTTTTCATTCGCAAAAACCTCGAAAATGAGTTTAGTTGGAATCTTTGGAGGGGTTAGTTGGAACTTTGAGAAGCTTAGTTGGAATTTTGAAGAGTTTAGTTGGAATAACCAAAAAACGTAAAAAAGCTGCTTCTCCGAAAAAGGATGAAGCAGCTTTTCTAACGTTATTTTAACATCTAACATATTTGCGTTTAAAACCAATTCTACCTTTATCTACTTCTTTTTGAATAGTTTCGAAAGCATTTAAGAAAGCACTTTTTTTGTTTTCACGTTTCATTTCTACCACTCCGATTTCATTAGCCGTCTCGACTGCCTTTTCATGAAGTGGCAAATAAGAAATCCCTACAGTATATAAAAAATTATTCATAGCTGATTTTGTGCGTTCTGGCGAATCGTTAATCGTATTCTTCACTAGGTCAAGCATTTCAGCAATCTTACTTTCTGAGAATTCGAAGTCTTTTCGATTTCCTAAAAGCCAGCAGTAACAACTCCAGCCCGCCGACATTCTCAGCTCTTCACCGCTTGCTATCCATTTATCAGCAACTTCTTGTGCAATATCTGACTCGGATAAAGTTACAGCAACCACATAATCAGAAAGCATATAAAAATAAGCACCATCCATCCAGCGGTCATAATCTGCCTCCGTCATGCCTTTTGGATCTGCAATAACTCCCGCAAAGTACATAGCATCGTAGTTGCCTGTCGCATATAGTTCTTCAGCTAACGCTTGATCTATTTTTATCTTCTTTGCAATTGGTTTCATAGCTCCTGTAGCTACGCCAAATAGTGGCTCATGCGCACCATTAGACATATATATTTTTTTAGTTCTTTCCTTACCAAGGGCCTCAAGTTCCTGCATAACTGTTTCAAAATTCATCGTTTTTACACTTCCTTCTTTAACTAATAAATTGATTTTATATCCCTATTATAACAGGGATCTATAAGAAAAAATAAAACCAGTGAGGATTTTTCATCCCCACTGTATCTTAGCTTAATATTAGGTTTGTACTTCAATATTTAAACATGCAGGTTCCTACTTTTTCATCAATGATTGCCTACAGAATTCCCGTCATCATCACCAGTTTGTAGTCCTATTAAATGGTTAACTGGATTCCCTTCGACATATACATTATTAATTACAAATTCTAGATACAATAAACAAAAAGCTGCTTCCCATCTAAAAAGGGAAAGCAGCTTAGCTTTGTATTTATTTATATAACGATATTCACCATTTTGCCTGGAATTGCAATAATCTTCTTCACTTCTTGCCCATCCAACCATTGCTGTACCTGTTCGGAAGCAAGAGCTAACGCTTCTAGCTCTTCTTTTGTTGCATCTTTGGTCACAAGTAATTTTGCACGAACTTTTCCTTTAATTTGAACCGGAATTTCTACTTCATTGTCTACTAATTTAGATTCATCAAAGGTTGGCCAAGACTCATATACGATTGTATCGTTATGTCCAAGAATGCTCCAAAGTTCCTCTGCAATATGTGGAACGATTGGAGAAATAAGCTTCACAAATCCTTCTACATATTCTTTTGAAATCTGCTCAGCTTTGTAGCCTTCATTGATAAATACCATCATTTGCGAAATGGCTGTATTATAATGCATAGCTTCAAAGTCTTCTGTCACTTTTTTAACTGTTTGATGATACGCTTTTTCCATATTAACGGAAGAAGTATCAGTAACTTTAACACTTAATTTACCGTCTTCATCGACAAGCAAACGCCAAATACGATCTAGGAATCTTCTTGAACCATCTAACCCATTTGTTGACCAAGGTTTCGAAGAGTCCAGTGGTCCCATAAACATTTCATAAAGTCGAAGTGAATCGGCACCATGACTTTTCACGATATCATCAGGATTAACTACATTCCCTTTCGATTTAGACATCTTCTCATTACCTTCACCAAGAATCATTCCTTGGTTAAATAACTTTTGGAATGGCTCTTTCGTTGTCACTACTCCGATGTCGTATAGGAATTTATGCCAGAAGCGCGCGTACAATAAATGAAGAACTGCATGCTCTGCTCCACCTACATAAATATCAACTGGAAGCCAACGCTTCGCTAATTCTGGATCTACTAGTGCTTCGTCATTATTTGGATCGATATAACGAAGGTAATACCAACAGCTACCTGCCCACTGCGGCATTGTATTCGTTTCACGGCGACCTTTTTTACCTGTAACTGGGTCTACAACATTTACCCATTCCGTAATATTAGCTAGTGGTGATTCCCCTGTTCCACTCGGTTTAATATCCGTTGTAACTGGAAGCATTAATGGTAACTCAGATTCTTCTACTGGTGTAGATGTACCATCTTCCCAATGAATAATTGGAATTGGCTCACCCCAATAACGTTGACGGCTGAATAACCAGTCACGTAGACGATACGTGATTTTCTTCTCACCTTTACCGTTTGCTTCAAACCATTCGATTGCTTTTGAAATTGCTTCTTGTTTATTTAAGCCATTTAAGAATTCTGAGTTAACAAGCGTACCGTCAGCTGTGTAAGCTTCTTTTGAGATATCCCCGCCAGAAACTACTTCTACGATTGGCAGATCAAATTGTTGCGCGAACTCATAGTCACGCTCATCATGAGCAGGAACTGCCATAATAGCACCCGTTCCGTATGTTGCTAATACATAATCCGCAATCCAAATTGGCATTTTTTCGCCATTTACAGGGTTAATCGCATAAGCACCTGTAAATACACCAGTTTTATGTTTTGCTAGATCTGTACGTTCTAGGTCACTCTTCAATTTAACTTGATCTTTATAAGCTTGCACTGCTTCAGCCTGTTCAGCAGTCGTAATTACATCAACAAGCTTGTGTTCTGGTGCCAATACTGCATAAGTTGCGCCAAAAATAGTATCGGGGCGAGTTGTAAATGCTCGGAATGATTCTTTTGAACCGTCCACCTCAAAAGTAAGCTCTGCACCTTCTGAACGACCAATCCAGTTACGTTGCATTTCTTTCAAGCTATCTGGCCAATCAAGATCATCTAAATCTTCCAAAAGTCTGTCTGCATAAGCAGTAATGCGTAGTACCCATTGACGCATTGGACGACGTTCTACTGGATGCCCTCCACGCTCTGACACTCCATCGATTACTTCTTCATTAGCCAAAACAGTTCCTAAAGCTGGACACCAGTTTACTGGTACTTCATCTACATATGCAAGACCTTTTTTGTACAGCTGGATGAATATCCATTGTGTCCATTTGTAATAAGAAGGGTCTGTTGTATTAACCTCTCTGTCCCAGTCAAATGAAAATCCTAAATCCGTCATCTGACGTTTAAAGGTAGCAATATTTTTAGCAGTGAATTCTGCTGGATCATTCCCAGTATCAATTGCATATTGCTCTGCTGGAAGACCAAAAGCGTCCCAACCCATTGGATGAAGAACGTTATAGCCTTGTTTACGTTTAAATGCACTTAAAATATCTGTTGCAATATATCCAAGTGGATGCCCTACGTGTAGACCTACGCCTGATGGATAAGGGAACATATCCAATGCATAAAATTTGGGTTTGGATGGATCATCTGTCATCTTATACGTCTTATTTTCTTGCCAATACTTTTGCCACTTTTTTTCAATTGCCTCATGATTAAATCTCATAAAATACTCCTCCTCTAAATAAAAAAACTCGCCCCTTAAAAAACTAAGGGACGAGAGATATACTCACGCGGTACCACCCAAATTAGTGAAAAATCACTCAACTTGACTCCTTAACGCGGAAAACGGTATAAGCTACTGTTAGTTCACTTACACAGACTCAAAGGCGAGTTCAATAGTTCGTAACGCTAACTTGCACCATCCGTTAGCTCTCTAAAGAAACGAAATTTATCTACTAATCCTTTTCACAGTCCAATTCTATTAGTTTTATAATAATGGATTTCAAAATAAAACACAAGCTGATATTAGATCGCTACATTTTCTTTAACATCTTTAATAATAAGATCAGCTTCCGTAGCATCAATAATATCTTGAACAGAATAACCCTCGAATACCTCTTTTAGTTCAAGTCCATTTTCTGTTACTTCTATCATTGCCCGTTCTGTTATTATTTTATTCACAACTGCTTTACCCGTTAAAGGTAATTCGCATTGTTTTTTAATCTTAGCAGAACCGTCCTTAGCACAATGATCCATAATGACGATAATTTTTTTTGCACCGTGCACTAGGTCCATTGCTCCTCCCATACCCTTAATCATCTTCCCTGGAATCATCCAGTTCGCAAGGTCCCCTTTTTCAGATACTTCCATCGCACCTAAAATAGCTACGTCTACATGTCCTCCACGAATCATCGCAAATGATTCTGCACTATTAAAAAACGCAGAGCCAGGAATCGTAGTCACTGTTTCCTTTCCAGCGTTAATAAGATCTGGGTCTACTTCTTGTTCGGTAGGATAAGGACCAATCCCAAGCAAACCATTTTCCGATTGTAAAACGACCGTTTTGTTCGGTGAGATGAAATTCGCTACTAAAGTTGGAATTCCAATTCCTAGGTTTACGTAATTTCCATCCTCGATTTCTTGTTCTGCTTTTCTTGCAATTTTTTCACGTGTATTCAATCGAAACTCCTCCTCAAGAACGTGTCGTTAAACGTTCGATTCTTTTTTCTTGTTCCGCTTGGAACAGACCTTGAACATAAATGCTCGGTGTATGTATTTGAGCTGGATTTAAATCTCCTGTCTCCACAATTTCTTCTACTTCCGCTATAGTAATTTTACCTGCAGCAGCCATCATCGGATTGAAGTTTTGTGCTGTCATGTTATAAATAAGATTACCAAATTTGTCCGCTTTTGCTGCTCGTACCAAAGCATAATCAGCTCGAAGTGATTCTTCCAACACATACTCCTTACCATCATAAACACGTATTTCTTTGCCTTCGGCTACTATTGTCCCTACACCAGCAGGAGTAAAAAATGCTGGAATTCCTGCACCGCCTGCACGGATTTTTTCGGCAAGTGTTCCTTGTGGTGTCAGTTCAACCTCAATTTCACCCGATATTACCTGTCTTTCAAACTCTTTATTTTCTCCAACATATGATCCAATCATTTTCTTTATTTGTTTATTTTTGAGTAGTAGTCCTAGACCCCATTCATCCACGCCACAGTTGTTAGAAATAACAGTTAAGTCCTTTACACCTTTTTCGACTAAAGCTAATATGAGTTGCTCTGGAATTCCAACAAGCCCAAAGCCTCCGACCATCAGTGTCATGCCATCTTGCACTCCTGCAACAGCTTCCTTTGCTGAATTATAAATAGGTTTCATGCTGCCAATCCCCTTTCATTCGTAAACTCTATTCCTTATTATTTTCTCAAATATCCGATAACTTAGCAATCTATTACCCTAAATATTATATAAAACGCACCGATTATCTAATCGGGCGTTTTATATAAGTGAATTAATTATTGACTCGTGTATCCACCGTCCAAAACAACGGCTTGCCCCGTCATACCTTTAGCAGCATCGCTTGCTAAAAAGAGGGCTAAATCTGCAATTTCTTTAACATCTAGCAAACGTTTTTGTGGAACTAAAGGATATAGTACCTCTTCTAAAACAGATTCAACTGGAACATTTCGTACCTTTGCCAGATCTTTAAATTGGTTGCGAACGAGTGGTGTGTCCACATAGCCCGGACAAACTGCGTTTACTGTAATCCCGTCAGCAGCTGTTTCTAATGCTGCAACTTTTGTCAGCCCAATTACGCCATGCTTAGCTGAGTTGTAGGCTGCTTTACCTGCAAAACCAACTAAACCATTGATCGAGGCCATATTAATAATTCTACCGAATCCATTTTTCCGCATATGTGGAAGTACATGTTTAGTTGCAACAAAGGGTGCAGTTAACATTATTTTTATCAATAATTCAAAACGTTCCGTTGGAAAATCCTCCAGCATTGCAACATGTTGCATACCAGCATTGTTTATTAATATATCTATCCGCCCATACTCTTTGAAAGTTATATCAATTGCATTAACAATATCTTCTTCGATTGTCACATCACATTTAATACCGAGCACATTATCGCCTAATAATTTTGCTGCATCCTTTACCTTCTCTTCATTTATATCAGTTAAAACAACCTTAGCACCAGCTTTATAAAATTCCTGTGCGACCTCAAAGCCAATCCCCTGTGCTGCTCCAGTTATAAGAAGCACTTTATCTTTTACCATTAGTTTTACCTCCAAATATCAACCCGTAAGTTCCTTTTGCTGAATAGTTAAATACCAAAACCAAGTGAGAATAATATAATTGCAATAGCTGTTCCTAGTAATGGCACTACTACAGTTGTGGCTGCAACTGGCCAATAGGCAGCGCTATGTTTTTCACCACAGATTGATTGAATAGTTGTTACTACGTACCCATTATGTGGCAATGAATCAAGAGCACCAGAAGAAATTGCAACCACCCTATGAAGTGCCTCTGGGTTTACACCCATATCCATGTAATGCGGCGCTAACAATGGTAAAGCAATTGTTTGACCGCCAGATGAAGAACCAGTCATACCTGCAATTACAGATACAGCGATAGCAGCACCGATTAATGGTGACCCTGGAATATTTGTCATTGCTTCTACAGCGGTTGTAAATGCAGGTACGTTTTTAGCAACTCCTCCAAATCCTACTACTGCTGCAGTATTACCAATTGCAATTATCGCCCCTACTGTACCAGCTGAAAAAGCTTCCCAGAAATTGTCAGAATATTTTCTTCCAACAATATAGGTTGCAATAACACCACCTAGTAACGCTATTATTAGAGCTGATTGAGCAAGTTTATCGTGGAAAATAAATGAGATTAATAATACAACTACCAAAGGAATCATCGCTAAGAATGGATTTGGTAAATTTCTTTTCGTATCGAATGATGGATCAGTATCACGATTTACAAATCTTTCCCCTTTATTAACAGCTTTCTGAATAATACGTCTCAGCCACCAGTAACCGAATGTCGCCATGAACACAAATACGATAATGCTTACTTCCCAACCTGCGTAAGCATTCGTACCTAAAAATTCAATTGGAATCCAGTTTTGAATTTCAGGTGAACCCGCAGATGTCATCGTAAACGTTACAGATCCTAATGCTAATGTAGCAGGTATAAATCGCCGTGGTAAATCCGCTTGTTTGAATAATGAAATAGCCATTGGATATACAGAGAACGCTACAACGAAAAGACTCACGCCTCCATATGTAAGAACCGCACAGGCAAGCACAATTGCAAGCACTGCATACTTCATACCCAATTTATCAACAATCCATTTGGATACGGAATCTGCTGCTCCACTATCCTCCATGACTTTACCAAATACAGCTCCCAGTAAGAACATTAAATACCAAGAAGCAATAAACCCAGTAAATCCTGTCATATAACTTGTAACAAAATCAGCTTCACCTTCACCAGCAAGCTGTTTGAATAAAGGCATTCCACTAGTCACAGCTACCAAAAGTGCTGATATTGGACCAGCTATTAGTATGTTTACTCCTTTCATGGTCAAAACTATTAACAAGGCTAAGCCGCCTATAAGACCGATCATACTTAATGCTTCCATTTACAAATCCCCCTATTATTTAAAATCGCGTTAAAATACCAAGTCAATTTATTGCAACAATTTTTATTAAAGTGATCGAATATAAAACAGAATCTAGAAAAAAATAAATAGTTAGGCAGTTATCATCCTCTTTAATAAATTGGGTCACTACTAATCTAAACTCCTGCAGAAGTATAGATCACTAAACTTGGTACTTTTTAATACCTCGGTAAATAAAAGCGCTTTCAAAAGCAATTAAAACATATACAAAATTTTCTATCAATAGCAATTGTGACGATATTGTTAACGAATAATTTCTCAACAGTCCAGATTTCCGGATTATTATGAGGAAAATAAGAAAAATTCCAACTTTTTCACCAATAATAAAATCCGATTTATTGGATTTGTGTCCAAAAAATCGGATTTAGGTCATAAGTTGTATTTTTTTATTTTTTCATATAATGTTGATCTACTAAGACCAAGCTGCTTTGCAATTTGAATTTTATCTGTCTCTTCCTCTAAATAAGATTGCAGTACCTTCTTTTCAACATCCGCCAATATATCTTCTAAAGTACCAGTAGTATGGAAAGAGGGAACATTTCTTAACTTTATCTGGGAAGGTAAAGCAGATGGCAATATCACATCTTTTTCCGCCATGAAAACAGCTGCTTGGAGTATGTTTTGTAATTCTCTTACATTTCCTGGCCAGTGATAGGATTGTAGTATTTCTCTCGTTTTTGTAGCTAAAGTTACATGTCGTCGACCAGCCTGCAGCATAAACTTTTGTAAAAAATAATGGAGTAAGTCGATGAAATCTTCCATTCTTTCTCTTAAAGGAGGAATTCGTATGGTGATTGCCTGCAGACGATAAAACAAATCCTCTCGAAATTTCTTTTCATCTATTAATTGAGCCAGTGAAATATTAGAGGAAACCACAATACGAACATTTACTTTTTCACTGTGCTCCGAATTTACTGGCGTTATTTCTTCCTCCTGCATCGTACGTAATAGCTTAGCTTGAAGTGTAAGAGGAAGTGCACCTATTTCATCTATATATAGTGTCCCTTTATCTGCTTGCTTATACCGTCCATTTTGTAGCTTCCCAGTTAGCGGATCAAAAACCCCAAATAATTCTTTTTCCAGCAACTCTGGTGGAACTGCGGCACAATTTACTTTAACGAAGGGAAAATCAGAGCGTTCTGAAAGCTGATGAATACTGTGAGCAAATAGATCCTTTCCAGTACCGCTCTCCCCTTCGATTAAGACGGGTAGCTCACTAGGAGCTATTATTTCAATCGTTTCTTTAATTTTTCGAATGGCTGGAGAACTGCCCTTTATCTCGGCCAATTTGTACTCGTTGTAACTATTATCATCGACGTTTAGTTGAATTCTTTCCATCGTTGTTCGAACATGGGAACTCAACTTTTTCCAATCGGACATATCTCGAAAAATCACACTTCCAAAAGCACCAACAATCTTTCCATCCACAAACAGGGGGACACGATTTGCAAGCATATATGTCCCTTTAATATAATGTGGTGAAGCATTATCAGCAATTCCTGATGCAATAACTTCATGCATTTTAGTATTTTCTATAATGTCCGCAACAGGTTTGCCGATAGCATCCTCTCGCTCTACTTCAAGAAACTCGCAGTAATCCTTGTTTATATACAGAATTTTTGAATCGGCATCTACTACAACAAACCATTGGAAAGCATTTTCTAAAATTTCTGCAAGAACAGAAGTAGATAAGTTTTGTTGTAAAATTTCCAAATCATATCACATCCTTAGCATTTGTAACTTTCTTCAATGGTCGATCGTATAAAAGTGTAGGAACTATCGCTAATGCTATAAGCACTGTGAAAACATAAAACATCACTTGTATTCCATAAACATCCACTATAATTCCCCCAGCAAATGGACCAATCATACGTCCAATTGTTGCCATGCTGTTCACAATTCCTTGATAAATGCCCTCTCTCCCCTTTGGCGCTAACTGATCAGCTAATGTCGGTACAGCTGGCCAAACGAATATTTCGCCAAGTGTCAGAACAACCATTGCTACGATGAACATTGTATAGTCCTCAGCATAGGAAACGACAACAAATGATCCCATAAATATTACTATACCAATAATCATCTGTGTTTTTATCCTATGCTCCAGCCTATTAATAATTGGTTTAATTAGCGGCTGTGCAGCTAATATTAGCGCACCATTTATCGTCCAAAGTAAGCTATACTGTTTTAAAGTTATACCTAAATCCAACACATGTGTGGAAATAGTAGAAGTCCATTGTACATAAGCAATCCATGTAAGCATGTATCCAAAAGAAACAATCAGCATTGCATAAAATGGCGCTTTTTGTTTAATTTTTTTGGAACCTTTCAATACTGAAGCATTAATATTTGGAGTAGATGACATATTGCGGTAAAAAACTCCTGCGATAAAAAGAAATAATACATATGTTAATAAATTTGCAAGAAAAATATTATTAATATTATGATCAGCAACTAAACCAGCAACAGCAGGTCCTATTGCCACTCCTAAATTCTGAGCCAAGTATATAGCATTAAAAGCCTTTCGACCACCCTCCGGCCAAACACTACCTACTAACGCATACATGCTTGGGAAAATTATACCACCACTAAACCCAAGAATAGCAACAAACCAAATATAAACTGGCCAACCATGCCAAAATGTTAAGAGTAAAAGTGCAACCATTGATAAAAAAATGCCAAACATAATGGATTTATAGCCACCTATCCGGTCAAAAAGATATCCTCCAAGTAAATTACCAACAACTCCAGTTCCTGCATTAATCATAAGCACGAATCCCGCCATCGTTAGTGTCTGTCCAAGATGGTCATGCATGTAGATTGTATGTAAAGGCCATAAAAAAGAATTTCCCATTGTATTGATAAACATTCCTATTATTAAAAACCATACTGCTTTTGGCAATTTTAACACCTCAATTCTTTTTCACTCAGAACATTGTATTCCTTTTCAAATGGCACTTCAAGAAGATTACATCAAACTTAACAAAATCATGTTAATATAATTCTGTTAAGGAGTGGAGAAAATGGTTGAAAATAATTTCCCGTTTCCATCTGATGGAAAACGATATTATACATGGAATCGTTATTTACGAGATAAATTTGGAATGAAAATTTTTAAAGTGGCATTAGATGCGGGGTTTGATTGCCCCAATAGAGATGGTACAGTCGCATTTGGTGGTTGTACTTTTTGTAGCGTTGCCGGAAGCGGAGACTTTGCAGGTGATAAAGTAGATCCCATTCCTGTTCAATTCGAAAAAATCAAGACGAACATGCACGAAAAATGGAAAAACGGTAAGTACATAGCCTATTTCCAAGCTTATACGAATACGCACGCTCCCCTCCCTGTTTTAAAGGAGAAATTTGAGGCTGCACTAGCATTGGAGGGTGTTATAGGGCTATCTATTGCGACAAGACCTGATTGTTTACCCGATGATGTAGTGGAATATTTGGCAGAGCTCCATAAACGAACGTTTTTATGGGTGGAACTCGGTCTTCAAACTGTCCATGAGCGAACTGCAAATTTGGTAAACCGTGCACATGATTTCCCCACATATATAGAAGGAGTTAGCAAGTTAAGGAAGCATGGAATTCCTATCTGTACACATATAATAAATGGGCTGCCTCTAGAAAACAGAGAGATGATGATGGAAACTGCACGAGAAGTGGCCAAGCTAGACGTCCAAGGAATTAAAATTCATTTACTTCATTTGTTAAAAGGTACTCCAATGGTTAAACAATACGAAAAAGGGATGCTAGACTTCATGGATCGAGATTCCTATATCCAGCTAGTAGCAGATCAGCTAGAAATTTTACCATCTGAGATGATCGTACAGCGAATCACTGGTGACGGCCCGATTGACTTGATGATTGGACCAATGTGGAGTGTGAATAAATGGGATGTATTAAATGGAATTGATGCAGAGCTTGCTTCGAGGGAGAGTTACCAAGGGAAATTTTATAAAAAAAGCGGTGTAGCAAGATGAAACTAAAACGAGTTTTACCTTATGCAAAACAATTACTAACGGAAACAGTCGAAAGTGGAGATATAGTCGTCGATGCAACTGCAGGAAATGGGCATGACACGCTGTTTTTAACAGAACTTGTCGGTGCGCATGGACATGTATATGCGTTTGACGTTCAAGCAGAAGCCATTCTAGCAACAACTAAAAGGTTAAAGGAAGCAAACAAATTAGAAATAGCAACATTAATAAACGATGGACATGAAAATCTGAATCTTTATATCAAGCAGGAAGTTTCTGCGGCAATATTTAATCTAGGGTACCTGCCGGGAAGCAATCATGAAATTGTGACACGAGGAGAATCTACGCAGCGGGCAATTGAATCGTTACTCCAATTACTGAAAGTAGGTGGAATTATTGTTTTAGTAGTTTACCATGGGCATGCTGGAGGTAAAGAAGAAAAGGATTCAATTCTACGTTTTGTACAAGGTTTATCTCAATCCTTTGTCCACGTATTAAGTTATCAATTCCTTAACCAACAAAATGATCCTCCATTTATCATCGCAATTGAAAAAATGAAGCAGCTACAATAATAGTATATATATCGTGAATAAGGGAAATATAAGGAATAAAAAGGAGTGGCTCCATGCCAAAAATTACTTCGATTAGTACATATAATCCTCCCTATACTTTAGAGCAATCTAATATCGAAAATCTCACGAAAGAATTATTTGAAGACAAAATACCTCAATTGAATAGACTATTAAAAGTGTTCGAAAATGGCGACATACAAACTCGCCATTTTTGCGTTCCTTTAGAATGGCACCAAAGTGAACATAGCTTTGAAGAACGTAATAATTTGTATATAGAGCTAGCTACACAATATAGTATCGAAGTTATCAATAATTGTTTAAATAGTGATTTTCTAGAGTCTCCCCTACATCCTAGTGAAATTGATGCAATCATATTTGTTAGTAGTACTGGTATATCTACTCCAAGTATCGATGCGCGGGTGATGAACCATCTGCCTTTTTCTGATCGTACAAAACGTATTCCATTATGGGGGTTAGGCTGTGCTGGTGGAGCATCTGGGATTAGTAGAGCTTTCGATTATTGCAAGGCGTATCCTTCTTCTAAAGTATTAGTGGTTTGTGTAGAGCTCTGTAGCTTGACGTTTCAACCTAATGACTTTTCAAAGAGTAATTTAATAGGAGCATCCCTATTTGCTGATGGAGCAGCCTGTGCATTAGTTTGCGGAGATGAAGCAGAATTGGCTACGACAAAAACGGTTCCCCACATCACGGCAACGGCTTCTAAATGGATGCCAGACTCAGAAGATGTAATGGGGTGGGATATTAAAAATAATGGACTCCATGTTGTATTTTCCAAAAGCATTCCTTCTATTATTACTGCTTGGTTAGGACCTTTTATAGATGATTTTCTAGGTGAACAACAAGTAACGAAAGCTGAGCTAACTAACTTTGTTGCACATCCAGGAGGCAAGAAAGTATTAAAGGCATATGAAGAAACATTGGAGCTTACAGAAGATCATACGCATATCTCACGAGAAGTATTAAAAAGTAATGGGAATATGTCCTCCCCAACAGTTCTTTACGTATTGGAGCAGTTTATGAAGAAAAAACATAATAACGATGAATTAGGGTTACTCGTCGCATTAGGTCCAGGTTTTTGCGGAGAAGCTGTATTACTGAAGTGGAGGGATTAGCTTGTTATTCTTCATCCTTATCTCCTTTGTGATTATTCAGAGACTTGCTGAAGTGGCTATCGCTAAACGCAATGAAAAAAGGATGCTTGCACAGGGAGCTTATGAAGTTGGCGCAACTCATTATCCTTATATGGTAACGATGCATGTGTGTTTTTTTATAAGTCTTATTGTTGAGGTAATATTTTTCAACCGATCGATATCTCCCTTATTCCCGATTTTTTTGGTATTCTTCTTATTTGTTCAATTATTGCGTGTATGGTGTTTAGCAGCTTTAGGATCCTTTTGGAATACTAAAATCATCATTTTACCAGATGCAAATGTTGTTAAAAGTGGTCCTTATACGTTTATTCGCCATCCGAACTATGTAGTTGTTTGTTTAGAGATCATCTTATTACCGTTAATGTTTCAAGCATATTTCACAGCTGTAGCATTTACCTTATTAAATCTAGCTATGCTTTCAGTACGCATTCCTACAGAGGAAAAAGCATTGAGGGAAGCGACTAATTATGAAGACAAATTTAAAAAGAAGATTTCGGCATCATGACCGAAACCTTCTTTTTTTAATTACTAAGAAATTATACTATTTCACATTGTACAAATACAGTGTTTCTAGTTTTTGAGGAATTAAAATTAAATCTTCACAATAATACTGTTGATTTCCGTTACAGGTGGGGTACAAAGGCTAAAAGCGCTACATCGTGTGGCAACGCCTTTGTGACCAACATCCTGTTGGCCTTCGCGGGGTGAGCGATGAGTTATCACCGTCGCTAGCGCGTCGCTGTAATATCTCATCTGTCTCACTCATCCTGCCGAATTCGCCACCTTTCACTCCAATCAATATAATGTGTAGTATACCACTATAAGATATAGCATAGCCTACGCTTAAATGTTAATAGTAGGTAAAGTTAATTTAGTAAAAACTTTCTTTTGAATTAAGGATTTTATTCTGTAATGAAGGATGAAAAAAAAGATTTTCTTTTAAACTAGTGGAAGTACAGTGAAATAGTAGGTGTTCACTAAATATAGAAGCAAAATAGCGAACGAAATTGCATCTTCGAGAGCTTCCTTTATAAATAGGAAAGCATTTATTCTCTAGTTACCAAAAAATGCACTAACCTGTTTCAAATTGTTTTTGAAGGGCGACGGAAAGATAAGCGTAATAAAATTACCGAAAAAGGAGAGGCTGGTTGTGACGGAAGTCACAACCAGCCTCTTTAAAAATCAATCGATAATTAATATACGGGCAAATTTGTCCTAAGCCCTTCGGAAACGATAGAACCAAGTTTTGTTTATTTACTCATTTCCTTATTGGCAGCTTCTTCAACTGCTCTTGCAACTAAATGATGCAATGTTGGATCCAATGGATTTGGTATAAGTTCACCAGGTTTCGTGTGATTAACAATTGCTAAAGACGCAGCGATTAACATTGGATAGGTAATCTCTTTAGCACCTGCATCTAAAGCCCCCTTGAAGATACCTGGGAATCCGATAACATTGTTTACTGAGCGTCCGTCCGCTGCAAATGCTGCTCCTGCCGCAATTGCTTCAGAAGGCAAAATCTCTGGGTTTGGGTTAGATAATGCCAATATAATTTGCCCGTTACGAACCATCTCTGGTTTAATAAGACCAGAAACTCCGGTTGTAGCAATGATAATATCACATTTTTCCATTACCGCTTCTAACGATTCTAAAGTTTGACCACCATGACTAGTAAGACGTTCTTGAGCAGCCTCTTGACGGTCTAACCCATAAACTTCCTCTACACCATACGCCATCAACATACGACAAATAGCTAATCCTGCAGCACCTAAACCAATTTGACCAATTTTCGCTTTTTTAATATCCACATTAGTAGCTTTACATGCTGATAGAATAGCTGCTAATGCTACTACTGCAGTACCGTGTTGGTCATCATGCATTACTGGAATTGGTAATTCAGCTTTTAGTCTTTCTTCGATTTCGAAGCAATGTGGAGATCCAATATCTTCTAGTAAGATCGCTCCAAATCCTTTATGAATATGCTTGACTGTCTCTACAATCTCATCTGGGTCGCTTGTATTTAATAAGATTGGAATTCCACTTAATCCTACAAATTGGTCTAGCAATACTGCTTTCCCTTCCATAACAGGCATCCCTGCAACTGGTCCTATATTACCTAGTCCTAAAATCGCAGTACCATCAGTCACGATGGCTACAGATGAACCAATGGAAGTAAAATAGTTAGCTTTTTCTGGATTATGTAAAATATCCATACAAACGGAAGCAACACCCGGTGTATAAATCCGTTGAAGATCGCGTAATGAACGAACATCTAGTCTGCTCTTCATAGCAATTTTACCGCCTTCATGCGCTTTTAATACATCATCTGTAACGGCTTGAACTTTAACGCCATTACCAATTGCCTTAATATTAGAAATCACTTGTTCCAATTGATCTTTCGATTTACAAGTGATTGTAATGTCACGAACGGTTGTTAACGCTCCACTCTTAAGTGTGGTAATATCCCCAATATCTCCCTCTGCCATACCGATTGCAGTAGCAACCTTAGCAAAATTACCAGGTTTTGAAGGTGTTTCCACGATGATGTTACGAATTATATGTTGGCTTTGCATTTAAAATCTCCTAACTCTATTCTCTTTTTTAACCAACAAATTATAACACAAAAAGTCTACCTATGCTTTAACATCTCTTTTAATAAACGTCATAAAGCTTAAAACCAAAAAGACTATGGCATAAATAAGGAGCACTGTTAAAGACATAAATAAAGTTGTTTCTTCTACAAAAAATTCTTTTCTGAGATGCTGTGTTAAGTCAGAATGCGTTAACCATATATACTCTACAGGTATATACTTTTGTAAGAGCATTATAATCATTGGTCCCATCATTAAAAATAGCATGGATAAAGCTATAGCAATGGAAGGTGAACTAAATACCGTTCCGATAAAGAATGCAAATAGTATGGACATGGTGAAATCTCCTAAGGAGTACACATACGTTAAGAATATATCATTCATCGTGTTTGTTTGCTGCACAACACCATCAACAATAGTTAGATCGACACCAGTAGCAGTTCCAAATAAAATAAATCCAATTACTGTTGTGAGAATAATCGTTACTATTATTAAAGTAATACCAAACAAGAATATCGTTATTAGTTTAGAAGCTAACACTTTAAATCGGGAAACCGGTCGTGTTAAAAGCATTTTAATCGTACCATCTGTATATTCCTGCGATACAATGGATGCTCCAGGAATAACCGTTAACAATGTAATAAGCACCATAATGGATGCACCAAATGCCATATTACCTTCCATACTCTGGTTCACTTGAGGTGCTGCATTATTGTCTAAGCGATACTGCGCCATCAGCTTTTGATCCTCAAACATCTGGATGGACCATTCATCAAGGTCAGGAGTTTGAAGCTGAGTATTGGCATCATTGATCATAGCTTGCTGTTCCTGTTTCCAATCAGAGTTTTTTACATCTTCCATAAATACTTTATCGAGAACACCGACACCAACAATAACTAATAATAAAATAACTAAAATTGCCCATGTGCTTTTTTTATGCCATAATTTCATCCATTCATTCCGTATCAACTTAAACAATTTGACCGCCTCCTGTCATTTGAAGGAACTGCTCTTCAAGCGTTTCATGCACGGCTGATATAGCAAAAATTTGAACCTGTTGTGCGACTAGTTCCTTGATAAGACTTGGTACCTTCTCCTCTATTAATTCAAGTAAAAATACTCCCTCGTGCGATGTAAATATATAGCCATTTGAACTTAGATAGTTTTCTACTACCTCTGCTGGCTCTGCTTTAAGCTGCATACGTGTCTTGTCATCACCTTGAATCATGCGTTCATCAATCAGCTTCCCGTTTTGAATAACAACTACACGGTCACACATTAACTCTATTTCTGATAACAGATGACTAGATACGAAAATAGAAACGTTATTTTCCTGAGCAATTTTACGAAGATACGTACGGAATTCACGAATTCCCGCAGGATCTAAACCATTCGTTGGTTCATCCAATATTAAAAACTTCGGATCATGTAGTAATGCTTGTGCTAATCCCAATCGCTGACGCATTCCTAATGAATAAGTCGAAACCTTCTCGTTAATTCGCTTAGTTAGACCTACTTGATTAACTACTTCATCAATGCGTGCCTTTGTTACACCAATATGCATTCTGGAAAAATGAAGTAAGTTTTTATAACCAGACATATACTTATACATTTCTGGATTTTCAACGATTACTCCAACATTTGCAATCGCTATTTCGTACTCATCTGCAATAGAGGCACCCTCTATTTCAATAGACCCGCTAGTTAGATGCATAAGACCCGTCATTAAACGAATGGTAGTGGTCTTTCCAGCACCATTCGGTCCTAAGAATCCAGTAATCTGCCCTGGAAAAAGATCTAATGACACATCATCAATTATTGTTTTTCTTTTAATAATTTTGGTAACATTTTTTAATTGTACAATTGGAGTAGACATTTACTTCACCTTCTCTTTCGTTACATTTTTCATCCAGCTCACTGCATCCTGATTGGTTTCAAAGCGGATCGATTCTAACTCATCCTGAGCAATTACTCTACCTTCCTTTAAAACTATTAGTTGGTCTAGTATTGGTTCTACTTCATGCAATTCATGGGTAGATAAAATAATTGATTGCTCCTCTACATTAGTAAATCGGATGAGTCCCTTTATAAGGGACTCACGCACGATTGGATCTAACCCTGAAAATGGCTCATCCATCACATAGTACGATGTGTTTCTACCAAGAGTAGCCGCCATTTTTGCTCTACCACGATTCCCTTTAGAAAGCTTTTTCAATTTTACATGAACATCTACTTCTAAAAAACTGGCTACCTCTAATGCCTTCTGCAAAGAAAAATCCTGAAATTGAGATGCATAAAATGCGAAAAGCTCCTTCGTTGTATAAAAACTATAAAACAAATCCGTATCAGGTAAATACGCAATGTCAGTTGAATGTATCCTAGATAAGGACTCCTTATGAATGGAAATAGTTCCCTTTCGAGGTCTTTGTATACCAGCAATTATTTTTAATAACGTCGATTTACCACTTCCATTTTCGCCTGCTATACCTATTGTCTGCCCTACTGGAAATGAAAGTGATATATCCGTAAGTACTTCCTGTCTTTGGTAATTAAACGAGACGTGTTGAAGTTGAATCATTTTGTCTCTTCCTTTCTCTGCAATATTTGAACTATCTCCTCTTTCGAAAAACCAAATGCTGCAATAGATTGAAGAAACTGATCAACCAATTTTACTTTCATATTCTCTCGTAAATGCAAAATACGCTCTTCATCTATTGTGATGAATGTGCCTTGACCACGTTTCGTCTCGGTTAGTTCCATCGATTCAAGCTCCTTATATACACGATGAACGGTGTTGACATTAACACCAACCTCCAATGAATATTCTCGAACAGATTGCATTCTATCTCCCGGCTGTAGGTTTCCTTTCAGGATATCCCCGCAAATTATATCAACTAGCTGGCTATAAATAGGCTTATCACGAGTGAAATCCTGCGTCATCTCGTAATCACCCTCTCCAACCATTTACAAATCGCCCAAAATAACAATACAAAAATTATCCAGTAAAACAATTCCTCTACAATATATATAGAATCTAACTCCACGATAAAATTACTTATTGTAATAATAGGTAAATAACCTTCTAAGAATTCTAAAGATATTTCACCTTGATTCAGTAGCTTATCAATTGAAAGAAAACCAAATAGTTTCGGTAAAAAACTAATTATTAAAATGAATACTACTACCGTAGCAATAAGTGAAAATTTACCGACCCAATATTTACCTTCTAAATAAATTGTCCAGAAGAATAACCAAATAATACTTACAAAGATGCCGACAAATAACATTATTACTAATAATAAGAGCTGTAAAATAAGAAGATTCGTAAAGCTACCTAAAAGCACATCTGACATGAAATATATACCTGTTGAAGTGATGACAATATTTCCAACAAAATATATAGCTAAGCTAAACATAAATTTTGCACCAATCAATATGTGCATAGAATGAGGATTATGCAGCCACATATCTTTTTTCCCATGGTCGGTATTTAACGAATTATTAAACTGAACTAAGTGATTAACAATACTAAAGCCTAACATTAAAAACATTAAAACCAGTCTAATTTCCTGAATGGGTACCTCGGTTATTAAATATCTTCCCAATATTATCGGAAGAATTAATACACCCCCAATACCCATTATTGTTGAACCTAAAAGCCATGACTTATAAATCATCCATTCTTTCAACAATAATCCTTTCAATTTTCCATCTCCTTTTTTGTCATCAACTTCGTCATAGTGTATTCGTGTACTAGTTATATATTACACTAATACTATATAATAAATTATTTTAATTTTCAACCATTTCATCTGATTGAAATGTACTTTTGAATTGCGTATTAAACAAAATGAAACTAACCCCGTCAATAACGCTGACGGGGTTGAAATTTTTATTATTTATTATTCTTCATTTTCAACTAAGAACTTTAACTTAGAAAGTTTGTTATTCCAGAACTGTTCATAATAGTCGAGCCACTGTTTAACTTCCGTCAGTGGCTCTGGCTTTAAATAATACACTTTTTCTCTCCCTAACTTTTGACCAGTGACTAGACCTGCTTCAGTTAACACATTTAAATGCTTAACAATTGCAGTTCTACTCATATCATAATGGGAAGAAATTTCCGCAATGGACCTCTGTTTGCTTGCTAGCAGTTGTAGGACATCTCTCCTTGTGGGATCTGCAATTGCTTGAAAAACATCCACCTTTTTAGTTGCTTCGTTCATTAAGCTTCGACAACTTGCTTAAATTTGTTTTGTACAATTCCAATCCATCCTTGTTCCATCTTGCTATGCACGGCCGAGTTAGGTAATTTTGCTTTCGAAACGATAGAGTCTCCATCCTTCCAGCCACCATGTATTAAGGTGAATTCAGTTTGAGCACCATTTTCCTTCAAAAGAAATGTTACAAACCATCCATCTGTGTCCCATTGGAATGACAGTTTGTGTGGCTCGTCAATTTCAAGCACCTTACAAGGCGATGGTCCAAATGGGGACTGGATAGTAAATTCGTATCCCTCCTGCGCTTGAAAATCATTAGGCATAAACCATGCTGAGATTCCTTCTGCAGTTGAAACATAATCCCATACCTTTTGAATTGGCGCTTCTACTAAAACTGTTTGCGTAATATCAGGTAAATTTTCTTTCATCATATATAGCTCCTTTTCAAATCAAATATGTAACCCTTAGGTGTTATATTATATATAACCAAAAGGTGTTATGTCAATATGTCTTATTTCCCCTCACAAAAAATCCCATCTACTGAATCGAGATGGGATTATAAATTCAAACAATATAGCCGATGTCGGTTAGTACATTATTGATGAATGATTGTGAATACGTAAAAATTTCTTCTCGCTCTGGTTCTTGATAGAGGTCATGAAAACAATTTTTCCATTCTTTATATTGATACTCAGAAAGCTCCTGTTTCTTCAGCCAACTTGCTGCAGCATTTGTATCGGTAACTTTATCCCGCTCCCCTGTCATAACAAGAATTGGCTTGTTTGGTATAGAGATGGTCGATTGATTTACCGATTTTAAAAGCGCTTGGAGTTCCTTGTACCATTCAGTTGAAATGAACGATTTATAAGTTGGATCTGAGACGAATTGTTGGAACACTTCATAGTTTCTCGTTAAATCATTTAAATGGATATCATGGTTTATTTTCTGGGGTACTGATAGTTTTGCCAATGCATTCGTCCATTTCGAAGGTAGCTTTTGAAGCTGGAACCAAGGAGAAGTTAGTATTACACCTGCATATTCAATATCAAGCTTACGTAGGACTTTTACTAGTAAGGTCGCTCCTAAGCCATGACCGATCAAAAAAATCGGAAGATCGTACGTAACAGCAACTTGCAACGCTTGTTTAATGTAGTTCTTGTACAAATCGAAGGATTCATCGTGCATCGTTTTTGATTTTTTTAGTTCTCCATGTCCTGGCAAATCACCCATCACGATATGATAGTTGGAGCTTCTTAATTTTTCTATTAACCAAGCATACCTTCTATGATGCTCGTAGGCACTATGAACAATAACGATCACTGCTTTAGGCTTTCCTTCTGTTTCCCATTTCCACATTTAAACAAACCTCTTTTCTTTCCTTGCAATTTCATGGTATTTCGTTTCTTTCGTGGTGTTTGTCTGATACGATTAATTATATTCTAACTTCAAAAGGAGCGGTTGCAAAATGATTTACCCCTACAAAGATAAAACTCCCATTATTGACGCCTCAGCTTTTATAGCTGATTATGTCACAATAACAGGTGATGTGACAATCGGTCCAGAGACTACAATTTGGTTTAATACGGTAATTAGAGGTGATGTTGCTCCTACTATTATTGGAAGTAAGGTTAGTATACAGGATTTAAGCTGTTTACATCAAAGCCCAAACAAAGCTCTAATAATAGAAGATGAAGTGACTATAGGACATCAAGTGACGTTACATAGCTGTATAATACGTAAAGGTGCATTGATAGGAATGGGGTCAATTATTTTAGATGGTGCCGAAATTGGGGAAGGTGCATTTATTGGAGCCGGAAGTCTTGTACCACCTGGTAAAAAAATACCTCCAAATTCATTAGCACTAGGGAGCCCTGCAAAAGTCGTACGAGACCTAAATGACGAGGATAAAGCGGATGTTCAAAGAATTATCCGAGAATATGTAGAAAAAGGACAATATTATAAATCGCTTCAGAAGTAAATAATCGTACCGTTTGTTTGTGTGGATTGATTGATTTTCGTCTTGGTCGATCGATTTTGCACCTGATTGAGTGATTATTAGCTCTTATCGATCGATTCAATGTCATCATTGATCGTTCGCTTAATATTCACCATTGAAAAAAGGCTTTCCGTCATAGGAAAGCCTTTTTTGTTCATACTACTTATAATCCAGCCATTTGTTTTAATTCTGCAGCTTTGTCTGTTTGTTCCCATGGTACATCAATGTCTGTACGACCAAAATGACCATAAGCAGCTGTTTGTTTGTATATTGGACGGCGAAGGTCTAGCATTTTAATAATTCCTGCTGGACGTAGGTCGAATAGTTCGCGAATATACGAAACTAATTCAACTTCTTCTACCTTACCAGTACCAAATGTTTCAACAGCGATAGAAACTGGCTTAGCAACACCAATTGCATAAGCAAGTTGTACTTCACAACGATCTGCAAGACCAGCAGCAACAATGTTTTTAGCAACATAGCGTGCAGCATAGGCAGCAGAACGGTCTACTTTTGTTGGATCTTTGCCCGAGAAAGCTCCCCCACCATGACGTGCATATCCACCGTACGTATCTACGATGATTTTACGTCCTGTTAAACCAGCATCTCCCTGTGGTCCACCAATAACAAAGCGTCCTGTTGGGTTGATAAAGTATTTTGTATTTTCATCTATTAAATTTGCAGGAACAATCGGATTGATCACCACTTCTTTAATATCTTTTTGAATTTGTTCTAACGTAATTTCTGGATGGTGCTGAGTTGAAATAACAATTGTATCAATATGAACCGGGTTATTATTCTCATCATATTCTACAGTTACTTGTGTTTTACCATCTGGACGAAGATAGTCTAACGTCTCATCTTTACGAACTTGAGCTAATCGATGAGACAATTTATGCGCTAAACTGATTGGTAGCGGCATAAGTTCAGGTGTTTCATTACAAGCGTAGCCGAACATTAAACCTTGGTCTCCTGCTCCGATTGCTTCAATGTCAGAATCGCTCATGGAGCCTTCTCTAGCTTCTAAAGCTTGGTCCACACCTTGTGCAATATCAGCTGATTGTTCATCGATTGAAGTAAGCACAGCAGAAGTTTCTGAATCGAAACCATACTTAGCACGTGTATAGCCAATATCTTTTATAGTAGAACGAACTACTTTAGGAATATCTACATAAGTAGATGTTGTAATTTCTCCAGCAACTAATACTAGTCCTGTCGTAACACTCGTTTCACAAGCTACACGAGCATTTGGGTCTTCTGCTAAAATTGCATCTAGAATTGCATCGGAGATTTGATCACAGATTTTATCTGGATGACCCTCTGTTACTGATTCTGATGTAAATAATCGACGTTGTGTCATAGATTATTCCTCCTATATCCTGCGAGATTTCTCTCAAGAATTGATACGGTACTCATTCCCATGTCAAGCCATTCAAAATTCCATGCACTTTTAAAAGATATGATTTTTTGTGCATTGAAGTTAACTTGAAGCCGTTTCGGACTTGGCACACAAGGATAAAGGGCGATGTTCAATAAAAAAGCCCCTCACTCACGTAAATATACATGAGGAAAGGCATTAATATCATAAGCACCTTTCACTCTTATCAATCAAGGAATTTCACCTTGTCTCAGGTTTGGCACCTTTGTAATAATAAAAAATTACAGGTTGCCGGGTTTCATAGGGCCTGACCCCTCCACCAGCTCGGGATAAGAGTATCCGTTCAATTTATCATCATACGTAAGTCTGTAAAAGATGTCAACTATTTTTGTTTGTATTTTATACACAAAAGAAAAATTTTAAAGTAATTAGTATAGACTATTCACTCCAATGTGTTATACTAATTCACATATCTAGTAAAACTTCTTCTTTTTTAGAGGAAATATAAAAAAAGGATGGTATATTCAACATGAATTCAATCGATACTGTGAGTGAACTGAAAGAATTGTTAGCAGGTAATAACGTTAGCAGCCAATTGTCAGTGCCACAACTAGTGGAAAAAGCTACAACAAGAGGAGAAGCTGTTCTAACTTCTACTGGTGCAGTTAAAGCCGAAACAGGTAAATATACTGGCCGCTCTCCACAAGATAAGTATATAGTAGATGAAGCTATTTCAAAAGACAAAATCGATTGGGGCTCAGTAAACCAACCAATTTCTTCTGACGTTTTTGATGCATTATATAAAAAAATGACTGATTTCTTAAATAAGCAAGACGAAATCTTCGAATTTAAAGGATATGCAGGAGCAGATAAAGAATCTCGTCTAGGTATTCAAGTTATTAATGAATACGCTTGGCATAATCTTTTTGCTCATCAACTATTTATCCGTCCGACACAGGAAGAACTTGCAACACATACAACTGACTTCACTATACTTTCTGCACCTAACTTTAAAGCAGATCCAGCAGTAGATGGAACTAGTTCAGAAACGTTTATCATCGTATCTATGGAAAAACGCACGGTATTAATCGGTGGTACTGAGTATGCTGGTGAGATGAAAAAATCCATTTTCTCTATTATGAACTACTTATTGCCAGAACAAGACATTTTACCAATGCACTGCTCAGCAAATGTTGGGGATGATGGGGACGTTGCTTTGTTCTTCGGTTTGTCTGGAACAGGAAAAACGACTCTTTCTGCGGATGCAGGACGCAAATTAATCGGGGATGACGAGCACGGCTGGTCAGATAACGGTGTATTTAATATCGAAGGTGGTTGTTACGCGAAATGTATCGACCTAACGCGAGAAAATGAGCCCCAAATCTGGGATGCTATCACTTTCGGAACTGTATTAGAAAACGTTGTAGTAGATGCGGAAACACGCGTTGCTAACTATGCGGATAACTCATTAACAGAAAATACACGTGCTGCTTATCCAATTCAATATATCGATAATATTGTAGACCCATCTGTAGCAGGTCATCCAAATACAATAATATTCTTAACTGCTGATGCATTTGGCGTATTGCCTCCGATCAGTAAACTAACGAAAGAACAAGCAATGTACCATTTCTTAAGTGGATTTACATCGAAACTTGCTGGAACTGAGCGTGGAGTAACTTCTCCTCAACCAGTATTCTCTACTTGCTTTGGCTCACCTTTCTTACCATTGCATGCAACGGTATATGCAGAAATGCTTGGGAAGAAAATTGACGAACACGGCGCACAAGTATTCTTAGTAAACACTGGTTGGACTGGTGGAGAATACGGTGTAGGTAACCGCATGAAGCTTTCATACACACGTACAATGGTTCGTGCAGCAATTGATGGCAAACTAAACAATGTTGAAACAGCAACAGATGCAGTATTTGGTTTAGCGATTCCGACAGAAGTAGAAGGCGTTCCTTCAGAGGTACTAATTCCGCGTAATGCTTGGGAAGATAAAGAGGCATATGATCAAAAGGCAGCTGAGCTAGCTCAATCATTCCGTGAAAACTTTAAAAAGTTCGGAACAGTTTCAGAAGACATTTCGGTTCAAGGTGGACCATTATCTTAATAAAGTAAACATCAAAAGAGCCAAATTCTATTGAATTTGGCTCTTTTTAATAATTGTTTATTAAAATATATGATTATAGTATTACACCAGCAAAGCTTCCCCTCAATGCTTGCTTAGCCTACAGGAAATTCAACCCTCAACATGTGCTGTACTTATTAGCAGCATCCAATTAGCATTAATCACCATTAGTCGCATGGTATGAACTATTAACTAATTTCGGAAATATTTCTACAAACTTTTCCGCTTCCTCTTCATCAACCTTATATAGAATAATTTCTGAACCATAGTGTCCTATTTCCATCTGTTCCTCTCCATCTTCTTGGAAGAACATCGTAAACCACTTTAAGCCCCCCTTTGGATCAACAGAATAATTTCTAAAATAGAGCCTATTTTCATCCGTTAGATTAATAGTAACCACTTTCATCAATCCCTCTGTTTGAACAGAAACTGCTCGAGAGTTTAACTCTTCTAACACGTCTAGTTCCTCACTCCAACAATGGATGACTACCTCTTGGAATTCATTTGTATATTGATCCCACAAATCCTCCCAAAAACTAGTATCTATAGGAAACGAAGATTTTCCTTCAACACTCATTGCTTCTGTTGTTACTACTACATTACCCATTATTAAACCCCTCTCTGACTTTTCATCCAGTGACATGCATCTTTCACTACACGTCTATTTATTTTGCTCGGAAAAAAATGAGTGAAATCTGAATAGTACCAGGTTTCAACTGGTATACTATTCCCTATTAATGCCTGCTCTAAAACCTTTGCATGCTCAAAAGAGACATTTTTATCTTGATCACCATGTATTATAAGCATCGATACCTTCATTTCCTCTAGTCGAGGTAATACATCTCGCTGTTCGTATCCTAAAGGGTATTTAGTTGGGGTACCACCAATTACTCGTTTCATCATCTTACGCATGTCTAATCTTTCCTCATACGTTAAGTAAATATCGGAAACGCCAGCCCATGTAACTAATGAAGTAATATCATTGCGTAGTATTGCAACCCATAATGCCATAATTCCACCGCGTGAAAATGCAAATAAGTGAATCCGCTCTGGTATGCAATATTGCTTTAATATGTCTACCCCGTATATAGCATCCCAGCGGTCCTCTCCCGCAAATTCATCTCTTCCCTCACCACCACGGTTGCCTCGGTAATATGGTGCAAATACGATAAAGCCTTCAGAGGCAATTTGTGCAATTCGTGCGGGTCGAACCATACCAATGCTTTGCATACCACCTCGGCAATATAAAATCCCTTCGTAGCTTCCGGCCACTTTTGGTGAAGCTAACATTCCTTTAACTCGAAGACCACAAGACCAATATGTAATTTCTTTCAATACAATATGAGGATTTGGTGAAGGGTAATTCCGAACCCTTTCAATCGTTCCATTTTCCATCAATTTCATTCACCTTCTTTAAAATTGCTTTCATCCCATCGTCTTTCATATGGAAGCTTAAATTATCACTATGAGAAAGTTCTTCTTTGGATAACCAGATCGCTCCTTCTGTCTCAAAGCTTGTCTGTTCTTTATTAATATACCCAACTTCAGCTATATAAACAGTTTTACAAAAAGGGTTATTATCCAGGACCAGATACTCTGCAAACCACTCTAACTCCACTATATCTACATTCGTTTCTTCTTTTGTTTCCCGAATGGCTGCTTCAATTAATGTTTCCCCGTCCTCTACCTTACCACCTGGAAACTCCAATCCTCTAGTAGGATTCTTTGTCAGTAGCCATTTGCCTTTATGTTTTGCTAATATAAGTACATGCTCAGATGCAATTGAAAAGCTTCCATGTTGAAAGGATAGCTGTACTTGATAACCATTTAAATCCTGGAAAGAAATCATATCTGAATCTCCTTCGTTTTTTCTTAATTTTAGCATATGTATTCAAAAAGACTTAGCTCAAAAAGGAGCTAAGTCTTTGAGTATCTATTCTTTGTTAGGACCCAGTTTGTAATCTTCATTACCTTCTTCTCTATTCTGTGCAATATTCTGCTTTGACTTGTTTTGCGGAGATTGATTTAGAAGAGAACTAACATTTCGATACGTTACAGGATTTTCATTACCTTTTCTATTTAAATTCTTACTCATAATTGAACCTCCATTCTTCTTTGAAAATAAGGTAGCTGTTCGATAAAACGTTTAGACTCTTCCGAAGTGAATTCATGAATCCATGCATACACTTTTTTCAATCTTCTATCGTATTGATCATTTTCTCCATCCACATGATATGGCTTCACGGACATTGGTTCATGTGCTCGTAAAAAATTCCTACTTTGCACCGATTTCAGTTGATAGAAGAGTCTTTCAAATACTTTGATTTCATTTCTGGTAGCTGTTACTTCAAATTCCCATTGAGATTCATCGGGATAAGCGTATACTTGCTGACTCTTTACGGAGATATACACTTTGTATAAGGTCATTTTCACACATCCTTTTATAAAAGTTTGTGCTAAAAACTAAAAAACATGCGCCAGTGGCACATGTTTTTAAGCTTGAATATCTACAACTGATCCTTTATAAGGATGTGGAGCAGCTGCTTGAGGCATACCTTCTAACATTTCTACTGCTGCAATAGTTTCCATGTTCATCGCATTTTGTAAAACGCTCATTTGCACAGTTTGCTGTAACTGAAGTAAATTAGAAGACATAATGGAGTTAATATCCATAGAAATTCCTCCTTCATACCAAGCTTTATATCAGTAAACTTAAGCTATTATAAAGCGAAAATTATTTTTTTGCAGTATTAGAATTGGTATCTCCTAAAAATGCATTCAACATCCACTGATGTTTTTCCGTTTTTTGATAAATAGCATTTAAAATATCCTCTGTCATATCATCTTCATCTTTCGCAGCTTCGTCCATCCCTTTTTTAAGAGATTTCATGATTTTATCAAAATCATCCACTACAGCTTGTACCATTTGATCGGCTGACTCTTTACTCGAAGCTTCTTTTACTTCGGAAAGCTCTAAATGTTCTTTTAAAGTCGCAGTAGGTTGGCCACCTAAAGTTAATAAACGCTCTGCAATTTCATCCATATTAAGTGTAGCTTCGTTATATAACTCTTCGAATTTGGCGTGTAAAGTAAAAAATGACGGTCCCTTTACATACCAGTGGAAATTATGTAATTTAGTATACATAACTGACCATGTTGCTACTTGTTTATTTAGCTCTTTATTTAACGCTGCTGACATAAAATTGTCACTCTCCCTTTAAATATAGTTGCTTTCTCTTTTAATATACCTCTAATTTTCATACAATAAACATAACGATAAGTTAAACTGGAGTGAACAATAATGGTATTTTGGATCTTAGGAGCAGCAGCATTACTAAGTATTTTTGGCATTACCTTTTTATACAAGCTTTCAATGAATGATAAATACCCGAAAATTGATCCTAAACCTAAGGACGCTGAATAATTCATGAAACATATTATTATCTCTATTTTTCGTTTTTATCAAAAGTATATCTCTCCACTATCTCCACCTAGTTGTCGCTTTTACCCAACCTGCTCCCATTACGGAGTTGAAGCAGTTCAAAAACACGGTGCGATGAAAGGGAGTCTTTTGACTGTAAAAAGAATATCCAAATGCCATCCTTTTCATGAGGGTGGTATTGATCCCGTTCCTGATGAATGGCCTTTGAAAAAAAAATAATTCAAAGGCTATTTTTTCTTGCATTTTATTTGAAAGTCCTGTAATCTAATGAAGTTATCTTTTTTAAAGCGTAATCGTTACTATTTAGGAGAGTGAATTGATTGAAACGAATTATTATTGCAAGCATGCTATTTCTATTAATTTTCCTTGCAGCCTGTGGGAATAAGGAAGCAAATGAAGTGAACACAGAAAATGAAGAACAGCAAGTAAAGATATTTACAACCGTATATCCGCTACAATATTTTGCTGAGCGCATAGGTGGAGATTCTGTGAGAGTTTCTTCTATTTATCCTGCAGGAGCGAATGAACATACATTTGAGCCAACACAAAAGGATATGATGGCACTTGCTGATGCAGATTTGTTTTTTTACATAGGACTCGGCTTAGAAGGTTTTGTCGACAATGCTAAGAAGACATTGGAAGAAGAACATGTGAAGATGGTCGCTACAGTGGATGCCGTATCTGAAGATCAATTAGAAGAACCAGCTGACGTGCATACAGATGAATCTCAAGATCATAAGAATGAATCATTTGAAAATCATGAGGGACATGATCATGGTGATGTAGATCCGCATATATGGATGTCACCTAAAATTAGTCAAAGTCTTGCCCTCTCTATTAAAGACTCTTTAGTGGAGATTTCACCTGAGCAACAAGCGACTTTTGAAAAAAACTATGACGAGCTTATTAAAGAGCTTCAGACATTAGATGCAGGTTTTGAAGAAATGGCACATTCAGCAACAAGTAAAACATTTTTTGTTTCTCACGCTGCATTTGGTTACATAGCTAACACTTATGGATTGGAACAATTAGCTATCGCTGGACTAAATTCACAAGACGAACCATCTCAAAAGGAACTGACTAAATTAATTGATTTGGCGAAAGAAAAAAATATAAACTATATTTTATTTGAGCAAAATGTTTCATCTAAACTAACGGAAGTAATTCAACAGGAAATTGGAGCGGAAAGCTTAGTCCTACACAACCTTGGTGTATTATCTAAGGAAGATATGAATAATAAAGAAACCTATTTTACACTCATGAATAAAAACCTTGAGACATTGAGAACTGTTTTGAATTAATAATTAATCCTGTATATATCGTTTTCGAATACCGAGTGAATTTTTAAAGATGCTTGTTGGTTGGTGACGTCCGTCACCACCAACAAGCATCTTTTTTTCGGTAATCTTATGGCGTTTATCTTTCCGTCGCCCTGCTTCAACTGATACTCTCCTATTGATAGAGCAAGCTCACGAAGATACAATTTAGTTCGCTATTTGACTTCTTTATTTATTCAATATTTACTATTGCTCTTTATACCACTAGTAAGATACAAAATATATACTTACTTCATCTTTCACTGGATAATAGTATTTCTAATTCAAAATTTCTTATCTTTTTAAGCTATTATATTAACTTTAATAATTCTCTTCTTACCAATTTATTTGCACCGTTACGAGGTAGTTCATTTATAAAATGATATTCTTTTGGCAACTTGTAAGATGCAATCTGGGTCTTCATAAAAGCTCTTAGCTCATCTATAGTCACTTGCTCTTTTACTACGATAAATGCTATTGGGACCTGTCCCCATTTATCATCCTGGCGTCCTGTAACTCCCGCTTCAATAACGGCTGGATGTTTTACTAGTGCTTGCTCCAATTCTGCTGGATAAATATTTTCACCACCGGATATGATTAAGTCTGAGCGTCGATCAACAACGAACAAATATCCGTCCTCATCCAAATAACCAATATCTCCTGTGTGAAGCCAACCATCCGTGAGTGGTTTTTTAGTCTCAGCTGCTCCAATATATCCTTTTGTCACATGCGGTCCTTTAATACATATTTCTCCCATTTCCTCTTCTCCATCAATACGAACGTCTGCAAAGAAAAGTGGCTTACCGGCTGATCCTAATTTACGAATGGCATCCTCACTCGATAAAGTCGTAGTTTGTGAGGAAGTTTCCGTCATTCCATAAGTTTGTAGTACTGGTATATTTCTTTCAATCGCTCGTTCTAAATAAGCTAAAGGAACAGGACCTCCACCTACTAAAATCGACTGAAAGGAATCAGGAAAATACTCATTTCTATTTTCTAGAACCGATACGATCCGTTGAAGCATAACAGCTACTAAAGACATTCTAGTAGCTGATCCATCAAGTATTTCATCGACTACTTTTTCTGGATCAAATTTAGTATGGAGGCTTACCGTCATTCCATATAACACAGATCGCATAAGAATAGAAAACCCACTTATATGAAACAATGGTACTATACATAGCCAGCAATCATCCGGATGAATGCCTAAATGGAGTGCTGAACCAGTTGCATTCATCACATGATTTTCTAACGATTGCCGAACTCCTTTTGGTCTTCCTGTAGTACCTGATGTGTACATGATGGAAATGGTACGTTCTTTGTACCAATCGCTCTCTAAAGGATAAATTTTTCTCTCATGACTATGAACATCATAAAAAGAAATTCTTTGGCTATAGCTTATTTTTCTTTCATCATTATCTACAAGTAAAACATCCGGATTACTATCATGGAGCTGATAATTTAACTCTACTTCACTTAAACGTTCATTTAACATGACTAATTCACAGCCGAGTTGAAGGCAACCATGTATGGCAATTACTAGTTCTGCATTAGAACTTGATAAAATAGCTATTCTCCTACCTGGTTGAATTCCTTTCGCATGAAGTCTCTCTGCAAATTCATTAGCTTCTTTATAAAGTTGCTGAAATGTCCATACTTCTCCCTTAAAGCGTAAAGCAATGCGCTCTGGTGTTAGATGGGCACGTTTTAATAGTAAATTAGGAAACATGTTGTACTCCTTTTATGTTAAGCTCTTTCGTCTTATTATATATTTTACTTATGTCTATATTCTATGTAAAAAAGCTATCCCATAAGGATAGCTTTTTTACTCTCGTCATTCAGTAATCACGGAAAACGCGGGAATTGACCAAAATCTGGTTTACGTTTTTCTTTGAATGCATCTCGACCTTCTTTTGCCTCATCGGTTGTGTAATAAAGCAATGTTGCATCACCTGCTAATTGTTGAAGCCCTGCTAAACCATCCGTATCTGCATTCATCGCAGCTTTTAAGAAGCGAAGTGCAGTTGGACTCATTTCTAGCATTTCCTCACACCATTGAACAGTTTCATCCTCTAATTGTGCGTATGGAACTACCGTATTGACTAAGCCCATATCAAGTGCTTGCTGAGCATCGTATTGACGGCATAAATACCAAATTTCACGTGCTTTTTTATGTCCGATAATACGTGCCAAATAACCAGAACCATAACCAGCATCAAACGAGCCAACTTTAGGACCAGTTTGTCCAAATCTCGCGTTTTCAGCAGCAATTGTTAAATCGCAAACAACATGTAGAACATGTCCGCCACCAATTGCATAACCAGCTACCATTGCAACAACTGGTTTTGGAATCACACGGATCAGACGTTGTAAGTCTAGTACGTTTAAGCGAGGGATTTCATCTTCTCCTACATATCCACCATGTCCACGCACTTTTTGGTCTCCGCCTGAACAAAATGCGTGTTCACCTTCTCCTGTTAAAATAATGACACCAACATTTTTATCGTCACGAGCACGAGAAAATGCATCAATCATTTCCATTACTGTTTTAGGGCGAAATGCGTTACGCACTTCGGGACGGTTAATCGTTACTTTAGCAATTCCGTTATAAAACTCATACTTAATATCTTCATATGTATGTAGTGTTGTCCATTCGCGAGTCATCTTACATCCTCCTTTAAAATAATATCCTCTACTATTGTAGCAAACAATTCAGGATTTTCCACATGAATTGCATGACCTACAGCGTTAATTTCTTTATGAGCAACATTCTGGAGATACTTTTTCATCGTTTTCGCAAGCATGCTAAATTTTTCATCTAGCTCACCAGTTATTAAAAAAGTCGGTATGTCGATTTTTTCGAGCTTGTCCCAATAGGAAGGTTGTACACCGGTACTAAATCCACGCAGGCTATTAGCTAATCCTATTTCAGACCCTGCTAGCCGCTCCTGTCGTATCAGCTCCTTTTTCTCCAGTGACAATTTCTGCTGACTTTGGAATAATGGAATTCTCTCCCAAAAATCCACAAATGATGTGAGCCCATCCTCCAATATTCGATCAGCAAGCTGCTCATCTGATTGTTTTCTATTTAAACGTTCTACTTTATCAGTAAGACCTGGGGAACTACTTTCAAGGATGAGTCTTTTTACAGGATATTGGCTTGCATAAGCAAGAGCTAATCGGCCACCCATCGAATAACCAACTAGCGAAAAGTTTCTCCACTGAAGCTTCTGAAACAATGCATGTAAATCTGCTATCTGCTCCTCTACAGCATAACGGGCAAGGTTGATAGGCTTTGAAGTTTCTCCATGACCGATCAGATCGATGCTTAAGGTATCAAACGTATTGGGTAGATTCGAAATCACTTCATCCCAAGTATGTGTTGATCCCGTAAATCCATGTAAAAACACAATTTTATCCACTGCTCCATTATTATATCTATTGAAATGGATATCAATACCTCGGATATTAACTGTTATACTTTCCAAACCGAGTCCAGCTCCTTCGATATATCAGCCCATAACTTTCGATGCGTCTCTGTATTAACTTGTCTGTTTGTAAATACCTCGATAAGACGGATATCCTTCGACTTCTCCCCGGCAAGGGCTTCTTTAAAATCTTCCTTCGTGTGAACTGCGTTGTACTGAGCATTATACATAGCTGCTATATGGGAAAACTCAAGCCCTGTCGGAGTACCAAATAAATGCTCAAAGTAATTGGTTTCTGTCGATTGAGGTAAATAAGAGAAAATACCTCCCCCATCATTATTCATAACAATAATTGTCATATCACATCTATGGAATCTACTAACAATTAAACCGTTCAAATCATGTAAAAAAGCTAAATCTCCAATTAATAAATAACCGGGACGGTTTAATGCCGCTTGAGTTCCAAGTGCTGTAGAAACTACCCCGTCTATTCCATTAGTACCTCTATTTGCATAGAGCTGAATGTTCTTATTGGTTTTATTGAAAAAAGTATCTAAATCTCTTATTGGCATACTGCTACTAGCAAATAAAAATGACTTATCTGGTAAAGTGTCAAACAACACACCTGCTAATGCACCTTCATCTGTTTCCTTTTGAATATAGCTGTTTACATGATTGGTCGCAATTCTATTTGCTTTAGACCAAGAATCCAAATAAGTAGAAGCTGACTTTTCAACTGTTTTTATCCATAATGATTGAGCCTCCACTTGCACATGATGAGTGGCGATATGAAGAGAATCACGGTAAATAGGACTTTCATCTACAACTATATAGATTTCGGGCTTAAGAGCCTTTAAATAAAGCATTAACGGCTTAGAAACTGGTTGCGCACCAAAACGAATTACAATGTTTGGAGCTGCCACTTTCTGAAAAGCATCATTTTTGAGTATCGCATCGTATTGATCTATACATAAATCCAAACAATCAACAGGAATAGATGTCCGTAAATTTGATAGAGGATCTACTAGTACTGGCCACTGTACCATTTTTGCAAATTCCCAAAATCCTTCGGTAGCTTGAAGGGAATCTCCTACGATAATTATTCCTTTTGTTTCATTTTGAAGAATGTCATTATACCATGCTAAAAATTCCTCACTTGGTACTAGTTTACCTATTTCCGGTGCATGCATATTTACTGTTGGCGAGGATTTCTCCATATCAAGTAATAATGGCTCACGGAATGGTACGTTGATATGAACAGGTCCCATCGGAAAAGCTTTCGATGTAGATACCGCACGTAGAATATGGCGCTCTACAAAAGCTAAATTTGCATCGTCTTTTTCAGGTATAGGAAAGTCAACTGTCCATTTCACATGCTTGCCGAAAAGATGCAATTGATCAATCGCTTGAGGCGCTCCAACCTCGCGTAGCTCATGAGGACGATCAGCTGTAACGACCAATAAAGGTACACGAGCGTAAAATGCTTCAACTATAGCTGGAAAGAAATTTGCTGCAGCAGTTCCAGAAGTACATAAAAGTACAACAGGAGCTTTTTTTGCTTTTGCAATACCAAGAGCAAAATAACCAGCAGAGCGTTCATCTATTTGACGATAAAATTGAAAACACCCACTTTTAGCAAAAGCATAGGCTAACGGAGTAGACCTCGAACCTGGGCACATAACTACATCCTGAATACCTGCCTGTTTAATTGTTTCTACAAAGTGATTTACATAAGATGTTAAATACTCGATGTTAGTCATTCATATTTCCTCCAAGTGTTCGAAGCATTGGACGGAATTTCACTCGTGTCTCCTCAAATTCCTCTAAAGAGGATGATTCAGCAACAATTCCCCCACCTGCATATAAATAAGCATGTTCATTTTCCACTAAAGCAGAACGTATCCCAACAGCAAACTCGCCGTCCCCTTCAGCATTTATCCAGCCAATAGGTGCAGCATAATATCCACGATTCATCTGTTCAGATTCACGAATAATCTCAATAGCATCCTGACGAGGCTCCCCCCCTAATGCTGGAGTTGGATGTAAAGCCTGTACTAGCTCAAATAACGAAGAATCCTTTTTTAGATTCCCTTCTATCGGAGAATACAAATGCTGTATATCTCTGATTTTCATCAGCTTCGGTCTAGTTGGTACTTTAATATCCTCACAATATTGCTTAAATACTTTCTTTATCATTTCTACTACATATTTATGCTCACCTAAATTTTTGGAATCTGTTAATAATGAGTCTCCTAGCTCTTTATCCTCGAGTGAATTCTTCCCTCGTCTTATAGAACCCGCAAGCCCAGCAGATTGTGCTTTATTATTTTCCACTTTTACTAGGCGCTCTGGTGTTGCACCAACAAAGATTTTCTCACCCTTCTCTAAACCAAACAAATAACTTTCCGGTTGTTCCATTGAAGCATTGTATATTGCTGTGGCTGGAGAAAAATGATCGTTAAAAGTTAGTTTTAGTGACCTAGCAATTACTACCTTTTGTACTTCATCTTTTCTTATTCTCTTCGTTACATCCTCTACTGCTTGTAAATACTCTTCCTTCAATCGATCTTCTCGTTTAATCAGGGTAGGTTTAGCATGTTGCTTTAACTCTTTTACTTGAGCAGTGTGTATTAACGCATCTCTTTCTATACGGAGCTGTTCAAACGTTTCTGAGCTCTTAGCATCATCCGTTATATAGTGAATATTAACAAATGCTTGATCGTGTTGAATAACTAACTGAAACGTAGAGACAACAAAGAATGCAGAAGGAAATGTATCCCATTCCGACGAAACCTTATTTTTCGGATCAAACGCAAATCCACCAAAAAGAATTGGAGATACATCTGCTTTCTCCTTTAATGATGACTCGCAAAGTTCCCTCCATTTTCTTTCAATATCCTTGTATCTATTATCTTCTAAATTATTTGTAATAGTATGAGCATGTCCCAATCCTACTAAGGTTAACGTTTTCTCTTTGTTTTGCCAAAAATAACGTTTCCCTTTATATAACTCGTCCCCTGCTTCAAAGAATGCCTGAGCAGACAATCTTGAGACCTCTATAGTTTCCGTATAAAAACGGTATTTTGTATTAATGACACCGGTAGTTTTCGGCATAAATATGACCTCCGTTTAATAACTACTCTTTTTTATAGCTTCATTTATTTACTCTACACTTAATCATACATCTTTCTACACATTTCAGCACACATTTAGCCATAATTATATGCTAAAATTGATACTGGATTCTTTTAAAGGAGAGAAAAATTATGTCACACGAATTTCAAGCAGACAAAGGGTGGCGCGTTTGGTGGAAATTAACAAGACCACATACCCTAACTGCTTCATTTGCACCTGTGTTTTTAGGTACAATGATTGCCCTATACGAGGCTAAAATTGACTGGCTACTATTTATCGCTATGTTATTAGCTTGCCTACTTATACAGGCCGCTACAAATATGTTTAATGAGTATTATGATTTTGTACGAGGTCTCGATAGCGAGGAATCGGTTGGTATCGGTGGAGCTATTGTGCGTAATGGTGTTAAGCCTAACACTGTTATGAAACTAGCCCTATTATTATATATAATAGCTGCCATATTAGGAATATATATTTGTTATGAAACATCCTGGTTATTATTAGTAATAGGCGCTATTTCTATGGCAGTTGGATATTTCTACACAGGTGGTCCTTATCCTATTTCAAGTACTCCTTTTGGAGAACTATTTAGTGGATTATTTATGGGAATGCTAATTGTATTAATCGCAGTTTATATTCAAGTAGGTTCAGTGCCTATAGATGCTGTTTTGTTATCAGTACCAAGTGCGCTACTTGTTGCAGCTATAATGCTTTCTAATAATATTCGCGATTTAGTAGAAGACACTGTAGGCGGTCGAAAAACTATGGCTATCTTAGTTGGTCGCGACAAAGCTATCACTATTCTTGCATCTTATTTTGCAATCTCTTATTTATGGATTATCGGTTTAGTACTTTTACAAATAATCACTCCATGGAGTTTATTAGTCTTATTAAGTTTGAAGAAACCAATACATGCTATTAAATTATTTAAAAAAACAGAAAATCCAGTTCAGGTTGCACCAGCCATGAAAGACACCGCACTCACAAATACGATTTTTGTATTTCTATTAGGTATAGGTTTACTGATTGGCTTTTATCTTTAACATTAAAATAAAAACAGATGAGAGGTTATTTCCCTGCTCATCTGTTTTTGTTTATATAATGTATGCGAACCTAGTTTCCTTTCTATGCTCTAACCGATAGAACTTATACGCATTTCAACATAGGAAAAACCGGGCAATAAGACACCTAGTCCTTTATAGATCAAAACCTGGTTCTAGCGTTTTCGAAGAGCTTTGGACGGATGCTTTGCTTAGAATGATTTTTTAAGCGAGGCTGGTGTAACAGACGTCACAATCAGCCTCCTTTTTTTTCTGTAATTTTCCTACGTTAGTTTATCCGTCGCCCTCCTACAACTCTTAGAACCAGATTAGTGCGTTTCTGTATAACTAAAGAAAAGGTGCTTCCCATACATAGATGGAGCTCCCGAAGATGCAATTTCGTTCGCTATCTCGCTTCTTTATTTAACAAACACTTACTCTTTCTTTTTAGTTCGACTAGGTAAAAGAAATCAACTTTTTCATCCTTTTTTAAGCATAGCTTTAATGATTCAACAGATGGTTTTCGCTATATCTACTATAACTATGCTTAATTTTATTCTTGAGTACTACCCACTTTATTGATCTTCATTAAAGGTGCCGCCTTCGCCGGAGGTCAACAGGACGTTGTCACGTAGGCTTTGAGGCCACAGGTTGTGGGTTATGCAATCGTTGCGGCAGGACGCTACGAAATTTGATTGTCTTCCCTTTGAGAGGTGGCGCTCTTGGTCTTTGTTCCTTCAACTAAAACGGAAATCAGTAGCATTATTCATTCCTTCAAGTCCCATGAACCCATTATACACAAGAAACTTTTATTCTTTCTATTAAATAAAAAAAGATAACCAATGAATGGTTACCTTTTTTTGAGTATGACCCCTACGGGATTCGAACCCGTGTTACCGCCGTGAAAGGGCGGTGTCTTAACCGCTTGACCAAGGGGCCTATATATGGCGGAGAAGGAGGGATTTGAACCCTCGCGCCGGTTGCCCGACCTACACCCTTAGCAGGGGCGCCTCTTCAGCCACTTGAGTACTTCCCCATATATATGGCTCCGAAGGTAGGACTCGAACCTACGACCAATCGATTAACAGTCGATTGCTCTACCACTGAGCTACTTCGGAATAATGGTGGGCCTAAATGGACTCGAACCATCGACCTCACGCTTATCAGGCGTGCGCTCTAACCAGCTGAGCTATAGGCCCATTATTTGGAGCGGGTGAAGAGAATCGAACTCTCATCATCAGCTTGGAAGGCTGAGGTTTTACCACTAAACTACACCCGCAATACTATGGTGGCTCAGGACGGAATCGAACCGCCGACACAAGGATTTTCAGTCCTTTGCTCTACCGACTGAGCTACTGAGCCTCTTCAATTTAAATCAAGCTTATTATTAGGCTAAATCTTTAATTGATATGTATTAAGCTTTATATCTAAATAAATACTACATTCAGATATATACTATATAATAAATGGCGGTCCCGACCGGGATCGAACCGGCGATCTCCTGCGTGACAGGCAGGCATGTTAACCGCTACACCACGGGACCATTTGGTTGCGGGGACAGGATTTGAACCTGCGACCTTCGGGTTATGAGCCCGACGAGCTACCACTGCTCCACCCCGCGACGATAATAACTTTACAACTATAAACAATAAAATAAATGGAGGAGGAAGAGGGATTCGAACCCCCGCGCGGTATGACCCGCCTGTCGGTTTTCAAGACCGATCCCTTCAGCCGAACTTGGGTATTCCTCCGAGATATTGTTGGTGGACCTTGCAGGACTCGAACCTGCGACCGGACGGTTATGAGCCGTCTGCTCTAACCAACTGAGCTAAAGGTCCTTAAGATGGCGGCAGAGGGAGTCGAACCCACGACCTTTCGGGTATGAACCGAGTGCTCTAGCCAACTGAGCTACACCGCCAAGATTTTTAAACTAACTTTGTAAATGGTGGAGCCTAGCGGGATCGAACCGCTGACCTCCTGCGTGCAAGGCAGGCGCTCTCCCAGCTGAGCTAAGGCCCCAAAGTTAATAACTGGTCGGGAAGACAGGATTCGAACCTGCGACCCCTTGGTCCCAAACCAAGTGCTCTACCAAGCTGAGCTACTTCCCGTTATATGGTGCGCTCGGCAGGACTCGAACCTGCAACCTCTTGATTCGTAGTCAAGTGCTCTATCCAATTGAGCTACGAGCGCAATGTTTCATAAAAGTGGTGCCGAGGACCGGAATCGAACCGGTACGGTAGTCACCTACCGCAGGATTTTAAGTCCTGTGCGTCTGCCAGTTCCGCCACCCCGGCACTTTGATGAATCTTTGGAGCGGAAGACGAGGTTCGAACTCGCGACCCCCACCTTGGCAAGGTGGTGTTCTACCACTGAACTACTTCCGCTCGGTTATTAAATTCAATGGTGCGGGTGAAGGGAGTCGAACCCCCACGCCTTGCGGCGCTAGATCCTAAGTCTAGTGCGTCTGCCAGTTCCGCCACACCCGCAATGTATAACTCACTCTAAAAAGTGATGAGCCATGTAGGATTCGAACCTACGACCCTCTGATTAAAAGTCAGATGCTCTACCAACTGAGCTAATGGCTCTAAAAAATGGTGCCGGAGAAAGGACTTGAACCCTCAACCTACTGATTACAAGTCAGTTGCTCTACCAGTTGAGCTACTCCGGCAGGAGTAAAGTATTATGGTGGAGGATGACGGGCTCGAACCGCCGACCCTCTGCTTGTAAGGCAGATGCTCTCCCAGCTGAGCTAATCCTCCTGGGTAACTTATGTATTTATTGCAAGCCCAGCGACGTCCTACTCTCACAGGGGGAGACCCCCAACTACCATCGGCGCTGAAGAGCTTAACTTCCGTGTTCGGTATGGGAACGGGTGTGAC